>CAWKCA010000025.1:0-65077 GCA_963848005.1 uncultured Candidatus Rokubacteria bacterium
GGGCTCATTAGAGATGAGGGGGGCGAAGCGCCGCCTCCCTCTTCTCCCTAGACTCCCGCCCTCGACGCGCCCGGATACTCTGTCCGGGCGCGCTCGTTTTTCAAGAGCTGTGCGGTCGTCGCGAGCATGAGGAGGGCAAGTGATGAGCCTGACCGAGGTCTTTTGGATCTTCATCGCCATCACGGCGCTGCAGCCGATCCTCAAGCAGAAGCTTCTTGACGCCAGCCGTTTGCGTCTCCTGACGCGCTTCGAGAAACAACGGGGAAGCCGAACCATCGCTCTCGTGCATCGCCAGGAGACCATGGCACTGCTGGGTTTCCCCATCATGAAATACATCGACGTGCACGACTCGGAGGAAGTGCTGCGCGCCATCAAGCTCACAGACCCGAGCGTGCCCATCGACCTGATCATCCACACCCCAGGGGGTCTCGTGCTGGCGGCGGCGCAGATCGCCAATGCGCTCAAGCGGCACCCGGGCAAGGTCACGGTGTTCGTTCCCCACTACGCCATGTCGGGAGGGACTCTCATCGCCCTCGCCGCTGACGAGATCGTGATGGATCCCAACGCCGTCCTCGGCCCCGTCGATCCCCAGTTGGGCCAGTCGCCGGCGGCGTCAGTCATGACCGTTCTGGAACGCAAGAACGTCAACGACATCGACGACCAGACACTCATTCTGGCCGACGTGGCGCGCAAGGCACTGGCCCAAGTCGAGACCACGGTTCGTGAGCTCCTCGCGGAACGCCTGCCCTCCGAACAGGCCGCCAGCCTCGCCAACAAGCTCGCCTCCGGAACGTGGACCCACGACTACGCCATCACGAGCGAGGCAGCCAAGGCGTTAGGACTCCCCGTGGGCACCGACATGCCACCGGAGGTGTACGACTTCATGCAGCTGTTTGCCCAGCCCACGCGCACGCGTCCCTCGGTGGAGTACGTGCCACTGCCGCACCGCAGCACCCCGGGGAGTGGGGGCTCCTGAGGTCCTGAGGTGCTCCCCGCGGCACTCGTTGTCTATCCTGACCGCCGGGAGCGCAGCAAGAGCGTGATGGCGGGTCGACGGCTCGCGAGCGGGGTGATCGCCGGCTTCGCGGGGTGCCAGAGCATTCAGGACAATCCGAAGGCGGCGCTCGTCGGCCTCGGCGGGCGGCGGAAGGTGGTCTGATGGCCGCCGCGCTCGGAGGTGGTGCGCGGGCATCGCGGCGGGCGTGATCGGTGGAGGTCTGTTGGGCGGCTTCCTGGGGAACATGCTCGACAAAAGGACAAGACACGCCAGGCGCAGACGACCCGGACCGCGTTGGAGAGTCAGCCCTCAGGCCGCTCGTCTGCCTGGGTCAATCCCGACAGCGGTCACACCGGCTCGGTGACTCCGACCCGAACGTTTCAGAATGCGCAGGGTCAGTACCGCCGGGAGTTCACCCAGCGGTCACCATCGGCGGCCAGGAGCATCAAGGGTACGGGACCGCGTGCCGGAAGGCCGACGGTACCTGGAAGATCGTCAACTAGCCCCGATGCCCGAGCGCTGCCGCCCGGTCGGCCACGGGAGACTCCGCATACGCCCGCTCGTGCTGCTGCTGGCCAGCGTCGTTCTCCCTCGCGGGGCTCGCGTGGCCCAGACGCTCCCTCCGATCAGCGAGCAGACACACCGCGCCTTCGCGGAGACAGATCGGAACGGGGACGGACGCATCGACCGCGAAGAGTTCCATCGCCGGATCCTCGTCATCGAGGAGATCGCCAACGTCAGGCCCGAGGCCCTTTCGCGCCGCGGACCGCAACGGCGATGGCAAGCTCTCGCTCGAAGAGTACGTGAATGCGCGCTTCAAGGACTTCGAGGCCATCGATGCCAATGGTGACGGCGTGATCACCAAGGACGAACTGGATCGCTGAGTGTAAGGGCGGTAGTTGGCCGCCGCGGGTCCAGATTGCCCGGCGGCCCGGCTTCGGCTCGACCACGCCGGTGCCGATGAACCCCTCGCGAGACTGGTGGAGACGCCCGTCCACCCCGCGGCGAGACTGCTTTTCCTTGACCTCTGCTGAGAATTGGCGCAGTCTCGTCGCAACGACATCCCCCAGGCGATGGACAGCTATCGTTGCATTCGCACGCGGGCATGCAGGAATCGGTGACCTGGTCTCGCCGTCGTGATCCGGATGTGCTGTCATGAGTGGATCCGAGCTCCCCATCCCCAACGTGTTCGCGCCGATCTCGACCCCGGCGTTCATGATCCGCGATCTCGCCTGGCTGATGCTCGCCATTTGCGCGGCGATCTTCGTGGTGGTGGCGTACCTTCTCATCCATGCCCTCGTCCGCTTCCGAATGCGGCGCGGAGATGAAGACCGCGAGCCGCCCCAGGTGTACGGCAGCAACTCCATCGAGGTCGCCTGGATCGTCGTCCCGCTGCTCATCGTGGTCGTGCTGTTTCTGGCCACCGCTCGCACTATCTTCGGAATCGAGCGCGCCGCCGCTCCCGCAGGTGCCCTCCGGGTAACCGTGGTGGGGCATCAGTGGTGGTGGGAGTTCCGCTACCCGGATCTGGGCATCGTCACCGCCAACGAACTGCACATCCCGGTCAGCGAGCCCGGGCAACGCGGCCCCACCTACCTCCGACTGGAATCGGTTGACGTGATCCACAGTTTCTGGATCCCCCAGCTCAATGGGAAGACGGACGTGATCCCCAATCATCCCAATACCATGTGGGTCGAACCCGTGCGGGCGGGCGTCTACTACGGCCAGTGCGCGGAGTACTGCGGGACGCAGCACGCCAACATGCAGATTCGCGTCTTCGTGCATCCCAAAGGCGAGTTCGACCGGTGGGTCGCGGCCCAGCAGGCCCGAGCCGTGGAGTCGCCCGAGGTCGCGGCCGGCCGTGCCGTCTTCCTGGCCACGGCTTGTGTCAATTGTCACACCGTGCGAGGGATCGATGCCGTCGGCACCTTCGGACCAGATCTCACCCACCTCATGGGCCGCACAACCATCGGGGCCGGGGTGGCGCGGAACACGCGCGAGAACCTGCTCGGGTGGGTCAAGGATCCCGCGCACCTCAAGCCGGGCGCCCTGATGCCGGCCATGAACCTGACCGACGACCAGATCAGCGCGGTGGTCGCCTACCTGCTGACTCTGAAGTGACCGGGGGACGAAGAGCCATGTCCACAGTCGACGTCACGGTCAGGCAGTCGGAGGTCGCAGGAAAGGAGGGGCGCGTCCCTCTCCTGGCCGTGCTCCACGAGTGGCTGGTCACCGTCGACCACAAGCGCATCGGGATCATGTACGTCTGCTTAGGACTGGTCTTCTTCGTGGTGGCTGGTCTCGAGGCCTCCCTGATGCGGTGGCAACTCGCTGTCCCCGACAACACCATGGTGGGCCCGGACACCTTCAATCGGCTGTTCACCATGCACGGCACGACCATGGTGTTCTTCGTGGGCATGCCGCTCATGTTCGGCATGGCCAACTACCTCGTGCCCCTGATGATCGGGGCGCGCGACGTGGCCTTTCCCCGCCTCAATGCCTTCAGCTTCTGGCTCTCATGCTTCGGGGGGCTGCTGCTCTACTTCAGCTTCATCGGCGGGCCCGGATTGTACGGGGCGGGCTCGGCGCCGGCCGTCGGGTGGTTCGCCTATGCGCCGCTCACGGAGCGCCCCTTCTCGCCGGGCACGAGCACGGACTACTGGATCCTCGCTCTGCTGGTGAGCGGCTTCGGGAGCGTGGCGGGCGCGATCAACCTCGTGACCACCATCTTCACGATGCGCTGCCCGGGCATGACCCTCGGGCGGATGCCGCTCTTCGTATGGCTGACGCTGATGGCGATGGTGGAGATCCTGTACGCGTTGCCGCCCCTGACGGCGGGGCAGATCATGTTGCTCTTTGACCGATATCTGGGTGCGCACTTCTTCGACGCGCTGGCGGGCGGTTCCGCCGTCCTCTGGCAGCACTTCTTCTGGTTCTTCGGGCACCCCGAAGTCTATATTCTGGTCCTGCCCACCTATGGCATCGCCTCCGAGATCATCCCCGTCTTCTCGCGCAAGGTGATGTTCGGCTACCCGATGATGGTGGCGGCCACCCTCGCCATCGGGTTCATCGGCGGCAGCGTGTGGGCGCACCACATGTTCTCGGTCGGCCTGGGGTCTCCCGCCAACGCGCTTTTCGCCGCCACCACCATGGCCATCGCGGTGCCGACCGGTATCAAGATCTTCAACTGGCTGGCCACGATGTGGGGCGGGCGCATCTCCTTGGCCACGCCCATGCTCTTCTCGGTCGCCTTTATCTTCCAGTTCCTGGTGGCGGGCCTGACCGGGATCATGCTGGCGGTGGTGCCATTCACCTGGCAGATGACCGACACGTACTTCGTGGTGGCGCACTTCCACTACACGCTGATCGGTGGGTTCGTCTTCCTGATGTTCGCGGGAATCTACTACTGGTTCCCCAAGGTGACCGGCCGGATGCTCGACGAGCGGCTGGGGCGGTGGCACTTCTGGCTCTTCCTCATCGGATTCAACACGACCATGGGAATCCTCCACTTCGCGGGGCTCCTCGGGATGCCGCGGCGGATCTATACCTATCAGTCCGGACACGGCTGGGATACCATCAACCTCATCGCCTCGCTCGGCGTCCTTCCGCAGATCCTGGGCGTGCTCCTCTTTGTCGTCAACATCATCCGGTCGCTGCGCCGGGGGGCGCCGGCGGGGGACGATCCGTGGGACGCGTGGACGCTCGAGTGGATGACGACCTCGCCCCCACCGGAGTACAACTTCGAGACGGTCCCCGTCGTGCGCAGCCGCCGCCCCCTCTGGGACTTGAAGCATCCCAGTGACCCCGACTGGAAACACGAATGAGCACGGCGCCGGCGGCGGCGACGTGGCGCCTGCCCTCGCGGGGGCGAGCCGGCATGATTGCCCTGCTCGTGATGGAATCGGCCTTTCTCGGTACCTTCGTGGTCGCGTACCTCTTCTACATCGGCAAGAGCCTGAGCGGACCCACCCCCAAGCAGGTGCTCGATTTCCCCTTCCTCGGCACGGTGTGCCTGCTGGCGAGCAGTCTCACCATCGCGCTCGCTGTGCGCGCCCTGCGCGGGGGCCGGATGATGCTCTTCGGCGCCTGGCTGCTTCTCACGATCCTGCTGGGGGCAGAGTTCCTCACCGGCACGGCCCTCGAGTGGTACGGGCTCATCGTGCGCAACGGACTCACCATCGGATCCAACCTCTTCGGGACCACGTTCTACTCGCTGGTGGGCTTTCACGCCGGGCACGTCACGCTCGGCCTTGTCCTGCTCATCCTGGTGTGGATCTTCACCGTCTTCGGCGCGGTGCGCACCGAGCACGCCGAGCGCGTGGAGATCCTCTCCTGGTACTGGCACTTCGTGGATGCCGTGTGGGTCGTCGTGCTCACCGCCGTCTACATCGTGAGTCGCTGAAGCTATGGCGCCCGTGAACGCGCCCCGCGATCTGCCCGAGGCGATCGAAGCTCCCGCGCCCACCGCGTGGCCGTTCGTGACAGCGGTCGGGGTGAGCCTGGGCTTTGCGGGCTTGGTCACCCACGCCGCCATCAGCGCGGTGGGCCTGCTGCTCGCCCTCATCGGCTTCGTGGGGTGGATGCGGCAGCTCTTTCCCGTGGAGCGCAGGGAGGCGGTTCCCGTGCGGCCCCCTGCGTTTCGAGCCCGACCGGTGATCGCGAGCCGGCGGTCAATTGAGTATCTGCGACTCGGCGAAGCTGACCACCGGGCTCGCCTCCCGGTCGCCGTGCGGCCCTATTCCGCTGGCGTGAGGGCCGGCTTGGCGGGCGCGGTGGCCATGGCCGTGGTCGCGATCGTCTTCGGCGTGCTCATCAAGGGAAGTCCCTGGTACCCGATCAACCTCATGGCCGCCACCGGTTTGCCTTCACTCGCCAGCGCCGATCTCGCGCAGCTCCGAGCCTTCAACGGGATTGCTCTGGTGGTGGGGACCATCGTTCACGGCGCCCTATCGATTCTGGTTGGCCTGCTGTACGCGGTGATTCTTCCTACCCTGCCGCGCTACCCGATCGTGTGGGCTGGATTCGTGGCCCCAGCGCTGTGGACGGCGCTCGTGTGGTCGACGCTCGGCCTCGTGAATCCCGTCCTCAACGAGCGCATCGAGTGGCACTGGTTCGTCGCATCGCAGGTCGCCTTCGGCCTGGCGGCAGGCTGGGTGATCTCCCGAACAGCACCGGTGGCGACGATGCAGACATGGCCGTTGGCGGCTCGCATGGGCATCGAGAGCCCCGGCGTCTTCGATGAGGAAAAGAAGTGACCCTTGGGGGATGGCAGCGGGGACTGATGGGGCTGCTCGCGGTGGTGGTGGTCGTGGGCTGTGATGGCCTGCCGGGACGTCCCAGTCCCGATGAGCGTCCGATTCTTCCGTCCCAGGTCAGGGCCTTTGGCGAACTCTATGGGCAGAACTGTGCAGGCTGCCACGGCGCCGACGGTCGTCTCGGCGCCGCACAGCCGCTCAACGACCCCCTCTACCTCGCCCTGATCGATGATGCGAGCCTGCGCCAGATCATCGCGGTCGGCATCCCGGGCACGTCCATGCCGGGGTTTGCGAAAAAGGGTGGGGGGTTTCTCACCGACGAGCAAGTCGACGTGCTGATCCGGGAGATGCGCTGGCGGTGGGGTCGGCCCGAGCAATTCAAGGACATCGCCCTTCCGGCCTACCAGGATCGAGGTGGTGACGCCGCGCGCGGGCGCGAGGCCTACGGAGTCTTCTGCACGAGCTGCCATGGGCCAGAGGGTCTCGGCACGTCCAAGGGCGGCTCCGTCGTCGACCGGGCCTATTTGGGCCTCGTCAGCGACCAAGCGTTGCGCACGGCCGTGATCGCGGGACGCCCGGATCTCGGGATGCCCGACTATCGCGGGAACGTGCCCGGTCGACCGATGTCGTCTCAGGAAGTGTCGGACGTCGTGGCGTGGCTGGCCGCCGGGCGCGGACCATGAGCAATCGCCCACCGACCGCGCCAGGAGGACAACGCCATGTGTGATCAGGGAGTTGGCGGTCTCGTCCCACCGCCGCCGCCGGTGTCGCGTCGAAGCGTCCTGTTCAAGCTCGGGCTGGGTTTGAATGCGCTGGCCGCCCTCTTACTGGGTGTGCCCTTGGTGGGGTACGTGGCCTCGGCGATCCGTCGCCGGGGCCAGCAAGCCTGGGTACCGCTGGGGCCCGTGTCGAACTTCCCGGAGCGCCAGACGCGGTTGGCCAGCTACACGAATCCGTTCACGGTGCCGTGGGACGCCAAGGTCGCCGATATCCCCTGCTGGGTTCGGCGCCTCCAAGGAGAGCGTTTCCAGGTCTTCGCGATCAATTGCACTCACCTCGGGTGCCCGATTCGCTGGTTCCAGGAGTCGGGCCTCTTCATGTGTCCCTGCCACGGCGGGGTGTTCTACGAGGATGGGCGCCACGCGTCGGGTCCGCCGCCGCGTCCGCTGTATCAGTACGAGCACCGGATCAGGGACGGGAAGCTCGAGGTGCGGGGCGGCCAGATTCCGACCCTCTCGGAGCCCGTGTGATGCGGGTCGCCGACTGGTTCGAGGAGCGCCTCCAGCTCAAGAAGCTTCTGGGCCCTTCCATGACCCATCCCGTGCCACGCAGCTCCGCCAGCTGGTGGTACGTGTTCGGGAGCGCCACCCTCATCATCTTCATGCTCCAGATCGTCACGGGCATCTGCCTCGCCCTCGTCTACGTTCCGTCGACGGCCGACGTCTACGCCAGCCTGGAGTACCTGAACTACCAGCAGCCCCTGGGCTGGTTCCTGCGCGCCGTGCACTTCTGGGGCTCGAACTTCATGGTGGCCATGATGTCCCTGCACATGATCCAGGTCTTCCTCTTTGGCGCGTACAAGTTTCCGCGCGAACTCACCTGGGTGGTTGGCATCTTCCTCCTGCTCTGCACGCTCGGAATGGCCTTCACCGGACAGGTGCTTCGGTGGGACCAGGACGCCTACTGGGGCCTGGGCATCGGCGTGGCCATGATCGGGCGGATGCCGGTCATCGGCGCCCAGCTCGTGCACCTCGTCATCGGTGGCCCCATCATCGGCGCCGAGACGCTCTCGCGGTTCTTCGCCCTGCACGTTTTCGTCATCCCCGGGCTTCTCTTCGGGTTGCTCGGACTTCACCTCTTGATGGTGCTCAAGCTCGGGATCAACGAGTGGCCGATGCCCGGTCGGCTCGTGGCGCGTGACACGTACCGTGAGGGCTACGAAAAGGAAGTCAAGCGGGATGGTGTTCCCTTCTTCCCGGTGGCCGCCCAGAAGGACATCGTCTTCGGCGGCGTCGTCATCCTGGCGATCCTCCTGTGCGCCGCGATCTTCGGCCCCTATGGGCCCAACGGGCCGGCCGATCCCACGCTGATCCGTACGGTGCCCCGGCCGGACTTCTACTTCCTCTCGCTGTTTGCCCTCTTCGCCCTCCTCCCGCCATACACCGAGACGTTTCTCATCCTGGTCGGACCCGTGGTCGCGATCGCCTTTCTCATCGCGCTCCCGTTTCTGGCGGGGACGGGCGAGAAGAGCTTCAAGCGTCGGCCCGTGGCGGTGGTGAGCGTGGTGGTGATCGTCCTGATCCTGGGCGTGCTGAGCTATCTGGGCGCCAAGTCTCCCTGGTCACCGGTGATGGACGCGTGGAGCGGAGCGCCCATCCCGGTCGAGTACGTGAAGGGACGAGCGCCGCTCCAGCTCCAGGGGGCGACCGTCTTTCAGAACAAACAGTGCCGCAACTGCCACAGCCTGGGCGGCCAGGGCGGCCAGCGCGGCCCGGCCCTCGACGGCATCGCCTCGCGTATGACGCACGACCTGCTCATCCGTCAGGTTCTCCAGGGGGGCGGCAACATGCCGGCCTACGGCAAGAACCTGTCACCGTTCGAGGTCACCGCGCTCGTCGCCTTTCTGGATACGCTGCGGTCCCCCCACGCCGCCGCCGCCCGCTCGCCGATTCCTCCCCCGCGCGCCGCCCGCTGAGGACACCGGGCAGGAGCGACAGCGCCGTGTCGCGGTGGGGGCAACTCTGGTCACTCGAGACCGTCACCGTGCTCGTCCTCGCCCTCGCGGCGGTCGTCTACGCGCGGGGGTGGGCACGGCTGCGTCGTCGGATGCCTCACCGCTTTGGCTGGCTCCAGCTCCTCGCGTTCTTGGCTGGGCTGGATGCGCTCCTGGTGGCCGTGGCCTCACCGCTGGAGGGGCGGGCCGCGGAATCGTTAGCCGCCCACATGACGCAGCACTTGATCCTCATGATGGTGTCGCCTCCGCTGCTCTGGCTCGGAGCGCCCATAGCGCCGATCCTGCGCGGGCTTCCCGAGGTCGCCATGCGCATGGTGATCAGCGTCCTGGCCTGGGCGCCTGTGCGGCAAGGGGGGCGGCTGATCACCCACCCGGCGGTCGGCTTCGCAACCTTCACCGTCGTGGCGTGGGCGTGGCACGTGCCCGCGCTCTACGAGGTGGCACTCCATTCCCACGCGTGGCACCACGTGGAACACATCTGCTTCTTCACTACGGCTCTTCTCTTCTGGTGGCCGGTCGTCCAGCCCTGGCCGAGCCGTCCACGGTGGCCCCGATGGACGATGATTCCGTATCTCCTGCTCACCGAGGTGCAGAACATCCTGCTCGCGGCCGCGTTCACCTTCGTCGGGCGCGCGCTGTATCCCACGTATGCCGCCACGGCCGCGCGGACCGGCACCTCGGCGCTCGACGATCAGGTCGCGGCAGGACTGATCATGTGGGGCGCGGGCTCACTGGCCCTGTTCCTGCCTGCGGCAGGGGTGGCGCTCGAGCTGCTGACCCCCGCGCGCATCAGACAGAGCACGCACTCGTCTCACCCTCGTCCCATCCCTCCGGCGCTATGATGGGTTGAGGAATCATCGCACGGCGACGATCACAGCCTATGCCTCGTCGGATGAGACGGAGGAGGACAGCCGATGGAACAGTCTGATACGACCAGAGGGTGGACGGGTCCGGCGTCAGTCAGCGCCGAGCGCGTCACCGAGTTTCTGCGGCGGGTGTACGGATGGATGTGCTTGGGGCTGGGCATCACCGCGTTCGTGGCCTGGACTCTCATGGGCATGCCCGGTGTGGTGCAGTCGCTGGTGGCCAATCACTGGGTCTTCCTCGCCCTCTTCGTTGGTCAGATCGGCCTGGTGTTCGCCCTGTCGGCCCGTGTCGATCGGATGGCGCCGGGCACCGCCGCCGCTCTCTTCGTGACGTACTCGGCCCTCACCGGAGTGACGATGTCCGTGCTGCTCCTGGCTTACACGGGCGCCTCGATCGCCACCACGTTCATGGTGACGGCGGGGATGTTCGGGGCACTCGCCGTCTTCGGCACCACCACCACGCGCAGCCTCGCCGGCGCGGGCCAGTTCTTGTTCATGGGCCTGATCGGCCTGGTCCTGGCGTCGATCGTCGGGATGTTCTGGAACAATGACGCGCTGCAGTTCCTTATCTCGGTGGTGGGGGTGATCGTCTTCACGGGACTGACGGCCTGGGATGCCCAGCGCCTGAAGGAGATGGCCGCCACCGTGCCCGCAGAGCGCATGGGAGCCTACGCCATCGTGGGAGCGCTTTCTCTCTACCTGGATTTCATCAACTTATTCCTATTCTTGCTGCGTTTCCTCGGAGGCCGCCGCGACTGATCGCCGCGACGCCGGTACCGGCATCACACCTCGAAGGGCAACCCGAACCGAAAGGACGTTCATGACGCGTCGGATGACCGCGAGAGTCATCAGGGCAGGGGCTGTCGCGTGGCTCCTGGCCGTGGCGGTCGGCTGTGGAACCTTGGCCGCGCCGACGACCTGGACCCCGGGGAACCGGCAGCCGATGATCGTGGGCTGGCAGCAATACTTCCGGGTCCAGTGGGATGCCACCAAGAAGAACGGCCAGGCGATCGTCGAGGGCTACATCTCCAACACGTGGGGCTTCCCGGCCCAGCAGATCCAGTTGCTCGTCACCGGTTACGATGCGGCCGGCAAGCCGCTGGGGCAGATCATCTCCTGGGGGCCCAACGAGATCGATCCCGGCGACCGGCAGTATTTCAACGTGGCCGTCCCCCCAGGCGCCGCGACCTACGACGTCGCCATCTTCGCGTGGAACTGGGTGCAGACGGGCGGCGGCGGGGACCTGCCCTAGGAGAGCGCATGGATCGCACTCGAGCGCACCGTCTCGTTTCGCGTGGGATAGTCGTCCTCGCGCTGCTCGGATTCGCAGGATGTGGGACGGGAACGCTGACGTGGCAACCCGGCAACCTGCAGCCGCTCGTGATCGGCTGGCAACAGTTCTTCCGCGTCCAGTGGGATGTCACCCCCAAGGACGGTCAGGCTCTGGTCGAGGGCTACATCACGAACGTGTGGGGGTTCGCGGCCCTGAACCTCCAGTTGCTGGTCACCGGCTATGACGCATCGGGCCGGCAGGTCGGTCAGCGCATCGCGTGGGGCCCCAGCGAGATCGACTACGGCGCTCGCGTCTACTTCAACGTTCCCGTCCCCGTCGCGGCCAGCTACGAGGTCGCGATCTTCGCCTGGACCTGGGTGCAAACGGGGAACGGAGCGGACTTCCGCTAACGGGGATGGCAGGGAGGGTGTGAAGATGTTTCAAGGAGCGCTCGCGATGCTCCGCGGATGTATCGTCGTGCTGCTGCTCGCGGCGCTGGGAGGCTGCGCCACGGCTCGGCGCTCCGGCGAACTGGCAGCCTGGCAACCTCCAGCCCCTCATCATCGGCTGGCAGCAGTTCTTCCGGATTCAGTGGGCGGCGACCCCGGGGGGTGGGGGCACGCTCATCGACGGGTACATCACCAACACGTGGGGGTTCCCCGCCCAGCGGGTGCGCGTGCTCGTCACCGGATACGACGCCGCCGGCAAGCAAGTCGGGCAACGCATCGCCTGGGGGCCAAACGAGATCAACCCCGGCAGTCGCGTATACTTCGACGTCCGAGGTGCCGCGAGGGGCGGCGAGCTACGACGTCAGCATCTTCTCGTGGAATTGGGTGCAGGTCGGCCTCAACGTCGACCACCCATAGGAGCCAGGAGCCATGGCGGCATTCAAGGACCTCCTCGTCGTCCTCGACACCTCGCGGAGGTGCGGAGTCCGCCTCGACGTGGCCACCGCTCTGGCCGCCCGCTTCAGCGGCCATCTCACGGGTCTCTACGTCTCGCCGCCGCCGCAGGTGCCCGCCATGATCGAGTCGCAGCTCACGCCGGAGCTGATCGAGCTGCAGATGCGGACGCTGAGCGAGGCCACGGACCGCGTGCAGGAGCTGTTCAGGCGTCGCGGGGAGGGGCCTGGCTTCACCTCGGAGTGGCGGGTCCGCGAGGGTGAGGCGGGCGAGGTCGCCACCCTGCACGCCCGCTACGCCGACGTGAGCATCGTGGGGCAGGTGGATCCGGAATCCGACGAGCTCGGCGCCGCCGGTGATCTTCCGGAACGCGTCGTCCTGGGGGCGGGGCGTCCGGTGCTCGTCGTCCCGTACGCGGGCACCTTCAAGACCGTCGGACAGCGTGTGCTGGTGGCGTGGAACGCCGGCCGCGAGGCCACGCGTGCGGTCAACGATGCCCTGCCGCTTCTCGAGGGAGCATCCAAGGTCACCGTGCTCGCCATCAACCCTCGCGGCGGGCTCCACGGGCACGGAGAAGTGCCCGGCGCTGACATCGCGCTGCATCTTGCGCGGCACGGAGTCCGGGCGGAGGCCTCCGCCATCAAGTCCGACGACGTCGACGTCGGCGCGCTCCTCCTGTCGCAGGCGGCCGATCTCAATGCCGACCTCATCGTCATGGGGGCCTACGGACATTCCCGCCTGCGGGAGGTGATGCTCGGCGGCGCCACGCGCGAGATTCTTCGCTCCATGACGGTGCCGGTACTTCTGTCGCACTGACGGCGACCGCCTGCCCTGCGGCCCTTCAGGACGAGACGCCCGCGTCCGAGAGGATGCGACGGCTGCGTCGCCATAGCGCGATGCCGAGGCCCCCGGCCAGCCCCACCAGGAGCCCGAGGGCGATCCAGCTCTCGACGCGGCGCAGATCCGCCAAGATGGCGTGCAGGTGCTCGGTGAAGAAGTAGGCGATGGTGAAGTTCAACGGGATGCCGTACGCGATCGCCACCCCGTCCGCCAGCGCGAACTTCCAGAAGGGGAGCTTGACCACGCCCGCCGTCACGAAGGCGGCCGCGCGCAGTCCCATCACGTGGCGTGCCGCGAAGACGATGAGGACCCCGTGGCGTCGATAGGACGCCTCCAGGGCGTCGCGACGCTCAACGCTGAGGAAGCGGCGCACGAGGCGCAGATCGAGGACGCGCTCGCCCCAGAGCCGCCCCGTCACGTACAGGATCAGGTCCCCGGTGGCGACACCAGCGATACACACGAACAGGGCGAGCCACCAGCGGACGAGGCCCCGGTGAGCGAGCACGCCCGCCGTGATCACCGGCACCTCCTCGGGAATGGGAAACCCGACGCCGCCCAGGCACAGGGCCGCGTAGAGGCCGACGTAAGGCGAGGTCGCGATCAGCCGGTCCAGCATGGGACGTTCCCGCGTAAGAAGCTTCTCATCCGCGCTTCACACCCATCTCATGACCGCTCGCTACGCTCCTCCCGATGGCAGCACAGCCCAAGGAGGGAACAGAGATGACGGATCAGTGGAACGGGATGAACGCAAGCGAGCGACGGGACGAGACCCCGACCACGCGGCATCCGGTCCGGCGCGATCGCCGCTGGCTGTGGCCGGTGGCGGGCGTGGCGGTGGCGGCGAGCATCGTGGCCGTGTCGCCGCACATCGGCCTCACCAAGGCGGCGCGGGCGCCGCTCTGGACGGAGCGTCCGGTGGTGACGGCGCCGTCGCAGACCATGGCCCCCGACTGGGTGCGCATCGGCAAGGAGCTCAAGCCCGCGGTGGTCAACATCTCGGTCAAGCGGACCTCGGAGGGAGAGCCCGCAGCCCGCGAGGGGCTCCCGCGGGGGAACGAGGGCCTGGAGCAATTCCGGCGCTACTTCGAGGGGCAGCCCCGTCGACCCGTCCGGAACATGGGGACGGGATTCATCATCAACGCCGACGGGTACATCGTGACTAACAACCACGTCGTGGACGCGGCGGGCCAGATCCAGGTCAAGCTCGCCGACGGTCGTGAGCTCCCGGGCAAGATCGTGGGCGGGGATCCCAAGACGGACCTCGCCGTGGTGAAGATCGAGGCCACCGGCCTTCCCGTGATCCCCTTTGGCGATTCCGCCAAGCTCGAGGTCGGCGAGCCGGTCATGGCCATCGGCAATCCCTTCGGGTTGGAGGCCACCGTGACCACAGGCATCGTGAGCGCCACCGGGCGTGTCATCGGTAGCGGTCCGTACGATGACTACATCCAGACGGACGCGTCCATCAATCCGGGCAACAGCGGCGGTCCCCTCATCAATGCCCAGGGCCAAGTGGTCGGCATCAACACGGCGATCTACAGCGAAACGGGCGGCTCGGTGGGCATCGGCTTCGCCATCCCCGCCAATCTCGCGAAGTCCGTGGTCACGCAGCTGGCGGAGCACGGCCACGTGGTGCGCGGGTGGCTGGGCGTCACCATCCAGCCGATGACCCCGGATCTGGCCAAAGCCTTCCAGCGAGAAGACAAGCGTGGTGCGCTGGTCTCGTCGGTGGCGGAGGGCTCGCCCGCGCAGAAGGCGGGACTGAAGACCGGCGACATCATCACGGAGTACAACGGACGGCCCCTCGCCAAGTCCGACGATCTTCCGCGGGCCGTGGCCGAGACCGTCGTGGGTAAGGACGTTCCGCTGACTGTCATCCGCGATGGCAAGGCGATGCCCCTCACGGTGAAGGTGGGTGAGCTTGAGGATGCCAGCAAGGTCATGTCCGCGAAGGCTGACGCCAAGAGCGGCCTGGGCCTCTCCGTCAAGCCTGTGACCCCTTCCCTGGCCCGGGAGATGGGCCTGAAGGCCGCGCAGGGGCTGGTCGTGGCGGAGGTGGCGGAAGGAAGCCCTGCCGCCAACGCGGGTCTGCGGCCGCGCGACGTCATCGTCGAGGCGGATCACAACGTGGTCACCTCGGCCGAGGATTTCAAGACGAGGGTGGACCGGAAGAAGGGCAAGGGAACGCCCATGCTCCTCCTCGTGAACCGGGACGGCCAGAATCTCTACGTCGCGGTGACCGTCTAGCTCTGGCCACGATCACCTGTCGTTCCCGCCGGCCCGGGAGATCCCGGGCCGGCGTGGCGTCCGGGGGCCCCCGGGAACGCTAGGCGAAGGCGGTCCAGAGGGCGAGCCCGAAGGAAATCACCGTCAACACCAGACAGCCGGTGGCCAGGAGCTGGTCCAGACCACCTTCCGAGCGGTGCTCGGCGAACGACAGGACATACCCGCAGGCCAGCCCGCCCACAAAGCCGCCGGCATGGGCGAAGTTGTTCACGCTCGCCATGAAGAAGCCGAACACGAACAGGATGAGCGCCCACATCCCGTACTGGCGCAGGACCATGGCGCCGAAGGCGCCACCGCGCCGGCGGCCGTAGGCGACGATGGCGCCCAGGAGACCGAAGATGGAGCCCGAGGCACCGACGGTGAGGGGGATCCCCACGGCATTCGACACGACGAATCCGAGCACCCCGGAGATCGTGAAGATGACGGCCGTGCGCGCCGGTCCGTACAGTTCCTCCACCGCCGGCCCGAGCTGGCGAATCCACAGGAGATTGAACAGGATGTGCAGGAGACCCCCGTGGAGGTAGATGGCCGTGAAGAGTGTCCACCATCGGCCCTCCCGGATGGGCCACGAGCCGGTGGCGCCAAGGGCGAGGAGAGCCTGGTTGCTGGGCGCGAAGTCGGCGAAGAACCCGCGCGGCCGGAAGAGGCTCGCCGGATCCATGAGTAGGGAGACCAGGTACGCCACGATGCAGACGACGGTCACCACGTCGGTGAAGCGCCGGCGGCGGAACAGGATGCGCAGGGGTCCGGCGAAGCCCCACAGACCCGGATTGCGGCGCCCGCAGACGAGGCACTGGGGCGCCTCGGCGTTGGTCAGACGTCCGCAGTACGGGCAGAGGATGGCCCCGCGCGTCTTACGGAACATTCGGTCGCCTCTGGCCAGGAGTGTCCGCCACCGTTCCGGCGCATGCTACTCGCCGTCGTGAAAACCTGTCAACACACGGATCTCCATCGAGCCGGGTGCGCGTATCGTTGACTCGCCGCGACGCGTCGCGTAACATCCAGAAAGTTTGGAGCGCCACATCGAGCCGTGGTCCAGACGACGCTGATTCGCGATCCCCGGAGGAGTACCTCAGGATGAGCCCCCTCATGAACCGCTTCTCGTGCGCGCGCTGGTTCGCTCTCATGCTGCCGGTGCTCGCTCTGGTCACCCTGACCCTGGCCTCGGCCGCCCTCGCCCAGACCGCGGGCTCGCACCCGAGCGGCGGCGAGGCGAATCTCCGGATTCCCGACCTGTCGCAGGTGCGCGTGGGGGACATGAACAGCCGCGCCCTGCTCGGTTGGGGGCTCGGGGTGTGCGTCCTCGGTCTCGTCTTCGGCCTGGTGATCTTCGCCCAGCTCCGGCGGCTCCCCGTGCACGAGGCCATGCGCGAGATCTCCGAGCTCATCTACGAGACCTGCAAGACCTACCTGATCACCCAGGGCAAGTTCATCCTGATGCTCGAGATCTTCATCGGCGTCATCATCTTGCTCTACTTCGGCGTCCTCCTGCAGTTCGCGGCCACCAAGGTCGCTATCATCCTGCTCTTCAGCCTCATCGGCATCGCGGGGAGCTACGGGGTGGCGTGGTTCGGCATTCGCATCAACACCTTTGCCAATTCCCGCACCGCCTTCGCCAGCCTCGAGGGCAAGCCCTTCCCCGTGTATGCCATCCCCCTCAAAGCGGGGATGAGCATCGGGATGCTCCTCATCAGCGTCGAGCTGTTCCTGATGCTCTGTATCTTGCTATTCATTCCCGGCGACTATGCCGGCCCGTGCTTCATCGGCTTCGCCATCGGGGAGTCGCTGTGCGCGGCCGCCCTCCGGATCGCCGGCGGTATCTTCACAAAGATCGCGGACATCGGCTCCGACCTCATGAAGATCGTCTTCAACATCAAGGAGGACGACGCCCGCAATCCCGGGGTCATCGCCGACTGCACGGGCGACAACGCCGGCGATTCCGTGGGACCGAGCGCTGACGGCTTCGAAACCTACGGGGTGACGGGGGTGGCGCTCATCTCGTTCATCCTGCTCGCGGTGCCCCAGGAGATCGTCCAGGTCCAGCTCCTGGTGTGGATCTTCGTCATGCGCGTCATGATGATCGTGGCCAGTGGCTTCTCCTACCTGGCCAACGAGGTCATGGCCCGGGGCCGCTATGCCACCGCGCGGCACATGAACTTCGAGGCGCCACTGACCAGCCTCGTGTGGCTGACCTCGTTGGTCTCGGTCGTCATCACCTACGCCGCCTCGTACGTGCTGATCGGGAGCCTGGGCGACGGGACGCTCTGGTGGAAGCTCTCCACCGTCATCACCTGCGGGACCTTGGCGGGGGCCATCATTCCGGAGTTCGTCAAGATCTTCACCTCGACGAAATCGACGCACGTGCGCGAGGTGGTATCGGCGTCGCGGGAGGGGGGCGCCTCCCTCAACATCTTGTCGGGCCTGGTGGCGGGCAACTTCAGCGCGTACTGGCTGGGGATCATCATCGTGGTGCTCATGGGCATCGCCTTCGGCGTGAGCACCACGGGGCTGGGCGCCCTCATGGTGGCGCCCGCTGTCTTCGCCTTCGGCCTGGTGGCCTTCGGCTTCCTGGGCATGGGGCCGGTGACCATCGCCGTCGACTCATACGGTCCCGTGACGGACAACGCGCAGTCCGTCTACGAGCTGTCGCTCATCGAGCAGATTCCCGGCATCGCCCAGACCATCAAGAGACAGTACGGATTCGACGTCGACTTCGAGGTGGCCAAGCAGCTTCTGGAGGAGAACGACGGGGCGGGGAACACGTTCAAGGCGACCGCCAAGCCCGTGCTCATCGGCACCGCCGTGGTCGGGGCCACCACCATGATCTTCTCCATCATCGTGGTGCTCACCCACGGGTTGACCCAGAACCTCGACAAGCTCTCGCTCCTCCATCCACCGCTCCTGCTGGGGCTCATCACGGGCGGCGCCGTCATCTACTGGTTCACGGGCGCCACCATCCAGGCGGTGAGCACGGGGGCCTACCGGGCGGTGGAGTTCATCAAGGCCAACATCCGGCTCGACGGCGCGGCCAAGGCTTCGGTCAGCGACAGCAAACGCGTGGTGGAGATCTGCACGCAATATGCGCAGAAGGGGATGTTCAACATCTTCCTGACCGTCTTCTTCTCCACCCTGGCCTTCGCCTTCCTCGAGCCCTACTTCTTCATCGGCTACCTGATTTCGATTGCGCTCTTCGGACTCTACCAGGCGGTGTTCATGGCCAACGCGGGCGGCGCGTGGGACAACGCCAAGAAGATCGTCGAGGTGGAGCTGAAGGAGAGGGGCTCCGCCCTCCACGCGGCGACCGTGGTGGGGGACACCGTGGGCGATCCATTCAAGGACACCTCGTCGGTGGCCATGAATCCCGTCATCAAGTTCACCACGCTGTTCGGGCTGCTGGCTGTCGAGCTGGCGGTGACCCTGAGCGCCGACCGAGGTCCCGGGCTGAGCCGCTTGCTCGCCGCGCTCTTCTTCGTGCTCTCCGCCGTGTTCGTGTGGCGGTCGTTCTACGGCATGCGGATTCGCGGAGGAGGCGAGCCGGCTCCGACGCCGCGCCCCCTGGGGGCGGTGGCCCGCGGCAAGTAACGTCGCGCGTGGACTTTTTGCTCGACGTCCTCACCGGCAACCAGTCGCTCGACGCGCTGATCCGGTGGGGCGGCTACATCCTCCTCGTGGCCATCGTGTTCACCGAGACCGGGCTCCTGGTGGGATTCTTCCTGCCCGGAGATTCTTTGCTCATCACGGCGGGCCTGGTGGCGGCAGCCGGGGTCCTGAACATCTGGTGGCTCAACGCGCTGCTGGTGATTGCCGCGGTGGCGGGGGACAGTGTCGGCTACGCCATCGGCGCGCGGCTTGGCCCGGCCCTCTTCACCCGGGAGAAGTCACTGCTCTTCAACCCACGTCACGTCGCGCGCACGCGCGAGTTCTATGCCCGCTACGGAGCGCGGACCATCGTGATCGCCCGCTTCGTCCCCATCATCAGGACGTTCGCGCCGGTGGTGGCCGGGGTGGGGCGGATGGCATATCGGCGGTTTCTCCTGTTCAACGTGGTGGGCGGCGTCGGCTGGGTGGTCAGCATGACGTGGGCCGGCTACCTGCTCGGGAGCCTCATCCCGAACGTCAGTCAGTATGTCCACGTCATCGTCATCGTGGTAATCGTGCTGTCGTGCCTGCCCATCCTCTTCGAGCTGCAGCGCGCCCGGGGGCGGCCCTCGCCCTAGTTCTCCGCGGCACGGCCGCCGCCCTCGGCCGCCTTCCCGGGCCGATCGCGTCGTGGCTGGGCTGTCGGTTGGGAGACGTCTTGTCGGTGGTCCTGCCGGGGCGGCGCCGCCGCGCCCTTGCGAACCTCGACCGCGCCTTCCCCGAGTTGACGACCCGCGCCCGTCGACGCCTCTGCCGCTGCTTCTATCACCATCTCGGCCAGATGGTGATAGAGCTGTGCGCCCTTCTCACGTGGCCGCTCGAGAGGACTCTGGCGGCGATCACGGTCGACGGCCGGGAGCACCTCCAGGCGGTCATGGCGACCACGGGACGAGCCCTGCTGCTGACGGCGCACGTCGGGAACTGGGAGCTCTTGGCCGCTGCGCATCGGCTGACCGGTTTTCAATTGGCTATCGTGGTCCGCCCGCTCGACTCCGGCCTGCTCGACGTCCTGGCCCGCTTCTGGCGCGCGAAGACAGGGGTCGAGCTGATCGACAAGCGAGGTGCCACTCGGCCCGTGCTGGCGGCCTTGCGCCGCGGGAACATTGTGGGGGTCCTCCTCGACCAGAACGCGGCGCGTCGGGAAGCTGTGTTCGTTCCCTTCTTCGGCGTGCCGGCGAGCACGTCGCGCAGCATGGCGGTGCTCTCCATCCGCACGCGGACGCCGATCCTGCCGGTGTTCATCCGTCGCGAGGGATGGGGTCGACATCGTGCGACCATCCACCCGCCCCTGCCGGTCCCGGGGCCGAATGCCGCGCCGCGTGCCGTCGTCGAACTGACGATGCACTGCACCGCGGCCATCGAGGCGGCCATCCGCGAGGCGCCCGAGCAATGGTTCTGGATGCATGATCGATGGCGTACACGTCCGGCCGAGCAACGGTGACGACGTGAGGCGGCGGTCGCTGCTGCGCGGAGCGCTGGGGGCGATAGCCCTGCTCGTGTTCGGGCGGGGCCGGAGCATCGCCGACTCCTCGACGGAAGGCGCCCGCGTCGGCGAGGTCGGCGGCACGGCGTTCGTGCCCGGCCGGAACCCGCTGAGCCCTGAGGTGCCTCTGACCGGCTTGACGCTCGTTCTGCTGCCCCGGTCAGCCCCTCTCCTTGACGGCCTCGAACGGATTCGGCGTCAGTCCCGAGAGTCCTTGATGGCGCACCGCTCGGCGATTCCCGAGATGCGGCATCTCGTGGAGGCGACTATCACGGAGCTCACGGCTGCGGGACGGACTGCCGCGATCCGCAGCTCGACGGTCGACGCCCGAGGCCGTTTCGCACTGGCGGAGGTTCCCGCCGGCGAGTGGGTCCTCATTGGCTACCGATCCATCCATGTGGACCGGGGATCCCACGACACGGCGAAGGAGTCGGGCACGTTCCTTCCGCAGCCTCGGCTGGTCGGCTACGACCGCGTGCTGGTGTGGCTCCGGGCACTCGCGGTGGAGCCGGGGCGCCCGGAAGTCGTGGAGCTCACCGATCGGAATGTCTGGTTCGAGGGGGTAGCGGAGAAAACGGCGACGCGAGAACGCGCGCCGAACACCGGCGGCCGCCGGCCCTCGGCGCGCTAGGCCCCGGGCGTTACTGCTTCTTCTCGGCAGGCTTCTCCATCTTGTCTGCGGGCTTGGCCTCGGCCTTCGTCGCGGCTTCAGCCCGCGCCGTCGCCGCCTGCGCGACGTTTCTTTCCATCGTGCTCCATGTACTTCACGGAAACGCCGTCACCTTCCTTGAGGTCTGCGGCCGTCGCGTCCTTGCCGCCCTTCTTGATCTTCGTCTTCGAATCGAGGGCGAAGGTCCATTCGGCATCCTTGCCCTTCGTCTTGCCCGTCACGACGAGGCTGTCGGCGGACGCTGACTTGACCCTGCCCATGGCGCTCTTGGACGCCATCTTCTTTTCCATCTTGTCCGCCTTGTCGGCCTTCTTCTCGGCGGGAGCGGCCGGCGCGGCCCCCGTCTGGGCGAAGGCGAGACCAGCGGCACTGCCCACGAACGCTGCTGCCACGAACAGGGTGACCAGTTTCCTCACGTGTTCCGTCTCCTTGTGAGCGTCATCTCGTTGTCGACTCCAAGCCCGCTCCTCCAACGTCCCGCGACGGGCAGAGATTCCCTCCTGTCCTTTCTAAGTTATTGAGAAGATGGTGGAAAAACTCCTTCCAATGTAGGTGCCAGGTTCCTGGGCTGTCAAGCGTGTTGACCATCGGTCGGACTTTGTGCTATTCAGGAGGCGCTTTGCGTTCCTCTATGGCGATTCGAGCCGGTTTCGTCGCAGCAGTGGTCGGTTTCTGGTCAGTTTTGACCCCTGGCGCTGTTCCGCACAGCGCTGCTGAGCCGCGCTTATCAGACCTCCTGGGCGCACGCATCTCAGCCCCATGGGAGGTCAGCGCCCCGGGTCCCCCCTGGTGGGGACTCCTGCTGGAGCCGACCGATGCCGAGCCGGGTTCCGAGGGGCCGGCGATCGAGCAGGTGTGGCCCGATCCCTTAGGCTCCGGGCTCCCACGTGCCCAGGCTGAGCCCGTTCCGGCGTTCGAGACCGTCGTCGAGTCAACCGTCATCGGGCGGCCGAGCTTTGCTTCCAGCTTCTCGGAAGGATCGCCGGTTTTCGCGGTGGGGCCGCCGGCCCTGGGCACGGCGCACTACCCGATCGTGACGAACTCCCAGGTCGGCTTCTTCATGGAGCGGTTCACTCGCGAGCGCCGCGAGGTCATCGGTACCTGGCTGGGGCGCTCAGGGCGCTTCATCTCGATGATTCGAGAGACGCTGAAGAAGCATGGGTTGCCCGAAGACCTCGCGTTCACCGCAATGATCGAGAGTGGGTTCAACCCCGTGGCCACCTCGCGCGCGGGGGCCCGGGGGCTCTGGCAGTTTATGGCGACGACGGCCAAGCGCTACGGGCTGCGGGTTGACCAGTGGGTCGACGAGCGTCTCGATCCCGAGAAATCCACGGTCGCGGCCGCGGCCTACCTCCGTGACCTCTACAATATCTTTGGCTCGTGGTTGCTGGCGCAGGCGGCGTACAACGCCGGCGAGGGCACGGTCGCGCGCGCCATACGGGCGACGGGATCGAGCGACTTCTGGACTCTTGCTCGATCGGGTTTCTTGCATCAGGAGACCAAGGAGTTCGTGCCGCAGATCCTAGCCGCCACCCAGATCGGGCGAGAGCCTGACCGCTTCGGGTTCGAGCGCGTCCAGTCCAGTCCGCCTGCCGAGGAACGCGTGGCCATCCCGGCCGCCACGGATCTCCGCTGGCTGTCAGCGTCGACCGGAATCTCCATCGACGCCCTGCGTTCCCTGAACCCCGTTCTCGTCAAGGGCGTCACGCCGCCCGGAGGGAGCTTCGAACTGAACGTTCCGGCGGGAACGTCGTCGGACGTCCTGGCCGCCCTGCAACGTCCACGGCGAACGACCACGTCCTCCTCGGGCTCGGGATCCGTGCGCGCGGCGGGCAATGGTCAAGCCGTCCACGTGGTGCGTCCGCGCGACACCGTGCACTCGATCGCCAGACGCTACGGTGTCTCCGTCGGGGACGTCCTGCGCTGGAACGACCTGGCCCGCCAGGATCCCATCAGGCCGGGGGACCGCCTGCGCGTCACCACCACGCCAGGAGGTCGGTGAAGGTCGAAGTCAGAGCCTTTGCCACGCTGAGGTCTTTCCTGCCGCCCGCGACGCGGCACACCGCCATGCTCAACGTTCCCGACGGGAGCACGATCCGTGACGTGACGCGCTCCCTCGGTATTCCCGACGAGA
Source organism: uncultured Candidatus Rokubacteria bacterium (assembly GCA_963848005.1). Taxonomy (GTDB): domain Bacteria; phylum Methylomirabilota; class Methylomirabilia; order Rokubacteriales; family CSP1-6; genus CAVWFS01. Next base: position 23,077 of record CAWKCA010000025.1, read on the forward strand.
TGGCCCTGGTCGCTCTCCTCAACGGCCGGGAGACCGAGCCGGGTCAACGCTTGAAGACCGACGACGTCGTCACGCTGTTTCCCCCGCTCGCGGGCGGGTGAGCCGACGTTCTCCTCGAGCGCCCCGAGGCCATGGAGAGCGGGTGGTACACTCGGATGGCCGCTGGAAGCGTCTAGGAACCCGGTGGGCCTCCCGGACTTCAAATCCGGTGTCCGGCTCTAGACAAGCCGGAGGTGGGTTCGACTCCCACACGCTTCCGCCAGCGGGCAGGGGAGATGACGACGACGCGCGACGAGGTGTTCCGCACCGCCGGGCCACGCCGACGACACCGGGCGGCGCTGGTGGCGGTGACGGTGGCCCTCCTGGTCGGCGTCATCGTCGGGTATCTCGCCTATCGCGCCGCCGCCGGCCTTCCGGGGACGCAGCTTGCGGATCTGGGCAATCGGCACATCGCGAGCGAGCGCGACCCGCACGAACCCTACAACTCGGATCCTCCGACGTCGGGCCCGCACTTGCCGTACATCGCGCCCTGGGGGGTGCACACGCGGCCCATTCCGCCCGCGCTGCAGGTGCACAACCTGGAGGACGGCGGGGTCATTGTCCAGTACAACTGCGAGTGTCCAGAGATCGTGGCGAAGCTGCGTCGCATCGTGGAGCGTTACGATCGGTATGTGATCCTCGCCCCCTATCCCTCCATGAAGAGGCCGATCGCCCTGACGGCGTGGACGCGGATCGAGACCCTCGACGACGTCGACGAGAAGCGCATCACCCGCTTCATCGAGGCGTATCGTGGCATCGATCATCACAAGTAGCGTGGTGACCGTGGCCGGCCTGCTCGTTCTCGTGGGCTGCACCGGCAAGCACGTGTCGCCCCTGACCCCGCCCCCGTATCGATCAGAGGTGGCCGCGTCCTACGGGGCGACGTGGACGGCCACCGTCAAAGCCCTCGCCCGCCAGAACACTCCCTTGCGGGCCATCGCCCGGGACTCGGGGGTCATCGCCTCCGACGAGTTCGTGACGCCCATCGGCGTGTATGCGGATTGTGGTTCGCTCGGGGGCGACCGCATCGAAGGCGAGGCGCTGGTGTCCTACACGCTCTTCGCGGCGCCCAACGGCGACGGAACCCGCATCCAGATCAACTCCAAGATGCGGACATTCGGCCATCGCAAGGGGTCGTACCAGTGCGTGTCGACCTTGCGCTTCGAGGCTAACCTGGTGGACTCCATCCAGGAGCTGGTGAAGGAGTAGACCGTGGCCGCCAAGCTGGCCGAGCTCATCCGCAGGGCGCGGCGGCTCGCCGCCGAGCGCGATCGTCTGATCGAGGCCATGGCGGCGGAGTGGACGCACGCTCTGCGCGGGCAGCAGCTCTCCGCCGCCGATCTCGAGGAGTTCTGGGCGGGACTCGCCGAGGATGCCGTGCGCTGCGGAGGGAGCGAAAAGGTCGGGAAGTGGACGGGGCAGGCCTGGCGAACCGAGGCCCAGGAAGTGGTGGCCCGGGTTCGCGAGAAAGTGGAGGCCGCCCTGAATGAGGGCTGACGCCGTCGCGGCGTTGCGGGGCTTGCCCTCTGTCGACCAGCTCGTGCGCCGGCTCGTCGGGCGCGCCGAGATTCAGGCGCTGTCCCGCGTGCGGTTGACCGCCACCGTACGCGAGGTGCTCGGGCGGGAGCGGGAGCGGGTGCGCGCGGAGGGCGGCCCTCCCGGGGACGTCGAGGCTCTCGCCGGACAAGTGTGCGCGGCGGCTCGCGGCGGAGCCTTCTCACTGCGACCGGTCATCAACGCGACCGGCGTCGTCCTCCACACCAATCTCGGCCGCGCCCTCCTGAGCGAGGCCGCCTTGGCGCGCGTCGTGGCGGTGGCCGCGGCCTACAGCAACCTCGAGTTAGACCTCGGGACCAAGGAGCGCGGCTCGCGCTACGCCCACGTGGATGCTCTCCTGCGACGGCTGACCGGTGCCGAGGATGCGCTGGTCGTGAACAACAACGCCGCGGCGGTCCTGCTCGCTCTGGAGTCACTGGCCCGGGGGCGCGAGGTCGTGGTGTCGCGCGGCGAGCTGATCGAGATCGGTGGGGAGTTCCGAATCCCCGACATCATGCTCCGGAGCGGTGCACGCTTGCGCGAGGTGGGCACGACCAACCGGACGCACCTGCGCGACTACGGTGAGGCTATCGGACCCGACACCGCACTGCTCCTCAAGGTCCACACGTCCAACTACCGCGTGGTGGGATTCACCGCCGACGTGTCCTCGCGCGAGCTGGTGCAGCTCGGACGGGAGCGCGGCGTCCCCGTCATGGAGGATCTGGGCTCAGGCTCGCTCCTCGATCTGCGTCACCACGGGTTTCCGTACGAGCCGACGGTGCCCGACGTCGTGGCCGCTGGTGTCGACCTTGTGTCGTTCTCGGGCGACAAGCTCCTCGGTGGACCCCAGGCCGGGGTCGTGGTGGGCCGGCGCGATCTGGTGGGGCGGCTGAAGAGGAATCCCCTCAATCGCGCCCTGCGCATCGACAAGCTCACGGTGGCGGCGCTGGAGGCGACCCTGATGGCGTACGAGGCCGGTGAGGCCTGGCACACGGTCCCGACCCTTCGACGGCTCACGGAGCCCCTGGCAGGCATCCGCGCCCGTGCCCGGCGCCTGCTCGCGCGCCTCGATCCAGCCTTGCGCCGCCACCTGAGCGCCAGCCTCGTCGAGGCGACTTCGCAGGTGGGGGGGGCGCGCTGCCCACCGTGGAGCTGCCCACGGTGGCCTTGGCCCTCGGCGCCGACGGTGCCCAGACGCGCGAGCTGGACGTGGCGCTCCGGGCTGGCGCCCCACCCGTCGTCGCTCGAGTCGTCGATGACCGGCTCCTCCTGGACTGCCGGACGGTTCTGCCCTCCGAGGTTGCGCCGTTGGCCGCCGCGCTCGCGCGCGCCGCCGGCTGATGATGAGCGCGCGTCACGTCGTCGTCGGCACGGCCGGCCACATCGACCACGGGAAGACCTCGCTGGTCAAGGCGCTCACCGGAATCGACACCGACCGCTTGCCGGAAGAGAAAGCGCGAGGCATCACCATCGACCTGGGGTTCGCGTTCCTCGAGGAGCCCGAGGGGCTGATCATCGAGATCGTGGACGTGCCCGGCCACGAGCGCTTCGTGAAGAACATGCTGGCCGGAGTGGGCGGCATCGACCTCGCCCTGCTCGTCATTGCCGCTGACGAGGGCGTCATGCCGCAGACCCGCGAGCACCTTGCCATCTGCTCGCTGCTCCACATCCGCGCCGGGCTGGTGGCCCTGACCAAGGTCGACATGGTCGAGAGCGACTGGCTCGAGCTGGTCAATGACGACGTGAGCCGCCTCGTGCGAGGAACGTTCCTCGAGTCGGCGCCCGTGCTGCCCGTCTCGTCCAAGACCGGCCAGGGGCTCGGCGAACTGCAGGCGGCCCTCGGCGCTGCCGCCGCGATGGTCCCCGGGCGCGCGACGGATCAGCTTGCCCGCCTCCCCATCGATCGCGTGTTCACCATCAAGGGGTTCGGGACGGTGGTCACAGGCACACTGAGGGCGGGGCAGGTCCGGGTCGACGACCGCGTCGAGGTCTTTCCCGGCGGCGCCCAGGCCAAGATCCGAGGCCTGCAAGTGCACGGGCGCTCGGTCGAGCAGGCCGTGGCGGGCCAGCGGACGGCCGTGAATCTGCAGGGACTGGAGCGTGCCGCCATCGACCGCGGCGATGTGCTCGGACTGGCCGGATCGCTGGTGGCCTCCTCACTCGTCGACGGAAGCCTGGAGCTGCTCGAGGACGCCCCGAGGCCGCTCAAGTCGCGCGACCGGATCCGCTTCCACACGGGAACCGCGGAAGTCATGGCGCGCGTCCTCTTGCTGGATCGCGCCGAGCTGGCGCCCGGTGAGAGCGCCTTCGTCCGTGTCCGACTGGAGCAGCCGGTGGTCGCCATGCCCGGCGACCGGTTCGTCGTTCGCTCGTACTCGCCCGTCGTCACCATCGGTGGAGGAACCCTTCTCGACATCGCCCCGCCCCGCGTCAGGCGCAAGGCCCCGGCCCTCGTGGCCCATCTCGAGCTGCTGGCGTCCGGAAGCGACGAGGCCGTGGTCGAGGAGCACGCACGCCAAGCCGGCGTGGCGGGCACCCGCATGGCCTCGCTGTCCGGGCGGGTGGGCGTCGGACCTGCCCGACTCCGCGCCATGCTCGACGGCCTGCAGCGCGAGGGACGGCTTCTCGTCGTCGATCGCGATTGGTACCTCCACCCGGAGAGCCTCGCTCGGCTGCGCTCCCTCGTGGTCTCGGCCCTGGAGCAGTTTCACCGCGCGAATCCCCTACGGCCCGGCATGTCGCGCGAGGAGCTACGAGGTCGAGCAGGAGCCGCTGACGAGAAGGTGTTCGCCTATCTCCTGGGTGCGCTCCAGACGGAGGGAGTCCTCGTCGTCGAGCGGGACAAGGTCCGCCTCGCCGCTCACGAGATCCGTCTCTCCGCAGCGCAGCAGCGCGCCCTCGAGCAGGTCGAGCAGGACTTTCTGAAAGCGGGCGCGGCCCCCCCGAGCCCCGAGGAAGCCCTGGGCCGGGCAGGGCTCCCGGGTGGGGAGGAGCACGAGCTGTTCCAAGTGCTCCTCGACGGCCGCCGGCTCGTCCGCGTCAAGGAGTCGCTCTTTTTCCACGCCGCGGCGCTCGAGGCGATCCAGGAGAAGCTGGTGACCCTGCTCAAGGAGCGCAAGGACATCGGTCCCGCCGACATCAAGGACCTGCTGGGGATCTCGCGCAAGTACGCCATTCCCTTGCTCGAATACTTCGACGGGCGCCGCGTGACCGCCCGGGTGGGGGAGCGGCGGGTCTTGCGTGGGGCGTAGGGGCGCGCTAAGGTACAGGCGCTGAAAGGAGTTCCTCATGTTTGGTCTGGGCTATCAAGAGCTGTTGATCATCCTGGTCATCGTGCTGATTCTCTTCGGCGCCAACCGGCTGCCGGAGCTGGCGAAGTCGCTGGGTTCGAGCGTCAAAGAGTTCAAGAAGGGCGTGAACGAGGCGGAGAAGGCGGATGCCGCAGCCGCTGCCAAGAAGGACGAGGAGAAAAAGGCGTAGCACTTCCCCCCTTCTTGAACCGAGCCGGGCGCGTCGACCTCTTCTGCGCGTCCGCTTTGTCCCTCCTGACGATTCTGTCCCGCCTGCCCTACCGTACGCGCATCCCGTACAACTGGGACGCCGTGCAGTTCGCGCTGGCCCTCTCGGAGTACGACATCGAGAAGCACCAGCCGCACCCTCCGGGCTACATCCTCTACGTCGCCCTGGGGTGGCTGGTGAACGCCTGGCTCGCCGATCCCATCGCCTCGTACGTGGTCCTCGCTGTCGCCTTCAGCGGCCTGACGACCTTCGTCGTCTACTATCTGGCGCACGCGGTGTACGATCGGCCGACCGCCCTGGCGGCGGCCGCCCTCCTGGCGGTCAGCCCGCTCTCCTGGTTCTACGGCGCCATCGGGCTCACCTATGCCGGCGAGGCGCTACTCGCTTCCGTCGTGGCATATTTCGCCTTCCGTGCCCTCCAGGGCAGCGACACCGACGCCTGGCTGGCTGCCGGCTATCTCGGCCTGGCGGGGGGCATGCGTCAGTCGATCCTGATCTTGTTGTTTCCCTTGTGGTTGGGCTCGACAATCCGTGGCACGCGTCGTGTGCGGACCATCCTCATCGGGTTCGCCATCCTTGGGGTGGCGGTGCTGGCGTGGTTCGTCCCGATGGTCTGGCTCACCGGCGGTCTGGCGCGGTACCTGGAGGCGTCGCGGGAGCTGGCCGATACGGTGGTGAAGCCGACGTCGGTGGTCGGAGGGCCTCTCGACGCAACCATCCGGATGTCGCGATACCTGCTCGAATCGCTGCTCGTCGCCCTGGGGCCTCTCGCGCTCGCCGCACTGCTCGTGCCCTGGTACGTCCGTCGCCACGGCTGGGGAACTCGCGAGTGGTTCCTGATCGGGTGGACCGTGCCTCCCGTGCTCGTCTACACGCTCGTGCACTTCGGACAGGCGGGCTATGCGCTGACCTTCCTGCCCGCTCTCGTCATCCTGCTCTCCCACGTCTTGCTGCGCGCGCTGTCCAACCTCCCCCTGGTGGCGCCGTATCCGCGGCTGCGGAGCGCCGTGGTGGCCGCGGTGGTGGTGCTGCTGGTGCTCGTGAACGGCGCCTTCTTCGTCAGCGCGCGTCCCCAGATTCGCGACTTCGACGCCCCGCGGCCGGCGTGGCTCCAGCAAGCCCACGACGAGGCGTTCGATTGGATCTTCAGCCGGACGGCGGCGGCGCTCCGCGAGCACGAGGACGTCGTGCGGACCTTCGTGGCGTCGATCCGCGGGTTGTTCCCTCCCGAGGAGACTGTCATCATCACCGAGCTGGGCAACCCGCGGAGCTATCCCTGGCTGCGCCACGCGATGTTCTACCTTCCCGAGTATCCGATCTACGAGTTGCACGTCGGCGATGCGCCCCCCAGTTACTACGCGCCCCGGCGTGCGGCGGCGATGAGGCCGGAAGCCGATTTCGAGGTCGCCCTGCCGCCCACCGTCAAGCGCCTCGTCTGGTTCGTCGACCACTGGAGTCCGCTCACCGAGCGGCCCGAGGGACTGGACGAGATCGAGATCCCGCACGGGCGCTTCCTCTACGTGTTGGCGGTAGGACGCTCGCCGGTCGAGTACGCGGGATACACGCTCGCGCGTGAACAGCCCTCTCGCCCATCGCCGGCCCCGCGCCCGGCCCGCGCGAAGTGAGCGAGAGCAGCATCCGTTTTCTGGCGTCGTGGCGTGATGACCTCGCCGTCGCGCTGAGCGCTGCGCTGCCTCTCGTCGTGTTTCTCGTGCGCGAGTGGCAGATCGCCGGCGCCGCGGGCTTTCCTCTCGATGACTCCTGGATTCACCTCCACTTCGCCCGGAACATCGCCGAGGGCGCTGGCTTCGTCTACAACCCCGGCTCCCCTGTGGCCGGGTCGACGGCCCCGGTGTGGACCCTGCTGCTCGCGGGGGCAAGTGCCCTGCTCAGGCCGTCTCTTCTGACGGCCAAGGCGCTCGGCGCCGCCGCTGCTCTCGGCGCCGCCGTGCTCACCCGTCATGCCGCGGTGGCGTGGGGAGCTCCGCCGCTCACCGCGCTCGGTGCGGCGGTGGCCCTGGCGTGGAGCGGCCCGCTGGTGTGGGGCGCCCTCTCGGGGATGGAAGTCAATCTGGCCGCCGCCTTCGTGGCGGCTGCCCTGCTCGCGCATGCGCGCGATCGGACCGCGTGGAGCGCATTCGCGGCCGCGCTGGCCGTCCTCGCCCGTCCGGAGTCCCTCCTCCTCGTTCCCCTTCTCCTCGTGGCCCGGCCCGTCGACATCCGGAGGCTGGCCGTATTCACCCTTATCACGACCGCCGTGCTCGCTCCTGCCGTCTGGTTCAACGTGGTGACGGTCGGAAGCCCGGTGCCCGCCACCGCTGCGGCCAAGGTCGAAGGAGGTCTTCTCGGCTGGCTGGCCGGCGTGCACGAGCCCTGGAGGCAGATGCTGATCGGGCGCCCTTGGGAGTTCACCCGGGCGTGGCTCCGCTGGCTTGCGACCATCAACTGGCTCCTGCCGCTTGCCCTCGTCCCCGGCATCTGGGTCGCCTGGAGGAGGCACGGCCGCGCGCTCGGTATGATGACCCTCGCTCTGGCCGCCCATCCGCTCGGCATGGCGTGGCTGGCCCCGTATCGAGATCCAGCTTTCCAGGAGGGGCGCTATTCGATCCAGCTCCTGCCCCTCGCCTTCCTGCTCGTCGCCGTGGGGTTGGGGGCGCTTCGGTGGCGCCATGTCGCGACCGTCGCCTTGCTCGTGCTCGCGCTGGTGCCGCTCGGGGGCGCCGCCGACCGCTACGCGTGGGGAGTCCAGAACATCAACGCGATGCAGGTTCACCTGGGCCAGTGGGTGAACGTCAACCTGCCGCCGACGTCGCGCATCGCCCTCAACGACATCGGCGCCATCGCGTATTTCTCGCGGCGCTCCGTCATCGATCTGATGGGGCTGGTCACGCCCGACATCATCCCGTACCGGCGTCAGGGCGAGCCGGGTGTCATCCGGTACGTGGCCGAGCATTGTCCCGACTACGTCATCGTGTTTCCCGCCTGGTTCCCTCAGATGACGGCACGGACGGACGCGCTGGACCCGATCTACCGCGTGCGGCTCGAGCGAAACGAGGTCTCGGGTGGCCCCGAAATGGTGGTGTACCGCGTCACGCGCTGCACCATCTGACGCAACGCGGCGTATGGTAGGATGACGCTCCCACAATGGATTACAAGGCCACGCTGAACCTTCCCAAGACCCCCTTTCCGATGAAGGCGAATCTGGCTCGCATGGAACCCGACAGCCTCGCCTCCTGGGAGGCCATGGGCTTCTACAAGCGCCTGCGCGAGACAGGGGCCGGACGCCCGCTATGGATCCTCCACGACGGACCTCCCTACGCGAACGGCAACATCCACCTCGGCCACGTGCTCAACAAGGTCCTCAAGGACATGATCGTCAAGTCGCGCACCATGCTCGGCTTCGACGCCGTCTACGTCCCCGGGTGGGACTGCCACGGCCTGCCCATCGAGCACCAGGTCGACAAGGAGCTGGGCCTCGACAGCGCCTCCGTCGACGTCCGGCGCGCCATGGATCCCGTGGAGAAGCGGCGGCGCTGCCGCGAGTATGCGCAGCGCTTCATCGACATCCAGCGCGAGGAGTTCCGCCGCCTCGGCGTCTTCGGAGACTGGGAGAACCCCTATCTCACGATGAGCCCTGCCTACGAGGCGGTCATCGCGCGCGAGCTGGGCCGCTTCGTGGGCCGCGGTCTTGTCTACAAGGGCCTCAAGCCGGTGCACTGGTGCATGTACTGCAAGACGGCCCTCGCCCAGGCAGAGGTCGAGTACGAGGATCAGCGCACGCCGTCGGTGTACGTGAAGTTCCCCCTCGTCGATCCGCTGCCCGCCGCCCCCGGAGCCCCCCGTCCGGCGGTGGTGATCTGGACCACGACGCCGTGGACCTTGCCCGCCAACCTCGCGGTGGCCGTGCACCCCGATGAGGAGTACGTCGCCCTGGAGGTCGCCGCGCCCGACGGACAGGGGAGGGAGACGCTCGTCGTGGCGGCCAAGCTCGCGGAGGCATTCGCGCGTGCGGCCCGTCTGGGCTCGCCCCGGCGGGTGGCCGTCGTGAGCGGCCGTGACCTCGCGGGGCTCGAGTACCGGCACCCGTGGGTCGAGCGCACGGGGCGTATTGCGGGGGCCAACTTCGTGGCCATGGACACGGGGACGGGGCTGGTGCACATCGCGCCTGGCCACGGCGAGGAGGACTACGAGCTCGGCCGGCAGCTTGGCCTCCCGGTGTACAACCCCGTCGACGACGACGGTCGGTTCATCCAGGAGGCGGTGCCTTTCGCGGGCCTCACGGTGTGGGAGGCCAACCCCAGGATTATCCAGCTCCTCCGCGAGCGCGGGGCGCTGGTGGCCGAGATGCCGCTCGACCACACCTACCCTCACTGCTGGCGCTGCAAGAACCCCACGCTGTTCCGCGCTACCGAGCAGTGGTTCATCGCCCTCGATGCGGACGGCCTGCGCCAGCGCGCGGTGGCGGCCATCTCAGGGGACGTCCGGTGGATCCCCGCCTGGGGGGAAGAGCGCATCCGCAGTATGGTCGCGCATCGCCCCGAGTGGGTCATCTCCCGCCAGCGGGTGTGGGGAGTGCCCATCGTGGCCTTCTACTGCACGGCCTGCGAGGAACTGTTGCTGAACGAGCCCGTCATCGAACACGTGGCGGCCATCTTCCGTGACGGACAGGGGGCCGACGAGTGGTACGCGCGCGAGGCGGCCGACCTCCTGCCGCCGGGGACGCGCTGTGCCCGCTGCGGCGGCACAGGCTTTCGCAAGGAGACGGACATCCTCGACGTGTGGTTCGACTCCGGCTGCAGCCATGCGGCCGTGCTGGAGACGAGGCCGGAGCTGCGCTGGCCGGCCGAGATGTACATCGAGGGGACCGACCAGCATCGCGGCTGGTTCCAGTCCTCGCTGCTGGAGGCGGTGGGCACGCGCGGGGCGCCGCCCTACCGGAGCGTCATCACCCACGGCTTCTTCGTCGACGCCGAGGGGCGCAAGATGTCGAAGTCCCTCGGCAACTACATCCCCCTTGAGGAGCTGCTGCCGAAGTACGGCGCGGAGATCCTGCGCCTGTGGGTGTCGGCCGAGGACTACACCCAGGACATCCGCCTCTCGCTCGAGATCCTCGACCGCCTGGGTGACGCCTACCGGCGAATCCGCAACACGTTGCGCTTCCTGCTCGGCAACCTCGCCGACTTCGATCCCGTGCGCCACCGGCAGCCCTACGCTCGGCTCGACGAGGTCGATCGATTCATCCTCGACCGTCTCGCCCGGCTCATCACGCGGGTGATCCGCGCCTACGAGGAGTACCAGTTCCACACGGTGTTCCACTCCGTGCACAACTTCTGCGCGGTGGACCTCTCCGCGCTCTATCTCGACGTCATCAAGGACCGGCTCTACACGAGCGCGGCGGGCGATCTGCACCGGCGGGCCGCCCAGACCACCTGCTTCGAGATCTTCTCGGCGCTGGTACGTCTCATGGCGCCCATCCTGAGCTTCACCAGCGAGGAGGCGTGGCGGCACCTGCCCGGGCCGCGCGCCGACAGCGTCCACCTCGAGCAGTTTCCCGAAGTCCCGTCCGAATGGCTCGACGACACCCTCGAGCGGGAGTGGAACCGGCTGCTGGAGGTGCGACGAGAGGTGGCCAAGGCCCTGGAGACAGCCCGCGTTGCCCGCGGGGTGGACGCGGCACGGAGCCAGGGGCTGGCCATCGGCAGCGGGCTCGAGGCGATCGTGCGCATCCTCGTCTCGCCCGAGGATCTGCCCGAACTGCTGCGGCGCAAGCAGGATCTCCTGCCCACGCTCTTCATCGTGTCGCAGGTGACCTTCGAGCCGAAGCCCGACGGTTCGCTCGTCCACCATCCGAGTCAGGACATCCCTGGACTGGTGATCGCCGTCGACCGGGCGCCGGGGCGGAAGTGCGAGCGTTGCTGGCGCTACAGCGAGCACGTCGGTGAGCACCCTGAGCATCCCACCCTCTGTGAGCGCTGCCTCCCGGTGGTGCTCGGGCGTTCGTGATCCGGGTCTCGTTGCTGGCCGCCGTTGTGGTCGTTCTCGACCAGCTGACCAAGGCCGTGGCCCTCGATCACCTGCCTCCCGGAGTGGCGGTGGACTTGGCGCCCTGGTTCTCCCTCACCCTCGTCATGAATCCCGGCTTGGCCTTCGGCGTCCTCGCGGGCGTGCCGACCGGCTGGCGATGGGTGGTCGCTGCGCTGTCGCTTGCCGCCCTCGTCGTGCTCGCACGGGTGGCGCTGCGGGTGCTTCCTGCCCATGGGTGGCCGGGAGCCGTGGCGGTGGGGATGATCTTCGGAGGCGCGGTGGGCAATCTCATCGATCGCCTGCGCTGGGGCGCCGTCGTCGACTTCGTCGACGTGCACTGGCAGAGCTATCACTGGCCAGCCTTCAACGTGGCCGATTCCGCCATCACCGTGGGGGTGGCGCTTCTCGCCCTCCGGCTCATGGCCCGACAGCCCGCCGCCTCGCCAGGCTAGACGCATGCCGGAGCATCGAGGAGTGCCCCGGGTGGCCCGGGGGCGCGACGAGCGCGGGGGGCTTGGGGGGCCCGTGCTAGGCCCCCCATATCGACCGTGCCGTCGCTGACGGTCGACGTCGACGCGGCTGGCCAGCGGCTCGATCGCTGGCTGGCCGTCCGAGTGCCTGACGTCTCGCGCTCGCGACTTCAGGAGCTGATCGAGGCGGGGCACGTCAGGGTCGACGGGGCAACCCGGAGGCCCGCGCACCGCCTCCGGGGCGGCGAGATGGTCGATCTCGAGATCCCGCCCCCGCCTGCCGAGGAGCTGATCCCCGAGCCGATCCCCCTGACGATCGTCCACGAGGACGCCGACGTGCTCGTGGTCGACAAACCGGCGGGCATGGTTGTCCATCCGGGTGCGGGACACGCCCGGGGGACACTGGCAGCGGCGCTCTTGTCTCATGCTCCGCAGATCGCGGGTGTCGGCGGTCCGCGGCGCCCCGGCGTGGTGCATCGGCTCGACAAGGAGACGTCGGGCCTACTCGTGGTCGCCAAGACCCAGGCCGCCTACGATTCGCTCACCGCGCAGCTGGCGTCGCGAACGGTGTCGCGGTGCTATCTCGCAGTGGCGCATGGCCGCGTTCTGCAGGCTCAGGGCGTTGTGGATGCGCCGATCGGCCGCCATCCCCACGACCGCGTTCGCATGGCGATCCGGCCGGCCGGTCGGGGCAAACGCGCGGTCACGCACTATCGCGTCCTCGAGCGGTTCCGAGACTTCACGTGTCTCGAAGCGAGGCTTGAGACCGGACGGACGCACCAGATCCGCGTGCATTTTTCCTCCCTCGGACACCCAATCTATGGCGACGAGATGTACCGTTTGCGGTCAACCACACGCCTGTCGATCCCCTTCACGGGCATCGGCCTGCACGCCTCCACCCTCGCCTTCGTGCATCCGATGACAGGAAGTCGCATGGAGTTTTCGAGCGCCCTTCCGCCTCGGATCGAGCGTTTGCTCGGATATCTTCGAACGGGGCACGCTGTTTGCTAGCCTGGAAGTCAGGAGGAATGCGATGACCGAGCTGACGGCTGTCATCCTGGCAGCGGGGGAGGGGAAGCGGATGCGCTCGAGCCGACCGAAAGTGCTCCATCGGCTCTGCGGGCGTCCCATCATCGCGTATCCGCTCCGAGTGGCGCGCGCTGTGGCCGATCGCCTCGTGGTGGTCGTTGGCCCTCAGGCCGGTGACCTCTCGGGGATTCTGGGGCCTGACGTGCAGGTCGCCGAGCAGGGTGAACGGCTCGGCACCGGCCACGCGCTGCTGCAGACCCAGGCGCTCTGCGGTGGCGGGGTGATCGTCGTACTGCCGGGTGATGCGCCGCTCCTGTCCGGACCGACGATCGAACGCTTGGTGGCGCACCACCGGACGACCCGCGCGGCGGCCACCATGTTGACCGCGGTGGTCGATCAGCCTCGCGGTTACGGCCGCATCCTCCGACAGGGCGGGCGTGTCACCGGGATCGTGGAGGAACGCGACGCCACCGACGATCAGAAGGCCATCACGGAGATCAACACCAGCGTGTACTGCTTCGAGGCGCGCCGTCTGTGGCCGGCTCTCGCCAAGGTGCGCCCCAACAATGATCAAGGCGAGTACTACCTGACGGACGTGATCGGGATCCTCGCGCGCGCCGGCGAGCGCATCGAGGCCATCGCCGCCCAGGATCCCCTGGAGGCCCTGGGCATCAACGATCGCAAGCAGTTGGCCGCGCTGGCCGCCATCCAGCGCGGGCGCATCCTCGACCGGCTCATGGAAGATGGCGTCACCATCGTGGATCCGGCCAGCACCTATATCGAAGACACCGTGACCATCGGCGCCGATAGCGTGATCTATCCCAACGTGGTCATCGAAGGAAACACCACCATCGGCGGCGAGTGCGTCATCGGCGCGGGCTGTCAGGTGAGCGAGAGCCACCTTGCCGATCGCGTCGTCCTGAAGCCGTATTGCGTCATTGCCGAGTCCGTCGTCGACACCGGCGCGTCGCTGGGCCCCTTCTGCCACGTGCGCCCCCAGTCCCACGTGGGCGCCGAGGCGCACATCGGAAACTTCGTGGAGCTGAAGAAGACGCGCCTGGGCCGGAAGGCCAAGGCGAACCATCTCGCGTACCTTGGTGACGCGACGGTGGGCGACGACGTCAATGTCGGGGCGGGGACCATCACGTGTAACTACGACGGCGTGGCCAAGCATGCCACCACCATCGAGGCGGGCGCCTTCATCGGAACCAACGCGAGCCTGGTGGCGCCCATCACCATCGGGGCGGGGGCCTACGTGGGCGCCGGCTCCGTCATCACCAAGGACGTTCCTCCGGGTGCGCTGGCCGTGGAGCGGGGGCAACAGATCGTGAAGGAAGGCTGGGCCGCGCGCCGCGGCCGGAAGCGGCCGCCGCCGCACGGGGGATAGCGTATGTGCGGGATCGTCGGCTACGTCGGGGACAAGAACGCGGTCGACATCATTGTGGAGGGGCTGAAGCGCCTGGAGTATCGAGGCTACGACTCGGCGGGCGTGGCGATTCTCGACAGCGGGGTCCTTCACGTTCGCCGCGCCGCCGGCCGCATCAAGCTCCTCGAGGTGATCCTGCGCGAGCGTCCGGTCATAGGCTCGCTCGGCATCGGGCACACGCGCTGGGCGACCCACGGCCGGCCCTCGGAAGAAAACGCGCACCCCCACACCGACTGCGCGGGCGAGCTCGTGGTGGTCCACAACGGAATTCTGGAGAACTATCTCGAGATCAAGGAACGCCTGCTCGCCGAGGGCCACCAGTTTCGCTCCGAGACCGATACCGAAGTCCTCGCGCACCTGGTCGAGCACCACCTGAAAGACACCGGGCGGCTCGACAGCGCGGTGAAGCGGGCCCTGGCCGAGGTGAGAGGCTCCTACGCCATCGGTGTGGTGTCGACGGCAGCTCCGGACCGGTTGGTGGCGGCCAAGCAAGGGGCGGGGAGCGTGGTGGTCGGGCTCGGGCGCGGGGAGATGTTCGTAGCCTCCGACATCCCCGCCATCCTTTCGCACACGCGCGACGTGGTGATCCTCGAGGACAACGACGTGGCCGTGATCACCGCCCACGGCGTCGACATCTCCACGGTCGACGGCGACCCGGTGCAGCGCGCGCCGGTGCGCATCCTCTGGGATCCGATCATGGCCGAGAAGGGTGGCTACCGGCACTTCATGCTCAAGGAGATCTACGAGCAGCCGCGCGCCGTCGCCGACACCTTCCGAGGACGCATCGCCCCGGAGACGGGTAGCGTGGTCCTGCCCGACGTGAACCTCGATCCGTCCACCGTGCGCGCCCTCCAGCGGGTGGTCATCGTGGCGTGCGGGACGTCGTACCACGCGGCCATGCTGGGCCGCACCATGATCGAGCAGCTCGCGCGGATGCCGGTGGAGACCGATCTCGGCTCCGAGTTCCGCTACCGCGACGCGATCATCGGCCCAGAGACGCTCATCGTGGCCATCTCCCAGTCCGGGGAGACGGCGGACACCCTGGGCGCCGTCAAGGCCGCCAAGCTCAAAGGCTGCCCGATCCTCGCGGTCACCAACGTCGTGGGTTCGGCCCTCGCCCGCGAGGCCACGGGCACCCTCTATACCCACGCGGGCCCCGAGATCGGCGTGGCCTCGACCAAGGCCTTCACCACGCAGATCGTGGCCATGTACCTCCTGTCCCTGTGGCTCGGACGCCAGCGCGAGGCCATCACGCCGCGGGACGTGACCAAGCGCATCCAGGACCTCGTGGAGATCCCTCGCCTGATCGAGTCAACGTTGCAGCTGGACGACTCCATCGATGCCCTCGCCCGTCGCCTCAGCAACGCTCAGGACTTCCTCTACCTCGGGCGGGGCGTGCAGTTCCCCATCGCCCTCGAAGGCGCCCTCAAGCTGAAGGAGATCTCCTACATCCACGCCGAGGGCTATGCGGGCGGGGAGATGAAGCACGGCCCCATTGCCCTCATCACTGAAGGCCTTCCCGTGGTCGCCCTGGCTCCCCGCGATGGCGCCTACGAGCGGATGCTCGGCAACATCGAGGAGGTGCGGGCCCGCGACGGTCTCGTCATCGCCGTGGCCCATCCGGGCGACCGCGCCCTAGCGGCGAAGGCCCACCACCTCATCGAGGTGCCGCCCACCGCGGAGCTTCTCGCCCCGCTGGTGACGGTGGTTCCGCTCCAGCTCCTCGCCTACCACATCGCGGTGCGACGGGGCTGCGACGTCGACCAGCCGAGGAATCTTGCCAAGAGCGTGACGGTCGAATAGATCCGACTGACCGGGTTCCCGGTGTGGCGTCACGCCCCACCGCGCTCACACGAACGCCACACCACCTGCCCATCGGGCCCGTGCGGCGCCCTGATATTCGCGACAATCCGGATGCTCTCTCGCCGGTCTCGTCCTTGCATCGGGTATCGGCGACCGATCACTGCGGAGGTGTCGCGATGCGCAGAACAGTAGGAGCAGCGGCGCTGGTCGGCCTTATCCTCGTAGGGGCAGGCGCGTGGGCGGGGGATCTGGAGGGGAAAGTCCAGACGATCGTCATCGCCGACCGGATGGTGGTCCTCGAGGACGGCAAGCAGGTGTGGATTGCCGAGGGGCTCAGCATGGAGGAGCTCAAGGAGGGGGCGCAGGTCAAGGTGGTCTACGAGGAGCGTGACGGCAAGCTGGTCGCCACCAGCGTCGAGATCGTCAAGTAGAGAGGCTCCCCGGGCAGGCCCGCGCGGGCCTGCCCGGGCCCACCTACGGCAGCACGCGCGCTACCCCGTCGACGGTGCTCACGAATCGAAGGATCGCCGCCGCCGATACCACGGTCGTCTCGCCCGGGAAGGGAATGTCGACCGTTCGCTCCGGCGACCCGCTGACTTTGACACGGGCGGTGCGGTAGCCCTCCACGATGCCCACCAGGTGCCCGGTCGAGGGATCGAAGATGCCTCCTCCGCTGGCCCCATAGCTCACCGGAGCGTCCACCATCGACGCCGCTCCTTCCACCGCGCCCTCCTGGGCGAGCTGACTGACGACACCGCTCACCAGGGTGGCGCGTCGTCCACGGGGAAACGCCACGACCCACACCTCGTCACCCAGCTGAGCCGCCGGCTTTAGCGCAGCGATGGGGATGTCGGTGGCCTCGACCTCGAGCAGGGCGAGGTCGGCCTCCGGGCTCAGGGCCACCACGCGCGCGACTAGGGGACGGCCACTGCCGGCTCCCGTGACGAGCACGGGTCCGGGGTCGGCTCGATCGAAGACGTGTCGAGAGGTGATGATCCAGGTGCGTCCCCGCTCTCGATCGACCGCGATGGCCACGCCAGACGCTGCTCGCCGCGCGCTGGGCTCCCGTTCGACGCGGAGAGAAACGGTCGCGCTGGTGATCAGCCGCAGCGCGATGTCGCGGCTCGAAAGCGCGGCTGAGCCCGCGCACCCGCCGGCCAGCAACGCCAGCCCAAGGGCGACCGTCTTACTCCACGACACGGTCGCTGTCCGATGACGATCGGCGGATCATCCGGTAGAGCGTGCGCCGATCGATGCCGAGGATCTCGGCGGCCCGGACCTTGTTGCCGCGGACCTGGCGGAGCACGGTCTCCACGTACCACTCCTTCATCTCGTCCAGCGTCATCGGTTGCGGCGGCGCCAGGCTCCCGACGGCCGGTACGCCCCGCACGTCGCCCGGCAAGTCGTCCGGGACGAGCACCGGCGTGGACCCCAGTGCCACCGCCCGCTCGATCGCGTGCTCCAGCTCGCGGACGTTGCCCGGCCACCGGTGGGCGGACAGCGTCTGCAAGGTCTCGCGCGCAAAGCCCGTGATCACCTTGCCGGCGGCCTGCGCGTGTTTGTCCAGGAAATGCCGGGCGAGCAAGGGGAGGTCGTCGAGGCGCTCCCGCAGGGGGGGCAGCGTGATCGTCACCACGTTGAGACGGTAGTACAGGTCCTCGCGAAAGGCGTCGCTGGCCACTCGCTCCCGGAGGTCGCGGTGGGTGGCGGCGATGACGCGGACGTCGATGGGGATCGATTCGTTGTCACCCAGGCGGCGGACCGCGTGGTCCTGCAGGACGCGAAGCAGCTTTGCCTGCAGCGCCGCCGAGAGCTCGCCGATCTCGTCGATGAGCACGGTGCCCCGTCGGCGGCCTCCAGGAGGCCACGCCGGGTCGCCACGGCTCCGGTGAAGGCACCCCGCACGTGACCGAACAGCTCGGACTCGAAGAGGGTGTCGGGAAGGGTGGAGCAGTCCACCACGACGAAGGGCCGGTGACCGCGCGGGCCCGCATAGTGAATGGCCCGGGCGACCAGCTCCTTGCCCGTTCCCGTCTCCCCGAACACGAGCACGGTCATGTCGAGCGGGGCCACGCGCGCGATGAGCTTGTAGACCGCGACCATCGCCGGCGACTGTCCGACGAGGTTGTCGACCCGATACCGCTCTTTCAGCTCCTCGCGATAGTGCTGGTTCTCTCGCGCCAGGCGACGGGCCTCGAGGGCTCGGCGCACCACCAGCCGGATCTCTTCCATGCGAAAGGGCTTCGAGAGGTAGTCGTAGGCTCCCGCCGAATGGCGGCGATGGCCGTGTCCATGGTGGCGAACGCCGTCAGGATCACCACGGGGACGTCGGGCCGGAGGTCGGCAATGCGACGGAGCACGGTGAGCCCGTCGAGCCCAGGCATCCGCAAGTCGACGAGGGCGAGGTCGATGACGTTGGTCGCGCAGATGGTGAGGGCTTCGGCGCCGTCCGCCGCCGCGCGCACCTCGTAACCCTCGTGGGTCAGCACCTCGCCGAGCAGATCGCGGGCCACCGCGTCGTCGTCGGCCACCAGCAGCCGCGCGCTCATGGTGAGCTGTCGCGGGGCAGGCTCACGCGCAAGGTGGTGCCCCGGCCTTCCTCGCTCTCCACCTCGACGCGGCCGTGATGCTCCTGGACGATCTGGCTGACGATGAACAGTCCCAGCCCCGTCCCTCGCCCCGGCTCCTTGGTCGAGAAGAACGGCTCGAAGATTTCCTTTTGCTGGGAGTCGGGAATGCCGTGGCCCGTGTCGCTGACCTCGAGGATCGCCAGACCGTCCGTGACGCGCGTGCTCACCCAGATCCGGCCGCCGGCCGGGGTGGCGTCGACGGCATTGGTGAGAAGATTCAGGATCGACCTGCTGGAGCTGGTCGGCGGGCCCGCGCGTGCGGGCTGGCCCGGGATCGAGCCTCAGAGCCAACTCGATCCTTCCACCCATCGTGCCGGGTCTGACGAGATCGACGGTGTCGCGAACCAGCCGGTTGAGATCGACCACTGCTGGTTCGCCCGTTGGCCGGCGCGCGAGGTCGAGGAGTTGCGCGATGATCTGCGTCACGCGCGCGACCTCGCCCTCGATGATGGCAAGCCGTCGGCCCCGCGCGGCGTGGAGTCCGTCCCCGCCGAGGTCCTGCCGCAGGAGCTCCAGGTGCCCGGCCACCGAGTGCAGCGGCGTGCCGATCTCGTGCGCAACCTCGGCGAGCAGGCGGCCCGCCACGGCCAGCCGCTCGGCATGACTGAGCGAACGCTGCATCCGGAACAGCTGGGCGTTCAGGTGCTCGAGCTCGGCATAGCGCCGAGCCAGTTCGGCCGTGGCCTCGTCGACCCTCGTTTGCAGCTCCTCGCTGAAGCGGTTGATGCGCGACATCATCTCGTTGAAGTGCTCGGCGAGACGGCCCAGTTCGTCCCGGCTCGCGATGGTGGCGGTGGCCTCGCTCGTGCCGGCTCGAACCTCCCGGATGGCGTCCATCAGACGGTGCAGGGGGCGCTCGACGACCACGAAGACGGCGAGGCTCATGAGCAGGGCCATGACGAGGGCCGCCCCCGCGGTCAGCCCCAGCGCCCAGGTCCGGCTCCGCGCGGCCAGCGCATCCGCACGCTGCAGGGAGAACAGGGCGGCCACGGCCCCCGCCACCTCCTCTCCGAAGACGATCGGGGTCATCACTTCCCAGGCTCGCTCGCCGTGGCCCAGCACGAGCCGGGAGAGGGTCCGCCCCTGGGCCACGCTCTCGGCCTCCTGGCGATGGAAGGGCAGGCGGCTCGATCGGGTGGCTGGTGGCGACGACCACCGTGCCCTCCGGCCGAAAGGCCAGGATGTCCAGCTGGAGCACGTTCGGTCGCAAGGCGAGGACCTGCCGGATCTGGGACTGGAGCAATGCGCTGTTTTCGAGTTCCCGGCGGTCACCGATGGTGACCGCGATCTCCCGCGCGAAGGTGATGGCGCGCTCGCGGAGATCCTCGTCCACCCATCGCTGGGACAGCTTGAGGTGGAGCACGGTGAACCCGAAGGACACGACGATCACGATGGTCGAGGCTCAGGAGCACCAGCTTCGCGCGCACGCCCAGGGGCTTCACGCCCTCGTTATACGCGATTCCCTGGGCCGGGCAAGCGGCGCGGGGACGCCATCCGTGCCTCGGCGCGCGCCGCGCGCGGTACAATCGACCCTCGTGCTGGACGTCGAGACGCTCCTCCGTGACCTCAATCCGCCGCAGCGCGAGGCCGTGATCGCGGGCGACGGCCCGCTCCTCGTGCTCGCCTCGGCCGGAAGTGGCAAGACGCGCGTGATCGCCCATCGTATTGCGTACCTGATCGGCGTGCGGGGCGTGCACCCCCGCAACGTCCTCGCCGTCACCTTCACCAACAAGGCGGCCGGCGAGATGGCCCGGCGCGTGGAGGCCCTCCTGGCCCCCGCCGGGCTCAAGCCGCCGCTGGTGGCCACCTTCCACGCCGTCTGTGTGCGCATGCTCCGCCAGCACGTGCGTCACCTCGGCTATCCGCCGCACTTCACGATCTACGACGAGGACGACCGCCAGGCGCTGGTCAAGGAGTGCATGCGCGCGGAGGGGCTGGAGGACAAGAGCGTCACCCCGAGCGCGGTGGTGCACCAGATCAGCGCGGCCAAGAACCAGATGCTCGCCGTGGCGGATTTCGAGAGGGCGGCGCGCGGTCCCCGCGAGGAGAAGCTGGCCGCGGTGTACCGGCGCTACCAGACGCGCCTGGAGGCTGCGGGCGGCGTGGACTTCGACGACCTGCTGCTCCTCACCGTGCGCCTCCTCGAGGAGGTGCCCGACGTGCTCGCCTGGTACCGCGGGCTCTGGCGCTCCGTCCTGGTGGACGAGTACCAGGACACCAACCGCGCCCAGTACCGGATCATCCGCCAGCTCACCGCCGAGCATCGGAACGTCTGCTGCGTCGGCGATCCCGACCAGTCGATCTATAAGTGGCGAGGAGCGGACATCCGGAACATCCTCGACTTCGAGCGCGACTACCCGGGCACCAAGGTGGTCCGGCTCGAGCAGAATTACCGATCGACCAAGCGCATCCTGACCGTGGCCGGGGCGGTGATCGCCAACAACACCGCGCGCAAGGACAAGACCCTGTGGACGGAGAACGAGGACGGCGACCGCCCGGCCCTCTATCGCGCCTGGGACGAGCACGAGGAGGCGAACTTCGTGGCCCAGCGCATCCTGGGTCAACGCGGCGAGGGGCTCGGCTGGGGCGACATGGCCGTCTTCTACCGGACCAACGCCCAGTCGCGCGTGCTGGAGGACGCCCTGCGGCGCGCCGGCATTCCGTACGTCATCGTGGGTGGCGTCCGCTTTTACGAGCGCAAGGAGATCAAGGACATCCTGGCCTACCTGCGGCTCATGCGTGAACCCCGCCGACGATGCGGCCTTCCTGCGCGCGGTGCAGGAGCCGGGTCGCGGTGTCGGACGGGCGACGCTGGTTCGGCTCCAGGCCGACGCGGCCCGGCAGGGCGTCGTCCTCCTGTCCCTGGCCGCGGCGCCTCCACCCGACGTCACGGGACGACCTCGGCGCGGTCTCGAGGAGTTCGCCGCCCTCGTGGCCCGGCTCCGCGAGGAGCGTGGGGGCCTGGCCCTGCCCGCCTTCATCGATCGCGTCGTCGCCGCCTGTGGCTATCGCGAGGCGCTCAAGGAGGAGCGATCGTCCGAGGCCGAGGCGCGCCTGGAAAACCTGGAGGAATTGATCGCCGCCGCCGAAGACTTCGAACTGGCGCTGGTGGCGCGGGAGGGCGGTACCCCGGCGGAGGCGCTGGAAGGCTTCCTGGACCAGGTGGCTCTCGTCAGCGACGTCGACGAACTGGAGGACGGGGTCCGCGGCGTGACCCTCATGACCCTCCATGCCGCCAAGGGACTCGAGTTCCCGGTCGTGTTCCTCACCGGCATGGAGGAGGGAGTGTTTCCTCACGCCCGGTCGCTCAACGATACGGCCGACATCGAGGAGGAGCGCCGTCTCTGCTACGTGGGGCTCACGCGGGCGCAGAAGCGGCTGTTCCTCTCCTACGCCCTCCATCGACGCGCTTCACGGCTACGGGCTCGGTGAAGCGTCGCGCTTCCTGGAGGAGATCCCCGAGGGTGAGGTGACCCTTCTGAACGTGCGCCCGGCGAGCATGGAGGCGCACGAGGCGCCGTCCGTCCCGGAGCCCGCCGGGTTTGGCTCGGCCGACGACGACCTTCCGCTCTCCGTCGGCGCGCACGTGCGACACGCGCGGTGGGGAGAGGGGCTGGTGGTGGGCGTGGAGCGGGCGGGATCGGATACGATCGTGACGGTGCGCTTCGCCAGCGTGGGCCGCAAGCGGCTCTCGCTGCAGTACGCGCACCTCGAGGAGCTGTGACGATGATCTCGCGCGCGGACGTCGAGCACGTGGCGCGGCTGGCCCGGCTCCAGCTGGGCGAGGCCGAGCTGGAGCGGATGCGCGAGCAGCTCTCGGGCATCCTGGGCTATATCGACAAGCTCGGTGCGCTGGACACGGCGTCGGTGGAGCCCACGTCGCACGCCGTTCCGCTCGTCAACGTCATGCGGGACGACGAGGTGGAGCCGTGCTTCCCGCGGGACGAGATGCTGGCCAATGCTCCTGACCCGGCCGGCGAGTTCTTCCGCGTCCCGCGCATCATCGAGGACTGAGCGTGACGTTGCGTTCCCTTGCCGAACTGTCCGCGGCCTACCGGCGCGGAGAGACCACGCCGAGCGCGGTGACCGAGGAGCACCTGGCGCGGCATCGATCGGCTCGACGGCCAGGTCGGCGCCTACCTGACGGTGATGCGCGAGGAGGCTCGGGCGGCAGCGCGGGCGGCGGATGAGCGCCATCGCCAGGGCCAGCCGCGTGGTCCTCTGGACGGAGCGCCGATCGCCCTCAAGGACAACCTGTGCGTGCGGGGCGTGCGGGCCACGGCGGCCTCGCGGATCCTCGAAGCCTTCGTCCCTCCCTACGACGCCACCGTGGTGGAACGCCTGAAGGCGGCGGGGGCCGTGCTCCTCGGGCAAGACCAACCTCGACGAGTTCGCCATGGGCTCGTCGACCGAGCACTCGGCCTATCACGTCACGCGCAACCCCTGGGATCCGGCGCGCGTGCCGGGAGGATCCTCGGGCGGCTCGGCCGCCGCGGTGGCCGCGGGCATGGCCGGGGCCGCCCTCGGCAGCGACACGGGCGGCTCGGTTCGCCAGCCGGCCGCGTTCAGCGGGGTGGTGGGAGTCAAACCCACCTATGGCCGCGTGTCGCGCTACGGCCTCATCGCCTTCGCGTCGTCCCTGGATCAGATCGGGCCCCTCGCGCGCGACGTGCGCGACGCCGCGCTGCTCCTCGGGGTGGTCGCCGGTGCCGATCGCCGCGATGCGACCTGCGTGGACGTGCCCGTGCCGGACTACACCGCGGGGCTCGGCGCGGACGTCCGCGGGCTCAGGCTCGGCGTGCCCGACGAGTACTTCATCGAGGGGACGGATCCCGAGGTGGAGCGCGCGGTGCGCGCAGGCCATCGACGTCCTGCGCGACCTCGGCGCCACCATCGAGCGCGTCTCGCTGCCGGCCACCGAGTACGGCGCTGGCCACGTACTACATCGTCGCGCCCGCCGAGGCGTCGTCGAACCTCGCGCGCTACGACGGCGTGAAGTACGGCCTGCGCGCCCCGGGCGGGCGCGACCTCGTCGACATGTCGGGACGGACGCGGGCGGCCGGCTTCGGCGCCGAGGTCAAGCGTCGCATCATGCTGGGGACGTATGCCCTGTCGGCGGGGTACTACGACGCCTACTACGGCCGGGCGCTCCGGGTGCGCACCTTGGTGGCCCGCGACTTCCAGCAGGCCTTCGCGCGCGTCGATCTCATCGTGGCGCCCACCACGCCCAACGTCGCGTTCAAGCACGGAGAGAAAGAGGATCCGCTGTCGATGTACCTCAACGACGTCTTCACCGTCCCCGCGAGCATGGCCGGGCTCCCCGCGCTGTCCGTTCCGTGCGGCTTCAGCACCGGCGGGTTGCCGATCGGGCTGCAGCTCATCGGCCGCCCCTTCGACGAGGCGAGGCTCCTGGGTGTCGCCCACGCGTACGAGCAGGCGACCCCATGGCACACCCGCCGCCCGGAGCTGGCATGACCGACTACGAGATCGTCATCGGCCTGGAGGTCCACGCGCAGCTCCTACGCGCTCGAAGATGTTCTGCCCCTGTCCGACCGCGTTCGGCGCGCCCCCGAACACGCAGACTTGCCCGATCTGCCAGGGGATGCCGGGGACGCTTCCCGTCATCAATCGCCGCGCCATCGAGTTCGGCCTGCGCACCGCCCTCGCCCTCGACTGCCGCATCAATCCCGGGTGCCGCTTCGCGCGCAAGCACTACTACTACCCGGACATGCCGAAGAACTTCCAGATCAGCCAGTACGAGGAGCCGCTCGCCGAGGACGGCTGGCTCGATCTCGAGGTGGCGGGAGCGGGCACGCGGCGCATCGGCATCGAGCGCCTGCACCTCGAGGAGGACGTGGGCAAGCTCGTGCACGAGGGCTCGCTGGACCGGGCGCAGGCGAGCCTGGTCGACTTCAACCGCTCCGGCGTGCCCCTCATGGAGACGGTGAGCCGGCCGGATCTGCGCTCTCCCGAAGAGGCCGCGGCCTACCTGCGCGCCTTCCGGGCCGTCCTGGTCGCCCTCGGGGTGTGCGACGGGAACATGGAGGAAGGATCGCTCCGCTGCGACGCCAACATCTCGCTGCGCCGGCGGGGCGCCAGCGATCTCGGCACCAAGGTCGAGATCAAGAACATGAACTCCTTCCGCAACGTCCAGCGGGCCCTGGAGTTCGAGGCCCGCCGGCAGGCGGCGGCCCTCGACACGGGCGAGCGGATCGTCCAGGAGACGCGGCTGTGGGATGTCGACGGCGGGACCACTCGCTCCATGCGCACCAAGGAGTTCGCCCACGACTACCGGTACTTCCCCGAGCCCGATCTCGTGCCGATCCGCATCGACCCCGCCTGGGTGCACGAACTGCGGGGCGCGCTGCCCGAGCTGCCACGGGCCCGCCGGCGACGCTTCGTCACACAGTACGGACTGCCCGCCTATGATGCCGAGGTCCTCACGCAGAGCGTGGCGCTCGCGGACTACTACGAGCGGGCTGTCGCGGAGTACCCGCAGCCCAAGGTCGTCTCGAACTGGGTGATGTCGGAGCTTCTGCGCGAGATCCCCGCCGAGGACGAGCGCGCCATCGCCGCGGCACCGATGTCCCCCGGGCATCTGGCCGGGCTCCTCCGCCTCATCGAGGACGGCACCATCAGCGGCAAGATCGCCAAGGACGTCTTCGACAAGATGTTCCGGTCGGGCCAGGACGCCGAGACGATCGTGCGCCGCGAGGGGCTCACTCAGGTCAGTGATAGCGCGCAGTTGGCCCGCATCGTGGCTGAGGTGGTCGCCACCAACACCAAGGCGGTCGACGACTACAAGAAGGGTAAGTCCGCGGCCGCCAAGGCCCTCGTGGGTCAGGTCATGAAGGCGACGGGCGGCAAGGCGAATCCCGCCCTCGTCAACCAGCTCCTGCAGGAGAAGCTCTCTCGTATGTGACCCCCGCCGATATAATTGCCCTCGGCAGGGAATGATCGAGCTGCGGCACGTCGGCAAGGTCTACCAGGTGGGGCCCGCGAGGATTCCCTCGCTGACGGACGTGTCATTTCGGGTCGACCGCGGCGAGTTCGCAGTGCTCCACGGGCCCAGCGGCGCGGGCAAGACGACGCTTCTCCGGCTGCTCTACCGTGCTGCCGTGCCCACGGAGGGGGACGTCGAGGTCTTGGACCAGGACCTCCACGATCTCCGGCGCTCGGAAGTGGCCGCCCTGCGGCGTTCCATCGGGGTGGTGTTCCAGGACGCCAAGCTGCTGCAGGCGCGCACGGTCTACGAGAACATTGCCTTCGTGCTGCGCGTCCTGGGGACGCCCCGCCGCGAGGTGAAGACGGGAGTGCTCGAGGCCCTCCGCACGGTGGGTCTCGGCGCGCGCGCCCAGTCGTATCCGTCCCAGCTCTCCCAGGGCGAAGCTCAGCGCGCGGCGCTGGCCCGGGCGATCGTACGCCAGCCACCGCTGCTCCTTGCCGATGAGCCAACGGGCAACCTCGACGACGACATGGCCGAGGAGGTGCTCGGGGTGATCAGGGATATCTGGGCCTGTGGGACCACGGTGCTGCTCGCCACGCATCAATCCCGCCTGGCCGCCCAGCTCCGACGCCGTACCCTTCGCCTGGAGGTCGGGCGGCTCGTCAAGGACGAGGGCTAGCCGTGGTCGGGTTCCTCATCGAGGAGGCCCTGCGCGATCTGCGCCGCGCGGGGCGCATGGCGGCCAGCGCGGTTCTCCTCGTCACCCTGGCCGTCGTGGCCACAGGAGCCTTCTGGTTCCTCTCCGTCAATCTCGGCAGCGCCCTCGCGCAGTGGCGGGCTCGCGTCCGAGTCATCGCCTATCTCAAGGGCGAGGCGCCCGCCCCGGACGCGCTCCTGGCGCGCGTCCAGGAGATTCCCGGTGTTGCGTCGGCGCGCTACGTGAGCAAGGCCGATGCGCTCGCCTCGCTGCGGCAGACCTTGGGCCCCGAGGCCTCCGTCGCCGACCACCTCACCGCGAATCCGCTGCCGGCCTCGCTCGAAGTCACTCCATCGGCCGAGGCATCGACTCCCGAGGGCATCCGCGGGCTGACGGCAGCGCTCACCGGCCTGGCCGAAGTGGAGGAGGTGGCCGGGGGCACCGCGTGGGTGGATCGCCTCGCTCACTGGCGCAGACTTCTTCAGGCGTTGGCCGTTGGCGTGGGAGGTGTGCTGGCGACAGCCGCAGTGCTCACCGTCACGACCGCGACCACTCTCGTTCTCCACGCGCGGCGCCACGAGATCGAGATCATGCGCCTGGTCGGCGCCCCCGAGTTCACCATCCGCTTGCCTCTGGTCCTTCAGGGGGCCACTCAGGGGTTCCTGGGTGCGGTATTGGCCCTGGCCATCCTGACCGTCTCCTATCGCCTCCTCGCCCCCCATCTGGAAGCGCTCGTCAGCGTGACCTTGGGCCTGTCCCAGCTGCGCTTCCTCACTCCGCCCACTGTCCTTGGCCTCGCGCTCATCGGGACACTGCTAGGCGGCATGGGAGGGGTCCTCGCGCGCAGCCCACGAGACTCCAGGGCGTGAGGCTGCTCGCGTGAGTCGCGTCACGGTCTGGCTCGTTCTCGGCCTCGTCGCCGCGGTCGGTGTAGCGCCGGCCGCGGGGCAGCGTCGAGACTTGAAGGGCGAGCAGCGACGGTTGCAGCAGACCCAGCAGCAGCTCAAGGAGGAGCGCGAGAAGGCCGAACTGGCCCGCCGCCGCGAAGGCTCGGTTCTCGCTGAGCTCGAACAGGTCGGCCGACGGCTGGCCGACAAGCAGCGTGAGGTCGCCCGTCTCGACACCAGCATCCGGGGCACCCAGGCCGAGATCACGACGATGCGGCGAGAGATCTCCAGGCTCGAAGGGCGGCGCGCCCTCCAGGAAGCGTTCCTGGCCCGCCGGCTTCAGGCGATCTACAGGGTCCACGCGCAGGGGGGGGCGGTACCCGTTCTCCTGTCCGGCGAAGATCCGGTCACGCGCGCCGTGGCGGTCCGTCATCTGGCCAGCCTGGCTGCGCTGGACGCTCGGCTCATCCGAGAGTACCGTGAGTCGTCCGACGAGCTGGCGGATCGCAAGAGGCGCGGCGAGGAGCGCGAGCGCGAGCTGACGGATCTCCGCGGCGCGGCCAGGCGCGAGCAGATCGACGTGGACCGCGAGGCCGAGCGTCGCCGCGTTCTCCTGGCCACGGTGCGGGACGAGCGCACCTACCACGAGCGAATGGTGGGTGAGCTGACCGAAGCCTCCCGGCGGCTGGAGGCCTTCATCCGCGAGTTGCACGCCAAGCAGCGACAGGCCGCTAAGGTTGCGCCACCCAAGGCGGGCCAGCCCATCGCCGGGCGCAGTGGCGCCCGCCGGCTTCCGGGGCCGACTCCCGTGGCCGACGGCGGGCCGGATCGCGGCGCCGTTCGGCGCGCAGGTGCACCCTCGCTTCGGGACCCGAACGTTCCGCAACGGTGTTGACATAGAAGCGGCGGAGGGCACGAGCGTCGAGGCCGTCCTGTCCGGACAGGTCGTGTACACTGGATGGTTCAAGGGGTATGGAAACCTCATCATCATCGACCACGGCAACGAGGTGTTCACGCTCTATGCGCACGTCTCGCAGATCCACGTGAAGGAAGGGGACGACGTCCGCCAGGGACAGCGCATCGGGGCGGTGGGCGACACCGGTTCGCTGTCGGGCCCCCGGCTCTATTTCGAGGTACGCTATCGAGGCAAGCCCCAGGACCCCGAGCAGTGGCTACGCCAGCGGGGTTGAGAACAGCAAGGCGGTCGGAAGACCAGGCATCCGGTGGAGGTTGTTGGGGAGGAGCGGCGGTCGCGCCCCCCGACGTTGACTAGTCCCGCGAGGAGAAGCTCATGAAGAAAGCGTTCGTGATCGGTTCGTTGCTCTTGGTGCTCACGCTGTCACTGGGCGGCACGGTGGCCAGCAAAGGAACCGACAACAGCTCGACCTACGAGCAGCTCCGCCTCTTCACCGAGGTGCTGTCCATCGTCCAGAACCAGTACGTCGACGACGTGCCTCCCAAGGAGCTGATCTACAGCGCCATCAAGGGCACCCTGCGCGGCCT
This sequence comes from uncultured Candidatus Rokubacteria bacterium, assembly GCA_963848005.1. GTDB lineage: Bacteria > Methylomirabilota > Methylomirabilia > Rokubacteriales > CSP1-6 > CAVWFS01. Next base: position 51,586 of record CAWKCA010000025.1, read on the forward strand.
CGATCCCCACAGCTCGTTCCTCGACCCCGACAGCCTGAAGGAGATGCAGGTCGAGACCTCGGGCAGCTTCGGGGGCCTGGGCATCGAGATCACCCTGCGCGACGACATCCTCACCGTGGTGTCGCCCATCGAGGGCACGCCGGCCTTCCGGGCCGGGCTCCAGCCCGGGGATCGCATCATCAAGATCGACGGCCTCACCACCAAGGACATGCAGCTCGCCGACGCCGTCAAGCGCATGCGGGGCAAGCCGGGCACCAAGGTCACCATCTCGGTGGTCCGCGAGGGGTGGGCGGAACCCAAGGACTTCGAGATCCAACGCGAGGTCATTCACGTCCAGTCGGTCCGCACCCACGAGTTGAGCGATGGCGTCGGCTACATTCGGGTCCGACAGTTCCAGGAGCAGACCGCGCAGGACCTCGAGGCGGCGATCGACAAGCTGGCCAAGGCGGGCATGAAGTCCATGGTCCTCGATCTTCGCAACAACCCGGGCGGCCTCCTCACGGCCGCGGTGGAGGTGAGCGAAAAGTTCCTCGACGACGGCAAGCTGGTCGTCTACACCGAGGGCCGGGTGCGCAACCAGAACATGCGGTTCACGGCCCACGCCAAGCGCCCGCACACCAAGATTCCCATGGTGGTGATGGTCAACCAGGGCAGCGCCTCCGCGTCGGAGATCGTGGCGGGAGCGCTTCAAGACTATGGCCGGGCCAAGGTCGTGGGCACGCAGAGCTTTGGCAAAGGCTCGGTCCAGACCATCATCCCGCTCTCCGACGGCGCCGGGCTGCGCCTGACCACGGCCAAGTACTTCACGCCCAAGGGGCGCTCCATCCAGGGCAAGGGCATCACCCCCGACGTCATCGTCGAGGTTCCCAAGGAGCCGAAGGAGACAGCTGCCAAGGACAAGCCGGCGCCCTCACCGTCGCTCGATCCGCTGGAAGAGCTGAAGAAGGACGTGCAGCTGCAGAAGGCCCTCGAAGTGTTGAAGACGGTTCAGGCCTCGAGCGGTCCGCAGGCTCAGGCGCGGCCCGCAGTAGCCTCGATACCGTCGACGCGGCCGTGGTCGTCCTCGGCATCGAGAGTTCGTGCGATGAGACGGCCGCGGCCGTGGTGGCCGACGGCCGGCGGATCGTCTCGAGCGTGGTGGCCTCTCAGGACGCCGTCCACGCACCCTACGGCGGGATCGTGCCGGAGTTGGCGTCGCGCCGCCATCTCGAAGTGATCGTCCCCGTCGTGCAGCAGGCCCTGACCGACGCCGGAGCGAAGGTCTCCGCGCTGGACGGCATCGCCGTGACGTACGGACCAGGCCTGGTGGGCTCCCTCCTGGTGGGCTGCTCGGTGGCCAAGTCGCTGGCGTGGGCCTGCCGGCTACCGCTCGTCGGGGTGAACCATCTCGAAGGCCATATCTTCGCCGCCGTGCTCACCGACGATCCCCCGGACTATCCGTTCCTTGCCCTGGTCGTCTCCGGCGGGCACACCGCCCTCTACCACGCGCCGAAGGCTCTCAGCTACGCGCTCGTTGGCGAGACGCGGGACGACGCGGCCGGCGAGGCCTTCGACAAGGTGGCCAAGCTCTTGGGCCTCGGGTTCCCGGGCGGACCGATCATCGAGCGCGTCGCGCGAAATGGAGACCCGCGTGCCGTGTCCTTTCCGCGCGCCCACATGACGGATCAGGCGCGCGATTTCTCGTTCAGCGGCATCAAGACCGCCGTCTCGTTGCACGTCAAGCGCCAGGGACCGCTCTCACCCGCGCGCGTGGCCGACGTGGCAGCGTCCTTCCAGGCCACCGTGTGCCGGATGCTCGTCGAGAAGACGGTGGCCGCCGCGCTCGACCTTGGCGTTGCGCGAGTGGTGTTGACCGGCGGGGTGGCCGCCAACGGGGTCCTGCGCGCAAGCCTGACCGCGGCGGCCGCCGAGCACGGCCTTCGCCTGCACGTTCCGCCGCCACGGCTCTGCACGGACAACGCGGCCATGATCGCGGCCGCGGGCACGGCGCGTCTGCTCGCGGGCGAGCGCGCCGCCCTCGATCTCAACGCCCGGCCCGATCTGACCCTCGCGGCATGAACTACGAGGGCGTGCTCGCCGGCCTGCCCGACGCGGTCATCGCCATCGACGTGTCGACCCGTGTGATCTTCTGGAACTCTGGCGCCGAAGTCACGACCGGGCGGTCCGCCCGGCGGGCGCAGGGCCGCCTCCTCAAGGAGGTGTTCCCCGTCGATTCCTCGGTGACGCGGCGTCTCATGGAAACGCTGACCACCGCCGAGAGTCGCTCGGAGACGGACGGAATGCTCGAGACTGTGGAGAACCACGAGGTGCCGGTGAGCGTGGTGACGGCCCCGCTGTTCGCGCGCGACGGCACCGTGGAGGCGGCGGTGGCCGTGGTGCGGGATCTCACGCGCCTGCGCCAGCTCGAAGCCGAGGTCCGCCGCGGCGAGACCCTGGCCGCGGCGGGGCGCATGGCGGTGGGCTTCGCCCACGAGATCCGCAATCCCCTGGGCGCCATCCGCGGCGCCGTGCAGCTCCTCTCGCGAGAGCTGGCGGGGGAGCCACGGCTGCGCGAGTACACCGACGTGGTCCTCACCGAGGTCGACCGCGTCAACCGCATCATCGAGATGCTGCTGGATCTGGGCCGGCCGGTGAAGCCGCGCGCGGTGCCCCTCAACCTGCACCAGATGCTGGAGCGCGTGCTGCTGGTCAACGAGGAGGGCGCCACCGCCCACCGCGTATCCCTGGTCCGTCGCTATGATCCCAGCCTCCCGCCCATTCTCGGCGACGAAGACCGCCTGGCCCAGGTCTTCCACAACCTGGTCCGCAACGCCATCGAGGCCATGAAGCAGGGAGGCCACCTCACCGTCACCACCCGGGTCAGCCTCAACGCCCTGTTCGGGAAGATGGACCTCGGGAGCGGCCCGCGCAGCATGGTCGAGTTGCAGGTGGCCGACGACGGCAAAGGGATCCCGCCCGCCGTCCGCGCCAAGATCTTCGATCCCTTCTTCACCACCAAGCCGAGCGGGCTCGGACTGGGCCTCGCCATCTGTCACCGCATCCTCGAGGAGCATCACGGCGCCATCCAGGTGGACAGCGCTCGAGGCCAAGGGACAGTGGTGACGTGCTTCCTGCCCATCGCGCGCTAGCCATGACCGCGCGCATCCTCATCGCGGACGACGAAGACAGCCTGCGCTGGGTGCTGGACAAAGGCCTGCGCGGGGCGGGCTACGAAGTCGTGACGGTGGGCGACGGCGAGAGTGCCCTTCGCGCCTTCGAAGCGGAGCCGGTCGATCTCGTCTTCCTCGACGTCCGCATGCCGGGCCTGGACGGCCTGACCGTCCTCGACAAGATCCGCGAAATGCGGCCTGACGCGAGCGTGGTGGTTATGACCGCGCACGGCACGATGGACACGGCCATCCAGGCCATGCAGCGCGGGGCCTACGACTACCTTGCCAAGCCCTTCGATCTCGACGCCGCCCTCCTGCTCGTGGAGCGCGCGCTGGCCGCGAGCCGCCTCACCCAGGAGGTGGCGCGGCTGCGCACCGGGCTCAAGGAAGTCTGGGAGTTCGGCGCCCTCATCGGCCGGCACCCGCGGATGCAGGAGGTGTACAAGACCATCGGACGGGTAGCCTCCAGCGACGTCACCGTGCTCTTGCGAGGAGAGTCGGGCACCGGCAAGGAGCTGGTGGCGCGCGCCATCCACCACTACAGCCGGCGCGCCGGGCGTCCGTTCATCGCCGTCTCCGCCGCGGCGATCCCCGGCACCTTGCTGGAGTCCGAATTGTTCGGCCACGAGCGCGGCGCCTTCACCGACGCCAAGGAGCGGCGGCTGGGCAAGCTCGAGCTGGCGCACGGCGGGACCCTGTTCCTCGACGAGATCGGCGACATGCCCGTGGATCTCCAGACCAAGATGCTGCGCGCGCTCCAGGAGCGGACCATCGAGCGCGTGGGCGGACAGGAGTCGATTCGCATCGACGTGCGCGTGCTCGCCGCCACCAACCGGGACCTCGAGGCCCTCATGAAGGAGGGCAAGTTTCGCGAGGACCTCTACTACCGGCTGAACGTGGTGACCCTGAATCTGCCGCCGCTGCGCGAGCGGCGCCGGGACGTCCCGCTCCTCGTGGAGCATTTCCTGGCCAAACACGCCGGAGAACTCGGGGAGCGCGCGGTGGCGCCGGAGGCGCTCGACCGGCTGGTCGGCTACGACTGGCCGGGGAACGTGCGGGAGTTGGAGAACGTCGTCCAGCGCGCCATGGTGATGGCCACCAACGGCGTCGTCCTCCCCGAGCATCTGCCCATCGGGCCGGTGTCTGCGGCGGCGTCCGTGGCCGTGGACGGCACCCTGGAGGACATCATCGAACGCAAGCTCGTGCAGTGCGTGAGTGGCCTCCGGGAGCAGGCCAGCGCCAACCTCTATGACCTGATCGTCGGGCTGGTGGAGAAGCCGCTGTTGCGAGCCGTGCTGCGCGAGACGCGCGGCAATCAGGTGCGCGCGGCGCAGATCCTCGGCATCAACCGCAACACCCTCCGCAAGAAGCTCAACGAGCACGGGATCGACCCCGACACCCTCGACTAGTTGGAGGGGGCCTGGACCCCCTCCAAACCTTCCCATTCACGCGGACTGTGACGGCGGTTCGAGCGGCGGCTTTGCCGCCGCAATTGAGGGCTAAGACGGCGCGTGTTCCCGCTGGGGGGTGTCGGGGGGAGCGCCGCCGCTCCCCCCGACGTCGACGTAAACCTCTCCGCCGCTGCGCTTGAATTCTTCGGCCTTTTCCTTCAAGCCCTGCGCCACGGCAGCGGCCTCATCGGCCACCCCCACCTTCGCGGCGTAGTCCCGCACGTCCTGGGTGATCTTCATCGAGCAGAAGTGGGGCCCGCACATGGAGCAGAAGTGGGCGAGCTTGGCCCCCGCCGCGGGCAGGGTCTCGTCGTGGAACTCCTGCGCCGTCTCCGGGTCGAGCGACAGGTTGAACTGGTCCTCCCAGCGGAACTCGAAGCGAGCCTTGGAGAGCGCGTCGTCCCACTCGCGCGCCCCCGGGTGGCCCTTGGCGAGGTCGGCGGCGTGGGCCGCGATCTTGTAGGCGATGACGCCGTCCTTCACGTCCTTCTTGTTGGGCAGGCCGAGGTGCTCCTTGGGGGTCACGTAGCAGAGCATGGCCGTGCCGAACCAGCCGATCATGGCCGCCCCGATGGCGGAGGTGATGTGATCGTAGCCGGGCGCCACGTCGGTGGTGAGCGGGCCCAGGGTGTAGAAGGGCGCCTCGTGGCACACCGCGAGCTGCCGGTCCATGTTCTCCTTGATGAGGTGCATGGGCACGTGGCCCGGGCCCTCGATCATCACCTGGCAGTCGTGCTCCCAGGCGACCGTCGTCAGCTCGCCGAGCGTGTCCAGCTCGGCGAACTGCGCCTCGTCGTTGGCGTCGGCGGTGGAGCCGGGCCGGAGGCCGTCGCCCAGCGAGAAGGCCACGTCGTAGGCGGACATGATCTCGCAGATCTCGCGGAAGTGCGTGTAGAGGAAGCTCTCCTGGTGGTGGGCCAGGCACCACTTGGCCATGATCGAACCGCCGCGCGACACGATGCCGGTCACGCGCTTGGCGGTGAGGGGAATGTAGGGGAGGCGCACCCCGGCGTGGATGGTGAAGTAGTCCACGCCCTGCTCGGCCTGCTCGATGAGGGTGTCGCGATAGATCTCCCAGGTCAACTCCTCGGCCTTGCCCCCGACCTTCTCCAGAGCCTGGTAAATCGGGACGGTGCCGATGGGCACGGGGGCGTTGCGGAGAATCCACTCCCGCGTCTCGTGGATGTTCTTGCCCGTGGAGAGATCCATGACGGTGTCGGCGCCCCAGCGGATGGCCCACGTCATCTTCTCGACCTCTTCCTCGATGGACGAGGCGACGGCCGAGTTGCCGATGTTGGCGTTGATCTTCACCAGGAAGCGGCGGCCGATGATCATCGGCTCGCTCTCCGGGTGATTCACGTTGGCGGGATGATGGCGCGGCCCCGGGCGACCTCGTCCCGCACCAGCTCCGCCGCCATCCCCTCGCGCAGGGCGATGAACTCCATCTCCGGTGTGATCTCGCCCCGCCGCGCGTAGTGCATCTGGGTCACGCGACGTCCCGGCGTCGCGCGCAAGGGGCGCCGCACGCTGGCGAAGCGGATGCCGCCGAGCGCCGGGTCGTCGTCGCGCCGGCGCCGGTATTCCGAGGACGGGCGCGGCAACTCCGCCACGTCGCCCCGGCCCCGGATCCAGGGCTCGCGCAGGGGCGGGAGCCCCCGCTTGAGATCGATGTCGGCGGCGGGATCGGTGTACGGTCCGCTCGTGTCGTAGAGCCGGATCGCCGGGTTGCCCCCCGCGAGCGGGATCTCGCGCAGGGAACGCGCACGTCGGCGCGCGAGGGGTGTGACACGTAGATCTTCCGAGAGGTCGGATGCGGCGTCGCCATGCTGGCTTCCCTCCGCTGGCATTAACCAGTTCAGGTTCGTGCGGTCGACGGCGGCAGCCGCCCTCTCAGCCCGGTTCCCCGAGCTCCCGCTGATAGGAACACTCGTGTGAAGGAAGACTACCGAGGCGACCCGGCGCCGTCAAGGGGCCGCAACTCCCTGTGCTACCATGGCGCCACCAACGCGAGTTTCACGCCGAGGGCGCCATGAAGATCGGCTGGTTTCACCTCATGCCGTACCGGTTTCTGCCTGACGACTTCGAGCAGCGCTATCGCTCGGTGTGGGTCGACCCGCCCCACCACCTCTTCGATCCCGAGAAGGCGAGCGGGCTCTACCACGAGTTCCTCGACGAGCTGGAGTTTGCCGAGCAGGCCGGCTTCGATGGCCTCTGCGTCAACGAGCACCACAACAACGCCTACGGGCTCATGCCGTCGCCCAACCTCATGGCGGCCGCCCTCACCCGGCGCACGTCGCGCGCGGCCATCATCGTGCTCGGCAACAGCCTTGCCGCCTACAACCCGCCCCTTCGCGTGGCCGAGGAGTTCGCCATGCTCGACCTCCTGTCGGGCGGACGCCTGGTGGCGGGCTTTCCGGTCGGCACGTCGATGGACATGAACTTCGGCTACGGCATCAACCCCTCGACCCTGCGCGAGCGCTACTACGAGGCGCACGATCTCGTGCTCCAGGCGTGGACCCGCCCCGAGATGTTCTCGTTCAACGGCAAGTTCAACCAGCAGCGCTACGTGAATATCTGGCCGCAGCCCCTGCAGAAGCCGCATCCGCCGGTGTGGATCCCCGGCGGGGGCAGCGTGGAGACGTGGGAGTGGACGGCCACGCTCGACTACGTCTACTGCTACCTCTCCTATTACGGCTACAAGCGCGGCAAGGCCACCATGGACGGGTTCTGGAATACCGTCGCGCGGGTGGGGGCGGAGGAAAATCCGTATCGCGCGGGGTTCCTGCAGCTCGTGTGCGTGGCCGATACCGACGCGGAGGCCGAGCGCCTGTACTTCCCGCACGTGCACTATTTCTACCAGAAGTGCCTGAACGTCTGGGAGGGTTTCGCGGAAGCGCCGGGGTACCGGACCCTCAAGACCCTGCGTTCGGGGATGCGACCACAGGTCGGGGCCCAGGCCAAGAAGCTTCGCCAGTCCCTCGACTGGGCGAAGTACGTCGAGGAGGGCTACGTCATCGCGGGCAGCCCGGCCACCGTGCGCGAGCAGCTCCGCGAGTGCATCACGAGCCTGCGCGTCGGCCACCTCATGGTCCTCATGCAGATCGGCAGCATGCCCAAGGATCTCGCCCTGCACAACACCGACCTCTTCGCCCGCGAGGTGATGCCGCACGTGCGCGACATGTGGCCGGAGTGGAAGGATCGCTGGTGGCCGGCCGCCGCGCGGAACGGCCATGGCTAGGACCGCTCCACCGTTTCGCGAGCGACTCGTCACCGCCTGGGCCGGGAACGTCACCTTCCAGGTGCTCTCGGCCGGCCGCGGGCCGGCCCTCGTGTACTTCCATTCCTTCCACGAGCGAGGTGGCTGGTCGCCCTTTCTCGCCGCCCTCGCCCGCCATTACACGGTCTACGCGCCCGTGCATCCCGGCGTGGCGAAGTCGACGGGCGTGGAGAGCCTCGACGACGTGGCCGACCTCGTCCTCGCCTATGACGAGCTGCTCTCCACCCTCGGGGTCCGCGCCGCCTACCTCGTCGGCCACTTCTTCGGGGGCATGGTGGCCGCTGAGCTGGCCGCGGTCTTTCCGAACCGAGCGCGCAAACTCGCCCTCGTGTCGCCCCTCGGGCTCTGGCGCGACGACGCGCCCTCGGCCGACGTGCTGATCCTTCCCCCCGAGGAGCTGATGGCGGCTCTCTGGAGCGACCCGCAGTCGGAGGCCGCGCGGGCCTGGGCCACCCTCCCCGAAACGGAGCAAGAGAACGTCGACGCGCAGATCGAATCGATCGCCCGGCGCGCCGCCATGGGCAAGTTCGTGTGGCCGATTCCCGACCGCGGCATCACCAAGCGCCTGCACCGCATCGCGGCGCCGGCCCTCGTGCTGTGGGGAGACGAGGACCGAGCCAATCCCGTGGTCTACGCCGACGAGTGGCAGCGGCGCATCAAGGGCGCGGAGCTGCAGCTCCACCCCGGCGGCCACATGCTGATCCACGAGTCGCCGGAGGACGCGGCCGCCATGGTGCGGAGGTTTCTGGGATGAGCGACCTCGTTGCCGGTAGCGCCATCGTCACCGGTGCGGGGTCGGGCATCGGCCGGGCCATCGCCCTGACCCTCGCCACGCGCGGGGCTTCCGTCGGGCTGATCGACGTCCTGCCCGAGGGAGTGACGGAGCTGGTGGCGGCCATCAAGCAGCAGGGAGGGCGTGCCGCCGTGGCCCAGGCGGACGTGAGCCGATGGGAGGACGTCGATCGCGCGGTGGGAGCCATCGAGCGCGACCTGGGGCCGGTGGGCATCCTCGTGAATGCGGCGGGCATCCTCGATGGCTATTCGCCTGCCGACGAGCTGTCGCCCTCGGTCTGGGAGCGCGTGATCGCCATCAATCTCTCGGGCACGTTCTACGGCGCGAAGCGGGTGCTGCCCGGGATGCTGGCGCGCGGGGTGGGGCGCATCATCAACATCGGCTCGGTGGCCAGCGTGGTGGGCTCGGGCGGCGGCCCCGCCTACACGGCGTCCAAGCACGGGGTACTGGGCATCACCCGCCAGCTCGCCATCACCTACGCCGACCGCGGGGTGACCGTGAACGCCATCGGACCCGGGGCCATCGCCACCGGGCTTCGCGCAAACTCCACGCGCATTCTCGGCGCCGACGCCCCGGTCATGCGTGGCGTGGGGGGCGATGACGCGGCCATCCGGGCCCTCACGCCGGCGGGGCGGAGAGGCACGGCCGAGGAGATGGCCGCGTGCGTCTGCTTCCTGGCCAGCGTCGAGGCTGCCTATGTGACCGGCCATCTGTTGATGGCCGATGGAGGATGGACCGCGAGATGATCAAGAACTTCCACGTGCTCTACGTTGGCCAGATCGATCTCGACCACGTCGGACGGGCCGGCACCCCGGCGAACGAGCGCCGCTACACCAACGAGCAGCTGAGCCAGGCCTTCTGGATGGCGCGCGATCTGGCCCAGACCATGGACGAGCTGGGCTACTACGCGCTGTGGACAGCCGAGCACCACTTCCAGCGCGAGGGCTACGAGGCCTTTCCCAACCTCGTCCAGCTCTCCTTGTGGCTGGCCACCCAGACCACGCGGCTCAAGCTGGGGTGCGCGTTCAACATCCTGCCCATGTGGCATCCGGTGCGCCTGGCGGAAGACTACGCCATGGCCGACATCGTGACGAACGGTCGGGTGATCATGGGGGTGGGGCGGGGCTATCACACGCGCGAGGTCGAGTCGTTCGGCGCGCCGCTGATCGACGCCGCCGCCAATCGCGAGATGTTCGAGGAGCAGGTGGAGATCCTCCTGAAGTGTTTCAACGAGGAGGCCTTCTCCCACAAGGGCAAGTACTACGAGATCCCGCCGCCCGTGGACTACCGCGGGTACCGGCTCACCGAGGTCACGTGCGTGCCGCGGCCCACGCACCGGCCCGTCGACATCTGGATGCCCATCGCCAGCGGCAAGAGCATCGACTTCATGGCCCGCCACAACTTCAAGGCGATGGTGACGCTGAACGGCGAGAAGATCCTCGACGACGTCGTGCGCGAGTACCATGCCGCGTGCCTGCGCCATGGCCATGACAAGCAGCTCGGCGAGGATGTGATCTGGGGCACCGGCCTGTACCTGGCCGACACGCCGGAGGAAGCGGCGCGTCGCGTGGAGCCGGCCCACGACGAGCGCTACAAGTGGTTCGCGCCCTTCGGCTTCGTGCGCTACGCGGACGAGCACGGGCGGACATGGGGGACACCGGGCGCGCCGGCGCGCACGCCGCTCCTCCGGGACGGCATCGAGCAGAAGGCGTGGTTCTGCGGCCCGCCCTCCCACGTCATCGAGGGCATCAAATCGATCGAAGCGCGTTACCCCGGCCTCGAGCACTACATGATCCACTTCGCGGAGGGCCTTCCCCTCAAGGAGTTCACGGAGCAGCTGCGCTGGTTCGCCCGCGACGTGATGCCCGCCTTCCGCCGGTGATCAGTACCCCTAGGGGGTATTCTCCCTCGGGAGAGACCCCTAGGGGTGGGGTTTTTTGTTTCTTCCCCCTCGTCCATATGGTAGTAATACCCACGATCTGGAGGCCGGGAGGCCCGAACCACCACGAGGGGAGGAGGACACATGGCCAAGGCGGCGGCGAAGGGCAGCAAGAAGGCGGCGTTCGGCGGGTATTCGATCAGCTTCAAGGGGGCCTCTGACAGCCTCGAGTCGATTTTCGGCGACAGCCCGATCGGGCCGTCGGAGATGACGAAGAAGCTGTGGGCCTACGTCAAGCGCAAGAAGCTGGCGGGCAAGCGGTAGCGCCGGCACTGGCACCTGAGACACCGAGGGCGGTCCTGATCGTTCGGACCGCCCTCGCCGTGTTCGGCGCCCCCTTCGGACGGGCCGCTACCGTGGAAGCTGATCGAGGCCGGTGACGACGACGTCCGGGGGAAACCCCAGCTCTTCCTCGGGGGCGCCCGCCCGGTTGCACCACGCCACCCGGTAGCCACAGGACTTCGCGCCCGCCGCGTCCCACGCATTCGAGGTGACGAACAGGAGCTCTCCCGTGGGGATTCCCAGCGCGGCCGGCCCGAGAGCGTACACGGCCGGGGCCGGCTTGAAGACCCTGACCGCGTCCACGGAGAGGACGTGCTGTAGATGGGGCCCGAGGCCGCTCGACTCCACCGCCGCGGCCAGCATGCGAGGGGCGCCGTTCGAGAGAATGGCGCACGGCCGCGGCGCCAGTCGGGCCAGGGCCTCCGGCACCTCGGGAAAGCAGGCCAGGCGCAGGTACGCGGCCATCAAGCTCTCGAACTGGCCTTCGCTCGCCGTGAGGCCCAGCCTCCGGATGGCGTGGCGGAGGGCCGCTCCGGTCACCGCCCAGAAATCCTCGTAGCGCCCCATCAGCGAGCGCAGCCACGTGTACTCGAGCTGTTTCTGCCGCCACACGGTCGACAGGGCCATGGGATCCGAGGTGATCTCGCGGCCCACCTCGACGATGGAGTGGACGTCGAACAGCGTCCCGTAGGCATCGAAGACGTAGCCGCGGGGAGGCGCCACGGGGTAGGCGCCGCGTCAGCGACGGACGCTGGTGGCGCGCCGCGCGCGGGTCGGCTTCTTCGCGGGTTCCCGGCGGACCGGCTGTGGAGGATCCAGGCCGGCCTCCACGAATCCGTAGCGGAGGAGCTTTCGGGCGTCGATGAACGACAGGGCGCGGCTTCGCGCGCCCAGGACGATCATGAGGAACTGCTGACCGCCGCGCCACGCCGACACCGAGAGGTTGTAGCCGGCCTCACGGGTGAACCCGGTCTTGAGGGCCTGCACCCCACCCGGGTCGCGGAAGAGCGGGATGTTTCGCGCGTACACCCGGCCGCGGTAGACGAACGTCTGCCCGCCCAGCACCGAGCGGGCGTCCGGATGGTCTTCCAGCAGTCGCCCCGTGAGGACGACGAGGTCCTTGGCGGTGCTCCGCTGGCCGGGATGCGGCAGACCGTGGGGATTGGCGAAGCGGGTGCCCGTCAGGCCGAAGGCGGCGGCCTTCTCGTTCATCCGCGCCACGAAGGCCGTCTCGCTCCCGCCCAAGTGCTCCGCGAGGGCCGTGGCGGCGTCGTTGGCCGACGCGATCCCCACGCCTTCCATCACCGTATGGAGGGGCACCCGGTCACCCTCGCGCAAGCCCATGCGGTACCGATCCGTGGTGGCGGCGTGGTGGCTGATGGTGACCAGGTCGTCGGGCCGCACCCGGCCGGCCTCGAGGGCCTCGAAGGCCAGGTACAGGGTCATCAGCTTCACCAGGCTCGCCGGCGCGTGGTCGGCCTCGGCATTCTTGGCGAAGAGCGTGCGGCCCGCCGGATCGATGAGGAGCACCGACTCGGCGCTCAAGGCCAGAGAACGACCGTTCTGTGCCCAGCCGGGAGCCGGCGCGAGCAGGACGAGGAGTGATGTCAGGAGGAGGAGCGCACGGGACACGGCGACGATTCTAGCGAGCGAGATCGGCAAGCAGGAAGGAAATTTGGTCCCGATTAGCGGACCGCCTGCTTCAATTCCTTCGACGGCCGGAAGCGGGGCAGGCGGCCGCCGGCAACGGTGATGGTCCGCCCGGTCCGAGGATTGCGGACGGTGCGCGCCTTCCGGCGCCCCGCCGAGAAGGTTCCGAAGCCGACGAGGGTCACGGTGTCTCCGCGCTTGAGGGCGGTGCGGATGCCCACGAGCATCGAGCGGACCGCCCGGTCCGTCACGGCGTGGGACCAGCCCGTGGTGGTCGCGATGCGCTTGACGATGTCTGCCCTGGTCACCGCTACATACCCATGACGCCGCGGGCCTCGTCCATCACCGCCTCGGTGACGGCCCCGTACCCCTGGCCCTCGGCGTACCGCTGGATGGCCTTGCGGGCCATGGGCCGGATGAAGGCGGGCACACGCTCGAGCCGAGCTTCGGCCTCCGCCGTCCACGCCACGGCGGAGACCTCCTCCCCCGCCGTCTCGTTCACCATGGCGGCGAACGGACAGCCAGGCCCCGCCGCCTCACCGGACTCGACCGGGCTCTCCGTGAACGCGTCGGCGCGCGCGCCGGCCATGGAGGCGCGCAGGTGCTCGAAGGGGACGGCCGGCACGGTGCGACCTCCGACCTTCACGCCGAGGCTCCGCACGAGCTGCGTCTCGAAGGGATTGGTCAGCATGGCCACGCGGAAGCCGCATTCGGGGCAGCGGAACACCACGGTGAGGGAGTCGTCGTGCGGTCCCTCCGTGGTGTGCAGCTTCATGGGCTCGTCGCAGTCGAGGCAGAGGAACTTCATGGCCGTGTCATTCTATCACCGTGGCCCTTGGGGGAGCCGGGAGCGTCGACGGGGCGCCCGCCGCCTGCCACGGCGGAGCTTCTGTGCTACGGTGAGAGTCCGCGCCGCGTGAGCGCCGGGGTAGCTCAGTGGTAGAGCAGCTG
>CAWKCA010000026.1:0-44617 GCA_963848005.1 uncultured Candidatus Rokubacteria bacterium
TGTGCGAACAGCTCTACGGCGCGCGCATCGCGGTCGACGTGCTGATCGGTGCCGACGGCATCCATTCGGCGGTGCGCGCACCGCGCTGCTCGGCGAAGAGGCGCCGCGCTTCGCCGGCTGCGTCGCCTATCGCGGCCTGGTGCCGATCGAGCGCATCGCCGATCTGGGGCTCAAGATCGGCTCTCCGGTCGTGGCTGGGCCCGGCGGGCGCTTCGTGACCCGCTGCGTCTCGCGCGGGCGCCTGCTGAAGCTCGTCGGCTGGACCGAGCACGACACCTGGAACCGCGAGGACTGGGCCGATCGCGCCACCGTCGCCCGCGCGCTCGCCGCCTTCGAGGGGTGGCACCCGCAGATTCGCCAGATCATCGCCGCCGCCGACACGTGCTTCGTCTGGGCTCTGTTCGATCGCGAGCCGTTGCCACGGTGGTCGGTCGGCCGCACGACCCTCCTCGGCGATGCGTGTCACCCCATGTACCCGTTCATCGCGCGGGCGCGGCCCAGGCCATCGAGGATGGCGCCACCCTGTCCGCCTGTCTCGTCGCCGGCGCCGGCGACCCCGTCGATGCCCTGCGCCGCTACGAAGGGTTGCGCCGGCCGCGCGTCACACAGCTCAGGAGATGTCGCGCGCCAACAAGACGCGCTTCCACCTCCCCGACGGCTCGGAGCAGGAGGTGCGCGACGCCGAGTGGGCGCGAGCCGGCGACCGGTCGCCCGAAGCTCTGCGCTGGCTCTTCGGGTTCGACGCGGGCGATCGAGCCGGCGTGAGGGGCTGACAGACAGGACGACCCGCGCGCTCTCTTCGTGATGTCACCGCGCTCGACGGCGATGATCCCGTCCCGCGCGGTACGGGACGCCGGTTGCACCTCGGCGAGGCGCTCGGGTGCGCGCAAATCAGCCGCGGGGCCGGCGCGCCCTTCTCGTAGTGGCGTTTAGACCCGGCGCGCTGTCGGCCCCGGTCGTCCGGCCTCTGCGCAAACGTGGGGCTGGCACCTCGAAGTCGGTGCGGGCGGTGATGATGGCGTCGAGGTTCTCTCGCGTCTCGGTGAGGATCTGGATCGAGAGCTGCTCCGTGGCCGGCCCACCTCGGTGGAGGTCCTGGAGGGCCTGGAAGTCCGCGATCTTCGACAGGACGCGCAGGAGCGGCGAGCGGGGCGGCACCTTCACGAACCCCCGGCCCGGCACCCACACGAGCCCCCCGGCGCCGACGGTGACGCCGCCGAAGGAAATGCCGGGCCCGGCCAGGGCGGTGGCAGCGCCGCGCGAAAGCGCACCTCGACGTCGGCCTCCTCGGCGGCCGGGTCGATCCTGAGCACGGTGAGCTTGATGAATTCGTCGAAGACGTTCGACTCGGAGCCCTTCTCCCATGAATCGCCGACCCCGAACGCCGACGTCCGGCCACCCTGCGCCTTGATGGTCGAGATGAGATAGCTGCACGGGCGCGCGCTTCCCGGGGTGAACCCCGTGGTGGTGCAAGAACACGGCGGGATTCGGAATGGCCGCGTCCCACCGGCTCTTGGCGCGGAACTCCGCGTAGATCGTCTCCACCTTGATGGCCAGGGCGCCGGGCAGGTCGCGGCGGTGCAGCGGGCGCAAGGTGACGACCGACGCGTACCCGGAGCCGGGCGGTGACCAGACGCGCGTCTCGTCGAGCCAGCCCATGATGTCCATGCTGACGGCGTTCAGCCCCGGGCCGAACGTGTGGTACGGGCGGGGGACCGACTTGGGGACGGAGTCGCTCCGCGCCTCGTGGACGCTGTAGGCGCTCATGATGTCCCAGCTATCCCCGTATTCGCTGGTCGCGCCGTCCCTCCGCGAGTGCGTGAGGCCGTGGCCATGCCCCATCTCGTGGCTGGCCCCCGTGAGATCGACCGAGAACATCTGCGAGTCGGCGCGATTGAAGTTGACGACGGCGACGCCCGGGCGGCCGAAATAGTCGACGCCGTCACTGAACACGAAAGCCGTCGCGAAGAACTTCGAGAGGTCGAGGTCGTTCTCGGCGGCCGCCTCGAGGCCCCAGTCGACGATCCGCTGGCGCGTCAGGGTGTTGGCCAGGGCCGTGCCGTTCTTCTTGTCCTCGGCGATCATCTCCTGGCGGTAGGCGTCGAGGTCCGCCTTGGCGTGGTTCATCGAGGAACCAGCCGTGGACCTTGCTGTCGCCGAGGTCCGCCCGCCCGTGCGAGATGTCGCGGAAGAAGTCGACGGCGTTCCCGGTGCCCGACCCGGTCGCGGTGAACATCCGCTCGGCGTAGGCTCGTCCGAACGGCTCCACGTTCTGATCGGAGAACTTCAGGAGGAGCACGGCCCAGGGAGTTTTCATGGCGAGACACTAGCCGCGCGCCGGCACCAGATCAACAGGTCTGATCTCTGGCCGGTCGGCCCCCGGACTGTTACACTCCGCGCGCAATCACCTCCGAGGGGGATGGGCCATGGCCGAGACGGCGAGGATGGCGGTGTTCACGGGGCGGGGAAGCCGTTCGAGATCCGCGAGTACCCGGTGCCGGAGCCCGAGCCAGGGGCGCTGCTGGTGAAGGTGGCCCTGGCCAACGTCTGCGGCTCCGACCTCCACTACTGGCGGGGCGAGCTGGACTACGTGAAGATGGGCCGCCCCTGCCCCTCAACACGGGCCACGAGCACGTGGGGCGCGTGGCCAGGCTGGGCCCCGGGGTGACCACGGACTCGGCCGGTCAGCCCCTGGCCGTGGGCGACCGCGTGCCCGGGCGCGCATTCCCGTGCACTTCCACACCTTCCCTTCGGTGTCCCCGAAGCTGCGAGCAATACAGTAAGCCGGGCGGTCTTCGAGCGCGATCTGAACATCCGCATTGCCGGCTGGATTCCCTCGCTCCCTACCCCGGAGCCTCGTAGGGCCCCCATCGGGGACGACAAGGAGCGCGGCCGAGAACCGGAGCCCCAGGGAGCGGGACACCGAAACGCGATGGATGCCGAAGGGACGGGGCGGGCCGAGGCGGGATCCGGCCTCACCTGCCCGGCGGGCCACCCTGGATGAACCGGCCATCGCATCGATGTCACCGCGCCACTCGCCGATCCCCTCGACCCACCAGGAAACCCCCGCTTCGGCATACTCCGCCAGAATCGCGCGGGCCCTCGCCGGATCATCGAACGGCACATCGCCGCCCGCCATCACGTCGAACGGTTCGTCGGTCGTCCGATGCGCCTGGATGTACCCCCGCATCTCACGCAGTTCGTCCAGCGTCAGGTTGCCGTCCAGGCTCCGGGAAGACGCCGTCCCAGCGAGCGGCCCGCCGAAACGCCGGTTTGCGTGGCCAGGTCCCGCCAACCCAGATCGGGATCCGTGGTTGCTGCACCGGCCGGGGCAGGAGCAGAGCTTTATCTATGCGGTAGTGCTCGCCATGGTAGGAGAACGGTTGTCCACTCCAGAGACCGGTCAGCACCTCCAGCCCTTCATCGAGCATCCGCGCCCGCACCCTTGGGTCTGCTTCCTCGCCGAAACGGCTGAACTCCTCCGGCGGAACACCGATCCCGACTCCGAGTATCAGCCTGCCATTGGAGAGGTGATCGAGGCTGGCTGCTTCACGCGCCAGCTTCCACGGGCGTCGCCGTGACAATGGCGTCACCATTGGCCCGAAACGAATCCGCTCGGTCACTGCCGCGATCGCCGCCATCGCGATCCACGGTTCGACCACCGGCGTCGGTGCAGTCGCATCACCCCCGAACACATCCCAGATGAAGAAACCGTCCCAGCCGGCCGCCTCCGCCTCACGCGCCAGCCGTGCGAGCGGCGGTGGGAAGCCCAGCGACCCGGTCATCTGCACGATCAATCCGAACTGCATTGCTCGTCCTCTCTTGCGCGCCGGTCTCGCGCACCAGCGTGCGATCCGCCGCATGATTCCACCGGTCTCGCATCGCCAACCGATCGAGCCCGCGACCGACATGCTAGGGCGCGCCCAGCACCGGTAAACGGTTGAGGGCCAGCGGCACTCTTCCCGAGAGCCGGGTCAGAGGCGCGCCCGGCCGAGGCGCATCCGCTCGAGTTCGCGCCGGAGGGGCGCCCAGTAACGGCGGTCCGCGATCTCTCTCGTTCCTGTTCCAGGCGAAGGCCCTTGCGGAGTCCCTCCTCGTCGCCGCGCACCGCGGATCTCACGGCCGCCCGACGTCGCGCCTCCCTCCGCGCTTGTTGGGGGAACCGGCGGGCAAGTTCGATCAGGAGAGGTGGCGTCCGGCATTCGCTCAGCCAGAACCGAATGCGACGGAAGTCTGCGCTCCAGCCATGTCGCGCGATGTCGGCTTCAAGGAGCCGGGCGATCATGGCCCAGTCCTTGTCCCGCTGGGTCTTCTTGATCCGGACGAGATCCTCGAGCGACACGACGGGCACCGGTCCCACGCCGGGAACCCGCACCTCGGTGCGCCGTGACCAGAGACGCCCGAAGGACGGCGCGCCCCTCATCCGTCCCATGACGTCGACGCGAAGCCCGCGCGTGGCCGGCGCGCCGCATCGGAAATGGCAGGCATGGCCCCGCTTCAGGGCCGCCACGGACAGCGGAGGAAAGAACACCGGCTCCGCGTTCTGGGCGCGCAGGGCCCCTTGGAGACGGCGCAGGTTATCGGGCGAGACGGCGACGGCGAAGTCGACGTCGCGAGAGAACTCCGCGCCCCCGTACAGGATGCACGCCTGTCCGCCCATGAGCAGGGCCTTCGTCCGGTGGCGGCGGAAAGTAGAAAGGACCCTGCGGATCGAAGCCGGCGTCACTCGTACCTCCCAGCAGCAGGAAGTTGGCCCAGAGGGCCTCGGACTCCGCGAACCGTTGGGCGGGGGTGAGGAGGTACCACGCCCGCAGATCGTCGTCGAGGTTGAGGTCGAACGGGTCGGCGCGCGAGACCCGGCGCTTCATAGCCGCAGTATAGCCGCCGGACCCGACCAGAAGCGGCACGCCCGTCACCGCCGATCTCGCGGATCCCAGGAATCGGACGTCTTGAGGTGCAGGCAGAGCACCTTTCCGGATCGAGTCGCGCGCTCAGCTCAAGTGTCCCGCTCCGGCCACCAGCCCCAACCTGTGCGCCAACTTCATCCGGATCACCCCGGGCGAGCAGGTCGCCACCACGGTCAATGCGACATCCTTCGTCATCCGCGGCAAGGGCCGGACGGAGACGAACGGTGAAGCGATTTCCTGGACTCCGCATGACCTTTTCACCCTGCCGGTGGGCTCGGCCACGCACCGTGCCGAGTCCGATACCGCTCTCTACTGGGTCCACGACGCACCGCTGCTGACCTAACTGGGCGTTCGAGCCGACGCGCCTCGATTCAAGCCGACGCTGTACAGGCACGAGGACGAAGACCGGGAACTCAAGAAGGTCCAGGACGATCCCAGGGCCGCCTCGCGCAACCGCATCAGCGTGCTGCTGGCCAACAAGAATTTCACCCAGACCGAAACCGTCACGCCTGTGCTCTGGGCCATGTATGGGGTGCTGCCGACCGGCGCCATCCAGTTGCCGCACCATCACCAGTCGGCGGCCCTGGACCTGATTATCGACTGCCAGCCGGGTTGTTACACGCTGCTGGGCGAGAGCCTCGACAAGGAGGGAAACATCGTCAACCCCGTCCGCGCCGACTGGAGGAATGCCTCGGCGTTCGTGACACCACCGGGTTGGTGGCACGCCCACTACAACGAATCGGACGCGGATGCTCACCTGCTGCCGATTCAGGACGCGGGCCTGCAGACCCACATGCACATGCGCACCCTAGACATCCAGTTTGTCCACCCGAACCACGAATCGCATATCTCCTTGAAGTGAGCAGGAACAAGGGAGAGACGGAGTACTTCGACGAGCTCGAGAAGCTGACCCTGCGCCGCCCCGCCCACGAAGCCTCGCGAAGGACTGAGGATGGACTTCAGGCGGTCGACGAGCGCCAGGTTGTGGCCGATGTTCTCGGCCTGGAAGCGCGGCATGCCGCGGCGCAGGTTGGCCGCGCCGAACCGGCCTGTGATGCCTGTCGAAGCGTGCACATCGGTCCCGCCTCAGCGGTACGCGCGCGGATCGGACCGCACACGCCGAGCGCAGCTCAGCGGGGATCGCGCGCGCCGGGAGGTGCGCCGAGGCACGCGGCGCAGGCCACGATACCGCGGTGCAGCCCGGCCTCGTACGTCTGGGCGCCACAGCGCGCGCAGCGGATCGGCTCGCCGGTCTGCTCGACGGGATCCCAGACGAGCGTGAGGGCGGCCGCGTCGCGCTTGCCCGACAGCCGGCCGCGGACGACGAGACGGGGCAGGTAGAGGCGAAGGACGCTGAGCAGCGCGACGTCGGCCTCCAGCCGGTACTTCCGCTGGAGCTCGGCGAGGCGGCCCTCCCGCTCGCGCCTGGTGGCGATGAGCTTCGACGTCAGCGCCGCTCGGTCCGGCGCGTCGGCGGGAGCCGGCCCAGCTGCTCCTGCGTCTCCCGGGCGAGCTCGTCGTAGTACCCGGCGGTTCGGCCGGCTTCGCGCGCGAGCCGGGCGGCGAGCTCGCGGTGCCGCACCCCCAGGGGCGCCAGGAGCCGCCGGTCCAGCTCGGTGCGCGCCGCCGCGTAGGCTTCGGCGGCACCGGCCTCCGCCCGCATCGGCCACGGCTCCTGCGCGTCCGCGACGACGCCGTAACGCTCGATCGCCTCCGGCAGCCGGCGCAGGATGCGCAGGTCGGCGAGGCCGAGGGCGACCTCCAGCAGTTCCTCCTCGCGCGCATCCGAGAGATAGCGCGCGCGGAAAAGGAACACGCCAGCGGGCGTCCACCACGGTCGACCGCTCGCGGCGATCCACGCACACTCCATGAAGCGATACGAGCGCGCCAGCAGCTCGGCCGTCTTCCGCGACGGCGGCACCACGGCGTTCAGGAAGGCGCGCGCCACCTGACCCGAGGCGGTGGCCAGCCGCACGACCTCTTCCAGGGTGGGACTGGCGAAGGTGACCAGCTCGGCGTCGGGCGCCTCGTCGAGGGCCTCGGGGTCGAAGGCGAGCCGGCGGGTCTCGACGTCCGTCATGTTCCGGGCGGGCCACAGGACGGTGAAGAGCCCGGGGGCCTCCTCCTCGGCGGCTCCGCCCAGCCGCTCGAGCGCGGCGACGGTGAACTGCTCGACGGTGGCGGGCGCCTTCACGGGCTGCGCCCGGGGGTCAACGCGTCGCCGAAGATCCGGTCGTCGAGGGTCCGGATTTCCAGGTACGCGCGCTTGGCCTCGAGGAGCCGGTCGCCGAGCGCGTGCATCTGCCGCCGGAAGTCCTCGCGGTCGCCGGCGGCGAGCCAGAGATCGGTGACGAGGTCCTCGAAGTCGTGCTCGGTGGCGAGGTGGCCCAGGATCATGTCGATCTCGCCGATGACCAGCTCGAACATGTTGATCTTGGCGTCGAGCACCTCCAGCAGCGCCTCCTCGATGGTGCCGGCGGCCACGAGGTTGAAGACGTGCACATCGCGCGTCTGCCCGACGCGCGAGAGCCGCCCGATGCGCTGCTCGATGCGCATGGGATTCCAGGGCAGATCGTAGTTGACGAGGCCATGGGCGAACTGGAGATTGCGCCCCTCGCCGCCGGCCTCCGTCGAGATCAGGATGCGGCACGGGCCCTGGAAGACGCGGACGGCCGCCTCCTTCTCGTCACGCGCGAGGCCACCGTGGTAGAGCGCGCACGGCTCGCCGGCGGCGCGCAGGACGCCGGCCAGGTGCTCCTGCGTCGCGCGGTAGCGGGTGAAGACCAAGAGCTTGTCCTTCCAGGCTCGCGTCAGCTCGAGGAGCGCCTGGCCCTTCGCGTCGCCGTCGAGGCCGCGGGCGAGCCCGGCGAAGCGCTCCAGGCCCGCCTGCAGCGACTCCCCCCCGCGCCGCTGGGCGAGCAACCGCTCCAGGGTGACCGCGGCGGCCGCCGGGCTGGAGCCCAGCTCCATCTGGAGCGTCTGCGCGAGCATCCGGCTCACGTCGCCGCCCGGCCGGGCGTGCTCGCGCAAGAGATCGGACAGCCCGTCGTAGAGCGCGCGCTCGCCGGCGCCCGGCCTCACGAGGACAGTGCGCGCAATCCGGCGGGTGAGGGCGACGTGGGTCGTGGCGCGGCGGTTGCGGACCATGACCTCCGCCAGCAGGCGCCGGAGCGCGTGGGGGTCTCGGGGCTCGCGTCGATCGCCGCGGGCGACGTGGTCGCGGCGAAAGGCCCGGAGGGTCCGGAGCTGACCCGGCTGGAGCAAGGTCACCAGGTTGAACAGCTCCTCGAGGTCGTTCTGCACGGGCGTGGCCGTGAGCAGGAGGAGGTACGTGCGCCGGAGGCGATTGACGAACTGCCAGAGCACCGTCCGCGCGTTGCGCAGATGGTGCGCCTCGTCGACGATCACGAGGTCGTAGGCGATCTCGCCAATCGGGCCGGCGTGCTCCGGGCGCTTGGCCGTGTGAAAGGATGCGACCACGCGCTCGAACCGCTTCCAGGCGCCGGGGCCTTCCTGCCGGAAGGCGTCGCTGTCATGGGTAACGAAGTCGAGACAGAACTTGCGCCGCAGCTCTTCCTGCCACTGGAGCACCAGCCCGGGCGGGACGAGGACGAGCACGCGCCGGACGAGACGGCGCCGCACCAGCTCGGAGAGGACGATGCCGGCCTCCACCGTCTTGCCGAGTCCGACCTCGTCGGCGAGGAGCGCGCGACCGCGCATCCGGTCGAGGACGGTCTTGACGGCGGCGAGCTGGTGCTCGTACGGGATGACGTCCCGGAGAAACGGCAGCGAGACCAGCTCGTCGAAGCCCGGCGTGATCGCCATGCCGTGCGCCCAGCGGTTGAGCTCCCAGGCGCCGAGGGGAGCATGCCGGCCGTCGGCGAAGGCCGCGAGCACCTCGGCATCGGCGGGATCGCCGCGGACGGAGACGGCGCCGACCGTCCGTGTCGCGGGAGCGGCGGTGGCACCGGCCGCCGACAGGAGATCGATCGAGAAGACCGGCGGGCTCGCCTGCTCGACGACGAGCGCCAGCCGGGCCGAGGCGCGCCCCAGAGGCGCGAACCCGTCGGGCTCCGTGATACTGAGCAGGCCGAGGGTGCCGTCCCACACCGCCGGGGTCGAACGGCCCGATGGCTCGCGGAGCGTGACGGGGGTCGGCTCTCCGGTCTCCGCCATGAGATACGGCAGGCCGCCGCCGAGGGAGACGCGCCCCGATTCCCAGGCCGGCCGCGTGACGGGGATCTCGAACCGGTCGCCGACCTCGAAGGGCACGCGTGATTATAGACGCGGCGAACCCGACGGGGGCGCTCGGATCACCTCAGCGGCTGGCCCCCGCACCACGGACCAGCTCGCCTGCGCCATCGGCTTCCAGGAAGATGGCCCTATCTTTTGAGATCGTTGCTGAAGAACAGAGCGCCCGGTTACAGCTCGACGCGCCGTTTCTCGGCCGCGCTGTAGCGCGGACCGGCGACGGCGCCTCGCGCGAAGATGCGGTCGAGCGTGGCCAGGGTGGCGGGCGCCGGGGACAGGTGGGCGGCGGCGATGTTCTCCTCGAGCCAGCGCGCTTGCCTGGTGCCGGGGATCGGCACGACGAACGGGCGCTGGCTCAGCACCCAGGCGAGGGCGAGCTGGGCGGGGCTGCAGTGCTCGTCGGCGGCCAGCTCTTTCAGGCGGTCGACGAGCGCCAGGTTGTGGCCGATGTTCTCGGCCTGGAAGCGCGGCATGCCGCGGCGCAGGTCGGCCGCGCCGAACCCGCCTGGGTCGGTGATGGTGCCCGTCAGGAAGCCGCGGCCGAGCGGGCTGTAGGCGACGAACCCGATACCCAGCTCGGCGCAGAGGTCGAGCAGGGCGTCCTCCGGGTCGCGGGACCAGAGGGAATACTCGGTCTGCAGTGCCGCCATCGGGTGGGTCGCGTGCGCCCGGCGGAGCGTCGCGGGCGCCGCCTCGCAAATGCCGAGGTGACGGACTTTGCCCTGGCCCACCAGCCGGGCCATGGCCCCGACCGTGTCTTCGATCGGCACCGCCGGGTCGACGCGGTGGATGTAGTACAGGTCGATGACGTCCACCTCGAGTCGCCGCAGGCTGGCCTCGCACGCCTGGATGACGTACTCGGGACGGCCATTCGCTGACGGCGTCCCGCCCGGCGGACGGATGTTGCCGAACTTGGTGGCGAGCACGACCTGGTCGCGCCGCCCCTTGATGGCGCGGCCCACGAATTCCTCGTGCCGGCCGTGCCAGTAGATGTCCGAGCTATCGACCAGGTCGATCCCGCGCTCGAGCGCGCGATGTACGGTTCGGGATCACCGCGCCCTCGTCGGGCTCGGCGTAGATCGGCGCGCCCAGCCCGATCGCGGACACCTCGAGCCCGCCCAGCCTGCGACGCGTCACGTCATAGCCGCGCCCGGGCGGCACGGGAAACTTGAAGAGCCGGGCGGCGTTGAGGCCCAGGACCTTGGCCCGCTGAGCGTCGTCGAGGCTCCGCATGGTGCGCTCGATGGCCTCGGCCGAATGAGGCCACGTGCCCTCGTGATGGGGATAGTCGTTGCCCCACATGAGGCAATCCACGACGTCGTAGCGCTCGGCCAGGTCGAGGCCGGGCGGATCTTCCTGGAACGAGGCAAAGCCGTGCAGGCGAAAGTACTCGCTCGGCAGCTTCGCGAGCTTGGGCCGCACCCAGAAGTGATGCTTCTTGTAGGCCTCGTCCATGGCCGTGAGCAGCCAGGGAATCCAGCCGATGCCGGCCTCGATCGTGGCGAAGCGCAGGCCGGGAAAGCGCTCGAGCACGCCCGAGGCGCACAGATTGGCCACGGGCTCGATGGTGGGGGAGAGCGAGTGCGAGACGTAGTTGATGACGGCGCCACCGTTGCCGCGCGAGGCCCGCGGATCGCGGCCCGTCGACACGTGGAAGGTGATGGGTAGCCCCGTCTCCTGGATGACGGCCCAGAGCGGGTCGAAGTGCGGGAGGTTGTAGTTGGGGTGCTCCACGTCGTGGGCGCCCCACAGGGGCTTGCAGGGCAGGGTCAGCGGCGGAATCCCAGCTTGGCCACGCGCTTGACCTCTTCGATCGAGCCGTCGAGATCGCCCGTGGCCAGGGCGGCGGCCGGTGACATGCGGTCGTTGTAGCGGCCGAAGACCTCCCAGGCCCACGTGTTGTAGACCTTGCACTGGGCCATGGCGAACACGGGATCGGGCGTGGCCCACATGGCGAGACCCTTGTTGGGGAACAGGACCTCGGCGTCGATCCCGTCGCGATCCATATCTTGAAGTCGCTCCTCGGGATCGGCCCCCGCCTGCGAGCGCACGAGATCCTCGCCCTCCAGGGTGCTGAGTCGGAGGCGATCCGGACGATGGCCTTCCGACACGCGCCACTGTACCCCGTTCTCGTCGGTGATCACGCGGGGCAGGCGATCCTTGTACTTCGCGTCGATGCGCTCGCGCCAGAGGTTGGCCGGCTCGTTCACGTGGGCGTCGGCCGAGACCATGAAGTATTTCCTGGCGTCACCCGGGCGTGCGCTCCGCGCCCAGCCGCTATGGCCGGGAGTCTCGAGACGCCACCGATTGGGCTCGTTGACTGCGATCGCGCTCATGTCTGTCACCTCGCAGCTTCCACTGCACGAGTGTGTAAGGAGGGGTGGTGTCGTCGTGGGGCTCGAAGACGGCCTCGACCTCGGCCCCGATCGTCACCGTCTGGCGGGGATCTCCGAGCAGGTTGCCGATCATGCGGACGTTGCCGCAGTCGGGGAGTTCCACCAGCACGACGATGTAGGGGCCATGGCCCTTCAGCGCGCCGTGAACGGGGTGCCAGGCTCGTTCCCAGCTATAGATGCGGCCACGCCCGGCGATCTTTTCCCAGCCCATGCGGAGCGAGCGGCACTGGTGACACATCCACTCGGGGCCCCACTGCCAGGCGCGGCAGTCCTGGCAGCGCTGGATCAGCAGCTCCCCGCGGCGCGTGCCCCCCCAGTAGGGGGCATCGAGGCCATCCCCCTCCGCCACGGGGATGGGCATGCTGGCCGGCAGGTATGTGGCGCTCATCGCAACGTCTCCGGTGAACCGAAGATTGCGCTGCTCACCGGCGTCACCATCGGACCCGAGCACACCATGGACACGTGGGCGTCGGGCACCTGGTTCGTCGACGTCCCGCGGATCTGGCGGATGGCCTCGATCTGGAGCTCGAGCCCGTGCATGTAGCACTCGGCCAGGTTGCCCCCGCTCGTGTTGAGCGGGAGCCGCCCTCTCGGTGCGGTCAGGTTCTCGAACGTGAGGAATTCCTCGGCCTCGGACGGCTTGAAGAACCCGTGCTCGACCAGGGACATGAGGACGCCGCCCGTGAAGTTCTCGTAGCTCTGGACGACGTTGACGTCCTTGGGTTCGAGGCCGGCCATGGCGTAGAGGTGGGGGGCCACGGTGGTGAAGCTCGAGGTGGCATAGAGGGGCGCGTTGTGGGAGCGCGCGCCATTGCGATGCTCGGAGCCCTGGGCGACGCCCAGGATGTACGCCGGCTTCTGCCGCATGTCGGCCGCACGCTCGGCCGGCATCAAGATCAGGGCCGCGGCGCCGTCGTTCTCCAGGCAGCAGTCGTACAGACGGAAGGGCTCCACGATCCAGCGCGAGGCATCGTAGGCCTCCGGCGTCAGGGGCCGGCCGTGCATGACGGCGCGCGGATTCTGCTGGGCGTGATGGTACGAGGCCAGCGCGATGGCCCGCTGGACCGAGGGATCCAGGCCGTGCTCGTGGAGAAACCGCATCACCCTCATGGCGAAGCGCTGAGCGGGAGAGAAGAGACCGTAGGGAAACGTGAGCGCTTGCTCGCCGGACACGGTCTTGGCGCCGGAGGCCGTTCCGAAGCGCTGGAACTGTCCCTGGGCCAGCGCGCGGAAGACCACCACGCAGTCGGACATGCCGGACAGGATGGCGGCGGCCGCGTTGCCCACCGCCGCACTGCCCCCGCCCCCTCCCCCGCCCCACTGCATGTTGGAGAAGCGGAGCTCGGGCAGGCCGA
This sequence comes from uncultured Candidatus Rokubacteria bacterium, assembly GCA_963848005.1. Lineage (GTDB taxonomy): Bacteria > Methylomirabilota > Methylomirabilia > Rokubacteriales > CSP1-6 > CAVWFS01. The sequence goes on from CAWKCA010000026.1 coordinate 12,910, forward strand.
GCGCCGCGGCCAGCCGAGAGGGCTCGTTCCGGTCGTTGCTGTACGAGGCGAAGCCGTCGATCTCCAGGGGCGAGAGTCCCGCGTCCTCGCACGCCGCCAGGATGGCCTGCAGCGCGAGCGTGACCTCGGGATCGGGCGCCTGTCCGTGCTTGTAGTACGTGGTTTCGCCGATGCCGACGACGGCGATCTTGCCGCGCAGTGTGCGGTCCGTCCTTCGAGGTGGGCTCATGGTCGGGGCTCCTATGAATCGTGCAGGGTCGCCAGGACCGAGGGCAGGGCCGCCAGCACCTCCCGGAGGCACTGGCGCACCCGCGCGATGTTCTCCTCCGCCTTCTCGGGGATTTCCCCTCGGGACACGTGGGCGATGAACTCCTCGCGGGTGGTCGTCATCAGCAACGACGCGTTGATCTCCAGCTGGAGCGCGTGGACGCGCCGGGCCTGGGGTTGACCGAACGTGGCCACGATGTTGCCGCCCGCGTAGCCACTGACGTTGTCGTGCACCTCGAAGCCGTGGCGGGTGAAGATGGCGGCCACCGTCGCCGCGAGCTGGGGGGCACACGTGGCATCGTGGCGCGTGCCGATGATCACCTGGTGGTCTTTCATCCGGCGCGGGCTCCCGGTGTGGCCATCGAGGAGCATCGCGTACCCATAGGCGTTACGCAGCTGGGTGAGCAGGTGCTCCAGGGCCGCGTAGTAGGGATCGTAGAGCGTCTGCAGTCGCGCTTCGAGGTCGGCCAGTTCGAGGGGGCGCGTGAAGATGGGCACATCGCGCATGGTGTGAGTGCGGACCACTCCCCGCCGGGAGCGCACCTCGCCGTCGTGGTGCTCGAAGTCGTCGCGGCGGCGGTTGACGTCGACGAACATGCGGGAGAACGGCGTGGCCAGGACGGTGGCCCCGTGCTCGTGCAGGTCGCTGTAGAGATCGCCCACGAAGGTATCGGCAAATCCGTAGGCGAAGGTCTCGAACCAGGGCTCGCTGTAGTCGTCGCGGGTGATGTGGGGCAGCGGCTGCGTGCCGTAGTGGGGCACGCTCACCAGCACCGGCGTGCGCGTCCCCGGCACGGGGTGTCTGACGATCGGGAACGATCGCTCCATCCGCTCCTACCAGATCACGCGGACGAGGCCGGACTGTTTGATTGCGCCGTCTCGAGTCAGGAGCGCCAGCTCGAGGTGGCGGGCCGCCGCGCAGATCAGCGCGTCGAAGGGATCCCGATTGGGCCGCGCCGCATCGGCCTGATAGATCTGCTCGGGGGTGAGGTCGACGGGTTGATATGCGGGATTGGAAAACAGATCGGCGAAGAACTGCGGCAGCGGGCGGCGAAGGTCGACGCGTCCCGTCCAGGCCAGGAGCCCGCATTCCCAGATGACCGCCGCGGGGACGTAGATGATGGCGGCCTGCCGCTCGGCGGCGTCGAACACCTGGGCCGCCTGCCGCCCGAGCCCTCGGCCGCCCGCCGCATGGAACAACAGCGGATGCGTGTCGGTGACCGCGGCCTCAGGCACGCCGGGACCGGAGCCGCGCGGCCCCCAGGCCACCGCGGCGTCGAGACGCCGCAGACGGCGAGAAGAGGTCGCGGATCGCCGCGTCTGCCTTCGTCAGTCCCGGATCGGATCCCAGGATGCGGATGCTGCCGACGACGGAGGTGATCGCTCCGGCTCGGCCACGCGCCCCGGTCCGGGCCTCGGAGATCAGCTCATCGAGCGTTGCGCTCACGCTCCGTCGGGACGAGGCGCGAGTCTGTCCCCGAAGCCAGAGCAGGTTCTCCGGCCGCAGGGTGACGGAGATGGCTTTCTTGCCCATACGATAAAGATACGATGAGCGTGCCGCGCCCTCAAGCGTCCGGACGGCGTGGCCCTCAGATCACGACCGACTTGCTTCCGTCGACCACCCAGGCGGCGCCATTGACGTAGGTGGCTCGGTCGGAGACGAGGAAGCACAGCGCGTCGGCGATGTCGTCGATCGTGCCCAGCCGGCCCGACGGGATCGTCTTGACGAGCTGGCTCAGCATGGCCTCCGGCGAGACGCCCTGGGCCGCGGCGGTCGCCTCCAGGAGCCGATCGCCTCGGGCCGTCTGGATGCGGCCAGGCGCCAGGCTGTTCACCCGGATGTTCAGTGGGCCAAGCTCGATGGAGAGCTCCTTGCTGAACATCCGGATCGCCGCATTACAGGCGCTGCCCGGTGTATGAAAGGGAACGGCTTGCTGGGTGGTGCCGGTGATGTTGACGATGGTGCCGCCGCCGCGCCGTCGCATGTGCGGGATGACGGCCTTGGCGCAGCGAATGTAGCCCAGGAGCTTGCCGTTGATGGCATCGACGAAGGCATCGTCCGGCAGATCGACGAACGCCCCGAAGGCCGAGGCCCCGGCGTTGTTGACCAGGATGTCGATGCCGCCCAGTTGCTCGGCCGCCTGCTCGACGAAGCCCTGACACCCGGCGAGGCTGCGCAGGTCGGCCGGGATCGGCACGATCTCCATGCCGGTGGCCTGGGCGATCGCGGCCGCGGTCTCCTTCAGCTTCGCCTCGGTGCGGGCGCAGATGGCGACGCCCACGCCCTCTTCGGCGAGCTTCCGCGCGATCGCCATGCCGATGCCTTCACTGGCGCCCGTCACGAGCGCGGTCTTGCCCTTGAGTCCCAGCTCCATCGCTGCTGCTCCTTTAGATATGGGGGGCCTCGAAGGGCCCCCCATGCCCCCCGGCGCTCGTCGCGCCCCGGCCAAGCCGTGGCGCTCCTCGGTATCGCTCGCCGCTCGGGAGGCCGGGCTCCCGCGACCCCCCATGCCCCCCGGCGCTCGTCGCGCGCGTGAGATCCCCGCTCCTACAGCGTGCCGACGACCTCGGCCGGCCAGGCGCGGGCGTCGACGCGCGCGTGCCACTCCTTGATCTTGCCGTCCCGGTCGATCACCACCCCGACGCGCTGCGCGCCCTTGTTCGGGTCGACGTTGGCTCCGTAGGCGGTGCCGATCGTCCGGTCGGTGTCGCAGATCAGCGGGAAGTTGAAGGCGAACTTCTCGGCGAACTTCTTGTTCTCGGCGGGGGTATCGAAGGACACGCCGAGGATCACCGCGTTCTTCCGATCGTAGTCCGCCTTCAGGTCGCGGAACCCGCAACCCTCCGCGGTTCAGCCAGGGGTGTCGGCCTTGGGGAAGAACCAGAGCACGACCGACTTGCCCTTGAAGTCCGAGAGCTTCACGGTGTTGCCGGTGTGATCGCGGCCAGTGAAATCGGGGGCCTTGTCTCCTGGGTTGAGCATGACTCCTCCTTGTGCTTGGTCGGAGCGGGGCGGCGTTGTTCTTCAGCCCTTGCGCACGATCTCGGCGGCGAAGGCTTCCAGCGCCTCCCAGTCGTAGGGCCCTTCACGGAACGCGATGTTGAGCCGCGTGCAGCCGAGCGCGCGGAACTCGTCCACCATCGCGCGCGCGTCCTTCACCGTCCCCCGCAGATAGCCCGTGCGGGCGGCACGCTCCGCGCTGCCCCCCCAGTGGCCGCGGAAGATCTCGTCGGCGCGGGCGACGCCCGTGGCGTCGGCCCCCAGATAGAAGCCGAGGTTCACGGAGCGCATGATCGTCTTCGGGTCGCGCCCTTGCCTTCTCGCACCACTGGTCGAGTACCTGGCTCTTGTGCTTCCAGTCGTCCGGGCCGATGTAGGCGGCGTTCCACCCGTCGGCGTATTTCGCGGCCGCGCGCAAGGTGCGCTTCTCGCCGCGCCCACCGATCCAGATGGGAATGCGGGGCTGCAGCGGTTTGGGATAGTTGGGGGCGTTGGTCACGCGGAAGTGCTTCCCCTCGAAGTCCGCGCGCCGCTGCTCGGGGTCGAGGAGCAGGCGCAAGATTTGCGCGTACTCCTCGAGCATGTCCTCGCGCGGACCGATCGACGGGAACGCGTAGCCGTAGGCCTCGGCCTCGACGGCGTGCCAGCCGGCGCCCAGCCCGCACTCGACGCGCCCGTTCGACAGATGGTCGATCGTGGTGAGCGACTTGGCGAGCAGCGCGGGGTTGCGGTACACGACGCAGTAGACGCCGCTGCCCAGCCGGATGCGCTCCGTGTCCATGGCGGCCGCCGTCAAGGTGGCGATCGCCTCGTAGCAGTCCATGTCTCCACCGCGCGGCGGCGATTCCTGGAAGTGATCGGACACCGAGAACCAGTCGAAGCCCTTGGCGTCGGCGAACTTCCACAGCTTGCGCATCTCGCCGAGCGGACCGCCCATGTGACCGATGTGGATCCCGAACTTCATGTCACGCGCTCCCCTTCCCTGTTGTACTACCTGGAGCCCTGAACCCGGGGGCCACCGTCGCGCGCTCGGCCCGCCTCCGTCACATGGACTTGAAGCGGCGGAGGACCCGTGCGCGCGACTCGTGCGCCGCCGCCGGGTGGTAGCCCTCCTTGCGCGGCATCGCGAAGTTGTGGCCCGCACCTGGGTAGACGTGAATATCCGCGTTGGACCGGCCGGCGAACGCCTTGCGGATGCCGGCGACCTCGTCCATGGGCACGACCGGATCCGAATCGCCGTAGTGGAAGCTCACCGGGCACGTGACCTTGTCCACCTCGTCGAGGTGCTGACCCATCATGGTGCCGTGGAACGAGCCGGCCGCGTTGATGCCGAGCCGGGCCGCGCCGAGGAGCGCGTAACGCCCGCCGAAGCAGAAACCGAGGATCGCCACCTTGCCGTTGCACTGCGGCCGCGACTGCAAATCCCGTATCAGGTCCTCGAGGTCCTTCATGCCCTGCACGGGGTCGAACTTCCCGTACCGGTCGAACGCCACGCTCATGTCGGCCGTCGGGCCCGGCATCTGGCGCCAGAAGATGTCGGGGGTGGAGACGATGAAGCCGTCGTTCGCCCAGGCGTCCGACAGCTCGCGCATTTCTTGATCGACGCCAAAGATGGCGGTGATGAGGAGAATCCCTGGCACCTTCGCGGGCCCGGCGGGGGCCGTGAGGTAGCCGTCGAACGTCTCGTTGTTCCGGGTCCGGTACGTGATGTCGGCGCCTGCCATGGCATCCTCTTCAGGCGGAGCGCGCGGCGCCCGTCGTCACGCCAAGCCGTAGAACCGCATCGCACCGCCGGCCAGGATCTCGCTCCGCGTGGCCTCGGAGAGCGCCGTGCGCTGGGCAATCAGCGCCGGCGCGCCGGGAAAGAACCCGTCGGCATGCGGGTAGTCGGTGGCCCACAGGATCTTGTGCGGCCCGATGTAGTCGGCGAGCACGTCGAGCGCGCCCTCCACCGGCTCGAAGGAGATCCAGCAATTCCGCTGGAACAGCTCGCTCGGTCGCGTGGTGAGCCCGGAGTCGTTGAAGCCCTGGTCGTCGAAGTGGCGGTCCATCCGATCCAGCCAGGGCGCGATCCAGCCGCCGCCCGATTCCAGGAAGCCGATGCGGATGCGCGGGAAGCGCTCGCACACGCCGCCCCAGATGACACTCAGCGCCACCAGCATCATCTCCATCGTGTGCGAGATGATGTGCCGGGCCCCGCGGCCTTCGAAGCGATCGACGCCGACGGTGGGCATGCCGCCCGAGGCGCCTTCGTGGAAGCCGATGGAGAAGTCGAGAGCCTGGGCTTCGGCCCAGAAGGGGTCGTAGTCCGGATGGTTGGCCATCCGGCCGTTGTACGGGTTGGGCCGCAGGAAGCCGCCCTTCATCCCGAGATCCTTGCGCGCGAAGCGCATCTCCTCGATGGCCAGGTCGATCGACTGCATGGGGAGCATGGCGATGCCGAAGAGGCGATCGGGGTAGGGCTGGCAGTAGTCGGCCAGCCAGCGGTTGTAGGCGCGGCACATGGCGGCGGCCAGCTTCGGATCGCTCACGGCTCCGGAAAACAAGCCGATGCTCGGATAGAGGAACGCCGCGTCGATGCCGTCGACGTCCAGGTCCTTGATGCGCGCGTGCGGGTCGAAGCCGCCCGGGCGCCCGTCCTTGTACATCATCGTGTCGACCGCCACGGAGCCGTCGCGGGCACCCACGCCGCCGAGCCGTCCCAACCCCTTGGGATTGCCGAGGACCTTGCCCTCCACGAGCAGGCGCTCCTTGCCGTTGTCGTCGAGGATCATGCGCGGGGCCCGCTCGCGGTAGGCGGGATCCATGTACGTGTCCCACATGTCGAGAGGCTCGAGGATGTGGCCGTCGGCATCGATGATCTTGTACGTGCGCGCCATGGCTGACCTCCTGTGCTGAGTGGATTCCCTGGTCGATGTCCCCTACCGGCAGTGCGGCAGCACTTCTCGGGCGAACCGCGTCATCGATTGTTTGACCATGGCGTGATCCATGAGCCCACCTTGATTGAAATAACAGATGAACTCGTCCATCTGGTACTCACGCCGCAAGGCGTGGACGCGCTGCACGCAATACTCGGGATCGCCAAACACGGCCATCTCCCGGTCGACATCCTCGTACGTCACCCGCTCGATCCTGGCCAGGACCTGCCGAAAGGCCTCGAAGCTCTTGATGTCCGCGTCGCCCAGCGGCCGAAGCCGCTCCCCGGCCTCCCGCAAGAAGTGCAGCAGACTCGCCTCACACTCCTGGCGCGCCTGGGCCCGGCTCGTGGTGACGTGCACCGGAAACGCGAGGGCAGCGTCGCCGCGGGTGCCGGCGGGGAGACCGTCGCGATACACCGCCAGGCCCTCTTTCAGCTTGTCCGGGGGATTGATGAGCGGCGTGGCAAAGATGGGCAATCGGCGGCGCGCGGCCAGCGGGAAGGTGTCCGGGCTATTCGCGGCGATCCGCACGGGGGGATGCGGAGTCTGCACGGGTTTGGGCACCACCGTCAGATCTCGGGCCCGAAAGTACTTTCCCTGGGACGAGAACTGCGTCTGCGTCCACGCCTGGAGGATGAAGTCGAGCGCCTCCTCGAAGCGTTCCCGGCTCTCTTCCTGGGGGACGTCGTATCCCGCGTAGTGGATCGGGGCCGTGCCGCGCCCCACGCCGAACTCCAGGCGGCCGTCGCTGAGGATGTCGGCGATGGCGGCTTCTTCGGCGATCTTCACCGGGTTGTGCAAGGGCAGGAGGGTCACCGCCGTCCCCAGGCGAATCCGCGTCGTCCGCTGCGCGGCGGCGGCCAGCACCATGAGCGGGTCGGCGAGAATCGAGAACGCGCGGCTGAAGTGGAGCTCGCCGAGCCAGACGGTATCGAAGCCCAGGACCTCCCCGAGCTCGATCTGCGCGATGAGGTCCCGGTATCGCTGACGCTCCGAGGCCCCGCCCGCACACGGCAGTTGGTCGAAGAAGCCGAAGCGCATACCCCTCCTCGTGGCCGGTCGATTCGACCCCGCGATGTGACCCTGAACCCTAGCACGATACGGGAGAATTCGCGCCGGCCGGTCCGGCGGGACTGGTAGGATACCCGGCACCCCCGACGAACTGGAGGTCCGAGATGGGTCCACGCATCGTCCGGATCGCGCTCGTCCCCCTCGTCCTGATCGCGCTCTCGTCCGGGACGGTCCACGCCCAGGGCCAGCCCGACGGCCAGCTCACCATCGCCTTCGACACCTCGATCGCCACCGCGTTCCTCGACCCCGCGGAGACGGCGGGGCTCGGCACCCCCTTCGTGTTCCTCTACGCGCTGCACGACGCGCTCATGAAGCCCCTGCCCGGCAACGACATGGCGCCGTGCCTGGCCGAGTCCTGGCGCGAGAGCCCCGACGGGCTCACCTACGACTTCAAGCTGCGGGAAGGTCTGAAATTCCACAACGGCGACCCCTTCACCGCGGAGGACGTCAAGTTCAGCTTCCTGCGCTACCGCGGTGCCTCGGCCAAGCTGCTGCACGACCGCGTGAAGTCGGTGGACCTCGTCGATCCGTACCGCGTGCGATTCGTGCTGCACAAGCCCTGGCCGGACTTCCTCGTCTTCTACGCGACGCCCGCCACCGGGGCGGCGTGGATCGTGCCGAAGAAGTACATCGAGAAGGTCGGCGAGGACGGCTTCAAGCGCCAGCCCGTGGGCCTCGGGCCCTATCGGTTCGTGCGCATGGACCCCGGCCAGGAGATCGTGCTCGAGGCCAACGACCAGTACTGGCGGAAAAAGCCGTCGATCAAGCGCGTCGTCATCAAGGGCGTTCCCGATCGCACCACGCGGCTGGCCATGCTGAAGACCGGAGAGGCGGACATCGGCTATCTGATGGTCGGCGTGGAGGCGGCGACGGTCAAGGCCGACCCCAAGCTCCGCCTCGTCTACGTCATCCCCAGCGGGACCTGGTGGATCGAGTTCCCCGAGCAGTGGAAGCCCAAGTCCCCCTGGCAGGATCGCCGCGTGCGGCTGGCCGCGAACCTGGCCCTCGACAAGCAGGGCATCAACGAGGCGGAGCGGCTGGGCTATTCGCGTCTGACCGGCTCGATCATCCCGAGCATCATGGACTTCGCGCTGCGGATCGAGCCCTACCCCTACGACCCCACGCGGGCGAAGCGCCTCCTCGCCGAGGCCGGCTATCCCAGCGGCTTCGATGCCGGCGATGTGACCCCGCTGCCTCCGTTCACCACCATGGGCGAGGCCTTCGCCAACAACTTCGCCGCGGTGGGCATCCGCACGCGCGTGCGCTCGATGGAGCGCGCGACCTTCCTCGAGTCCTGGCGGGCCAAGAAGCTCGGAGGCCTGATCGCCAACGCCACCGCCGCCCAGGGCAACGCCGCCACCCGCATCGAGGCCTTCGTGGTCTCCGGCTCGGCCTACGCCTATGGCGGCTATCCCGACCTCGACGACCTGTTCCAGCAGCAGGCGCAGGAGCGCGACCGCAAGAAGCGCGAGGCGCTCCTGCATCAGATCCAGCGGCTCATGCACGAGCGGGTCATGCACGCCCCGATCTTCGAGCCGGCCACCCTGCACGGCGTGGGCCCGCGCGTCGAGGAGCCCGCCATCGGCCTGAACCCGCTCCTCTACATGGCCGCGCCCTACGAGGAGATGCGCCTCAAGAAGCCGTGACGAGATGGTGGTTGCCGGCTTGTGAGGTCCTCATGAAGTGACTACACTGGTCTCATGCAAACAGCCACGGTTGTTCGCCTGAAGACCGAGTTGAGCCGATACCTGCGCCTGGTCAAGGGAGGCGACGAGATCGTCGTGACCGAGCGGGGAGTCGCCGTGGCCAGGCTGGTCCCGATCCCCAAGGGAAGCCGCGATCTCGAGAGTTTGCGTGACCTCGAGCGCCAGGGCCTGATCCGCCTGGGCAGCGGGCGCCTCCCGCGGGACTTCTGGAAGCTGCCGCGGGCCCGTGACCCCCGGGGCGCTGTGCTGAAGGCCTTGCTCGAGGAGCGCGAGGCGAGCCGGTGAGCCACGAGTGAGATTCTGGGACGCCTCGGCCGTCGTGCCGCTCTGCCTGACGCAGCCGGAGACGCACAGTCGTGCGCGATCTCGTGGTCGCCGATCCGGCACTGGTCGTCTGGTGGGCGACAAGGACCGAGTGCTTGTCGGCGCTCCTGCGTGGCCAGCGCGAGCGTCTGGTCAGCCCTCCGATCGTCGAGCGTGCCCGCGCAATCCTTATCCGACTGGCCGGGGAGTGGTCGGAGGTCCAACCGAGCGAGCCGGTCCGGACGCGGGCCGACCGTTTGCTCGGCGTGCACGCCCTCCGCGCGGCCGACGGGTTCCAGCTGGCTGCTGCCTTGCTGTGGTGCCGCGGTGAAACAGCAAGCAACGAGTTCATCTCCTTCGACCAGCGACTGCGGGAGGCCGCGCGCCGAGAGGGTTTCGTCGTCAGGCCGGATTGAGCGGGCCCAGGCGCGGTAGCACGCGACGACTACGTCTGCTGCCGCAGCCGCGGGTCGAGCAGGTCGCGCAGACCGTCGCCGAGGAAGTTGATGCCGAGCACCGTCACCAAGATCGCGATTCCCGGGAAGATGGCGATCCAGCCGGCCACCGTCAGGTAGTCGCGGCCCTCCGCCAGCATCCGGCCCCAGGTGGGTGTCGGCGGCGGCACGCCGAGGCCGAGGAAGGAGAGCGCGGACTCCATCAGGATGATCCGCGCCACCTCCAGCGTCCAGATGACCATGACCGGCGCCAGCACGTTCGGCAGGACGTGGCGGGCGATGATCCTCCTGTCGTGCGCCCCGAGAGCCCGGGCCGCCTGGACGAACTCCCGCTCGCGAAGCCCCAGGCTAAGCCCACGCACCACCCGCGCGTAGATCATCCAGGTGGTGACGGCCATGACGATCACCAGGTTGCGCAGGTTGGCGCCGAGGAGCGCCACCACGGCCAGCGCCAATAGAATGAGCGGGAACGCCAGGTTCAGGTCCGTGATCCGCATGATGACGGCGTCGATCCGCCCGCCGAGGTACCCGGCCACCAGCCCGGCCGCCACCCCGACCGCCGCGCCCAGGAGCGCCGCCAGCACGCTGATCGTCAGCGAGATCTGGGCGCCGTAGACCAGGCGCGAGTAGACGTCCCGCCCGAGGTGGTCGGTGCCGAGCGGGTGCTGGAGCGAGCCGTCGGCCAGCCAGAACGGCGGCTTCAGCGCGACGGTCAGATCCTGTTCGATCGGATCGGTGGTGGCCAGCAACGGCGCGGCCAGCGCCGCCACGATCACCAGGCCGACGATCAGCGCGCCGACGCTGGCCAGCGGGCTGCGCCGGGCCAGCCGCAGCGAGGGGCCGAACACCTACGTCACCCGGATGCGCGGGTCGAGCCAGACGTACAGCAGATCCACGGTCAGGTTGATCAGCACCACCGCCGTGGCCAGGATGAACACCGAGGCCTGCACGACCGGGTAGTCGCGGTTGAGGATCGCCTGGATCGTGAACAGTCCGACACCGGGCCACGTGAAGATCGTCTCGATCACCACCGCCCCGCCCAGGATGTAGCCGAACTGCAGCCCCACCACCGTGACCAGCGGGATCAGCGCGTTGGGCAGGGCGTGGCGGCTCGTCACGAATAGCTCGCGCAGGCCCTTCGCGCGGGCGGTCCGGACATAGTCTTCGGAGAGCATCTCGATCATGGTCGAGCGGACCAGACGGGTCAGCAGCGCCATCAGATTGATCGCGATGGCGGTGGCCGGCATCACCACGTGCGCCCACCCGCCGCGCCCGGAGGTGGGCAAGACCCCCCAGGAGACGGCGAAGAGCAGGATCATCATGATGGCCAGCCAGAAGTTCGGCACCGACTGGCCGACCAGCGCCACCCCCATCGCGAGGAGGTCGATCGGGCTGCCGCGGTGGGTGGCCGCCAGCACGCCGAGTGGCACGGCCAGCGCGATGGCCAGGAGCATCGCCGTCACCGTGAGCTGGAGCGTGGCCGGCAAGCCGCGCCGCGATCAACGGCAGCGACGACTGGCCATGCCGCAGCGAGATCCCGAAGTCTCCCTGGACCGCCCGCTTCAGGAACCGCCAGTACTGGACAGGCAGCGGGTCATCGAATCCCCACTCGGCCCGGAACTTCTCGATCTGCACCCCCGTCGCCCCCGGCGGCAGCATGATCTCGGCCGGATCCCCGGTGAGGAACGTCAGGAAGAACGACACGACCGACACACCGAAGATGACGAGCACCGCCGTGGCGAGTCGGCCGGCGATGTAGGCGCGCATGTCATGAACCCGTGCGCGAATCGAGGAGCGTCACGGCTACGCCGGGGCGCTCCGAGCGGGGGGCATGGGGGGCCATGTCGGGGCCCCCCATCTCTCAGTCGGCTCTCATCCCTTCAGCGCCAGCGGATACAGCCACTGGGTCTCGTCCGGGCGCGGCGTGTAGTCGACCCTGGTGCTCATGCCGAACGCTGCGTCGGCCTGGTAGAGGAAGATGAACGGCGCCTCTTCCTTGATCAGCTTCTGGACGTCGCTGTACTGCGGCGCCCGCCTCTTCGGATCGTCGGTTCCCTCGATCCGGGTCAGCAGCTCGTCGAGCTTGGCGTTCTTGTAATGCATGCCGAGGCCGCCCTGGGTCATCCAGCGGATCACCCACGAGGGCTCCAGATAGGCGTTGCCGATGCTGTAGATGAACAGCGGCGCGGTCCGGTTTTGCACGCGTCGCGGGCCGAAGGCGGAAAACTCGAAGACGTTGAGCTTGACCTTGATCCCAACCTTCTGGAGATAGCCGGCGATCGCCTCGGCCGGCTTGGCGTGGTCGGCGATGCTGCCGGTGAAGCTGTCGAACTCGGCCTCGAAGCCGTTCGGATAGCCGGCCTCGGCCAGCAGCGCCTTCGCCTTGTTCGGGTCGTACGGGTAGGGCTGGACGCTCGGGTCGTACCCCAGCGCCCCCTTGTCCACCACGGTGGCCAGCCGGGTGCCGTGACCGAAGTAGAGGGTCTTGAGGATCGCGTTGACGTCCACCGCGTAGTTCAGCGCCTGGCGCACCTTGACGTTGTCGAACGGCGGCTTGCGCACGTCGATGGTCACGTGAAAGATGCGGGGCGCGGCGATCGTCTTGATCACCAGCTTGTCGTTCCGCTTCAGCTCCTCGATCCGGACGTGGGGGATGGGCGCGGCCAGGTCCACCTCGCCGGTCTGGAGGGCGGCGACCCGAGCGGCATCCTCGAGGATCGGCCGGACGGTGATCCTCTTCACCTTCGGCGCGCCGCGCCAGTAGCTCTCGTTGGCCTCGAGCACCAGCCGCTCGTTCTTGGCCCACGTGACCAGCTTGAACGGACCGGTTCCGTTCGGCTTGGTGGCGATGGCCTCCTTGCCCACGGCGTTGGTGTGCTTCGACGAGAGCATCAGGCCGTACAGCTCGCCCAGGCGGACGGGCAACAGGAAGTCGGGGGCCTTGGTGACCACGTTCACCGTGAAGGGATCCACGATCTCCGTGCTGGCGATCGTGCTGAGCTCGGAGCTGATGGTGGCCTTGGTCTCCGGGTTGGTCGCGCGGTCGAGGGTGAACTTGACCGACTCGGCGTTGAAGTCGTCGCCGTTGTGAAACTTCACCCCCTTGCGCAGGGTGAACTGCCAGGTGGTCGGGTTCAGCCGCTTCCAGGACTCGGCGAGGGCGGGCACCAGGTTGCCCTGGGCGTCGCGGGCCGTCAGTCCGTCGTAGACGTTGACGATGAAGATCTGGGTGTTGCGGCCAACGGTCAGGTGCGGGTCGAAGGTGTTCGGCTCGGCCGCGAGGCCGATCTTGACCTCGCCGGCTGGCGCGGCGGCGGCCGCGACCCGGGCGGACAGCCCCGCCGCCGCGGCGGTGAGGCCCAGGGCGCGCAGCGCCGCGCGCCGAGTGATCGTTCGGGTTCGCCCATTTTCGCTGGACATGCTCGTTCCTTTCTCGGCTTCGTCAGGCGCCGGTTCGCCGGCCCTTGACTTCGACGATGACGTTGCGGAACGGCTTTGTCCCGACGTTGCGCAGCGCGTGCCGCAGGGTGCCCTGGTTCCAGCGCATGATCGCCCCCGGGGTCACCTCGATCCGGTCCACCGTGCCGTCGGCGTTCGGCCGCTCGACGACGTCTCCCTCGACGACGATCGAGGTGTAGTCGAGGTGGTGGGTGTGCCAACCGGCCTTCTCCCCCGGCGCCAGCTCGATCCGCCAGACCCGCACGCTCTCGTCCTCGTACACCAGCTCGGTTCCGATCGGGTTTCCCTTGGGGTCAGCCTCGTCCACCATGGCCCTCCTATCACGTGGGGGGCCCCGACATGGCCCCCCACACCCCCCAACGCTCGTCGCGCCCCGGCGAAGCCGGGACGCTCCTCGATTCACGCTCGTGCACCCCGGCACAGCCGGGACGCTCCTCGATTCACGCTCGTGCACCCCGGCACAGCCGGGACGCTCCTCGATTCACGCTCGTGCCCCCGGCAAGCCGGGACGCTCCTCGATTCACGCTCGTGCACCCCGGCAAGCCGGGACGCTCCTCGATTCACGCTCGTACCCCCCGCCGGGACGCCTCGTTCTCCGACCTGCTCCCAGTCGCTGTGCGGTCCGGCGTGGCTACACCGTAGACGCGTGCACCAACTGCCGCAAGTGAATACCGCCCGCGCCGTAGGCCCTGCGACAACTCGTCAGCGACCCTTGAGCCTGACCTCCTCGTAGGGCGCGCTGAAGAGATAGCTGGCGATCAGCCCGAGCCCCGACTCCGCCACCCGCGGGCCGTAGGCGTTCAGGCTGGCGATATTCCAGATGGGCGCGAACATCACCCGCTCGTGCATGAGCTGCTGGATCCGGTGCAGTGTCGCCTCCCGCCGCTTGCGATCGCGCTCGGTGGCCTGTTCCTGGATGAGGCCCTCGAGGTCGGGGTAGCTTCCGTACGTGTACAGGCCCCCGGCAGCCACGAAGGAATCGAGTCGGGTCGCCGCGTTGCCGTAGGCCGCACTGGCGAGGTACACGAGGGGGCGGAGCTTCTTCTCGCGGACCTGGGTGAAGTAGGCGGCGCGCTCGAGGACGCGGATTCGCGTGCGGATACCGACCGCCGCGAGGTCGTTGGCGGCCGCCTCGGCGTACTCCGCGAAGTTGGTGTCGGCCGCGAACTCACCGGCATCGAACCCCTGTGGATACCCGGCCTCCGTCAGCAGCTGCTTTGCTTTCCGCGGGTCGTAGGGGTAGAGCGGGGCGGGCCAGGAGAACTCGAAGTCTTGCGGGATGATGCTGCCCGTCAGCCGCGAGAAGCCCAGAGTGATCGACTGGTTGATGGCCTGGCGATCGATCGCGAGGTTGACGGCCAGACGCACGCGGCGGTCCGCCCAGAGCGACCTGGCGTCCCATTGTTCGGTGAAGAGCACCCACTGCTCCCCGTAGAAGTGCACCGGCTTCAGGGTGAGCCCGGGCGTGCGCCGGACATCCTCGGCGAGCGGGCCGCGGATCACGTAGGCGATGTCGGCTTCCCCGCGCTTGAGCATGGCCAGCCGCGTCACCTCGTCGGGCACGGACTTGAACACGAGGCGCTTGACGCTCGGGCTCTTCCTCCAGTACGGCTCGTGCGCCTCGAGGACGAGCTCCACGCCCGGAGTGAACGAGACGAACCGGTAGGGCCCGGCGCCGACCGGCGCCCTCTTGAAGCCGTCGTCGCCGACCTTCGCGACGTATTTCGCGGGGACGATCCACGCCGCGCCGGTCGCGGGGGTCGCGTAGAAGGTGAGGAAGTCGGGCCACGGCTCGCTGAGCTGGAAGCGCACGCGATGGGGGTCGACGACCTGGACCTGCCGCACCCGATCCTTGAGCAACTTGGCCGACACGCCGCGGTACCGCTCGAACGAGAACTTCACGTCGTCGGCCGTCACGAGATCGCCGTTGTGGAACCGCACGCCCTGCCGCAGCACGAACTCGTAGGTCAGCCCGTCCGGCGATACGCTCCAGCTCTCGGCCAGGCTCGGCGCCATCGCCTTTCCGGGCAGGGGCTTCACGAGGGCGTCGTGCAGCGCGTAGAGGATCATGAAGGGAGTGAGGATCCCCGTCGCGTCGGCCGGATCGAACCACGCCGGGGCCAGGGCCACCGGGACGGCCCACGTGACCTGGCCCGCGGGCGCCTCCGCGCGTCCCGGCGGCACGGCCACTGAGGCAGCGCCGGCGAGGAGCAGCGCGAGGAGCGCGAGCGAGACGAGACCACGCGAACGCATTGCGATGGCCCTCCCTTCCGTCCCTCTGCTACGTCGAGCCGCTCGGCCGTGTCGCCGTCATCCCGGCAGCTTCCAGCCGAGCCACGTGCACACGGCCCGCCCCATGATCAGCTCTTTGTCCTTCGCCGACAGCCACGGGAGCTCTTCGGTGAACATCGTCACGCACTGCCGCCACGAACACGGCATGCGCGTGATGTCGGTCCCCCAGAACATGCGCTCGGGACCGAAGGCGTCGTAGAGCTTCCGGATGTGTCCGTGGATGTTGCGATAGGGATAGGGCTCGCTGGAGTAGCTCGGGGCGCCCGTGGCCTTCAGCGCCACATTGCGATGCCTGGCCGCGGCGACGAGGTCTGGCAGGTTCGTCCAGGCCGCGTCGGGGCGCCCGAAGTGATCGATGATCAGCTTGAGCCCCGGATGGCGCTCCGCGATCTGAGCCGACGGCCTGCAGGAGACCGGGGCCAAGGAGCGCGATCGGCAGTCCGGCGCGCTCGGCGGCGGGCCACAGCCAGTCCAGGGTTCCATCGGTCAGCCAGGTCTGCTGATGCGGCTGGAGCAACGCGAAGCGCAGCCCGAGCATCCCCGGTCGGCTCTTCATGCCGTCGACCAAGGTCCGGCTCTCCGGCCGATCGAGCGGGAAATTGCCGAGAATGGCGAGCCGGTTGGGATGCTGGCGCGCGGCCTCGACCGCGAGCGCGTTGGAATTGGGATCCCACCCCGGCGGATGGATCAGCGCCGCGTTGACCCCGCCTTCGTCCATCTCCTTCAGCACGTCGTCCGCGGTGAAGTCGGTGACCTGACGGTGGTTCGGGTTCGTCGGCTTGTTGTTCTTCCAGATGTGGATCTGCGCGTCGACGATCAGCATGAAGCACTCCCTACCTTTCTGGCTCGTGGCCGGCGCCGCAATCGAACTGCCCGTTTCTGACGAGAGAGTCGGCCCTGCTCCTTGCGAGGTCAAGGGCTCAGCCACCCAGACGGGGCACGACCTTCTGGGCGATGTCCGCCATCAGTGCCGTGATGCTGCGCGATGTCTCCTGAGTTCAATGCCAGCACGATATGGTCAACGCCGGCGCGCTGGTAGGCTCGAATGCCCGCGATCATCTGGTCCGCGTCGTCTCCGGGAAGACGCGCGCGACCCGCCGCTCGCTGGCTCGACGCCTTGCCGCCCACCTCGACTTCCACGCGCATCGACATGGTCAGGAGATCTGGATCCCGTCCCGCCGCCGTGGCCAGCTTCCGCACTTCCTCGCACCCCCCGCGAAACTCCTCGGGAGACAGGCCGGTGGGGTGCCAGCCATCTCCCAGGGTCGCCGCACGCCTCAAGCGCTCCTGGACTCGAGCCGCCCACCCACAGAGGGATCGCCGGTTGCTGCGCCGGCTTGGGGGCGAACTTGAAGCCAGCGAGGTTCCAGCGCGGGCTCTTGTAGTGGGGATCGGGCTTCGTCCACAGCTCCTTCATGATCTCCATGCTCTCGTTCGTGAGAGCACCGCGCTGCCGGAACGGGACGCCCAGGGCCTCGAACTCCTCGGTCATCGCGCCCGCCCCGACGCCCAGGATCACCCGCCCACCCGACATCTGATCCAACGTCGCGGCGTACTTGGCCAGCTCCACCGGGTTGTGGTACGGCAACACCAGCACCGAGGTGCCCAGGCTGACGCGCCTGGTGGTCGCTGCCAGGTAGGACAGCGTGGCCAGGGGATGATAGTAGGGCTTGTCATCGAGGCGTTCCCGGATGTAGCCGCTGTTCAACAGATGGTCCATGACCCAGATGGAGTCGTAGCCCAGCGCTTCGGCCAGTGGCCCCATGGCCAGGACTTGCCGGGGATCAGCGATACCCCAGTTATTCGGAATCGTCACGCCAATTTGCATGGGCGCTATCTTAGCCGCAAAGGGAGGCCGCCACGCCCACCGAACTCTGCCGGCGCGCCGGTTTCAGGCCACTGACTATCTCCAGGGCTCACGCGAGCACCGGGGCATGATCGCGGGGGCCGAGCCACTGAAGGACGATGCCTCGCGCTGAACCCTCACACGGCGGGGCCATCCTGAATGGCGGCGGCGAGCTTTCCGGGCACGCGGTGGCCGTCGCCCGCCTGCCCGCCGAGCTTCCCGTTCTCCACGACCACCTTGCCGCGCAGGATCACCACGGCCGGCCAGCCGTGGACCTCCCAGCCGTCCCAGGCGCTGTAGTCGGAACCGTGGAGGTCCTCGGAACGCAGCGTCCGCCGCACCGTCGGGTCGAAGACCACTACGTCAGCGTCGCTGCCCGGGGCGAGCACGCCCTTTCTTGGATAGAGGCCGAGGAGCTTCGCCGCGTTCGTCGAGGTGACATCCACGAAGCGCTCGAGCGACATCCCGCGCTTGGACACCCCCTCGGTGTAGATGATGGGCACGCGCGTCTCCACGCCCACGTGGCCGCCGGTGGCGTCGGCGACGTGGCGGCTGCGGACCTTGATCGCGCGCGGCGTGCACAGCTCGTCGGTGGCCACGGTGCTCAGGGTTCCGCTCCGGAGCCCGCTCCACAGGCGCTGGCGGTCCTCCTCGTACTTGAGCGAGGGGTAGGTGTGGTAGAGGACGCCGTCGGGCCGAAGGTAGGCGTCCGCGGTGAAGGTCGCGTAGTGGTGCAGGGTCTCCCCGTAGATGGCGCGGCCCTCGCCACGCGCCTCGGCGATGGCTTCCACGCCCGCCCCGGCGCTCACGTGCACGAAGTACACGGCGGCGCCCTCGACGTAGCGCGCCAACCGCAGCACGCGGCGGAACGAGATGTCTTCCGACATGGCGCTGTGGACGAGCGGCATGTACTGGATATCCGTACGGCCTTCGCGCTCGAGGCGCTCGTACATGTACATGACGAGGTCGTCGTCCTCGGCGTGGATGGCCAGGATGCCGCCGTGCTTGGCCGCCGTCTCCATGATGGCCCACAGGTGGCCGAGGCGGATCATGCGGCCCTTGCCGATCGGCCGCACGTCGGTGGTGAAGATCTTCAAGCTCGCGAAGCCCGCCTGGATGGCTTCCGGGATCTGCTCGATGACGTCCGGCGGAACGGCGCCCTGGAGCATCACGTGGAGGGCATGATCCGTGTAGCCCGGGCGCCAGACCGCCTCCTTCTCGTCGATGGCCCGCGCGATGGTCATGCCCGGCTCCCAGACGGCGAAGTCGACGAGCGTGGTCGTCCCGCCGCAGATGGCCGCGCGGCTGACCTGCTCGGGCGGCGCGCTCGTCGTGAACCCGCCGCCGAGCGCCGGGATCGGCCAGTGGGTGTGCACGTGCGGGTCGATACCGCCGGGGATGACGAGCTTGCCGGTGGCGTCGACCACGCGGCCCGCTTCGTGGGGCAGCGTGCCGGGCGCGGCGACGGCGACGATGCGCTCGCCCTCGACGCCGACGTCCCAGGCGCCCACGCCCTGGGGAGTGACGACCTGTCCACCGCGGATCACGAGATCGAGCATGGCGTGGTCTCCGTCTCAGTACTCGTCGAACATGCGCTGGACCTCGGCTGCGTCGTCGGTGCGTGTGAGGGCCAGCATGGTGAGCACGCGCGCCTTCTGGGGATTCAGATTGTCGGCGACGACGAAGCCCTGCTCGCGCACGGTCGTGCGGGGCAGGACCCGACCGCTCCCCGCCCGGCTCGACAGCACGACCAGGACGCCGCGCCGTCGCGCCTCTCGAAGCGCATCCGTCTCGGCCGGCGTCGTCACCCCGGGCGGGAGCGACGCCGAGACGATGGCCCGGGCGCCGGCGGCGACGAAGGCCTGGATGGCCGCGCCGTCCGCACCGGCATACGACGCCGCGATGTCCACGCGCGGGAGGTCGGTGCGCCCGCGCACGTCGAACTCCGTCGCCCGGTGCGTGGCGCCGCGACGGCCGCCGATAGATGGCGACGCGACCATCCGGGTCCGCGTAGCCGAGCATGCCGAGGTCCGGGCTCCGGAAGGTCTCGAGCCGGAGCGTCGACGCCTTGGTCACTTCCCGCGCGGCCTGGATCTCGTCGTTGAGGAGCACGAGCACCCCGAGGCCGCGCGCCTCGGGCGCTCCCGCGACGCGCACCGCGTTCAGGAGGTTGAGCCCCGCGTCGGAGCTGAGGCCCGTGGCCGGCCGCTGCGAACCGACCAGCACGACGGTCGTGTCGATCTTGAGCGTGAGGTTCAGGAAGTACGCCGTCTCCTCGAGCGTCGCCGTGCCGTGCGTGATCACCACGCCGTCGAGCGGCGCCTCGCGCGCGACGGCGGCGTGCACCGCCGCGTCGAGCTCGAGCCAGTCGGCCGGCCCGATGGCCGGGCTCGACATCGCGCGGAAGCGGACCGAAACGACCTCCGCGGCCTCGGCGGCCTCCGGGAACCGCACGCAGGAGCTCGTCGGGCTCCGCTTTGCGGCCTCCGTCCATGTACTCCCAGAGGTCGAGGCTGCTCCGGCCGATCGAGGAGATCGTCCCGCCGGTGCCGATGAGCGCCACCCGCGGCTTGGATTGCATCTCGCCTCCCCCTATCTCGCGACGGCCATGCGCTGCCGCCCCTTTTCACGGTCGGCCCGATACGCCTTGATGGCGGGGATGACCTCCTGGGTCATCAGATCGATGCCGCGCATGGCGACCTCGTGGGACATCAGACCTTCGCGGCCCCAGAAGACCATGTACCCCGGATCCACGACGTCGATGATGTGCTGCAGCTTCCTGATCACGGTGTCGGGGTTGCCGGAGACGATCTGGTACGTGGCATGGGCCTCCTCGTAGCTGAGGCTGGGGCCGCCAGGGGTGACGTTGACCGAGCCCACCCGCGCCTGTTCCCGCCGGCTCTGCCTGGCCTCGCGGCTCACGTACCCCGGAGGTTGCAGCCAGTGGCGCGGGGCGACTCCGAACGACGTCCCCAGCTGCCAGAAGAAGTGCCGGCCCTCCTCGTAGGCCTTTTCGTCGGTGTCGGCCACGCTCACCCGGATGACGTATCCGCGCTGCTCCGAGGTCGGCGTGAATCCTGTTTTCGCCGCCACCTCGTCGTAGAGGTCGTAGATCTCATCGATGAGTGTGGAGCGGCGGGGCCAGCGCCACGTACGGGTAGCGGTGCTCGGCTGCCCACCTGACCGACTCCGGGCTGACCACGCCGGGAATCCAGATCGGCGGATGGGGCTTCTGCAGGGGCCTCACCCACGGATTGACCACACGGTAGTCGTAGTGCCGGCCCTCCCAGCGAAAGGGCCCGGGCGTGGTCCAGGCCTTGATGATCACGTCGTGGGCTTCGTCGAACCGCTCCCGGTTGTAGATCGGATTGGTATTGGTGGCGATGCTCTCCTGGCCGAGACCGCGCACGAAGCCGCACGTGACCCGCCCGCCGGAGAGAATGTCGATCATGGCGACCTCTTCGGCTACACGCAGCGGGTTGTCATGGATGGGGAGCACGTTGCCCAGGAAGACGATCCGGCCCTTCCTGGTCGTCCGGGCCAGGACGGCGCCGATCACGTTGACCGACGGCATCATGCTGAGCGGGTTGTTGTGGTGCTCGTTGATCATCACGCCGTCGAAGCCGGATTCCGTGCAGTACTGCAGCTCCTCGAAGTACATGCCGTAGAGCTGCTTGCGCCCGTTCGGGGCTGAAGTGCTCGTTGGGGAACATCAGGTTGTTGTAGCCTCGCCGCCGCGCTTCGTCTTGGGGGTACGCCGTATACCCCATCTCCGTGAAGAAGTGCACTTGCTTGACCATGTCGGGCCTCCTGATCTGGACGTCGCTTCAGGCGCGGGGCGCGAGGAAGTCGAGCACGGCCTGTGCGAACGCCTCGGGCTGCTCCATTTCCGGCAAGTGGCCGCACCGGTCCAGGACTCTCGCCGTCGCCCCTGGTATCGCCCGCACATAGCGCTGGCCCACGTTGAGGGGGATGATCGCGTCCTCACGTCCCCAGACCACGAGGGTGGGCGTCGCGATCCCCCGCAACAAAGCGAGCAGTGTGTGGCTGCGCATGTATGGCTTCCAGAGGAGGCGGGCCGCCATCTCCCGGTTCAGCTCGGCCTGGAACTCTTCCTCCGGCGTCCAGGCCTTGCCGTAGTACTGGGCATACTCCGGTGCTTGCGCCGGGTCGCAAAACGCCTGGGCAAACGCCTCTCGGCTGGAGTGGACGAAGTAGTCCCAGACTGGCCTTCCTCCGGCTGCAGGCCCGCCGCGCCCACCAGCACGATCTTCGTGAAGAGCGAGGCGTTCATCGTGGCGATCTCCGCGGCAATCCAGCCCCCCAGGGAGAAGCCGATGACCGGTAGGGGCTGAGATAGCTTCAGGTCACGGACACACCACGTCACCCAGGCGGCGAGGTCGCGCACGCCGACGATCCAGTCCGGGCGCGCGGACTGGCCAAAGCCGGGCAGCGACGGCACGTAGACCGTGAAGTGCCGGGCAAGCTGCGCATACGCCCGGAGCCAGCCGGGGACGCCGAGCTCGCTGTGCAGTACCAGCAACGGCGCGCCCCGTGCCGCCGCGGCGGAGCTGGATGCGAACGCCTGCGACCTCCACGAATTCCTCCGTGAAGCTGCCTTCTGCCGTGGTCACCCCGATGTGCTGATGAGATCGATCACGGCTGTCGCCTGCCGATCGAGCGCCGCGGCACTCGACTCATGCCCGAACCGCGGGCTGGGCGAGCACGTCCGCCGCCTGCTTCTCGACCACCGTGCCCTTGAAGAAGTCCGGGTTCACCTCGCCCCAGAAGCGCACGGCGTTGGTGAACATGAAATCCCGGAAATCGTCGTCGGTGAGGAGCCCGTGCTCCACCAGCTCGTAGGCCTCGGGCACCACCTCGGTCATGTCGGGGACGTCGAAGTGGCCGATGTCCGAGCTGAAGAGCGCGTTGAGGCGGGCCCCCATCGGGTTGGCGCGGCGGTTGAACGCCCACGCGTTGAGGGGATCGTCGGCCTCGCAGCCGAAGTAGAAGCGCGGGACGAACAGCTCGCGGATGTCCTCCTTGCGCTCGATCCGACAGGCGGAATAGTCGTCGAGGTCCTCGACCCCGCCGGTGCCATTGCCGTTGTCGTCGAGGCCGTCGCCGCGGCGCACCGCCTCCACGACCGAGGCCTGCCCGTACTTCTCCGCCAGGGCGAGCAGGGCCGCGTGGTCGAGCTGCTGGGGGTTCGTGTTCTCGAGGGCCTGCCGGTTCCGCTTCTCCCAGTGCCCGATGAGATCGGCGTAGAGCGAGCAGGCCCAGCCCACGCCGCCTTCGAGGAAGGCGAAGTTCAGCTCCGGGAAGCGCCGTGTGACGCCGCCGAGGAAGAGGGCCTTGGCCATGGCCTCGCCGGCGGAGGCGAAGTGGCCGATGTGGTTGTAGCAGAAGTTCGACGGCGAGTTGCGGAGCAGGATCGAGCGCGCGCCGTTGTGGAAGCTCGGCGCGATGCGCAGCTCGCGGCACTTCTCCCACACCGGATCGTAGTCGTGCTCGCTGTCGATGCCGATCACGTCGTACCACTCGACAAACTTCGAGGCCTCGGGGTGCTCTTCCGCCAGCGCGGGGATGGGGCGGCGGATGAGGCCGCCCATCATGACGACCTTGTAGCCGAGCTGCCGCGACGCGAACTCCAGCTCCTCGATGGCCTCCTCCGGCGAGTACATCGGGATGATCGCGGCGGGAATGATGCGATCGTTGAACGGGCGGAACTGCTCGGCCGTGAACACGTTGTAGGCGCGGCAGAGGGCCCGGCGCAGCCGATCCGGGGGCAGACGGTAGTATCCGAGCCCCGCCGTGGGGTAGACCACGCAGAAGTCGAGGCCGAGGTCATCGAGGCGCTCGTACATGAGGCGCGGCATCATGGCGGTCGCCCGATCGAGCGTGTTCTTGGTGGGCAGGAACCAGAACGCCTCCTGGCCGATCCGGCGGCGCCGCCGCTCGGCCACGGACATCGCGAGCGAGTTGGGGATGCGCTGGCTCGCCATGGCCAGGGCCTCGACCGCCGTGTCTCCGCCGATGCGGCGGAACTCCTCGCGCATGAGCGGCGCGTACTCGGCCCAGTGCCCGTCCGCGTCGATGATCGGGTGATTGAACCGCGCGTGAAGTTTTCGCGCCTCGGTCTGACCGTTGTTGGACATGGCCGATCCTCCGGGAAGCTCAGCGTTGCCGGCGGGATGATACCCGATGCCCGGGGGATCGGTTACCCCGCGAATCGTTTCCGGCTCCCTCCAGGGCTCGGTGAAGTCGTCGACCAGATAGTGCAGTGTAGGTCGGGAGACGCCTCGAAGGTCGGCATGGCAATCCTCCGGTCGCTGGTACTCGCTGGTACATTGCAGAGTGCGAAAAGGCATGGCTGAGGGCAAGACCTACGACTACGTCATCGCCGGGGCAGGATCGGCAGGTTGCGTGCTCGCCTACCGGCTCACCGCCGATCCATCGGTCCGCGTGCTCCTGCTGGAGGCCGGCGGCCGCGACATCCATCCGTTGATCCACATCCCGATCGGGCTCGGCAAGATCTGGGAGCACCGCATGTTCGACTGGGGCTACGACACGGAGCCCGAGCCCCGGCTGGACAACCGCCAGATCGAGGCGATGCGCGGGAAGGTCCTCGGCGGGAGCTCCTCGATCAACGTGATGGCCTACGTGCGCGGCCACCGCGGCGACTACGACCGGTGGGCGCAGAGGGGCTGTCGCGGCTGGTCATATGCCGAAGCCCTCCCCTACTTCAGGCGCTGCGAGAGCTGGGAGAAGGGCGAGAACACCTGGCGCGGTGGCCACGGGCCGCTGAGCGTCATCGATTCGCGCAACCGGGATCCCTTGTTCGACGCCTGGCTCGAGGCGGCGCAGGAGGCCGACTGGCCGTTCACGGAGGACTACAACGGCGAGGCGCAGGAGGGCTTCGGTCGAGGCCAATGGACCATCCGCAACGGCCGGCGCTGCAGCGCCGCCGTGGCCTTTCTGCGACCGGCCATGCGGCGGCCCAACCTCACGGTCGAGACGAGCGCGCTCGTGACCCGGGTGATCCTCGAGGGGGCGCGAGCGACGGGGGTCGAGTACGCCAGACACGGCCGCCTCCATCGGGCGTCGACGGCCCGCGAGGTGCTGCTGGCCGGGGGCGTGTTCAACACGCCCCAGCTTCTCATGCTGTCGGGCATCGGTGAGGCGGATCACCTCCGCGAGGTCGGCATCGAGCCCAAGGTGAATCTGCCCGGCGTGGGCCAGAACCTTCAAGATCATCTCTCCGTCGACGTGCACCATGCCCGGCGGAACCGTGGCCCGTTCCACGCCCAGATGCGCCTCGACCGCGCGGCCGTCAACATGGTGCGCGCCTACGTGGTCGGCACGGGACCGGCGACGGTGCTTCCGAGCGGTCTGCACGCCTTCCTCAAGACGCGACGCGAGCTCCCGGTCCCTGACATTCAGTTTCTGTTCCGGGCCGCCCCCGCCCGTGCGCATCCGTGGTTTCCGGGCATCGCGCCGGCCTACGAGGACAGCTTCGGGCTACGACCGGTCATGCTCCATCCCGAAAGCCGGGGCGCCGTGCGGCTGCGCTCGGCGGACCCGGGCGCTCCCGTGCGGATCGTGCAGAACTTCCTGGCCACCGAGAACGACGTCCGCACGATCCGCGAGGGCGTGAAGCTCGCGCGCGACATCGCGAGGCGAAAGGGGCTCGACCGGTTCCGGGGCCGCGAGATGACACCCGGGCCCGACTGCCGTAGCGACGCCGAGATCGACGCGTTCGTGCGCCGCACCGCCATCACGGCCCACCATCCGTGCGCCACCTGCGCGATGGGAATCGGCGAGGAGGCGGTGCTCGATTCCGCGCTGCGCGTGCGAGGCGTCGAGGGACTCCGCGTCGCCGATGCCTCGGCCATGCCCGATCTCGTCTCGGGCAACATCAACGCCTGCGTGCTGATGATCGCGGAGAAGGCGGCCGACCTGATACTCGGCAAGCCGCCGCTCTCCGCGCATTCTCCCCGGGGCGACCCATAACCAGCTACGCCGTCTCCTCGCTCCGCCGCCCGTCCGGGCTCGGCACGGCCGGCGCGCTGCCCGGGGTGGAAGGGGCGGACGCTGACCCCCCGGCCGGCGATGCCGGCGCCGCGTGCCACGCCGATCGAGGGACGACCACCGGCCGCTCGGGCTGCGCTTCGAAATTGGGAGACATGATCTGCACGCCGAACTCGTTGAAGGCGTCCTGGATCTGCGCATGCAGGTCGGACAGAACGCGGAAGCGTTCCACTGCGCGCTCGAGGTGGGCCCGCAGCTCGTACTCGACGTAAAAGTCTGTCAGCGCTTTCTGCAGCACGTACGGCCGCGGCTCCTTCCGCACCCCCGGGGTGCGGTCGGCCGCGAGCAGGAGCAGGGCGTGCACCTGGCGCCAGGGCGCATCGTACCCGATGGTCACCGCGGTCGAGATGATGGCCCCGTCCTCGCCGGCGAGCCGCGAGTAGTTGGTCACCATCGTTCCGGCCAGCACGGCGTTGGGGATCGTCACCTCCTCGCGCCTCGGCGTCACGACCTTCGTGGACAGGAGGCCGACCTCGCTGACTACCCCGACGACCTCTCCCGCGCGCACCAGCTCACCCGGCCGCAGCGCTCGCGCGTAGACCATGACGAGGCCGCTCATGACCTGGTTGACCAGGCCCGCCGAACCGAGCGAGAGCATGAGCCCGGTGAAGACCCCGATGGCCTTGAACGCGTCCGACTCGGACCCGGGGATGTACTGGTAGGCGACGGTGAGCGCGAAGACCCAGATGACGACGGCGCTGATGCGGCGGGTGGCCCTCGCGGTGTCCGGCTGGAGTCCGCGGATGGCCACGGAACCAGTCTCGACGCCGCGGAAGAGCGCATCGACCAGGCGGATGACGAAGCGGGTGGCGAGAAAGATCACCACGACGGCGAAGAGGCCGGGAATGGCATACAGGGCCCCGGTGCCCAGTTCGCGCAGGAGGTCCACGACGTACACGCCCAGCCGCTGTCCCCACGGCCGCGTGTACGGGAACTGATGCAGCACGAACGTCAACCAGAGATAGATGGCCACCAGGCCCAGGCCCCATCCGGTCAGCCGCACCGTCGCGCGCTCGGCGGAGTACAGGAGGGGCCAGAGGTTCACTCCGAGCAACAGCGCCGCTCGCGGATGCGTCGCGCGTGTCATGTGCGCCAGGGCGCGATTCGCCCCGCGGCCGACCGCCCACAGCACCAGGGCCAGGAGCACGGTCGCTCCGAGCGACACGCCCACCCCCCGCAGAAAGACGGGCAGGCGTCGCTGGTCGGCCCGGGCCTGGAGCACCGCGCCGAGCTGATCGGTGGCCTGGCGGCTCGCCGACTCCAGGGTCTCGCCGGCGCTCGGATCCAGATCTCCTGACAGGATCGCGAACAGGATGTGGCTGCGGGCGGATACGAACACGCCATGAAGGTTCCCGACGGTGGCCGCCTCCACCTTGATCTCGTCGAGGCGGACATCATCCGGGAGCGCCTCGATCCGCTCGGCCGCCCGGGCCGCACGCCCGGCCGGGCCGACCTGGCCGGCCGGCGCGCGAAACACCGCGATCGGGCGGTTCCACACCGTCAGCGTAGCGGGCGCCACGGCCGGTGCCGGCTTCTCCGGTGCGGCCGTTCTTTCCGCGGCCGGTGGGGCGGGCTGGGCCAGGGCAGGCGGGGCGATCGCGAGAACCAGGAAGAACAGAAGATGAGGTCTCATCGCACATTCACCTCATTGGTTGCGACTCCGTGAGGAGTGTGACACGGAGTTGACCAGTCAGGAGAACACGGACGAGTCAGTGCCAGTGCCGGCGCCATCGCCTGGGCCCGAGCGCCGCGACGCGAGAGATGGCCTCGGCCACCACTCGATGCGCCTCCTGGTATAGTGCTCGGGCTGACGCGAACTTCTGCCCGCAGCGAACGATCTGACAGCGAGAGGTCGACCCATGCGCAAGACCATCACCGGCACCGGCGGGATGCTGCTGCTCCAGACCCTCAAGGACGCAGGGGTGGAGTACCTCTTCACCAATCCAGGCTCCGCGGAGACCGGGATCTTCGCGGCCCTCGCCGAGGACGGCGATCAGCGGCTGGTCGTCGGCAAGCACGAGGGCCTGGTGGCGGCCATGGCCGACGGCTACCACCGGGTCAGCGGCAAGGTCGGGGTCGTCATCGCCCACGTGATGGGCGGCTCGTACCAGCTCGCCGGACAGCTCTTCAACGCCCAGGTCGCCGGCTCGTCGCTGCTCGTCGTCGCCGGGGACTGGGCCTCCGAGCTTCAAGACTATCGCGGTCTCGCGCCGTTTCCCGGCCTGACCCAGGCCGAATCGATGCGCCCGATCACCAAAGAGGCGCGCGCCGCCTACCAGGTGGCCACGAACCCCGCGGCCATCACGGTGGCCACCACGCGCGCGATTCGCGAGGCCACCACGCCCCCCACGGGCCCGGTGTACCTGTCGATCAGCGCCGAGCTGCTCCTCCGCGAGGGGCTCGAGGCGGAGATCGGAGGGGCGGCGCAGTACCAGATCGAACGGCCAGGGCCGGCGCGGCCGTCAACAGTCGAGGCCATCGCCCGGCGGCTCGGCGAGGCGCAGTGCCCGGTTCTGATCTTCGGCGACGACGTCTGGCGCGAGGGCGCCCAGGCCGAGGCCGTGCGGCTGGCCGAGATACTCGAGGCCCCGGTGTTCAGCAGCCGGCAGATCTTCGCGAACTTCCCCACCCGGCATCCGCTCTACTGCGGCATGTACCCGGTCTCCCGGGAGTTCGAGAAGACCAGCGGCCTGAAGCCCGACCTGGTCTTCCTGGTCGGCTGCCAGGGCGTGCACGGCAGCGTGGCCGAGCCCTACGTGATGCAGATCGGCCCGAATCCGCTGCTCATGGGGCGGCACTATCCGCTCGACGTCGCCGCACAGTGCGAGCTGCGCGAGACCCTGGGCAATCTCGGCGAGGCCCTGACGCGCCTGCACGCCGCCGATCGGGTCGCGGCCTGGGTCCGGCAGCGCGCGAAGGTGCGCGCCTACGCCAAGCTGCTGATCGCGCGCGAGGAGGACCTCGTACGCGAGCACGAGCACGACCCGATCGTGCACCCCAGCGTGCTGGAGGCGCATCTGGCGGAGCTGTTGCCGCGCAACTCGATGATGGTCCAGGAGAGCTCGACCGCGCGCACGACGCTCCTGCCCTTCGGGCACCAGGCGATGGGCTGGACCCGCAGCGGCGGCGGCTCGCTCGGATTCGGCGTGGGCGCCGCCATCGGCGCCAAGATCGCCGTCGGCCGCGAGCGGCCCGTCGTCCTCCACCTCGGCGACGGGGCGCTGACGTACAGCGCCGCCGGCTTCTGGACGATGGCCCGGTACAACACCGCGATCCTGACCGTCGTCTCGAACAACGAGACCTATCAGGTCGTGCGCACCAACTGGGCGCGCGAGGTCCCGGACAGCAAGATGGTCCGCGACGGCCGGTACCCGGGGCTCTATCTCGGCGCTCCCGCCACCGACTACGTGGCGCTGGCCCGCTCCCAGGGCGTGGAGGGCGAGTCCGTCACGACGGTGAAGGACCTGGAACCGGCGCTCCGGCGCGGGGTGGATCGGATCACCCGCGAGAACCGGCCGTATCTGATCGACGTCACGGTCGCCCGCGAAGGCGTGGGCGCCGATTCGACCTGGTATCAAGACTGGCGGATGTAGAGATGGCCGGGAGGGCCCCAATGAGGCGATCCATCTCGTGTGTCGGCTTCGTGTTCGTGGCCGTGGTGCTGGTTCTGGGTGTCGCGCGCTCGGCGACGGCCGCGCCGGAAGGCACCATGACGTGGGGAGTCCACATCACCCTGGCCTCCCGCTGGGTCGATCCCGCGGAGACCGAGGGGATCATCACGCCGTTCATGGTGCTGTACGCCCTCCACGACGCGCTGGTGAAGCCCATGCCGGCCGGCCCCAACACCCCCAGCCTCGCCGAGTCGTGGACCCAGTCGAAGGACGGGCTCACCTACGAGTTCGTCCTCCGCAAGGGGGTGAAGTTCCACAACGGCGATCCGGTGACCGCCGCGGACGTGAAGTTCTCCTTCGAGCGGTACCGGGGCTCGGGGGCCAAGCTGCTCAAGGAGCGCGTGCGCGAGGTCCAGATCGTCGATCCCGGGCGCGTGCGCTTCCAGCTCAAGGAGCCGTGGCCGGATTTCATGACGTTCTACGGCACCTCGGCCACCGGCGCCGCCTGGATCGTGCCCAAGGCCTACGTCGAGAAGGTGGGTGACGACGGCTTCAAGAAGAATCCCATCGGCGCCGGGCCGTACAAGTTCGTGAGCTTCAATCCCGGGATCGAGCTGGTGATGGAAGCCTACGAGGGGTACTGGCGCAAGGTCCCCAACGTCAAGCGGCTCGTCTACCGCAGCATGCCCGAGGAGACCACGCGCGCGGCCGCCCTCAAGAAGGGCGAGGTCGACATCGCCTATCTGCTCACCGGTCCGGTGGCCGAGGACATCCAGCGCACGCCGGGATTCAAGCTCGTGGCTCCGAAAGAATCGCCCGGGACCTTCTGGCTCGATCTCCCCGATCAGTGGGACCCGAAGTCGCCCTGGCACGACCGGCGCGTGCGCCAGGCCGCGAGCTTTGCCATCGACCGCCAGGCCCTCAACCAGGCGGAGACCTTGGGCTTCTCGACGCCCACGGGCTCGCTCATCCCGCGCGCACTCGAGTTCTCGCGCTTCTTCGAGCCCGATCCCTTCGACCCCCAGAAGGCCAAGCGCCTCCTCGCCGAAGCCGGCTATCCCAGCGGGTTCGACGCCGGCGACCTCTACCCATGGCCGCCCTACAACTCCATGGGCGAGGCGCTGGCCTCGTACCTGGCCGCCGTCGGCATCCGCACGAAGATCCGCAGCATGGAGCGCGCGGCCCTGACCACGGCCTGGCGCGAGCGGAAGCTCAAGAACGTGATCGTCGGCATCACCGGCGCGGGCGGCAACGCGGCCACGCGCCTGGAGGCGTACGTCAGCAAGAACGGCGTCTACACTTCCGGGGTCATGCCCGACGTCGAGGACCTCTTTCAGCGTCAGGCGCGCGAGACGGACGTGAAGAAGCGCGAGGCGCTACTCTACCAGATCCAGCAGATCCTCCACGACCGGGTGACCCAGATCCCCATCTACGAGCTGGCGTTCATCTGGGGCGTTGGCCCGCGCGTGGAGGAGCCGGGCGTGAATGTGATCCGGAGCTTCGCCTACTCGGCGCCCCTGGAGGATCTCCGCCTGAAGCGCCCGTAGCCACGACTACACGCGGAACGAGGCGTGGGCCACCGTCCACTGCTTCAAGAGGTCGGGATCGGGCTCCTGGGGGATGCCGGGCACGCGCGAGGTGGCGATCTCACCGCGTCCGCTGAGGACGATCTCCGGCTTGCCGATATCGTTCCGGTAGAAGTACGACGACGGGAAGATGTCGCCTGGGTAGGTGAAGTTCGGCAAGGTCGCCAACTCGGCGCAGATCGCCCCACCGACGGCGCTCTCCAGCATGCCGCCCACCCAGCAGGAAATGCCGTGCTGCGCGCATAGCGCCTGGATCTCGCGCGACGCCGTCAGGCCTCCCACCCGGGCCATCTTGATGTTGACGACCTTGCAGCTCCCCAGCCGGATCGCGGCCTGCACGTGTTCCAGGCTCTGCGCGCTCTCGTCCAGGCAGATGGGCGTCTCGAGGCGGGCCTGAAGCTCGGCGTGGTCGACCAGGCTCTTGCCGTCGTCGGCCAGCGGTTGCTCGATCATGGCCAGCCGATGTCGATCGAGCTTGAGGAGCAGGTCGGCGTCGGCCAAGGTGTAGGCGGCGTTGCAATCGACGTGGAAGGTGAAGGTGGGAAACGTGGACCGGACGGCGTCGACCATGTCGAGGTCCCAGCCTGGCCTGAACTTGAGCTTGATCCGCGGGAAGCCCTGGTCGATGGCCTCCTGGATCTTCTGCATCAGGATGTCGAGTGAGTCCTGGATCCCGAAGTCGGCGCCGACGGCGACCCGATCGCCCGTGCCCCGAGGGCCACGTGCAGCGGCACCCCCTGACGCTTGGCCTCCAGCACCCACCAGGTGATCTCGAGCGCGGCCCGCGCGAACTGGTTGCCCTTCACGAAGGCGATGCGGTCGAGAAGGTCCTGGGCCGAGCGGATGTCCTGGCCAACGATGCGGGTGGCCATGTGCTCGCGCACGGTGTGGAAGGTGGCGAGCGTGTGCTCCGAGGAGTACGCGGGGATGTAGGGCGGACAGCTCTCCCCCCAGGCGTGAAGACCCTGGCTCTCCATCCTCACTAGGACTGTATCGGTGCAGTGCTGGTCGCCGTACGACGTGCGCCAGACGAAGGCAAGCGGAATTCTGACCCAGTAGATGTCGATGCCGTCGATCACCATTCGCGCCGTCTCCTCTCGTT
>CAWKCA010000027.1:0-43167 GCA_963848005.1 uncultured Candidatus Rokubacteria bacterium
CCAATCGCCTCAACACCTCGTCCGCCTGCATGGTACGGCTGGCCGCCCGGGTACCACAGGAGGGATACAAGGTCGCGCTCACCGGGGAGGGCGCCGACGAGGTGCTGGCCGGCTACGAATGCCATCGGCTTTCCCGGACACCGGATCAACTGCAGTTCGTGAGCGACGAGGCGGTGGGGCGCAGGGTGCTCGCCCCGAATCGAACAGCCTGCTGTTCTCGCGACATGGGGCCCCCGAGCGGGCCCCGGGGGAACATGCTCAGCGGTCACGGCGTGGTCGAGTGCCACGGCGGGAGCGTGGGGCCGACGGCCGGAAGAGCACCGCATCGCGGCTCAGCGTGACGTCGAGGTCGCCGAGGGAGGCCAGCCTCCCGCGCTGACTCGCCCGGAGCCCGCGATACGAGCCGACCATGGCGTCGCGGACGGCCTCGGCGTCGAAGTGCGCGCGGCGGCGGAGGCGCTCGCGGCGCGCGAGCGCGAAGAGTGGTGCCAGCGACTCCACGACGTCCGCGACCCGGTCGCGCATGAGGCCCTCGCCGAGCACCGCTGCGCGGAGCTCGATGAGGTCGTCGGGGGCTGGGACGATCACGAGAAGGGCGCCGTCCTCCCGGAGCACACGCCGGAACTCGACGGCGTTCCGGCGCGCGGTGATGGACGCGACGACGCGGAAGGACGCGTCGGCGTAGGGCAGGAAGCGATCGGCGTTCGCCACGATCCAGCGGAGCCCCGGATGCTGCCTCGCCGCGGCGTCGATCGCCGCCAGCGAGATGTCGATGCCATGCCCCTCGCAGCGGAATCGCGCGGCGAGGACGGCGAGGTGGTGGCCCTCGCCGCAGCCGACGTCGAGCATAGCCTCGGTCGGGGCGAGGGATAGCAGACCGGCTACGGCGTCCATGAGAGGCGTCTCGAAGCCTCGCGCCTGGAACCGCCGCCGCGCCCCCCGGATGGCCGCGGAGTCACCCGGCCGGGCCGACTGCCGCTCCTGGGGCTGCAAGAGATTGACGTAGCCGCTGCGGGCGACGTCGAACGAATGTCCGCGCCGGCAGGCGAGGCGCCCCCCGCCGCGCGCAAGGGGCCGGCGGCAACCGCGGACGGGGCAGATGAGGACAACCACGACGGCAGTCTCGCACGTGCCCTGCCCGTGCGACCATTCGCCGACGGGGGATGGCGACCGCTCGGCCAGACGGAGTTCGTGGCCGGCCAGGCGGCCATGAGCGACAGCGGTCTCTGGCGGCTCCGGGGGTCGGAACCGAGCCCTCCGCCTCCCGCAAGCGATCGTCACTCCACCGAACTCGTGACCTTGCCGGGCCAGCTTCGACAACAACAATCTGCCGAGCCAGAAGCCACCCGATTAATTAGTCGACGTCTAGACCTCGGGGGAGCGAGGCGCCGCTTCCCCGACCCCCCTGATTGCGGAGCGTTCGCTCCTTCCCCGCCTCATCGGCTCCTGTGCGCCGACCCCTTCGCGGCTCCGACGCGCTCGGTCTACTCAGCGGTTCGCGCAGGCGAGGGCGGCGTGCAGGAGAACGTCGACACCGGGCGCCGTGTAGCCCAGCTCGGCGTGCTCGGCCTCGTGCTGGGAGATGCCGTCGCGGCAGGGCGTGAAGATCATCGCCGTGGGGTCATCCGTCCATGTGACGACCAGGGCGCTCTTCATGTGTCCTTCCGCTCTCGATGTCCGCAGCGAACACGGGGCGGTATCCAGGGCGGCCCCCATGGGTAAGACGCGGCGCGCCCGAGCGGCGTCGAACGACCTCCCGCCCGGGCGCGTCGAGAGAACGCCGTGTGGGGGAGATATGGTGTGGGTGGTGTGCGCCCCCGCAGCACGAGTGGGCCCCTGCGGTCGCAGGTGGAGCCCGCATTCGAGGAGACACCGGATCGCCCATTGCTGCTCGCCCGTGATCCGACCGAACTCGACGTGGGTGCCGACGGGAACGTGCGCCAACGCGGCGACGAGCAGGTGAGAAGCGGTGCGCTCGTCGCGGGCGGCGAGGACGGCGGGCCCGACAGGCGTCGCGATCACGTAGCCGTCGTCGGCGAGCAAGAGCTCGGCACCGCCAGCGAGGAGATGGGCCAGATCGTCGCCCAGGGCACGAAAGCCCGTCCGGTACGTCGAGAAGTTCCATGTAATCTAGCGAGGACTCGACGCTCGAGTGCGCCGGATCGATGGTCCAGGTGGAAAGCGTGGTCGCCATGGTGGCCGCCTGAGGGTTGGATGCGGGGACGAGCGGCGGGTTCGGCGCCGTTCTTCACGAGACCGCGGCGGGGTGGCGGGGTGGGGGGCCGAACAGCAGGTGCCCGCCCACGACGAGCGCCAGCGCGCCCACCGCGGTCACGAAGACTCTCGCGTTCTCCTCGCCGAGGAGACCGCTCGCGAACGGGCCGAAGAACATGGCGGCGTCGACGCCGGCGCGGTACAGGCCCATCCGCCACGCCAGCGCCTCCGGGCGCGTGTGCTCGCGGATGATGCCGACCGGCAGCATCCAGCCCGCAAGACCGAACCCGAAGCACGCGCAGCCCGCCACGAACCACGGGAACGATCCCAGGCCCACCGCGGCTGTGCCCAGCCCGAGCACCACGATCACAACGCCGAGGACGGGGGTGCGCCCCAGCCGGTCGGCGAGACGTCCCACGGGGAGCAGCGCCACGAGGTCCACGAACTGCGCGACCATGAGCAGACCCGACACGCCGCCCCGATCCAGGCCGAACTCGCGCGTTCCCCGCAGCGGCAAGAGGAACTGGCTCACCGCGGACCACGCCAGCGCGAGGACGATGCCCACGGCGAACATCGTCCAGAGCGCGAGCGACATCCGATCCCCGCGGCCGGCATCCGGCGCCCGTGAAGCGCGCGCTCCAGGCGCCCTCGACGCATCCGGGAAGCGCCGGCGGATGCTCGGCACCGCGGCGAGGATCAGCAGCAAGGGCGCCGAGGCGATCAGCAGCGAGAGGCTCCACCCCCAGTCGCCGGGAAGCAACCCGACGAGCCCGAGCCCGCCGAGCACGCCGATCATCGCGGAGAACTCGAAGACGTTCAGGCGCACGGAGGCCCCGGGCCCGCGGTCGTCCAGGAGCAGCCCGATGAGCCCGCTCACGGTGCCGAGGGTGTACGCGCAGCCCAGGACGAGCCGCCCGAGCACCAGCACCGGAAACGACGCGGACGTCGCCAGCACCGCCGTGCCGGCCAGCATGAGGGCTGGCGACGCGCAGAGCGTGGTGCCGAGGTAGCGGCCGGCCAGCCAGCCGGCGGGAATCGCGGTGGCCATGCGGGCAAAACCCAGCGCCCCGGCCACGACGCCGAGTTGCCAGTCGGCGAGCGCGCCGGCGCGGCCGATCTCAGGCAGCAGCGGGCTGAACGCACCCATCGAGAAGCAGCTGCAGAGGCTGATGAAGCAGAGCAGCGCGGTGCCGCTCACCCGAGCGAGGGTCAGAGGCCGCTCTCGGGACTCGGCACTCGGAACGCGGCCTGGGTCGACGGGTCCAGGTCCCGATCTTCATTGCCGAACGAGGATCAGGTCTGCCTCGACTTGGATGTCGTCGGAGACCTTGAGGATGAGGATCGGCCGGACCTGCATGTTGTGATTCGTGAACGTCGTCGCGAACTTCGCCTTGACCCGAAGGTCGGCGGGAAAATTGAAGCGCTTCTGCGCGTCCACCTGCGCCGGTGTGAGCGTGATGTACGTGATGAGGGCATCGGCCACCGCCTCGTACGGCTTGCCGCGCACGGTGAAGGTCTCAATATTCCGCCCAGTCATCATCACGATGGTTTGAGGATCAGCCGCCGGCAGTCGCGTTCTGGCCCTTCCTCAAACGCCTGGGCCGCGGCACCGAGACCCGAACCTCCACATCACCCTAGACAACTCGTCCACGCATACGACGCCCGCGGTGCAGGCGCGGCTCGCCACCCATCCCGCGTGCACTTCCACTTCACCCGGACGGGGGCCTCGTGGCTCAACATGGTCGGGGCGTGGTTCAGTTCTATCACCCGCAAGTCGCTGCGGCGCGGCTCCATCGAGACGGTCCGTGCGCTCATCCGCCATCTCGAGCGCTATCTCGCGGAGTCGAATACTCACCCGATCCCTTAGGTCAGCCGGATGGCTCCGGGGCCAGCCGTGAGGAGCGATCGCCGAGCCTCAGACGCTCCAGCAGCTCACGCAGCCTCGGTCCTGCGGGGTAGACCCCCACCATCCGCCGCCGCGCGGGCAGAGAAGCACGTCCAGGGCGAAGACCCGTTCATCAAGGCCGCCCACGAGAACCGGGCCGAACCCGAAGACGGCGGCGCCCCAGCGGCGGGGCGCGGCCTCAGGCCTGTCCCTACCACCGCGCCTTCCTGGTCGACAGCAGCGCGCCCGCTGGGGATAATCTGCGAGCGCCACGCGGCGTGGGGCGCGAGCAGGCCATGACACCGCAGCAGAGGGAACCTGGGCGAGGGGATGAGCACGCTGAGCTGCTCGATCAGCTCCAGCGGATCGAGCAACAGATGCGTGGAGCCGTCCCGTCGTGGATGAGGCAACTCGTACAGGAGCTGCCCAGCGGAGCTCTCCGTCAATCGCTCCATGACCAGGGGCGGGCGCAGCAGGTACCGGCACAGGGGCTCGAGCTGCTCTCTGGCGTGAGCGGGCAGGGCGACGTTGGCGTGGAGCGAGAACCCCTTCAGGCGCGCGCAACGAGGTTTGT
This sequence comes from uncultured Candidatus Rokubacteria bacterium, assembly GCA_963848005.1. Classification (GTDB taxonomy): domain Bacteria; phylum Methylomirabilota; class Methylomirabilia; order Rokubacteriales; family CSP1-6; genus CAVWFS01. The sequence continues at coordinate 4,674 of CAWKCA010000027.1, forward strand.
TCCCGTCCCGCGCCGCGGCCGCCGAGCGCAGCCGTCGCACCGGATGGCCGGCCCGCGGAGCGGTGGCCACCCGCTCCTGGATGGAGGCGGTGGCATAGCCGGCCAAGAGCGGCATCTGCTCGGCCACGGGATCGCTCGGGCTCGGCTCCTCCGGCATGCGTCCGCGGCGGCGCAGAAGCTTCTGCACGCGCGCGTGGACCTGCTCCAGGACCGTGCCGATCTCTTCGTCGGTGGGCGGGGGCAGGGGATGAAACACCGGCGCCGCGTCCGGCGTGGGCCGCGTGTACACCCCGTCGAGTACGAGCGAGTGGATGTGGAGGTTCAGATTCAAGGAGGACCCGAAGCGCTGGATCACCGTGACCGCCCCGCACTGAGCCTTTCGAATGCCCTGGCGTGCGGCCGTGGCCGAGAGCCAGCCGAACACCACGCGCAGGAACACCGCGAGCACATCGCGGCACAGGGGGGTCGTGATGGCGCGTGCGGCGCCGGAGCACGTGAGCTGGCAGCATCATGAGCCGGTCGTCATCTCCGGGCGCTGGACGGGCGTCCGGCACGGCCAGGAGAGCACGGACGGCGCGCTCGTCGGGTCCGTCCGGTTGACCGCGGCCGTGACGCTGAGCGACGGGCGGGTGTTCCCGCTCGGGAGCCGGATCACGATCGACTGGCCGGAGGGCGCGGCGGCGATCCTGCGCACGTGGCCGGCTGAAGCGTTCGACGGCCCCGGACCGCACCTCGAATTTGTGTGGGATGGCCGGGGCGCCCTCACGCTCAACGGTCAGCCCGTCGAGAGCCTCGCGCCGGCCCGGGGCTTCTTCCCGACCCCGTCCGCGCACGAACGCGTGGCCGCGGGCGCACGTCGCGGGGCCTGGGCGGCGACGCGGGCTCGGTGGGCGCGCGAGGGGCGACGGCCGCCCCGAACGTGAGGACGACGATCGCCACGTGCTGATGGCGGATCGTATCCGGCTGCGCGCGATCCGTCGGTGCGGAGAACGCTATCAGGCGTGGCCGACGACACCGGGAGCCCGGACGGATCGGCCACCTGATGAGAGCGATCACATCAGGGTGAGGACGGCGATCGCCGGCTGTCCATCTGGCGAACGTCCGGACGCGCGTCCGGCGCCGATCGTGGCCCCAGGGGCCAGGCCGGCGCCGCCTCGCAGCGATCACGCTCTGCAACTTCCACGACGTCCGTGTCGTGAAGTTGGCCCGAGTGTCAAGAAAATGGCATCGGATGTCAAGACAGCGCCTCTTACTCTGGCGGATACTCGGTGCGGCAATGCACGAAACAGTGTCCTTATTAGAAAGGAGATGATATGAAAACGCGGACGTCATTCGAAAGCGGCACCATTCTGCCTGGCACCCTGTTTTTCAGGGTCAATTGGAGGTTGTTGACAATGAGATCCTTCTCGTCAGCATAATCGCAGGCATGCTCGTAACCAGTTCGTGGGCTGCCACTAGTGTCAAGAGCAGTAGCTCGAGGCTTTATTCTGACAGGCTGCAACAAGCGGTCTCCGTGACGGCGACCACATACCTCTCCGGCCCAAACGAGACGCAGCCGGTGTACACGACACCGGCCAGCGGTTCCTTCATCCTGACACAACTCTGCGTGAGCCCGGTGAGTGGGGGCATTCGCCTCGCCGTCGACGAGTTTGGCGGCATCGCTCATCTCGGAATTGCCGGGGATGGCTGTCACACGTTCCCCGAAGGGGTGCTGTTGCCTCTGGGCTCGGCGATCACGTGCTCGACCTTTGCCACGGCGAGCCGTGGCAACCATTTCTGCACCATTTCGGGCCTTGAGAATTAGGCGCATCGCCGCTCAACGCGGGTAACTCCATCCGTGACCAAATACTCGACTGACCCGCGACAAGGCCCTGCGTGTTGAGCCCAGAGCGAGGCGGCCGCCCAAGTCGGCGTGGCGCCGCAGACCATCTCGCCGGCCAGGTGCGACCCCAAAGTTCACGGCGACGTTCTCGGAAGTGCATGAGGGAGCAGTGGGAGCCTCAGTGGCGCCAACGACATCGGCGGCATCACCTCTGTTAGAACATAACCGAATAATCCCTGTGCGGGAACGCTCGGTCATGGGTCTTATTCATTTCGATAACCGAGCTCAGGGCCAACCCTGCGTTCATAACGGAGAAAAAGTGAAATCTACAGCTATAGCCCTCGTTAGCCTGCTTCTGTTTCTGAGTATCCCAACCCATTTGAAAACAGTGTCCGCGGAAGCCTCATCTCAGGAAGCATGTGCTTGATTTCGGCAGCACGGCGGCGGGCGATTCGGTGAATGGGCTCGGGGCGGTGCACCCGCGATTGAACATCTCATCAACCAACAACGCGGTCGTCGTGAAGGAAAGCGCTAACCCGATCGCCTACGGGGGAAACCTCCCAGTGCAAAACAACGTGGCGAACGCCTGCATAGGCTCCGCGCGCTCGTCGGCGGGGTTCGCTGACGTGGGGGCCGGGAATTTCACGACGGACACGAGGCTGCACGACTACGTCTTCACGTTCGCCCCAGCGACATCGGTCAGTGAGTTCTCTCTTCGGATGGCTGACTACGGCGACTTCAACCCGGGGAGCGCGACCACCCATTCCGTGAAGCTGGTGGCCTATAACGCTTCCGGCGATATAGTCGACGAGGACGAGCTCTCCTACACGAGCGCCGCCACGGTAAATCCCCTCGGCGTGACCGGTGACGCGTGCACGGCGCAGCCGGCTGATCCCGGCAATTTCACATTCCGGGTGAGCGGGTCGCACATCACCAGACTGGAGCTGCGTTCCTCAAACAACGGCTCCTCCCCCAATGAGCCGTCTGACCCAAACATCGCCTTCAATGACCTTTGTTTTGTCTTAGAGTCTACAGAGGTGCAAATAGATATTAAGCCGGGCACCAATCCCAACACCGTTAACTTGAAATCAAAGGGAACTGTACCAGTGGCGGTCCTCAGCTCGCCGTCGTTCAGCGCTGCTGCGGTCTCCCCTCTGACTGTAAGATTAGCCGGAGTCCCAGTCAGCCTTAGAGGAAACGGCACGCCTATGGCATCCCTCGAAGACGTCAACGGTGACGGTCTGTCAGACCTGGTACTCCATTTTAGCACTCAAGCTCTGCCACGTTTTACAAGCGACACCGATATAACCCTCGTCGGAGAGACTTTCGACGGGGAGCCAATTATTGGCAGCGATTCGATCGTAATAGTGCCATGAATCTGCAATGTGACCTGCTGAGGGAGCGTAGAAGTGCTATGCTCCCTCCACGCAGTGTCCGGCGCACCACTCCGTTGAGATGAAACTATTGAGAGACCGGTGGTTGACGGCGAAGATCATCACCGATCGCCTTGGTGATCGTGATAGGGAGTATGGCTGGCGGCAAGAAGGAAGTCGTAGCCAGTCCAGCGGTCACGGAACAGAAGGTGGCTCCCAAGGTGGAGCAGCCAGTGGCCGATGAGAAGCCAAAGCTAAGCCCGGAGCTTTCCGCGGAACTCGATGCGCTGTACGCGAAGGCTGCGCCGGAGCGTGAGCTGACTCCGTAGATGGAGAAGGAGGTGTTCCGCCTGATTATCGATGAGAGGAGTAGTAATGCAGTGAACAACTTACCAGGAGAGTTATTGTGAAGAAGTCTACTTTTGTTGGCATGATCATCACCCTGCTCGCGACGAACTCGTGGGCCTCCACGTCCGTCAAGAGTAGTAAGAGTAACCAATCTGACAGAAGGTCCTCGGCGAGTGTGACCGCAACCACGGGTCTCTCTGGCCCAAGTGATACGCAGTCGGTGTACACAACGTTGGGTACGGGTAACTTCTTCTTGACTGAAGTCTGTGTGAGTCCGCATGCGACCGGCGGCATCCGGCTCGACGTCAACGGATTCGGGAGCGTCGCCCATCTGGGTGCGCTTGGGGATGGTTGTCGTTCATTCCCGCAGGGCGTACTTCTTCCTCCGAGTTCGACGATCAGCTGCTCGACTGTAGCCGGAGCGAGTCCAGGCAATTACTTCTGCACGATTGCCGGCGTAGAGGAGTAAATGAGAAGGTAGAGATGACACCTCCAATTCTGATTCTTGCATTGGAGGTGCTTGTCCTTTGACTAGGAGACAGAATGACAGACTACAAACAGTTAGAGGTAGAGCTGAGCGAAGCGATAGTTGATCTAGAGACCGGCTGGGCAAACGGAACAAGCCCAGGAGGGGTGAGATGATGAAGCAGTTGTGCTCGCAGCGTCCACGGCGCTTGCCGGGGGCGGCTGGGGTTTCGGAATCCCAGCGATTGGCGCGCACGAATGAGGACTTCAGCCGCAGCATGCGGGAGATGTTCTAGACGCCGCGTTCCCGTGCGTGCCGGGATTCTGCGCCTAACGCGCCGCCCATATATGGGGCGTCCCTAGCCCTTAATCTTTCTCTGCGCCGCCCGTGGCGTGACGACTTCCGCGACGCGCCGAGCGGACGAGTCCCACGACAACGAAGAAGAACCAAGGAATTATTAGCGGGCCCCACGCCCCACAACGAGAGCCTTCGGCCCCGGGGCCCCCGCCCCATCGCGGGCCCGATTGGGGGTTGGGGACGACGCCCCGCCAACGGTAAATGGCCCCACAGCCAGCCCGGGAAACACCCTCGCGGCCCCGAGTGTCCCGACTTCACCCCGTCGGGCATACTCCGGCCAGCGGCCCCCAACAACCGAGCGACGAGAAGACTACGTGGCGTCCGGAAAATCGAAGGAAGGCTGGGGTGGCGGCCGCGCCGGTGATCGCGCCGGCGGCTCCGCCGGAAGCCCGCGCGCCCTCCAGGATGGCCTTCACCACGCTCGGGTCCGTCACCACCGCGATCACCTGACGGCGCGACCCACACCCCGGGCACTCGAGAATGTCGACCGAGAACACCCGGGATAGCGACATGGCCCAGCTCGCCCTCGTGCCCGCTCGCTGACCGCTACCCTCTCTCCCCCCGTCTGGGCGACCTCGTACTGACAGCAGCCCGTGAACGATCTCGGCCCTCCAGGAGGACCTGGGGGCCAGGACGCCGTGGTAACGCACCAAGTGAGCGTTAGGCCGGGCCACCAATGCCACCAACTTCTCGATCAGGGTCAGGGGCTCGAACACCAACACCTCTGTCCCGTCTGACCACGCATGCCGCAACCGATACGCGAACCGGCCGTCCGACAGCTCCTTCAGCCGCTCCAGCGCTACTGCCGGTCGAGAGCGTAGGCGGTCCAAAAGCCCTGGCGTGCCGGCCGAGCCTGCCCATCTTTCGCGCGTCGCCCCTGTCGCGAGGCAGGATCGCGCTCCGCGGCGGCTAACGGCAAGGGCCCTGTGGGGTCGTGACCGTCAGCGGGGCTCAGAAGAGGGGAGAGGGGAGAGCGGCCGAGAACCGTGCCCTGGTTCACGGACCAGCCGGGCGCGACCAGGCCCAGAGCGACGGTGGTGGGCAGACGAGGGAGCGGGGCGCGGGGCGCCGGGGGAGGGACTACCGGGGTGGGAAGCGTAGGTCAACCGGCTGGCGCCGGGGCCAGCCGTGAGGAGCGATCGCCGAGCCTCAGACGCTGCAGCAGCTCACGCCGCCTCGGTCCGGCGGGGTAGACCCCCACCATCCGCCGCCGGCCGCCGCCGCGCGGGCAGAGAAGCACGTCCGGGGCGAAGACCCGGTTCATCAAGGCCGCCCACGAGAACCGGGCCGAACCCGAAGACGGCGGCGCCCCAGCGGCGGCGCGCGGCCTGAGGCCTGTCCCTACCACCGCGCCTTCCTGGTCGACAGCAGCGCGCCAGCCGGCCATGAGACCGCAGCAGATGGAACCTGGGCGACGGGATGAGCACGCTAAGCTTCTCGATCAGCTCCAGCGGATCGAGCACCAGATGCGTGGAGCCGTCCCGTCGTGGATGAGGCAACTCGTACAGGAGCTGACCACCGGAGCTCTCGGTCAATCGCTCCAATGGCCAGGGGCGGGCGCAGCAGGTATCGGCAGGCGCAAGTGTACCGTCACGATGCCTCATGCGACGACCCCGACCGGAACTGCCGCACGATGGAGCTCGCCTCCGCCGGTTCACCCTCCGCGCACACAGGAGCCGCTGGCGCTTCGCCAGCGTGCAGGTCCTGGGACCGTTGCGACGGTCGCGCCGAGCGCCACCGCGAGGCCTATAATCTGCGCACGATGAGCTAGCACCAGCGAGGAGGACACGGCCATGGGCTGGCTTGATGGGCAGGTTGCGCTCGTGACGGGTGGCGGTTCGGGCATCGGGCAGGCGATCGTGACGCGCTTCGTCCAGGAGGGCGCGCGCGTCGGGGTCATGGATCGCGTCGCGGCCCGGGTCGACACGCTCCAGACGGACCTCGGCAAGTCAGTGGTCGCGCTCGGCGGTGATGTGGTGCGGCTCGACGACAACAAGCGAGCTGTCGCCAGGACCGTCGACGCGTTTGGCCGGCTCGACATCTTCGTCGGCAACGCCGGCGTGTTCGACCGCGCGGTGCCCCTCGCCGACATTCCCGAGGATCAGCTCGCCGCCGCGTGCGACGAGCTGTTCGGCGTGAACGTCAAGGGCTGCATCCTCGGCGCGAAGGCCGCGCTCCCCGAGCTGAGGAAAACCGGCGGCTGCATGATCTTCACCGCATCGGTGGCGGGCATGAACTCGGGCGGGGGCGGTGTCATTTATACGGCGTCGAAGCACGCGGTGATCGGGTTGATCCGACAGCTCGCGACCGAGGTGGGGCCGGAGATCCGGGTGAACGGCGTGGCCCCCGGCGGCACCAGGACCGACCTCAGGGGTCTGGCCGTGCTTCACCAGGACGATCGCTCGCATTTCGCCGAGTCCGGATGGGAGGAGCGGATGCGCGCGAACAATCCCCTGCACATGGTGCTCGAGCCCGACGACCTCGCGGGCGCCTACGTGTTCCTCGCTTCCCCCAGCGCGAGGGGGATCACCGGAAGCATCGTCACGGTCGACGCGGGAAGCATGCTCCGGATGCGACGTCGCTGAGGAGGTCTCCATGGCAGCCGATGTCACTCGATTGGTGGACGTCGAGAACGGCCGTATCAGCCGCCGCATCTTCGTGGAGCGCGAGGTCTACGAGCAGGAGCTGGAGCGGATCTTCGCCCGGTGCTGGCTCTTCCTCTGCCACGAGTGCCAGATCCCGCAGCCGGGCGACTTCTTCAGCACCTCCATGGGAGAGGACCCGGTCCTGGTGGTGCGCGGTCCCCAGGGCGAGCTGGGCGCGTTCCTGAACGTCTGCCGCCATCGCGGCAATCGGCTGTGCCGCGCCGATGCGGGCAACGCCGCCAGCTTCACGTGCGCGTATCACGGCTGGACCTACCGCAACGACGGTCGGCTGGTGGGCGTGCCGTTTATCAAGGAGGCGTATTACGGCGAGCTCGAGCGCGAACGCTGGGGCCTCGTCCCGGTCGCGCAGCTCGAGAGCTACAAGGGGCTCGTCTTCGCGACCTTCGATCCCGAGGCGCCGCCGCTGCGCGAGTACCTCGGCGAGATGACCTGGTACCTCGATGCGTTCTTCGACCGTCGCGAGGGCGGCAGTCGAGGTCGTCGGCGGGCTGCACAAGTGGATCATGCCGTGTAACTGGAAGCTGCCCGCCGAGAACTTCGCCGGCGACGGCTATCACGTGACGTGGAGCCACGTCTCCGCCATTCGCGCGGGGTTCGGCGGCGACTTCCGGGTCGGCGTCGATCCGACGGGCACCGCGCTCTCGCCGGGCAACGGCCATTGCGTCATGACCGTCGGCGCCCACATGAACGCCGACCCACCGGCGCCCGAGATTCAGGCCTACGAGGAGAAGATCTTCCCGGAGGTGGTGAAGCGCCTCGGCCCGCGCGCGGGCCGCCTCAAGCCCGTCGCCGGGACGGTCTTCCCGAACTTCTCCATGCTCAAACCCACCTCGCGGACGTTCCGGGTGTGGCACCCGCGCGGCCCCGACAAGACGGAGGTCTGGGCCTGGGTGTACGTGGACAAGGCCGCGCCTCCCGAGGTCAAGGAAGCCGTTCGCCTGGCCGGCGTCCGGGTCTTCGGCCCCGCGGGGGTGTTCGAGCAGGACGACATGGACAACTGGCAGGCGTGCACGCAGACGGGACAGGGCGTGGTGGCTCGCCGGTACCCCTTGAACTACGAGATGGGCCTCGGACACGAGCGGTATGACGACGCGCTCAAGGGGTGGGCCAGCGACTACCGCTTCAGCGAGAGCAACCATCGGCAGTTCTATCAGCGCTGGGCCCAGCTGATGACCGCCGAGAAGTGGGCCGAGATCAAGGGCTGAGACAGCAGCCAGGAGCGTCCGATGGGGACAGACGTCGTCCATCTCGTTGACGCCGATCGCGGGCTCATCAGCAAGCGGATCTTCATCGAGCGGGAGATCTACCAGCAGGAGCTGGAGCGGATCTTCGCCCGGTGCTGGCTCTTCCTCTGCCACGAGAGCCAGATTCCGCAGCCCGGGCGACTTCTTCACGCACCTCCATGGGCGAGGACCCGGTCCTGGTGGTGCGCGACGCCGACGGCGCGGTCCACGCCTTCCTGAACGTCTGCCGCCACCGCGGCAACCGCCTGTGCCGGGCGGATGCGGCAATGCGGACAGGTTCACCTGCGCGTATCACGGCTGGACCTATCGCAACGATGGCCGGCTGGTGGGCGTGCCGTACCTGAAGGAGGCGTACTACGGCGCGCTCCCGCGCGGCGCTGGGGCCTCATCCCGGTGGCGCAGCTGGACAGCTACAAGGGGCTGATCTTCGCCACGTTCGACCCGGAGGCGCCGCCGCTGCGCGAGTACTTCGGTGAGATGACGTGGTACCTGGACGCGTTCTTCGATCGCCGCGAGGGCGGGGTCGAGGTCATCGGCGGGATGCACCAATGGGTCATGCCGTGCAACTGGAAGTTTCCCGCCGAGAATTTCGGCGGCGACGCCTACCACGTGCACTGGACGCATCGCTCGGCCATCACGACGTCGTTCAGCAGCGGCGTGACGGCGAGACCGAATGCGACGGGGGCCATGGTCTCGCCCGGCAACGTGGTCACGTCCTGATCTGCGTCGGCCCGGACGACGTCGGCGAGCCGCCGGTGCCGGAGATCCTGGCCTACGAGGAGGCGACCCGTGCCGAGGTCGAGGCGCGCCTGGGGCCTCGACGACGCCTGGTCAACCCGATCGTCGGCACGGTGTTCCCGAACTTCTCGATGCTGCGCGCCACCTCTCGGACGTTTCGCGTCTGGCAGCCCCGGGGTCCCGACAAGACCGAGGTCTGGTCGTGGCTCTACGTCGACCGGGCCGCGCCGCCACAGGTCAAGGAGGCGTTCCGGCTGGCCGGTGTGCGGGGCTTCAGCCCCTCGGGCACCTTCGAGCAGGACGACATGGACAACTGGCAGGAATGCACGCGCACCAGTCGCGGCGTCGTGTCGCGACGCGCCGTCCTGAACACGCAGATGGGGCTCGGCCACGAGCGGTTCGACGAACGACCTCAACGCCTGGGCCAGCGACTACCGGATGAGCGAGAGCAACCACCGCCAGTTCTATCGGCGATGGGCGGAGCTGATGGCGGCCGAGAGCTGGGCCGAGGTACACCATGCGTGACGACCTCCTTCGCGACGTGGAGCAGTTCCTGTATCGGGAAGCCCGGCTGCTGGACGAGCGGCGCTTCCACGAGTGGCTCGAGCTCTTCACCGACGACGTCCGCTACTGGATGATCGGGCGCAGCTCGCGCTATCCGCCGTCGAGCAAGGCCATCACGGTGCTCGGCTCCGACCGGCGCCAGCGGACGAGCCGCGGCCGTCGAGGAGGAACTGGCGATCCTCGACGAGACCAAGGCGACGCTGGCCGGGCGCATCGCGCGCCTGGACACGGGGATGGCCTGGGCGGAAGATCCACCGTCGCGAACGCGCCACCTCATCACCAATATCGAGGTGGAGGCCGGCCCCACGCTGTCGGAGCTGAAAGTCTACTCCAATTTCGTCGTGTATCGGACGCGCGCCGAGACCGAGCAGGACTTCTACGTCGGCGCGCGCCAGGACGTCCTGCGTCGCGTCGACGGCGCGTGGAAGATCGCGCACCGGAAGCTCGTCCTCGACCAGAACGTGCTCCTGGCCAAGAACGTCAGCGTCTTCTTCTAGACCGCCTCACGCCACGAACTCACCAGCCGGGCCGCGGCGCTCGCCTTCACGGCGCCGTCTCGCCGGCCCGGCCCTCGCCGCGCCTGCCGTCGCTGCAGGCCCTGAATCAGCAGCAGCGAGACGATGATCACCGCCAGCGACACGCCGGTGGTGACGGTGCCGAGCGCGTAGATCTCCGGGTTGGTCACCGTGGTCGTCAGCCCCGTCAGCTCCAGCGGCAAGGTGTTCTGGTCGCTCCCGAAGGCCTGGCTGGAGCGCGCCGCCTCGTCCCACGAGAGCGTGAAGCCGAAGAGGGCGATGCCGACCAGCGACGGCGCGATGATCGGCAAGACCACGTGCCGGAACGTTTGCCAGGGCGTGGCGCCGAGATCGCGCGCAGCTTCCTCGTAGCGGGGATCGAAGCGGTTGAAGACCGCGAACATGATCAGCAGGCCGAAGGGCAGGGTCCAGGTGAGGTGCGCGCCGAGTCCCGACGTGAAGGTGCCGGCGACGGTGGTGAAGCGCTCGGCGATCCAGCCGATGCCGAGCGCTTCACCGAGCCACGCGATCCCCTCGTCGATGAGCCGGAACTCCACGCCGATGCCGAGCGAGACGATGATCGAGGGGACGATGAGACTGGCCACGGCCGTGTAGAAGACGGCGCTGGCCCCGCGGAAGCCGTGCCGGAAGGCGTACCCCGCCGGCAGCGAGATGAGCACGGTCAGGATCATCACGATCGCCCCGAGCTTCAGAGCGTAGGCGGTCCAAAAGCCCTGGCGTGCCGGCCGAGCCTGCCAATCTTTCGCGCGTCGCCCCTGTGGCGAGGCAGGATCGCGCTCCGCGGCGGCTAACGGCAAGGGCCCTGGTGGGGTCGTGACCGTCAGCGGGGCTCAGAAGAGGGGAGAGGGGAGAGCGGCCGAGAACCGTGCCCTGGTTCACGGACCAGCCGGGCGCGACCAGGCCAAGAGCGGGTCGCGCGCGGAACCGCACCCAGGACAGTACCATCTCCGGACGACCCTTTTCGGTGCCATCCAGCCGTGTATCGGTCTGTGGACTTCCCGAAGACCTCCCCGCTCCGGTATAAGCTGGCCAATGAGACGAACGGACGGAGGCGAGGACGCGGGCCGGTGCCGGCGAAAAGGAGCGCGGACATGGCAGTGGACGTGGCGGGTGCGCGGCGACTCTTCACGGTGGAGGAGTATCACCGGATGGGCGAGGTGGGCATCCTCAAGCCTCACGACCGGGTCGAGCTGATCCGGGGCGAGATCGTCGAGATGTCACCCATCGGCCGCCGCCACGCCGCCTTCGTCGACAATCTGACCGAGCTTCTCGTCACCCGCCTGGCGGGGCGCGCCATCGTATCCGTGCAGAACCCGGTCGTGGTGACCGCCGACTCCGAGCCACAGCCCGACCTCAAGCTCCTGCGCCGCAGGCCCGTGCCGTACAAGGACGCCGAGGCGACGGCGGCCGACGTCCTGCTGGTCATCGAGGTGGCGGAGACGTCTCTCCGGTACGATCGGACGGTCAAGCTCGCCCTCTACGCGGAGACGGGCGTGTCTGAGTACTGGGTGGTCGATGCCGGCGCCGAGGCGATCGAGGTGTACCGGGGGCGGCCGCCGACGGGTATCGCGAGGCCACGCGTGCGACCGGCGAGAGCACCGTCAGCCCCGCGGCCTTTCCCGACGTGCGACTGACTCTCGCCGAGATCTTCCGGTAGCGCGCTCCGCGGTCAACCTCAGCGGTAGCCCGCCGCCTTCAGTCGGGGGAATACCTCGTCGCGGAAGGCCCGCAGCTCCTGCTCCGGTCCCACGAACGTCTGAAACGCCTGAACGAACAGGTTGGTCACGCCGGCGGGCGCCATCGCGACGATCCGTTGCGCGCAGTGCTCCGCCGTGCCCACGAGGCCGAAGGTGTCGCAGAGCTGCGCGATCAGCTCATCCGGAACAAAAGACGTCGCGGCGATCGCCTGCTCCCAGTCGCGCGCGTGAGCGAGATCGGGATAGATCGCCCGGACCTCGGGCGGGATGTCGAGCCGTGGAAGCGTGAACCCGGTGTACGGGAGCCAGTGCGACCTCGAGCTGAGGAAAGCCTGATGCACGACCGTCGGTCGCGCCTGCCGGCGGGCCTCCGCGGTGCTGCTCGCGATCCCGACGCGGACCGCCCACATGACCTCGAGGTCCTCGAGCCGCCGCCCGCCGCGCCGCGCGCCCGCCGCGAGATGGTGCAGCACGGCGTCGACGATCCGCGGGTGAAACCCGACCGATAGCAGGACACCGTCGGCGATCTCGGCCGCGAGCTCGGTGGCCTTCGGCCCCGACGCCGCCATCAGGACCGGGATCTGCCGTCCCGAAGCGTAGGCCAGGCGCCCCGACGTCCCGTTGAACGTTGCGGTCTCGCCGGCGAGCAGCGCGCGCAAGGTCGCGATGTACGCCCGCATCTCGGCGAGTGTCGCCGGCTTCCGGCCGATGGTGTGGGCCGCCGTGTACCCCGTGCCGATGGCGACCTTGATGCGTCCGGGGGCGAGGTCCTCGACGGTCTGGATCGCGCCGGCCAGCGTCGACACGTGGCGCGTGAGCGGATTGGTCACGGCGGAGAACAACGTCAGATGGGACGTATGGGCCGCCGCCAGCCCCATGGTGACGAACGGGTCGCGGCACAGCAGTTGGCTATCGAGGAACCCGGCGCCATCGAACCCCGAGGCCTCGGCGTCCTGGACCAGCTTGATCAGGTCCGGCATCGGCGCCGTGCCGGGAATCCGGAGCGAGACGTGAACGCGGGTCATGGCAAGCGCCCTCCGGCCGCTCTATACCACAGTGGGAGGCGAGGCTCCCCCTGGGTGGCAGGCGTGACGGGAATCTTGTAGAGGTTCACCGCATTCTCGAAGACCAGCTGATGGAGCGCCGCCTTGCCGAGAGCCGCTTCCGCCGGAGGATGGCCCTGCGCCCTGGAGTACGGCCAGGGGCTGTCGAGACCCGGGAAGTCGCTTGCCCACAGGAAGTTGCGCACGCCGACCTCGGGGACGCGCCGAAAGCCCCCTTCCTCTTCGACCTCGAAGGTGAAGAAGACCTGGCGCTTCACGAACTCGCTCGGCCTGTCGGAAAGCGGGAAGTCGGGCTTGAAGACACGGGTGGACGGCCCGCCGAAATCGTACTCGCGGTCGAAGCGCCAGAACAGAAACGGCACCCAGCCGACGCCGGCCTCCTCGAGGACAAAGCGCACGCCAGGATGGCGATCGCAGATGCCCGAGAAGACGACCGCGCTCATCAGTTCCGCCATCAGCCCCATCGGAAAGTTGGCCACCTGCATCAGCGATTGGTTGCGCGGTTCCAGGCCGGCGACGCCGACCCCGATCTGGCGTGATCCGCCGCGGGGATTGGCGTGCAGATTGACCGGCAAGCCCGTCTCCGCGGCGGCCGCCCACACCGGCTCCCACATCTGGTGCAGCACCGGTTCGGGAGCGCTCACCCAGTCGAATATGACGCCCGTGGGCAGGCCAAATTCCGCCACTCGCACCAATTCGGCAACGGCCTCCTCGGGGGTCTGGCAGGGTAGCGGGAGAAGCATGATGAACCGGCCGTTCGACTCCTCGTACAGCTCCCGCGCCCAGTCGTTCACGGCCCGCACGCACGCGGCGCGCAGTTCCGGATCCTTGATCATCGAGATCTGTTCATAGGGACCGTTGACGAGCTCGGCATCGACCCCATCGCGGTCCATGTCTTCGCAGCGGTACCTGGCGCTTGCCGCGCGGAAGATGCCGGGCTCGGGTTCCTCTGCCATACCCGCCCGCGTATAGCAGTTGACGGGCCCCCTGCCGACGCCGGCCCACCCCACGCCGCTCCAGGGCCGTCCCTCCACGACCCATTGCCGCGTGCCGTCCGGCCCTTGCACGACCTTCGGCCCATCGCCTCGCAATCGTGCGGGCAGGCGCCTGGTCCACAAATCGAAGGGAAGGTGCATCAGCCGGCAATGCCCATCCGCGGAGACTACGCCCAATCTCTTCTCCATCGCGAGTCCTCCTCGGCCGGCGGACCAGACCGCCTCGCCCCTCATGGTCCCATTCGTCCACAGTGCCGTCTCGGCCGCTTCGCCGCATGCGTCCAGTGTGGGCGGGCCTCCATGGCGAATCCTGCCACGATGGCGAGTGCCGCGCGCCATCATGCCTCGCAGGTCTGATTCAGGCCAATCAACCGCTGCAGCTCGCTCACCGCCCGCACGAAGCTCTCCGCCGGCGTCGTGTCCGGGTCGATGAGCCGATGGAGGCGGAAGCCATCCTCCAGGGCGAGCAGCATCGCGCCGGCCCAGGCCGGGTCGAGGTCAGCGCGGCCGGTGGCGCGGTTGGTGACGGTGACGATCTCGGTGACCAGTGCCCGGCGGGCCCGCAGACGCTTGGCCAGCTCGGGGCGGTGGCGCCTGGCGCGGACCGCGTAGAGGATCAGCTCCATGTGGAGCAGGGGCGCCCGGCCGAGCGGGTCATGGCGGCTCCGGTCGGAGGCGCGGAGAGCAGCGACGAAGTCCACGGGGTCGCGGTGGCGGGCCAGCAGTTCTCGGTGGTGGCGCACGGAGCGCTCCACGTGGTCCTCGAGCATGGCGATGATCAGCTCGTCCTTGCTGGCAAAGTTCGAGTAGACGGCACCGCGCGTGAAGCCCGCGGCGGCCGCGATGGCCTCGATGCTCGCCGCGCCGATGCCCCGCTCCTCGAAGACTCGGGCGGCGGCCTCGAAGAGGCGGTCACGCGTCTCGTCGCGGGTCGGGCGGGTGCGGGCTCTTGACATGAGCTACAGGATACAGCAACGTATTGACACGATACACTACTGTATCGAGTTGCCCGGGAGGTGACCATGACGCAGATGAGCCTGGCCGACCGCTTCTTCGTCGATGCCATGTCCGCGGCGTTCCGGGAGGACCCGTACCCCTACTACGAGACGTACCGCGGCCGGGAGCGGCTCCTGCGCGTGGACAACACGATCTGGCTCTCGCTGGGCCACGCCGACGTCACCGCCATGCTCCGCCACCCGAAGCTCTCCTCGAACGAGTCCCGCGCCACCACGGAGGCCGGTTGCCCGGAGCCCGGGCGCCTGGCGGGCAGCCTCCTCTTCATGGACCCGCCCGACCACACCCGGCTTCGTCGGCTGGTGGCCTGCGCGTTCACGCCGAAGCGGGTCGCCGACCTCAGGCCGACGGCGGAGGTGATCACCGCGGAGCTCCTCGACGCGGCTGCCGCCGCAGGCGCGTCCGGTGACGTGGTGGACCTGATCCGCTTCCTCGCCTACCCGCTCCCCGTCCGGATCATCTGCTCCCTCCTCGGCGTGCCCGAGGCGGACGAGGCGACCTTCACCGGCTGGTCCCGCGCCCTGGCCCGGTCGCTCGACCCCTCGGTGCTCCGCGCGGCCGAGGTGGATGCCGCCATCGCCGACGCCGAGAGCGGCCTGGCCGCGTACCTGGAGGATCTCCTCGCCGTCCGGCGCACGAGGCCGGGAGATGACCTCCTCTCGGCCCTGCTCCACGTGGAGGCTGACGGCGATCGCATCTCGCCCAACGAGGTCGTCGACCTCGCCTTGCTCCTGCTCGTCGCCGGGCACGAGACGACCGTGAACGTCATCGGCAACGGAGTCCTCGCGCTCCTCCGCGCCCCCGACCAGCTGCGCCTGCTCTGGCGCGCGCCCGACCTCGTCGCCGGCGCGGTCGACGAGCTGTTGCGCTTCGACAGCCCGGTGCAGCTCACCCAGCGGGTGGCCACCGAGGATCTTGATCTCGTCGGCTTCCGCGTCCGGGCCGGCGACGAGATCATGCTGGTGCTGGGTGCGGCGAACCGCGATCCGCTGGTGTTCGCCGAGCCCAATCGCCTCGACGTCACCCGCGACGCCCGCCGTCACGTGGCGTTCGGCGGCGGCATCCACCACTGTCTCGGCGCGGCGCTCGCGCGGCTCGAGGGCGAGGTGGCGCTGTCGGCTCTCCTCGCGCGGTTCCCCGAGCTCAAGCTCGCGGGCAAGCCGGTGAGGCGGCCGACGTTCACCCTGCGTGGGCTGGAGTCGCTTCCAGTCGTGCTGGGCGAGCGGCGCCGCGCCACATAGCCCACGACGCCGGGGCCAACTGATGTGGGCGGCATCAGGGCGTGGCCGCTCTCAAGGCAAGCGCCGCCGTTGCCCGGCTAGATGAGAAACGTCGTGCCCACGCTGTTCGGGACGTACGCGTCAGGCAGTGCGCGAGCGATCTCGTGAGTCGCCCTCCAGCCGGTACAGTGTGATGGCACGATCAGCTTGGGTGCGATCGCTCGCAGAGCCTCGACGGTCGGCGTGATCAAAGGCTCGAAGACCCGCCCGGTCAGGTGGAATCCGCCCAGAACTGCGTGGACCCGCTCCACACCGGTCACGGCGGTCGCATGCCGCAGCACGTTGACGATCCCCGCGTGACCACAGCCCGACAGCACCACCAACCCCTTCTCCCGCACGTTCATCACGACCGCCTGGTCGTCGTGGATCAGCGGATCAGGTTGCCACCGGCCATCGACTTCTGCGTAGTGGCCAGGAAAACCCCTCATCCCCCCTAACCGGCGAGCCCGCGTCGAACGGCGGCTGCGGGTCGTACTCGATGCCGAGCTGGATCGCCTGGGCGACCTCGTTGCCCGCGATGCGGGCGGCCAGCCGAGCGCCATGTCGATGCCCGACGACACGCCGGCGGCGGTGACGATCTTGCCCTGCTGACCACCCGCCGCGACGTGGGCGACCCGAGAGCGGCGAGCTGGTCGAGCACCGCCCAGTGAGTCGTCGCCTCGAGCCCGCGCAGCAATCCCGCGGCGCCGAGCAGCAGCGATCCCGTGCAGACCGACGTGGTCCACGCGGAATGGCGATGTCCATGTGTTGGTCTCCTTGTCGTGACGATGTCGGCGCCGCAGGCCTCACGACGCCCGGAAGTGGCGGCGATACTGGGCCGGCGGCACGCGCAGCACCCGGCGGAAGGCGCGATGGATCGTCTCCACGCGCGAGAAGCCGCACGCCTCGGCGTAGGCGGTCCAAAGGAGCGGAGCGTAGGCGGTCCAAAAGCCCTGGCGTGCCGGCCGAGCCGGCCAATCTTTCGCGCGTCGCCCCTGTCACGAGGCAGGATCGCGCTCCGCGGCGGCTAACGGCAAGGGCCCTGGTGGGGTCGTGACCGTCAGCGGGGCTCAGAAGAGGGGAGAGGGGCGAGCGGCCGAGCACCGTGCCCTGGTTCACGGACCAGCCGGGCGCGACCAGGCCCAGAGCGACGGTGGTGGGCAGACGAGGGAGCGGGGCGCGGGGCGCCGGGGGAGGGACTACCGGGGTGGGAAACGTAGGTCAACCGGCTGGCGCCGGGGCCAGCCGTGAGGAGCGATCGCCGAGCCTCAGACGCTGCAGCAGCTCACGCCGCCTCGGTCCTGCGGGGTAGACCCCCACCATCCGCCGCCGGCCGCCGCCGCGCGGGCAGAGAAGCACGTCCGGGGCGAAGACCCGGTTCATCAAGGCCGCCCACGAGAACCGGGCCGAACCCGAAGACGGCGGCGCCCCAGCGGCGGCGCGCGGCCTCAGGCCTGTCCCTACCACGGCGCCTTCCTGGTCGACAGCAGCGCGCCCGCTGGGGATAATCTGCGAGCGCCACGCGGCGTGGGGCGCGAGCAGGCCATGAGACCGCAGCAGAAGGAACCTGGGCGAGGGGAT
Organism: uncultured Candidatus Rokubacteria bacterium; assembly: GCA_963848005.1. Lineage (GTDB taxonomy): Bacteria > Methylomirabilota > Methylomirabilia > Rokubacteriales > CSP1-6 > CAVWFS01. The sequence continues at coordinate 22,398 of CAWKCA010000027.1, forward strand.
GAGCACGCTGAGCTTCTCGATCAGCTCCAGCGGATCTGGCACCAGATGCGTGGAGCCGTCCCGTCGTGGATGAGGCAACTTGTACAGGAGCTGACCACCGGAGCTCTCCGTCAATCGCTCCATGGCCAGGGGCGGGCGCAGCAGGTACACAAGGAGCCCGTGAAGTTCGGATGATCGACGTCGTCGCGCGCATACTCGGCCTGACGGTCCCGGCCTCGATGCTGGTCCGCGCGGATCGAGTGCTCGAATGATGGGCGCTCGCTTCGACGTCGTCGGCAGGAACGTCCCCAAGCGCGACGGGCCGGAGAAGGTCACCGGACGGACGCGCTACCTCCATGATCTCGAGCTACCACGAATGGCCCACGCGAGGATCCTCCGGACTCCCTACCCGCACGCGCGGCTCCTCCGCATCGACACGCGCTGGGCACGGCAGGCGCCGGGGGTGCTCGCCGTCCTGACCGGCCACGACGCCGAGCAGCATCCCTTCGGCTTCGCCAAGGACCAGCTCGCCCTCAAGCGCGACAAGGTCTGCTGCATCCGCGACGAGGTGGCGGCGGTGGTGGCGGAGCGCGCCGAGCAGGCGGAGGAAGCGCTCGCGCTGATGGCCATGGAATACGAGGAACTGCCGGCGAACTTCGACCCCCTCCGCGCCCTCGAGCCGGACGCCCCGCTCGTCCACGAGGCGCTCGGCACCAATCAGACGCACCTGCGCTACCAGTTCGCCCACGGTGACGTCGACGGCGCCTTCGCCGCGGCGGCGGCGGTGGCCGAGGGCCGCTACGCGCTGACGTTCGTGGCCACCGCGTGCCTGGGCACGATGGTGGCGATCGCCGACTGGGATGCGCAGGGGCGGCTGACCATGTACAGCACGACCCAGGTGCCCTTCCTCTACCAGCGCGACCTCGCCGCCGCGCTGGGCATCGGCGGTGATCGCGTTCGGGTCATCCAGCCTCCGGTGGGGGGCAACTTCGGGCGAGGGCTCGATCTCTACCCGATCGACGTCATCGCGGCCCTCTGCGCGCGGCGGGTCGGCCGCCCGGTGAAGATCGAATTCGACCGCGTCGAAGAATTCGTGGGGGCGCCCGGGCGCGAGCCCTGCGTGATCCGGCTGCGCACGGCGGCGGCGGCCGACGGCCGGCTACTCGCCCGCGACGCGCACGTGGTCATCGACAACGGCGCCTACGTGTCGTGGGGCTCGACCACGCCCTACGTGATGCTGGCCACGGTGGCCGGGCTGTACCGCTGCCCCAGCGTGCGCTTCGACACCACCATCGTCTACACCAACAATCCCTATTCCGGCTCCATGCGCGGGTACGGGAATCTCGAGTCGACGTTCGCGGTGGAGTCGCAGATGGACGACCTGGCCGACCAGCTCGGCCTCGACCGCCTGGAGCTGCGCCGTCGCAACGCCAACCGCCCTGGTGACGTCAACCCGCAAGGCTTCGTCATCACCTCGTGCGCCCTCGCCGAGTGCCTCGACGCGGCGGCCGAGGACATCGCCAAGGACCCGCCGCCCCCGCGCCCCGGCTGGACGCGGGGGGTGGGCTTCGCCGGCATGTTCCACGTGGGCGGCGGGGCGCGCATCTACCGCTCGGACGGGTGCGGGGCGATCCTCAAGCTCGACGACTTCGGCGCGGTGACGCTCCTCACGGGGGCCACGGAGATCGGCCAGGGATCGGAGACGGTCCTCGCCATGATCGTGGCCGAGACACTGGGCGTACCGCTCGAGCGGGTCGACGTTGTAAACTCCGACACCTCGCTGAAGCCGTGGGACGTCGGCGCTCACGCCAGCCGCACGACGTTCATCGCGGGGAACGCCGCGCGCCTGGCTGCGGAGGATCTGAAGCGCCAGCTCCTCGACATGGCGGCGGCGGTCTTCGACGCGCCGGCGGACCGGCTGGACATCAAGGACGGATGGGTCTTCGTCGCGGCCGATCCGCGGCGCCGGGAGCCGTACGATCGCGTGGCCCGCGCGGGGCACTACAGGGGAGGGGGTCGCGTCCTGGTTGCCGAAGCGTTCTACGATCCGCCCACGACGATGCTCGACAAGGATCTCCGGGGCAACGTCTCGGCGACCTATGGCTTCGCGGCCCAGGCGGCGCTGGTGGACGTCGAGGAGGCCACGGGCCGTGTCGAAGTGCGGCGGATCGCCTCCGCTCACGACGTGGGGCGCGCCCTGAACCCCATGGCCGCCGAGGGCCAGATCCACGGCGGCATCCACATGGGGCTCGGCTACGCGCTCACCGAGAAGCTCGTGGTCCGCGAGGGCCAGATCCTCAGCGCGACCTTCATGGACTATGCGATCCTCCGCGCGGCCGACATGCCGGAGATCGTGGTGCGCCTCATCGAGACGGACGATGCGGAAGGCCCCTTCGGCGCCAAGGGCCTCGGGGAGTCAGGGGTGATTCCCGTCTCGGCCGCCGTGGCCAACGCCATTCACGACGCCATCGGGATTCGCTTCACCGACCTTCCCATCACGCCCGAGGCGGTCCGCGCCGCGCTGGGGCGGGCGCGGTGAGCGCGCCGGGCGGTGCGAAGCGACGGGGTGGCCACCCGCTGACGGCCCGAGGACGTGCCGAGCAGCGGGACGATTCCCCGCGGGTGCCCCGCTTCAGCGTCACCGAGCGCGCCCTGCACTGGGCGTTCGCGGCGGCCTACCTCGCGCTGCTGGTCAGCGGGCTCCCCCTCATGCTGCCCGCGCTGCGCGAGCTGATCCGCGACTACACGCCGGCCATTGGCGTCAAGCTGCACCTCGCGGCGGCCGTCCTCTGGGTGCTGGCCCCGCTGGCCGTCGTCGTCCTCGGCGATCGGCGGGCGCTCGTGAGGGCATCACGCCAGATCGCTTCGTTCACCCGCGCCGACCTCCGCTGGCTCGCCAGCTTTCCGCGCTGGCTGGTGACCGATGCCGAGACCCGAGCGCGACTCGACCGGGAGGTCGGACGATTCAACGCCGCCCAGAAGCTGAATAGTCTCTTCGTGTCGGCCACGTCGGCCCTCTTGCTGGTATCGGGTCTCGCCGTCTTGCCTGCGGCACTGGCGGGAACCAGTGAACCGGGTGGAGGGTGGCAGATGCTCCATCGCTATCTGACGCTCGTGGCGCTGGCGCCTCTGGCCGGCCACGTGTATCTCGCCGCCGTCCATCCACCCACGCGGCCGTCGCTCTCCGGAATCGTCGACGGACACGTGGATGCGCGCTGGGCGGCCCGTCACCATCCACGCTGGACCGCGCCGCCCAGGGAGGACTCGTGAACCTCCTCGAGGGCGTGCGGGTACTGGACCTGTCGCGGATGCTCGCCGGCCCGTTCGGCTCGATGCTGCTCGCCGACATGGGCGCCGAGGTCATCAAGATCGAGGAGCCCGACGGCGGCGATCCCATGCGCGTCATGGGACCGCCGTTCCTGCCCGATGGCGGCAGCGCGTACTTCCTGGCCGTCAATCGGAACAAGAAGTCTGTGGCTCTGGACCTGACCACGCTGGCCGGGCGCGAGGCACTCCTGGAGCTCGCGCGGGTGACCGACGTGGTATGGGAGAACTTCCGCCCAGGCATCCTGGAGCGCCTGGGATGCGCGCCCGCCGTGCTGCGCGCGGCGAACCCGCGGCTCATCGTCTGCTCGATCTCCGCGTACGGGCACGACGGTCCATACCGCGACTGGCCGGCCTTCGACCTCGCGCTCCAGGCGATGGGCGGCGCCATGAGCATCACCGGCGAGCCGGGCGGCCGGCCCGTGCGCATGGGCCTGCCCATGGGAGATCTGGCCGGCGGCCTGTTCGGCGCCTTTGCCGTGGCCGGTGCGCTCTTCCGCCGTGCGCAAACCGGCGAGGGCGCCTGCGTGGATTTGTCGCTCCTCGACTGTCAGGTGTCGCTGCTGACCTACATCGCCCAGTATTTCTGGACGGACGGGCGCGTGCCCGGGCCGCTGGGCTCGGGCCACGCATCCGTCGTGCCCTACGGAGCGCTCCGGACGAGCGACGGCCAGCTCATCGTGGCGGTCTTCGCCGAGAAGTTCTGGGCTGGCTTCTGTCGCGCCGTCGAGCATCCGGAGTGGGAGCGCGATCCCCGGTTCGCGACCAACCGCGACCGCGTCGCGCACCGCGCGGAGCTGATGGCCCTCATGGAGGAGGTGTTCGCCGTGCGCACGACGCAGGAATGGCTGAAACGGCTGCAGACGGAGGACGTGCCGGTCGCGCCGATCCTCAGCGTGGATCGCGTGCTGACCGACCCGCAAGTGCGGCATCGCCAGATGGTGACCGAGGTCGCCCATCCCGATCTGGGTCACCTGCCGACCCTGGGCACGCCCATCAAGGTCGACGGGGCCATGGGCCTGACGCCGGCTGCGCCGCCACGGCTCGGCGAGCACACCGACGCGGTTCTCACCGGCCTGCTCGGCTATCCGGCTGAACGGATCGCCGCCCTGCGCGCGGCCGGAGTGGTGGCATGAAGGTGGCTGTGCTCGGAGGTGGCCACGGCGCGTACGCCACGGCGGCGGACCTCGCGCTGGCCGGCCACGCCGTCCGTCTGTGGCGCCGCCGCGAGGAGGACCTGGCGCCCATCCGCGCCGCCGGCGGGATCACCCTGGTGGCGGAAGGACGGCAGGGGAAGGCCAAGCTCGAGCGCGTCACCGCCGACCTGACGGAGGCCCTCGCCGGTGCCGAGGTGGTGGTCGTTCCGCTCCCCGCGACGACGCACGGGGATCTGGCGGTGCGCCTGGCCAAGGCGCTGGACGCGCGGCAGATCGTGCTGCTCACGCCGGGCACGTTCGGGTCCTACGTCATGGCCCGCGAGATCGCGCGCGTGGATGGCCGCTTGCCCTTCGCCTTCGCGGAGACGGGCACGTTGCCCTACCTCGCGCGCAAGACCGGGCCCGCCGAGGTCGCCGCTCCCGTCCGGGCCGCCAACCTGCCGGCCGGGGTCTTTCCGGCCGCGCGCGCGGCCGAGACGCTCGATCGCCTGCGTGCGCTCTTTCCGGCGATCCGCCCGTGTCGCGACGCCCTGGACGCAGCCCTCACCAACGCCGGCACGGTGATCCACCCTCCGCTGGTCCTCCTCAACGCCGGGGCCATCGACGCCGGCCGCTTCGACATCCACGCCTCCGGGACGACACCACGCGTGCGACAGCTCATCGACGCCATGGACGCCGAGCGACTGGCCATCCGCACGGGACTCGGCTGTCCCCCGCCGCACTACGAGTTGGCCACGTACTACGACGAGGCGCGTGCCGCCGAGGGGCTGTACGGCGCCGGGGCGAAGGCCAAGCTTCTCGCCAGCGGGCTGTGGGACGAGGTCGTGACGTTCGAGCATCGCTACGTGGCGGAGGACGTGACCCTGGGTCTCTCGCTGTTCGAGTCGGCGGCGCGACTGGCCGTCGCGGACACGCCGGCGATCAGCGGGGTGCTGTCGGTCTTCGCAGCGCTTCTGGGGCGCGATCTCAGACCGGCGGGGCGGGGCCTCGACCGCCTCGGCCTCGGCGACTTCGTGCGGCGCGAAATTCGCGAACTGCTCCACGACGGCTGGCTCTCGACGCTCTGGCGCCGCGCTCTCTCAGACTGAGGGCAGAACCGTTCGCGGGCGCTGGCCCGACCGCCTGACCTTCGTCGTCGCCGGCACGCTCAATGGCGGGCGGCGGCTTTGGGGGCCACCGCCAGGACGTGCGCGACGTCTTTCACGCTGAGGTAGCCGACCAGACGGCCGCCGTCGAGCACGGCCACCCGTCCCAGCCCGTTGCGCGTCAGCTTCTCCAGCGCATGCCACAGTGAGTCGGCGGGAGCAACCGTGAGCGCGTCCGAGAGGGGATGCATGAAATCGCGGGCCCGGGTCGTGGGCCGCGTCTCCGGCGGCAGGGCCTTGACCTGGTCGAGCCCGATGATTCCCACCACGCGGTCACCGTCGACGACGGGGAAGCTCGACACGTGGTGCTTCCAGAAGAAGTGGTCCATGATGTCTGCCGCGCTGGCGTCGGCCGGGACCGTCATCACCCCGCGCGTCATCACGTCGCGCACGGCGTAGGGGCTCAGGCCGCGGCGCACGACGAGCTGCTGGTAGCTGCTCTCCGCCGACTGGCGGAGGAAGAGTCCGATGAGCACGAACCAGAGCCCCCCGACCAGCTCGCCGGTGACCGCGCGCAAGATCCCGAGGCCGATCGAACACGAGGGCGAATACAGACCCGGTGCGCGCGGCCACGCGGGTGGCCCACGCGCCGTCGCCCTTGAGGCGCCAGAGGATGGCCCGGAGCACCCGGCCGCCGTCCAGAGGGAATCCCGGAATGAGGTTGAAGATGCCCAGCAGCAGGTTCACGAAACTCAGGTACTTCATGGTGGCGCGCGCGCCCGCCCCGGGGTCGAGCACGGGGAGGGCCAGAGAGAGCACGGCGGCGATGGCGAAGCTCGTGAGCGGCCCGACGATGGCGATGACGAACTCGGCGCCGGGTCGGTCCGGCTCGCGCTCCATCTGCGATACGCCGCCGAAGATGTGCAGGGTGATGCTGGACACGGGGATGCCGTAGTGCAGGGCGGCGATGGAGTGGGCGAGCTCGTGGAGGAGCACGGAGGCGAAGAGGAGCAGCGCGGCGATCAGGCCCTTGATCCACAGCGCGCCGACCGGAAGGTCTGGGAGCACCTGGGGAAAGTACCCGACGGCGAGATTCCAGGTGAGAAGAGCCAGGATCAGCAGCCAGCTCGGGTGGGCCCGGACCGGGATCCCGCGAATGCGAAACAAGGTCACGCCACCGCTCATTCGGCTTCCCCCCGGGCAGAATAGCGCGATTGAGCCCGAACAGGGTCATCCGCCGCGCCGCCCGCTCCATCCCCGGCGCTTCAGCCAGTCGGTGAGCGGGCGGATCAGCCGATGGTCGGGGCCCAGGACCGCGGCGCCGGCGATGAAGAGCGGGATGCCGGGGATGATCGGCAGCAGTGTTCCGATCACCCCGGCGACCAGCAAGGTCACCCCGCAGACGGTGCGGACCGACTTACCCACGGGACGCGCTTCACGCCCGGAAGGTCACGCCGGTGCGGGCCATGGCCCGCAGGCGCTCGACCCGCTGCTCCGTGGACGGATGCGTGCTGAAGAGCCTCAGCAGCCCGCCGCCCGTCAGCGGATTGATGATGAACAGGTGCGCGGTGGCCGGTGTCCCCGCCGTCATCGGCACCTGGCGGCTCCACGCCTCGATCTTGAGCAGCGCATTGGCGAGGGCCAGGGGATTGCCGCTCACCCGCGCGCCCGTCTCGTCGGCGACGAACTCGCGCGAGCGCGAGATGGCCATCTGGATCAGCATGGCGGCGATGGGCGCCAGGATGACGCCCAGCAGCCCGGCTGCCGGGTGCGCGCTCTCCTCGCCGTCATCGGACGAACGCCCTCCGCCGAAGATCATCCCCCAGTGGGCGATGCTGGCGAGCATGCTGACCGCGCCGGCGATGGTCGCGGCCACCGTCATGACCAGGGTGTCGCGGTTCTTCACGTGTCCCAGCTCGTGGGCGAGCACCCCCGCCAGCTCGTCGCGGTCGAGCAGACGCATGAGCCCCTCCGTCACCGCCACCGCCGCGTGCTGCGGATTTCGCCCGGTGGCGAACGCGTTGGGGGCGTCCTCGGGGATCAGGTAGACGCGCGGCATGGGCAGGCTGGCCCGCATGGCCAGCTCCCGCACCAGCCCGTGCAGCTCCGGCGCCTCGGCGGCCGTGACTTCCCGCGCCCGGTACATCCTGAGCACGAGCTTGTCCGACCACCAATAGGCCCCGAAGTTCATGAGGCCCGCGAACACGAGGGCGGTCAGCAACCCGCTCTCGCCGCCCAGGGCCTGGCCGGCCCACAGGAGCAGCGCGGTGAGGGTGGCCAGCAGCATGGCGGTCTTCATCCGGCTCATCGTCGTCGTCCTCCTCGGCGCCCGCTCCGGCGCCTGAGACACAAAAGACCTGTCGCGAGTGCTCGCGACAGGTCTCGATCCGCATGGGACTCTTGGCCCGTGCGCTGGCCGCCGGGCCGCCGTTGCCGGCGACCGTCCTGACGATCGGCCAGTCCCTGAGACTACCGGGGATCTACTCCCCTGACATCCAGAGCATAGCGAATCCGGGGCTTCCATTCAATGGCCTTCGCATATAAGAATATTCTTAGTAGTCTGTTACCGGGAGGGGAGCGACAATGCCGCCCGCCGCGCAGGTCATCGACACCGTGGCCGAGCTGTTCCGGGTGCTGGCCCATCCGAGCCGGGTGCGCATCCTGGCCCTGCTCCACGAGAGGGAGTGCGACGTCTCCGAGCTGACGGCGCAGCTCGGCATTCCTCCGGCCAACGCCTCCCAGCACCTGGCCCTCTTGCGGGCCCACCATCTGGTGGGCGTGCGCCGGGCCGGGACCCACGTCTTCTACTCGCTGCGCGACCCGCGCATGGCCGAGGTCATCAACCGCGCGCTGGACATCCTGGCCGAGGACGTGTCGCACGCGGGCGAAATGCGGCGGGCCATCGCGCGCGCCCGCCTCCGCGCGAACTGATCTACACTGCCCGGCGTGGGACCCCCCGGCCGGGCTCGGCGCCGTGATGTGGAGGCCCGAGCGCGAGGCCCTCGACCGGGAGGCGCTGCAGGGGCTACAGCTCGACGGCATGCGCGCCACCCTCGCGCGCGTCCTCGGCCAGCCGGCCTGCGCGCGCCGCCTGGGCGGCGCGCAGCCGCACGACCTGAGGCGCGTCGAGGACTGGTCGCGGCTGCCCTTCCTCACCAAGGAGGAGCTGCGCGACGCCTACCCCTTCGGGCTCGCCTGCGGGCGCCGCGAGGACTATCGGCGCATTCACATGTCGAGCGGCACCACCGGCAATCCCATCCTCAACCCGTACACGGCCAGTGACGTCGAGCAGTGGGGCGAGGTCATGGCGCGCTGCTACGTGACGGCCGGGGTGACGCGGGACGACGTCATCCAGATCACGCCATCCTTCGGTCTGTTCACCGGGGGATTCGGCTTCCACTATGGCGCGGAGAAGCTCGGGGCTCTGGTGATTCCCACGGGCGCCGGACGCACCAGCCTCCAGCTCCGGCTCATGCGCGATCTGCACGCCACGGTGCTGGCCGCCATCGCCACGTATCCGCTGCGCCTGCTGGAGGTGGCCGCGCGAGGAGCGCTTCGATCTGGGCGCCCTCGCCCTGCGCGTGGGGATCTTCGGCTCCGAGATGTGGTCGGATGAGCTGCGCGCGCGCATCGAGCGGGAGCTGCGCATCCGCACCTTCGACATCATCGGCATGACGGAGACCGGTGGCCCCGGGCTGGGCATCGACTGCCAGGCGCGCGCGGGCATCCACGTGTGGGAGGACCATTACTACGTCGAGATCGTCGATCCGGCCACAGGGCGCCCGCTCGCCGACGGCACGGAAGGCGAGCTGGTCGTCTCGACCTTGACGCGGGAGGGGTTGCCGCTCATCCGCTATCGCACCCACGATCTCACCAAGGTCGTCTCGCGCGAGCGCTGCGCGTGCGGGCGCACGGCGCTCCGCCTCGACCGGCTGCGTGGCCGCACCGACGACATGGTGATCTTCAAGGGGGTGAACTTTTATCCGCGTCAGGTGGAGACGGTCCTGCTCCGCCAGACCGGCCTGAGCCACGAGTACCAGATCGTGCTGGACTCGGAGGCCGGAGCCGAGCGGATGACAATCCTGGTAGAGGCCGAGGGGAGCTGCGACCCCGCGCTGGCCGCCCACGTCCGGCGCGAACTGCACGATCTGCTCGCCCTCAGTCCCGAGATCCGCCTGTGCCGGGTCGGCGAGCTGGAGCGACCACAGGGAAAGGCCATACGCGTGGTCGACCGGCGGGCCATGCGGTGAAACCGCATCCCCTCGACGCCCTCTTCGCCCCGCGCGCGGTGGCCGTGCTCGGCGTCTCGCGCAATCCCGCCAAGCTCGGCTTCAAGCTGTTACAGAACGTGAAGGCGCGCGGTTACCCGGGAGCGATTCACGTCGTCCATCCGGCCGGGGAACCGATTCTCGGAGGGTCCAACGGTGCCGACGATCGATGCCCTCCCCGCGGGGATCGACCTCGCCCTCGTGAGCCTGCCCGCGCCGGCGGTACCGGAGGCGGTGTCGGGCCTGGCTGCGCGAGGCGTCCGCGCGGCCGTCATCCTCTCGTCGGGGTTCGGTGAGGTCGACGCGGAGGGCGGAGCGACGCAGGCCGAGCTGCTGGCGACGGCGCGGCGCGCGGGCTTGCGCCTCGTCGGCCCGAACTGCATGGGCGTCTACTCGGCGCCCGCCCGACTCAACGGCACGTATTTCTGGGATTTGCCCCAGGTGATGGGCGGCGTCGGCGTGGTCTCGCAGAGCGGGGCCTATGGCGGGCTCATCTTCCGCCATCTCGGCGGGCGTGGGCTCGGCGTCTCGCGCTTCCTCTCCATCGGCAACCAGGCCGACGTCGACGTCGCCGAGGTCATCGACTACCTCGTCGAGGACCGCGAGACGGCGCTGATCGCCTGCTTCATCGAGGCGCTGCGCGATGGCCGGCGCTTCGTGGAGGTGGCGGCGCGCGCCTGCCTCGCCAAGCCCGTCGTGGTGCTGAAGGGCGGTCGCTCGGAGGCGGGGCGGCGCGCGGCGGGATCGCACACCGGCTCGCTCGCCGGGAGCTACGACGTCTATCGCGCCGCCTTCGATCGGGCGGGTGTGGTCCTCGCCGAGGAGACCGAGGAGTTCTTCGACGCCATCGAGGCCCTGGTGACGGTGGGTGATGCGCGCCCGGCGGCGCCGAGCGTCGCCATCGTCACCGTCTCGGGCGGGCCCTCGGTGGTGGCCGCCGACGCGGCGGAGCGCGCAGGACTCCGCGTGCCGCCTCTCGACGATGCGACGCGCGCCGCGCTGCGCGAGTTGCTGCCGTCGTTCGCGGCCGTGGGGAATCCCGTCGACCTGACGCCGCAGGTCGATCCGTCGCGCATCGCGCCGGCGGTGAGCCTCGTGCTGCGCCAGCCCGCGGTGGCCGGAGGCATCGCGGTCAGCGTGGGGCTCGACATTCCGGAGTTCGCCGACGGTCTGATTGCCGCCGCGCACGAGACGAGCAAGCCACTGGTGGCCTTCACCGCGGACGCACCGGGCCTGGCCGCGCGCTTCGTGGCCGCCGGCGTGCCCATTTTGCCGAGCCCGGAGCGCGCCGTGCGCGCGTGGCGCGCGCTGTGGACGGCGCGGCGGCGTCGGCCGGTGCTCCCGCGTCCCCCGCGGGTGCTGCCGGACGACGTCTCCGCGGCGCTCGCGCGCATCGAGGGGCCGGTGCCGGGAGCGCTGGCGCGCCGGGCTCTCGAGGCGCACGGTGTCCGCTTCTGCCGCGAGGCGATCGCCCCGTCGGTCGACGAGGCCGTGCGCGCGGCGGAGGGGATCGGCTTTCCCGTGGTCGTGAAGGCCGGGCGCGCCGGGCTCCTCCACAAGACCGAGGTCGGGGGCGTGTGCGTGGACGTGCGGAATGTGGCCGGAGTGCGCGAGGTGTGCGGGATGCTGCGCGCGCGCGCCGGCGCCGAGCACTTCATCGTGCAGGAGCAGGTCGGTCCCGGCGTCGAGTTGCTCATCGGCGGGCGGCGCGACGAGACGTTCGGGCCGGTGGTGGCCGCCGGCGTGGGCGGCATCTTCACCGAGGTGATGCGCGATGTGGGTCTTCGACTGGCCCCGCTCGACGCCGCGGAGGCGCGCGCCCTGCTCCGCGAGGGAGCGCGCGGGCGACTGCTGGACGGCCCGCGGGGCCTTCCACCATGCGACGAGGGACCCCTCATCGAGATGCTGCTCGGCGTGGCGGATCTGCTGATCGCCGAGCCCCGCGTCCTCGAGATCGACCTCAATCCGGTCATCGCCGCGGGGAGCCGTGCCGTGGCCGTCGACGTGCTGTTGATCGCCGGTTCCAGGATCGCGATCACGGACGCTCCCTGACGGGGACTTCCTGAGTTGCGACCGACTGTGGCCCGATCTTCCTACCCGCTACTGCGCCAGTCCCATCCGGCGGCCTCGAGCTCCAGCAGCGCCGCGAAGCGGCCCTTGCCGGCTACGAGCGCGGCGGGCTGGAGCGCAAAGCCGACGAGCCGGCGCTCACGCCGGGGATCGTCGGTAAGCTCGCCCAAGTGCTGGAGGCGCACCAGCCGGACACCTGCTCGGTCGAGACGCGCTTTGACCTCATGGCGCAGGCACGGCTCGAAGCGCAGGGGAGCGCCTCGATTCGTGGCCGCTACCCGTTTCCGGAACGCTACCGCACCGACCTGCTCAACGCGTCGGCCGACCCGCTCGCGGTCGCGCGCCGGCTCGGCCTGGGCCCAGGTCCAGAGGACCTCGGCCGCGGGCGGCCGGCGGCGCAGGATCGAGAGCGCGGCTTGAATGAGCAGCCAGGGCACGCGCGGGTGGCCCGCCTTGGTGATGGGGCCGCGGCGCGGCGTCTCGCCCGAGCTGTACGCGCGGGGCACCAGGCCGAGGTAGGCTTCGAGCTGATGCGCGTGGGGGAAGCGCTGCGCATCGTCGATGGCGGTGGGGAAGGCGGCCGCGGTGACGGGGCCGCTGCGGGGGACCGAGCGCAGGCGCGGCCCGCGGGGATCCTGGGCCGCGAGGTGCTCGATCGTCGCGTCGGAGCAGGCGAGCTGCCGGTTGAGGTGGCGCATGACGGCGAGCCGCGGCGCGGTCAGCGAGACCAAGCGGCCGGGCCGGGGCACAGCCCGGACGCGCTGAATGAAGCCCTCCGCACTGCTGGAGGGCACGCGGTAGCCCTGCTGGCGGAGCAGGGCCCGGATGACCGAGATGGAGCGCGGGCGCGGGTGGACCCAGGGCGTCCCGGACCCCGAGGCGGCCCCGCACGTGCCGCTGCGGATCGGAGAGGCGATGGGCGGGGCGGGAGGCGCCGAGCAGGCCCGCCTCGGCCAGGGCCCGGGCGTCGCGCCGGTCGGTCTTCACTTTGCGGGTGCGGTGCGGTGCTGATCCTGTCCCGCTGGCCGATACGGGCCACGGTGAGACGCGTCGAGCTGGCGGTGGCCGAACGCGCCGAGCTGTCATGATCCTGTCATGATCAATGAAGGGGGTCCTCAAGCGATGAGACTTCATGTACGAAGGCTCCTGGTGTGGTTGACGGCCGGGCTCGCCGCGCTGGCCGGGCTCGCCGGCGCGGCCGCGGCTCAGCCCTTCCCGACGCGGCCCGTGGAGATCGTGGTGCCGTTTGAGCCCGGAGGCGGGACCGATCTGGTCGCCCGGGCCACGGCCGAGTACCTGGGGAAGAAATGGGGCCGGCCGGTCCGCGTGGTCAACAAGCCGGGCGAGGGCGGCGTCATCGGCGCGCGGGCCGCGCTCAAGGAGGCGAAGCCCGACGGCTACACGGTACTGATGGACATCCACACCACGGCCCCGATGATGATCGGGGCATGGAAGACGCCGCCGCTCACCCTTGCCGACCGCAAGTGGGCGGGGCGGATCGTGTTCGATCCCATGGTCTTCGCGGTCAAGACGGACGCACCGTGGAAGGATCTGATGGAGCTGTCCGCGTGGGTCAAGGCCTATCCCGACCAGCTCGTCTGGAGCAGTGTCGGCCCCTCGGGGCCGTCGCGCTACGCGGCCTTCGACTGGCTCAGCCAGATCGGCGTGGACCCGGCCAAGACCAAGATGGTCATCACCGAGGGCGCCGCCGACTCCATGACCAAGCTGGCCGGCGGCGACGTCGTGCTGGCCATCCACTCGGTGGCGGAGGCGAAGGCCATGGCCGAGGGTGGCAAGATCAAGCTGCTCGCCGTGCTGGCGACGAGGCGCGTTTCATACATTCCCGCCGTCCCCACGGCGGAGGAGCAGGGCGTGATCAAAGGGGCGAGTGTGCCCTGGTGGGCAGGCATCTCCATGCCGGCCGCCACTCCCCACGAGGTCGTCCGGCAGTGGGAAAACGCCCTTGCCAAGATGGTCAACGACCCCACGTTCCGCCGGCGACGGACCGGCTGTGGATGAAGCTCGAGTACCTCAACGCGGCGGAGATGACGGCCTTCGTCGAGGATCAGGCCTCCTGGTACACGGCCGTGGCGGACAAGATCGGCATCCGGAAGTAGCGCTGCGGCCCATGCCCGAGGAACCAGAGTTCCCTGGCCGGCTGCTGGAGCGGCCGCCCGGCGGGCGCGGGTCTTGCGCGCCAGCTTGCGCCGGCCTGGCGCACCACTCCTCCTGCCTCGCCACTTCTCCTGCCTCGCAATTCCTCCCGCCCACTGGACTCGGTCGGATCGAGTTCTGGCGAAGGACACCTACCCGCTGCTGCGCCAGTCCCAGCCGGCCGCCTCCAGCTCCAGCAGCGCCGCGAAGCGGCCCTTGCTGGCGACGAGCGCGGCCGGCGCGCCTTCTTCCACGATCCGTCCCTTGTCGAGGACGATCACGCGGTCAGCGTCGAGGGCGGTGATCAGCCGGTGCGCCACCGTCACCACGGCGCAGCCACGCCGGAACACCCGGTCGCGAAGCGCCGCGCGGAACGCCGCGTCGCTGGCGTTGTCGATGGCCGCCGTGGCCTCGTCCAGGAGCAACACCGCGGGGCGATGGACCAGCGCCCGGGCGAGCGCCAGCAGTTGTTGCTGCCCGGCGGAGAGGTGCGCTCCCGTGCCGCTCCCGCTGCCGCTGAGCAGCGTCCGGTAGCCCTGGGGCAACGCCCGAATGAACGGATCGGCCCCCGCGACCGCGGCGGCCTCGTAAGCCGCGTCTTCAGCGATCGAGGTGTCGCCCAGGGTGAGGTTGTCGAAGCACGGTGCCCGAGAACAGCTGGACCACCTGGGGCACCACGCCCAGCACGCGGTTGCGCTCGGCTTCGCCGAGCCGCGCGGGGTCGCGGCCGGCCACGGCGACGGTCCCCGCCCACGGACGGTACAGCCCCGCCAGCAGATGGAGGGCGCTGGTCTTCCCCGCGCCGGTACGACCCACCAGCGCGACGTGTTCGCCGGGGCTTACCTGAAGGGACAGACCGCGCAGAACCGGATGCCCCTCCGCGTAGCCGAACTCGACGTTGCTGAGCACGACCGACCCCGCCGAGCGATCGGGGCCGGCCGGCGCGTGCGCGGGAGCGGGGACCTCGTCCGGAGGCAGCGCCAGCGTGCCAAAGATGCGTTCCGCCCCGGCCATCGCTCCCTGAACGGTCTGCCACTCCTCGCCCAGGGCCGTGATGGGCTGGAAGAAGCGCTGCAGGAGCAGAAGAAACGCGGTGAGCGTTCCCAGGGAGATGCTCGTGGCGCCCAATGCCGGCTGCGTGCCGGCCGCGAGCAGGGCCGTCACGGCGATGGCCGAGAGAATCGCGGTCGTGGGGGTGTAGAGCGCCGAGTACGAACAGGGACCGGTTGGCGGCGGCCAGACCCCGGCCGAGCACCTGCCGGAAGCCGGCGACGAACTCGGGTTCGCGGCCGAACGCGCGAATCACCTCGATGCTTCTCAGATCTTCCTGGAGGCGCGCGTTGATCGCGCCGACCGCCGCGCGGGTCTCGCGCTCCGCCTGTCGCACGCGCACCTGCAAGAGCCGGGTCACCACGAGCAGGGGTGCGGCGATCACGGCCGCGATGAGGCTCAGCAGGGGACTGAGCGCGACCATGGCCACCGCGATGGTCACGAGCCGAACCAGGTTGGCCAGCAGCAGCGCCACGCCCGACGAGAAGACGGTGTCGAGCGTGTCGACGTCGGCGGTGCAGCGACTGATCACGTCGCCCACGGGGACGCGATCGAAATAGCTGGTCGGCAATCGCTGCAGATGGGCGAACAGCCGGGTGCGCAAATCGCTGAGCGCCCCTTGAGCGCCCGTGGCGGCGAGATAGCCGTACAGAAAGGTCACCGCCTGCATGGCGGCCACGGCGAGCAGGTAGAGCAGCGCGAGGGCCAGCAAGCCATGGGAGTTCCCGACGGTGAGATGGCGATCGACGATCGTGCGAATGATGAGCGGCGGGGCGAGCTCGAAGGCCGCCGCGGCCAGCACCAGGAGCCCGACCATGACCACCCGGGCTCGCTGCCGCGCCAGCAGACCCAGCAGACCCTGGCCCACCGACGCGCGGGCATCCGTGGCGCCCGAGCGGCCCGCCGTGAGGCCGGTCATCGTCGCGCCTGCGCCATCGGCGATGATTCGGCGACGCGCTGCGCCCGGTAGATGCGCGCGTAGAGACCATCGGCCGCGAGGAGGTCGGCGTGCGTGCCCGTCTCCACCACCTCGCCCCGCTCGAGCACGAGCACGATGTCGGCGTACGGGAAGCCGGCCAGGCGGTGCGAGCACAGCACGATCGTGACCCGTTGCTCCGGAGGCGCCTCCGGCCCGAACGCGCGCCTGAGCGAGGCGACGATGGCCGCTTCGGTGGTGACGTCGACGGCCGAGAACGGGTCGTCGAGGACGAGCAGCGCCGGAAGGTGAGGCGCCCCTGCCGCCAGGGCACGGGCCAACCCGACGCGCTGCCGCTGGCCGCCCGAGATGCGGATGCCCGACTCGCCGATCTCGGTGTCGAGGCCGTGCGGGAAACCCCGCGACGTCGTCCTCGAGCGCGGCCAGCCGGATCGCCCGACCGGGGAAGCCGTCTTCTCCTCGAAGGCCCGCCGGGTCGAGCGCGATGTTCTGCCGCAGCGAGCCCGAGAACAAGAGGGTGTTCTGGGGCAGATAGCCGACGAGCCCGCGGCGACCGGCGGCAGGGAGGTCGGCGAACGGCGTACCGTCGACGAGGACCGCGCCTGAGGTCAGCGGATACACGCCCAGGATCGCGCGCGCGAGAGCGCTCTTGCCGGATCCCACCGGGCCGGTGACGGCCACCAGCGCGCCGGCCGGGATATCGAGGTTCAGCCCGCGGAGGGCCGGTGCTTCGGTGCCGGGATACGTGAACGTCAGGTTGCGCAGGGACAGCGCAGCGGGCCCGGAACGCGGCCGTCCCGCCGGCGCTGTCCGCTGGGTGATGCCCGCCAGGTGGCCAGCCCGGAAGGACGCCAGGCGAGGCTCGCCGGCGACCGGGAGCGCGGGAGCGAGCAGGGGTCGCAGCCGAGCGTAGGCGGCGGCGCCGCTCTGGAGCGAGTTGACCAGCTGGGGGATGCGATGGCCGCGGTTGACGAACCGGAGGAAGAGCTCGAGGTACGCGACGAAGGCTCCCACCGTCATCGCCCCGGCGATCACCCGCTCGCTTCCCTGCCACACGATGAGGACGACCCCGCTGGTCATGATCGTGGCGTAGACCGGCTGCAGCCCTCCCTTCAATCGAATGAGCTGAAGACTGCGCTGCGCGAACCGCTCGGAGAGGCGGGCCACCCGCTGGACGGCGGCGCTGGCCCGCCCGAACAGGCGCAGCACCCGGATACCGGTCAGGTACTCCTGGAGGGTCGACGTCAGATCGGCGTTCGCCTCACGCGCCCTGGTGGTGCGGCTCGCCACCCAGCGGCCGGTCGCGTGGGCCAGCAGCATCGCCAGGGGCACCGGGACGAGGGACAGCAGCGGTCAGCCGTGCGTCGATCACGAGCATGGCCACGATGAAGGACAGCGAGAACAGGACGGTGTCCCAGATCTCGATCGTGAACTCGCGCACGCCGACGCCCAGCACTTCGACATCGCCGACGATGCGGGCCATCAGGTCTCCCACGGGCGTGGTCTGTAGAGACGCCATGGGCCAGGCCAGCACACCGCGGAAGGCGTCAGCCCGCACGTTGGCCCGGATACGGGCGTTGGCGGTCATGAGCCACCAGCGTTTGCTCATGCGCGGCACTTCGGTGAGGAGCGTACCGCCCAGGAAGGCCAGCGCCGCCCAGCCGACGTCTGCGCTTGCCGCCTGCCCGCGCTCGAAGGCCAGCGCGCGGTCGATGGCCCGACCCAGCAGGATCGCCGGCAGGACGACGGCCGTGTTCATCGCGATGCCGGCCAGCGAGCCGAGCACGAGCTGCCCCGCCACCTGGCGGAGGTACGGCCGCATCTCCCAGAGGAACCCGAGCATCATCGACGGCGGGCCGGAGAGCCGGCTACGGCAGGAGGTCCGCGACCGCGAGGTCCGTCCCCGACAGGGCCAGTGGCGACACCCGCTCGCCGGGACCCAAGGTGGTGTGGTGCCCGTGGCGCCAGCCGAAGGGCGCGGCGCCGTCGGGAACCGGCTCGCGGTAGACCTCGAGCCGCCGGTCCGGGAGATTCACGATCCAGTAGTCGGCGACACCGGCGCGCGCGTACAAGCTGCCCTTGTGCTCGCGATCAAACCGCAGACGCGAGAGTGACACCTCGACGACGAGAACCGGGCGCGTGGGATGAGCCATGCCGTAGTCGCGCGGATCTCCAGGGACGACCGACACGTCCGGCTCGGGCTCCGACTCGTCGTCGAGGGCCACCGGCGCTTGAACTTGGACCTCCCATCCCGGACCGAACGCCCCTCGCAGGGCCCGGGCCACGAGTTGGATGGCCGTGACGTGTGGCCGATGCTGCGGCTCCTTGACGATCATCTCGCCGCCGAGGAGCTCGATACGGTCCTCCGCGCCCAAGATTTCGCACTCGACGAGCCGGTCGTACTCACCCCGCGTCCACCGTCGTGTCCTCACGGCGCCCTCACCCATGGAGTGTTCCTCCCAGTGCCCCCTCCGCCAACCCGGCGGGCGTCTCGCCGTCGAGGGTATCGGTGCGGCCGGTGAGGGTCAACGTGTGCGTTCGGATACTGTGTGCGTCCGGATACGCCGCCTTCACGCTTGATCGCGGGACCCTCAGCGGGTAAGGTCGCGGCACACGCCGCCAAAGGAGTCCGGCGCCCTGGTCGAGGGCGCGGGGAGGTCGCGCATGCGCCTCGGTATCTCACTGACGAGCAGCCACACGGTGCGGGACCCTCGGGAGGGCGCCCGCTGGATGATCGAGCGGGCGGCGGCGGCACAGCGCGCCGGCCTCGACTCGCTCTTCGTGGGCGATCACCACTCGACGCCGACGCCCTACTACCAGAACGTTCCCATGACGGGACGCCTGCTCGCCGAGTGGGGCGACCAGCCGGCCGGCTGCCTTTTCCTGCTGCCCCTGTGGAACCCCGTGTTGATAGCCGAGCAGGTGGGTACGCTTGCGGCCATCGCCCGCGGCCGCTTCATCGTCCAGTGCGGCCTCGGCGAGGGGCAACCGCAGTTCGCCGCCATGGGCGCCGAGATCAAGCAACGGCCGTCGGCCTTCGAAGAAGCCTTTGGGATCATCCAGCGTCTGCTGCGCGGAGAGACGGTGAGCGGCGGCGTCGCTTCGCCTTTGAGAACGCCATGGTGGCGCTGCGGCCCGCCGAGACCGTGGAGTACTGGGTTGGCGCCTCAGCGCTCCCCGCGATCGACCGCGCGGCGCGCCTGGCCGACGGCTTTCTCGCGTCTCCGTCGCTGACGCTCGCCGAGGCGCGCGCCCAGATCGACTACTACCGCGAGCGCTGTACCGCCCATGGGCGGAAGCCTACGGCCATCGCCGCTCGCCGCGACGTCTACGTGGGCGAGAACACCGCGGAGGCGCGGGCGACGGATGAGGCTATCGTCCCCGTGGCTACCGCGGCTTCCCGCGCGGGCGCTGGTGATCGGCTCAGTGGACGAGGTCGTGGCCCAGCTCCGGCCGCTGGCGGCGATGGGGTACACCGACGTCATCGTCCGCCACCTCACCGACGACCAACCCAAAGTTCTGGGTTCCATGGCGCGGCTCGCCGAGGTTCGCCGCGCGCTGGCCTGACACGCGCCTCACACGCGCCTGACACGCCGCCGAAGGAGATGGCCATGCCGATGAAGGAGCTTACTACCTCAGCGACGAGCAGCGCATGATCCGCGACCTCACCCGCAAGGTGGCGCGCGAGAGGATCGCCCCGGTGGCCGCCGAGTACGACGAGACCGAGAGCTACCCGGCCGAGATCATGAAGCTCCTGGCCGAGCAGGGGCTCTTCGGCGTCTGGATCCCCGACGAGTACGGCGGCACGGGCATGGGCGCCCTCGCCGTGTCCCTCGTGGCCGAGGAGATCGCCTGGGCCTGCGCAGCCACCGCACCAACTGGGGCGCCACGCCGCTGGGCGGCTATCCCATCCTCCTGGCGGGAAACGACGACCAGAAGCGGCGCTACCTTCCGCGGCTGGCCACCGGCGCGATCCTGGCCGCGTATTCGCTCTCGGAGCCAGGGGCGGGCTCCGACGCCGCCAGCCTCCAGACCCGGCCGTGCGGAAGGGCGACCGCTACCTCCTGAACGGCAGCAAGCTCTGGTGCTCGAACGGCTCGAACGCCGGGATCATCACGCTCTTCGCCACCGTCGACAAGGCCAAGGGCGCGCGCGGCGTCACGGCTTTCCTGGTGGAGCCGACCTTCAAGGGCTTCAGCGTGGGCAGAGGAGAAGAAGATGGGCATTCACCCCTCCCCCACGGTGGCCTTTCGCCTGGAGGACTGCGAGGTGCCCGTGGAGAACCGCCTGGGCGCGGAGGGCGAGGGTTTCAGGATCGCCATGCGCACCCTCGACTACACGCGGCCCATGACCGGCGCCACCGCGGTGGGTGTGGGCCAGGCCGCCCTCGACGCGGCCCTCGGCTACGCGCAGGAGCGCAAGCAGTTCGGGCAGCCCATCGCAGCGTTTCAGGCCATCCAGTTCATGCTGGCCGACATGGCCATGCACGTCCACGCCTCGCGCTTGCTGGTCCACCATGTGGCCCAGCTCGTCGACCGCGGGCAGGTGTCCGCCGTGCTGGAAGCCTCCATGGCCAAGTGCTTCGCCGCCGACACGGCCATGAAGGTGGCCACCGACGCCGTGCAGATCTTCGGCGGGTCGGCACCGCGCAAGTTCCCGGTGGAGCGCTCATGCGCGACGCCAAGATCATGCAGATCTACGAGGGCACGGACCAGATCCAGCACATGATCATGCCCCGCGAGCTGC
>CAWKCA010000028.1:0-109052 GCA_963848005.1 uncultured Candidatus Rokubacteria bacterium
GCCCCCGTAGTAGACGTCACCGCGCACCGACGCTCACCGTCATCTTCTGCACCGAGGAGATGAACGTCAGGCTGTAGACGAACTCCTGAATGACCAAGGTCATGGCGAAGATGACCACGGTGAGGATGCCGGGCAGCGATAGCGGCAAGACCATTCGCCAGATCGCCCCAGCCGTCCATCATCGCCGACTCCTCGACCTGCTTGGGCAGCGACTTGAAGAAGCCCATGAGGAGCCACGTGCAAAAGGGCACCGTGAAGGTCGGATAGATGAGGACCAGCGACGCCAGGCTGTTCTGCAGTCCGAGCAAGGAGACCAGGCGTGAGAACGGGATGAACAGCAGGGTCGACGGCACGAGGTACGTCAGGAAGATCCCGATGCTGAGCCGCTCGCCCCAGCGCCCGGTGAGCCGGGCCAGGCTGTACCCGGCGGGCACGGCCAGCACCAGTGTGATGGCGACCACGACCAGGCCCACCGACAGCGTGTTGAAGAGCCAGGTCGGGAGGAGCGTCGCTTCGAACAGCGTGCGGAGATGCTCGAACGTGGGCGCTCGGTTGAACAGGAACGGATTGTGCGCGGTGTTGCTGGCGCCCACGTAGAGATCGCTGTTTTGCTTGAAGATCGTGATGGCCATCCAGTAGAAAGGGAAAACCGCGAAGGCCAGGATGACCACCAGGTGGCCGAGCACCCGCAGAGCTCGGACGATCCGCCTCCGTCGCATCCTGGAGTACGTCCGCGCGCCGCGAGACGCGCAACATGACAGGGACGGCGCGGCTCACGAAGGGCCCTCCCCGCTTGACTCCTGCATTCACTGGCAGTTAGAGTCAGACCGACCAGTCGGTCTGATCGACCCTGGCCATCGCGCCAGGGCGGAGGGAGAGGATGCACGGGCACTTCGCCGACTCTCGTCTGGGTCCGGTGTGGGGCAAGGTCCAGCGGTCGGAGCGACTCAGCCGCGAGGACGGCGCGCTCCTGTTCGAGACTCCCGACCTGCTGGGGCTGGGGCAGATGGCCGACGCGGTGAAGTCTAGGCGTGAGGGCCAGCGGGTGTACTTCGTCATCAACCGGCACATCACCCCGACCAATCTCTGCGTGCTCTCCTGCCGCTTCTGCGACTTCGCGCGCAAGAAGGGGCAGCCCGGGGCCTACGAGCACACCATCGAGGACATGGTGGCCATGGTGAAGCCTGACTGCCGGGAGGTGCACATCGTCGGCGGCCATCACCCCGACTGGCCCTTCGAATACTACGAGCGCATCATCGGCGCCATCCACGCCGCGCATCCCCACGTCCAGATCAAGGCCTTCACCGCCGCTGAGATCGACTACTTCTGGCGCCGCTGGAAGATCGAGCCCAAGGAGTCGCTGGCGCGCCTCAAGGCCGCTGGACTCGATTCCATGCCTGGCGGCGGCGCGGAGATCTTCTCATCGCGGCTGGCCAGGCTCCTTCACTACACGGGCAAGGCCGATCCCGATCGCTGGTGCGAGGTCCACGGGATCGCCCACGGGCTCGGCATCCGGACCAACGCCACCATGCTCTACGGCCACGTGGAGACCCTGGCCGAGCGCGTGGAGCACCTCATTCGTCTGCGCGAGCAGCAGGACCGGTCCGGCGGCTTCCTCACCTTCGTCCCGCTGGCCTACCAGGTGGGCACCACCAAGCTGGTGCCGCGACAGACGCCGCCCACCGACAGCCTGCGCACCATCGCGGCCGCCCGGCTACTCCTCGACAACTTCCCCCACGTCGAGGCCTACTGGGTCGTGCTCGGCGAGGAGACGACGTCGGTCGCGCTCCACTTCGGCGCCGACGACGTCAACGGCACCTTGGAGGACGAGCGCATTCAGCACATGGCCGGGGCCCAGACGCCGGCCGGCGTGGCGCGTGAGCAGCTCTTCCGCATGATCCGCGACGCCGGCAAGGTGCCGGTGGAGCGCGACGCCCTCTACAACGTGGTGCAGGTATGGGGAGCGTAGAGATGGGGGGCCCCGACATGGCCCCCCATCCCCCCTGCGCTCGGGGCCCCCCGGCAAAGCCGGGGCGCCCCTCGATTGTGCGCGCAGTGCCGGGCGTGCTGACGACGTCCGCGCCAAGGTGGCCGCTGGGCAGCGTTTCGACCGCGAGGACGGCCGCTGGCTCCTCGCCGAGGCTCCCCTGCTCGAGCTGGGCGCCCTCGCCCAGGAGGCCCGCTTCGCGCGCATCCCCGAGCGGCGGGTGACGTTCGCCATCGACACGAACCCGAACTACACCAATGTCTGTATCACCGACTGCCAGTTCTGCGCCTTCTACCGCAAGCCTGGCCACCCCGAGGCCTACACGCTCACCGTGGACGAGGTGCTGGCCCGGATCGAGTCGGCGGCGAGCCGGGGCGCGACGACGGTCCTTCTCCAGGGCGGTCACAATCCGGCCCTGCCCCTTGAGTACTATCTCCGCCTCGTCCGCGAGACCTTGCGCCGCTTTCCCGAGGTCACTCCGCATTTCTTCACCGCCTCGGAGATCCAGACCATCGCCGCGGTCAGCGGCCTCACCGTCGGCGACGTCCTCGACCGACTGCACGAGGCGGGGCAGCGGACCTTGCCGGGCGGCGGGGCGGAAGTCCTTTCGTCGCGCGTGCGCACCCGCATCGCCCCCAAGAAAGGCGGACCGGAGGCCTGGCTGGAGGTGCATCGCGAGGCGCATCGGCGAGGCTTCAAGAGCACCGCCACCATGATGTACGGCCACGTCGAGCAGGTGGATGACGTGCTCGACCACTGGGACGCCATCCGCGGACTCCAAGACGTGTATCGCGGCTTCACCGCGTTCGTCCCGTGGTCGTTCAAGCCCGGCAACACCCTGCTCGAGAAGTGGATCAAGCACTACCAGGGGCCGAACATGTACCTCCGGATGCTCGCGGCCTCCCGACTCTACCTCGACAACTTCGACCACATCCAAGCTTCGTGGTTCTCCGAGGGCAAGCGGGCCGGACAGATCGCGCTCCATTTCGGGGCCGACGACTGGGGCGGGACCCTCTTCGAGGAGAACGTCCACCGAGCGGCCGACTACGTGAGCACCATCGGCGTCGAGGAGATGATCGACCTCATTCGCGACGCCGGCTTCACCGCCGCTCAGCGCACGACAGAATACGAGATCCTCAGGACGTACTAGCGGGAGACGACTGGATCAGATCGGGTCGATGGGCGGGACTGCCGCGATGAGGCGCCGCTGATGCGCCATGGTGTAGAGTCGCTCGAGCGCGGCGCGTCCCTCGGCGCCCAGGGCCTGCGTGTAATCGTTCACGTACATCAGGACGAAGCGCCGGCACGTCTCCTTGTCGATGCCTCGCCCGTACCGCATGGCGTACTCCAACGCCTCGTCGACGTGCCCGTGGGCCCACGCGATGGCGTCGCGCAGCCCCTGGGAAAGGGCGCGGTGCAGGTCCTCGCCGAGGTCGCGCCGCATGACGTTGATGCCCAGGGGCAGCGGCAGCCCCGTCTCGCGGGCCCACGACTCTCCGAGGTCGAGGACCTTGGTGAGCCCCATGGCCTGGTGGGTGATCTGCCCCTCGTGGATGAGGAGGCCGAGGTCGGCCTGCCCCTCCAGCACGGCCTGGGGAATCTTGTCGAAGGCCACCTCGATGACGGGAGGATCGCCGACGTACAGGCGCAGGAGGAGGGCAGCGGTGGTGTGGCTGCCCGGAATCGCCACGATCTTTTCTTCCAACTCTTCGCGCCGGATGGGCCCGCGGGCGACGAGAATCGGACCGTAGCCCTTTCCCATGGACGCGCCGGGATCCATCATCCGGTACTGGTCGGCCACCATCGCGTAGGTGGCCGCCGAGACGGCCGTCACTTCCAGCTCCCCGGTGCGGGCCCGGCGGTTCAGGGATTCGATGTCTTCCAGCACATGCTCGACGCGCACGCCGTCGACGACCACTTTGCCCGCGGTGAGCGCGTAGAACATGAACGCGTCGTCGGGGTCCGGGCTATGACCGATCCGCACCACTTGCATCGATGGCCTCGCTGAAGGAGAAGATCGTTCCGGCCAAGCCGGGGACACGCGAGCGCATCCTCGGCGCCGCCCTGGAGATGTTTGCCCGCAAAGGCTATCACAGGGCCCTGGTGGACGACATCGTGCGCGCCTCGGGGACGTCGAAGGGCGCGGTGTACCATCACTTCCCCACCAAGGAGGCGGTGTTCCTCGCCCTCGTCGACGAGTTCGCGCAGCGTCTGGCCGTCGCGGTCGCCGCCGCCATCGGCGCCCGGCACGGGGCGCTGGCCAAGGTGGAAGGCGCGCTCGTGGCCGCGCTCGACACCTTCGCCGAGAATGCCCCGCTGGCGCGCCTGATCCTCCTGGAGGCCGTGAGCCTGGGCGCCGTCTACGAAGCGAAGCGGGCCGAGGTCCACGGCCGCTTCACCAGCCTCATTCAGGTCTACCTCGACGAGGCCGTGGCGGAGGGATCCATCGCCCCGCTCGACACGCGGATCGCGACACTGGCCTGGCTCGGCGCCATCAACGAGATCGTCGTCTGGTGGCTGCACACGGGGACCCCGTCCCTCGCCGACAGCGTCCCTGCCCTCACCCACCTGCTTCTTCGCTCCATCGGAGCTGGGCCCCGGCCGCAGTAGCGACGAGTTCGCGGGGCGTCTGTGGCGCCGCACTCGGCGGCAAGCGGCGCGGAGTTTCCGGGGCAGCCGCCCCTCGCTCAATGAGGCCGGTGGTCGTTGCGCCCGGGCCTCAGAGAATGATCTTGCGAAAGTCGCCGGCCCGGATGGCGCGGATGATGGCATCGCGATCGCGGCGGGCCTCTACTTCGATCCACGCGCGGCCGAAGTGGGGCGGCCGATGCGCGTCGTCCGTCGCGATCTTCACGAGCGGGATCTCGTCCGTGTCGTAGAGAGGCCGGTAGAAGCCAGTATCTGTCACTTCCACGGCATCGAGGGGCAAGCCGGCCGCGGTGATGGTCCGGATGCGCTCGAGCGTCTCCCCCACGCTGAGTTTGTACCGGGCGGGATGATTCAACACGTGGAGCACCTCGCGCTCCCCCACCACTCGCCCCACGTGCTGCGACAGCGGCGCGTAGTCCAGCTCGAGTCCCTCGAAGACGAGCAGGCGGCCATCCAGGGCATCGATGGCGCGGCGATAGTCCTCCCAGACGAGGTTCTCGTGGTCCTCGTGGTCGGTGATGGCCAGGAAGTCATAGCCCCGGGACTCGTACTCCGCCAGCAGGGCGCGGGGATCGCGGACCCCGTCGGAAAACGTCGTGTGGGCATGCAGGTTCCCCCGCAGAAGTGGCATCAGGAGGCAACCTCTCCTCGGGGCTGGGCGCGGAGAATCAGCGAGTCGCCGGCTTCTTCGCGGGAGTGAGGGGAGCCGAGGACCAGGTGAACGCGAAGCCGAAACTCAGCCAGCCGTTGATCTCGCTGTAGTCGGCACCCGACCGAGAATTCGGCGAGCTCCAGCCGGCGAAGCCAAAGCGGCCGCCGCTCTCGGTCTTGGCGGACAGCGACTCGAAGAACGCCGGCTCGTGGATGATGCCGCCGGTATTCGGATAGTAGTCGGCATCCTCAGGGCGGCTTCGCGCGGGCTCCGTGGTGGGCGGGATGATGCCCAGCTCCCGCTCGAAAGGCGTCCGCTCCATCTTGACGTCCTGAGCCCATACGGGAAGGGCCTGGAATCCCACCAAGACCAGGGCCAGAACGATCAATGCCTGTCGCATGTAACCATTGTAGCTGATCGGAGGACGCCGCGCGACCGGTAGTGGGCACGAGTTCCTCGGCCGGCGGCGCGGTATTGTAGGAGACGTCTCGTCCATGCGCCGAGCGCCGATCGCCGTCCTCCTTGTTGCCACCGCCTGTGCCACGACTGGCACGCCGCCCCAGTTGCTGCGCGCGCCGGACTTCAGTGCGCGTGAGATCCGGCAGCCCGCCCTCTTCGTCCGCATCGGGGACAGCCCCGATCTGAGTGATCGCGAGCGGGAGTTGCTGGCCGCGAGCTACGAGGGTGCCCTCATCGAGGCCTTTGACGAGCGCGGTGTACCCCCGACCGACGTCCAGCGCGTGGCCCCCGGCGCCAGCTTCGAGTCTCGCAGCGCCCTGGCCCGCGCACGCGAGGTCCGCGCGGACTACGCCATCATCGTCTATCTACAAGTTGAGAAGCGCGACGCGATCCTCTGCCGCGGCAGCCGACGGCCCTTCTCGGCGACCACCACGGTGTGGAGCCAGGCGGTTCAGGTCCTGCGCGTGCGCGACGGCACGCCGCGGCTGGCCATTCCGCCAGGCCAGGGGCTGGACGTGACGGACATCGAGCCGGACTGCGCCAATCCTCGGCGATCCCGGCTACGGGATCGGGCCGAGATGATCGCAAGCGCCATCGAGGCTCTGACCGACCGCGTCCTCGGCCGCTGACGACCCCATCCCGCTCTCAGAGGCGGGGCGGTCGGCGCCGTCACGCTCGCGGCTCCGGATGGCCGTGATCTGGCGCCCGTCGGCGCTCGTGACCTCGAACTCCTCCGCCCAGCCGGCCTCGACGAGCTGTTGCACGAGGAGGTCGCGCTCCTGGCCGGGCGGCGGGAGCTGATGCGCCTTCCACCGCGTGACGAAGTAACCCCGGCTGACGTGCGGCAGACGCGCTTCCGCCCGCTGCAGCTCGGCCAGCGCCCGCTCCAGCGCCTGCTCGGGCGCCGGGGCGACCACGCGCCCGACTCCGCGCAGAGGCCCGCTCCGGCCGTCACCCCGCGCGCCGCCACGCTCCGGGGAACGCGGCCGATCCGCGCGAAACGCCAGGATGCCGTCGCGGAGGTCGATGTGACCGAAGCACCGGACGCGCAGGTCCGACGAGAGTTCGTCCGGCGTCAAGGTGGCGACCCACACCTGCTTGCCGAGCGCGTTGACGGCCTCCACCGCGGGGACGAAGTCGTCGTCGCCGGACACGAGGACGGCGGCGTCGTAGGCCCCGTTGGCGGCGAAGTGGATGAGGTCGGCCACCAGGCGCGTGTCCACACGCTTCTCGGTGGTGTACTCGTATTCGCTACCGCACGCGGGGCAGCGCCCGCTCCGCCGCACGCGGCGCTCGCGCCGGACAAAGTATCCTGTCCGCCCTTCGAGCCCCTTGAGGAACGACTCCACCGGCGCGGGGGCGCCGGGCGAAACGCCCACGTAGTAGTGGGCACCCCCGAACGCCGCGCTCGGACCGCCGACGGCCTGCGCAATCCAGGACGCCAGCCGGTCATAGTCGACGACGAGCGTGTCATCGAAGCGCAGGAGGGAACGGTAGAAGTTCTGGCCGTCAATGAAAATGAGGATCTTCATACGGACTCCCTCAAAACCGGACCAATGCAAAAGGCGGTGTGTCTCGATCGTATCACGGCGCCACAGGCCGGGAACTCCCCCTCGCCACCGCGAGGTGTGCGCTCATCGCGTGGCGCTGCCCGGGCTCGAGCCGCACGGCGTTGTCCGCGGCGTTCGCCGTCTCCACGCACAGCATGGACCGCCACGCCTCCGCGCCGAGATCCCCCATCGTGCGCGCCGTGTCCAGCCCCGGATTCCAGACCACCGTGGTGCGAGAACCGCGCTTGTCGATGAGGAGCCGCCGGTCCAGCACCGGATCGTGCACGACGCAGGGGCCCTCGGTGTCGAGGTAGACGCGGTCGGTGAGCCCGCGCAGTCGCACGGGTTCACGGGCCTGCCGCTTGCGCGCCATGCCGTCAGCTTTGTCGATGTAGGCCGTGCCCTCCAGGCCCTGGACGCTCGCCGCTTCCACGTCGCCTACGTGCAGATACGTGTGGAGGGCCTCCTGGAAGACGAACGCAGACGAGGAGCGGTTCTCCACGGTCAGCGCCGCCTCCAGGGCCGGTCCGACGTTCACGCGATAGCGCAGCAGGAAGGCGTGCGGCCAGGCGGCAAGGGTGGCGTCGCTCGGCCCCAGGACGAGTCCGATCGCCACCGACTCGTTTCCCGCCTCGACGGACTCCACCGCCCATTCGAGCGTGCGGGCGAAGCCGTGGTCAGGAGCGCGAGGATCGTCGGGATTGGGTCCGAACCACGGGAAGATCACGGGCACCCCACCACGGATGGCCCGACCGGCGACGAAGGCGCTCCGGGGACTCGTGAACAGCACGGGAGGCGACGAGGCCGGCTGGAAGTGGGTGACGTGCGCGCCGTGGAGATAGACGTGGGCGGTGGCCCCGGAGGCGGTCACCACCGCGCGGGTCAGGCCGCCCTCGCCGGGCTCGAAGCGCACGATTCCCGGGATGCCGAAGCGCTCGTCGAGGCTCGCGGGCTGCACGGATCTCAGGATATATGGAGCCGCGGCGCTCGTGCTACAGTCGCCGCCATGGACATCAAGTATCGGATCGGCGTGATGCCGGGCGTCTGGCCGGCCGGGCCGGAGGGACGTGACTTCCTCTGGCGCTTCATCGACGTGTGCGAACGGACGGCCATCGACTCGGTGTGGTTCTCCGAGCGTCTCTCCTCACCGATTCCCGTCCCCGAGCCCATGACCACCATGGCGGCGGTGGCCGCGCGCACCCGGCGCCTCAAGTTCGGACCCAGCGTGCTCATCGCACCCTTCCGCTCGCCGGCCGTGATGGCGCGCGAGATCGCCATGATCGACTACATCTCGGGCGGGCGCATGCTGCCCGCCGTCGGCGTCGGCGCGGAGCAGGATCGCGAATTCCGCGCCGCCGGTGTCCCCTTCAAGGAGCGGGCGCGCCGCACCGACGAGGCCATTCGCATCATGCGGGCGTGCTGGACCGGCCAGGAGGTCAGCATCAAGGGCGAGTTCTGGGACCTCGACCGCATCACCGTCCTGCCTCGACCCATCCAGGATCCGGTTCCGCTCTGGATCGGCGGGAACAGCGAGGCCGCCATGCGCCGCACGGGACGTCTGGGCGATGGCTGGATCCCCTCGTTCATCACGCCGGAGCAGTTCCGGTTGGGGGTGGAGAAGACGCAGGCGTTCGCGGCGGAGGCCGGACGCGAGGTTCCGGCCGATCACTTCGGCGCGTTGTTCTACTACTACATGGACGACGATCCGAACGTCGCCGCGGCCACGGCCGCGCCCTTCGTGCCCCGCAATCGCATCGACGACGCCGCCCTCGCGCAGTGCACGGCCTTCGGTCCCGCGGATCTCGTGCGGGAGCGGCTCGAGCAGTACGTCAAGGCCGGCGGCTCCAAGTTCATCCTGCGGCCGATGTGTCCATCCGACCGCGTGCTCGACCAGCTCGAGCGTCTGGCCGCCGAGGTCATTCCCGACTTCCACGCCCGCTAGGTCGGCGGGCCCCTTCGAGCCGCCGGGTATACTGAGTGCATGCGCGCGCTCGGAGTGGCCGCCCTCGTCGTGTCTCTCGTGGCCGGCTGCTCCGTGGTGTCCATCGACCTCTCGCCACGCATCAGACCGCTCGAGGAGCAAACGGTCGACGGCCGGGGGGATGCGAAGATCTTGATGTTGGATCTCTCCGGCTTTCTCAGCGACGACCTTGGCTCGGGAGGTCTGTCCCTCGGCGCGCCACCGCCCCGCGTCCCACTCCTCGTGCGGGTCCGCGAGGAGCTGGAGAAGGCCTCCGAGGACCGGAAGCTCAAGGCGGTGGTCCTCAAGATCAACAGCCCGGGCGGGACGGTCACCGCGTCGGACATTCTCTACCACGAGCTGGACGACTTTCGCCGACGCACCAAGCTGCCCATGGTGGCGGTGATGATGGACGTGGCGGCCTCCGGCGGCTACTACGTCGCCCTCGCCGCCGACACCATCGTGGCCCACCCCACCACGGTCACCGGCTCCATCGGAGTCATCATGCTGACCGTCAACGCGGACGGCCTGCTCCAAAAGATCGGCGTCACCGCCGCCGCCATCCGGTCCGGCCCCTACAAGGACATGGGCAGCCCGCTGCGCGCGCTGACCCCCGAAGAGCGGGCGATCTTCCAGTCGGTGATCGACGACCTCTACGGCCAGTTCGTGGCCAAGGTGGCGGAACGGCGAAAGATTCCCATGGAGACCGCCAAGAAGCTGGCCGACGGGCGAATCTACACCGCGCAGCAGGCGCTCGCCGACAAGCTCGTGGACCGGATCGGCTACATCCCCGACGCCCTGGACCTCGCCCGTAAGGCCGCCGGAGTGCCGGAGGCTCGCATCGTCGTCTACCAGCGGCCGCGTGACTACCGCGCCACTTATTACGCCGGCTCGAAGGGCGAGACCGACTTCGAGATTCCTTTCGCCCGGCTGGCCGCCATGGTGGAGTCGGGACCGAAGTTCCTCTACCTCTGGTGGCCCTGAGCCCCGTCGGCGCACGGCGCGAACCCTTCGCACCGGCGGACCGGCAAGGTGGGATACTTGGCGAAGCGCGGGTCGGTCTCGCTCCGCCGACATCGCAGGAACATCGACCCTCGGGACGACGTCACCCCCTGCGCGTGGGCGCAGACGGCGCAGAGCCCCACGCTCAGCGGCTCGTCTGGTCGCTCACGCGCTGAGGGCATCCAGGTAGTGCTTGACGATCCGTGCGGTGGCTCCCCAGATCGGCTCCCCACCCCAGTCGTAGAAGTACACGGGACGCCTCACGCCGTTGCGCTCCCAGTGTTCCTCGCGGAAGTTGCGCGGGTCGGCCAGCGCCGCCCAGGGCACCTCGATGACCTTCTCGATCTCGCGGCCGTCGGGCTGCCAGATCACCGGCTCGCGCACGACTCCGACGAAGGGCGTGATGACGAACTGGGTGGCGACCGTCTCGGTGTCGTCCAACGCCCCGAGCGTCTCGACGGCTCTCCGCGGCAGGGCGATTTCCTCTTCGCACTCCCGCAGGGCGGCCTCGAGAAGTGAGGCGTCCCCGGGATCCCGCGTCCCCCCGGGAAAGGAGATCTGCCCTTTGTGGTGGGCGACCTGTTCGGAGCGCTTGGCGAACACCAGGTACGGCTCGCCGCGATCCACGATCGGCACGAGCACCGCCGCCTGCACGAGCGGCCCCCGAGGGACCACGCGTCGCTCGCGCGCGGCCAACCGCTGACGGGTGATGGTGACGAGGTCATCGATCGTCATGGTGTGCTAGACGAAACGCGCGGAGACGGAGCCCAGGCGCGTGTAGGTGGCGCGCACGGTGTCGCCGGCCTTGGGGTGGACGAGCTTCGACACGGAGCCCGTCATGACCACCTGCCCCGCGGCGAGCCCCAGGCCACGCGCGCCCAGGTGGTTCGCGATCCAGGCCAGTGAGTTGATGGGACTCCCGAGGACCTCGGCGGCGGTGTTGGTGGCCACCACCGCTCCGTTGTGCTCGTACACGAGGCCCTCGAGGGCGAGATCGAGGTGGGTCACGTCCGTGAGGGGCGCGCCCAGGACGACGGCGTTGGCGTAGACGCCATCGGCCACCACGTCGCTCCCCATGGGCTTGCCCGAGTAGCGGAAGTCCACTAGCTCCAGCGCCGGCGCCGCCCCCTCGATGGCCTGCAGCGCCGCGAGCGGCGTCACCCCGGGCCCCGCGAGATCGCGCTTGAGGACGAGGGCTACCTCGGCCTCGACGACGACCTGGACGAAGCGTCCCAGGGGCACCTCGGCCCGGTCGGCGTACACGCCGGAATCCAGAAGAAACGCG
This sequence comes from uncultured Candidatus Rokubacteria bacterium, assembly GCA_963848005.1. GTDB lineage: Bacteria > Methylomirabilota > Methylomirabilia > Rokubacteriales > CSP1-6 > CAVWFS01. The sequence goes on from CAWKCA010000028.1 coordinate 11,545, forward strand.
CTGACCGGCTCGGGACACTGGAACATCTCCTGGGCCATCTTGCCGGTGAACCCGGCCTTCCAGCCGATCACCCGCTCGCCGCGAGCCACGAGCGCCTCGCGCACCCGGTCCTGCACGGCATAGGCCTCGGCCATGGACAGTGCCCGCTCTTCGCTGGGCGGCGCGTATCGCTCCCGGCGCGTGCGCGCGCGCAGTGTCGCGTCGACGTGGTGATCGATCATGAGCACCTCACCTCGGATAGGTCGTGAGGAAACTGGAAGGCGGCCGGCTGCGTGCGACATGAGGGACGCCGTGGCGGTGAGGGCCATTCGGCAGGCGGCGGTCGCGAGGCATGCGGCATGCCGTCCCCTGAGACGTCGACATCATCGCCGGCGCTTCGTGCGCTTCGAGGATCGCGCCGGGCCGCGGCGCCGCTTCGTTTGAGCCTTCGCCCTCGCCTTGGGCCTCCCCTTCACCGTGACGCGGCCCGCGCCACGGGCCGCCGGGCGAGCACGTGCCGACCCGACCGAGGCGAGGTGCGCCTCGTTCCGCTGGCCGACGTCCCCGCGCCCCACCGGCCCCGCCTCGATGGCGCGGATCCACTCGTCGAGGTCACGGGCCAGTTCTGCATAGCAGTGATTGCGATACGCCTTCAGCGCGGCGAGGGCGGCGGGGTCTTTCCATGGCTTCAGCACGAACGGCGCGTCGCGGTCGGCATGATCGAACGGCGCGGCCGCTGCCATGGTCATGACCACATACCGCCGGGTCAGTTCGGGCATGGTCGGCCTCCGGGAGGCGCGGCGTGGGTATGGGATGCGACGGCGGGAGGGGACGGCGACGGCGCCGGGACCAGCGACCGTGCCGCCGAGTGCGCGCGCCGCCATCAGGCTTCCCTCCCCGGTCAATCGAGCGCCCAAGACTACCGCCGACGCTGTGCGCGTCGCAAGCCCGCGCGGCAACATTCGCCAATGGCGTGACAGGGCGCGGTGGCCGGCACGAGGCTCAGGCCTCCGTCCCCAACGTCCGACGCAGGTAGACCACGCAGCCCGCGAAGACGAGCACGCCGACCGTCAGCAGCGCCACGTTCGGCCAGAAGGCGAGGACGGTGCCGCCCAGGGCTGTGGCCAGGGTGAACAGCGACGTTGTTGACCACATGGCTCGCGACGGCGGGCAGTGCGCTGCCCGCCTGTTCGGTGATGAAGCCGAGATACAGTCCCAGGGCAAAGGCGAGCAGCGCGTGAAGCCACTCGATGTGCATGATCGCGAAGCACGCGCTCGTCGCCGCCACCGCCCACCGCGGCGGCCATCGGGCCCGAAGCCGCGTCTGCATGAAGCCGCGGAAGAACAGCTCCTCGGCCGCCCCCGCCAGAGGACCAATCACCAGCACGGCAACGAACAGCTCCTCCCCCGCCGCACCGGCCAAGCGTCCGACGAGCGTCCCAGAGCGCCCCGTGCCGTCCCAGTCCCGCCAGCACGGTGAGCGAGTCGAGCGCCTGGCCGAGGGCCAGCATGCCCAGGATCATCAGGGCGAGGTCGCGCCCGGTCTCGCGCCCCGGGACCAGGCGCAATTGCGCGGGCGCGAAACTTCGGTTGACGAGCAGCAGGGTCAGGATCAGGGCGATCGACGAGGCGGTGGCTCCCGCCAGGAGACCTGGCAGCTCCCGGAGCAGCGCCGCTGGCGGAACATCGGGGTACATCGAAGCGAGGATGGCCGCCGCGAACACGGAAAAGATCACGATCGCGGCAAAGGCGATCAGCCACGCCGCGAAGACAGGCCACACGCGGGGCGCGCGCCGCGGCGGGCGGGCCGGGCCCTCCGGCTCCGTCCTCTCCGGCGAGCCGTCGGTCACCACGCGATGCCGGTGCGTGCGCCTGCTGTCACCGGATCAAGCTACTCGCCGGAGCGATGCGGACCGACATTCTTCCCACGTGGACGTGCGCGCCCGTGGACGCCCCGGGAACGAACCCTCGGAAGGCGAGGAACGGAATGCCGTGGCGCTCGAGATACTCGATGAGGGCCCGCCCCTCCTCGCTGTCCGGGTGCACGGCAACATCGAGGGCGTGCCGATGATCGAGCCCCAGGCGGTCGTGCACCGGTGTCTGGCCCAGGGCGCTCACGGGCAGCGAGCGGGCGAACCGCGAGACGAAGAAGCGATCGAGGGCACGACACCGCCGTGGGCGTCGAGCTCAGCGTCGCCCCGTGAGCCGATCGCCATCGGCGTGACCACCACGGTGGTCGCCGTAGACGCCACGCCAGCCAGTTCGACAGCGGCCAGGGTCTCGGCTAGCACCGACTCGGCCTCGGCCAGACGTCGTCGCGTCTCCCCGATCTGATCGCGGGCGGTCGCTTCCGCGCGCTCACTCGCCTCCAGCTCCAGACGCGACACGATCCCCTGCTCGTACAGGCGGCGTCGCGTCGCCGCCGCGTCCCCGGCGCTCGTCGCCCTGGCTTCCTGGATGGCGAGCAGATCGCTCGAGGCTCGCTCGATACTCCCGCGTGCGCTCGACCAGCTCGGCGCGCGCTCGCGCCAGATGGGCGGCCGTGATCGCCCTCGTCGGCCGGAAGGCTCGTCGCCGTGAGCGCGACGGCGAGTACGATGAAGGGTCGGGTAAGCCATCGCATCAACTTCCTATCGTAGCCCAGACCCGGGCCCAGTTCGAGCCGCCCCTTCCCCGCGAGGAGGGTCGAAAGGAAGGTCGGCGGGTCGCCTCACCGAAGTGCATCGTGCACTCCTGCGGCGCTCTCGCGCTCCTCGCCCGTCGGGAAGCGGCCGAGTTTGCTGGCCACGCCGACCCGGCGCGCCCTTTGCTGCCGAACAGGTTATGCACGCCGGCCAGCTCGACAGGTTTCTCGATGCCCAGTTCGAAGACACGGTCGCCCTGTGGATCGTTGTCCAGCTCCTGGTCAGGCGACTCGGAGGATGTCGCCCCGAAGACGGATCCGACAGACGAGCGGACAGCAATGATGCGCACGGTCATCGCCGCGAGCACGAAGCTCGCCCGACGGACGTGTGGAACTGACTCACCGCGATCGCTGCGGCTCTCCGCGAACCGCCCCGCGAGTCTCCTCGCGCCGGGTGGTGGCCGGGCTCAGGCGGCGCCCCGGCGCGCGGAAAAGATGCGCTCCTTCACCCGGCGGGGGACCCAGGCCGCGAGCAGATGCGCGACGCGCGCCACCTTTTCCAGCGACTCCGGATTGCCCGGCCAGTAGCGGAGCACGAGGGTCCGATCCACGAAGTTCAAGATGCCGTCGAGGAGCAGCGCGGCCAGCAGCAGATCATCGACGTAGCCCAGGAACGGGATGAAGTCGGGGATGAGATCGATGGGGCTCGCCAGGTAGAGGGCGGCTGCGGCCAGGGCGATCTTGGTCGCGCGCGGAAGGCTCGGGTCGGCGGCCAGACCCACCACCGCGCGCATGACGCTGGGCAGCGCCTGCAACAACGTCCTCACGCGTCGTCGAGGCTCTCGGCGACCAGCTCGCTCACGTCCTTGACGGCCAGGGTCCCCTCCGCCTCCTTCACCTTCCGACCGAGATCGAGCATGGCCAGGCAGAACGGGCAGCCGACGGCCACCGCGTCCACCTTGGCCTCGAGGGCTTCCTCCACGCGCAGAATGTTCACGCGCTTCTTGGCCTGAACCTCCATCCACATGTGCCCGCCGCCCCCGCCGCAGCACAGCCCTCGCTCACGGCTGCGCGGCAGCTCGACGAGCCGCAGTCCGGGAATGGACTTCGTCACCTCCCGAGGCGCGTCGAAGATTCCGTTGTAGCGGCCGAGGTAGCAGGAATCGTGGAAGGCCACCGTGGCCTGGAGCGACTTGGCCGGTCTCACCCGCCCGCTGGCGAGCAGTTCCTGGATCACCTGCGAATGATGGACGACCTCGAAGTCACCTCCGAACTGCGGGTACTCGTTGCGGATGGTGTTGAAGCAGTGCGGGCAGTGCGTGATGACCTTCTTGAACCGATACTGCTTCATGGCCTCGACGTTGACCGGGGCGAGGGTCTGATAGAGATACTCCTCGCCCAGTCGTCGCCCGACCTCGGCGTGGCAGCGCTCTTCGGCCATGACCGCGAAGCTCACCCCCGCGCGCTGCAGAATGCGCACCACCGAGCGCGCGATGGCCTGGTTGCGCTTGTCGTACGAGGCGGAGCATCCCACCCAGTAGAGGTACTCGACCTCCTTGCCCTCTTCGAGGACGGGGACGTCGAGTCCCTCCGCCCAGGCCAGTCGCTCGGCGGCCGGGAGCCCCCAGGGATTCCCCGCCCGCTCCATGTTCTGCAGCGACTGCGGCGCCGTCGAGGGCAGCGCGCCCTCGGACAGCGCGAGATACCGGCGCAGGTCGATGATGGTGTCGACGATGTCGATGAAGGCCGGGCACTCCTGCACGCAGGCCATGCACGTGGTGCAGGCCCACAGCTCCTCGGCTCGGATCAGCTCGCCGTGGATGGGACCGGGAAGCTCGCCGTGCATGTGGCGCTTGAGCTTGACGATGATCTGCTTCGGCGACAGCGCCGTCCCCGACAGGTAGGCGGGGCACGCGTCCTGACAGCGGCCGCACTCCACGCAGGCCTCGAAGTCCAGGCGGCGCTTCCAGGAGAACTCCTCGAGCGTGGAGATGCCCAGCGAGCCCTTCTCCGCGGCCTCCTCGAGGTTGGGGATGGGCGCGATCGCCCCGCGCGGGCGAGCTTCGAGAAGAAGACGTTGAGGGGCGTGAGGATCAGGTGGACGAAGTACGAGTAGGGGACGATGGCCACGAAGAGGAGCGCGATCACCGCGTGGAACAGCCACACGCCGAGGTGCGTGGCGCGCAGCGCGCCCTCCGTCATGCCCAGGGCCAGCATGCCCTGACCCAGCACGTAGCCCACGGGCGACCATGGCGCCCACCACGGCTTGACCACGGCCAGGCGGCAGGCTTCCATGATGAAGCCGGTGAGATTGATCACGAACAGCAGGGTCAGCACCCATGCGAAGTGCGGGGTGGGATCGATCCGGCCCGGCCGCACGACGAATCGGCGATAGACGGCCATCCCCAGACCGATCACGAAGAACAGGCCGAACAGGTCGAGGACCAGCTCGTAGGCCAGGTAGAAGTCGCCCTTGAGCAGCTTGTAGCCGAAGAGGGGCAAGGTGATGTCCCAGTCGATGGTCGCGAGGACCGTGCCGATGAACAGCGCGAGGAATCCCCAGAACATCACGGCGTGCATGATCCCGGGGTAGGCCTGCGTGAGCACGCGCGCCTGGCCGAGCACGTGCTTCACCACGAGCTGCAGGCGCTCGGAAATGCGGTCGAAGCGCGCCTCCGGTCCGCCCTGACGGATGCCCTGGATGCGTTGCCACGTCCCGTAGGCGAAGATGGCGATGGCCGCCGCGCCGCCCACGTACAGCGCGATGCGACCCCACACGGGGATGTTCCAGAACGTGTCGCGGAACGGGATCCCGGAGGTCATGCGGTCACCAACCATAGCATGGGTCCACGCCCTCCCACGCGCTCAGCGGGACCTCAGGAGGTCGGGGCGAGCGAGGATGGCCTGCGCGGCCGAGTAGGGATCGAGCTGACCGGAGGCCACCTGCTCGAGGGTGGAGGCGAGATCGTTTCCGCGAATGTGGCGCTCGACCGCCGCGGCCACCTCGTCGACGAGGAGCCTCTGCAGCTCCACGCGCCGCCGGGCCCGCCGGCGCGCCTCGAGGGCGCCACGGGCCTCCAGGGCTGCCCGGTGATGCCGGATCTCCGCGAGCAACTCCGGCACCCCGACCCCGGTCTGCGCCTCGGTGGCCAGCACGGGAATCTGCCAGTCCACGTCCTTGGGCGAGGTGGCACTCGCGTAGTGCAGGTGGGCGGCGAACGTCAGCTCGGCCATGAGGCCGTGCGCGCCCGTCCGGTCCGCCTTGTTGACCACGAAGATGTCGGCCGCCTCCATGAGGCCCGCCTTCATGGTCTGCACGGCGTCCCCGGACTCCGGCACGAGCACGACCACCGTGGTATCGGCGAGCCTCATGATGTCGAGCTCCGTCTGGCCGACACCCACCGTCTCGACGAGGACCCACCCGTGGCCGAATGCGGCGAGCAGCCGGATGACATCGCGCGTGGCGCGCGCGAGGCCGCCCAGGGAGCCGCGCGTGGCCATGCTGCGGATGAACACGCCCGGATCGAGAGCGTGCGCCTGCATGCGAATGCGATCACCGAGGACGGCTCCCCCCGTGAAGGGGCTGGAGGGATCGACCGCCACCACACCGACGGTGGCGCCCTCCATGCGTAGGAGCGCGATGAGGCGGTCCACCACCGTGGATTTTCCGGCACCCGGAGGGCCGGTGACGCCGACCAGGTACGCCCCCTGGCTCCGAGCGTGCACCGCCTTCATGACCGCCGGCACGCCTGCCCCGCGGTTCTCGACGAGGGTGATGAGACGGGCTAGGGCCAGGCGATCGCCGCCCAGCATGCGGTCGACAAGGTGGAGAGGGTCGCGATTCATCGGTCGGAAGCGGCTCTCGCGCGGCGTCGCCGCGGAACGCGCTCAAATTCTAGCAGACCCACCACGCGCGCGAGTGCCCCGCGACCTGTGAAGAGTCGAAAAGCCGTCAGGGCACGCCAAGCGTCGTGGGATGTGGAGGAGCGCCGCGGCTCCGCCGTGGCCCTCCGAGCGTCGGGGGGTATGGGGGGGCCATTTCTGGGCCCCCCATGTCCCTAATTCCGCACGAACGTCAGGTCGGTCTCGAGCTGAAGGTCATTGGCCACCTTCAGGAAAAGGAGCTGCGGCACCTGCATCCCGTGGTCGGTGAACGTCGTGGCGAACTTCGCCCGGACCTTGATGTTGTCGCTGGTGAAGCCGAAGCGCTTCTGTGCCTCCACCTGCTCGGGCGTGAGCTTGATGTACGTGACGGTGGCGTCGACCACCCGCTCGACCGGCTTCTGCTTCACGGTGAGGACGCCCCGCACCTTTGCCGGCACGGTCTTTCCGGGGTCCAGGGCACCCACGATCTCGACGCTCTTGATCTCGAAGGTCACCCAGCGGTTCGCGTCAGTCTCCGTCTCGAGGTACGGCTTGCCACGCATGTCGGCATCGCGCTTCTCGATGCCGGTCTTGACCGTGTTCATGTCGATCTTCACTGTGCCCTTGGCCTCCTGAGGCCGGGCCGGATCGACGGCCAGCGTTCCCGCGACGCCCTCCGCCGCCGTGTTGCCGACGAACGTTTCCAGCGGCGCGTCGCTCTTGAAGGTCGCGCGCGAGTAGTTGGGGAGCAGCTTGAAGGTCATGGTATCGGCCCAGCCTGCCGCCGGAAGCGCGAGGCTCACGGCGAGCCCCAGAGCCAGGGCCCTCACGAAGCGAATCATCCTTTCTCCTCCGATGACGGCGCGACGCGCGTCGCGCCGGGGTTACGACTTCGGCGGTACACGGAAGGGCGTGTGGCAACTCCCGCACGCGTTCTTCCCGAATTCCCGCATGACGGCCTGCGTCGCGTCGGCATTCTTGCTGCGCGCCGCGTCGCGAAGCTTCTCTGACCAGGCCTGGAAATTCTTGACCGACGCCTCGAACTCCGACCACTTCTGCCAGATCTCGGGCTTGGCCGCCGACTTGTCGCTCAGCGATCCCTCCGGGAACAGGGCCGGGATCGCGGGCGCGTTGATGGCCATGGCTTCCGCGTCGACGGCGATGGCCTCGAACTGACCGGCCTTGGCCTTGTCCTGGGCGTCCCTCCACAGAGCCCCGTTGAGCTTCATCAGACGCTGTCGCTCCGCGATGGCGTCCGCCGCACTTTTCTTCGGCGGCTCCGTCGACGCGCATCCCACCACGACGAGCACTGCCAGACTGCCGAGCACCGCGCTGCGCCGCCACTGCCTTCTCTGGGTCATGTTGCTCCCTCCGGTGAGTGGGTTATGACGACGGCTTCCGAATCTTGTTCTGGATGGGCGGAATCGACTTCAGGTACCGCGCGATGGCCAGCCGGTCGGCCTTGCTCAGATCCTTGTAACCGGCCGTGGTGCCGTGAATCACCTCCTCCATGAGGCCGCCCGACACATCACCGTCGGGCTTGTTGCCAGTGGCCAGGTACTCGGCGATGTCCTCCTCGGACCAGTCCCCGATGCCCGTGGTCTTGTCGGGGGTGATGTTGGACACCACCGAGTTCTCCGGGCCGCGCGCGTTGCCGGCCAGGAAGCGCGAATTGTCCACGGCCTGCGTGATGCCCCGCGGGGTGTGGCACTCGCCACAGTGGGCGACCGCGCGGACCAGATACTCACCGCGGGCGATCCCCGACGTGGGTGCGGCCGGGCGGGGGGGTCTCGCGCGGTGAGAAGGCCGCGAGCCACGTGGGCAGGAACACTGACTCGAAGAGAGGCACGGTGATCTTCTTGGGCTGGTTGGCGCGGTTGACGGCAGGCAAGGTCCGGAGATATGCGGTCAGAACCTTGAGGTCCGGCTCGGCCATTCCATTGAACGTCGTGTAGGGATGCACGGGAATGAGGCGCTCGCCGTTCGGCCGACGACCCGACCGGATGGCCTCGATGATCTGCGCGTCGGTCCAGCCGCCGATACCCGTCTTCACGTCTGGGGTGATGTTGGTGGCGTACACCGTTCCGAAGGGGCCGTCGTAGCGCCGCCCCCCCGCATTCACGGGCTTCCCCTTCTCCGTGTGACATCCACATCCACCGGTGGCGCCGAAGATGTACTTTCCGCGCGCGATCTCCTCGGGAGTGGCGCCGTGCGCGGGGGCCAGAAGGGAGACCAGCACCCCCACGGCGGAGACGGCGACGCCACAGGCCTTCGCGATCACGGACGGTCTGGTGCGCACGCGTGGTCCTTTAACGGCCGGCTCGCGCTCAATGTTCCCGCCCGGGAGGGGCCGCGACGGCGGTGGACAGGCGCGCCTCCATGATCAGCGCGTCCTCGCCGGTGTCGTAGTAGTAGCCGCGGCGCCGCCCCACCACGCGGAAGCCGAACGACTCGTACAGGGCGCGGGCCTCGGCGTTGGTGGGGCGCACTTCCAGACCCACCACGGAGAGGGCGCGACGGACGGCGTCGTCGAGGACGTGGGCGAGCAAGGCGCGGCCGATGCCTCGGCGCCGGGAGGCCGGATGCACGGCGACGTTGGTGATGTGCAGCTCGTCCGCCACTTCCCACAGGCACAGGTAGCCGACCACGCGATCATGCTCGCGCATCACCCAGCAGCGCGCCACGCGGTTGCGCTCGATCTCGTAGGTGAAGGCGCCACGGGACCACGGCATGCTGAAGGACGCGCGCTCGATCTCGAGGACCTCGTCGAGGTCCTCCACGCGCATGGGCTCAGGCGAGGGTGACGGCACGGCGCTTCAGCTCCGCCTGTGAGGGCCCCACGTAGAGCGGCACCAGTTCCGGGGCGCCAACGGTGTCTCCCGCGCGCAGGCGCTGCACTCCAAGGTGACCGACGGTGGCGGCGGACGGCAGGCATCGCCACGGGGGCGCCGGCCGCGCGAGGGGTGAGGCGATCGCCGCAGCACCCTCCCCCACCACGGTCACGGGCTCCCGGAGCCGCTCGGCGAGCTCCCTCGGCGAAAGGGCCAGATAGTCCCACTCCCTTCGCATCGCTGTCCCGTCCCAACGGTAGAGGCTCGCATACACCTCGTCGCGCCGGGCGATGACCACCGGACACACCGGGAGCGCTGCGCCGGCCTGCCCCGCCGCGAGCGCGTCGAGGGTCGGCACCGCAGCAATGGGAACGCAGAGGGCCAGAGCCAGTCCCTTGACCGCGCTAACCCCGATGCGCAGACCAGTGAAGGAACCCGGCCCCACGGCGACGGCGAGGCCCGTGAGATCGAGGGGACTCCAGCCGGCGTCGTGCATCACCCTGTCGATGGCCGGCATCAAGCGCTCCGAGTGGGTGAGGCGAATGTCGAGTAGGTATTCCGCCATGGTGCGCTCGCTGTCCACGAGCGCCACACCGCCCGCCAAGGTCGATGTGTCGATGGCGAGGACGCGCATGTCGGGCCAGTCTAGCATGCGGCCGGCGCGCCGCCCTCGAGGGGCCGTGCGATAATGCCCAGCGGAGGAGACCCCCGATGACGACCGCCCCCAGGCAGGATCCGGCCGCCGTGGAGGCCGAGGTCCGCGAGAAGATTCACCTCGAGATCCTCAAGCGCACCGGCGCCTATCACGCCAACGACCACGTGCTCCTCCCCTCGGGCTACCACACGAGCGAGTACATCGAGAAGACCCTGGTCACCACGGAACCGTCGTTCACGGAGGGGCTGGGCGCCGTCATCGCCAAGCACTTCGCCCCCTGGCCCCTCGACGTCGTCCTCTCCACCGGTCACGGGGCGCTCATCCTCTCGCACTGCGTGGCCCGCGCGCATCCCTCCCGCCCCATCGTGGTGTACGGCCTCAAGCGGATCGCGGGGGGCAAGCGTCGGGTGACTCTCCCCGCCGAGTTCCGGCGCCTCCTGCGCGCGGGGACCAAGGTCCTGCTCGTGGAGGATCTGGTGTCGTCGGGGACGACCCTCAAGCTGCTCGTTCACCTCGTCGAGCGGCATGGTGGACAGGTGGTGGGCGTGGGGTGCCTGTGGCGGCGAACGTCGGTGGTCGTGGGCGACACGCCAGTGTTCAGCCTGGTGAGCCGAGACTTCCCGACCTACGCATCCGATCAGTGCCCGCTGTGCAAGAGAGGGGTGCCCCTCAACGAGGAGTTCGTCCGGCGACAGCACCACCGTCGGCCGTCGTCGGTCCAGGAGCCTAAACCCTCCTGACCGCCCGTCGCGATCAGGCCGCTTCCCAGAGTCCTTCGGCGGCTCCCGCGCTCCGGTAGGCTTCGCGGATCCGGTCCAGATTCTTCGTGGCGAGCAGGCCAATCTTGGCGAACGGCTCGAAGACCGGCCCCTGCCCGTCAATGAGCGGGAAGCTCACGCGCGGCAGCTTCTCCCACTGGCTGTGCAGCACCGTGCTCACCGCGGTGAGCCGCGCGTAGAACTCCGCGCGCTCCTCCGCCGCCCGCTTGACGATCGGCGTGATCAGGCAATCGAGGCGCTGGCGCGCGGCGGCGGTCGCCTCTTCCACCGCCTCGGCGAGAGGGATGACCGTCACGCCCAACTCGCCCAGGAAGCGCTGGAGGAGCCGCCCGTACGTGTCTTGAAGGAGCATGGCGGGCAGGCCCACCGTCTTGACCGCGCGGTGGCCGAGCTGCGAGGCCTCGCCGTAGAGTTGGGCGCGGAGCCAGCTCACGTACTCGCGGTTCTCCTCGTCCTTCCACCATTCGCGGATCATCTTCTTGCCCCAGTAGCGGATGGTGGCGTAGTAGATATCGCGCTGGAGGAACCGCTTGGCGATGCCCTTCCACCCGTAGAACTTCCCCATGGCCTTGATGGCCGCCACCTGCAGCTCGTAGGGCGACATCTTGCGCGGCTGGTGCACGACGTGGTGACCGTCGTAGAGGGACCAGTTGCGGCTGATGACGTACTTATCGCCGTGGTGGTAGAGCGTCTCCCAGTCCGGCGAGCCCGGGATCGGCGTGAGGATCATGAACTGGATGGAGTCGATGTCGTGCTTGAGGGCGAACTCCGCCGTGGCGTCGATGGTCTCCACGTCGTCCTCGTCGGAGCCGACGACGAACATGCCGTGGATCCCGATCTTGTGAGCGTGGAAGCGCTCGATGGAGCGCTCGATCTTGGCCAAGTCCTGCTTCTTCTGGAAGAGCTTGAGGGTGCGCGGGTTGATGGACTCGAATCCCACGTAGACGTTGAAGCAGTTGGAGTCGCGCATGAGCTGGAGCAGTTCGGGGTCGTCCACCGTCTCCGTGCGGACCTGGGCCCCCCACGCCGAGGTGAAATTGCGGTCGATCATGCCGCGCAGCAGCTCCTTCACGCGCTTCTTGTTGGCGGTGAAGATGTCGTCGGCGAAGAAGGTATACATATTGCCCTTGTGCAGGGCCAGCTCGTCGAGCACGCGGCCGATGGAGTGTGTGCGGAAGGCGTGGCCGTACATCCCCGGCACCGAGCAGAACGTGCAGGAGAAGGGGCAGCCGCGCGAGGTGGCCACCGAGATGACCCCGCCCGGCTTCCAGCCCTCGATGAGCGCGTAGTCGGGAATCGGGTTGACGTCGAGGTTGGGAATCTTGGGCCGCTCGGGATTGTTGATCACCCGACCGTCCACGAGATACGAGAGGTTCTGGATCTTCTCGAAACCCTCCCCCGCCTGGATGGAATCCACCAGCTCCTGGAAGGCGAATTCCCCCTCGCCGCGCACCACGAAGTCCGCGTGCTGCAGCCCTTCCTCGGGGAGGAAGCTCGTGTGCGTGCCCCCGAGGACGGCGATCCCTCCGGCCTCGCGCACCTTGTCGGCGAGTCGGTAGGCCTGGGGGGCGGTCGAGGTAATGGCGGAGATGCCCACCAGATCCGCGGAGAGAAGCTCCTGCATGTCGATGTCCTGGATGTCCTCGATGTACACCCGGACGTCGTAGCCCTTGGCCCGCATGATGGTTCCGAGGAGCACCGAGCCCAGCCGGGGAATCGTCACGCGGCTATACACGTGCAGGTGCGTCGACTTCGGCTCGACGAACACAAGCTTCTTGAGGGCTCGCTTCAAAGGAGGGCTCCTTCTGATGGATTGAAGGGGAGGCTACACTGCGCCTCGTCGGCTTGTCAACGCGCGCGACTTGGAAGCAACCTTGCCCTTGTCCTCCTTAAGTAATTCCTTCAATTCGTCCATGAACTGGGCGGGATCCTTGAACTGTCGGTACACCGAGGCGAAGCGGACGTAGGCGATCTGGTCGAGCTTTTGCAGGTGTTCCATGACCAGCTCTCCGAGATCGTGGCTGGGGATTTCCTTGTCCGCCCGGTCGTGCAGCTTCGACTCGATGTCGGCCACGACGTCGTCCACCGCCTGGACGGCCACCGACTGCTTCTGGCAGGCCTTGAGGATCGAGCCCCGGAGCTTGTGGCGATCGAACGGCTCGCGGCGGCCGTCGCGCTTCACCACGTGCGGAAGCACGTCCTCGATGTACTCGTAGGTGGTGTATCGCCGGTGACACTTGAGGCAGGCCCGGCGCCGCCGGATGAACTCGCCATCGCGTCCCACCCGGGAGTCCACCACCCGATCTTCCGTGTGGCCACAGAAGGGACACTTCATAACGCGCCCTCCCCTGCCGGGGTCATCCCTCGGGATACAGCGGAAAACGGCTGGTGAGCGCCTGGACCTCTCCGCGCACCGTCGCTTCCACGCTCGACGATCCCGGATGACCGAGCACCCGGTCGATCAGGCCGGCGATGATCTGCATGTCACCCTCGCGCATGCCCCGGGTGGTCACCGCTGGAGTCCCGAGGCGAATTCCACTGGTCACCATGGGACTCCGCGCCTCGAAGGGGATGGTGTTCTTGTTGACGGTGATCCACGCCCGGTCGAGCGCCTCCTGCGCGTCCTTCCCCGTCACGCTCCGGTTGGTCAGGTCCACGAGGAGCAGATGCGTGTCGGTGCCGCCGGAGACTAGGCGGAAGCCGCAGGCGAGCAGGGCTTCGGCGAGGGCCCGGGCATTGGCCACGATCTGCCGCTGGTAGGCCTTCCACTCGGGAGTGAGGGCCTCTCGCAGGGCCACCGCCTTGCCGGCGATCACGTGCATGAGCGGTCCGCCCTGCACCCCCGGCATCACCGTGCGGTCGAGCCCGGCGGCATGGCTGGCCCGGCACATCACCAGCCCGCCCCGGGGGCCGCGCAGCGTCTTGTGGGTGGTGGTGGTGACGAAGTCGGCGATGCCCACGGGCGAGGGGTGCAGGCCCGCCGCCACCAAGCCAGCCGGATGGGCGATGTCGGCCATGAGAGCGGCCCCGACCTCTCGTGCGATCTCGCCGAACGGGGCGAAGTCGATGGCGCGGGGAAAGGCCGAGCCGCCGGCGATGATCAGGCGTGGCCGGTGCGTGCGCGCGAGGTCGCGCACCTCGTCGAGATCGATGCGCTCGGTGTCCCGGCGCACGCCGTACGCCACGATGGAGTAGAACTTCCCCGAGTAGTTGACGGGGCTCCCCGCGGTGAGGTGGCCACCGTGGCTGAGGTTCGGCCCGAGGACCACGTCGCCAGGTTTCAGCAAGGTGAAGTACACCGCCATGTTCGCCTGGGCGCCGGAGTGCGGCTGCACGTTCACGTGCTCTGCCCCGAACAGTTCCTTGGCCCGCGCGATGGCCAGCTCCTCGACGACGTCCACCACCTCGCAGCCGCCGTAGTAGCGCCGCCCGGGATATCCCTCCGCGTACTTGTTGGTGAGGACGGAACCGACAGCCTCCAGCACGGCGCTGGAGACGAAATTCTCGGACGCGATCAGCTCGAGATTGCGGCTCTGCCGATGCGTCTCATCCCGGATGGCCTTCGCGATCTCGGGATCGATGTCGCTCAGGCTGGACATGGGTCGACCATACCCGTAGGGGGTCTTGAGTGTCAAGCCACCAATATCCTGTTGGAGGGGGCCTGGACCCCCTCCAAACCTCCCCAGTTTGCGCGAGGTGCCACACGCGCCCCAGGCGCCCCGGCCGTCCCGCTCAGCGAGCGGCGCCCTCATGCCGGGCCGGGAAGGCGAAACGCTCGACGACGGCGCCCTCGCATCCCTGGCTCACCAGCCGCGCGATGTCGAGCTGGGACTCGGCGCGCGCCAGCTCGACAGACGAGACTCCGGTCGCGGGATGGCGCGGGGTGAACAAGGTGCAGCAGTCGGCGTCGGGCTCGATGGAGATCTCGTACGTCCCCAGCCGCTTCGCCTCGGCCATGATCTCGAGCTTGTCCATCCCGATGAGTGGACGCAGGATGGGCATGCCCGCGGCCTCGTCGATTCTGGAGACATTGGTGAGCGTCTGCGACGCCACCTGCCCGAGACTCTCCCCGCTCACCAGCGCCTGCGCCCCATGGCGTCGCCCCAGCGCCTCCGCGATGCGCACCATCAGGCGCCGATAGACGACGACCCGTGCCGGGGGTGGCACGGACAGGACGACCTCGCGCTGGATCTCGCCAAAGGGAACCAAGGAGAGGCACGACTCGTACTGCCACACGGTGAGCCGCTCCGCCAGAGCCCGCGCCTTGGCCTGCGACGTCGCCGGCAGGTAGGGCACGCTGTGGAAGTGCACGAACAGGACCCGACACCCGCGCTTCATCATCCGCCAGACGGCTACCGGCGAGTCGATGCCTCCCGACAGCAGCGCGGCCACCGTGCCGCTGCCGCCCACGGGGAGCCCGCCGGGGCCCGGGACGCGGTCAGCGTAAATGAAGGCCTCGCTCGGAAGCACCTCCACGTGGATGTTCAGCTCCGGATCACTGAGATCGACCCGGGTCGGGATGCGCCCGAGGACGAACGCTCCCAGCTCGCGGTTCAACTCGACGCTGGTCTTGGGGTACGTCTTGAAGGCCCGGCGGGCGGTGATTCGGAACGAGCGGAAGGTGCGGCCCTCCACGAGCGTGGCCACGGCGTCCTTCATGGCCTCCATCGAGGCCTCGACGCCCAGGCCGAGGGAGACGCTGGCCACACCGCACACGCGGGCGATGCGGTCGCGGACCATCGTAGGATCCGGGTGGCCTTCGAGATCGAGGACCAGCCGCCCGGGCAGCCGGCGGACAGGAGTCACCCCGAGGTCGCTCGTGGCGCGCTCGATGTTCTGGCGGAGGTGGCGGATGAAGAGCGGCCGGTTGCCTCCCTTCAGGCTGATCTCGGCATAGTGCACGATGGCCGCGGGACGGCGTCGAGCCACGACCGTCTCAGTAGGTGCCGTCGGGAAACGTTGAGACTCCGGCGGGAGCGTCGGGCGCCCTGAACATCTTCACGCCGTCCCACGGGCCATCCAGCACACCGTCGTGAATGGCCCAGCTGCGCCCCCGCGCCGTACCCTCCAGGCCGCCCCGTCGGAAGGGCGAGGAGTCATCCAGGCGACGATGGAGCTCGCCGCCAGGCTCGAATCCCTGGTGGATGGCCTCCATGCGATCACGCCCCAGGAAGTACCCGCACCCACGCCGCTCGTAGAGGATGGCCGAGTGATAGAACAGCGGCTCCACGAGGTAGAACTCCTGGCCGAGGAGCCGGCAGAAATCGTCCATGGCCTCCAGCACTGCGCCCAGCATGCGGAGGCCGCGTCGCACCTGGCCGGGCGCGAGCCCCGCGACCATCGCCCGCCGCTCCTCGGCCTGGTTGCGTCGCACTGTGCCCAGCAGAGTGTCCAGCCCGTCCTCGTCGCGATCGATGGCAAAGCGCGGCGATCGCGGGTCGTTGATCTGCACGAGGGACAGCTCCGGCACCCCGAATGCCGAGGTGCCCACGTCGATGAGGAGAGCGGGGTCCCGGTCGTCGGCCGCCGTCCGCAGCTCCACCCGCGCCCACGAGGCCTCGTCGGGTGCCGTGATGCGCACGAGCGGACTCCGGGATTCGGACCGTAGGATATGGCGCTCCAGGGCGAGAACCGCCAGGAGCCGGTCGGGGACGAGCCGCAGATAGACCTCCTCCCGGACACCGGGAGGCAGCATGTTGATCTCCGCGAGTCCGTCGAGGCCGAGGGCGTCGAGTCGGCTCTTCACCGGAGCGACGCCTCGGCGCGCGCCAGATCCTCGGGTGTGTTGACGTTCATGAAGATGACGGAGGGATCCCCGAATCGAGCCACTTCGTGCTCCGGGATCTCCACGACCCGAACGCGATCGAAGAATCCGACGATCTTCAGTTGCCCGGCGCGCAGGCACGCCTCCATGGAGGGCAGGCAGCTCTTCGCATACAGGGCGTGCATCGTCTCGAACTGGGCTCCCACGCGCGGGATCACCACGTCACCCTCCCCGGCGTGCGCCACCACCAAGCGCGTCACGTCAGGCGTCAGGAAGGGCATGTCGCAGGCCACGGTGAGCGCGGCCTCGCCGGTCGCCGCGCGCAGGCCGGTGTAGATGCCGCCGAGCGATCCGTGGTCGGGCAGGGCATCGGACACCATGGGCAGGCCGAGGAACGCGTAGAGCGCGGGCGTGTTCGTCACCACGAGCACCTCGTCGACCACGGGAGACAGCGCGGCCAGTACCCGCTCGATGAGGCGACGCCCGCCTAGCGTCATGAGGGCTTTGGGGGACCCTCCCATGCGCGTGCTCCGGCCGCCGGCCTGGATGACGCCGGTCACCTTCACAGCGCCACCGCTCCCTCTCGGAGCACGAGCGGAGGCGACACCGTGAGGTCGAGCACGGTGGACGGCCGACCGCCAACGGTGGGTCCCCCGTCGAGGACGACGTCGATCTCCCCGTCGAACACGTCCAGGACTTCGCCGGCGGTGGTGGGTGGCGGCTCACCGGAGCGATTGGCGCTCGGCGCGGTCACCGGAGTCCCCAGCCGCTCGACGAGCATCGAGGGGACGCGGTGGGCCGAATATCTGATCCCGATGGAGGCCATCCCCGCCGTGACGAGGGGCGAGACGCCTGGATGGGCACGAACCACCAGCGTGAGCGCGCCCGGCCAGTGCTGGGCCATCAGCGCCCGTGCGGACGGAGACACCTCGGCCACCGTCTCGGCCATGGCCACGGAGCTGACGAGCACGAGGAGCGGCTTGTCCTCGGGCCGACCCTTGACGCGAAAGATCCTGGCCAGCGCCGCCTCGCAGGTGGTGGCCGCCCCCAGCCCGTAGAACGTCTCCGTCGGGAACGCCACGATACCGCCCGCGCGCAGCACCGCGGCGGCGGCATCGATGGTGTCCGGAGAGGGCCGCTCGGGATCCACGGTCAGCACGCGCGTGGCCACGGGATCTCTATCCGGCCGCGCCCACCGGCGGCCGCTTCATGATTCAGGTGACTCCACGATTTCCAGGTGCGCACGGGCGATGCGCGCCCATGGGCTCTCGGCGTCCAGGGCAAGGTAACGCTGCCAGTGAGCCACCGCATCGACCGGACGTCCGGCGCGCGCCAGCACCGCGGCCAGGTTGAAGTGGGCGTCGGCGTAGTCGGGTGATAGGTCGAGAGCGTGCCGGTAGTGGGCCACGGCGTCCCCGGTGCGGCCTTCGTCCTCGTCGAGCGACCCGAGGTTGTAGGCGGACTCGCAACAGCGAGGGTCGTGCTTCAGCGCCGACTCGTACGCCGCCCGCGCCTCCGCATACTGCCCGATGCGATGCAGGAGCAACCCTAAATTATTCCAGGCCGCCGCGTACGTCGGATCGATGGTCACCACGCGTCGGTATGCCTCGATGGCCTGGTCCCATCGCGCGGGGTCGTCGTCACACGCCGCGGCCCGCTCGAACCACGTCTCCGCCTGCTCCACGGGCGGAGCCAGCGGCCGGACCAGCCCGGTCCGGAGCGTGGCGTCCGTGTCGCTCTTGAGACCGGCCATATCGAGATCGAGCACCGTTTGCCCCGAGCGGGGGTCGAAGCGCACGCGATCGGACTGGGCGAGGAGCTGGTGTCCCTCGACGATGAAGCGCACCTCGGTGAGCGGATGCTCGATGGCCGGATCCTGGCGGCGCAGCGCGGTGAGGGCCGCGCGGATCTGACGCACTGACGCTCCGGCATCGAGGAGGGCGGCGGCCACGCGCAGGGCAGCCAGGTCGCGGAAGGAGTAGCTCGTCTCGCGAAAGAGATCGAGGCGCTTGAGCTGGGCCACCCGCTTCGGGGTCAGGGCCAGCACCCGGGTCAGCTCGCGCACCCCGTACACACGCTCCGTCGACGCCACGCCCCGGACCTCAGTGGCGAAAGTGCCGCAGACCAGTCAAGACCATGGCCATCCCGTGCTCGTCGGCGGCCGCGATGACTTCCTCGTCGCGGAGCGAACCGCCCGGATGGATGACCGCCGTGGCCCCCGCTCGGGCCACCACGTCCAGCCCATCGCGGAACGGGAAAAAGGCGTCCGAGGCGCAGACCGCCCCTTCGGGGGCGAGGCCGACTTCCCGCGCACGCGTCACGGCCAAGCGCGCGGAGTCGACGCGGTTCATCTGCCCTGCCCCGACCCCGACCACCTGGTCGTGCCGCGCCAGGACGATGGCGTTCGACTTCGTGTGCTTGGCCACCCGCCACGCAAACCGGAGGCCCGCCATCTCGTGGGCCGTGGGCTCCCGCCGCGACACCGTCTTGAGGAGGTGCTCACCGAGATCGGGGCGGTCGGGCGACTGGGCGAGGAGGCCGCCGAGCACGCTCCGGTACTCGACGTCATGCTCCGGCCATCCAGCGCGATGGCACGGAACGCGGAATACGCGCGCCTTCTTCTTCGTGCGCTTGAGCTCGGCGAGGGCGTCGTCCGCGTAGTCGGGGGCAAAGAGGATTTCCACGAAGATGCCGGAGAGCGCCTCCACCACCGCCAGGTCCAGGCGGCGATTGACCCCGACGATCCCGCCGTAGATCGAGACTGGATCCGAAGCCTTCGCCTTGAGCATGGCCTCCCCGACCGAGGCACCCACCGCCGCCCCGCACGGATTGGTGTGCTTGACGACGACGGCCGCGGGCTCGTCGAATTCGGCGAGGAGGGCCAGGGCGGCGGAGAAATCCAGGAGATTGTTGTAGGACAGCTCCGGGCCATGCAGGGGCTCGAGGACCGCCAGCCCCCAGGCGGGCCCATGCGCGGGCTGGTAGAAGGCCGCTGCCTGATGCGGATTCTCGCCGTAGCGGAGCCGCGAGACCAGCGAGGCATCGAGGCGCAGTCGCTCGGGAAACGTCGGGGCATCGCCATGCAGATAGCTGGCGATGGTCGCGTCGTAGTCGGCGGTCCGTCGGAAGGCTTCCTGGGCCAGGCGCGCCCGCGTGGCCTCGCCGAGTTGACCACCGCTCTCGCGTAGCTCGTCGAGGAGCGCCCCATACTGCGACGGATGCGTCACCACGGCCACCGCGCCGTGGTTCTTGGCCGCCGCCCGGATCATCGCCGGGCCTCCGACGTCGATCTGCTCGATGGCTTCTTCGCGGGTCACTCCCGGCCGGGTCACCGTGGCCTCGAAAGGGTACAGGCTGACGACCACGAGGTCGATGGGGCCGATCCCATGGCGCTCGAGCGCGGCCATGTGTTCCGCGCGATCGCGCCGGGCCAGGATTCCTCCGTGGATCCGGGGATGCAGGGTCTTCACCCGGCCGTCGAGCATCTCCGGGAAGCCGGTCACCTCGGCCACCTCGCGAACGGTCAGTCCCGCCTCCCGCAGGAGCGTGGCCGTTCCCCCTGTCGACAGGATCTCCACACCCAGGGCGGCGAGGGCCCCGGCCAGCTCGACGACGCCCGTCTTGTCGTGGACGCTGATCAGCGCCCGACCGATCTTCATGTCGTGGTCTCCTCGAGAACCCTGCGTCCGACGATGCGGAGCTGGCCGTTCGCGAACAGACGGATGGCCTCCGGGTACAGGCGATGCTCCTCGGCGAGAATGCGCGCCGACAAAGACGCCTCCGTGTCGCCGGGCAGGACGGGCACGCTCGCCTGCAGCACGATGGGGCCCGTGTCGACCCCCTCGTCGACGAGGTGCACGGTGGCGCCGGCGATCTTGACTCCGTATTCGAGCGCCTGCCGTTGCGCGGCCAGGCCCGGAAACGCGGGCAGCAGCGACGGATGGACGTTCAGCACGCACCCGGCGAAGGCGCGGACGAACTCGGCACCCAGGATGCGCATGAAGCCGGCCAGGCACACGAGGCCGATCCGGTGCTTCTGGAGGAGGGCGCCGAGCGCCGCGTCGTAGGCATCCCGGTCGGGGTACGCCTTCGGGTCCAGGACGATCGCCAGCACACCGTGACCCCGCGCTCGATCGAGGGCCTGGGCTCGCTCACGATCCGAGACCACGAGGGCGATCTCGGCCGGAAACTCGGGCCGGGCCGCAGCCTCGAGGATCGCGTGCAGATTCGAGCCACGCCCCGAGGCCAGAACGCCCACGCGCAGTCGCGCCGTCACGTGAACCACGCTTAGGGCTCGAACAAGCGCAGCTGGGCGGCGCGCTCGGGCTCGATGCCCACGCGATAGTCGCCCGTGAAGCAGGCATGGCAGAAGTGCTCCGGGTCGGAGCCCGTCGCCTTCAGCATCCCGTCGAGCGATAGGTACCCCAGGCTGTCGGCGCCCAGGTAGCGCCGGATCTCCTCGGTGGTGTGGCTGGCCGCGATCAGCTCCTTCCGGGTGGGCGTGTCGATGCCGTAGTAGCACGGCCAGTGGATGGGCGGAGAGGAGATCCGCATGTGGACCTCGCGGGCCCCGGCTCCCCGAATCATCCGGACGATCTTGCGGCTGGTCGTTCCGCGCACGATCGAGTCGTCCACCACCGCCACGCGCCGGCCTTCCAGCATCTCCCGCATCGGGTTGAGCTTCACCTTGACCCCGAAGTGGCGGATGCCCTGCTTGGGCTCGATGAAGGTCCGTCCCACGTAGTGGTTGCGGATGAGACCCATCTCGTACGGCGTCGCCGATTCCTCGGAGAAGCCGAGCGCGGCGCTCACCCCCGAGTCGGGAACGGGAATGACGATGTCGGCCTGCACCGGGTGCTCGCGCGCGAGCTGGTGACCGAAGGCCTTGCGCACGGTGTGGACGTTGCGCCCCCACAGAGTGGAGTCGGGTCGCGCGAAGTAGACGTACTCGAAGACGCACTGCAGGCGGGGCCGCGCCGGAAAGGCGCGGACCGAGGTGAGACCGCTCTCGCGAATGACGAGCAACTCGCCAGGCTCCACGTCGCGCTCGTGCCGGGCTTCCATCAGATCGAGGGCGCAGGTTTCCGACGCCATCATCCACGCATCGCCCAACCGCCCGAGCGAGAGGGGGCGGAAGCCATGGGCATCGCGCACCGCGTAGAGAGCGTCAGGCGTGAGGAGGAGCAGCGAGTAGGCGCCCTGCACCTGGGCGAGGACGTAGGGCAGCTGTTCCTCGAGCGGAGCCGCCGGCGCCCGCGCCAGCAGGTGGAGGATCACCTCGGTGTCCGAGTTGGACTGGAAGATGGCGCCGTCACGCTCCATGTCACGCCGAAGCACGTCCGCGTTGGTCAGGTTGCCATTGTGGGCGATGGCGATGGGGCCACGGGCGGTGGTCGCGGTGATGGGTTGCGCGTTGCGCAGATTGGAGCTACCCGCGGTCGAGTAGCGGACGTGGCCGATGGCGCGATGCCCGGGCAGCCGGCGCAGCCGTTCCGGACTGAACACGTCGGCCACCCAGCCCATGGCCTTCTCGACGTGGAAGCTGGCGCCGTCCGTGGCCGCAATCCCCGCCGACTCCTGTCCTCGGTGCTGGAGGGCGTAGAGCCCCAGATAGGTCACGTTCGCCGCCTCGGGATGATTCCAGATGCCAAATAGCCCGCACTCGTCGTGGAACTTGTCGTCACCCCACGTGACGTTCAAACCCGTTCCTCCACGCAGCCCCGAGCACGTCGAGGTCCGCGTCCACGGCCATTCGTCCACCGAGCGTCACCACCATATGCGTCCCGCCCGTCTCGCCGATCCAGCCCCACGGGATCATCCTCTCCGCCATGAGCGCCTCGAAGGCGGACGCCCCCGCCACGTCGACCTCCGCCAAGATTCGTGACGGTCCCTCGCCGAAAAGCGCCACATCGGTCCTCGCGGGTCCGCCCAGCATCACCCGGCATCCAACGGGATGCGGACCGGACACGCAGCTTTCGGCGAGCGCGACCCCGAGGCCCCCCTCCGAGCAGTCGTGGCAGGCCGTGGCCAGTCCGGCCTGTATCGCGGCACGGGCTGCGGCCTGGACGCGCGCTTCGAGGGCGAGGTCGAGCGGAGCCAAGTCGCCGCCGAGAACGCCATGTCGAACCCAGAGGTATTCGCTTCCACCGAGGCTTACCGCGTCGGGCCCGAGGAGCGCGATCCGCCGGCCACCCCCCTTGAACCACTGAGTGGCGTGACGCGTTGCCTCGTCCAGCACCCCCACCACGCCGACGATCGGTGTGGGCAGGATCGCCTGGCCACTGGTCTCATTGTAAAAGGAAACGTTGCCGCCAACCACGGGCAGATCGAGGGCGCGGCACGCCTCCGTGATCCCGTCGATGGCCTCGGCGAACTGCCAGAGGATCTCCGGACGCTCCGGCGAGCCGAAGTTCAGGCAGTCCGTGACGCCGAGTGGGCGTCCTCCGGCGCACGAGACATTCCGAGCCGCTTCCGCCACCGCCAGGGCGGCGCCCCGGCGTGGATCAAGGGCCACGTAGCGGCTGTTCCCATCGGTGGCCACAGCCAGGGCGCGCCTCGTTCCCTTGACGCGGAGAACAGCCGCATCGGAACCAGGGAGCACGAGGGTGTTGACGCCGACCTGCTGGTCGTACTGGCGAAACGCCCAGGCCTTCGAGGCGATGGTCGGCGAGGCGAGCAATATTTCCAGGACCTCGGTGCCGTCAGCGGGCTCGGCGAAACTCAGGGGGTCAACCGCACGGTGGTCGGCCAGCCAACTTGGCACCGCGGCTGTCTTCTCGTAGACCGGCGCGTCACTCAGCGCCTGCACGGGGACCCGCGCCACGACGGCGCCGTCGAGACGGACGGTGAGCTCGTTGCCGGCCGTGACCCGCCCGATCTCCACGGCGTCCAGCTCCCACTTGGCGAAGATGCGCCTGACCTCCACCTCCCGGCCGCGTGCCGCCACCAGGAGCATCCGCTCCTGCGACTCCGACAGTAAGATTTCGTACGCCGACATGCCCGTTTCCCGGCGAGGCACGCGATCGAGCTCCACGTCCATGCCCGTGCCGCTCCGGGCGGGCATCTCCGAGGTGCAGCAGGCCAGGCCCGCGGCGCCCATGTCCTGAATGCCGACTACGGCACCACTGGCCATCGCCTCCAGGCACGCCTCCAGGAGCAGCTTCTCGGTGAAGGGATCACCCACCTGCACCGTCGGCCGGCGCTCCTCGGCGTGCTCGTCGAACGTGGCCGACGCCATGGTGGCGCCGTGGATTCCGTCGCGACCCGTCTTGTTTCCCACGTAGAACACCGGGTTGCCGACCCCTTCGGCGCGCGCACGAAAGATGCGGTCGGCGCGCACCAGCCCCAAGCACATGACGTTCACCAGCGGGTTGCCCGCGTACTCGGGGGCAAAGGCGATTTCCCCGCCCACGGTCGGGCATCCGAAGCAGTTGCCGTACCAGCTGATGCCCGACACCACGCCCTGGATGAGGTGCCGCGTTTTCGGATCCCGTGGGTCGCCGAAGCGCAACGAATCGAGGAGCGCGATGGGCCGCGCGCCCATGGTGAAGATGTCGCGGAGGATGCCCCCGACTCCGGTGGCCGCGCCCTGGAAGGGCTCGATGAACGACGGGTGATTGTGGCTCTCGATCTTGAACACGACGGCCCAGCCATCACCGATGTCGATCGCTCCCGCGTTCTCTCCTGGCCCCTGAAGGACGCCAGGGCCCGTCTGGGGCAACCGGCGCAGGAAGGCGCGTGAATGCTTGTACGCGCAGTGCTCGGACCACAGGGCGGAGAAGAGTCCGATCTCCGCGTAGGTCGGCGTTCGCCCCAGACAGGCCACGATCCGCGCGTACTCCTCGCCCGTCAGCCCGAGCTCGTCCGCGAGCTCGACGGTGACGTTCGGCGAGGCTCCGGTGGCGATGGCTAGTGTGGCGAGAAGCTGCCCGCCTCGACCAAGCTGCCGAGGAGGGCATGGAAGATGCGCAGGCCGTCCGTTCCCCCCATCACCACCTCGGCCGCGCGCTCGGGATGCGGCATGAGACCGAGCACGGTCCCGGCGTCATTGACGATGCCGGCGATGCTCTCGAGCGAGCCGTTGGGGTTGGCGGTCGGGTCGAGCCGGCCGTCGGCCGTGGCGTAGCGAAACACGACCTGTCGTCGCTCGTTCAGCCGTCGCAGGGTGTCGGGATCGGCGTGGTACTTGCCCTCGCCGTGCGAAATGGGCATGGTCAGCACGTCTCCCTCCCGCATCGTCCGCGTGAAGAGCGTGTCGGCATTCTCCACCCGGAGGCACACGGACTGGCACCGATACTGGAGGCACTCGTTGCGCATCAGCGCCCCGGGGAGGAGGCCCGCCTCGCACAGGATCTGAAAGCCATTGCAGGAACCGAGCACGAGACCACCGTCCGCCGCGAAGCCGCGCAGGGCCTCCATGACGGGTGACCGCGCGGCCACCGCGCCGGCGCGGAGATAGTCACCATAGGCAAAGCCACCAGGGAGGATCACGCAGTCCAGCCCGCGCAGGTCCGTCTCGCGATGCCAGATGTCACGCACGGGATGGCCCAGGACGTCGGCGATGACGTAGTGAAAGTCGGCATCGCTCCAGGTCCCAGGGAACACGACCACGCCGAAGTTCATGCCGCGCGCCTATCTTAGCGTCCGCGCGGCGTCGGGGCAACTTCGGGGACGGTCTCGATCACGTAGTCCTCGAGGATGGGGTTCGCCAGGAGCCGCCGGCACATTTCCTCCGCTCGGGCGCGTGCCCGTTCGGCCGAGGGAGCCGCGACGTCCATCTCGATGACCTTCCCGATACGCAGCTCGCCCAGGTCGGCGAAGCCGAGCCCGACGAGCGCGCGCTGCACCGCGGTCCCCTGCACGTCCATGATCCCCGGCTTCAGCCGCACCAGGACGCGGAGTCTCACCACGGGGACACCAGCCGCCGTGACACCTCCTGAAGGTCTCCTGGCCTCGGTGCGCGCGGTTTCGCACGCCCGGACATCACGCGGGTGGCTCGGTACGCCTGGAGATCACGCGCGGGGCTCCGTAGGCTTGGACTTCACGCCAGGCCCAATCTCTGGAACACCGCGTCCACGTTCCGCACGTACCAGCCCGGCTCGAAGCACGCCTTAAGCTCCTCGGCGCTCACACGACTGGTGACGGCGGGATCGGTGGCCAGGAGGTCGAAGAACGGCCGCCGCTCGCGCCACGCGCGCATAGCATGACCTTGCACCAGCTCGTAGGCCACCTGGCGGGCCAGCCCCGCCTCCGTGAGGCGCAGGAGGACACGCTGGGAATACACCAGACCGTAGCTGCGGTCGAAGTTCTCGATCATGCGCGCAGGGTCGACGTGGAGGCCGTCGAGGACGAAGACCGTCAGGTCCAGGAGATAGTCGAGCAGGATCGTGGAGTCAGGCAGGATCACCCGTTCCACCGACGAGTGGCTGATGTCCCGCTCGTGCCAGAGGGCGACGTTCTCGAGGGCGGCGTGGGCGTTGCCGCGCAAGAGTCGCGCCAGGCCGCAGATCCGCTCGGCCAGCTCCGGGTTGCGCTTGTGGGGCATGGCGCTCGACCCTTTCTGGCCTTCTCCGAACGGCTCCTCCAGCTCGAGCGTCTCCGTCCGCTGAAGGCCCCGCACCTCGAGCGCGATCTTCTCCAGCGAGGCGCCGGCGATGGCCAGGCTGGTGCAATACTCCGCGTGGCGGTCGCGCTGGATCACCTGGGTCGAGGCCGGGGCGGGGACCAGTCCCAGGTCGTGGCACACTTCATCTTCGAGGTCGGGATTGACGTGGGCGAAGCTTCCGACCGCCCCCGAGATCTTGCCCACCGCGATGACCTCGCGGGCCCGACGCAAGCGGTCCAGGTTGCGGCCGGCTTCTGCGTACCACACGGCAACCTTGAGGCCGAAGGTGATCGGCTCGGCGTGCACGCCGTGCGTGCGCCCGATCATGACGGTGTCCTTGTGGCGGACGGCGAGAGCGCCCAGCACGCCTCGCAATCGCTCCTGCCCGGCGATGAGCAGATCGGCGGCGGCGCGCAGCTGCAGGGCGGTGGCGGTGTCCCACACGTCCGAGGAGGTCAGTCCCAGGTGGACGAAGCGCGAGTCCTCCCCGAGATGCTCCTCGAGGCTGGTAAGGAGCGCGATCATCTCGTGCTTGACGCGGGCCAGGATCTCCTGAATGCGCGTGACGTCGACCCGGGCCTTGGCGCGAATGCGCGCCAGCGCCTCCGGCGAGATGCGCCCGCGCCGCGCGTGGGCCTCGCACACGGCCAACTCCACGCGGAGCCAGGCCGCGTACTTGGCCTCCTCGCTCCAGATCTGACCCATGGCGGCACGCGTGTAACGCTCGATCATCGGGCCACCTTAGACCAGGACGCCGGACAGGAACAGGCCGTAGCGGTTGTGCGGGATATCCAGGAGCGTCCCGGGCTCCGCCGGGGCGCTCCGAGCGCTCGGGGGTTTGGGGGCCATGTCGGGGCCCCCCATGTTCATCGGTGGAGCAACTCGCGCGGGAGGTTGCGGCGGTCGAGCGGGCCGAGCGTGGTGAGGGCGAGGTGCTCCTCGTCGAGCAGCTGGCCCAGGAGCGCCTGGACCTCCTCCAGGCGAACGCCGGCGATGGAGCCGAGCATGGCGTCCATGGAGAAAAACGTCCCGAAATGCATCTCGTGCTTGGCCAGGCGGTTCATGCGGCTGCTCGTGGACTCCAGCCCGAGCATGAGACTGCCCTTGAGGTGGTCCTTGGCCCGGACCAGTTCCTCCTCGGTGATCCCGTGCTTCTTCAGTTCCCGGAGTTCCTTCAGGATCGACTTGAGCATCTTCGAGAAGTTCGACGGGTCGGTGGCCGCGTAGAGGTAGAGCAGTCCGGTGTCGAGGTAGCTCTGTGCCCCGGAGTGGATCGAGTACACCAGTCCCTGCCGCTCACGGACCTCCTGGAACAGGCGCGACGACATGCTGCCGCCGATGATGTCGTTGAGCACGAAGAGCGCGTACCGTTCGGGCGCGCGAATGGGGCAGCCCGGGGAAGCCCATCACCACGTGGACCTGCTCCAGCGTCTTGCCCACGATGTGGACCCCGGGCGACATGCGCGGCGCGGCGTCCGGCCGTTCTACGGGGGCTCGGTGGAAGCCATCGAAGGCGCGGGCGAACAGATCCACGACGTGGCCGTGCTCGACGTTGCCCGCCACCGCCACGATGATCCTGGGCGGCACGTACTCCTCGTTGAAGTAGTCGAGCACGGCCTCCCGCCCGAAGCCGGTGACCCGCTCCCGGGTTCCGAGGATGGGGCGGCCCAGGGGATGCCCGGGCCACACCTGCTCCGCGAAGATGTCGTGGATGATGTCGTCGGGGGTGTCCTCCACCATCTTGATCTCCTGGAGGACCACCGACTTCTCGCGTTCCAGCTCCTCGGCGTTGAAGAGCGGATGGAGCAGGATGTCGGTGAGCAGGCCGACGGCGAAGGGCAGGTGCTCGTCCAGGACCTGCACGTAGAAACAGGTGTGCTCTTTGGTGGTAAAGGCGTCCATCTGGCCGCCCACCGAATCCATGGCCCGGGCGATATCCTCGGCGCTCCGGGTCGCCGTCCCCTTGAAGACCAAGTGTTCGATGAGGTGGGAGATCCCGCCTCGGTCGTCGGGTTCCCGGCGGGAGCCCGTCCCGATCCAGATGCCCACCGCCACCGACCGCACGTGCGGCATGCGCTCGGTGAGAATGCGGATGCCGTCGGGAAGGACGCCCTTGCGATGCGCCTCAGTCACGGGCGGCCGCCGCTCCTGGTTGCTTGAGCTTCTCGCGGTCGGCCAGCGCGGGCTGGTCGCGCAGGGCCATCTTCCGGGACAGCCGCATCTTGCCGTTGCCGTCGATCTCGATCACCTTGACGAGGACTTCGTCACCCTCGGTCAGGACGTCGCCCACCGTGCGGATGCGGCTCTCGGCGATCTGGGAGATGTGCAGCAGCCCCTCGGTGTTGGGGATGACCTCCACGAAGGCCCCGAACTCCACGATCTTCTTCACCTTGCCGAGATAGATCCGGTCCAGCTCCACCTCGCGGCAAATGTCCTGGATGATGCCGACCGCCTTCTGCACGGAGGCGCTGTCGGGGGAGAACACCGTGACCTTGCCGTCGTCCTCGACGTCGATCTTGGTCCCCGTCTGCTCCTGGATACCGCGGATGACCTTGCCGCCGGGGCCAATGATCTCGCGGATCTTCTCGGGTCTGATCTTGATGGTCACGAAGCGAGGCGCGTAGGGGGACAGCTCGGGCCGCGGCTTCTCCGCGGCCTCTCGCATCTTGGCCAGCACGGTCAGCCGCGCGTCGCGGGCGTTCTGCAAGGCCGTCCGCATGATGTCCACGGACACCCCGGCGATCTTGATGTCCATCTGGAGCGCGGTGATTCCCTTTTCGGTCCCCGCCACCTTGAAGTCCATGTCGCCGTAGTGGTCCTCGGTCCCCATGATGTCGGTGAGGATCCCGAACCGCTCCCCCTCCTTGACCAGTCCCATGGCGATCCCGGCCACGTGGCCCTTCAGCGGGACGCCCGCATCCATGAGGGCCAGGGAGGCCCCGCACACGCTGGCCATGGACGGAGGAGCCGTTGGATTCCAGGATGTCGGACACGATGCGGATCGTATAGGGGAACTCGTCCTTCGTAGGCAGCACGGCCTCCACCGCCCGCTCCGCGAGGGCCCCGTGGCCAATGTCGCGACGGGAGGGCGAGCCAAACCGCCGTACTTCGCCCACGGAGAACGGGGGAAAGTTGTAGTGGAGCAGGAAGTGGCGGTAGCTCTCGCCCTCGAGGGCCTCGATCTTCTGCTCGTCGGACTTGGTGCCCAAGGTAGCCGCCACCATGGCCTGCGTCTCGCCGCGCGTGAAGAGGGCGGAGCCGTGGGCGCGCGGCAGGTAGGCCATCTCGATGCTGATAGGCCGGATCTCGTTGACCTTGCGCCCGTCTACCCGGATGCCTCGCTCCACGATCAGCCGGCGGACCTCGGCCTTCTCCAGATCCTCGAAGATCTCGCGCACCGCCCCAACCTGGTTCTCCTCGAGTCCCAGGGCCGCAATGACCTCCTGCAAGACGCGGCTCACCGCCTCGGCACGCGCGTGCTTCTCCTGTGTCTCAAGCGCCGCCTGCAGCTTCGCGCCGACCAGCTCCCGGACACGTGCCATCAGGGTCTCGTCCCGTCCGGCTTTCGGGTCGAAGGGCCAGCGGGGCTTCCCGGCACGCCCGACGAGCTCTTTTTGGGCGCGGGCCAGCCGACGGCACTCGGCGTGACCGAAGGCGATCGCGTCCAGCATGGTCTCCTCGGAGACCTCCCGGGAGCCCGACTCGACCATGAGGACGGCGTCCTCCGTCCCGGCAATGACCAACTCGAGGGTGGAGACGAGCTGCTGGGTGTTCGTCGGGTTGACCACGAACTTCCCATCGACGAGCCCCACGCGGACCGCGCCGACCGGGCCCTCGAAGGGAATCCCCGACAGGCAGAGGGCGGCCGAAGCGCCGTTCATGGCGAGGATGTCGGGGTCATTCTCGTGGTCACCGGAGATGGCCAGGCAGATCACCTGGACTTCGTTGCGGAACGTCTTGGGAAAGAGCGGTCGAATGGGCCGGTCGATG
Source organism: uncultured Candidatus Rokubacteria bacterium (assembly GCA_963848005.1). Classification (GTDB taxonomy): domain Bacteria; phylum Methylomirabilota; class Methylomirabilia; order Rokubacteriales; family CSP1-6; genus CAVWFS01. Next base: position 41,634 of record CAWKCA010000028.1, read on the forward strand.
AGCCGAGAGGTGAGGATCTCCTTCTTGACCGGCGCTCCCTCCCGCTTGAAGTAGCCTCCGGGTATGCGTCCTCCGGCGTACGCCCGTTCCCGGTAGTCGACGGTCAGGGGGAAAAAGTCCTGAGCGTCCCGGGCGCTCTTCGCGGCCACGCAGGTCGCCAGGATCATCGTCCCGCCGTACCGGACGACGACGGCACCATCGGCCTGCTTGGCCACCTTGCCTGTTTCTATCGAGAGGGAATGTCCATTGAAATCGATCGAGACGGTCTCACTCATACGAATGGGTGTCCTCGTGGTTCGGCCGTATCCCGGCAACCACCATTAGTGAGGAGCGGCATGCCCGCTCCAGGGCCCCCGGGGTTTGTCCGTCCGAGGACCAGCCAGACTGCGCAATGGGATCCCTTGGTCACCGACGGATGCCGAGCCTGTCGAGCAGGGTCCGATAGCGCGCGGGATCCTTTCCCTTCAGGTACTCGATCAGGCCTCGCCGCTTTCCGATCAACATGAGCAGCCCGCGCCGGGAATGATGGTCCTTGGCGTGCAGCTTGAAGTGGTCCGTGAGGCCGGTGATCCGTTCGCTCAAGAGGGCGATCTGGACTTCCGGAGATCCGGTGTCGCCGTCATGAGTCTTGAACTGCTCGATCAGGTTCTTCTTCCTTTCGTTGGTCAGCGGCATTGGAAGGGCCTCCTTACAATCGCCACGCCCCGGGGATGTTCTCCGCCAGGACGGGTTCAAAAAGACTTACGTCATCGGCAGATACCTTACTGTACCACGACCTTGGCGAGCGACCTAGTCAAGGAGTCGGCGAGCTTCCGCTGCGTCGGCCGCGATCTGCTTGCGGAGAGCATCCACTGAGGGAAACTTCATCTCGGCGCGGAGCCGGCGCACCAGGGCCAGGACGACGCGGTTCCCGTAGAGTTCTCCTTGAAAATCAAGGAGATGCGCCTCAATCGCGACGTCGTTGTCGCCGAAGGTCGGCTGCCGCCCGAGGTTGACCACCGCCTTGTGGATGAGCCCCTCGACCCGAGCACGACAGGCATAGACGCCGAGGGGGACCAGTGGGGACCGTTCGGGCCGCACGTTCGCCGTCGGAAACCCTAGCGTCCGGCCCCGGCCAGCACCCCGCACGACCTCCCCCGCCAGCGAGTATTCCCGACCCAGAAGCCGGTTGGCGCGCTCGACATCGCCGCGTTGTAGCGCCAGTCGGATTTCCGTCGAGGACACGGGATCGCCCTCCACGCTCAGGGGAGGAACCACATGGGCGCGGAACCCCAGTCGCTTCGCCAGCGCCTCCAGCATCGCGGCATCCCCCCGCGCGCGCCGGCCAAACCGGTGGTTGAAACCGACGACGATCTCCCGCGCCCCGAGTCCTCGGAGCATCACGTCCTCGATGAAGGCCTCGGGTTCCACCGCCGCCAGATGCCCGGGTGAACGGCAGCACCACCGTGGTGTCGATCCCCGCCCGGGCGACCAACTCCAGCCGCTCCTCCAAGGTGGTGATGGGAAGAGGCGCGCGCTCGGGCTGGAGCACCTCCTCGGGGCGAGGATCAAACGTGCACGCGAGGGAGGGGACCCTGAGGGCGCGTGCGCGCTCGACCGCCACACCCAGGATCTCGCGATGGCCGAGGTGGATACCGTCGAACGCGCCCAGGGCAACCACCACCCCGGCCGCCTCACGCGGGAAGGTCTCGAGCCCCCGAACGATCCGCATGGACGATCCGCTCCGGCTGTAGTCGCGTGCCAGCCGCCAGGCTGCGGCCGACGCCGAGGAACTTCCCTGCCCTGTCTCGCACCTTCAGGAGCGATGCGTGCGCAGCCCCGCGGGGCATCGGGACATGCTGCCCGTGGACGAAGGCGACGGCGTCCGGGTCGGCAAGGTCTGCCGCCGGCCAGCCGGCGAGCACCGCATCCAACGGGAGCAATCGCGCCAGGAGCGCGGCCCGCTCACGCCGCAGGAGGTCGTCCGAGGGAACCGCATCGGTCAGCGCGAAGGGGCCGACGCGGACGCGCACCAATCGCTCCACCGCGCCTCCACAGCCGAGGTCCGCGCCCAGATCCGCGGCGAGGACGCGAACGTACGTGCCCTTGCCGCACACGACACGCACGGTGACGGAATCGCCGCTCAGATCGAGAACGTCGATGGAATGGACGGCGACCTCACGCGCTTGGCGGACGACCTCCACGCCCTCGCGAGCGAGCTCGTACAGCCGGCGACCTTGGTGATGGACGGCGGAATACATGGGCGGTGTCTGGCGGATGTTGCCAACGAAGCGTCGACAGGCGCGGTCGACGCGCTCCCGGTCCAGGGCCGGGACGGGGGCCGCGGCGACGATGCGGCCCTCCAGGTCGTGGGTGTCGGTGGTGACGCCGAGGCGAATGGTCGCCGCGTACTCCTTATCCTGATCGACGAGGTATGGCATCAACTTGGTGGCCTCGCCGATGAGCAGCGGCAGCACGCCGACGGCAGCTGGGTCGAGCGTCCCCGCGTGACCGATGCGACGCTCGCCCAGGGCCTGACGCGCGCGGGCGACCACGTCGAACGACGTCATGCCCGCCGCCTTGTCGATGACGAGCACACCGCAGAGGCCCGGTCGATCCGGGAGCACCGCCACGACTAGGCGCCCCGTTCGGCAGACCCGGCCAACGCCTCGGCCACCGAAGCGAGGACGTCCTCGGTCACCCCTTCGAGGGAACCAGCCACCGCACAACCGGCGGCGTTGCGATGCCCGCCCCCGCCGAACCGCGCGGCGATCCGGTTGACGTCGACGTCGCCCTTGCCGCGAAGGCTCACCTTGACCTGTCCCTCACGCTCCCGAAGCAGGCACGCCACGCGGACGGAGTCGATCGACCGCGGATAGTTCACGAGATCCTCGGCCTCGACGAACGACTCGGGGACCAACCCGGCAGGCAGAGCGACCCAGGCGACGCGACCGTCCTCGCTCACCTGGACGCGGGCCAGGACCTCTGCCAGCCACCGCAGCGCCTCCCGCTCTCGCCGTTCGTAGAGGGCGGTCGACACGAAGGCCGGATCGGCGCCGGCCGCCACCAACGAGGCGGCGATGCGAAACGTGTCGGGGGTGACGTTCGAGTAGCGGAAGGAACCGGTGTCCGTGTGGATGGCCGTGAACAGGTTGGTGGCGACTGCCGGCGAGATGGCCAGATCAAGCGCCTCCAGCAGCTCGTACACCAACTCTCCGGTCGCGCTCGCGGTGGGATCGATCCAGTTCACGTGGCCGTAGCGTCGGTTGTCGGGGTGGTGATCGATGTTCACCACGCGACGCGCCGACACCCGCGCCTGGTCGAGAAGTCCCTGGGTCCGATCGGGGTTCGGACAGTCGGTCAGTACCGCCACGTCGAAGGCACCCTCGACCTGGCGCAGGACGCGATAGCGCTCCACCCCCGGCAGGAAGTCCAGAATGGCCGGCGCCGGATGCGGGCCGCCGTAGACCACCGTCCATCCCCGACTCTCGAGGGCGAGACCAAGGGCGAGCAGAGTTCCCAGAACGTCGGCGTCAGGGTGCACATGCCCCAGCATCAGCGCCCGGCCGTCCCGGCTCTCGAAAGGGGCCCGGACGTCCTCGGGAACTCTCGGCCCGGTCACGCCAGGCGCTCGCTGGCGAGCCGCTTGAAGATGGCCTGGATGTGGGCGGCGTGCTCCATCGAGCGGTCGGCCCGGAACTCCAGAACCGGCGTCACGCGCAGGTCGAGATGATCGCGCAGCCAGTGCCGGATGAAGCCGCGTGCGCTCGTCAGTCCCTGCAGCGAGGACGTCCACTGCTCTTCCGTGCCGAGCACCGACACGTAGATCTTGGCCAAGCGCAGGTCCTTGGTGGTCTCCACCTCGGTGACCGTCACAAACCCGAGCCGCGGATCCTTCAGCTCGCGCTGGAGGAGCAGGGAGACCTCCTCCTTGATGAGGTGATTCACGCGGTCGAGGCGCTTGCCCTGCATCAGAGGATCTCCACCGACGTATCCAGCACGCGCCCGTCCACCTGCGTCTCGATGAAGTCCATGGCCTTGCTCACCACCGCGTTGGCGTGCCGTGCGTCGTGGGAGACACAGGCCACGGCCAGGGTCGCCCTTTGCCAGACGTCGTGGTGGTCGACCTCGGCCACCGCCACCTCGAAGCGGCCGCGGAGCTTGTCCTTGAGGCTCTTGATGATCTGACGCTTGCCCTTCAGCGAGTCGACGCCGGGCAGGTGGATGTCCACGGTTCCCAGGGCCACGCGCGCGCCTGACATCCCACCGTCCCTGTGCGCGCGATCAGAGCGTGCGCGCGACCTCCTCGGTGGTGAAGAACTCGAGGACGTCGCCGCCCTGGACAGTGCTCACGCTGATCCCGATGCCGCACTCCTGACCCGCGGGCACCTCGCGCACCTCGTCCTTGAAGCGCTTGAGCGAGGTCACCGTCCCCTCGCCCAGCACCTCGGCACCTCGCCGCACGCGGACCTTGGCTGCGCGCACGACCTTGCCTTCCTCGACATAGCTGCCGCATACCGGACCGAGCTTGGAGATGTTGAACATCTGGCGCACCTGGGCACGGCCGTGGATGGTCTCGCGGATCTCGGGGGCGAGCATTCCGGCCAGGGCCGCTCGCAGATCATTGATCGCTTCGTAGATGACGTTGTAGTTCCGGACATCCACCCCGGCCGCTTGGGCCTGGCCGGCCGCCTTGGGCTCGGCCTTGACGTTGAAGCCCAGCACGATGGCGTTGGAGGCCGAGGCGAGCATGACGTCGCTCTCGTTGATCGCACCCACGGAGGCGTGGATGACCTTGAGCTTGACCTCCTCCGTGGACAGCCGCTCCAGGGATTCCGTGAGGGCCTCGACCGAACCCTGCACGTCGGCCTTGAGGATGAGCCGCAACTCCTTCACTTCCCCGGTCTGGATCTGCCGGTGCAGCCCCTCCAGGGTGATCCGCGTGGTCGCCTTGGTCTTCGCCTTGTCGCGATCCTGGCGCATGCCCGCGATCTGGCGGGCCTTGCGCTCGTCGGACACAGCGACCAGGACGTCGCCGGCGGCGGGGACCCCCGAGAGCCCCAGGACCTCGACGGGATCGGACGGCCCCGCGGACTTCACCTTCTTGCCCGAGGGATCCACGAGGGCACGGATCCGCCCGGAGTGTGCGCCTACCACCACCGCGTCGCCCTCGTGCAGGCTGCCGCTCTGGATGAGGGCGGTGGCCACGGGCCCTCGACCGCGGTCGAGCCGACCTTCGATGATGACGCCCTTGGCGGCGCGATTTGGATTCGCCTTCAGCTCGAGCACCTCGGCCTGCAGAGCCGTCATCTCCAGGAGCTGTTCGATGCCGGTCCCCTGCTTCGCCGAGGTGGACACGTAGATCGTCTGCCCACCCCACTCCTCGGGGAGGAGGTTGAGGTTGGCCAGCTCGCGCTTCACGCGATCGGCGTCGGCTTCCGGTTTGTCGATCTTGTTCACGGCCACGATGATGGGAACGTCCGCCGCCCGCGCGTGGTTGACGGCCTCCACGGTCTGGGGCATCACTCCGTCGTCGGCCGCCACCACGAGGATGACGATGTCGGTTGCCTGGGCCCCCCGAGCTCGCATGGCTGTGAAGGCTTCGTGGCCAGGGGTGTCGAGGAAGGTGACCTTCCCGTGCGAGGTGACGACCTGGTAGGCCCCGATGTGCTGGGTGATGCCGCCGAACTCCTTCTCGGCGACCTTGGTGCGCCGGATGGCGTCGAGAAGCGACGTCTTGCCGTGGTCGACGTGTCCCATGACCGTCACCACGGGAGGCCGCAGGGTGAGCTGGGCGGGATCGCCCTCGTCCTCCTCGAGGACGCCGCCTTCCAGGGAACGGATCTCGAGATCGACGTTGAACTTGTCGGCGACGAGCTTGGCTTCCGTGGGATCGAGCAGGTCGTTGACCATGCGCATCACGCCCAACTCGAGGAGCGCTTTGATGACTTCGCCGGACTTTCGCCGCATCTTCTCCGCCAGCTCCGCGACCGTCACCGACTCCGGCACGCGGACCAGTTCCCGCTTGACCTCGACGGGAGGCACCTCTGCCGCCGCGGCGGGCTCGAGGGGAGCGGCGCCAAGGGAAGCTGGAGCCTCCGCGATCACTGCAGGGGGCGCTACGAAGGTGGGCGCCGGCTCGGCTGGCCCCGACACCGCCGTCGCCGCGGGGGGCGTCACTTGCAGCACCGGCTGTGGCCGCGGCGGGCGAGGAGGCTGCGGAGGCGCGGCGGGTCTCGGTGGGCCGATCGTCACACGAGGGGGCGAGAACGGCCCGACGGGCTGGCGCGGGCCTCTCGGCGGGGGGGGTGGCGTGCGCGGGGCGTTCGGTCGGTCGGAACGGGACGACCCGGGGCTCCGGCCTCTTCGCGGGCGCAGGAGGCGCCGGGGCGGGTTCGGCCGGGCTCGCCGCCGCCACGGGGCTCATCGGCTCGAGGATAGGAGGTTCGGGCCTGATCTCAGGCCGCAGGAGCACGGGGGCCTCGAGGACGGGCTCGGGAGTGAGCGGCTTGGGTTTCACGATCGTTGCCGCAGGCCTCACCTCGGCCGGGACCTCCTCGACTGGAGATGCCGGGTCTACCCCCTTGCGGAGGCGCGCGACCTTGAGCGGCGTCCCATCACCGACAGGCGCGCCGTCAGCACCCTCGGCGGGCTTGGCCCCTTTCGGCCGAGACACCCGCTTGGGTTTGGGCTCCTCGGGCAGTTCGCGTCCCTTACCGAGCTTGACGCGAAGGGCGTTGGCCAACGTGCCGTCGAGTGGTGTCATGGCACGCACGCCCTTGTGCCCCATCTCCTCGGCGGCGACCATGAGATCCTTGCTGGTCACACCGAGTTCCTTGGCGAGATCGATCACCTTCACTTTGCCAGCTGCCACCGCTCCCTCGCTTCCTCAGCCAGGCTCGCCCTGACCTCGCACGGTTGCCTGAACGCGTGCGCGAGCCGGCCTCGCTCGAGGCCTTGCGCCAGGCACGCGGCGTGGCAACACACGTAGGCCCCGCGCCCCCTCTCACGTCCCGTCGGATCCACGATCACCTCACCAGTCGGTCTTCGCACCAGCCGCGCCAGGGTTTCCTTCGGTCTCACCCTTCGACAACCGATGCACGTCCTCTGGGGTCTCACCGAGATGTGGGACCGGTGTCTTCCACCGGCTCTCCCGGTGTCCCGGACGCCGACGCCGTCCGCTGCGCCGCTACCCATTCCTCGGCCGCCGCATAGATTCTCTCGCATCGCGAGCCGATATCGGGCACCTCGCGGAGACGATCGAGCCCGGCGCGGACGATTGCGTCGGGTGAGTTCATGCCCGCGCTCGCCAGCGCGTCCGCCAGCTCTGGCGAGACCTCGGGCAGGCACAGGAGCGCCGCGCGCATCTCGCTCGGAGGATCGTGCGGACCGGCGCTCTCCGCCTCCAGCTCCGATTCACTCTTGATGTCGATTCGCATGCCCGTGAGCTTCGCCGCGAGGCGGGCGTTCTGGCCTTTCTTGCCGATGGCCAGGGACAGCTGGTTGTCGGCGACGACCACCAGCGCGGCCGGCTGCTCGTCCGGGCTCTCGGATTCGACAATGGTCACGTTCGACACCTTGGCCGGCGACAGGGCCCGCGCCACGAAGGCCGGCTGATCCTGCGACCACTCGATGATGTCGATCTTTTCCCCGCGCAGCTCACGGCTGATCACCTGGATCCGCGTGCCCCGCAGTCCCACGCAGGCCCCGATGGGGTCGACGTCGCGCCGCGTGGAGGCCACGGCCACCTTGGCGCGCTCGCCGGCCTCGCGGGCCGCCGCCTTGACCAGCACGATGCCCTCCTGGATCTCGGGGATCTCCGTCTCGAAGAGGCGCACGAGGTAGCCCGGATGGGTCCGCGAGAGAACCACCTGGGGGCCCTTCGTCGTGCGCCGCACCTCCAGGACGAAAGCCCGCAGGCGATCCCCGGGGTTGTGGCGCTCCCCAGGGATCTGCTCTCGCTCAGGAAGTACGGCCTCCGCCTTGCCGATTTCCAGGATGACGTTGCGCTTCTCGATGCGATGGACCACACCGCGGACGATGTGCCCTTCCTTGTTCGCGAACTCCGAGAAGATGCTCTCGCGCTCGGCGTCGCGCACCCTCTGGAGAATGACCTGCTTAGCCCGTTGCGCGTCGATGCGCCCGAACTGCTGCGGGGGCAGCTCCTGTTCCAGCTCGTCCCCCAGCTCGGCCGCGGGGTTGAGGGCCTTGGCCTCCGCGAGGCTGATCTCCACGGCGGGGTCCTCCACGGCGTCCACGACCTTCTTGCGGCCGTACACGCGCAGGGCACCCGTCTTTCTATCCAGCTCCATGCGGACGTTGTCCGGGGTCTTCTTGGCCGCCGACAGGAGGGCAGACTCCAGCGCCTCGAAGAGGACCTCGCCATCGATCCCCTTCTCGCGTCCGATCTGTTCGATCACGGCAATCAGTTCGCGATTCACCTTGTCGTCACGTCCGCCGCGCCCACGGTACCTCGATGTCGAGCCGGGCCTTCGTCAGGGCAGCCCGCGATACCTCGGTCGAATGGCCGCCGCGCTCCAGCACGAGGCAATCGGCTCTCACCTCAGCGAGGCGGCCGGCGAATTCCTGCCCGCCGGCAATCCAGCACCGCACTGGCCTGCCCACCGCCCACTGGAGCTCGCGTTCCTTGCGCAGGATCCGATCGAGCCCCGGAGACGAGACCTCCAAGTCATACCCTCCTTCGATCAGCCTCGCCACGTCCAGGAGATCGCCCAGTTCCCGGCTCACGCGCTCACAGTCCTCGACCCTCACACCGCCCGGCTTGTCTACGAACACCTTCAAGGCCCCACGAGGCCGGGATCCGCGCCAGTCGAGATCGACCAGTTCCAAGCCGTGGTCCCGGAGCACCGGCTGGATAACCTCCTCGATCCGAGTGAAATGAGCGTCATCCAGCATCGGCAATCACCAAAAGTAAAAAAGTGGGCAGCGCCCACTTTTTCAGGACTTTAGCACGTGGCCTTCGCAGAGGCAAGCTCAGCCCGCGGCGGAGACCTCCTCTCCTCCGGCCCGGGTAGCGCGCAACCCGACGACCGTGTCCACAACCCGGTCCTGGGGAACCCTGACCTCCCGGCCATCGCGGCGCGTGCGCACCTCGATCACCCCATCTTTGGTGAGGGCGTTGCCGATGGTGACGCGGACGGGCACCCCGAGGAGGTCGGCATCTTTGAACTTCACTCCGGGGCGCTCATCACGATCGTCGAGGATGGCCTCGAGGCCGCGCTCCCAGCATTGCGCGTACAGCTGCTCGGCCGCCCCGACCTGGGTCGGATCGCGGCTGCTGACGAGGACGATATGCACGTGGAACGGCGCGATGGACCACGGCCAGACGATCCCGCCCTCGTCGGCGAACTGCTCCACGGCGGACGCCGCGATGCGCGCCGGTCCGATACCGTAACTCCCCATCACGATCGGCTGCTCCTTGCCGGACTCGTCCAGATACATGGCGCCGAGCGGAACCGAATACTTCGTCCCCAGTTTGAAGATGTTGCCGATCTCGATCACGCGCTCGACTCGCAGCGGCGTCCCGCACCGCACGCAGGCTTCCCCCGCCACCACGGTATGGAGGTCGACGAATCGGCACGCGAAGTCGCGCCCCGGCACCACACCCCGGACGTGGTAGCCCTCCCGATTGGCGCCCACCACGTACCGCCCGACGGCCAGCGCCTCGTCGGCGAACACGGGCACCCGCACGCCCAGGGGCCCCACGCTGCCCGCCGGCGCGCCAAGGTGCTCCACGATCTCGCCAGGATGCGCCGGGCGGAACTCCTCGCCGAGTGCGCGCGCCAACTTCCGCTCGTGAAGGGCGTGATCGCCGCGCACGAGGGCGAGCACGGGCCCCGTCGACGGCGCCACGTAGAGGAGCGACTTGATGGTGAGCCGCGGATCGATGCCGAGGAGCGACGACACCTCGGCGATGGTACGCGCGCTGGGCGTGGGCACCTCTTCGCGGTCGCCACCGGGAAACTCCGGCATGGCGGGCTGGCCTCGGGCCAGCTCGACATTGGCGGCATAGCCGCACTGGCCGCACAAGGCGACCTCATCCTCGCCCGCCGCACTGGGGGCCATGAACTCGTGCGAGCCCATACCGCCCATCATCCCGGGATCGGACTGCACCACGTAGTAGCGGAGACCACAGCGGTCGAAAATGCGGCGGTAGGCACGCTCGTGGGCCGCGTAGGACCCCTCCAGCGCCGCCTCGTCGGGATCGAGCGTGTACGAGTCCTTCATGAGGAACTCGCGCGTGCGGAGCACACCCGAGCGCGGGCGGGCCTCGTCCCGTTCCTTGGTCTGGATCTGGTACCAGATCTGCGGCAGGTCTCGATACGAGCGGATCTCCCGGGCGGCCAGCCAGGCCACGACTTCCTCGTGGGTCATGCCCAGACACATGTCCCGCCCGTGCCGATCCTTGAGCCGGAACATCTCGTCGCCGATGGCGTCCCAGCGCCCCGATTGACGCCAGATCTCGGCGGGCTGGAGAACCGGCATGCTCAGTTCCTGCCCCCCGATGGCGTTCATCTCCTCGCGGAGGATGGTGGTGATCTTGTCGAGCACTCGCTGACCGAGGGGTAGGTACACGTACACGCCAGCGCCGAGTTGACGCACGAGGCCGGCGCGGAGCATCAGACGATGGCTGATCGCCTCGGCGTCCGCCGGAGCCTCGCGCAGGGTGGGAACGAGAGACCGGGTGAGCCGCATCCTAGGCGGGATCGACCTGCTTCTTGTTGGCCCCCTTCACGTCTGGGCGGTAGAGCAGCCGCTCCACCGGCTTTCCCCCGAGGATGTGGGACTGGACGATGTCGTCGAGGTCAGACTCCTGGACCCCCGCGTACCACACGTTGTCGGGATAGACGACGATCATCGGCCCGTGACCGCATTGCGAGAAGCAGCCGGCGTGGTTGACGCGGACCTCGTCCCGCTTGCCGGCCTTCACCACTTCGCCACGCAGATGCTTGACGAACTTCTGCACGTCCCCCTGGCTCGGGCACGTGTCGCCGGCGGTGCACACAAACATGTGGATGTCGTATTGGCCCATGCGAGGTCGTCCTATTGTCGGAGGAACTTGAAGGCGTCGATGCGCACAAGGTCGTTGTAGAGCGCGTACACCATGAGCAGCATGAGCAGCACGAATCCCAGCTGCTGCGCGGCCTCTCGCTTCTTGAGCGAGAGCGGTCGCCCCAACACCGCCTCGATGAGGAAGAAGAGCAGGTGCCCTCCATCGAGCATGGGCACGGGCAGCAGATTCAGCACCGCGAGGTTCACGCTGATGATGGCGGTGAAGAGGGCCAGGGACCCCAGCCCTTCCTTGGCCTGACGCCCCGCTTCGGAGGCGATCTGGATGGGGCCGCCGATATTGGAGGCCTCGATCTGACGGGAGAGGATCTTCCACAGACCCTTGACCGTCAGGACCGTCAGGTCCCATGTGCGCGCGCCGCCCTGCCAGGCCGCGTCCACGGGGCCGTACGGCTCGGTTCTCTCGATCTTGGTGGCGATGACGACACCAATCCGACCAACGGCCACCTCTCCGCCGCCGGGTGTCCGGCTGAGATCCCGCCGGGCGGTCGCGGAAAGCGTCAGGGCCCTGCCATCCCTTTCCACGACCAGATCGAAGGTGCGTCCGGGTCGCTTTTCGATGGCCCGTTGAACATCCTCAACCGCGAACGCCGGATCGCCATCCACGGAGATCACCACGTCGCCCGGCTTGAGCCCCGCCGCCTCCGCGGGCGAGCCTTGCGTCACCGCCGCGATCTGCGGGGACAACTTCGGGCCCGCGCCAATATCCCAGACGTCCTTGGGCTCCTTGAAGACAGGATCGGGTACCGCCAGCCGACGTGGCGAAACGGAGAGAGTCTTCTCCACGCCATCGCGCACGATCACCACGCTCAGCGGTCGCCCGTCGGACGACGCGATGGCGCGCTCGAGATCCTCCCAGGTCGCGACCGTGGTGCTGTTCACACGCACGACACGGTCACCACTGCGCAGGCCTGCCGTGGCCGCCGGTCCTCCCTCGCTGACCCTCCCCACGACAGCCGACCACACGGGACGGCCCACCGTGGCGAAAACGGCGGCAAAGATCACCGCGGCCAGGACGAAGTTCATCCCCGGTCCCGCGAAGACGATGAGGAAACGCGCCCACAGCGGCTTGGTGGCGAACGCCCTGGTGGGGTCCGAGGCCACAGAGCCACCGCCCTCGAGGGGGTTCTCCTCGCCCACCATCTTCACGTACCCGCCCATGGGAATCAGGGAGAGGCAGTATTCCGTTTCCGTGCCCCGCCAGCGGAACAGCACAGGCCCGAAGCCGATGGAAAAGCGCTCCACCCCCACGCCGGTCAAGCGCGCGACGATGAAGTGGCCCAACTCGTGGATGAGAATCAAGATTCCGATGACGACGACGAACGATACGACCGTGGTCACCCCGACCGCCCTCCCGCGCGCTGGTCAACGAAGCCGCCGACCCGCCGTCGCGTTTCCGCGTCGATCTCGACGCATTCCTCGATCGACCCCGGGGCTCCCTCCGCATCCGCGGAAAGAGCCCGTTCGATCAGTATAGGGATGTCGGCAAATCCGATGCGCCGGTCGAGGAAGGCGGCCACCGCGATCTCGTTGGCGGCATTGAGGACGACGGGGGCGCGACCGCCCTGGACCAGCGCCGCGCGGGCCAGCCCCAGACAGGGAAAGCGATCGGTGTCCGGCTCCTCGAAGGTCAGGCGCCCCACGCGGGTCAGGTCCAACCGCGCACCCGGATTGGGGCGTCGCTCGGGATACGTCAGGGCGTAGAGGATGGGGACGCCCATGTCGGCCACCCCGAGCTGGGCGATGACCGAACCGTCGACATACTCGACCATCGAGTGGACGATCGACTGGGGATGCACCACCACCCCAATGCGATCGGGCGCGAGGTCGAACAACCAGCGGGCCTCGATGATCTCGAGGCCCTTGTTCATCAGGGTGGCGGAGTCGATGGTGATCTTCGCCCCCATCTTCCACGTGGGGTGCCGGAGCGCGTCCTCCACGGTGATGGAAGCGAAGGCGTGCTTGGGGCGCTCGCGGAACGGGCCGCCGGACGCCGTCAAGAGCACTCGATGGACGTCGTGTCGATTGTGCCCCTGCAAGCACTGGAACACCGCGCTGTGCTCGGAATCGACGGGCAGCAAGGTGACCCCGTGGGTCCGGGCCGCCGCCTTCATCAGGCCGCCCGCCATCACGAGCGTTTCCTTGTTGGCCAAGGCGAGGGTCCGTCCGGCCCGGATGGCCGCCATCGTCGGCAGGAGCCCGGCCGCCCCCACCAGGGCTGACACGACGATGTCGGTGTCCACCTCTCCCGCCAGGGCCGCCAGCCCCGCTGGGCCGCGCAGAAGCTCGGGCCGAGGGGCAGGCAACAGCTCGGCGAGGCGATCGACGGCGCCGTCGTCCAGCAAGGCGACGGCCTTCGGGGCGTACTTGCGGCAGATATCAGCGATGCTCTCGACGTTGGAGCCACGAGCGGCTAGCCCGGCCACCGCGAACTCTTCAGGAAAGCTCGCCACGAGCTCGAGGGTGCGGAGCCCGATGGACCCGGTCGCGCCGAGGATGGTGACACGCTTCATGCCCGCCCTCCGAGCACGCCGGCACAATAGAAGAGCGCGGGCGTGTTGAACAGGAGACCGTCGATCCGGTCGAGAAGTCCCCCGTGGCCGGGGATGACACTTCCCGCGTCCTTCGCGCCAACGCTCCGCTTGATCACCGACTCCGTCAAGTCGCCCACTTGGCCCACGCCCCCGAGCATCAGCCCCGCGGCGGCGGCCTGAGGCGTCGACCAACCGGGCACGAGGCCCCCCAAAAGCCAGGCCACCACCATCGAGGCCAGGAGCTGCGCCACCGCCCCCTCGGCGGTCTTGCCCGGACTGAGGTGCGGCGCGAGCTTGTGGCGTCCCACCAGCGAGCCGACCGCGTACGCCGCCGTCTCTCCGGCCCAGGTGACGGCGAGAAGAAACAGCACCAGGGATCGACCCTCGGGGAGTTGCTGGAGGAGGAGTGCATGCCCCATCAGCACCCCCACGTAACACAGGCTTGTCAGTCCAATCACCATGCCGTCGCTCGACGGCGCGTCCGACGTCCACAGCGATGAGACGAGGATGACTCCCGTCGTGGCGGCCAGCGCCGTCACCGGCGCGCCCGGTACCATGAAGCTCGCCGTCACCACGGCCGTACACAGCGCGGCCAAGCCAGGCCTGAGCACGCGTCCCGCTCGCTGGAAGAGGCGGCAGAGCTCCCACGCAGCCACCGCGCTCAACGCCACCACCACTCCCTCGAAGACCCACGATGGAGCCCCGGCAACCACCCACACCACGACGGGGATCAGCACCGCGGAACTGAGCACGCGCTTCAGCAGCACGTTGGCCACGCTGGCACCTCGCAGAGGGACGGCGACCGCACCCACGTCAGACTCCGCCGAACCGGCGTGTCCGCCCCTGGAACTCCGCAATGGCCCGGTAGAGATCGAGCGCTGCGAAGTCGGGCCACAGGATCGGCGTGATCCACAGCTCCGTATAGGCGATCTGCCACAGCAGGAAATTCGAGATCCGCATCTCCCCGCTCGTCCTGATGAGGAGGTCGGGGTCCGGCACATCAGCCGTGTAGAGGACCTGCTCCACGTGCTTCTCGGTGATGTCCTCGGGCTCGAGCTTGCCCGCCCGGACCTGATGCGCGAGCGACCGCACGGCGTCGAGAAGCTCATCGCGCCCGCCGTAGTTGAAGGCCATCAAGAGCGTCAGCCCCGAGTTGTCAGCGGTGGCCTGCACGACCCGGTCAATGCCGCGCTGGACCCCCGACGGCACCCCGTGGGGCCGCCCGATGGCGCGAAGCCGGACGTTGCGCCGCTCGAGCTCCGGCAGCTCGTCCCCGATCGACGTCTCCAGCAGGCGCATGAGGGTAGAGACTTCCTTTTCAGGCCGGGCCCAGTTCTCGGTGGAGAAGGCAAACAGCGTGAGGTAGCGCAGGCCGACCGCGTCGGCGGCAGCCACGATGCGCCGCGCCGCCTTCACTCCCTCGCGATGACCCGCCATCCGCAGCCGTCGTCGCTGGGTGGCCCAGCGGCCGTTCCCGTCCATGATGATCGCCACGTGCTCGGGCACCGGGTGCGCGCGGATCGCGGAGAGGAGTCTCGCCTCCTCGAGCTCGGCGGCCAGGGCCGAGCTACGCGATCGTTCCGGAGCTTTCGATGATCTCATTAGACTAGATGGTGAGGATTTCCTGTTCCTTTTTCTTGAGCAGCTCGTCGACCTTGGCGATGAAGCGATCCGTCGTCTTCTGGATCTGGTCGTGGCTGCGACGTTCCTCGTCCTCCGAGATCTTCTTGTCCTTGGCGAGCCCCTTCAGCTTGTCGTTGGCCTCGCGGCGGAGGTTGCGAATGATCACGCGACCTTCTTCCGCCACCTTGCCGACGGTCTTGGCGAGCTGCTTGCGCCGCTCCTCCGTCAGGGTCGGGATGACCAGACGGATCAGCTTGCCGTCGTTCATCGGCGTGATCCCGAGATCGGAGGCCACGATGGCCTTCTCGATGACCTTGAGCTGCCCGGCCTCCCAGGGCTGGATGGTGATGGTCCGGGCGTCGGGGACCGCCACGGACGCCATTTGATTGAGCGGTGTCGGCGTCCCGTAGTAGTCGACCCGGATCGGGTCCAAGAAGCTGGCCGAGGCCCGTCCCGTCCGGATGGACGCGAATTCCCGGCCCAGGGCCTCCGTCGCCGCGTTCATGCGAGATTCCGTCTCCTTGATCAGCGCCTCCTGCATGTCACCCTCCCGTCGAGGACACGGTGGAACCCACGGGCTCGCCAAGCACGATCCGCTTGATGTTCCCGGTGGACGTGAGGTCGAAGACCACGATGGGAAGCGAGTTCTCCATGCACAGGGAGATGGCGGTCGTGTCCATGACCTCGAGCCGGCGGCTGAGGGCCTCGAGGTACGTCACGCGGAGAAGCCGCTCCGCCCGGGCGTCGCGCTTCGGATCCGCGGTGTAGATTCCGTCCACCTTGGTGGCCTTCATGATCACGTCGGCCCCGATCTCGATGGCGCGCAGGGCGCCGGCGGTATCGGTGGTGAAAAAGGGGTTGCCGGTGCCGGCGGCGAAGATGACCACCCGCCCCTTCTCCAGATGGCGGATGGCCCGGCGTCGGATGTACGGCTCAGCCACCGCCCGCATCTCGATGGCTGACAACACCCGCGTCTGGAGATCGCATTTTTCCAGCGCATCCTGCAGGGCGAGAGCGTTCATGACCGTGGCCAGCATCCCCATGTAGTCGGCGGTGGCCCGCTCCATGCCGCGCGCGCTGGCCGCCACCCCGCGGAAGATGTTGCCCCCCCCGATGACGATGGCGATCTGGACGCCCAGGTCAGTCACGTCGCGGACCTCTTGAGCGATCCGCGCCAGCACGGGAGGGTCGATACCGTAGCCCTGGCTTCCCGCCAGGGCCTCGCCGGAGAGCTTCAGGACGACTCGGCGGTAGGCCGGACGCGGAGAGCCGGCGTCCGCCGCCATGCCTACCCCGCCTCGCCGACCCTGAAGCGCGCGAAGCGCTTGACGGCGATGCGCTCCTGCGTCTTGGCGTTGACGCTGTCGACGAGGTCCTTGACCCGGGTCTTCCCCGAAGCATCCTTCACGAAGGGCTGCTCCAGGAGGCAGGCCTCGCCATAGAACTTCTCGAGCTTGCCCTCCACGATCTTGTCGAGGATCTGCGGGGGCTTCTTCTGGTCAGCCAGCTGCTCCCGGTAGATCTGCCGTTCCTTGTCCAGCACCGCCGCCGGTACGTCTTCCCGGGCCACGTAGCTTGGGCTGGAGGCGGCCACCTGCATGGCGAGATCGCGAACCAGCTCGCGGAAGGCGTCGGTCTTGGCCACGAAATCCGTCTCGCACGCGACCTCGATGAGCACGCCGAGCTTGGCCCCCGGGTGGATGTACGCCTCCACCAGTCCCTCCCGCGCCTCGCGGTGACCCCGTTTGGCGGCGTCGGCAAGCCCCTTCTTTCGCAGATATTCGATGGCGACGTCCAAACTGCCCTGGGAGGCTTGCAGCGCGGCCTTGCAGTCCATCACCCCCGCCCCGGTCCGCTCCCGGAGCTCCTTCACCATCTGGGCATCCGACATCGATCAGCCCTCCGCCACCGCCACGGGCAATTCCATGTCGCCCGCGCTCTCGGCCGTCGCCTCCTCTACCTCCTCCTCCTCCTTGGCCAAGGTGCCCCGACCTTCGTTGATGGCGTCGGCGACACGGGAAGCGATCAAGCGGACGGCGCGGATGGCGTCGTCGTTGCCAGGGATGGGGTAGTCGATTCCCGTGGGATCGCAGTTCGTGTCGACGATGGCGACGATGGAGATGCCGAGCCGCTGGGCCTCCGCCACCGCGATGGCTTCCTTGCGGGGGTCGACGATGAAGACGGCCGAGGGAAGCTGCTCCATGGTCTTGATGCCCACCAGGGCCTTCTCCAGCTTCTGACGCTCGCGCTCAAGCTCCAGGCCTTCCTTCTTGGGCAGGCGCTCGTACTCTCCAGTGTCGCGCATCTCTTCCAGGCGCTTGAGCCGGGCGATGGACTTGCGGATGGTCGTGAAGTTGGTGAGGGTGCCCCCCAGCCAGCGCTGGTTGACGTAGAACATCCCGCACCGCGAGGCCTCCTCGAACACCGTCTCCTGCGCCTGCTTCTTGGTGCCCACGAAGAGCACGCTGCCGCCCCCCGCCGCCAGGTCGCGCACGAAGGCGTACGCCTCGCGGAACTTCTTCAAGGTCTTTTGCAGATCGATGATGTAGATGCCGTTGCGCTCGCCGAAGATGTACTTCTGCATCTTCGGATTCCACCGCTTGGTCTGGTGGCCGAAGTGTACGCCGGCCTCCAGCAGTTCCTTCATGGTCAGGGCTGCCATGTGTCCTCCCTCGGTTGAGCCTCCGCCGCGTACACGGAGCGGTCTCCGCTCCGCACCGATGGTGTCGCGGCGTGCGTGATCATTGCCTCACGTGGTGTACTTCGCGTTGATCCGTACGTACTCCTCGGACAGATCGGACGTCACCACCCGGTCCTCGCCCGTTCCCAATCCCAGGTCGATGGTGATGCCGTACTCCGGGCCGCTCATCACCTCGCGGATCTTCTCGAGCCGCACGCCCTCCTTGAGCATTCCGCGGTCGACGATGACTTCGTCCGCAAAGGCGATGCTGACCCGGGTCTGGTCCACGCGGGCCGCGGACTTCCCGAGGGCCATCATGATGCGTCCCCAGTTGGGATCCTGTCCGTTGATCGCCGTCTTCACGAGCGGCGAGTTGGCCACACTGCGGGCGGCCATGATGGCGTCGCGCCGCGAGGCGGCGCCGCGCACCGTCACCGTGACCACCTTGGTGGCGCCCTCGCCGTCGGCCACCAGCATCCGGGCCAGCCGCTCGGTGAGCGCCTCGAGTCCCCGGGCGAACTGGCGTAGCCCACGGCTGCCGCGCTCGAGGGCGGCGTTCTCCGCCAGACCATTGGCGAGCACGGCCACCGTGTCGCTGGTCGACTGGTCCCCGTCGATGGTGATCCGGTTGAACGAGCGGTCCACGGCCCGGCGGGTGATGCCGGCCAGGGCATCGCGGGCGATGACGGCGTCGGTGGTGATGAAACAGAACATCGTGGCCAGGTGCGGCTCGATCATGCCCACGCCCTTGGCCATGCCCCCGAGGGTAATCGGCCGGCCGCTGACCTCGACCCGGAGAGCCGCTTCCTTGGGCCGGGTGTCGGTGGTCATGATAGCCTCGGCCGCCGCACGACCTCCCTGCGGCGAGAGCGCCTTCACCAACTTCGGGAGAGACGGTCGAATCCGGTCCATGGGAAGCGGTGCGCCGATGACGCCGGTCGCCGCGATGAGCACGTGCTGGGGTGTGATGCGCAGGAGATCCGCCACCGTCCGGGTCATCTCGCGGGCGTCTCGCAGTCCCTGCTCGCCCGTGCAGACGTTGGCGCAGCCGCTGGAGGCCAGGATGGCCTGGGCCACGCCGCCGCGGGCGTGCTCCGCGGAGACGATGACGGGAGCGCCCTTCACTTGGTTCGGAGTGAACACGGCGGCCACGCGCGCCGGCGTCGAGGAATGCACCAGAGCCAGATCCTTCTTGCCGCTCGGCTTGATGCCCGCCGCGATACCACCGGCAAGGAAGCCGGGCACGGCGGTCACGCCGCCCTCGAGCCACTCGAGGTCGGCCATCTAGGGGTACACCGGTGAGGCTTCGAGGCCGGTGCGCTCGTCCCACCCCATCATCACATTGAGGTTCTGCACGCCGTTGGCCGATCCCCCCTTGCCGAGGTTGTCGATGGCGCACACGCAGGTGGCCCGCAGCGTGCGCGGGTCGGCCACCACCGCGACGTCGCAGAAGTTCGAGCCCACGACGGCGCGCGTGGTCGGCCGGCCGCCCTCTTCCGCGACGCGCACGAAGGGCTCACCCGCGTAGAACTCGCCGTAGAGCGCGAGCAGATCGGCAGTCGACACCGAACGCGTCAGCGGCACCGACGCCGTGGTGAAGAGCCCGCGGTTCAGCGGCAGCAAGTGGGGTGTGAAGGACACGCGAACGGACTGCCCGCAGAGCGCGCCCATCTCCTGCTCCATCTCGGGCGTGTGCCGATGGAAGCCGATCCCGTAGGCCTGCACGTTCTCGTTAGATTCCGTGAAGAGGTACATCGGGTCGATCTTCCGCCCTTGCGCACCCGCTCCGGTCAGGCCCGACTTGCCGTCGATGACAATCCCGTCTGGGCGCGCCAACCCGGCCTTCAAGATCGGGGCGGTGGCGAGGATGGCCCCCGTCGGGTAGCACCCCGGCACGGCAATCAGCGTCCCTCCGGCGATCGCCTTGCGGTGCAGTTCCGGCAGCCCGTACACCGCGTCGGCCAGTCCCGCGGCGTCCTGGTGCGGGGCCTTGTACCAGATCACGTAGTCGTTCGGATCGCGCAGCCGGTAGTCAGCGGAGAGATCGATGGCGCGCCGCCCATGACGCCGGAGGATAGGCACGACCTGCTGCGACTCCATGTGCGGGAGGGCCAGGAACGTCAGGTCAGCGACCTCGACGATCCACTCCGGATCCAGCTCGTGAAACGCGAGCTCGGTCAGGCCACGAAGGTGCGGATAACTCCGGTCCAGGCGCTCCCCCGCGCGCCGCTCCGAGGTCACGCCCACCAGCTCGACGTGGGGATGGCGCAGCAGCAGCCTGATCAGCTCTGCGCCGATGTAGCCACTGCCCCCTGCGACGACGACCCGAACCGATGTCACTCCGACGCCTATCGCTTGGAGTACTGGAACTTCTGCCGGGCTCCGGGCTGCCCGTACTTCTTGCGTTCTCGCATGCGGGGATCGCGCGTCAGCAGTCCGGCCTTCTTCAGCGGCAGGCGCAGCTTCTCGTCGTAGCGGGCGAGCGCGCGCGCGATGCCATGGCGAACGGCGCCGGCCTGCCCAGTCGGGCCTCCCCCGCCCACGTTGACGGCGACGTCGAACTGTCCGTCGGTGCCCGTAACCTCGAAGGGCTGGGCGATGATCATGCGCAAGGTCTCGCGGGCGAAGTAGTCCTCGAAGGTTCGGCGATTCACGGTGATGCGTCCGGAGCCTGGCTTGATCCACACCCGCGCCACCGAAGTCTTGCGGCGGCCTGTCCCGTACGAGCGCTCCATCACCGCCATCACCGGACCTCCATCGTCTGGGGCTGTTGCGCCTGGTGCGGGTGCTCGGCCCCCCGATACACCTTGAGCTTCTTTGCCATGGCCCGACCGAGGCGGTTCTTCGGCAACATGCCCTGCACGGCCCACTCGATGACGCGTTCGGGATGCCTGTGCAGCATCTGATCGGCCGTGACCTCGCGCAAGCTCCCGATGTAGCCGGAGTGGGTGCGGTAGAGCTTGTCGCGCCCCTTGCGGCCCGTCAGATGCACCTTCTGGGCGTTCACCACCACCACATGGTCGCCGACATCGAGGTGCGGCGAAAAGGTCCGCTTGTGCTTGCCCCGAGGATGGTCGCCACCCGGGAGGCCAGCCGCCCCAGAACCACGCCCTCGGCGTCGACCACGTACCAGTTTCGCTCGCTCTCACACTCTGTCATCGAGCCTTCCTCGGCCTTGAAATACGCAACGTTGTACCTTAGCCGAGGCATCGTATTGTGTCAAGGACACGCCTATTTGCGCCGCGCTCTGGCACCTCGAGGGGCGCTGCGCCGGGCCCGGAACTTCGCCACGGAAGGCCCGGGCTTGCCGGGCCAGGGACACTGCGCCCGGACCGGGCATACCGGGCACACCGGCTTCAGGGCCGTACACGTCCTCCGGCCATGCGCTTGAATCAAATGGCAGAAGCGGGTCCACGCCGCCCGTGGGACCACCTCGATCAGCTGGTCATGGATGCGGTCGGGATCGTCAGCGCGCGCGAGTCCGAGGCGCTGGGCGATCCGAAAGACGTGCGTGTCGACAGCGATAGCGGGCTCGCCGAAGGCATTGCCTCGCAGCACGTTGGCCGTCTTGAGACCCACTCCGGGCAATTCGGTCAGAGCTTCCCGTTCCCGGGGCACGACGCCGGCGTGGCGCTCGACCAGAGCGCGACCCATACCGATCAGGGATCGGGTCTTGGCCCGGTAGAAGCCCGTGGAGCGAATCTCCTCCTCGAGAACGGCCGGATCGGCACCGGCATAGTCCTGCGCCGTGCGGTATTTGCGGAACAGGGACCTCGTGACCTGGTTCACACGTTCGTCGGTGCACTGCGCGGCCAGGATGGTCGCCGCCAGCAACTGGAGCGGGGTCGTGAAGTCGAGGGCGATGCGTGCGTCCGGGTACGCACGCTCGAGGTGGCGAATGATCAGCCGGACTCGTCCCGTCGTGGCTTCTCGCGCTTCTCTCATCAGTGCCGCACCGGGGCACATGATACTGCCTCACGTCTCGCCTCATTCGGTTGAGATCGTGACGGCCGTCGGCCCGACGGTGATCCGTCCGATCGTGACCGGCATGGCCAGACGACGGGCGATCCGCCCCGTGGGGTCGTACTGTCGCATGACCCAACCGACGAGGGCGTCGGGGAGGGCGACGGCGCCCACACGCACGTCCTCGGGGACGAGCGCGACGGGCAGCGCCGCCGGCACCGGCACCACGCGGACCCTGCCCGTCACGTCCGGACCGAACTGTCGCACCGTCACGGCGAGCGCGCCTGGTTCCAGCCTCACCTGAGTGCGGAGCTTGGGGAGCTCGTCGAGGAATCGTTCCAGGTCGTCGGCCGTGATGGTAGCCCGCTCCAGGCGAAACCGGGCGGCGTCCAGCGGCTCCAGCCGTTCCTCGTGCACGGCGCTGAAGGGATTGATCACCACGTCCTCGAGGACGATGCGCACATCCCTCATTCGAAGCCGGGCTGCTCGCGGCCTCTGGAATTCCGCGAACGTGACCCGGGCGGCCGACAGTTCGACCCGGGCGAAATGCCCCTCGCGCGCGCCGTCGTCGTAGTGGATTCGCAGGGCGGGGGCCTCCACGTCACGCGCGAAGTCGGACAGCCAGCGCCAGAGGGCCTGCTCGGCCCGTCCCGCCACATCCTTGGCCGACACGCCTGGCACCGCGGTCAGCCGGCGCGCGCGCACCGTGGCTTCCGAGCCGTCGGGAAGCGCGAACCGGCCAATCACCGGGAACACCCGACCCAGGGCAGCTGGCCCGTCGAGGCTTGCTGTCACACGTCGGATTCGTGGCTCGGTCCACGGTGGCCCGACGTCCCCACTCTTCAGGACAACGTACTCGATTCCCAGCGGCGGCTCGTCCCAAGCTCGAGAGAACTGGAGGGCCAGACCGTCGCGGATGGCGTAGTAGCTGAAGTTGGCGACGGAGAAGAACGGGTGATTGGGCACGACGCTCACCGTCGCAGGCCGGCCCCCGCTGTCGGCGGCCAGGAGCGTCAGGATCTCGCGATGTCGCCAGTCGTCGAGGCTCGGAGGCGAGGGTACCCCTAGAGCGATGCCGAGGCCCGCCACATGTGCAGCGCGAGGCCGGTCAAACGCCGTGGCGCCGACTTGAAGGACGGCGACCGCGGCCAGGACGGCCGTCGACCCGACCCGAACCGCCCGGGGCAAGCCGTTCCAGCCGATGGCGGCCACGACCGCGGCCACGGGCAACAGGGGCAACGTGTAACGCAGGTTCTTGTTCCGGAGCGCCTCGAAGACGACCAAGGGCCCCAGCAGGGACCCGAGGAACCACCAGCGTCGCTGGCGAAGCGCGACCGCGAGCCCGACCAGGACCATCACCGTCGCAGCCACTCCGAATTGCGACGGAAACCAGGCCGGGTAGCGCAGCAGAGCCGCCAGCGTATGCGGATCGAGGTGAACGGTTTCGTCAGCCGACACCGCACGCCATGCGAACTGCGAGGGAAGCCCGAACAGTCGCGGGCCGTACCACGGCAGGGCCAGGGCGACACTCACGGCCAGCATGAGCAATCCGTGGACTGCCCCCCGTCGGTCCCGCATGCCCCGCAGAAGCCACAGCAGTGCCGGCGCGACGTACACGGCAAACGGCGGTTTGGTCAGCATTCCCAGGGCAAGCACGACGCCGGTAAGAAGCGCCCAGCCAAGATGCCGAAGGCCGTCGGCCTCGCGCACGACGACGAGGGCGAGGGCCACCATCGCGGCGAGGGGAAGGTCGAGCTGCAGCCGCAAAGTCGAGAACACCACATACGGAGCTGTCCCGTACACGAGCGCGGCCACGGCGGCCCCGGCCTCGCCCACCGCCGGGCGCGCGAGGAGATATGTCGCCATCATCCCCACCGCGAGCGCGACGATCATGACCACTCCGGCGGCGGCCATGTCAGTCGGCGCTGCCAGGTATGCCAGGCCGCTCGCACACAGCACGAGGGGTGGATAGAAGGGAGAGTGCCCGAGGATCGCGTCCCAGTCGCCGTGGCGGATGCCCTGCGCGCACTGCACGGCTCGCTCGAGGTGGTTGGCATGATCCCATTCCGGAGGGTGGCGATCGAGAAAGAGCCACACGGCCACGGTCGCCGCGAGAATCCCGGCCCCGGCCATGACCGCCCAGCGCGCGCGCCGTCTGGCGCGGTCGGATGTCGCCGGTCGTCGCGGAGGCGTCGACGTTCTCCCGGTACTCACGGGGTGGCGACCGACTCGACGGTACATTCCGTCACGCCCGACGGGTGAGGAACTGCCCGATCCGCCTCAGACCCTCGGAGATCCGATCGACGGACGACGCGTACGAAAAGCGAAGGTATCCCTCGGCATTCGGCCCGAAGGCGGCTCCCGGCGTCACGGCCACGTGGCAGGACTGGAGGATGTCGAGAGCGAAGTTGGCGGAATCGTTGGTGTAGCGGCGGGCGTTGGCGAGCACGTAGAAGGCCCCTGTCGGCTCGAAGTCCACCCCGAGGCCGACCGCGCGAAGTCCGGCGATCATCGCCCGGCGGCGATCATCAAAGATCGCGCGGTAGCGCTGGCTCTCCTCCTGAGCGTCCGTCAGTGCCGCGAGACCCGCCCACTGGACGAACTCGTTGGTGGCGATGAAGAAGTTGCCATAGAGGGTCTGGAGCGCGCGGATGTGCTCGTGCGGGCCGATCACGTAGCCGAGCCGCCAGCCCGTCATGGCGAACGCCTTGGAAAAGCCATTGAGGACGAATGCGTGGTCCGTGAACTCGAGGACTGACCGGTCACGGCCACCGTAGTTCAGTCCGTGATAGATCTCGTCGGACACGACGAAGGGGCCGTCGCCAGCGGCGAGGCGGGCGATCGCTTCCAGCCGATCCGCCGTGAGCACGGCTCCCGTCGGGTTGGCCGGCGAGTTCACCAGGATCGCCTTGGTCCGCGGTCCCCGGCGTCCAGCGATGGCAGCTGGCCGGTACTGGAACTGCTCCTCCTCGCTGATCGGGACGTAGACCGGAACACCCCCGGCATAGCGGATGAAGTTCGGGTAGCAAGCGTAGTAAGGATCGCTGAGGATCACCTCGTCCCCGGGGTTCAGGAGGTGGCCGAAGAGGAGCAGCATGGCCGGTGACGTCCCGGGCGTGACGAGAACCTGCTCGGGCGAGAAGACGACGCCGTACGTACGGCGATAATGCTCGACGATGGCCTCGCGCAGGGGGAGGATCCCCAGGCTCGAGACGTACTTCGTCCGGCCATCCTTGAGGGCCTTTTCGGCGGCCTCCCGAACCACAGCCGGAGCCTCGAAGTCCGGCTCCCCGAACTCGAGGTGCACGATGTCGGCACCAGCCCGCTCGAGCGCCTGAGCCCGCTCGGCGATCTCGACGGCCAGAAACGGCTCGATCTCCCGGATCCGGTCGGCGAACTTCATGCCGATGGCGGCGGATCACAAGACATTCGACAGATCCAGACGGGGACGCCGTCGGGCCACCCCGGTGGCGTGAGCGGCTCGGGCAACGCCGTCGGCGACCGCCGGCGCCACGCTCTTGTTGAACACGCTCGGGATGATGTACTCGTCGCTCAGCTGTCCCTTGCTCACGCAGCTCGCCAGGGCCCGCGCTGCCGCCAGCTTCATCTCGTCATTCACCGCGCGCGCGCGGGAGTCGAGCAGGCCTCGGAAAAAGCCGGGAAAGCACAGCACGTTGTTGATCTGGTTCGGGTAGTCCGACCGTCCGGTGGCCATGACCCGGACGTGCTTCTGGGCCTCTTCCGGCTGGATCTCGGGAACAGGATTGGCCATGGCGAACACGATGGGGTCCCGGGCCATCAGCCGCAGTTCGCGCACGGTCAAGATGCCGGGCACGGAGAGGCCAATGAACACGTCGGCTCCCTTCATGGCCGGGGTGAGCCCACCGGTCACCCCGCGCGGGTTGGTGCTCGTGGCCACCCACCGCTTCATGAAGTCCAGGCTCCGGGCGCGACCGCGGTGGATGATGCCGTGCTCGTCGACGCCGATGATGTCACGCACGCCGCTGGACTGGAGGATCTTGATCGTCGCCGTGCCGGCGGCCCCCACGCCCGTCACGACCACGCGCAGGCGCCGCAGCTCCTTGCGCACCAAGCGCAGGGCATTCAGGAGGGCGGCCAGCACGACGACCGCGGTGCCGTGCTGGTCGTCGTGAAAGACGGGAATGTCGAGCTCCTTGCGGAGGCGTTCCTCGACCTCGAAGCACCGCGGGGCCGCGATGTCCTCCAGGTTGATGCCCCCGAAGCCCGGAGCGATCACCTTCACCGTCTCCACGATGGTGTCGACGTCCTTGGTGGCGAGGCAGATGGGAAACGCGTCGACCCCCCCGAACTCCTTGAACAGCATGGCCTTGCCCTCCATCACGGGGAGGGCCGCCTCCGGCCCGATGTCGCCGAGGCCGAGCACCGCGGTCCCGTCGGTGACCACCGCCACGCTGTTCTGCTTCATGGTCAGGGAGAACGCACGCTGGCGGTCGTCCCGGATGGCGAGACACACCCGCGCCACGCCGGGAGTGTAGACCATGGAGAGATCATCGCGGGTCCGTATCGAGACCTTGTTCCGGATCTCGATTTTGCCCCCCAGATGCACGAGAAATGTGCGGTCGGAGATGTTCACCACCTTGACGCCAGCTACCTGCCTGAGGCGGTTCACGATCTGCTGGCCGTGGTGGCTGTCGCGGGCCTTGATGGTGATGTCTCGCACCACGCGTTCGCGCCCGGACTCCACCAGATCGACGGCCCCGATGTCACCCCCAGCCTCGCCGATGGCCACGGCGACCCGGCCGAGCATCCCAGGCCGGTTGATGATCGACAGGCGGGCAGTGATGCTGTAACTCGCGCTCGGGGCGACCGACATGAGATTGTTCCTCCGCTCGACGAGAAGACGTGGGGTGGAGATGCCCCGCCCGGGCGTCACCTGTGATCGAGGTCCTGCTGGCACAGCACGCAATGCGCGCCGTTCTCCACGACCGGAAACGCCTGGCCGGGATAAGCCTGCTCCTGCGAGAACCGGCGGGCCGCCTCCCAAAGCGCCGTCCACGGTTCGGAACCGGTTCCGGCCAGCATGCCGGCCGGGAACGTGGCCTCGCGGAGCCTTCTGGCTTCCTCGCTCTTGCGGCGGCCTTCGGTTCGCGCATCGAACACAGCGGCGACGGTGTGCGCCGAAAGCGCCGCTTCCACCTCCTTGAGATGCCGGGCCAGCGCCTGGACGCGCCCGGCGCGAAGGGTGAGCTGCCGGATCAGTTTCTCGGGATCATTGGCCTGCAAATCAAGCAGTGACTTCTCCAGCAGGGCAAGCCGGGCTTCCTCCTCCGGGGACAGGCGCGCGAGCGTCTGGACTGATTCCGGCTTTGTGAGTGAGCTGATGTTCGCCAGGAGTTTTGCAACGGCGGTTCCTTCCGGGATTTGCGCCTGCACGGCGGCCAGGGCGTTCGAGGCCAGGGCGCGCTGTTCGCTTTCGAGCTTCGCGCGAACGGCCTTGCACGCTTTAACAAGCTTGTCGAAGAGGTCCAGCCCGAAGGGCCGGAACGCGACATCCGTCTTCTCGGTAAGGTAGACGGCAGCGCACTGCGTATCGAACACGCTCACGCGGGATATGAACTCATCCTCGCCGCTCCCGGCCCATTCCCGCGGTTCGGGTTCGGTTCCGACCTTGTATTTGATTGACACGACGGGCGAGAGCGGCGTTGCGCCGGAGACGACGTTCCCCAGGATTTGCTCCTGCCCGCGGGCGCGGCACGCGCTCTTGAGGATGCGGATATACCCCGTCTTTCCGGCGGCGTTGTCGCCGTAGACCACGGTGAGGTTCGGTGCGAACTTGAGAGTCTGGTCTTCCGCGAGCGCGTTCACCCCGCGGTGATGAAAGATGGAAACAAGCGAGACGGGCGCGCTGCCGGCTGTCTTCTCCGGCACATGCTCCTTGGTGAGCGGAGCGATGTCCTGTTGTTCAGCGAGTCCGTGCGCGCTCTTGCAGATGTCGGTCAGCGCGCGGATGTCGTCATCGGAAAGTTCGCCGTTCAGCACGAGGCGGCGCAGGGCATCGCGCTGCCAGGCCGGGCGGTCTTGGGACCACTCAAGGAGTTCTTCGAGAACAGTCACCTTCGCATCACCGAGTCGATTTTGAAGTGCGTGCCGAATGCTTCGTCGATTGCGACCACGCCGTTCTTCGAGTCGAGGGCGACCCCAAGTGCCGGCTAAGCGGCATAACTTGTAATTCCGCAGAACTGGCTAGCGCGGTGCAGGCCGCGACCTCTGCCGGCTAATCCAGTCGGCCGGAGGGAGCCGATCGTGATCCGGTCCGAGATAGCGCGTACTTGGCCGGACCGCCAGGGCGCTGAGTGGGTGAGTTACCCCGCCCAAGGATATTCATCGGAGGTTGCCTGGCGCGGGCCGAGTGAAGGGCCAGTAGGTCATCGGCCGAGGACGGTCGGCGGGACTTGTGACCCCGCCCGGGCCGCGCTTGAGGACGTGGGTGTAGATCGTCGTGATGCTCACCTTTGTGTCAGGAGAATAGTTCCGGGCGCGAGCCGGGGCAAGAATCATCTCGGGGATACAGGGGTGCCAGGCCCGGGTCGGCGTCACCTCACGACCTCCAGGTAATAGCGGAAGAAGCCGGGGCTGATCTGCCCGAGGGCGCGGCGTTGGACGATCAGCTCACCGCTCAGCGCCCCACGCTCCAGGAGCGCAAGCAGCGTGCGCAACGTACGCGTGGTGCGTCCCGGTCGGGAATGTCTCGGAACAGCGCGGGGAGCCATATCGGGGCTCCCCATGTCTCTAGCCCGCGCCGGCCGCCGAGCGGCCGGCGATGCGTCCGAAGACGGCGCCAGCCATGAGCCCCGCGCCCCCCGGATAGTTGTGGTAGAAGAGCCCGCCCACCAGCTCGCCGGCGGCGTAGAGCCCGGGGATCGGGCGCTGCTCGCAATCGATCACCTGGCCGGCCTCAGTGATCCGGAGTCCGCCGAAGGTGAACGTGATGCCCGTGGTGACGGCGAAGCCGACGTAGGGCGGCGAGTCGTAGGGCAGCGCCCAGTTGGACTTGGGAGGCGTGATCCCCCGCGTGCCCTTGCCGTCCTTGATGGCCGGGTTGTACTCGCCCGGCTGCACCGCGGCGTTGTACGCCGTCATGGTGCGCACGAAGCCCTCCACGTCGATCTCCAGCTTGCGCGCCAGCTCCTCGAACGTCATGGCCTCCTGCTTGGTGACCTCGCGGATGCGGTACTCCTCGCGCAAGTTGTGCAGGACCTTCTGGTCGAAGATCTGGAAGGCGGCCCGGCGCGGCTGTTCGATGACGGCCCGGCCGTACTTGACGTAGGTGTAGTTGCGGAAGTCCGCCCCCTCGTCCACGAAGCGCTCGCCGCGGGTGTTGACGATGAGTCCGAGGGGGTAGGAGTGCTTCTGAAAGTTGTCGCCCACCTTGCGGTCGCCGTGCCAGGGGGCGTTGTAGTCCCACTGGACGGAGTGGCAGCCGCTCCAGTGCCCCCACGGTAGGGCCCCGGCCTCGAGGGCCATGCGGATGGCGTCGCCCGTGTTGTAGGGCGTGCCGCGCACGCGCGCGAGGTCCCAGTTCTGGCCGAGGTAGCGCGTGCGCATCTCGGCGTTGGCTTCGAAGCCGCCCGCGGCCAGGACGACGGCCCGCGCCCCGATCTGTTCCAGACCGTCGCCCGTGCGCACTTCAACGCCCGTCACGCCCCCCCGCGCGTCGGTGAGGAGCCGCATGGCCTTCGTGCCGAACCGTACCTCGATGCCCTTGCGCGCCGCCGACTCGTACTCCATGTCGATCAGGCCGGGACCACCGCCGACCGCTTCCAGGATGAGGCCGCCCCAGAAGCGGAACTTGCCGCCGACCTTGTAGGCCTGGCGGCCGAACATGGGAATCCAGCGGATGCCCTGGTCGCGCATCCAGCGTACGGTCGGTTGCGACTGCCGCACGAGGGTCAGCGCCATGTCCGGGTCCGAGAGGTCTTCCGTCACCCGCATGAGGTCGTCGTAGTAGGCGTCCTCCGTGTAGGGATCGACCTCCATGGAGGCTTTCTCCTCGTCGGAGAGGTCACCCACCAGCTCGCACAGCTCCTCGAAGCTCTTGAAGCCGAAGCGGAAGCCGCCCGCCGTGAAGAACGAGTTGCCGCCGCGCCAGGCCTCCGGGGCTTTCTCCACGAGCAGCACGCGCGCCCCGTGCTCCCGCGCGGAGAGGGCTGCGCACATGGCGGCGTTGCCGCCTCCGACCACCATGACGTCGTATGTGGGACTGGCCATCAGCAGAGTCTCCTTGCTGCGCGAGGGGTTGGGCTTCAGCCCTCTCCACCACCCTGCCGGGTGCGGAGGGCGGTCAGCTCGTAGAGCCGTTCCTGGGCGCGCACGACCTCGCGGCCCTCCGGGCGCACCCGCTCGGTGGTGCCCTCGGGGAGGAAGCGCCGCGCCTTCACCGTATCGGACAGCTGGACCTCGAGAATCTCGTGGACCTGCGACTGGAGCACCGGATCGAGGACGGGGAAGGCGACCTCGACGCGGTGGTCGAGGTTGCGCGGCATCCAGTCGCCCGAGGAGAGCCAGTACTCGGGCTCCCCGCTGTTCTCGAAGTAGAAGATGCGCGCGTGCTCCAGGTTGCGGTCGACGATGGAGATGGCGCGGATGCGGTCGGAGAGCCCCGGCACCCCCGGCCGCAGGCAGCAGATGCCGCGCACGATGAGGTCGATCTCCACCCCGGCCTGGCTGGCCGCGTACAGCTCCTCGATGACGGCGGGGTCCACCAGGCTGTTCATCTTGGCGATGAGACGCGCCGGGCGCCCCGACCGCGCGTGATCGGCCTCGCGCCGGATGCGCTCGACCAGGCCGTCGCGCAGGTCGGTGGGAGCCACCAGAAGGTGGTTGAAGCCGCGCGGCTGGGTGTAGCCGGTGAGCATGTTGAACAGTTCGGTGAGATCCTCACCGATCGACTCGCGGGTGGTGAAGAGCCCGAGATCCCCGTACACGGCGGCCGTGCGGATGTTGTAGTTGCCCGTCGCGAGGTGACAGTAGCGGCGAATCCCGTCGGGATCCTGCCGCACGACCAGGCACGCCTTGCAGTGCGTCTTGTAGCCGACCAGGCCGTACACCACGTGGGCGCCCACCTCTTCCAGCGCCCGCGCCCAGCGGATGTTGGCCTCCTCGTCGAAGCGGGCGCGCAGCTCCACCAGCACCGCCACTTCCTTGCCGTTCTGGGCGGCCGAGGTGAGAGCCAGCGCGATGGGCGAGGTGGGGCTGACCCGGTAGAGCGTCATCTTGATGGCGAGGACGCGCGGATCGGTGGCGGCGTCGCGCACGAACCGCGTGACCACGTCGAACGACTGGTACGGGTGATGGACGAGGACGTCGCCATTGCGGATGGCGCTCCACATGTCCGGGCCCGCCTCGAAGGTCCGCACGGGCAGTGGCGGGTGCGGCCGATCTTTGAGTCGCGGGATGTCGAGGGCCGTGTAGAGCTGGAAGAGGTCGGAGAACGTGGTGAACCCCTGCCCCTCGTAGAGGTCCGAGGGCTGGAGCTCCAGCTCCTCGAGCAGGATGGACAGGGCCGGCGCCGGAAGATCGGTGTCGTACTGGAGCCGCACCGCGGAGCCCATCAGCCGATCTTGCAAGCTCTCCTCGATGCTGGTCAGGAGGTCCTCGGCCCGGCCCCGCGGCAGCTGCAGCTCGGCGTCACGGGTGACGCGGATGGCATGCGAGGACAGG
Organism: uncultured Candidatus Rokubacteria bacterium; assembly: GCA_963848005.1. Taxonomy (GTDB): domain Bacteria; phylum Methylomirabilota; class Methylomirabilia; order Rokubacteriales; family CSP1-6; genus CAVWFS01. The sequence continues at coordinate 73,206 of CAWKCA010000028.1, forward strand.
ATCTCGTAGCCGTGGTAGAGCCGCGGCAGGTGGAGACGGATCACGTCTTCCAGCAGCATGAACGAGTGCTTCCCGGACTGATCGGGGAGGGCCACAAATCGCGGCATCACCTGGCTCGGGATGTGGACGACGGCGAGCGACGTGGTGGGCAGCGGGGACGCCGCCAGGCGCCTGATGGACGCCAGGACGCACATCGACCGGTTGCCGAGGTACGGGAAGGGATGACCCGGATCGACGGCCAGCGGGGTCAGTACGGGCAGCAGGGTGCGGCGGAAATAGTCCTCGAGGAACTGGTGCTGCGCCTCGTCGATCTCCTTGGGCCGCAGGATGTGGACGCCCTCGGCGGCGAGGAGCGGCTGGATCTCCTCCAGGAACACGCGGTGCTGGAGGGCGGCCAGCTCGTGCACTTTGGCCGACACGGCGGCGATGGTCTCCGCGGCGTTCAAGCCGTCCGGTGCCACCGTCAGGTCGCCGGCGTGGAGCTGCCGCTTGAGACCGGCCATGCGGACCATGAAGAACTCGTCCAGATTCGAGCTGAAGATGGCGAGGAACTTCACCCGCTCGAGCAGGGGCACGGTGAAGTCCTGCGCCTCTTCCAGCACGCGGCGGTTGAACTCGAGCCAGGACAGCTCGCGATTGACGAAGCGGTCGTTGGTCATGGCTCAGCGCTCTCCGTCGAAGGTTTCCCGCAGGAGGAGCCCGTCCGCCACGCCGGCCGTGCACACCACGAGGGCCTCGTATCCGCCGAGGGTCATCAGCTCCTCCATGACGATGACGCCCCCCAGGATGATATCGGCACGCTCCGCCTTGAGCCCGCGGAGCTTGCGCCACTTCCGCCGGGGCGCCGAGGCCAGGCGCTCGCGCACGGCGGTCACGTCGGAGGGCAGAAGGCGCAGGCCGTGCCGCTGCTTGCGCCGGCCCCGGGCGGCGGCCAGGTGCATGCTGGCGATGGTCCGCACCGTGCCTCCCATGCCGATGAGCAGCTCCCCGCGGCGGGTGGACGGCAGGACCTCGAGCAGCTGCTCACGAACGTCACGCCGCAGCCGGCGCAGCTCCTTCGAGCTGGGGGGGTCGTGCTTGAAGAACTGCTGGGTGACACGGACCGCGCCGAGGGGCACGCTGCTCGTCGAGACGATCTCTCCGCGCCGCACGCGGCTGAGCTGCAGGCTGCCTCCCCCGAGATCCGCGATGGCGCCGTCGGTGATGGACAGACTGCGCAAGGCCGCCAGCGCCCCCAGCCGCGCCTCTTGCCGCCCGGTGAGGATCTCGACCTCCACCCCTTCCCGGCGTTGGAGCGGCCCGAGCAGGCGGCGGCTGTTCTCGGCGTCGCGGACGGCGGAGGTGGCGACCGCGATCACGCGCGGCTCCGCGCCGTTGCGCACCTCGCGGAGAAAGCGATGGGCGTTGCGCAGCACGGCCTTGACGCCCTTGCGGGGAAGGGTCCCCGGCTTGCCCCCGGCCAGCCGGGTGACCACCCGTTCTCTCTGCAGCACGCGGTAGCCGGAGCCGGGGACGATACGGGCGAGCAGGAAGCGAGCGGCGTTGGAGCCGATGTCGAGGACCGCCACCAGCTCCGCCACTCACTACACCTCGCGCCAGGCCGCCAGCCCACCCTCGATGCCCGCCGCGTTGGAGACGAGGGTGACGTCGGGATCCAGCTCGAGCGTGACCTTCTTGCTGTTGCCCCCACCGATGTAGAGGTGGTCGAAGTAGGTGAGGGTCCGTAGGTTGTCGATGGCCCGGCCCACGCGCTTGTTCCACTTCTTCTTGCCCACGCGCTTGCGGGCGGCGTTGCCGAGCTGCTCGTCGTACGTCTCGCCCTTCCGGAAGGGATGGTGAGCCAGCTCGAGGTGCGGACCCCGGCGGCCATCGATGAAGAGCGCGGTCCCGAAGCCCGTTCCCAAGGTGATGACCATCTCCATGCCGTGGCCCTTGATGACGGCCATCCCCTGCATGTCGGCGTCGTTGAGGACCTTCACCGGCTTCCCGAGCTTGGTGCCCAGAGCCTCCGCGAGCTTGAAGCCCTTCCAGTCCTCATTGTCGAGATTCGGCGCGGTGAGGACGGTGCCGTTGCGGATCACGCCCGGGAATCCCACCGAGACACGATCGAATGGCGGGAGCGGTTCCACCAGCTCCACGAGGACGCCGACGACGGCGTCCGGTGGGGCGCCCACCGGGGTGTCCACGCGGACCCGATCCACCATGGGCGTGCCGTCCTCGTTGAGGACCGAGGCCTTCAGATGCGAACCGCCGACGTCGATTGCCAGTGTTTTCATGCTTCTCCTGCCTCCCGGGCTCTCAGCCCAGCGCGCGGAGGATGCGTGGACGGGTGAACCACTCGAGCTGGCCGCCCTCCGAGAGTGTTCCCGGTACGTCGAGGTGAGCCACTCCGCCTTTCCGGAAGGCGAATCGCTTTCCGGCTCCCCCGCCCAGCAACCTCGCCAGGAGCGCCGAGACCGTCGGCTCGTGCCCGACGATGGCCACGTGCTGATCCGGCGCCTGCTTGGCCAGGAGGGCGAGGATCTGATCGATGCTGCCCTGGGCCAGGACCGGCTCGCTGATCGGCGTGAGGTCTCCCCAGGCCGCAGCGGCGATCTCGGCCGTCTCCGCCGCCCGGGGTAGAGGACTCGTCAGCAACACGTCAGGGCGCTCGCAGATCTCGGCGAGCCCCCGCGCCACCTCCTGGAAGCGGCGCCGTCCCTTCTTGGTCAGCGGCCGGTCGTCGTCGGCAATCCCCTCGGCTCCCGAGGGAACAGCGATGCCGTGACGGATGATGGTGAGCTTCATTTCAGGATCTCCTGGGCCCTCTTACTATAGCCGATGAGCCGTTCCGGCCTCACCGCGCCCGGGGCCGTCAGCCCATGGGATCGGCACCGGGGATGCCGAGGGAGAACTGGCCGTGGTTTTCGTAGGCCACGTCGCTCACCACGAAGTGCTGGGCGGCGGCGTTCATGTCCCGCCAGCAGCGCTGCAGGATGTGTGAGAGGAAGAGGGCGCGGCCGCCCGCGTAGCGGAAGGCGCTCTCGGTGACGTCGAGCGCCACCTCGGTGGCGAACGTCGCCACCGCGCGCGTGTCACCGTGCATCCTCGGCGTCACCACCCCGCCCGACGCCACGGTGACCCACACGGCCTCGTACACCTCGACGGCCAGGGCCCGCGCCGCGCGCAGCCGGAGGTCGGCCCGGGCGACGGCGCGCTGCACGGTGGGACGGGACGCGAGGAGTGACACCTTCAGCCCCCGCTGCGTCGATCCCGCGAGCTCGATGAGCGCGTCGAGGGCCCGCCGGGCGACGCCCACGGCGAAGGCGGCGTGCTCGTTGGCGACGAAGCCGGGCAGGCCGAGCGTGTAGAGGGGGCCCCCGCGATAGGGTTTGGCCAGATCGGCGTCCCAGGCGAACGCCGCGGGGACGAAGAGGTCGGTGACGGAGAAGTCGCAGCTGCCCGTCCCTTGCAGTCCCGCCACCTGCCAGTTGTCGTGGACCTGCACGGCCGCGGTGGGAAACACGACGGTGTAGCGCTTGAGCATTTCCTCGCCGCCCCCGAACCCCCGGGCGCTCGCCAACACCCAGCGCGAGTGGCGGATCCCGCTCGCGAACGCCCAGCGTCCAGTGACGCGATAGCCGCCGGCCACTCTGATCGCCTGCCCCGTGGGCATGAAGACGCCGGCGGCACGGGGCGCTCGGCCGCCGTCGAACATCTGGGCGATGGCCTCGTCCGGAAGGAAGACCGAGGGCAGAGCGAGGGTGGTTGCGCCGACCATCATGCACCAGGCCGCCGACGCGTCGATGGCGGCCATGGCCTCGATGACGTCGAACTGCATCACCGGGTCGGCCTCCGCCCCGCCGAGCACCTCGGGGAGCTTGAGGGCCAGGAGTCCAGCCTCGTCGAGGGCGTCGACGGTGGCGAGGGGAAGCGTGCCCGCGACCTCGCCGGCCTCGGCCCCGGACACCACGACAGAGCGGACTCGCTCGACGGCCTCGAGAAGAGCCTGCCGCTTCGTCTCGCGATCGGTGGGGAAGCGCGCGGGCCGCGTCAGCCGGTTGCTCCAAGCCGCGCGCGCGCCTCGCGCACCATCTCGATGAGGACGACTCTTGCGTCCCCCGCCGTCCGGATCTCGCGAGGGAAGGCGATCCGCACGCCGTGCAGGCGGTCACCCGAGCGGACGCGCAGCCTGAAGCCCAGGCGGTCCACCGCGGTCATCGTCGCCTCGTCCGCGGGCTCCCCCGCGAACACACGGGCGTAGGCGACGAGGGCCTCGGCGTGATCGGCGTTCATGTGCTCGATGATGCCCGCGGCCGCCTCGGCGAGCGGATCGGGCGCGGCGGCGAGGTACGTCTCGGCGCTCACCCAGTCCATGGCGGCAAAGCCCCCGACGAAGTACACGTCCATCAGATCGAGCCGCCAGAAGGCGAAGTCTTCGAAATCGACCCAGAAGCTCGCGTTCTCGTGGCGCGCGAGATACGCGGCGCGTGCCGCTTCCAGCTCCGCCTCGGGAAGCCGGATCGCTTGGCCCATGAGCGTGACCCGGCCGCCGGCGAGCGGGTCGCCGCTCCAGCCTGGCTGTGTGACGAGCAGACTGGCCCGCGGATCGGCGAGGAGGTTGTGCGTGTGCATGGCCATGGTGCTGATGAGAAAAAGCGGTCGCCCCTGGGCATCGACGGCATAGGGCATCACCGAAGCAAAGGGATGACCAAGATGCCGGCGCGACACGGTGGCGAGCGTCCCGGTCTGTCCCAGGTGTACGAGTGTTCGCGCGCGCTCCGCGAAGCTCGGCTCGGGCACGGGCGACGCCTCGCCGACTGAGGGCGGTCCCGCGTGACGATTCGCCATCTCCGCGTCCTTTCTCACGAGGCAGTTGCCCAGCAAGCCGCCTCAACTATACCGGAAGCCAGCGCACTGGCCGCCCGACGGCGCACGACCTCCGCGAGTCAGTTCCCGCCGTGCTGCTGATGGACGAGGCCTCGGCGGACCGCTGGGCTGCTGGGGGCGAGCGGTGTGCTCTCAGGTCCGAAGCAGGCTAGAGTTGGCCCATGGTGCGCGACGCGCTGACCGTGGCACAGATCGCCGAGCGGCTGGCCGACCTGCCCGTCGAGCGGCCCGAGATCGCGCTGGTCGTTCTCTTCGGCTCCACCGTTCGGAATCGTGTCCGCCGGGACAGCGACATTGACATCGCGGTCAGGTGCAACGGGCCCGCCGACCTCGATGTGCTCTACCTGGCGATCGTCAAGCGACTCCGGGCCGATCCGATCGATCTCGTGGACCTGGCCCGGGCCGGGCCGTTGCTCGCCTTCGAAATCGCCCGCTCGGGACAGTTGCTCTTCGAGCGCCGTCCCGGTGCATTCAACGAGTTCCAGTCTCTCGCCTCTCGCCAATATTGCGACACGGCCAAGCTTCGCCAGGCGCAACGCCGGGCGATCCATGTCTTCCTGGAGCACGAGGGCCTCGCGTGAGTCCGGTCGACGCCGCCATCGTCAGGCGCAAGCTCGGGCACATCATGGCTGTCCTGGAGGCGCTGCGACCGCTCGCCCGTCTCACCCGCGAGGAGTACCGGGCGCGGCTCTACGAACGCAAGGCCGCCGAGCGTTTCCTCCACGAAGCGATCGAGGCCGCGCTCGACATCAACGCGCATCTGATTGCGGAGACAGGAACACCCGTCCCCGACGATTACTACAGCGGCTTCGTCGCCATGGGCGATCTGGGCATCTTCTCACCGGAACTGGCGCAGCGCCTGGCCCCACCGGCCGGGCTCCGCAACCGGCTGGTTCATGAGTACGAGACGCTCGACGACGACCGGGTCTTGGCGGCCATCGGTGCGCTCCTCAAGCAGTATCCGCGTTACATCCAGGCAATCGAAGCCCACCTGGGCAAGGCTGGTCTGTAAGCCAGACGCTTCTCGTCTCATCCTCATCGCTCGCGCACGATCCTGAGAAGATACCCGGGTGCTAGGGTCGCTGGCCGCCTCGAAGGCTCGCTCCGGCGTTCCGGACAGCGGGGCATCCTGCTAGCTACCCTATCTGGGTGTGGAGGGGGGCGCTGTTGAGGGCGGGACGACCGTCATCCACCCTCTAGGACACTCTCGGACGTAGGGGTAGTACGTTCGCGAGTCTTCACAGTAGTACCAGTAGTGCTGGGCAGCTGGCTGCGGCGCCGGAGGGGTCTGCTCGATGTAGACCTGGGGAGCCTGCTGCACGACGACAGGTGCCGAGTAGGCGTACGGGTAAGCGTAGCCGTACGCGTAGGGATAGCCGTACCAGCCGGGCCCCCACCAAGGAAAGCCCCACCATGCTCGGCCGCCCCACGCCCACCGGCCGCCCCAGGTCCCGCCATGTCCGCTCCAACTCCCGCCGTGCCCACCCCAGTTCCCGCCGCCACCCCCTCCGCGTCCACCAGACCAGTGAGGAACCGACCGTGCAAGCACAGGCTCGCTGAGGCCCTCGATCACCATGACGGCGGCGGCGATGAGCACCGCGCACGCGAGTTTCCTCATGCTGCTCTACCCCCCCTGTGATGAACGGCCTAACGGCACTTTACTCCGGTTGAACCGCGAACGCCGACGGGCACTGGTAGGGCCCCCGCTCCCGCCACGAGGGCAGCCTGGGTCGGTTCCCCGCGCGCACACATCGCGTTGCCACAGGGAACCCGCATCCGGTGGCGGCGTGCCCGTGCCGCGGCTACGAAGGGGAGTCGGTCCTGTACGGATTTAACGGTGTTGCGAACGGACATGGCTCATGCGGCTCCTTGGTAAAGGGCGGTCTGAAGGCAGTCTCCAACCGCGCTATCTGCGGTGTTGCTCGCGTACCACGTGGCCTGCTGGTGGCGACGGGTGCGGGTGCTCAGGCGCCCTCCGATGCTCCCGCCCGCCGGTAGACTGGTCGCTCAGAGCCATCCGGACGGACGGGGGCGGCTCATGGTCATTCCGAAGCCGGTTCTGATCGCCACGTAGCTTGTCGCGAAGCCGGTCAGTCGTCTACAGTCGCCCTACCCATCGTGGAGGTGAGGCGCCCGTGCGCCACGGACTTCTCGTGAGCCGCCTAGCGGTGGCGGTGGTGAGCCTCCTGGCTCGAAGCCTCGATCGCGGGGGCCTGGAGTGGTCCCGCCCATCAGGCCATCGGCGAGGCGGCCCAGAGTCGTCTGACGCCCAGGCGAGCGCCGCCCGCGTCGGCGCCTGAGCCTGGCGAGCCCCACAACGAAGAGCCGCGTCTGGGCTCCTCGGACCGGCTACGACCGCGTGGAAATCAGCCTGGAGCTATGACACCGCGGCCGAACCGGCGCTACGTCCTCTTCCACCGCAAGCGCCATCATCCGAACGCGCTGGCGGCAGTCAGTGGCGCTTCGGTTCCGCAAGAGCGCCCTCGATGACTTCAGACAAATCAGGTCATCGCCGACTCCTTTCGGTCAGGGTTCGGCCCAAATACCCTCGGTACGGGAAGCCCTCGGGGCACGAGAGCGCCCCTACATCGGAGATGAGGACTGGTATCCTGGCTCGGTGAACAACCCCGCGCTGGCCACCAGAGGAGTGCCCCATCCGGGCACCGCCGTCCACCATCGCACCGTCGCCCAGGCCACCACCTTCTCCATCATCTTGTCGCTGAGCTTCTGTCACCTGCTCAACGACATGATGCAGTCGCTGGTGCCCGCGCTCTATCCCATCCTGAAATCGTCGTATGGTCTCAGCTTCGGCCAGATCGGCGTGATTACCCTGACCGTCCAGTGCACGGCCTCGATGCTTCAGCCCGTGGTGGGCTTCTACACCGACCGGCGCGCGCAGCCCTACTCGCTGACGGTCGGCATCGGGTTCACGCTGGTCGGACTGGTGGCCATGTCCCGGGCGGCCTCCTATCCAGCGATCCTGGTGGCCGCCGCGCTGATCGGAATCGGCTCGGCGGTATTCCACCCCGAAGCCTCGCGGGTGGCCCGCATGGCTGCCGGCGGGCGGTACGGCCTCGCCCAGTCGCTCTTCCAGGTGGGCGGCAACGTGGGCTCGGCTTCGGGCCCGTTGCTCGCTGCCTTCGTGGTGGTACCGCGCGGCCAGTCCAGCATCGCCTGGTTCTCCCTGGCCGCGCTGGTGGCCATGGTGGTGTTGCTGCAGGTGGCCGGCTGGTACGCGCGTCATCGTGCGCCGCGCCGGCCGGCGTCGAGCCCGGCCCCGACCGCGGTGCCGACGCCACGAGAGAGCACGCTGCCCCGGCGGCGGGTCGCGACGGCGGTGGTCGTCCTGGTGGCCCTGCTTTTTTCGAAAAACGTCTACAGCGCCAGCCTCAGTTCGTACTACACGCTCTATCTGATCGACCGCTTTCACCTCTCCGTGCAGACTGCCCAGCTCTACCTCTTCGCCTTCCTGGTGGGCATCGTGATCGGCACCATCGCCGGTGGGGCCGTCGGCGATCGGCTGGGACGCATCCCCGTGATGTGGTTGTCGATCCTGGGGGCCTTGCCCTTCGCGCTGATCCTGCCCTACGCCAACCTCTTCTGGACGGGTGTCCTGGCCGTGCTCATCGCCATCATCATGGCCTCGTCCTTCTCGGCCATCCTCGTCTACGCCCAGGAACTGCTGCCCGGGCGGGTGGGCCTGACCGCCGGCATGTTCTACGGCCTCGCATTCGGTCTCGCCGGGCTCGGAGCCGCCGCGCTGGGGCGACTGGCCGACCTCACCAGCATCTCGACGGTGTACCGGCTGACCCCATTCCTGCTCTTGTTGGGGCTCCTGACGGCGCTCCTCCCGCGGCGCCCGGGCCGAGCGGCGAGATGAACGCGGGCGTACCCTCCTCGGGTGCGCGATTCCGGTGACGCGTCAGGCCCTTCTGCGCGCGATCTTGGAGGATTCCAGCGTCCGCTGAGCCGCCCCGAGGGTTGAGACCGAAGCTCCCCGTGGCTCAGATGACGTCCGGGGCCTTGAGATCCCCCAGGTCGCGCGCGGTCAAGCCCAGCCACTCGGTATAGGTTTCGGCATTGTGCTCGCCGAGCAACGGTGACGGGCTAGTGGCGTGGGGGCAAGCGCGGCCACATCACGCGCGTGCACGGGCCATGGGTAGGAGACCTAGGCGGCCGCCGCTCCTTGCTCCCTGTTCACGATGAGATGCGTGGATCCCACTCGAAGTGGGATCGGGAACTTGCCGAGGCGCTGATCGGGGCGGGGCACGGGGTCAAGGGATGGCGGCGAACAGGTCATTGAGTCCCTCGGCCATCGTCGGGTGTGTGAGAATGGCGTCGCGCAAGAGCGTGTAGGGCAGCCCGCCGAGCATCGCGGTCTGCACAGCGGCCATGACCTCCCCGGCCTCGGGGCCAATCATCGTGAAACCGAGAATGCGGTCACCCTGTCCCGCGACGAGCACTTTCATGAAGCCGTCGGTCTCACCGATGGTCCTCGTCCGCAACACGTTGCTCATCGGTAGGCGTGCAACACGCACCGCGATTCCCCGTTGCCGGGCTTCCCGTTCGTTCAGGCCGACCCGCGCCAGCGGCGGGTCCGTAAACAGGCAGTAAGGGACGAGGCGGTCGCGCGTGCTGCGGGTGCCGCCGGCGAGGTTGTCCCGGATGATCCGAAAGTCGTCTACGGACACGTGCGTGAACTGCGGGCTGCCGGCACACTCGCCGATCGCCCAGACATCGGGCGCGCTCGTCTCGAGCCGGTCATTGACTTTGACATAACCCCGCGCGTCGAGCTCGACACCGGCCACTTCGAGCGGACGATGGCGCAGAGAGGGGCCGCCTTCCCCGTTTCTCGGGCCGCCCCGGCTTCACCACGCTACCTCACCGGTCCTCGACGTGCTTCAGTGTGTCGAGCGCCGCCCACTGCACCGCCCGCCAGGGCTCGCGAGCAGCCGCCTGCCCTACCCATTTCGGCATCGGGTTCACTTGCGAGCAGGAAAACTCGGCACGCCGCCCGAAGGGGAACCGAGAGCGGCGCGCATCGAACCCTTGGCGATTCATCCCGGTGACGATGTCGCCGAGCCCGGCCCACCTGTCCAGCCAGGCGCGCAGCATTGCAGCGCTCTCGATGCAGGAATCGGTCAAGCGGTACGCCGAGGAGCTGCGCCGGGCGGAGGGCGTTCTCGTTGAGATCAGGGTCGGGCTGAACTCGGGAGAGGTGGTCGTTCGCTCCATCGCCAGCGATCTCCACGTGGACTACACGGCGGTGGGACAGACCACTCACCTCGCGGCGCGGATGGAACAGCTAGCCCGGACTATTCGTGAATGCACTCATCAGAACCTTGAGCGGCTCCAGCAAGCGCGTGGTGGGAAGTAGCCATTGAAGAGCGCGAGTTCCTGCTGGCCGTGGGTCGGATCGTCGGTGGCGTCGAGATCGATGGTGATGAGCCGCACGCCGTCGCCCAATCGCTCGCGGTGAGAAGTCAGCACGACGTCGGTCACCGTGGCCCCGAGCCGAAAGAGATCGGCCCGCCCCACGGCATTCTCGAACCGCGACAAGGTAGGCTGCGCCCCCAACGCCCGCCCGTCGATCGGATCGCGCTCGAGGAGCAGCTTGTGGATGGGGTCGTCGATCAGCCGCGCGGCGTCGTGGCAGTCCGCGTAGCCGCACGCGAGGCCGAAGACGCGCTGGCGCAACAGATCCCGGAGCGAGTGCGTGACCTTCCCGGCTTGGCGCCGGTCGCGCAGGACGCTGGCCATCCGCCACGTCAGCCCGAGCCGATCGTCGATCGTCTTGAGCAGTATGGCGCCGCCATCGGAACTGGCCTGCGGCTGGTCGAAGGTGGCGATGATCGGCTTCGAAATCCCGTGGCCCCGGAGGGCGCTGTGCCCTCGTGCGTGACACGAATCACGGGCGTCCTGCACACAGCTCATTGCCGATCTCGAGGTTTGCGAAAGACCGCGCAATAGCTCGCGAGTGGCCCTCGGCCGGGCCAGTCGTCGATGAGCTGCACGAGCTCGAACCCGCTCGCGGTGGCTTCCTCAACCACGAGCTGTGCCGCGATACCGTGGCCGCCACGATTCTGTGGGACGCCCTTCGGCGGCCACGGCCACAGCCATGAGAACGTCGGCGAAAAGTCGATGATCGCAAGCAAACCGCCTGGACGCAGCGCGCGAAGGAGGCTGGCATTGGTCTCGGCTGGATGGGTCAAGTGATGATAGACCCTGCGCAAAAGCACGGCGTTGCAGCAGTCTGTTGGCAAGTTCGCATCGCGGGCCTGCGCCTGTACGACCGTCACGTTCGTGAGCCTGGTGGCAGCGACCGCGGCGCGAATCTGCTTCAGGGCTTCGGGGTCGATCTCCGTCGAGAACACGCGCCCGCCCGGTCCGACTTCGGCCGCGAGCGCCACCGTCAGCTCGCCACTACCGGCGCCGACGTCAGCCACCGACATATCCGTCTTGAGCGCAAGCTCATGCCTGAGCCGAGGCATCTCGGGTCCACTGGCACGGAAGCCAAAGCCACGCCAGCTATTGCAGCTAACGCCGAGGACCACGGTCAGAAAGATGATGGCCGCCGTGCTCCCTCTGTTCCTCATCATCTGCTGTTTCCCTTCTGTCGCTCGGGGCCGAGGGAGCGGGCCGCGTCGGCCGCGAGGGTCATAGCCAACGACGCACGGAGGCCTTGTATTCCAGGTATTCGGTACCGAACCGCCCGGTCAGGTACCGCTCTTCGCGCGGAACCACGACGACGGCGATGATGGCAACGGTCGCGATCAACGTGGCCACCAGCCACAGGCTGTCGACCCAGATCGCCAGGCCAAGGTGCAACGTGAAGAACGCCAGGTAGATTGGATTCCGACTGAAGCGATAGGGGCCAGTGCGGACGATCGCGGTCGCCGGCTTGTTGCCCGGCACCGGGGTCCCCGCCATCCTGAACTGCCTGATCGAGTACGCGAACAGTGCCGCCGCCATCGCAACCAGCAAACATCCGACCGGCAGACGGAGCGCATCGGGAAAGAAGGGAAGTGGCCAGGCGACGGTGAGCACCGCCCCCGAGAGAAGCGAAGCCAGAACGACGAGCGGCGGGCGAACGACGGGATTGGCGACGCTCGCGGTTGTGGCGTCACGAGGCTGTTGGCGGGCAGAGCTCATGTGTGACAATCTAGGTGTCATTATAAACTATTGACAACATGGGTGTCAATAAGCGATCTCAACGACGCGGAGCGGAACAGGATGGCGACGGTGCGACAGAGGACAGCGGCGGGTCGGATCGTGAGCAGCAAGGGCGAGGCGATCGCGGATCTGATGCTCGAAGTGGCGCAGTTCTTTTTTCGGATACGGGCCGTTGGTCAAAAAACAGGGCTCATCACGAGCTGGGGCGGCGGCGCATTCGGTTTCATGCGCAGCGTGGCGCTGATCGGCCCCCTCACGGTGCCGCAGATCGCTCACATGCGGCCGACCAGCCGCCAGCGCATGCAGCGGCTGGCGGACGAGCTGGCGGCCGAGGGGCTCGTGGAGTTCATCGACAATCCACGGCATCGGCGATCGAAGCTGGTGCGCCTGACTCGCAAAGGGGATGCGCGCTTCCGCGAGTTGAGCGCCCGGTTCATGGCGATCGCCTCGACGATGGGCGCCGATTTAAGCGAGGCGGACATCCGCAAGACCACTCAGATCGTGCGGCGGCTCAGCGATGAGACGAAGGGGCGCTCAGAGCGGCTGCCGCGGAGCATGAGGCTGGCCGCGTCAGCCAAAGGTGAACAGTAGTTGCGCGCACGACGGCGCGGAGACACGATCGAGATCTTCGAGCTGACGGGAGCGGGTCAGGCCCGGACGCGCCTGCAGGCCGCCGCCCTCCGAGGGCTCACGCGCTTCGTGGGACGCGACGCCGAGGTGTCGAGCACCTGCGCCGGGTTCTCGGCCAGGCCGGTGCGGGCTACGGCCAGGTGGTCGCTATCGTGGGCGAGGCCGGGGTGGGCAAGTCGCGGCTCACTTACGAGTTCACCCACTCGCATCGGGTACAGGACTGGCTGATCCTGGAGGCCTCGTCTGTCTCCTACGGCAAGGCCACCAGCTACCTACCCGTGATCGACCTGCTGAAGGGCTACTTCAAGATTGGCGACCGCGACGATCACCGGGACATGCACGCCAAGGTGCTGGGCCGCGTGCTGGGCCTGGACCGGGCGCTCGAGCCCCTATTGCCCCCGCTGCTCGCATTGCTCGACGTGCCGGTCGAGAACCCGGCCTGGCAGAACCTGGACCCGCCGCAGCGCCGCCAGCGCACGCTGGATGCGGTCAAGCGCCTGCTGTTGCGGGAGAGCCAGGGGCAGCCGCTGCTGGTGGTCTTCGAGGACCTGCACTGGGTCGATGGGGAAACCCAGGCCCTACTCGACAGCCTGGTGGAGGGCCTCGGGTCCGCGCGCCTGCTGCTCCTGGTGAACTACCGCCCCGAGTACGAGCACCGCTGGGGGAGCAAGACGGCGTACTAGCAGCTGCGACTCGACATGCCTGCCCACAGAGAGCGCGGCAGAACTGCTGGCGGCGCTGCTCGGGTCGGACCCCGGGCTGGCGCCGCTAGACGCAGATGCTCGTGAAGCGTGGCAACCCGTTCTTCCTGGAGGAGACGGTGCGGACGCTGGTGGAGACGGGGGTGCTGGCGGGGGAACGAGGGGCATACTGGCTGACGCGGCCGCTGGAGGCGCTGCAGGTGCCGACGACAGTGCAAACAATCCTGGCGGCGCGGATCGACCGGTTGCTGCCGGAGGAGAAGCGGCTCCTGCAGGCGGCCTCGGTGATCGGCAAGGACGTGCCCTACGCGCTCCTGGCGGCGATCGCGGAGCAGCCGGAGGAGACGCTGCGGCGCGGGCTCGGGCACTTGCAGGAGGCGGAGTTCCTCTACGAGACGCGGCTGTTCCCGGATATTGAATTCACCTTCAAGCACGCGCTGACCCACGAGGTAGCGTACGGGGGCCTCCTCCAGGATCGTCGCCGCGCGCTCCACGCCCGTATTCTGGAGGCGATGGAGCGCCTTTCTGCAGATCGGCTGGCGGAACAGATCGAGCAGCTCGCTCACCACGCCCTCAAAGCCGAGATGTGGGGCAAGGCATCGGACTATCTCCACCGAGCCGGTGTCAAGGCGGCGGGGCGCTCCGCTTATCGAGAGGCCGCGAATTACCTAGAGCGGGCTTTGGAATCGAAGCACCATCTCGCACCGGATCAAGTGTCCATTGAACAAACGATAGAGCTTCGGTTTGCGCTCCGGAATGCGCTGTGGCCGATGGGGGAATTCGATCGGATTCTGCCTCATCTTCGCGAGGCGCGAGACGCCGCGGAAGCTCTTGCCGATCAGCCGAGGATCGGTCGGGCCTACTCGTACATCACCCAGTACCATTGGATTGTCGGTGATTACGAGCGTGCTATCGAAGCCGGACATCGTGCCATGGCGATCGGAAGGGCCCTCGGGGATCTCGCGGTGCAGGTGTCAACGAACCTGCACGTAGGACTAGCCCACCACGCCCGCGGCGACTATCAGACGGCGGTCCGAGTGCTCACGAGAAATGTCGAGCTCCTCAGAGGAGACCTTGCGCGAGAGCACTTCGGACTCGCGGCCCTTCCTGCCGTGTACTCGCGCACCTGGATCGCGTGGTCCCTCGCCGAACTTGGAGAGTTTCGCGAGGCCATCGGCCGCGGCCAGGAAGAAGTCGAGATCGCTGACGCAGCGGGCCATCCCCTGAGCCGCGTCAACGCGTACTTCGGTATCGGCTACGCGTACCTTCGGCAAGGGACCTTGCGAAGGGCCATTGATGCGCTCGGAACCGGGTTCAAGCTCTGTCAAAGCTTGACGGTACCGTTCTGGCTGCCGGTCGCAACCTCGTTGCTGGGCCAGGCGTACGCTCTCTCGGGCCAGCTCGCGGAAGCCATTCCTCTCCTCGAAGAGGCAGTCGAACGAGCGGCAGCCATGGCCAGACGAGTTGATCAAGCTTTGTGGTCTGCCCACCTGAGTGAAGGATATCTGACGGCAGGCCGCATCCAGGACGCGCGTCACCATGCGATCACCGCGGCAGAGCTTGCGCGGCGCCACGGAGAACGGGGCAACGAAGCCCATGTGTTACGGGTGAGTGCCGAGATCGCGTCCTCGTCCGAAGCGCCTGAGATCGTGGCGGCAAAGGACTCGTACCACGCGGCAGCGGCATTGGCCACGGAGCGCGGCATGCGGCCCCTCATCGCCCACTGCCACCTCGGCCTCGGCAAGCTCTACCGGCGCACGAGCGAGCGGCAGAAGGCGCAGGAACACCTGACCACCACCGTGATGGTGGTGGACACCCAGGCCTCACCCGATCCCGTCAAGGCCGCCGCGTTCAACCGCATGGAGCGGCTACGCGACCCTTCGCACACGCGCGCTCTGCCCTGGCCGAACACCGCGCACTGTTGCGCCGGGCGGGGCTGCGGGAGCCGCGCGAGACGTCGTACTGGCTGGAGATGGATCTGGACAGCCTGCTCGAACGCTGCTTCCCGAAGCCGGGTGACGTCGACGCCATCCGCGAGACCCTCTCCGCGGCCATCGAGGATGACCGCCTCGGCATCCCCGTGCGGCGCGAGGGCGAGGACATCCACGTGGCGTACCCCATCGTCGTCCTTGCCGCCAAGCAGCCGGAGGTGCGCTGATGCGGCCCGACCCCTGCGGCCGTTCTTGACCACGCGAGCCCCGGACGCTTAGTCTTCACCCCACCGTTCGGACTTTAGCCGCCCGGCTGCCCGGAGGCTCCGGCATGACGTGTCCCCGGTGCCAAGCGGAGAATCCCGCTGGCATGAGGTTCTGCGGCCAGTGCGCTGCGTCGCTGGCCTGTGTCTGCCCGTCGTGCGGGGCAGCTAATCCTCCCGAGAACAAGTTCTGCGGCCAATGCGCAGCACCGCTCGACAAGCCGGCTCAGCCGCGGTTCGCCGCTCCCGAGTCCTACACCCCCAAGCACCTCGCCGAGAAGATCCTCACCTCCAAGGCCGCCCTGGAAGGCGAGCGCAAGCAGGTGACGGTGCTCTTCGCCGACCTCAAGGGCTCGATGGAGCTGCTCGCCGACCGTGACCCCGAGGAGGCGCGCAAGATCCTCGACCCCGTCCTGGAGCGGATGATGGAGGCCGTCCACCGCTACGAGGGCACGGTCAACCAAGTGATGGGCGACGGGATCATGGCGCTGTTCGGCGCGCCGCTCGCGCACGAGGATCACGCCGTGCGCGCGTGCTACGCGGCGCTTCGGATGCAGGAGTCGGTGAAGCGATACGCTGATGACGTGCGCCGCGCTCACGGCGGACGTGTCAAGATCCGAGTCGGACTCAACTCCGGTGAGGTCGTCGTGCGTGCCATCGGAAGCGATCTGCACATGGACTATACCGCGGTCGGCCAGACGACGCACCTGGCCGCGCGGATGGAGCAGATCGCCGATCCCGGTGCGGTCGTGATCACGCCCGAGACGCTGGCTCTGGCCGAGGGCTACGTCGCGGTGAAATCGCTTGGCCCCGTGCCGGTGAAGGGGCTCGCGGAAGCGGTGGAGGTCTACGAGGTGACGGGGGCGGGCCCGGCGCGGACCCGTCTGCAGGCGGCCGCCTGGCGTGGGCTGACGCGGTTCGTCGGGCGCGACGCCGAGCTGGAGCAGCTCCGTCGCGCGCAGCAGCTCGCGGGCGACGGTCACGGTCAGGTGGTGGCGATCGTCGGCGAGGCGGGGGTGGGCAAGTCGCGCCTGGTCTACGAGCTCACCCACTCGCACCGCCTGCGGGGCTGGCTCACCCTCGAGAGCGCCTCCGTCTCGTACGGAAAGGCGACGAGCTACCTGCCGGTGATCGACCTCCTCAAGGGCTACTTCAAGATCCAGGACCGCGACGACCTCCGCGAGATTCGCGAGAAGGTGACGGGCAAGCTGCTGACGCTCGACCGCGCGCTGGAGCCGACGCTGCCAGCGTTGCTGGCGCTGCTCGACGTGCCCATGGACGATGCCTCGTGGCAGTCGCTCGACCCAGGCAGCGTCGGCGGCTCACGCTCGACGCCGTCAAGCGACTGCTGCTGAGGGAAGCGCGCGAGCAACCCCTCCTCCTGATCTTCGAGGACCTGCACTGGATCGACAGCGAGAGCCAGGCCCTGCTCGACGGCCTCGTCGACAGCCTTGGATCGGCGCGCCTGCTGCTGCTCGTGAACTACCGTCCCGAGTACCAGCATGCCTGGGGCGGCAAGACGTCCTACAGCCAGCTGCGGCTGGACGCGCTCCCGGCCGAGAGCGCTGGAGAGCTGCTGGACGGGCTCCTCGGCGACGATCCCGGGCTCGCCCCGCTCAAGCAGCTCCTCGTCAAGCGGGGCAACCCGTTCTTCCTGGAGGAAACCGTCCGGACCCTGGTGGAGACCGGGACGCTGACGGGGGAGCGTGGCCGGTATCGGCTGACGCAACCGGTCCAAGCGATCCAGGTCCCGCCCACGGTCCAGGTGATACTGGCGGCGCGCATCGACCGGCTCCCTCCGGAGGACAAACGCCTCCTGCAGGTCGCCTCGGTCGTCGGCAAGGACGTGCCGTTCGTGCTGCTCCAGGCGATCGCCGAGGTGCCGGAGGAGGCGCTACGCTGCGGACTCGACGAGCTGCAGGCCGCCGAATTCATCTACGAGACCGGACTCTATCCCGATCTCGAGTACTCCTTCAAGCATGCGCTCACGCACGAGGTGGCGTATGGCAGCCTGCTACAGGAGCGACGGCGCGAGCTTCACGGGCGGATCGTCGAGGCGATAGAGACGCTCCACAGAGATCGACTAGGCGAGCAGATCGATCGGCTCGCTCATCACGCCGTCCGGGGCGAGTTGCGCGAGAAGGCGGTGCACTACTTCCGGCGGGCCGGGCTGAAGGCGACCGCGCGATCAGCGCTCCCGGACGCGCGAGTCTGGTTCGAGCAGGCGCTGGCGGTCCTCCCGGCACTCCCGGAGAGCCAAGCATCGCTGGAGCAGGGCTTCGAGATCCGCCTCGAGCTGCGGACGGTGCTGAGCCAGCTCAACGAAATCCGGCAACAGCTGGAGCGGCTGCGCGAGGCCGAGGCCCTGGCCGAGAAGTTGAACGACGACCGCCGGCGAGGTCGGGTCTGCGCCTTGATGACGAACGTCCACAACCAGCTTGTCGAGTGCGACGAGGCCCTGGCCACTGGCGCCCGAGCGCTCGAAATCGCCGGACGTCTGGGAGACTTGAGACTCCGCATCCTCACCACGACGTTCCTGGTGCAGGCGCACTACAGCCGGGGGGAGTACGACCGTGTACTTGAGCTGGCGGCCGGCAACCTGTCGGCGCTGCCGCCCGAATGGGTCTACGAGTACTTCGGACTGACCGCACCGCCCTCCATCTACGCGCGCGTCTGGCTGGCCATGAGCCTCGCTCAGCTCGGCAGATTCGCCGAAGGGGTCGAGTACGAGGCCGAGGCAATCCGACTGGCCGAGCCGACGCAACACGCCTTCACCATCGCCCTGGCTCATCTGGCCGCGAGCACTGTCGCGCTCCTCAGGGGCGACTGGGCCCGGGCGCGCCCGGCGACCGAGCGCTGGATCGCGGCGCTGCGGACGGGGCACGTCGCGAACCTGCTGTCGTTGGGTGTTGCCTTTTCCGCCTGGTCATTGGCGCGGCTCGGCCAGGAGAGCGACTCGCTCAGCCGGCTCGCGGAAGCGGAGCAACTCCTCGAGTGCGACACCGCGCAGGGATTCGTGATCACGCACGGCTGGGCGTGCCATGCGCTGGGCCGCGCCTTTCTGCACCTCGGCCGGCTGACCGAGGCGCAACGGCTGGCCAACCGCGCAAGCGCATCGCTGGTGCGTCAGCCCGGGTTCGCGGCCCATGCGCGCCACCTGCTCGGGGATATTGCAGCGCATGCCGACCGCTTCGACGCCGATCGGGCCGAGGCTCATTACCGCGAGGCGCTGGCACTCGCCGGAGAGCTCGGCATGCGCCCCGTCGTCGCCCATTGCCACCTCGGTCTCGGCAAGCTCTACCGGCGCACGGGCAGGCACGAGCAGGCCCGCGAGCACCTCACCACCGCGACGACGATGTACCGCGAGATGGACATGCGCTTCTGGCTGGAGCAGGCGGAGGCGGCGATGAGGGAGCCATCCGGTGAGTGACGCTTCTGGCAGCCGCAACCTCCTCACCACTGCCCCTCGTCGGCGCCCTGCTGCCGAAGGACGTGCCCGAGGGCGAGATGGTCTGCGCGCTCGACTCTGGGCGGGCACCGGTCAGGTCATCCACGCGATGCGGCCTGACCCGTTAGTGGGCACCGATACCCGGCCAAGCTGATGCCAACTCGCGGACGATTCTTCAGGCAAACCGGAGGCCACCAATGAAGCGGGCCTGGATGTGGGCTACTGGAATCATCCTGATCCTCGTGGCGACAACGACGGTCGGCTATATGACGTGGCTTCTGCGAACCCCCGCGCCTGCGACGGGTCAGCGCCAGGACGGAGAGACTGGAACCAAGTTCGAACGGTTTCTCCTGAAGAAAGGGATTGTAGCGATCCGGGAGTACTACAGCCCGATTCTCGTGAGTGGCAGGAACGGGCGGGTGGAGTTAACCCCGGTGAGGGCCTACGCCCCAGGGGACAAAGCAGGCAGTCGCGGCACTCCAGGTGCACGTGTACCAGGAGGGTGGGGTCCAGCGCGACCGGCTCGGAGTCCTCGATGCCGAGGAGTTGATGTCGCTCCATTCAGCCACGCCACGACTCGTGACTTGTGTTCTGCGATCAAGTCAAAGGAACTCGGTCTCGACACCGCACAGGTCGATTTCAAAGGACAGAACGTCAGAGTCGTGACTCAAGTACTGTACGAGGACGATAACGGGAATGAGGGGACTTATGGTCGCTGCGGTGGTCGGAGGGAACTCTACGAGCGGAGACAGCCCACTTCGTCGCCAGTCCGAAGAGGAGCAAATCCCTGAGGTGACGAAGGCGATCGCGGACGTGACGGCGCGGCTTGACCAGCTGAAGACGGTCCAATAAGAGCGGTGCGATTGCGACCGAGGATCGGGCGGCGCTAGACGTTGAGCCCCGACGCCCTATCTTCGTTGCTGGGCTACCCTGGCAATCCGACCCGTGCGCCCGCGCGGATCAAGCTCAATCGCCTGACTCGCCGTATCGTCGGCCGGCTGCTCGAGCAGGGGCCGACCTTCCCGACGGCCCAGGCCCTCGACGCGCTGATGGTGCTCTGCGCGTGGACGGCGCGCCGGCTGGTGATCCGCGCCCACGCGGCGATGAGGGTCGTGTGAGGGCGTTTCCCCGGGCGGGGCCACCGGCGCTCGGCTACCATGGCGGGTGTCCGACCGATTCCCGGAGGAGTTGTGGCGAGGCCGTCTGGGGCCCGCGTTCTGGTCATCGACACCGTGAGTGAGAGCACCGCCGCTGGTCGCTTCGGCGTGACCGAGGACCGTCTCGGGAGGATTCAGATCGCGGTCCACCAAACTGCGGGCGCGCTCGCTCTTGAATTCACGGTCCCCGCGCGAGCCGTGCTTGTCCCATGGAAGCTCCGGTTGACCTCGCCCGGAGTCCTGAGCGGAATCGTCGATGAGCCGGTTCGTGGCCCGGCGGGCCGCGTCGAGTATCCGGTCACGTTTCGCAAAGGGGAGTGAGGCATTTGGTTCACGGCGCAGACGGTGACACTTCCCGGCGATGTTCCCTCCTCACCACGGCCCTGGTCGGCGCGCTGCTGCCGAAGGAGGTTTCCGAGGGCCACATGGTCCGCGCCTGGCTCGACTCGTGGACCGGCCTGGGGCAGGTAGTCGACGCCATGCAGGCCCTCGACTTGTCGCGATGGCCGACCAGGCAGAGATGAGGAAATGACATCCGACATTGAGACCCGACGCGAACACCTCAGATGCGACCTCGAGGCCGCCCGTCGGGAATTTCACGATATGGTCGCCTCGATCTCAGAGCAGTGGTGGGCCAAGCCGAGCCACAACCCCGGCTGGACGAATGGTCAGCTCCTTTTTCATGTCCTCCTCGGGTTCATCCTCGTGCTGCCCTTGGCCGGCATCCTGGTCTTCTTCGGTCACTTGCCTGCGGTGTGTTCCAGAATCTTTGCGGCGATCCTCAACTTCTCGACTCCGCTCTTCAACCGGATTAACACGGTGGGCCCTCGCGCCGGGGCCCGTCTGCTCGGCCGGGCGGGCCTGATCAGCAAGTTCGACCAAGTGCATGGGACCATTCTCGGACGGCTCGAGCGCGTCCGCCCGGGCGACTGGGCGCTGGCTATGCACTACCCGACCGTTGGGACCCCAGCTTTACGACGCCCATGCACATGGAGAATCTCTTCCGCTATCCGGTTGACCACCTTCGGCATCACCGAAACCAGTTGCGGCCCGGCCAATAAGACAGGCTCATGGTGCTGCGCGCGTGGACGGCGTCGCGGGGCGAAGGGCGGCATGCCTGGCCATCGAGTACGCGAAGGCGGCGACGGGCAAGACGCCAGACTTCGCTGGGTGTGAGGCGGCGTTCACGAACGCGTTCTGCGCGGGCGGAGCGGAAGGCGGGGCCGGGGGTGTGTCCGACGGAGGGGAGACGGCGGCCATCGAGACGATGGCCGATGTCGGCATGGCCGACATCGCCAGCGTGCGCGGCGGGATGCTACGTCGACGGCAGTATCTTCGCCAACTTCAAGGAACGCCCGCCACGTGCGCGCGGCGCGGGGCGGCTTGTGATCGGGTCGTCTTGGGGTGGCCGGATGGAATGAGCGGCCCTACTAAATACTCCTCACCACGGCCCTGGTCGGGGCGTCTCTATCGTCAGGAGTCCGTGCTCTTCCTCCGTGCTGCCGGCGGCACGATCGCGTCCTCCGCGAAGCTACGCGGCCGGCGTGGGACGACGCCCCGGATGGGCAGCGCCGGCCCGTCCAAACGGTATCGTCGAGTTCCGGGCATCGACCTCCACGACCCGGCCATCCCGGCCGTGGCGCATCACCACCCGGCTGGCGTCGCAGGCCAGGCGCTGGGACGTTCCAGCTGGAACGCGCGCGCCGTCCTCCAGCGCCGACTGGCCCGGCGCGTCGGCATCCGCCAGGACTTCGGCATCGACGTGGACGACTATCTGGTAGCGCTCGCCCGGAGCGCCCGGATCGATGCCGTGGTGGAGGGCCGTCTCCGCGAGCAGGGCGAGGGCGTCTGCCTGCTGCTGCTCCATCGTCGGCGTTCCCGCGGGAACGTCGCCGGATTCCCGGCCTGCCCGCGAGCCCGCTGGTACAACGTCTCCCGAGCCGCCGTCAGCGCCTGCACGAGCAGGGCCCCGACCTCCGGAGTCAGCCGCCCCTTGATCCGCACCGTGCCGTCACTGTCCGGATACACGTGCAGCGCCCGGCTCGCGTGCTGAAGAGCCGCCTCGCGGGCCTCGGCGTGCCGGTCCACCCGGCGCCAGCCCCGCACGATCCGCGCCACGTGCTCGGTCGTGCCGGCCCGCCCTACCCCCAGCAGCCGCTCTTCGGTCTCCGGCGTGGCCACGCGCGTCAGCTCCCGGACCTTGGAGTACGACAGCTCCCCGCGGGCCAGGGCCTGGGCCAGCCGGGGCAGCGTGCCCAGGGCGCGCGCCACCCGCACGTGCTCGCGGGCGGCGCCCGGGGCGAGCCCGATGCGCCAGGTCAGCCAGGCGGCGCAGGAGGGGAAGCCAGTGTTCCAGCCGCCCCGGGCATCGAATTCGCGGATGAGCTCCAGCAGGCGCGCGGTGGCGGCGTCGAGGTGGGCGGACAGCTCGGCGATCTCGTCGCCCAGGCGCTCCAGCTCCTGGCTGGCCGCGGGCGTGGGAACGATGTGTAGCGTCCGATCTCCATGAGTGAGTCCCCCTTGTGCTGGGGTGACTCTATACCGCAGTTTCGGAGGCACCTGCGAGGCGCCAGGAGCGGCGATTGCAGCGAGATCCGCGTTTTTCGCGCCGAGATCCGACCTAGCGCATCCATGGCTGGCTGCGGCCCGCTGGGCCGGTATCCGCGGGGCACGGGGAGAAGGGGGGATCGGACCTCGCCCATTTGAGTCCACAGTCGCGACGTGCTTTGTTCGCATTTGTCGGGCAGCACTCGGGTGTGCCCATGGCCAAGCGAGCGACGCAACACAGCGGTCTGGCCAAAGCGCGCTGCGCTTCGCCCGGTCTCAACGGGGGGTGCGCTCTGCCTCGCCGGTCATGGGCACGAACCGGACGGGGATGATCTCCTCGCTGCGGGTTCCGTCCGCGGTGCGCGTGATGACCATCAGCTTCTGCACGGCGGCGCCCACGGGGATGATGAGACGCCCCCCGACGGCGAGCTGATCTACGAGTGGCTGCGGAACGTGATTGGGCGCCGCAGTCACGAGGATGGCGCCGAAGGGGGCCGCCTCGGGCCAGCCCCGGTAGCCGTCCCCCGCCCTGTACTCGATGTTCCGGTAGCCGAGGGAGTCGAGCGTCTTCCTCGCGCGATGGGCGAGCGTGGGGACGATCTCGACGGTGTAGACCGCGGCTCCCATTCGGGCCAGGATCGCCGCCTGGTAGCCGGATCCGGTGCCCACCTCCAGGACCTTCTCGCCGGGCTCGACGCGGGCCAGTTGGGTCATCAGCGCCACGATGTAGGGTTGGGAGATCGTCTGCTGCTCGCCCACCGGCAAGGCACGGTTCTCGTAGGCATGTGCCCGCAACGCCTCGGGTACGAAGAAGTGGCGCGGGACCTCCCTCATCGCCCTGAGCACCAAGGGGTCGGTGATCCCCTGCGACGCGATCTGCGCGGTAACCATCTCCTCGCGCAGTTGGTCCGCGCTCCTGCCCGCCGGGCGCTGCTGGCCCTCGCTCGTGAGGCTCGCGGCGCCCCCGAGGACCAGCGCCGTCAGGATGGCGACCGCCGCCCTGGCGTGGGTCATCGTAAGTTCGGCTCAGCAGGCTCTCACGGTCGCGATCCGCCGACGAACCTTACGGGCTCCTCGCCCCGCACCACATCCGGCGTGATGACCCAGCTTCCGCCACAGGAGGCGCCAGCGATCTTGCCCGCCGCCTCGGTGCTGAAGGGCAGTGTGACGAGGCTGCCGAAGCCCCCCAGGATGCAGAAGACGGCCTTGACGGGCGCGTAGACGAGCGTCCCCAGCACGCTGGCCACCCCGTAGCCGACCTGCTCCGGAGTGCTCTGCACCGAGGCCGCCCCGGTGACGTTCGTCGTCTGCGCCGACCCCAAGTTCGCCCCGTGGGCGACGAGATACAGGAATAGCGCGGCCACCAGGGAAGCTCGCATCGGTGGTCCCCCTTTCATGCAGGACCCGGGATCCGTCCTGCGAGGATAGCAGGACCGAGGGCCGGGCTCTAAGCCCGGCCAGTCGACTTCCACGGTCGGCAGAGCTTGTGCTTAGAGGCGAATCCCAGGAGGTGGAGAGACCAAGGAAGGAGGTCCATGCAGCGCGAGCATCTGGGGACTCTGTTGCTCGTACAAACAGTTGACCATCGCGTCGAGAAGGCTCTCCCGCCCGATGAGTGGCCTGCGGCCCCGGGCCGGAACGGTGCTCCGGAAGAGCGGGCTGGGCGAGCGCGCATCCCGGCCATCGCCTTTGCGTGTCCGCTCGCCGGTAGTTGATGAGCACGCGGCGCGATTCAGATGTCTCGTCTCCCATGCCCCTCACCCAGCGCGTCGCCGCGCAATACTACCAGCGATCTCGAAAGGGCCACCGGGTTAGGGCCGAGCGATGGCGGCGCGTCACTCCCGCGTGGCGGTGAAGGGGCAGATCTGGTTGTACGCGCAGTAGCGGCAGGTGTGGGGCGAGGGCGTGGCCTCGTATCGGCGCGTCCGGATGCCTGCCGCCACCCGCTGCACCGCGTCCACCGCCTCCGCCGCATCCGCCGCCGTGGGCACGTGGCGTCCGACCACGCGCGACTCGATGAAGTGCAGCTCCACCCGCTGCGGAAGGGCGCCCGTCATCTCCCGCCAGGCGAGGGCGTACATCTTGAGCTGGAGGCTCTTGGCCACCCGGCGCGTCGCTTCCTTCTGCGTGGTGACCTCGCTCGTCTTGTAGTCGATGATGGTCGCGCCGAGAAGATCCTCGTCCACGCGGTCGAACCGTCCCCGCACCCGGTCGGGGCCCAGCGCAAATCCGAAATCCTTCTCTACATAGCTAGGCCGCGTACCATCCGCTTCCTCCTGGTGCCAGAAGCGAGTGAGGGCGGCCCGGCCGGCGGCCTTGCGCGCCTCCTCGTGCTCCCAGGTGAGGAAGCCCTGGTTCTCCCACTCGCGCTCGAAGACCGCCAGGAGGTCCCCCAGCGGCGTGTAGTTGCCGGCCACCCGCCGCAACAGGTAGTACTCGACGACCTTGTGGATATGGAAAGCCATTTGGGCCCACAAGCCACCGAATGTGCCGCCGGAGGTTCTAGTACGAGCCCAACTCAAAGTGCTAGAGCAAAACCAAAAGAAATTCGGGCTTGCCGTTCGGCAAACCGCTACCGAGTATCAGGCCAAAGCGAGGGAACTCCTGCAGAAGCACGCTTTGCGGACAACCCGCACGGATGTCAACGGTCACTTTGAGATCAGAGATCTTGAACGTCAAAAGATCTACCTGCACACGGAAGCGAAGGTCTTTGAGAATCAGCTCGCTTGGCTCGTGCTGGTCGATCTCAAAGAGCTCAAACAGAAGATGGATCTGTCTGGCAGCAACTCTGGATGGCCCTTCCAGTTGGGAGAAGAAGACGATCGGCTGAGCGCTCGATGAGCATCCGGGGGCGGGCGAGCGGCGCGCCGGCCTACCTCGGAGAGTTTCGAGCGACCGCTCACGGGCAGTACCCCCAGCGGTCCAGCCCGTGGCGCCGAAATCGCCGCGCCGGGCGTCCTGCGGTCCAGCATGCTCACTTGGGGAATCGATGGTCCAGGTCCCTACGGGTGGAACCCCTCGGGATAGTGCCCGTGGCCCTGACCTCTGGGTCGACCGACTAGAGCAGCACTCGTCTCAGCATTGCCACGATGTCCTCGTCCACAGTACCGCGCTAACGCGGCGTTGAGGGCGGCCCCGTGGGCGGGACAACCGTCATCCACCCTAGGGGACACTCCCGAACATAGGGGTAGTACGCCGGGCGTCCTCGCAGTAATACCAATACTGCTGCGGAGCCGGCTGCGGCGCAGGAGGCGTCTGCTCGATGTACACCTGCGGAGTCTGCTGCACGACCACGGGCGGCGAGTAAGCGTACGGGTACCCGTAGGCGTAGGGATAGCCGTACCAACCGGGGCCCCACCATCCGGGGCCCCACCACGCCCGACCACCCCACGCCCACCTACCGCCCCCTCCACCGTGCCCGCCCCACTTGCCGCCGCCTCCGTGCCACTTGCCGCCTCCATGCCAGCCGCGCCCGCCACCGTGGCCACCCGACCCGGCGATCACAGGCTCGCTGAGCGCGCTGAGCAAGACGACGGCTGCGACGAGCACCGCGCACACGCCCCTCTTCATCGTGGCAGCTATTCTACGCCCGAACGCCCATGAGTTTATGGCTCACGTGGGCTCCCCTCGTCGTTCGATCTGCGCAGCCACCCCTTTACGGGTCCCCCGCGTCGGCCTGCGACTCTGCCCACACCAACCAGTCACCCAGCCCTCGCGGTAGAGGGCTTCGCGGTCGATGGGGAGGCGCTTCGGGGGCATTGGGTCACGCCACCTGGTCCGCGAGCATCGCCTGCGCTGCTTCCGGGAGCACAGACTGGCGTGAAACTCGGTCGTGACGTGGCGGGGCTCGCGGCTCGACTCCGACGAACGCCTGGTGCCTCGGCCAGGGCCACCCGGCTCTCCGCTCTGTGCCTGCGGTGTCGGGGCGCACCCCCGAAATCGTGCAGCTCTTCCAGCCTTGGCGTGAGGGCCCCCGGAGGTCCGCTCTGAGCCCGCAGGCTGGACACACGGCGATAAGGTCGCGTCCAACTGACTCGGTCGTTGTGACATCGTGCACGCTAAACATCGCTCCATCTTCGGGGCACGTAATCCGGTTTCCCCTCAGGTGTTCTAGACAAAGGCGCTGCTTCTCTTCTTCTGTCAGCCGCCCCGGTTCCGGGAGCGCACGGATGTGGCGAGGAGAGTCGCGGTGTGTGACCGGTGAGCATAGAATACGGTGTTCTAAGGCGCGGCCGCAGCGGGTGTTGCTCCCGAGCTCGTGAATTGCGAATCAGCCGCGGTCTCGCTGCGAGGGAGTCACACCGAGACCGGGGACCGCGCTCGCAAGTTCGAGGCCGACCCGTCGATCGCCGCCGCGTCGGCGCTGCAGATCGTCATCGTCGGCGGGTTCATCCTCCTGGTGCAGCGGCTCTTCCGCCTCCGGCTGACGGTCTGACGGCATTCTCGATCCGGAGGACATGCGCACGCGCCACGGCGGTTGGGTCTCGATCTTCAGGCAGGGGGCGATCCCGCAGGCGACGGGCCGACCCTCGATCGCCGGGTGGCCGAGAGCATCGGCATGAGGCGGGGAGGTCGTGCCGAGAGCCGGCGCGCGCGGCACTTCTCGATGATCCGCGACTTTCACCTGGCCGACGTCATCACTCTGGCCAACGGCGCCTGTGGGACCGCGGCCATCTTCCTGGCCATGGATCACGTGCGCGAGGCACGCGTGGACAAAGTCTATGCGGCGGGGCTGTTGGTGGTAGCGGCGCTGCTCTTCGACGTCATGGACGGGCGGATCGCGCGCTGGCGCCACAAGGCGTCCGCTCTGGGACGCGAACTGGACTCACTGGCCGACGTCATCAGCTTCGGCGTGGCCCCGGCGTGCCTGGCCTACGCGGTGGGCATGACGACCGTCTGGGATGCGCTGGTCCTCCTCTACTTCGTGGCCTGTGGCATCAGCCGGCTCGCCCGCTACAATGTCACGGCCGACGCGCTGGCCGAGGGCAACGGCAAGGTGCGGTACTTCGAGGGCACGCCGATTCCCACCAGCGTCGTCCTGGTCCTGTTCACGGTGCTGCTGGCTTGGCTGGGTCGTATCGGGCCGGCGCTGCCCCTCGGCATCGTCACGCTCGGCCCCTTCGGCCTGCACCCGCTGGTACTCCTCTTCGCACTCTCCGGCTCGCTGATGATCAGCAAGACGCTGCACATCCCGAAGCCCTGAGGCCCGGCGCGTCCCCGGAGGCGAGCGGGCGGCTCGTTGCTACCGCGGGACGTCATCCGCCCTGCGCGCTGGGGGCTTCGCAGGTCATCGCCGTGATCTCGACACCCTGAGCCGCACCGTACCGCGACCGACGCCAGAGCCGATAGGCCAGGAGGGTGACGAACACCGCGGGCCCGATGAGAAGAAGCACGCGGGCGCACCCGGCCGTCATCGGCGCCTTCCTCGGGCGAGCGCTCACGGCGTCGCAAGAGCCGTTGCACGCGGGCGTGGACCTGCTCGAGCACCTCCGCGATGTCTTCGTCCGTGGGTGGTGGGAGGGCGTGAAAGACCGGGGCGGCTCGCGGAGCATAGGCCCTCCAAATGCCCTCTCACCCGGACTCCGCCGGCCAACCTTGCCTGCCGACCCTCTGTGGGGGAGCAAGATGGCGCTCGGCGGAGCCATCGTCACGCCGCCGGACGACGGAGCACGCGATGTGGCTGTGGCTCGCCTGGGTCGTCGGGAATCACGGCGACGCAATTGACGCTGACAGGCCCACGCGGTATATCTAGCGTGCCCCGGCCCCGCCTCAGCGATTCCGACATCCGCGACGGTACCCAAGGGGCGCGTCGATAGGTACAGGCGGCATGGTTGGTGATTCGTCGAGACCCTCGAGCAGTGGCCGGCCTCAGCCAGTCGCTCCAGAGCGAGGCGCCGTCCAGCAGGCCGCTGACGAGCTTCAACTGCGACTCCAGAGAACACGGGACCTGAGGCTCGCCCCCGATCACTTGGCGGCGCTCGTCGCGATCCATCGCGCCGTCGCTGGTCATCTCGACCGCAAGGGGCTGTTCACGGCCATCGGGCAAGCGCTCCAGGGAGTCGTTCCGGTGAGTCGCTCGATCCTCCTGCTGCCGGGTACCGACCCATCGAGCTTGACGGTCTACGGCACGTACGGGAAGTTCGGCGTCGAGTTCTACCAGGGCCAGACGATCGCTCGCGCTGGCTCAATCCCGGGCTGGGTGATCGAGCACGGGCGCCTACTCGTCGTGGACCGCGCAGAGCACGTTCGAGAGCGCTTCCCGGGTAGCTATGAGAGGTTGCGGCGGTGGGGCATGGAGTCGGTCGCCGGTGTCCCGCTCATGACCGAGGGACGCTGCGTGGGGGCGCTCAGCCTTATGGCAGACCAGGCGGATGCCTGGTCCGGAGTCCCGCCGATTCTGCTCGAGGAAATCGCGGCCTCGATCGCAGTGGCCGTTGACCACTGCGGGGCTTACGAGGAACTCGGCAGGCGGCGAGACGAGCAGGCGGCGCTCCTCGAAATCAACCGGGCGGTGGCGCGCCACCTGCACCGAGACGAGCTGTTCGGAACATTGGCAGAGTGCCTGCGGGACCTCCTGCCGTCTGACCGCTTCGGGATCGAGCTGCCCGTCGCGGGCGACAAGCTCAGGGCGTACGTTCTGGCCACACGGAACGCGACGTCGGCCCCGGTCCACGTCGAGGAACTGCCATCGGCGGGGACCGCCTGCCGCTGGACCGAAGAAACTCGGCAGTGGCTCATCGCGTCTTCGCGGGAGGAGCTGCGCGAACGGTTCCCCGTCACCTTCGATGTGATGAAGCGGGAGGGCATGCAGTCCGTCTGCGCCATGCCGCTGCTGAGCGGCGAGCGCAGCCTTGGGGTCCTGTTCTTCATGGCGGCGAGAGAGGCGGCCTTCCAGGAGCTTCGACGCGACCTGCTCGATCAAGTGGGCAGCGCGGTGGCGGTCGCGCTGGACCACTGCCTGACCTACGAAGAAGTGCGCGACCTGCGCGACCGACTCGTGCGTGAGAACGTCTATCTGCAGGAAGAGATCCGCCGCGAGCATCCCTTCGAGGAGCTGGTGGGTTCGAGTCCGATCCTGCTCGCCGCGCTGCGCAAAGTCGACCAGGTGGCGTCGGCCAATACCAGCGTGCTCATTTTTGGCGAGACCGGGACCGGCAAAGAGCTGATCGCCCGCGCCATCCACAACCGCAGCGCCCGCCGCGACCGTCCACTGGTGAAGGTGAACTGCAGCGCCATCTCCGCGGGCCTGGTCGAGAGCGAGTTGTTCGGGCATGTGAAGGGTGCCTTCACCGGCGCCCTGGAGCGCCGCGTCGGTCGCTTCGAGCTGGCTGACGGCGGCACGATCTTCCTCGACGAGATCGGCGAGCTCCCCCTCGAGACGCAAGTGAAACTTCTCCGCGTTCTCCAGGAGCAGGAGTTCGAGCCCGTGGGGTCGAGCCGGACGGTTCGGGTGGACGTGCGGGTAATCGCCGCCACGAATCGCGATCTCCAGGAAGCGGTGCGGACAGGGCGCTTTCGTCCCGACCTCTTCTACCGGCTGAACGTGTTTCCGATCGAGGTCCCGCCGCTGCGCGAGCGTCGCGCGGACATCCCGCAATTGGTCATGTTCTTCCTCTCGCGCTACTCCCGGAACCTCGGCAAGCGGATCAGCGCCGTGGCGCCGGAGACGATGCAGCGCCTGACCGCCTACGAGTGGCCGGGAAACGTCCGGGAGCTGCAGAACGTGATCGAGCGCGCGGTCGTGCTGTGCGAGGGATCGGTCCTGGAAATAGATCGTGATGTCATCCCCGTGACGGCGGCGACTGGTCATCCCGTGACGCCGTCCGGGACGGTCAAGGCGGCGCCGGACAACAAGCTGGCCGGGCAGGTCGGCCCTCCGACGCCGGTCGACATCGTCCCCTTGGAAGAGATCGAGCGCCGGCACATCGTGGCCGCGCTCGAATCCACGGCGGGGGTGATTCACGGTCCCAATGGCGCCGCCCGGATACTCAAGCTCCATCCGAATACTCTTCGGAGCCGCATGGAGAAGCTGGGAATCACATTCAAGCGGACACGCCACGAGACGTAGCCTCTCCAGTTATCACGAACGGTCGTAACTTCAGGCGCGGTTCCATCCTGCAGGACTCCGGCGCTTACGAAATACCGTAGGCCCATTCCTGGCGCCGGTTTCCCGTCAATCAAAATCTCAGGGCTTCCGGATGCTTGGCGACGCCGAGATGGTCTGGACCGTTTGGGCACGGAGCTTGCCCCTGGGGGAGTAGCCGATCGACTGAACCCGACGGCTTACGGACGACTCGGGGAGGCGCGCGATGGAAGTCGAGGAGCTCAAGCATCAAGGAACACTGGCCGCGACGCCGCGCGCCGGGCGCGACGCCATGCTCGATCCGCACGTCATCTCGGCGAGAGGCGACCGCGACTGGCGGCTCGTCGAAGCATTGCGTCTGCGCGAGCCGACCGCCGCCGAGTGGCTCGTCGCCACGTTCGGCGATCGCGCGTATCGCCTGGCGATCGGGATCACGGGCAACCAGCACGATGCCGAGGAAGCCGTGCAGGACGCGTTCTGGAAGGTCGTCAGCAAGATCGACACGTTCCGAGGGGAATCGTCGCTTCGATCGTGGATCTACCGGATCACCGCCAATGCCGCCTACGAGAAGCGCCGCGCCGGCGCCCACCGACGCGACGAGATCTCGCTCGACGACGTTCTTCCCCTCTTCGACGAGGATGGGCGTCATGCGGGTCTCGTGAAGGACTGGTCGTCGAGCGTCGATGACCCCGCGGCGCAAGCAGAGCTTCGGGCAGTCCTGAGCTCCGCGGTCTCGGAGCTTCCGGCTCACTATCAGGCCGTGATCGTGCTGCGCGACGTCGAAGGGTTGTCGATGGCCGAGGTCGCCGACGCGTTGGGGATCACGGTTCCGACAGCGAAGAGCCGCGCCCACCGTGCCCGACTCTTGCTGCGCAAACGTCTATCCCTGTTCGTGGCGAGCGTCCGCGCGTCCGTCGACGGGGTGGCTCAAGAGGAATACGTGCGGGGTCCAAGCGTGGAGGACGGGCGTCGACAGGATAAAGGGCCGGTCGACGGAGGCGGCGTGCTCAGCACTCCAGGCCTCCCGCGCCACCGGGCCACCCCAGCGGCTGGTCGTTGCGCTCCCGCCCCCCTGGTACAGCCAGTCCGAGTTCGATTCGCTCGCGCGAGGGGAGAGGGTTTCATGCGACAGGCCTCATCGTGGCGGGAGTGGGCGGCGGGTGCCCTCCTCGCCGTCGTCGCGCTAGTGGTCCCGGGTTGCAGCCTGCCCCAGAACGTGCCCCGGATGGAAGCGTTGATGATCGAGGCCGGCTTCGAGGTCAAGCGGGCCGACACTCCGGAGCGCCTCGAACACCTCAAGACCCTCACGCCGCTGAAGCTCGGGCGCCACGACCGCGCGGGCACGCCCTCCTACGTGTTCGCGGATCCCGAGGGATGCCAGTGCGTCTACGTGGGCAACGAGGCGGCGTACCAGCAGTACCAGAAGCTCGCTCGGGCCTCGCAGGCGGCCGCCGTGCAGAAGCTGGCCGAGGTGAGTCCGAGCGGCATGCGGTGGGGCGTGTGGGACCCCTTCTTCTGGTAGGCCGCGTCGCGAGCTGTTCGAGCAGGCGCGTCCTCCTTCGCGGCGGGATCGAAGGCCTCGGCGCTCACGAAGTGCGGCGGCAATCATACGACGGGGCCTCGCGGCTCCGACAGAGAGGCGCGTCCCTTGCCGCGGCTCGGGGGAAGCGCGTGCCGGCGACGCGGCCGGGAACCGCGGCGGTGTCCATGTTCCTCCGTGAACCCTTCGTGACCGGTCGTGTTCGACTCGCGGCCTGTGCGCGTGGGGACCTTCACCGTACAGAGCTCTCAGCCGCAGCACGTCGCCGGTCTAGGCTGGCGAACAAGGAGGAGGCGCCATGAAAAGGATTCTCATCGTCACGTTCGGGATCGTCGGCCTCTGTGCCATTGGCACGGTGGTCTTCGCGCAACGACAGCAGACGAACACAGCGTTGGTGAGGCAACGCTATCTCCCCGAGTACACGAAGGATGGCGATTTGGTGTTGCCAAAGAACTTTCGCACATGGGTCTACGTAGGATCGCCTTTGACGCCCGACGCGCTGAACGGCGGCAAGGCGGGCTTTCCCGAATACCACAACGTCTACATCGAACCGGGCTCCTACGAGATCTACAAGAAGACCGGCCAGTTTCCGGAAGGCACGATCTTCTTCAAGGAACTGCAGCGGACCCTCGGGCCCCAGCAGTTTCCTGATGGGTCCATCCCGCAACCGTCGGGTCGGGGTTATTTCCCCGGCGCCATGAACGGCGCCGACGTGACCGTCAAGGATACCAAGCGATACGCGGAAAGCGGTGGATGGGGATACTACAACTTCAATCATCACGAGCCGAAGGCACCGACCGCCAAGGTGAAGCCGAAGTCGGAATGCGCCTTCTGCCATATCGCAAGCGCAAAGAAGGACCACGTGTGGACGCAATTCTATCGTGAGCTAGACAAGTGACTCGTGATGTCTCCCAGCGACGTGACCGAAGGAGATTCAGATCATCCGACAGAAGGAGGACGGGAGAAATGAGCAGCGGAGGCCAGATGAGACAGGTGCACCAGGAGAGCACGGGAGGCGTCGATCGTCGAGCATTTCTTCAGATGGTGGCGGGCGCGGCGACTGGGGCGGCGGTGGTCGCTGGGATCCCAGATATCGCCGCTGCACAGAAGGGCCCCACGGCGCAGAGGGCGGCGAGTATGTCACAGCCTCGTGACGGGCATCTCTACATGCAGACGAACGAGACCGAACGCCATCATTCACTATCGTTGGGCGGTGAACGGCACGCTGACCGAGGTGGAACGCGTGGCGACGGGCGGCGCCGGGTCCGGAACTTTCAAACCGATCAGCGGCCAGGAAAGCGCACCGAACGCCTTCGAGGGCGCCGGCAGCGTCATCCTCACGGCGGACCGGAGGTTTCTATTTCCCACAAATGGCGGCGACAATTCGGTTTCCAGCTTCAGTCTCGACAAGGACGGCCGACTCACACAGCTGGACATCAAGCCAACGGGGAACGCATCGAGGGAAAGAGCGGCACGGCCAAATCGCTCGCCTATGACCCCTCGAAGGGCATCCTTTACGTGCCGCACTCGTTCGGCCCCGACCATCTCCGGCTGATGTCAGTCGACGGCAAAGGTAAGCTCACAGCGCGCCCGGAGCGATACACGGTGAAAACGCAAGACAAGACCGAACGTGTGCCCACCATGGCCGTGCTCTCACCCGACGGGAAATTCCTCCTTGTCGGCACCACGTTCGACCAGCCACCCGTTCGCGCAGGGATTTATCCAGACGGCTCACCGATTCTCTGGGTCAAGCAGCCGGACGGCAAATTCAAGGTGATCGTTTCGAATGCGCCAGATCCCGACGGCCTCGTCGTATTCCCCTTACGAGGAGACGGCACACTTGGCACAGCCAAGTTCCACGATGCGAAGGCGGGCTCTCCGTTCTACATCGCCTTCCTGAACGGCCGGCCGGATACCTTCGTCCTCGGATATGCCGTCGGCGACGGCTGCGCCATCTGCAACGATCGATGGAGACGGCAAGATAACGTCGGCCCGCTCGTGAAGATCGACACGAGCGCAGGCCTGCCTTCTGAGCTGTGCTGGCTCGCCGTCTCCCCTGATGACCGATTCGTGTATGCGACGAACTTCGGTTACAGCAACATCAGCAGCTTCCGCATCGACAGCAACAAACTCTCGATCGCAAGGACCCCGCATGCCAAAGGTTCCGGGCGATGGCACCGCCAGGGGTCTCAACTCAACCGTCATTAGCGGACCGAGCGATAGCTGGATTACGCCGGATGGCGCCTATCTCTACCAGATCTACGGGAATGCCTCGAAGCTGGTGGGCTACGCGACGCAGCCGGACGGTTCGCTCAAAGAGATCACCAGCGTGAAGATCCCCTACAACAGCCCGCAGGGTTTGGCGGGATTCTGATCGCGGTCGGGCGGGGGCGCGGATGAGCGCTCCCGCCGTCTTGCACGCAGGGGAAGGCAACGTCATGGACAGAGCCATTCGTCTCCCGAGGATTTCGCGGCCA
This sequence comes from uncultured Candidatus Rokubacteria bacterium, assembly GCA_963848005.1. Lineage (GTDB taxonomy): Bacteria > Methylomirabilota > Methylomirabilia > Rokubacteriales > CSP1-6 > CAVWFS01. Next base: position 108,025 of record CAWKCA010000028.1, read on the forward strand.
TCGACAACCCGGGGCGACCGCACGTCCGGCTCCCGCCCGGGCAGTACGAAACGCGGGACTTCCCCGTGCTCTCGGCCGGTCCGATCCCACATACCTCGCTCGCGACGTGGGATTTCACGGTCCGCGGTCCAGGCGGACCGGCGGCACGCTGGACCTGGCCCTGGCGATCTCGGTTCCGACAGCGAAGAGCCGCGCCCACCGTGCCCGACTCTTGCTGCGCAAACGTCTATCCCTGTTCGTGGCGAGCGTCCGCTGGAGTCCGTCGACTGGGGGGCTCAAGAGGAATACGTGCGGGGTCCAAGCGTGGAGGACGGGCGTCGACAGGATAAAGGGCCGGTCGACGGAAGCGGCGTGCTCAGCACTCCAGGCCTCCCGCGCCACCGGACCACTCCAGCGGCGTGTTCTTGCGCTCCCGCCCCCCTGGTACAGCCAAGTCCGAGTTCGATTCGCTCGCGCGAGGGGAGAGGGTTTCATGCGACAGGCCTCATCGTGGCGGGAGTGGGCGGCGGGTGCCCTCCTCGCCGTCGTGGCGCTGGTGGTTCCGGGTTGCAGCCTGCCCCAGAACGTGCCCCGGATGGAAGTGTTGATGATCGAGGCCGGCTTCGAGGTCAAGCGGGCCGACACTCCGGAGCGCCTCGAACACCTCAAGACCCTCACGCCGCTGAAGCTCGGGCGCCACGACCGCGCGGGCACGCCCTCCTACGTGTTCGCGGATCCCGAGGGATGCCAGTGCGCCTACGTGGGCAACGAGGCGGCGTACCAGCAGTACCAGAAGCTCGCTCGGGCCTCGCAGGCGGCCGCCGTGCAGAAAGCCTGGCCGAGGTGAGTCCGACGGGCGGCATGCGGTGGGGCGTGTGGGACCCCTTCTTCTGGTAGGCCGCATCGCGAGCTGTTCGAGCAGGCGCGTCCTCCTTCGCGGCGGGATCGAAAGCCGCTCCCGCCGGCGCTCACGAAGTGCGGCGGCAATCATACGACGGGCCTCGCGACAGAGAGGCGCGTCCCTTGCCGCGGCTCGGGGGAAGCGCGTG
>CAWKCA010000029.1:0-87792 GCA_963848005.1 uncultured Candidatus Rokubacteria bacterium
GGCGTTCCTCCAGCAGCTCCAGGATGTCCTGCTGCTTTTGCGCGACGACCTTGCCGGCGGCGGTCACCAGGAGCTGCCGATCGCACTCCGATGCCAGCCAGAACCGCGTGGGGATCTCGGCGATCCGTTCCACGACCTCCTCGGGAGAGCGCAACGGGGGCTTCTCGTTGCGGCAGGCCTCGGGCAGGTCGCTCAGGTCGTCCTTCCACACGGCGTCGGTGTGCTTGAGGAGGACCACGCGCGCGGTCTGCCGATCGGGGAAGACGCCCTCCGCCTGGAGGCTCGAGAAGAACAGGTACTGATAGGCTGTCGCGCGCTCCTCCATGATGCTGGGGATGCGGGAAAAGTCGTAGGTGAACAGGCTGAAGGGGTCAGAGCGACGGCTCAGCTTCCGGTATCCCACCGAGAACGGATACGAGCTGTCGAACGCGATGATCACCGCGCGCCGGGCCCGCTGCTCCTGCAACCTCTTGAGGAACAGGAAGAGGAGCGACTCGATCCCCTGGTTCTCGTAGAGGCCGCCGTCCCCGATGTGCCAGTAGACCTCCTCCTCCCCCACCCGGACGGTAATGGGACCGACGAGCGGCGGGAACGATGCCGACCCGGTGGCGGCGGCCGCGAGGCGCACGCCGCACGGATTGACGCCGAGCTCCTCGAGGGTCACCGGGAGCAGGCTTTTCCAGCGGTCGACGACGGGCGGCTGAATCTTGGCGTGCTTCCCCTGCCGAGCCAGGGATTGCTCCAGCGCCTCGAAAAAGTCGTAGCGCCAGGCGTCGGCGGGCAGGGTCGTGAAGATGAGTCGGCGGCCGTTGTTGTACAGCGTGGTGTTGACGATCAGGAAGGGGCTGTCCCCCCGCGTCTCGCGTCGGCTCAGGTCCTCGAACGTCGTCGGGCCCAGGACCTTCTCGGTGAGAATTTCGAAAAGGGACCGCGCGGCGAGGGCGGAGTTGATCCACCGGAAGTTGAGGAGCTGGCGCCAGATGAGCGCGTCCTCGATGTCCTGCGTCAAGACCTCTTTGTACCTGGCGAAGAACGCTTGATAGTCGGCGGTCATCGCGCCATCCGGTGCGAGGACCGCCGTCTCCCGGTCCGGTTTCTTGCTGACATAGTAAGTGGCGGCGAGGCTGCCTCCGGACACGCTGGAGAGGTACTGCACCCGTTCGAGGACCGAGCCTCCTCCAGGGGCCCGCAGTCGCCCCAGCGCCTCGAGGCCGGCCGCCCCGAACAGGGCCGCCCGGGTGCCCCCGCCCGAGAGGGCGACGCCGACGGCAACCTCACGATCCGGCGCGGGCGTGACGCAGGCTATCTCGGGGCCAGCCTTTGGTACGCGGGCGGCGACGGCCGATGCACAGCCCGCCACGAGGAGCGCCCCGGCCAACAGTGCCATCTGAGACCATTTCGCGTTCGCCATGCCCACAACTCTAAGCGAGCGTGCCCTTGCTCCCCTCTACTTTCCCGCGCGCACCGGCGAGAAAGCCTTCGTGGACTTCTCCGGCGGGGGCCCGGTGCCAGGGCCCCCGCCATGGCCAGACGCGGCCTGACGTGCTCTCGCCGACCGGCTGACTACTTCTGGGGCCAGTAGTAGTCGGGGGCCAGCTCGTACGACGGGTGCACAGTGCGCCGTGAGGTCATACGTCGGCCGCCCAGCAACGCTGGGACTCGTAGACCTTCTTGAAGAACGGGTTCCTGTCCGCTTCCTGCTGGGCGATCTTGTCCCAGGCCTTGAGCATCCCGACGAGGATGTCGTCGGGCGTCCGCCCGATCTGGACCTGGTGCTTCTCGCGCAACTCCTTCAGCGCCCCGCGTTGGCCTTGTTGAGCGCGATCTGCAAGTTGATGGTCGCCTCGAGCGCCGCTGCCTTGATGATCTCCCGGAAGTCCGGCGCGAGCTTTTCCCACACCCTGCCGTTGATCAGCGGCTCCACCCCGACCGCGGGCTCGCGGAGCCACGGCATGTAGTAGTGCTTGAAGACCTGGTGGAAGCCCAGCTTCATGTCCTCGGCGGGGCCCACCCACTCCGCGCACTCGATCACACCGCGCTCGGCCGCGGGGAGGATCTCGCCGCCGGCCATGTTGACGGTGCGCATGCCCAGCTCGGTGAAGACTTCGGCTTCGCCTGGGCTCCGCGTCCGCCGCGGGCTCTGAGGTCGTCGACGTATCATGTGGCCATGATGGAGGGGGTCGAGGTTTCCTTACAGCGACTGATCGCGCGTGCCGAGCAGGGTCTCGACGCGCTGGGGGTCATCCTGTTCGGGAGTCGGGCGCGCGGTGAAGCTGGACCACGGTCGGACGCCGATGTGTGCCTCGTCCTCGATCCCGGCGTGCCCTCCGGACTCTCGGCGAGCCGCAAGAGGCTCGAGTACCTCGCCCACGGCGAGCTCGACCTGACGATTTTTCAGCAGCTCCCCCTTTACGTTCGCAGCCGGATCCTCAGGGAGGGCCGCGTGGTGTTCGTCCGGGACGAGGAGCCACTCTACGATCTCGCCGTCCGAACGGCTCGCGCCTTCGAGGGCTTTCGCCACCACTACCGACGTTATCTCGATACGGTCGCGCGTGATTGACCGCGATCGGATCCTCGCCAAGCTGGACGAGGTGGACGGTTACCTCCGCGAGCTCCGGTCGGTCGTCCCAGCCAGCTTCCCCGAGTACCTGGCGGTCGAGAAGCGGCGCTCGTCAGAGAGGCTGCTCCAGGTGGCCATCGAGGCCGTCATCGACCTCGATGCGGTGCTGGAAGGCGTTCAGGCGCGTCCACCGGCGTCCACATTCCTGGACGCCGGGGGCGCTCCTGAACGGCAACTCCGTGATTTTCCGAGTGAGGATTTGATGGTGGAGGGTAAGGGATTCGAACCCTCGACCTCGGCGTTGCGAACGCCGCGCTCTCCCAACTGAGCTAACCCCCCATGCGGGCGAACCTTCGTAGTCTACCCAAGCCCTCCTCGAGTGACAACGGAATCCGCGCCACCATCACGATGCTGGCGGCGCGCCCGACGGGGCGGGTGAGCTCGCCGTCGCCCTCCCGGCGTTCATCGTGTTCAGCAGAGGTCCGAACAGCTCGATCGGAATCGGAAGGAAGGTCGTCGTGCTCCGCTCGGAGGCGATCTCCCGCATGGTCTGCAAGAAGCGCAGCTGAATGGAGACGGGGTAACGGGTCAAGACTTCGGCAGCCTCGGCCAGCTTGGCCGCCGCCTGAAACTCGCCATCGGCGTTGATGACCTTGGCGCGTCGCTCGCGCTCGGCCTCCGCCTGCTTAGCCATGGCGCGTTGCATGTCCTGCGGCAGATCGATCTGCTTCACCTCCACCGTGGCGACCTTGATGCCCCACGGCTCAGTGTGCTCATCGATGATCCGCTGGAGCTGCTGGTTGATCTTGTCCCGCGCGGAGAGGAGATCGTCCAGCTCGACCTGACCGAGGACGCTGCGCAAGGTGGTCTGGGACATCTGGGAGGTCGCGTAGAGGTAGTCCTGCACCGCGATCACCGCGCGCTCGGGATCGACCACGCGGAAGTAGATGACCGCGCTGACTTTGATGGAGACGTTGTCCCGCGTGATGACGTCCTGCGGTGGCACGTCGAGAGCCACTGTCTGCAGGCTCACCTTGACCATGCGGTCGATGAGGGGAAGGAGGAAGATCACCCCCGGGCCGTTCCCCTGCCCGCCCGGGTTCAGGATGGCACGCGCGCTCCGGCCGAGGCGGAAGATGACCGCCCGCTCGTATTCGCGGAGCACCCTGGCCAGCGAGGAGACGAGGAAGACCAGCGCGGCAATGCCGATCAACCACAGCAAGGACTCCAGACTGATCATGAGGCCCCTCCACCGTTCTCGAGCTTGACCACTTTCAGGGTGAGCCCCTCGACGGCCACGACCCGCACGGATCGTCCATCTTCCACGTGTCCGCCGTCGGCCACGGCCCGCCACAGCTCGCCGCCGATGTGCACCTGACCCTCGGGAGCCAGCGCTCCCCGCGCCACGCCGGTGGTGCCGATCATGCCGCGCGCGCCCATCATGGGTGGCCGGCGCAGCGCGCGGGCGCCCGCCGTCATGGTGATGCAGGAATGCCGCGGCCACCGCGCCCACCGTGGCCAGCAACAGCCACCGGGAGAGCCGGAAGCTCAGCTCGGGCGCGTCGAACAGCATGAGGGAGCCGAGAGCCATGGCGATGACGCCGCCGATGGCGAGGACGCCGTGACTGACGACCTTGATCTCGGCGACGAGCAGGACGATGCCCAGGAGTATCAGGAGGAGCCCGGCGAAGTTGATGGGAAGACTCTGGAACGCGTAGAAAGCCAGGATGAGAGAGATGCCGCCGATGACCCCGGGGACGATCACTCCCGGGTTGGACAGCTCGAAGAAGAGCCCCAGCACCCCGAGCATCATCAGGATGTAGGCGACGTTGGGATCCGTGATGACGTTCAGGAAGCGGTCGCGCAGGCCAACCTCGACGGGCATCACCTCGGCCCCTCGGGTGGCCAGGGTCACCGGGCCCCGGGTCGTCTTCACCGTGCGCCCGTCGATCTTCTCGAGGAGGTCGGGTACGGAGTCTGCGACGAGGTCGACCACCCGGAGCTTGAGGGCCTCGCGCTCCGTCACCGATACGGACTCTCGGACCGCCTTCTCCGCCCAGTCGGCATTCCGCCCGCGCTCCAGGGCGAGGGTCCGGATGAAGGCTGCCGCGTCGTTCTCGATCTTGCGCAGGGTCTCCTTGTCCACGTTTCCGCCCACCGCCACCGGATGGGCCGCTCCGATGTTGGTGGCCGGCGCCATGGCCGCGATGTGTGCAGCGAGGGTGATGAACACCCCGGCCGACGCCGCCCGCGCGCCCGTGGGCGCTACGTACACCACGACCGGCACCTCGGCGTTCAGGATCCGCTGGGCGATGCTCCGCATCGAGCGTTCGAGCCCGCCCGGAGTGTCGAGCCGGATGACCAGGGCCTGAGATCCATCGGCCCGCGCCCGCTCGATGGCCGACTCTACGAGCCGGACGGTGACAGGGCTGATGACCCCGTCGAGGGTGAGGACGTCAACGCGCGGGCCGCGTGTGGCCGTAGCCGCGGCGACCGTCCCGGTCACCGCCGCGACGAGCAGGACCGCGAGCGCCCCGCGGTGCGAGCGTGACAGCGTCATCGTCCGAGCGCGAACTGACAGACCAGCTCGAACATCAAGTTCGCGGCGAGCAGCGCGGTGATCTGCCCCGGCCCGTCGTACGGCGGCGCCACCTCGACGATGTCGGCGCCCACCAGGCTCAGCCCCGCGAGACCGCGCACGAGGCTGAGCGCCTCGTAGGAGGTCAGGCCGCCCACTTCCGGGGTCCCCGTGGCGGGCGCATACGCGGGATCCACCGCATCGATATCAAAGGAGCAGTAGACGGGGCCGCCGCGGAGCCGCTCCAGGCGCTCGGGCGACCCAGGCGACGCCGTGCTCCTTGACGGCTTCGATGCGGATCGCCTCGATCCCGTGCTCATCGTGAAAGGCAAAGTCCTCCGGCCCGTACAGGGGGCCGCGGATGCCGATCTGGATGAAGCGCCTGGGATCCACCACCCCCTCCTCCACGGCTCGGCGGAAGGGCGTTCCATGGAAGAACTTGTGGCCGAAGTATTCGTCCCAGGTGTCGGGATGCGCGTCGAAGTGCACGACGCCGACCGGGCCGTGGCGGCGGGCGAGCGAGCGCAGGATGGGCAAGGTGACCGAGTGGTCTCCCCCGACGCACAGGGGTACGGCACCGGCGGCGTTCACCTCGTCGATGCGCCGGCTGACCGCGGCGTAGGTCTCCTCGATCGAGATAGGGATCACGTCCACGTCGCCGCAATCTCCCACCCGCAGCCGCTCGAAGGGGTGGACCTTGAGAACGGGATGCCAGGAGCGGATCAGCGAGGATTGCTCGCGCACCGCGCGCGGACCGAAGCGCGCGCCCGCCCGATACGAGGTACCCCCGTCGTAGGGAATGCCGAGGAGGGCGACGTCCAGCCCCTCCGGCGACGGAGCCGCCGGGAGAAGCATGAAGGTAGCGATCTGGCCGAACCGCGGAGAGACGAAAGGATTACGCGGTTGCCACTGGCTCATCCAGGCCCCTTAGAGGGCCGAACGGAGGCCCTCGACCGCCGACACGAGAGCGTCGATCTCCTCGGGAGAGTTGTACACGGAGAAGCTCGCCCGCGACGTGCCCACGACCCCGAGCGCACGCATCAACGGCTGAGCGCAGTGATGGCCGGCACGCACCGCAATGCCCTCCGCGTCGAGCAGCGCGGCCACATCGTGCGGGTGCAACCCCTCCACGCTGAACGCCACCACCGCGCCGCGATCCTCGGCCGGTCCAGGCCCGAACACGCGCACGCCCTCGAGGGCCGCGAGTGACGTGAGGGCTCTGCGGGTCAGCTCCCGCTCGTGTTCGGCCACGCGCTCCATCCCGAGCTTTTCGAGGTACTCGATCGCCGCGGTGAGCCCGACGGCTTCCGCGATGGGCGGCGTGCCTGGCTCGAAGCGCCACGGAAGATCGTTCCACTGCGCCCGGTCGATCCAGACTTCCTTGATCATCTCGCTGCCGCCGCGCGTGGGCTCGAGCCGATCGAGGACCTCTCGCCGTCCGTACAGGATGCCGATGCCTGTGGGGCCGAGCATCTTGTGTGCCGACGCGGCATAAAAATCGCATTCGAGAGACATCATATCGAGTGATACATGAGGAATCGCTTGAGCTCCGTCCACGACCGACAGGGCGCCGACGGACCGCGCGAGCTGGACGATCTCCCTCACCGGATTGATCGTGCCCAGGACGTTCGAGATATGCGCCACCGCCACGACCCGCGTCCGCGGCCCGAGGAGCCGGCGGAGCGCATCCATGTCGAGGTGGCCGTCGGGCGTGATGGGCACCGCCCTGACCACCGCACCGCGGTCACGCGCGGCCATTTGCCACGGGATGATGTTGGAGTGGTGCTCCAGCTCGGTGATGATGATCTCATCGCCGGCTTCGAGCGTGTGCCCGACGGCGTCCGCCACCAGGCTCAGGCTGTCGGTGGTCCCGCGCGTGAAAACGATCTCCTCGCGGCTTTGTGCCCCGATGAACTCCCTCACGCGGTCGCGCGCCAGCTCGTACAGCTCGGTCGCCTCCTCGCCGAGGGTATGGATGGACCGATGGACGTTGGCGTGGCTGCGCTCGTAATACCGCACCATCGCCTCGATCACCTGACGGGGCTTCTGGCTGGAGGCCGCGGAATCGAGGTAGACCACGCGGTGCCCATTGATAATCCGTTCCAGGATGGGAAAGTCGGGACGGGTCAGCTCGTCGAGTCTCATCGGGCCCTCCCCAGGGCGGTCGCGAGCACGCCGATGGGCAGTGTCACGCAGCGCATGCGCGTCGGGCGAACGTCGGCCTGGAGCACCGTCAGCACGTCCTCGATCTTTAGGGCCGCGGCCTCGTCTCTCGTCCGTCCCTCCGCCAGCTCGGCCACCACGTCGGCGGAGGCGAGACAGATGGCGCACGCGTCTCCCACGAAACGCACCGCCGCGACCGACGGGCCGTCGAGGCGCACGGACACACGCACGCGGTCGCCGCACAGAGGATTCACATCCTCGGCCACCGCGGTGGCGCCCGGCACATCCCCCCGAAAGCGCGGGCGCCGCCAGCGTTCGCGGATGACGTCGCTGTAGACGACCCCCGATGCCGTCACTCCAGTTCTCCCCGCACGGCTCCGGCGCGATACGGCGGGAAGCGGTACGCCATGTCCCGGGAGAGCAGGCCGCCATGCCCGAGACCGGCCAGCTCCCGGTTGCCCACCATCTCTCCGGTCAACAGGCGCGGCAGGACCAGGTCGAAGGTCGTCGCCTGCGAGAACATCCCACACGTCGGCATCCCGAGAACCGGCAGCCCTTCCCAATCGGCAAGCCACAGCAAGCTCCCCGGGTGGGCCGGAGCGCCGTGACGCTCCATCCGCGCTCCGACGAGCGAGAGCCCACCGAACACGGCATCGAGCGGATCGAGCGCGCTGGCCCCCGCCACGACGAGAAGCCGCCCCCCGTCCGCGCGGAGCGCGCGCAGGTCGGCGGCGACGGCGGCCGCCGAGTCGCCCGCGTAGAGGATCGGGAGCAGACTCGCCCCGAACCAGTCAGCCTTCTGGCGCAAGGCGGACTCGAACCGCGTGCGCTGCCGAGGCTCCAGGCGCTCGCGGGCCACGACACCGATTGTCTCGGGGCGAAAGCCCGGCACCGTGACGAGTCCGCTCGCGGCTCGCGCCACGTCCTCGAGGGCGACGATGGTCTTCTCCCCGATGACCAGCGGAGTCACCTTGGCCTTGGCCACGGTCTCACCGGCCTCCACGGGCTGGCCGTCGAAGAGGGTGAAGACGGAGATCCCGTCGAGGGCATTGACATCGGTGAGCTGCGGGCGTCGGATGCGGAGTAGTCCCCGACGCGTCGCGGCCAGCGCCCACTGACCTCCGGTGTAGCTCTTGACCTCTACGCCCTCGCCGACCACCGCCGCCGCGAGCCGGCGTCCCGCTTCCTCCTCGTGGAGATCGCCCACCTCCACCGCGAGCACGTGGATCTCCTCCCACGGCAGCGCGAGGAGGGCGACAGCCTTGGCCTCCGAAACCCGCTCGCCCTTGTGACCCACGATAGCGCCGCCGGCGTCGCGCACGTCGTGACAGAGCACGCGCTCGCGCAGCATCGGCACACTGGTCTCGCCCCGCCGGACGGCGATCGCCTTCATCGGCGGGCGCTCATGGGCTGCCCGGAGCCCCCGCCGCGCACGGCCTGGATCTCGGCCATGATGGCGAGAGCAATCTCCGGAGCGCTGCGCGCCCCCAGATCCAGGCCGATGGGGACGCGCACGCGCTTGAGCTGGGAGTCCGCGATCCCGTCCTCCTGGAGGAGCTTGAGCAGGGCCGCACCGCGGCGCGACGAGCCCAGCATGCCGATGTAGCCCACCTCGCTCTCCAGCGCGTGCCGGAGCACGGGGAGGTCGTACTTGTAGTCATGCGCCACCAGCACGAGCGCGGTGGCCGGGGTGAGCGAGTACTCGCCCACCAGCTCCGATGGCACGCCGATCTTCAGCTCGTCGACGTCCGGAAACCGCTCGCGCGTGGCGAAGCGCGGCCGGCCGTCAAGCACCGCCGTGCGGTAACCCAGGATGCGGGCCAAGCTCACCAGCGGCATGGCCACGTGGCTGGCCCCCACGACGAGCAGCAGGGCGGATGGCGCGAAGACCTCCACGAAGGCGCGCACTCCCTCCAAGAGCATCGTGCGCGAGGTCCTGCGGGCCATGGCGTCGCGGGCCTCCGCGGCGAAGCGCTCGTCGAGGAACGGATCCCCCAGAGACCCCTCGACGCTCCCATCATCGAGAACCAGGAGCTTCGCCCCCCCGCCGTCGAGCCGCGTCACCACCGCCCCGTGCCCGCCCCGCTCGGCATGGCCCCGCACGCGCTCGTAGAGAGCCGTTGCGCCCGGACCCTTTTCGTTCAGCCCCAGAGGCTCGAGGAAGACCTCGATGGTGCCGCCACAGGTCAGTCCGATCTCCCAGGCCTCTTCGTCCCCGAGATTCAGCTCGAGCAGGCGCGGCTGCATGGTCTTCAACACGTCGGCAGACTCCTCGAGGACCTGCGCGTCCACGCAACCGCCGATGGTGACGGAGCCCAGCACGGACCCGCCCTCGCCGACGAGCATCTTCGCCCCTTCCTTGCGGGGCGTGGTGCCTCGCGTGTTGACGAGGGTGGCGACGGCAACCTTTCCCGTGGAGTCGCGCAACTGATCGAGGTGGTCGAAGAGCTCGCTCATGGCCCCATGATACGCCGCGGATCGGACGGGCGGAAAACCATCGCGCAGAATCGAGGAGCGTCACCGCTCCGCCGCGGCGCTCCGAGCGTCGGGGAGGATGGAGGGCCATGTCGGGGCGCCTGGAGCACGCGGGATCGGGGGGCCATGTCGGCGCCCGGAGCACGCGGGGGAATCGAGGAGCGTCCCGGCTTTGCCGGGGCGCGACGAGCGATGGGGGGTATGGGGGGCCATGTCGGGGCCCCCCATGTGCTAGAGCACCAGGTGTCCGGCCAGCGCGCGCAGCGAGGCGAGGTTGTGGGCCGCCGCGAAGTGGTCGACGAGAGGCAACGCCGCCACCATGCCCCGGGTGAGTGGCTCGTACGAGGTGTTGCCCAGGAGAGGGTTGAGCCAGATCACCCGCGCCGCCCGGCGCTTGATGCGCAGCAGCTCGCTGGCCAGGATCTCGGGATCGCCGGTATCCCAGCCGTCGGAGAGGACGATCACGATGGTGCGGCGGTCCACCAGCATGGGCCACTCGCGATTGAACTGGGCGAGGGACTCGCCGATCCGGGTCCCTCCCGACCAGTCGCGGACCTCAGTGAGGCGGCGAAGCACCTGGCGATACGACCGTGCCTTGAGGTGCTCCGTGATTCGCGTGAGCCGCGTGGAGAACGCGAAGGTCTCGACGCGTCCGAACACGCTCTGCAGGGCGAACAGGAACTGCAGCAGGAAGCGGCTGTAGAGGTCCATCGACCCCGAGACGTCACAGAGCAGGACGAGTCTGACCTTGCGCCGGCGGCGTGCCCGGAACCGCAGCTCCAGAATTTCGCCCTTCGTCAGATTTGCCCGCAACGTGCGTCGCAGGTCGAGGCGGCCCTTGCGCCGCACCGGGCGCCGCCGGCGGCTGATCCGGCGGGCCAGGCGCTTGGCGATCAGCACGGTGAGTCGGAATACCTCGTCCAGCTGATCGGCCGAGAAGGTCGAGAAGTCCTGGGTGATCACCGCTTCGCGGTCGGAGACGCCGGGAACGCCCAGCGGCTCGTCCCCATCGTCGCCCGGGTCGTCTCCCCACGTCTCGAGCGATGGGCTCTCCTGCCGGGTCGCGCCGTCGGAGGCCGACGCCCCATCCTGATCCTTGGCCGGGGGCGACATGCTCATCAGACCTGGCAGCCCCTGCTCGTCGTCTCCCTGGAGACGCCAGAACCACTCGAAACACCGATCGAAGGCGGGAAAGTCCTCGGGGCGGGACACGAAGACGGCACGCAGGCCGAGATACAGCTCGGGGCGATCACCCACGTCGAGGTGATCGAGGGCGCGTACCGCGTCCGTCACCTGGATCAGCGTGATGGGGAGACCTTGCTGGCGAAGCGTAGCCCCGAAGCGCACGACCGCCGCTCCGAGGTCGCGGGCTGGCATCAGCGCTGGGCGGGAAGAAGCGGAGCCAACCCGTTCTTGGCGACCTCGGCCTTGAAGCGGCGGATGTCGTCGGCATCCTTGAGAATGCACCCGAGCGTCTCCGTCACCAGCGCCTCGTCGAGATGGTCGGCGTGCAGGGAGGCCAGCGCCTGCGCCCAGTCCAGCGTCTCCGCCACGCCCGGAACCTTGGCCAGCCGCATGGTGCGCAACGATTCCATGAACCGCGCGATCTGAGCGGCCAGCCGGGCATTGAGGCCGGCGACTTTGCGCTCGACGATTCGCAGCTCTTTGTCGAAGCTCGGATAGTCGATCCAGAGATACAGGCACCGCCGCCGCAGGGCGTCCGACAGCTCGCGCGTCCGGTTCGAGGTGAGAATGACGTGGGGAGGGTAGGTCGCCGTGATGGTGCCGATCTCCGGGATCGTCACCTGCCAGTCCGAGAACACCTCGAGCATGAAGGCCTCGAACTCCTCGTCGGCGCGATCGACCTCGTCGACCAGGAGCACCGGGGACTGCGTCCGCTGCGTAATGGCCTGGAGGAGCGGGCGGCGCAAGAGGAACTCTTCGGAGAAGATCTCGTGCTCGGTCTCGCCCGCCGGACGCGACCCACCCTCGCTCAGCTTGATGTGCAGGAGCTGCTTCTGGTAGTTCCACTCGTAGAGGGCAGCGGCGGCGTCCAGCCCCTCGTAGCACTGCAGGCGGATGAGGTTGGTGCTCAGCATCCGCGCCATCACCTTGGCGACCTCCGTCTTGCCTACCCCCGCATGCCCTTCGATCAGCAGGGGCTTGCGCAGGTTCATGGCCAGATGTATCGAGGTCGCCACGGGGGCGTCCGTGACGTACTCGGCCGCCTCCATCAAGTCCTGGATCTTCCGGATCTCGTCGCGCATATCGACAGATTCTACATGAGGCGCGCGTAGTCTTCGGGCGTATCCACGTCGTCGGGCACCGGGAGGTCGAACACCACCTCGCGGACGCGATCGGGGTGGGCCCGCACGACCGATCGCGCTCCGCCATCGCCGGTCAAGGCGCGAAGCTCGGGGAAGATCTCGGCGCCGAAGAGCACGGGCGTGCCTTGCCCTCCGTGATAGATCGGGGTGACGATCGCCGCGCCACCGCGTGCGAAGGCCTCGAGGAGCGCGGGCACCACGGGGGCAGGAAGTCGCGGCTGGTCGCCGAGCGCGATCAGGACGGCGCCCGTCGACGCCGAAAGCGCACCGACACCGACAGCGATCGAGCTCCCCTGCCCGTCCTCCGGCCGCGGATTCTGGGCGAAGCGGAGGGGGAGCCCGGCGAGCGCCCCACGAACACCCGCCTCCTCGTGACCGGTCACGATCACGACCTCGCCGATGTGGGAAAGGATCGCCTCCACGCTCCAGCGCACGACGGGCTTGCCGCGCAGGTCGAGCAGGAGCTTCTGCCGGCCCATGCGGCGGGCCAGGCCGGCCGCGAGGACGATGGCGGCGGTCATTGTGGTTGGAGGGGGCGAGGCACCCCCTCCAGCGGGACTAACCTTTCGCGCGCTTGACGGCGGCCTCGAGGGCGCGGCGAGCGAAGACGCGGCAGAGATGGGATTTGTACTCGACGGAGCCCTGCAGGTCCGCCTGGACATCGACACCCTCGGCGGCCTTCTGGGCCGCGGCCTCGATGGTGGCGGCGTCGAGCGTCTTGCCGGTGAGACCGACTTCGACGCCCTTGGCGCGCACCGCGTGCGTCCCGGCTCCGGTCACGCCCACTCCCGCCTTGGTGCAGACGCCCTTCGCGTCGAGCGTGACGGCAGCGGCTACGCCGACGACGGCGAAGCGAGACGCCGGATGCGGGAACTTCATGTACGCCGCTCCGCTGCCTGCCGGCAAGATCGGCACCCGAATCTGCACCAGGATCTCGTCCTCACCGACGGCCGTGGTCATCAGCCCCTGGAACCAGCCGTCGACCTTGACCGTGCGCTTGCCCTTGGGTCCCTCGCAGACGAATTCCGCGCCGAGGGCGATCATCGACGCCGGCCAGTCGGCGGCAGGATCGGCGTGGGCCACCGAGCCGCCGATGGTGCCGAGATTGCGCACCTGAGGATCGCCGATGATGGCGCCGACCTCGCTCAGGACGGGAATCTTCGACTTCACGAGCGCCGACGACTCGACTTGATAGTGGCTCGTCATCGCCCCGATGACCAGGGCTCCGCCCTCCTCCTTGATCCCGCTGAGGCCGGGCACCTTGCGGAGGTCGATGAGGTGTTTGGGCTGGGCCAAGCGGAGCTTCATCATCGGGATCAGGCTGTGCCCGCCCGCCAGGAGCTTGGCGTCATCCTTGTGCTGGGTCAGCAGACCGAGGGCGGCCTGCACGGTGGTCGGCGCGTGATACTCGAAGGCGGCTGGATACATGCTTGGCTCCTATCGACCGGCCTTGGCGGCCTGGATGGTCTTCCACACGCGCTCGGCGGTGAGCGGCATGGCCTCGATGTGATCGACTCCCATGCCCGACAGGGCGTCCACCACCGCATTGACGACGGCCGGCGTGGACGGCGATGGTTCCGGTCTCGCCCGCACCCTTGATCCCGAGCGGATTGACCGGGGTCGGTGTCACCGTGCGCGCCGTCTCGTAGAACGGCAGTTGGTCCGCCTTGGGCAGCGCGTAGTCCATCATGCTGCCCGTGACGAGCTGGCCCGACTCGTCGTCGTAGCGCGCGCCTTCCCACAACGCCTGGCCCACGCCCTGCGCGATCCCGCCGTGCACCATGCCGTCCACGATCATCGGGTTGATGACGTTGCCCACGTCGTCGACGGCCACGTACCGGAGGATCTTCACGCGCCCCGTCTCGGGCTCGACCTCCACCACGCAGGCGTGGGCGCCGAACGGGAAGCAGAAGTTCGAGGGATCGTAGAAGCTCGTCTCGTCGAGCCCCGGCTCGAGACCCTCGGGGTAGTTGTGCGGCACGTAGGCCGTGAGCGCCACCTGGGCGAAGCCGATGGACTTTCCCGGAACGCCCTTGACGGAAAACTGGCCGCCGGTGAACTCGATGTCGGCCGGCGCCGCCTCCAGGAGATGGGCGGCGATCTTCTTGCCCTTCTCCTTGATCTTGTTGACGGACATCAAGATGGCGGTCCCGCCGACCGAGGCCGAGCGGCTGCCATAGGTCCCCATGCCGAAAGCGATGGCGCCGGTGTCGCCATGGATGATGTCGACGTCATCCATGGCAACCCCCAGCTCACTCGCCACCAGCTGGGCGAACGTGGTCTCGTGGCCCTGGCCGTGCGAGTGGGAGCCGGTGTATACGGACACCTTGCCCGTGGGATGCACGCGCACCACGCCGGACTCGTAGAGCCCGGCACCGGCGCCGAGGGCGCCGACCACTTTGGACGGGGCGATGGAGCAGGCCTCGATGTAGGCGGAGAAGCCCACCCCCAGCAGGCGGCCCTGCTTGCGCGCCTCCGCCTGCTCCGCCCGGAACTTCTTGTAGTCGAAGATCTCGAACATCTTGTCGAAGGCCGCGCCGTAGTCGCCGCTGTCGTACGACACCGCGACGTGGGTCTGGAAGGCGCCGGAGAACTTGGGGATGAAGTTCCTCTTCCGGACCTCGGCCACGTCCATCTTGAGGGCCGCCGCTCCGGCCTCGACCATACGCTCCACCACGTAGGCAGCTTCGGGCCGCCCCGCCCCGCGGTAGGCGTCGACCGCCGTGGTGTTGGTGAAGACGCCGGTGACCTCGCAGTGGATGGCCCCGATGGTGTAGACGCCATTCAGCAGGGTGCCGTAGAGAAAGGTCGGGACCGCCGGGGCAAATGTCGACAGGTAGGCGCCGAGGTTGGCCGTGGTCTTGACGCGCAGACCGAGGATCTTGCCCTCGCGCGACAACGCGATTTCCGCGTCCGTGACGTGGTCCCGTCCGTGGGCGTCGGTCAGGTACGCCTCGCGCCGCGAGGCCGTCCAGCGCACCGGCCGCTTGATCTGGCGCGTGGCCCAGGACAGCACGACCTCTTCGTTGTAGACGAAGATCTTGGAGCCGAATCCCCCGCCGACGTCGGGCGCAATCACCCGCATCTTGTGCTCGGGGATCCCCAGGACGAACGCGGCCATGAGCAGTCGATGCACGTGGGGATTCTGCGAGGTGACCCACAAGGTCAGCTCGTCGGTGGCCTCGTCGAAACGGGCCACGCACGCCCGCGGCTCCATGGCGTTGGCCACCAGCCGCTGATTGACGATCCGCTTCTTGACTTTGACCGGCGCTGACGCGAAGGCTGCATCGGTGGCGCTCCGGTCCCCGATCTCCCACTTGAATGCCACGTTGCCGGGAACCGATCCGTGTACAAGCGGCTGCCCCGACTGGGTCGCCTTCTCGGTGCTGGTGACGGCCGGCAGCGCCTCCCAGTTCACCACCACCAGTTCGGCGCCGTCCAGCGCCGCCATCTGGCTGTCGGCGATGACGATGGCCACCGGATCGCCCACGTGCCGTGCCTCGTCCGAGGCGAGCGGCATGTGCGGGGGCATGACGAGGTCCTGGACCACGCCCGGGATGTTCTTGTCCTTCCGAAGATCCCAGCCGCACGGCAGTGAATTGACTCCGGTCATGTCCTTGCCGGTGAACACCGCCACCACGCCCGGATGGGCCTTGGCTCGCGTGACGTCTATCCCGGCGATCCGCGCGTGAGCGTGCGGGCTCCGCACGAAGGCGGCGTAGGTCATCCCGGGCAGCCGGACGTCGTCGACGTACCGACCACGCCCGGTGATGAACCGCGGATCCTCGCGGCGCTTGATGGGCTGGCCGTAGACACCCGTCGCCGTTGACATGACGCCCCCCTACTTCGCGGCCATGTGCTCAGCCGCCCACTCGATGGCCTTGACGATGTTGTGGTAGCCGGTGCAGCGGCACAGATTGCCCTCGAGCTGGTGACGGATCAGCTCCTCCGAGGGATTGGGGTAGCGCTCCAGCATCTGCTTGACCGCCATGATCATCCCGGGAGTGCAGAAGCCGCACTGCAGCCCGTGCTTCTCCCAGAAGCCCTGCTGGATGGGATGGAGCTCGCCGTCCTTGGCCAGCCCCTCGATCGTCATGATCGTGGCGCCGTCCGCCTGCACGGTGAACAGGTTGCAGGACTTCACGGCCTGGCCATTCATCTCGATCGTGCACGCGCCGCACTGGCTGGTATCACATCCGACGTGCGTGCCGGTGAGGCCGACAACCTCGCGGATGTAGTGGACCAGCAACAGTCGCGGCTCCACTTCGTGGCTCACGCCCTGCCCATTGATGGTCATCTTGACTGGCAATTTCACGGCTCGTCCTCCAGGATCCTGCGAGGTTTGTTCGACACCGGCGATCGTGGCGTCAGAGAGGGTAAGCCGCCGCCTCCGCGCGTGTCAACGGCCTCTCGCGCCGCGCTCCTCGGGGCGGCGGCCATCGACCTGCATGAGGTTCTGGAAGGCCGCCACGCGCTCCGCGATCTCCGGCTGTTCGAGGCGGAGGAGCCGGTTCAGGGAGAAGTCCTCGACGGTGAACGACGCCATGACGGAGCCATACACCACGGCCCGCCGCATGCTCGCCCCGTCGCTAGCCCCCTCGGAGGCCAGGTACCCCATGAAGCCCCCCGCGAACGTGTCTCCGGCCCCGGTGGGGTCGAAGACACTCTCCAGCGGATAGGCAGGGGCGGCGAAGAAGGCGTCCTCCGCCAGCATCAGGGCTCCGTACTCGCCGCGCTTCACCACGACCACCCTCGGCCCCATGCCGGCGATGGCCCGGGCCGCGCGGATGAGGTTCGCCTCTCCGGCCAGCTGGCGCGCCTCGGCGTCGTTGATGGTGATGACGTCCACCTCGCGCAGGACGCGCAGGAGGGCCTCGCGCTTGCCCTGGATCCAGAAGTTCATGGTGTCCAGGGCCACCAGCCGGGGGCGCTCCGCCATCTGGCGCAGGACGTCTAGTTGAAGCTCCGGATCGATGTTGGCCAGGAACAGGTACGGCACCCGACGCAGCGCGTCGGGCAACACGGGCCGGAACGTGGCGAGCACGTTGAGCTGGGTGTCGAGGGTCCGGGCCTCGTTGAGGTCGTATCCGTACTCGCCCACCCAGCGGAAGGTGCGGCCGCCGGCGCTGCGCTGCAGTCCGGTGACGTCGACTCCCCGGTCTCGCAGGAGCCGGACGTGATCCTCCGGGAAGTCCGCCCCCACCGTGGCTACCAGCCGGACCCGTGTGAAGAAGCTGGCCGAATAAGAGAAGTAGGTCGCCGAGCCCCCCAGGGCCTCGTCGACCTTGCCGAAGGGCGTGGTCACCGAGTCCAGCGCGACGGAGCCAACGACCAGGAGATCACCCACGACGGGACCTCGTCCGGGCCCGCGTGGCGCGCCCGCGGCGCGACGGTGGGAAGTACTTGCCGATCAGAAGATCGAGACGCCTCCGGGTGGCGGGCGGGAAGGCCTTCGGGTTGGTGATCACGGCCTTGCTGAGAAGGGTCGGGCAGTCGCACGTCCGTGCCGCGGACAGCATCGGGACCACCCGCTGGATGACCTCCTTGGCGGTCGCCACGTTGCGCTGGAGGTTCTGAACCACCGCCTCGACCGACACGCTCGCGTGGGTGTCGTGCCACACGTCGTAGTCGGTGACGAGCGCGAGGGTGGCGTAGCACAGCTCCGCCTCGCGGGCCAGCTTGGCCTCCGGCATGTTGGTCATCCCGATGACGTCGACCCCCCAGCTCCGGTAGATGCGCGACTCGCCCTTGGAGGAGAACTGGGGCCCCTCGATGCAGATGTACGTCCCTCCTCGGTGGACCGTCGCCCCGGTCGCTCGCGCGGCCTTGTCCAGGAGGTCCGCCACCTGGGTACACACCGGCTCCGCCATGCCGAGGTGCGCCACGATCCCGTCACCGAAGAACGTGGAGACCCGCCGCCTGGTGTGGTCGAAGAACTGGTCCGGGATCACGACGTCGAGCGGATGGATCTCTTCGCGCATGCTGCCCACGGCCGACACCGAGACGACCCATTCCACCCCCAGCGACTTCAGCCCCCAGATGTTGGCGCGGAAGTTCAGCTCGCTCGGCATCAGGCGGTGCGCGCGGCCGTGCCGCGGAAGGAAGACCACGGGCCGGTCACCGAGCGTCCCCACGCAGTACTCGTCGGAGGGGTCGCCGAAGGGCGTGCGGACAGTCCGCCACCGGACCTGGGTAAGCCCGGGCAATTCGTAGAGCCCGCTGCCCCCGATGATCCCGATCGCGCCCCCCGCCGTCATGCCACCAGTTCCCCCAGTGTCTCGTCGTCGCCCGCAACAGTGACCCGTACTGGCCGGAGCGTTCGCATGAGACTGTCGGGCCCCGTGAAGGCGACCTCGATGTAGTTGCCGGTGAGGCCGACCAGTCGGCCCGCGGGGTCACGGGTCTCTAGGATCAGCACCTCCTGAGTGGTCCCGACCAGCGCCTCACGAAACGCCCGGTTCTTCCGGCGCGCCAGATCGCGCAGGCGCCGGCTCCGCCCCGCTGCCGTCCGCTCGTCCACGCGGTCGACCATCGCGGCGGCCTCCGTGCCGCGCCGAACGGAGTATGGAAACACATGCAGGTACGAGAAAGGCAGCGCCTCGACCAGGGTCATGGTGTCCTCGAAGTCGCCGTCGTGCTCACCGGGGTGGCCCACAATCACGTCGGCGCCCAGGCCCGAGACCGGGTCGCGCCCCGGTCAGCCTCCCCACGAGCCGCGCGTACATTGCCGTCGTATACGGGCGGCGCATGCGGCGCAAGACCCGGTCGCTTCCGCTCTGGAGCGGGATGTGCAAGTGGGGCGCGATCACGGCGGAGCCCGTCACCAGGTCGACCAGCTCCGGCGTGAAATACGCCGGGAGCAGCGACGAGAGCCTGATCCAGCGCAGCCCGGAGACCTCGACCATGGCGCGCAGCAGCGCCGCCAGCGAGGTGCGCGGCACAAGATCCGCGCCGTAGCTACCCAGGTCGACCCCAGTCAGAGTGACCTCGAGATGCCCAGCCTCGACCAGACCGCGCACCTGGTCGAGGACGACCTCCGGGCTCTGGCTCCGACTGGCCCCGCGGGCCCGCGGCACGATGCAGAAGGCACAGCGGTGCCCGCAGCCCTCCTGGATCTTGAGGAAGGCCCGCGAGCGGGCGGCCGAACGCGCCAAAGGCATGACGGGGATCGTCCGCAACCCCGTGACGTCGCCTACCTGGACGCGCGCGGTGGCGCCGCCGGCGAGCAGCGTGTCCACCAAGTCGGGAAGTCGATGCTTGTCGCCATTGCCGACCACCAAGTCTACCCCTCGCAGCGCGGCGACACTCTCTGGATCGGTCTGCGCCCAGCAACCGGTCACCACCAGTCGCGCGCCGGGGTGAGCTCGGGCGAGTCGCCGAATGGTCTGCCGGTCCGACGCCTCGGCCCGGGCGGTGACGGTACACGTATTGACCACCACCACGTCCGCAGCCTCGTCGATCCTGGGGGCGCGAAAGCCCCGCGCTTCCAGCGCCCCCTGGAGGGATTGCGTGTCGACCTGGTTCAGCCGGCAGCCGAGGGTGGCAAAGGCAACCGTCGGCATCAGGCGGGGACGGCTTCGCGGAGCTGCCCGCAGGCGGCGCCGATATCCTCGCCCTTGCTCCACCGCACGGTCGTCGTCACCCCGGCCTTGAGGAGCGCGTTCTGAAACGCGAGGATCCGCGGGAGCGGCGGGCGGCGGAAGCCCGAACCCTCCCAGTCGTTGAAGGGAATGAGGTTCACCTTGGCGGGGACGCTGCGCACCAGCCGCACCAGACGACCGGCGTCGTCCGTCGAGTCGTTGATGCCGTCGAGCAACACGTACTCGAAGAAGACCTGCTGCCGCGGGGCCAGGGGGTACCGGCGCACCGCAGCCATGAGGGGCTCGAGACCCCACGAGCGGTTCACCGGCATGAGGCGCGCCCGGATCTCGTCACTGGCCGCGTGCAACGAGATGGCCAGGTTGACGCCGAGACGCTCGGCGCCGAGCTTGTCGATTCCCGCGACCAATCCAACGGTCGAGACGGTGATGCGTCGCGGCGAGTAGCCGAACCCGAGCCGGGGATCGGTAAAAATCCTGATCGCCTTGACGACGGCGCCCAGATTCGCCAGCGGCTCACCCATCCCCATGAACACCATGTGCGTCACCCGCTGACCGGCCGGGGCCAGCGCGTTGGCGACGAGGAGCTGCCCCACGATCTCGCCGCTCGTGAGGTTGCGCTCGACGCCCATGGTGCCGGTCAAGCAGAACGCGCAGCCGAAGCCGCAGCCCACCTGGCTGGAGAGACACAGGGTGAGGCGGTCGTCGTCCGGCATGAGCACGGCGCTGACGAGCGCGTCGTCGTGAAGTCGGAGGACGAGCTTGCGACTCCCGTCCTGTGACGGGCTCACGCGCTCGATGCGCGGCGTGGTCAGCAACGCACGCTCGCCCAGCGCACTCCGGAACTCCTTCGGGAGATCCGTCATCGCCGCCAGATCGACCACGGCCTTGCGATACATCCACACGGCGAGCTGGCGGCCGCGAAAGCGAGAGTGCCCCGACTCGACAGCCAGGGTCTCGAGCTCTGAGGGGAGAAGACCGAGGAGGTGGACCACCGACACGGGGCCAGGATAGCACGGGGTTCCGCTCGTAGTTTTCCACCGAAGTTGTGCCCGACACGTGGATAAGGCGGTGCGGAACTCGGGAGCGTCCTCGGCTTTTCCGTTACTTAGATCGGCTCGCTCATTCAGCGAGCAGTGGCCCTGAGGACGACGTACAGATCGAGGAGGTTGGTGTTCGTCGGCCCGCACACGATCAGATCACCGGTCGCGCGCAGGACGCGGTGCGCGTCGTTGTCGTCGAGTGCTGCGTTCGGGTCGAGGCCGGCCCGCCTCCCACGCTCCGCCGTCGTCCCGTCGACCGTGGCCCCGGCCGCGTCGGTGGGACCATCCGTGCCGTCGGTGCCCGCGGCCAGCACGGCGACGCCGCGCTCACCGTCGATCTCCTGCGCGGCGGCCAGCGCGAACTCCTGACAGCGCCCGCCCCGACCGCCGCCGCGAACGGTGACGGTGGTTTCGCCGGTCGCGATCAGGCAAGCAGGCGGCGGGAGCCGCCGCGCGCGGTCGATCAGGTCGCGCGCCACCACCCGCGCCTCGCCTTCGAGCTCGCGCGTCAGCAGCTCGGGCCGATAGCCGAGCTCGCGGGCCCGCTCGACGGCCGCTGCGGCGATCACGGCGTTGTTGCCGATGACGACGTTGGTCACGCGCTGGAAGACCGGCTCGCCCGGCTTCGGGGTCTCCGCGATCTCCCCTCGCGCTCCCGCCGTCAGTCTCTGACGCACTGACTCGGGAGCGCCGTCGAGGACCCCGCGCGCACGCAAGACCTCGAGAGCATCGCTGAACGTCGTCGGGTCGGGAGCCATCGGGCCGGAGGCGATGACGTCCAGGGGATCGCCGATAACGTCCGAGAGCACCAGGGTCAGGACGGAGGCCGGCTCCGCCGCGCGCGCGAGCTGTCCTCCCTTAAAACGCGAGAGGTGCTTGCGCACGGCGTTGAGCTCCCCGATGGGAGCTCCCGCTCCGAGCAGGGCGCGTGTGACCGCCTGTTTCTCGGCCAGGCTGACGGGCGGCGCGGGGGCAGGAGTCAGCGCCGAGCCGCCTCCGGAAACCAGGAACAGCACGAGATCCCGGCGGCCGGCGCCCGCGGCCAGCTCCAGGAGCCGGGCGGCCGCGCGCTCCCCTCGAGCGTCCGGCACTGGATGCCCGGCCTCGACGATGGAGATTCTTCGGGTGGGCGCCAGATGGCCATCCTTGACCACGACGAGGCCAGCGCTGACCAGCTCACCCAGCAGTTCCTCGGCCACGAGGGCCATGGCCGCCCCGGCCTTGCCGCAGCCGAGGACCAGGATGCGGTCGATCCCGTCGAGATCGAAGGTGCGCCCGCCGGTCTGGAGGATGCGCCCGTGGCGCTGGAGACTCGCGCGGAGAAGCGGGGCCACATCGCCGGCGGCAAGCGCGGCCTCCCAGATGGACGCGGCGTCCCGGCGGAGAGCAGTCGCCTGGGTCGTCAGCGACCTCCGGCGATGGCGGGAACGATCGAGACCTGGTCGCCGTCTTTCAAGGCCGTGGCCGCTCCTTGCAGGAAGCGGATGTCCTCTTCGTTGACGTACAGGTTGACGAAGCGTCGGATCGCGCCGTGGTCATCGACGAGCCGCTCCTTGAGTCCGGGGAACTGGCGCGCGAGGTCGTCGACGAGATCGTTCACCGTGCCTGGCTTGGCCTGGACCTCGGCGTGGCCTCCCGTGAGGCTGCGGAGCGGAGTGGGAATGCGTACGAGCACCGGCATCAACGTTCCTCCTGAGCGACGTGAGATTCGAGATCGGACCACGCCCGGTCGAAGGCGGACAGCGACGGGCGGATGATCGCGTGGGGCGCGAGGCGGTCGTGGAGCACGTCCAGCGTCTTGAGGCCGTCGCCCGTGATGCAGATCACCACGGCCTCGTGCCGCGGGATGACACCGGTCTCGATCAGCTTCCGGGTGGCGGCCACGGTGACACCGCCGGCGGTCTCGGTGAAGATCCCTTCCGTCCGCGCCAGGAGCAGCATGCCCTCGACGATCTCCGCGTCGGCGGCGTGCTCAGCGAAGCCGCCACTCTCCTTGACCGTGCGGTACGCGTAGTACCCCTCGGCCGGGTTGCCGATGGCGAGGGACTTCGCGATCGTGTTGGGGCGAACGGGCGTCAGCACGTCGGTGTCGTTCTTGATCATAGTGACGATCGGGCCACAGCCGGCCGCCTGCGCGGCGTGCATCCTCGTGTGGATCGGTCCATCGATCAGCCCGAGCGCGTCCATCTCCTTGATGGCCTTCCAGATCTTGGTGATGAGCGAGCCGCCCGCGCACGGCACCACGATGTGGTCCGGGGCGCGCCAACCCAGCTGCTCCACGATCTCGAAGCCGTAGCTCTTCGAGCCCTCCGCGTAGTAGGGCCGGAGGTTCACGTTCACGAATGCCCACCGGTACCGGTCGGCGATCTCGGAGCACAACCGGTTGACGTCGTCATACGTGCCCTCGACCGCCACCAAGATCGGGCGATACACGAGGGTCCCCAGGATCTTGGCCGGCTCGAGGTCGGCGGGAACGAAGATGAAGGAGCGGAGCCGTCCTTCCGCGGCATGCGCCGCCACCGAGTTGGCGAGATTGCCCGTCGAGGCGCAGGCCACCGTGTCGAAGCCGAACTCTCGGGCCTTGGTCACCGCCACCGACACCACGCGATCCTTGAAGGACCAGGTGGGGTGGCAGACGGAATCGTTCTTGATGTAAACCTCGGCCACGCCCAGCTCATCGGCGAGGTTCCGTGCGCGGACGAGGGGCGTGAAGCCGACCGCGTGGCCGACCGCGACCTCTCCCTCCACAGGCAGGAGATCCTTGTAGCGCCACATGCTGGGAGGGCCCGCGGCGATCGATTCTCGCGTGACCACGCCCTTGAGCGCTTCGTACTGGTAGTCGACCGCGAGCGGCCCGAAGCAGAACTCGCAGACATGAAGCGGGGAGGCAGGATAGCCGCGGCCACACTCGCGGCAGGTCAGTCCTTTGAGCTTCTCCATCGACTCGTCTCCATCGGTAGGGGATTTGAGCCCCGAGTTGGGTACGACACCGACAGCACGATCTCGTGCTAGTTATCATCGATCGTCGCGCGAAGTCAATGCGCCGACCCGCTCGCTTCGGTATCATCCCCGCCGTGTTTCGGTGCGAACGTGCCCGTCTCGGAGAACCCGTGCGTGCCGCCGTGGTGGCGCCTCTGATACTGCTGCTCGCCTACGCCCTCGCCTTCGCCGCCGCCGCGCTCGGTGTCTCCTCCCCCCGGCCTTCGACGACCATCCGGGGCAGCTCTACCGCGTCTGGCACGTCGTGCAACACGGCTTCGCCCCCTGGGCATGGAACCCCGGCTGGTGGGCCGGATATCCGGAGCTGCAGTTCTACCCGCCGGGCTTCGCCTACGTCTCGGCACTCCTGCACCACGCGTCCCTCGGGTTCCTGTCCGTCCCGAGCGCCTACCAGGTGCTGCTCTGGGTCGTCTATCTCGCGCCCGGCGTCACCACGTTCGCCCTGCTCGGGCGCGTGACGGGTAGCGGCTGGACCGCGTTGCCCGGCGCCTTCGTGGCTCTCACCCTGTCCGCCGGCGTGGCCAGTGGTGTCGAGGGTGGGGTCCGCTGGGGGATGGTGGCCGCGCGCCTGGGTTGGGCTCTTCTTCCACTCCTGCTTCTCGTGCTCATCCGTTGGATAGACGACGACCGCCCGTTACCGCCCGTCATGGTCCCCCTGCTCGCGGGGCTCGTCATCATCCATCCCGCCCACCTCCCGACCGCCGTCGTCATCGTGCTCGGGGCTGCCTTCGCCACCAGCACGCACCGCCGGGCTCGCGTGAGATCGGTCGTGCTCGCTCTTGGCCTGGCCGCAGCGTTGACCGCCTTCTGGACCCTTCCTCTTCTCGTCCGCCTCCAGCACACGCGCGCGCTCGCCTGGGGCACGCTCGGCACCGGGCCAGCGTCCGCGCTGATCCGGCCACTCCCTCTGATTCTCATCGCCCTGGCCATGCTCGCCTCACGGCCCGTGCGGGTGGCGCCGCTTCCGCGCACCGCGGCCCTCGTGGCGCGCACGCCCTGGATCATGGCGCTCGTGGTCGCCGCCGACGCGCTCGTCGTCGAGCCCCTGGGTATGCGTTGGCTCCCCGCCGACCGGGTGGCGGACGGCGCGTGGATGGGGCTCGTACTGGCGGCAGGGCTCGGCGTGGGTCAGCTGATCCAGCGCCTGGCAGGGTCGAGCCGACTTCGCCTGGCGGCGGGAGCGATCGCCGCCGTCGTGCTCCTGGTGCTCCTCGCCCAGCCCGGCCGCACTTTGACACTCTGGCCCGGCCCGAGCGAGTGGCCGACGTACGCGTCGATCGAGCGGGGCTTCCGCCTCCCCGCGCTGTGGACGGCGCTGAGCGCCGGCCCCGAGGGGCGAGTCCTCATCACGAGGTCGGGTCTTCCCCTCGTTCACGGGACGGCCTGGTATCGCCCCCATACCCACATCACCGCCCTCACACCGCTGCGTTCGGGCCGGCCCATCATTCACGGCACGTTCACGCATCCCTCCCCGGTCGCCGCGTTCGTGTACCGGGGCCGCGCAGGCGGCGGCGCGATCACGATGCTGGCCGAGCAGCTCGACGGACTCACGCTCTTCGGCCGACCCCTCGCAGACCTCGAGGCCACGACGTTCAACGACGTCGTGGATCGCCTCGGGATCTCCACCGTGCTGGTCTTCGACGAGGACCTGCCGGCACGAGACGCCATGGCAACCAATGGTGGATTCGCGCCGCGCCCGTGGTCCCCGCCCTTTGTCGTCTACGAGCGCCGCGCGCCCGTTCCCATCCCTCGGGAGGCAGCGCCGGGACAGTGGCGGGTATCCCTCGATGGGAGCCCTGGCGACTGGGTGTCGGCTCGCGTCGCCTACTACCCACTCTGGCGGGCCGCGCAGGACGGGCAGTCTCTCGCTATGCGCGAGGGACGTCTCGGCGAGTTGGAGATCAGGCTCGCTGCGAGTGGCCGTCCCGTCGACCTCACCTATCGCGCGGCGTGGCCCGAGCGGGCGGCCGTGGGGGTCAGCGGCGCAGCAGGACTGCTCTGGCTGGCGTGGCTGGCCCACGCCTGGCGCGGCCGCCGTCGTCTCACAGCCGGTCAGTAGATCGAGGAGCGCCACGGCTTCGCCGGGGTGCGTGTGGCACCTCGCGCACATGGGGAGGTTTGGAGGGGGTCCAGGCCCCCTCCAACTCAATGAGGGGCCCGTCGAGACCCCCGTGTTCTTAGACCAGCGGGTCGTAGTTGAAGTACTGGCCCGAGGTCTCCAGCGGCGCGAAGTGATGCTGGAGCGTGCCGGGAACGATCTCGGCCAGGCGCTCCACCGTCCAGCCCTCGTCGTGGTGGATGCGGAAGAGCGGGCGCATGTGGCCGAACAGCATGATCTCCTTGCCGCGCACGCCGAAGATCTGGCCTGTGACGTCCTTGGCGGCGTCGCTGGCCAGCCACGCGGCCACCGGCGCGATGTGGGCGGGCGACATCTTCTTGATCTTCTCCACCCGCACCCGCTGGGCCTCCGTCTCCGTGGGGATGGTGCCGATCATCCGCGTCCACGCGAAGGGCGAGATGCAGTTGGCGGTGACGTTGTACCGGGCCATGTCGAGGGCCGTCACCTTGGTGAGCCCCACGATGCCGAGCTTGGCCGCGGCATAGTTGGCCTGACCCACGTTGCCGACCAGCCCCGAGGTGGACGTCATGTTGATGATCCGTCCCGACTTCTGTTCGCGCATGTGAGGGGTGGCCGCGCGGGTGACCGCGAAGCTTCCCTTGAGGTGGGTGTCGATGACGGCGTCCCACTCCTCCTCGCTCATGTTGAAGATCATGCGGTCGCGAAGGATGCCGGCGTTGTTCACCACGATGTCGATCCGACCGAAGGCGTCCAGCGCCGCCTGCACGATGCGCCGGCCCCCGTCCATGCTGGCCACGGAATCGTAGTTGGGGGCGGCCTGCCCCCCGGCCCCCCGGATCGCGTCCACGACCTCATCGGCCGGCGCGGCGGAGGCGTCCAGCCCGGCGGCGCTCCCGCCGTAGTCGTTCACCACGACCCGGGCTCCGTGACGGGCCATGAGCAGCGCGATCTCGCGCCCGATTCCCCGGCCCGCTCCCGTCACCACCGCCACCCTGTCCTTGAGCATCATGCCGAGGTCCCCCCAAAAGAGATGGGGGACCTAGCTCGGACCCCCCTATTGAGTTGGAGGGGGCCTGGACCCCCCTCCAAGCCTCCCCATGTGCGCGATCTGCCACACGCGCCCCGGCGAAGCTGTGGCGTTCCTCGCTCCTCCTGCGGAGCGTCGGCCACCTTAGCACACTCCACCGACGCCCCCGGTCAGCGGTGCCGGCGTCCGTCGAGCGACGCGGCGTACGCCCCGCCGAAGACGAACACGATCGCCGAGTAGTACACGAACATCACGAAGGCCACCAGGACCCCGAGCGTCCCGTAGATCTGGTCGTACATCCCGAGGCCGCGGATGTAGACGCGGAAGAGCTGCTTGGCCACTTCCCACAGGAGGGCGCCGGCCAGGGCCCCGGCGAGAGCGGCGCGGGGACGCATGCGGTGATGCGGCACGAAGCGGTAGGCGAGATAGAAGAGCCCGACCGCGAAGGCCAGGCTGAGCGCCGTGCTCGCCGCACTCATCCAGTCGCTCGGCATCCCGGCGGGCTGCAGCACGAACACGAGCACCCACTGGTAGATCCACGTCACCACGGTGGCCAGGAAAAGCAAGATGCAGAGCAGGAGCACCAGTCCCATGTCCACGAACATGTGTCGGATGAAGCCCGCGTCCGCGCGCACCCCGATCAGCCGGTCGAGCACCAGGCGCGAGGCCGAGAAGAGCGGGGTGGCGAAGAAGATCAGGGTCACCGTTCCCAGCGCGCCCGAGATCCGGCGCGTCTCGACGATGCGCAGCAAGGCCAGCGAGATGTCCCGCTTGTACACCGGGAAGTTCCGCGTGAGCTGTCCGATGACCAGCTCCTCCGCCTGCTTGGTGGACAGCACGAAGCCCACCATCGACACCCCGATGAGAACGAGCGGGATGAGGGTGACGAGGAAGAAGAAGGCCAGGCCGGCGCTGAGGAAAAAGCCGTCAGCGGCCATGAACCGCGAGAAGGCGCCGCGGATTCCGCGCAGCACAGCCGCCCGCTACACGTTGGCGCGCACGAGCCCCCCGTCGATCTGCAACGCCGCCCCGGTGACGTACGACGCCCGCTCCGAGGCCAGGAACACGGCGACGCTCGCGAACTCCTCGGGCGTGCCGATCCGCCGCAGGGGAACGTCGACGGCCGCGCGGCGCGCATACTCGTCGGGCGGAAGCCCGGCCCGGGCCGCGCCGCCGAGGAAGCGATCGGTCATGATCTTGCCCGGACACAGCACGTTGATGGTGATGTTGTCCCGGCCGAGATCCTCCGACAGCGTCTTCACTAGTCCGGCCACTCCGGGCGCACACCGTTGGAGAGCACGAGGCCCTCGACGGGCTGGCGCACGGAGACGGATTGGATGGTGAGGATGCGCCCCCAGCGCCGCGCGCGCATCGACGGGAGCACCTCCCGGATCAGCCGGACCACCGAGAGCACCGACACCTCGAAGGCGGCGTACCACTGCTCGTCGGTCGTCTCGTTCGAAATCGGCGCGAGGAGGCCCGCCGGCGTTGGCGATCAGGATGTCCACGCCACCGAACGCCTCACGCGCCCGCGCGCCCAGAGCCTTCACGTCGTCGGCCCGCGTGACATCGGCGACCATGGCCACCACCTCGGCCCCCGTCGTACTGCGCACCTCGTCGGCGGCCGTCTTGATGTCGCGCTCCGTCCGCGCGCACATCAGGACGCGCGCTCCCTCCGCGGCGAGCCCCAGCGCGCACGCCTTGCCCATGCCCTTGCTGGCGGCGGTGACGAGCGCGGCTCTACCCTTCAGTCCGAGATCCATGGATGCCCCCTCTTGCCGCGGCCATCATGGCTGGCGGAAGAACTCCGCGCGGTCCCCGCCGGTGACCTGCACCCGGCGGAGGGCGCTGTCGCGCATCACCTCGAAGGTCAGGTGGTCCCCCGGCTCATGCCGCCACAGCGAGACGTAGAGGTCACGCCGGCTCTCCAGCTTCTCGGCATTCAGCGAGACGATGAGGTCTCCCTCGCGCAACCCGCCGCGCTCCCCGGGGCCCTCGGGAACCACGCCCACCACCACGATCCCCTCCTCGAGGGCGTGAGCGAACACGCCCAACCAGGCCCGTCGGGGCCGGCTGACCACCCGTCCGAAGCGCAGAAACTCGCGCTCGTGCTCGCGATAGTAGTCGACCGGAATGGAGAGGGAGTTGCGGATCAGCTCGTTCAGGTTCAGCGAGACGATCCCGGCCAGGCGCCCCTTCAGGGTGAACAGCCCTCCCCCGCCGAAGCCCGGGTTCGCGGCGTTGGAGATGATGCCGTTCTCGAGCAGGTACTCCCAGTGCGCCTCGAATTCTCCCAGGTACGTGACCAGGCCACCCGCCACGCGTCGCTCCTGGGCCCCGGTGGAGGCGATGGCCACGACGGGCTCGCCGCGCTCCAGCTCGCCCTCGGCCCGCAGCGGCGCCGCGGTGAGGCCCTGGCGCTTGATGCGCAGGAGGGCCAGGCTGACGTCGAAATCCTGCGCCACGATCTCCGCCCGCACGCGCCGACCTCGCAAGAACGACACCTGCGCCGTCTGGGCCCCCATCACGACGTAGTTGACGGTGAGGATGAGGCCCGCGGGATCCACCACCACCCCGCTGCCCATGCGCTCCGTGCCCAGGATGGGCACCGAGCGGTGATCGCGGGCCGCCGTCACCTGGATGTTCACCACGCATTCCGTGAGATGCCGGACCAGCTCGACGGAGGCGTCCACGTCAGCGCTTCCCGAAATACCGGGCGAGAAACTGCTCGACGCGGCGGTGCGCGTCCGCGTTGGCGGTGGCGTCGAAGGCCACGGTCGCGCCCGCTCCGCCCGGACGGTTCTCGTTCTCCACGCCGGCCAGGAAGGTCTTGGTCTGTCCCTCCACGTCGAAGTAGTGATAGGCGCCCGCGTACAGCACGATCTCCGCAGGGGCGCCGCGGGACCGCATGTTCTCGACCATCTCGCGGCACGTGCTCGCCAAGGTCCAGTCGTCAGCCTCGCCGATGAGGAGCAGCAGAGGCTTGACCACGTACTCCCGCGTCAGTGAAGCGCAGCCGCCCGGATACAGCGCCACCGAGGCCTGGTAGCCCGGCTCGCGGGAGCACGACTCCTCGCAGGCGCGCGCGCACGAGGCTGGGGCCATTGACGACGGCCATGGCGAATACGCCGCCGTTCGACCAGCCCATGGCCCCGACGCGTGCCGGATCCACCCGCGATTGCGCCTGGAGGAAGCGCAGCGCGCCCATGCGCGTCGTCGAGACGCTCGGTGTTGGGCAGGTCGTGCTGTACCGCCACGCAGCCATCGGTGATTCCGCGCGCGGCCCAGCTGTCGACCACGAGAGCCACGTAGCCCCGGTCCCGGAGCCAGCGAGCCCAGGCGTGGTTGGAC
Source organism: uncultured Candidatus Rokubacteria bacterium (assembly GCA_963848005.1). Lineage (GTDB taxonomy): Bacteria > Methylomirabilota > Methylomirabilia > Rokubacteriales > CSP1-6 > CAVWFS01. The sequence continues at coordinate 30,203 of CAWKCA010000029.1, forward strand.
TCGGAAACGCCATGGCAGGCGTGGAAGAGCGCCAGGGCGGCAAAGGGACCGTCTCCGGCTGGCCAGTACATGGTGGCCGGGACCTGGCGGGACGCGCCCGGCGTGGCGTTGGAGAAGCTGATGCGTCCGTCACCCGCGCTGGACGTCACGCAGCCGGCCACGAGCAGGGTCACGAGGAAAACGAGGCAGGCCGGACGCAACATGCGTTGAGAATATACCGCAAGCGGGCGTAAGATCCGATCGCAGTGGGAACCGAGACGCACCTCGCCGTGCACTCCGACTACCTCTGACCGTGGTGCTGCCCTGCCCCCGTGCGCCCGCACCGTCCGCCGTGCCCCCGCACGGTCTGAAGGAAGAGCTGGGATCGAGCCTGTGTCTCGAATCCCGCACCTTCATGCTGCGTCCGGAGCCCGCGGCGGCCGTACCTTTCACCGGCACCTATCGCCAGGACAGCTGGCGCCGCTGCGGCGCGCTGACCGCGGCTGACGGCATCAGCGCCGGCGTGCAGGCGATCCCCACCATCGTGCTCAGCACCACGGGACGCCGCCTCGTCGATCGCGCCGAGGCCGACACCTATCGGAGCGTCGTGGGGTCGGCGAGCCGGTAAGTGTTGGAGCACGCGTCGGACGAGGCTCGGCGGTACTTCGAGCTGGCCTATCGCGCCCAGATGGAGCAACGGGTCGACGAGGCCATTGATCTGTACCGCAAGTCCATCGAGGCGCAGCCCACCGCCGAGGCGCACACGTTCCTGGGCTGGGCCCTGAGCGCGCAGAAGCACCTGGACGAAGCCATCGCCCACTGCCGCACCGCCATCGAGCTGGACCCTGACTTCGGGAATCCCTACAACGACATCGGCGCCTACCTGATCGAGCTGGGGCGGCCCGACGATGCCATCCCCTGGCTGGAGCGGGCCAAGCGAGCGCCGCGCTACGAGCCGCGCCATTTTCCGCATCTCAATCTCGCCCGCGTGCACATCCTCCAGAATCGCATCCACGCCGCCATCCTCGATCTGAAGGCGGTGCTCGAGATCGAGCCCGGCCACGCAGGGGCGCGCGAGCAACTCCGCGAGCTGCACCGCCGGCTCGCAATGCTCAATTAGGACGATGGTGGGCCACGACATGGCCGCCCATACCCCCCAACGCTCGCGTCGCCCCGGCGGAGCCGGGGTGACCCTCGATATCTCGCGCCGCGCGGGGCGGGCCGGCCACGCCGGGGTCTCTCTCGCCATCTCCCTCGATTCTGCGACGGGCTCCTAGACGGTGACCGTCGACGACCACGCGCCCCGGCTCCTCGGGGCTCAGCCGGTCGCGGGCCTCCTCGCCTGCGCACTCGCCGCAGGCGGGGCCACCATGCGTCTCTACCTCCGCCACAGCGCGGGCACGGACACAGACACCACCGCCTTCACGCCGTTCCTCTTGCTCGACGACGCCGCGCGAATCAGGGGCACGGCCGGACTTCTCGACGTCATCGCCCTCGACGGTCCCGGCGAGCTGGCCTGGTTGGCGCGCTTCGACTCGTGGACCAGCGTCCTGTCTGCACGCGATCGGGTGCGCAGCACACCGCACTGGTTCGCGAGCGACCCCGTCCATCAATTCCTCCTCGCCACGGGATACACCGCCTTCGGGGGCATGCGCTTCGCCGACCTTCGCCGGCTGTCTCTCGACATCGAGGTCCTGACCACCGAGGGGTTCGAGTTCCCCAGCGCGGCGCGGGCCGGCGATCGCATCATCGCCATCGCCCTCGCGGACTCGATGGGATTCCGCCACGTCCTTCGCGGTGACCGCCTGGGGGAGCCCGCCCTCCTCGAGGAGTGCGCGCGACTTATCCGCGAGCGCGATCCCGACGTGATCGAGGGCCACAACATCTTTCGCTTCGATCTCGAGTATCTCGAGACGCGCGCGCGCCGCCACGGCGTGGCTCTCGCGTGGGGACGCGGCGGGGAGGTCATGCGCAGCCGCGTGGCGCAGCTCTCCATCGCGGAGCGGACGATCGGATATCGTCGCTACGAGATCCCGGGCCGACACATCATCGACACCTACCTCCTGGCCCAGCTCCACGACGCGGGAACTCGTGATCTCCCGGGGTTCGGGCTCAAGGATCTGGCGCGGCACTTCGGGGTGGCCGCCCCCCATCGCACCTATCTCGACCCCTCGAGCATTCCCCGCGTCTTCCGCGACGCGCCCGACGACCTCATGGCCTACGCGGGCGACGATGCGGTGGAGGCCCTCGCGCTGTCGGCCATCCTGGCCCCGCCCTACTTCGTCCAGGCCCAGCTCGTTCCCTTCGACTTCCAGACGACCGTCCTGCGCGGCGCCGCCGCCAAGATCGATGCGTTGCTGCTCCGGGAGTACCTTCGGGGGCGGCGTGCCGTGCCCCTGCCCGGTCCGGCGGCGCCCGTCGGTGGCGGCCACACGGCCATCCTGCATCAGGGTGTGGCCCGCCCGGTGTGGCACGTCGACGTGACCTCGCTGTATCCGTCCATCATGCTCGCGGATGACATGGCTCCTGCCTCCGACTCGCTGCGCGCGTTTCCGCGGCTCCTGCGCGTCTTGACGGAGTTCCGGCTCAACGCGAAACGCCGAGGGCGGGAGGCCGAGGGCGCACAGGAACGCATCCACTTCGGAGCGATGCAGCAGGCGTTCAAGATCCTCATCAACGCGTTCTATGGCTACCTGGCCTTCGGGCGGGGCCACTGGAATGACTTCGCCGCCGCGGACCGGGTGACCGCAGAGGGGCGCCGTATCATCGCGCTCGTGCTCGAGCGGCTCGGGAGCGTCGGCGCCGTTCCTCTCGAGCTGGACACCGATGGCGTCTACTTCGTGCCCCCGCCCGATGACGGAGCCGGCGCCCAGGAGCGCCTGCTCGCGCAGGTGGCGGAGGGCCTGCCCGCGGGAATCCAGCTCGAACTCGCCGGGCGCTACGCGGCAATGCTCAGCTACAAGATGAAGACCTACGCGGTCGTCGACGAGCGCGGTCGCCTGACCCTGAGGGGCTCGGCGCTCCGCTCGCGAGGTCTGGAGCCGTTCGTGCGGCAGCTGATCGAAGAGATCGTCCGTCTGCTCCTGAGCGGGCGGGCCGCCGACGTCAAGGCGGTGCTCGAGCGCTGGCGGGACGACTTCGCGGGCCATCGCGTCCCCGTCCGCCTCTTCGCGCGCACGGAGACACTTCAAGATTCGCTCGAGGTATACCGGGATCGGGTGCGCGGCGGACTCCGCAATCTGGGAGCGGCCTATGAGGTAGCCCTGGCCTCCGGGCGCACTCTGCTCCCCGGTGATCAGGTCACGTACTACGTGGCCGGACGCGGACCAAATCCATCGGTCGCCGAGTCGGCGAGGCTGGCCAGTTCCTGGAACCCGGAGCAGCCGGACGAGAATACCGACTACTATCAGGCCAAAATTCTGGAAGTCTGGGCGCGCTTTCGCCCCTTCACCGAATTCGAAGGCCTTCGCCCGTACGCCGAGCCGGTTTCCCCCGGCGACACGACCCAGCTTGAACTGTTCGCGGACTATGCGTCGGCGGGCGCGGCGTCGGCCGAGCAGCCAGCGGCGGCGCGGAACGTGTCCGGCTGATTCTCCTCCGAGCGCGGGCTGTCGCCGATAAGACAGCCACGGTGTTGCGCTCGCGCGAATGGGGAGGTTTGGAGGGGGTCCAGGCCCCCTCCAACTCAATGGCCCCTAGCGGCGCCAGCCGCCTCCGGGACCGCCCGAGCCACCGGGCCGCGGGCCGCGATCCCCACGAGCGCCGCCGCCGCTCCCTCGCTGGGGCTGGGGTCGGGCTTCGTCGACGACGAGATTGCGATCGCGAAACAGCCGACCATTCAGCATCTCGATCGCCTTGGTGGCCTCCTCTTTCGTGGCCATCTCGACGAATCCGAAACCACGGGGACGCCCCGTGAACTGGTCGGTGATGATCCGGACGCTCTCGACGGTACCCGACTGCTGAAAGAGTTCGCGAAGGTCTTCCTCTGTGGCCTGAAACGACAGGTTACCGACGAAGAGCTTTGAGGCCATTGCGCGATCCTCCTCGCCCTGACGCCTAGCGGTGGCCTGGGACCTGGTCAGGAAACGTGCCCAAGACTAATGACAGCAGGTAACGCATGTCAAGGCGCTCAGCAGGCCTGGGGTTGACCCCCGGAAGGGTCTCGTCAGGGATACACTCCCCGGGTCGCCCCACCGTCCACCGTGATGCAAATGCCCGTCAGAAAGGAGGCTCTCGCCGAGGCCAGGAAGCAGACCAGATCCGCGAAGTCCTCGGGCCGCGCGATGCGCCCCAGGGCGTAGGCTCGCTGCGCTTCCGCCCGCACGGACTCCACACTCCGTCCCGAGGCGGAGGCCTGTTGTTCCAGCAGTTGATCCCAGCGCTCGGTCATGAGGGGGAACACCGCACGGGCCATGCGGATGTAGCCCAGGAGCTTCAGCTCCCAGTCGTTGGTCCGCTGCTCGTCGGGAATGCTCAGGCACGGACCACTGCGGATGGCTCGCATTCACGAGAATGTCATGTCATTCCTTGAGTTGCGAGAGTCGGCCGGCACGCCCAGAGTCTGGGCGCCGATCTCACGAGCAATGCGCCCCGTCGCCTGCTCCAGCACCGCCGCGTCGCGCGCGCAGAGGGCCACCTGCGCACCTTCGGCAGCCAGGGCGCGCCCCACTGCGAATCCGATGCCCCGGTTGCCACCCGTCACCAGTGCCGCATTACCGCGCAGCTCGAGGTCCATCAGCGTCTCCCGTCGTCCGTCATGAGGGGGAAGGCGGCGCCGCGTGGCCCGGGCCCCGCGGCAACGCGCGCGGAAACGGGGCTACGGCGAAGGGCGCGCCGGCGTCCGTGCCGAGTTGCCGGCTCGTCCGCGCGACGGCGTCTGCGAAGTCATCGAGGCTCATTCCGAGAAGGTGCCGTCTCCTCACCCGCACCACGCCTTCGGCGAGCAGGGAGCGGGCGCCGATCGCGTTTCCGTTCACGTGATGCTGGTAGCCGACCGCGATCTGGATCAATCCCTGCAGCGCCTCGCGCAGGTCTCCCGATGCCTGGCGCCAGTGCGGCTCCAACAATTCGTGGGTTTCGAAGAAGAGCCCCGCGTCGAAGAGCAGGGCCGCATCGTCCAGCGCCTCGTCCAGCGCCCCGGACGGCGGGCGGAGCGGCACCGCGGCCAGCGCCTCGCTGGCTCGCCGCGCGCGTGCGACCACGGCAGCGCGGTGACGCGCCTCGTCCGGTCCCAGCCAGTCGCTGACGGCCGCGTCGTCCCCGTACAGACCGACCAGGACCCGGCGCGCGACGCAGTCGTGGAGGGCAGCGAGGATCGCCTCGGTGAGCCGGTTGCGGGCGCGGAGCGGAGGGAGCGGCGGAGCGATCATCCCGCACTCGCCGACGCGACAGACTCCACGGCCGCCGACGGACTCGCGGGGCGAGGAGCGCGGACGACGCGGCTGCCGGCGAGAAGATCGTGCAGCGCCCTCTTGTCGCGCCGCCATCCCGCCATGACGAAACCCAAGCCCAGGGTGCCCAGTGACATGAAATATCCGATGAAGCGCAGGAACGCGGCGCCTACGGAGAGCGCGCCGCCCTCGCTGCCCAACACGCGCACGCCCACCAGCATCTTGCCCAGCGTCTGCCCGCCGACCAGCGCGTGCAGCACCGTGGTGTAGGTGCTGGCGAACAGCACAGTGAACGCCCACACCAGCGGGAGAAACACGAGAAGGTCGTCGACATCGGGCCCGACGGCCACCACCGCCACGTATCCCAACGAGATCTGCACGAGGAAGAACACGCCGAAATCTGCGAGCGCCGCCACCGCGCGGATCCAGAAGCCCGCCGGTCGGGTGCCATCCATGGCGCGTATAATATGCGCATGATCTCGGTGGCGGACGGTCAAAATCGCATTCTGCAATCCATCACTACCGTCACGCCGCGCGAGATCGTCCCTCTTCGCTTCGCCCTCGGACGGGTTCTCGCCGAGCGGGTACGCGCGCCCTTCGACGTGCCCCCTGCCGACAACTCCGCGGTCGACGGCTACGCGGTCTCGAACGAGGACATTCCGCTCGAGGGCGCGCGCGATCTCGTGATCGTGGCCGACCTCCCCGCGGGCGCCGTCTTCGACGGAGCGCTGGCCCGAGGTCAAGCCATCCGCATCATGACGGGGGCGCCCCTCCCCGCCGGCGCGGGGACCGTCTATCCCCAGGAGATCGTCGAGCGCGCGGGGGACCGCGTGCGCGTCGGGTCGCTGCCGGCCGGCGTCAACGTCCGTCGCCGCGGGGAGGACGTGACGAGCGGAGCCGTCGTCATCGAGGCCGGGACCATCCTGAGGCCGCAGGAGCTGGGGCTCGCCGCGTCGCTCGGGCTCTGCCAGGTCACCGTGCACGCCCGACCCCGGGTGGCCCTGCTCTCCACGGGCGACGAGGTTGCCGAGCCGGGCACGGCGCGCAAGCCCGGACAGATCTATGATGCCAACCGCTTCGCCCTTCGAGGCGCCGTCGAGCAGTGCGGGGGCACCGTCGTGGATCTGGGCATCGTGCCCGATCGCCGCGAGGAGTTGCGCGCGCGGCTGCTCGAGGCGGCCGACATGGCCGACCTCGTCATCACCTCGGGCGGCGTCTCCGTCGGAGAGTACGACCTCGTCAAGGAGGTGCTCTCCGAGATCGGGAGCATCGACTTCTGGCAGGTCGCCATGCAGCCTGGGCGCCCCCTCGCCGTGGGCAGTCTCGGCCGCGCCCACTTCTTCGGGCTTCCCGGGAATCCGGTCGCGTCGATGCTCACCTTTCTTCTCTTCGTGCGCCCCTCCCTCCACAAGCTCGAGGGACGGAGCCGGCTCTTTCCCGAGCTCTATCCGGCGCGCGCGGCGGAAGCCATGGCCAAGAAAACGGGGCGGCGGGAGTTCAAGCGCGGTGTGCTCGCGTGGCGCGGGGACGGCTGGGAGGTCCGGACCACCGGTCCCCAGGGCTCGGGCATTCTCTCCTCGATGGTCGCCGGGAACTGTCTCGTCGTGCTCGACGAGGAGCGTGGCGACGTCCGGCGAGGAGAATCGGTGCTGGTCGAGCCGTTCTCCGACCCGTGGTCGGTATGACCGATCGCCTCGGCGTCGAGCTGATCGATCGGCTCGTCGCCGTCCTTCCCGATCTCGTCGCCGACGCGCGGCTCCTCCCCCATCTTGTCCACGCCGATGTGCGCCTGGAGGTGACAGAGGCCAAGTCCGCTTCAGCCGAGAACGGGGCCAGTCGGGCCGCGCGGGAGGACGCACGCCTCGGGCTCGGCGTCCGCGTCCTGGCCGGGGATCGCATGATCGCCCCCGGCTATGTGGGGCTCACCGCGGGCGCGGCCGACGTCGACAGCTTGACCGGCATCGTGAAAGAGGCGCTGGCTCAGGCGCACCGGCGCGCCGTGGTCAACGGCGAGCTGAAGGCCGAAGCGCGGGAGAAGTTCGGCGCGCTCGGCCGGGCCCTCGCCGACACACGCCTCTGCCCCGCCGAGATCCGGCGCGACACCGTCCCTGCCGTGTTCGAGATCGATCCCCGCACCGTGCCCCTCGACGAGATGGTCCGCTTCACGCGTGAGGTCGCGCGCCAGGTCAGCGCGCTCAACCCGCGCCTCACCTACAGCTATCTCTCCACGTTGACGCAGCTCTCGCGCGAGCTGTTCGTCTCCACGGAGGGCGCGGTCATCGATCAGTCGTTCGCGCTCACGCAGGGGTTCGCCTTCGTGGTGGCCGCCTCGGGCAGCGTGAGCCAGGAGCTGGCCGACGTCCTCGGTCACCAGCGCGGCTGGGAGGTCCTCCTGCGCGGCGTCGACGATCCGCTGCTGGCGTATCCGCCCTTCGCAGAATTCGCGCTGGCCTTGGCGCGCGAGAGTCTGGCCCTCGTGGAGGCGCCGCGCCTGCCCACCTCGGACGGCGAGGTGGTGATCGTCACCGATCCGCACTACAACACCCTGCTCTCCCACGAGATCATCGGCCACCCGGTGGAGCTGGATCGGGCTCTGAAGATGGAGACGGCCTACGCGGGGCGCTCCTGGCTCCTGCGCGGTCTCCGCGATCATCAGGTCGGCGCGCGGGTGGCCTCGCCGCTGGTCTCCGCGTACTCCGACCCGGCGCTGCCGGGATACGGTCACTACGCCTACGATCACGAGGGCACGCCGGGCCGGCGCGTGCCCCACATCGAGGACGGCATCTTCACCGGATTTATGAACAGCCGGCAGACGGCGGCGCTCTTCGGCGGCGAGCCGAACGGCCACTGGAAGGCGGTCGACGCCGCGCTGGTTCCCCTCGTCCGCATGTCCACCACCGTGTTCGCGGGAGGTGACCGTTCCGCCCGCGACATCGTGCGGGAGGTCGACCACGGCTACTACGTGGCCGGGCATCGCATCCCCTCGATTGCCGAGAGCCGCGAGAACTTCCGCATCTCCGCGCGGCGCGTGTACGAGATCAAGAACGGCGAGGTGGGCCAGCTCTTCCGCGACGGCGGGGTGGCCGCCGACACGCGCGACTATCTGCTGAACGTCGATGCCGTGGGCTCCGACTTCCGGCTCTATCCCATCGCCAATTGCGGCAAGGGCCAGCCGATGCAATCGCGCAAGCTCGGCAACGGTGGCCCCACCATGCGCAGCCGGGCGCGGGTCACGGGAGGCTGAGCGCTTGCGCCTCCGCCTGCGGGAGTCAGCTGAGCGCTTGCGCCTCCGCCTGCGGGAGTCAGCTGAGCGCTTGCGCCTCCGCCTGATGGTCGCGGCCGTGGCGGGCTTCCTCCTCCTCGGGGCCTCGTCCGCCGCTCCCCCGGACTCCCCGGTCACCTACATCTCGGTCGACGAGCTGCAGGGGCTGCTCGAGCGCAAGGGAAAGGCCGTCATCGTCGACGTCCGCACGCGGTCCGAGTACGACGCCCTGCACATCGCGGGAGCCCGCTCCATTCCCCTGCGGAGCATCCGCGAGCGGGCCGCGCAGGTCCCCCGCTCCGGGCTCGTCGTCCTCTACTGAACGTGTCCTCACGCCCTGGCTCGGGGAGCCAGCAACGCGCTGTACGAGATGGGGTGGCGCAACCAGCGCGTGCTCGACGAGGGGTTGCCCGGCTGGGACGCCAAGGGCTATCCGGTCGAGGGCACCGACGCGAAGGCCGAGCGGAGAAGCTGACGGGCATGGTCCCCGTGGGCGAGCTGGCGCGCGCGGCGCAGGTCGCCTTCGACCTCGCGCGCGCCGAGCCGGACGTGCGCGAGGTCGAGGTGTTCGCCTCGGCGAACGCGCACCTGCTCACCCGTCTCTGCTACACCTCCCACATCCCCTGCAACGGCGTGGAGGAGCCGAAGTCCACGACCGCCCACGGCCTCGGCCTCCAGGTGGTCTTCGACCATCGCGAGGGGCTACGCGTGGGCTTCGGGAGCGAGGCCAGCGCTCTGGGAGGCGACGGCGCCCGGCGAGCGCTGGCCCGGGCCCGCGCCGCGGCGGTGCCCGATCCCCACTTCATCTCGCTGCCGCGTCCGACCGGCGAGCCGCGCCTGCTCGACACCTATCACGACCCGGAGTTGATGGCTCTCTCGGACGAGCAACTGGTCGAGACCGGCTGGAAGGTCGTGCACGGCGCCCTGCGCGCTTTCCTCACGTCGCCCCGGCTCGGCGAGATCGCGACGAGCGAAGACGCCCTCGCGCGCCTCGGCCTCATTCTGGGCGGGGACGTGAGCATCCTTCAGGAGAGAATCGCCGTCATCTCCACCGCCCTTCCGACCGTCCAGACCGACGAGTCGACGCTCCTCACCGCCTCCACCACAGCCATGGTCGAGGCGTACCAGGCCAAGGGGTCCGCGTGCTCCGTCAGCACGCGGCGCGATCACTTCACCGACGAGGCCGGCGTCGAGGCCGCGCACAGCGCCATCAGCGCCATCGGGGGCGCGCGCGTGCCGAGGGGCGAGTACACGGTGATCCTCGGGCCCCAGCCGGTGGCCGACCTCGTGAACAATCTGCTCGTCCCGGCCTGCCGGGCTGGAGCCTTCTACGCCGCCACCACGCCGTTCCTGGGTCGGCTGGGCCAGCGCGTGGCTTCGCCGGCGCTGTCGGTCTACGACCACGGGGCGCGTCCCGGCCTGCTCGCGTCCAGAGGCATCACCTGTGAGGGGCTCCCGACGGGGCGAACTGACCTCATCCAGGACGGGGTGCTCGTCGGTCTGCTGAGCAACTGGTACGAATCCCAGCGCCTCCTGCGAGACGCGGAGGGGACAGCCAAGCTCGGCGTCGTGGGCCGCGCGGTCGAGCAGGCGCTGGTCCCTCGCAACGGCTTCCGCTTCGGTGAGCTCGGAGGACGCCGTTTCGATCTGCGGCCCGGCGTGGCGGCGACCAACGTGGTGGTCGAAGGGACTGAGCCGGAGTCTCTCGATGCCCTGGTCCGCCGCGTCGGGCACGGACTCTACATCGGCCGAATCTGGTACACGTACCCGATCAACGGCCTGCGAGCGGGGGATTTCACCTGCACCGTCGTGGCCGACTCCTACGTGATCCGCGACGGCCGGCGGGCCGAACCCATCCGGCCCAACACCATCCGGATCAACGACAACATCGCCACCATCCTCAACAACGTGCTGGGGACGACGAGGAACACCAAGGCCTCCATCGTGTGGGCGGCCGACGAAGTCGTCTACGCGCCCGAGATTGCCGTGTCCGGGGTCCACGTCGACGCGATCGCGGCCTTCATGGAGGAACTCCCCTGATGGAGAGCGCACAGCTCGAGGCGATCGCCCGGGATTGCCGGATCCAGATCATCCGCATGTTGACCCATGCCGGCTCGGGGCATCCGGAGGATCGCTGTCCGTCATCGACCTGGTGACGACCCTCTTCTTCGGCCGCATGCGCCACGACCCGAAGCGGCCGGACTGGCCTGAACGCGACCGCCTCATCCTGTCCAAGGGACACGCCGTGCCCGCGGTGTACGCGGCCATGGCGCGCGCGGGCTACTTCCCAGAGTCGCAGCTCGTCACCCTTCGTAAGCTCGGCTCCCCGCTCCAGGGCCATCCCGATCGCACCGCCCTCCCGGGGATCGAGGCGGCCACCGGCTCGCTCGGTCAGGGACTCTCCGTCGCTCTTGGGCAAGCCCTGGGGCTCAAGCTGGCGGGCTCTGCGGCGCGCGTGTACTGCATCCTCGGGGACGGCGAGATCCAGGAGGGCCAGGTCTGGGAGGCCGCCATGGCCGCCCCGAAGCTCGGCCAGCCGCGCCACCCGCTCGACAATCTCACCGTCATCGTGGACTACAACGAGATCCAGCTCGACGGCTTCGTGGCCAAGATCCTCGACCTCGAGCCCCTCGTTGCCAAGTGGCAGGCCGAGGGGTGGCCGGTCATTGAAATCGACGGCCACACGATCGATCAGATCGAGAAGGCCCTCGACCAGGCCGAGGCCACGAAGGGGGTGCCGACCGTTGTCGTCGCCCACACCGTCAAGGGCAAGGGTGTCTCGAGGCTGCGCGCCGGCTGGCCGCCGAGGGCCTGTCGGCCGAGGTGGTGAACGCCGCATCCGTGAAGCCGCTGGACGAGGAGCTACTCCTCCGGTCTGCCGCCCGGACGGGCCGCGTGGTGACGGTGGAGGATCACTCCATCCACGGCGGCCTGGGCGGCGCGGTGGCGGAGGTGCTGAGCGAAGCCCACCCCCTGCCTCTGAAGCGCCTAGAGGCGTCATCGGCTTTGGCGAGTCGGGGGATCCGGCCAGTCTCTACGTCAAGCACGGACTAGACCCCGCGGGTATTGCTCTCAGCGTGAAGAAGTTCCTCGGGGCCTGATCACCGTCGCGCTCAGCGCCGGTATCTCGCCGGAGCCCCGCGCGAGCCGTACCGGCTCGTCGACGGAGCGCGCGGCGGGCGCCATGCTCGGCAAGAAGGCGACGAACAGCGTCGTGCAGGCCGAGATGATGGCCATCACCATCAGCAGCGTGGAGAATCCTGCCGCCTTCACCGTCGGGCCCAGCGCATAGACCGCGAGCGAGCTCGCCCCGAAGGAGATGGCCAGCCTTGCTCCCGCCACCCGTGACCGCATCCGATCGTCCACGTACTGCACGATGAGCGCGTCGACGAAGGGAATGGCCCCGAACACGAAGATCATGAAGGACAGAGCCAGCAGGTAGAGCCCCCAGCCGCTCGCGTGCGCGGCGAGGAAGAAGAGCGGTACCTGGGAGGCCACGATGGGCAGGTAGATCCACTTGAGCGGGAATCGATCGATCAGCTTGCCCACCACGAGCTGGGCGAACGAGGCCACCGTGTAGACGACAGCGAGCAGCACCCCGAGGGTGGCGGGATCGTCGACGATCCCGCGCAGGCGCTCGGCCAGGAGCTGGCCGTTCCCATTGGTGGTGAAGTTGAAGATCAGGGCGCCGGAGATGGCGGCCAGGGTCATCACCAGGAACGCGCGCACCATCAGCGTCCGCGGTAGCTCAACGAGGCGCGGTGGCCGCTTCGCCGGAGGCGCGTCTTCCTTGGGCACCAGGCGCATGAAGAGCACGCCGCAGGCCACCGCGAGGAGACCAGGCACCGCGAAAGCCGTGCGCCACCCGACGTATTTCACGAGCAGACCCGTCAGGGCGGCGGCCCCCGCGATCCCGAGGTTGCCCGCCAGCCCGTTCAGCCCGATGGTGAAGCCCGGGTTGCGTGCCTGCTGCACGATCATGGGAATGCCCACGGGGTGGTAGATCGACGAGAAGACGCCCATCACGGTCAGGGCCACGGCGAGTTGCCAGGGGGTCTGCGTCGCCGCCACCATCAGGCCCGCCGCCCCGATCCCGAGGAAGAAGACGATCATCATGGCCCGGCGACCCCACAAATCCCCCAGCCGTCCGGCGGGGAGTGACCCCAGCCCGAACATCACGAAGGCACCCATGGTGTAGGGCATCAGGTCTTCCCACTGCATCCCCCACTCGGCGGCGATGGCCGAGACCGCGGTGGCGAAGATCAGCAGGAACAGATGGTCGACGGCGTGGCCCGCATTCAGCAGCAGCGCGGTCGGACTCGCATTCGACATTCGTCGTCTCCTCGCTTCGGGCGGCGAGGCCTGGCTCACGTCACACTGTAAGCTGGCCCCGGGCGGGCCGGGAACCAACGGCCCGACGGGGTCAGGCGCCGGGACGACTTTCCGAGGCCGGACGCGTACGGGGCTCACTGCCCGGCTCGCCCGGCCCCGCTTCGCCGCTGGACTTCTGGAGGTCGAGCATCTGAGGAAGATTCGGCGAGTGGTACGCCAGCTCCAGGCGCGTGATGTGGGACATGTGGACGACGATCTTCCGGATGCGCTCCACCGCGGCCAGCATGGCCTGAACGCGCCGCTGGCTGCGCGGCCCGACCTCGCGGGCGAGCAGCTCGCAGTTGCCCATGATGACGGCGAGCGGATTGTTGATCTCGTGCGCGGTGGCGCTGGCGAGCTGCGTCACCGAGCGGAGGGCCTCCGCCTGCCGCTCCGCTTCCTCGACGCGGCTGCGCTGGGTGACGTCCAGAAAGGTCACGAGCACGGCCGGTACCTGTTCCCACGAGATGATGGACACGAGGCTCTCGATCCACAGGCTCAACCCGTCCTTGCGCACGGCCTCGAAGGTGTGCCGCCGCGGCGCGTGCTCTCCGCGCAGGCGGGCCTGGTAGTACTCCAACAGACGCTCGCGTTCCGGAGCTGCCACCAGGATGGTTCCCGGCTGACCGATGAGCTCGTCGGGCCGCCCGTAGCCAAACAGATCGGCCATGGCCTGGTTGGCGATACGGATGATGCCCTCCTCGTCGAGGATGTAGACGCCCTCGATCGATCCGTCCAACAGCTCGCGGTAGCGCTCCTCGTCCATCGGCGTCACGCCCCCGGCGGCACGGATCCCAGGACTTCCTCGATCGCCGCACGGATCTCGTCGAACCGGAAGGGCTTCGAGATCATGGGAGCTCGGGTCTGCCGGATGAAATCGGCGGTGTGGGTGTCGGCGTACCCGGAAATGAAGATGAAGCGGGGCAGCAGCTCCGGCCGCCAGCGGGCGACCTCGCGATACAGGCCGGCGCCGTCCAACTCGGGCATGACGAGATCGCTGACGATGACGCGGTACTCCCGTTCGCGCAGGCAGTCCAGCGCACGATGCCCGTTGGGGGCGATCTCCACCGTCCAGCCGTCCAGCTCGAACAGATCTCGGAGAAAGGCCGCGACGTCGGGCTCGTCCTCGACGAGGAGCAGGCGATAGTCGTTCAGGCTCAGTGTCCCCCAGGGGAGGCGCGGCGCCCCAAGTCTACTCCGACATTCGCAGCAGAAGACCCGAGCGCCGAGTCCGCCGGACCGCGGCCACGAAGCCCCAGTGGCTCAGCGCGAGGTAGAGGACGGACAGGGCGAGCCCGGTGGTGACCGGCCAGGACGCCGCCGGCGGGAATCCGAAGGGAGCCCGGTAGGCGTCGAGGAAGTGCGTCAGCGGAATCGCCGCCGACAGGGGGGCGATGATTCCCGGCAGCACGGAGACCGGATAGTAGATCCCCGCGAGGACGAGGACGAAGTTCACACTGGCCCACGCCGTGGCTTCCGCCCGCGTGCCGAAGAGCATCACCAGCGCACACACCGCCACCCCCACCGCCCAGGCGGTCAGGAAGCAGCCCAGCAAGAAGACGGCGAGGGCGGCCACGCCGCCCTGGAGGGGGTCGAAGCCGAAGGCGGCCCGCGCCAGGCCGGCCAGTAGCGCGAACACGATGACCCCGCGCAGGACCCCGATCAGCCACGAGCCCGTGGTGAGGTGACGCACCCCGATGGGGGCCAGGAACTGGTGCTTCATGGACTTGCTCCACACGTCGAAGAGCACGGCGTAGGCGACGTCGAGCTGGCACACCTGGACGGTGGAGAGCGCGATGGTCCCGGTGAGGATGAAGGCGGCGTCGGCCTCGCTCAGGGTCAGGAAGCGCGACATGAGGCCGATGGACAGCACGCCGACCACCGGCCAGAAGGCCAGCTCGAACAGGAAGAACACGTTGCGTGAGGCCATCAGGAGGTTGCGCAGGGCGAAGGCCCACACCGCCACCAGCTCAGCGCGCCAGTTCAACGAAGACCTCCTCCAGTTCCGGCTCGCGCGTCTGGACGTCGCGCACGACCGCGCCCTCCTCGTGGAGGAGTCGCAGCAGCTCGGGCAAGCGCTTTTCCGCGGTATCCACCGTGCACTCCACCCACCCGTCGCTCTCGACGCAGCGGAGCACGCCGGGGAGCTCACCCAGGGCGGCGGGCCGCGGCGGGTCGACGCGAAAGGCGATCACGTCGCCGATGCGGATCCGGCGCTTCAGCTCGTCCGCCGTGCCCCGGGCGAGGATCTGCCCGCGCTTCATGAAGGCGATCTCGTCACACAGCTCCTCGGCCTCGCGCATGTAGTGCGTGGTCAGCACGATGGTCATGCCCCGCTCCCGTCGCAGCTCGGCCACCCGCCGGCGGATGCGCGCCGAGACGTCGGGATCGAGGCCGAGAGTCGGCTCATCCAGGAACAGCAGCTCGGGCTCGTTCACCAGGGCCTTGGCCAGGGCCAGCCGTTGCTTGAGACCGGTCGACAGCTCGTGGTAGGTCACGCGCCGGTAGGCGGTCAGCTCGCACAGCTCGAGGAGCGAGTCCACGCGCTTGCCGAGCACCGCACCGGCCAGCCCGTAGAGACGGCCGTAGAAGGCGATGATCTCGGCGACCCGCATGCTCCACACGAACGAGGCATTGCCGCTGGCCATGTTGAGCCGCCGCCGCACCAGGGCCCCGTCCCGGCGCGGGTCGTGGCCGAGCACCC
Source organism: uncultured Candidatus Rokubacteria bacterium (assembly GCA_963848005.1). Classification (GTDB taxonomy): domain Bacteria; phylum Methylomirabilota; class Methylomirabilia; order Rokubacteriales; family CSP1-6; genus CAVWFS01. The sequence goes on from CAWKCA010000029.1 coordinate 45,909, forward strand.
GGACCGTGCCGCTGTCCGGCTCGAGGAGCGTGGCCAGGATGGAGAGCAACGTGGTCTTGCCCGCCCCGTTCGGCCCGAGGAGCCCGAAGATGACTCCGCGGGGGACGTCCAGGGACACGCCGCGCAGGGCCTCGGTCGCGCGCCGCCCCATCCATCCCATGCGGAAGGTCTTCACCACGTCGCGCACTTCGATGGCGAGCATCCTGAGGATGGTACCATTCGCGTGTGGTCCTCGCGGAGGAGTGGCGCTGCGCGCTGGCGGACCCGGGCCCCGGTCGCACGGCGAGGATCCGGTGAGTGACCTCCACCCCGAAGTCGAAGCCGCCAATTCCCGTTTCTACCGGGCCTTCGAAGCCCTCGACCTCGCCCGGATGGAGGTCGTGTGGTCGCACGGCGAGCACGTCAGTTGCGTGCATCCGGGATGGCCTCTCCTCACGGGCTGGCCCGCGGTGCGCGACTCCTGGAGCGCGATCTTCTCCAACACCGAAGAGATGCGGTTCACCATCTCCGACGTCCGCGTGGTGGCCGCGCGCGAGATCGCGGTGGTCACGTGCACGGAGAACATCCTGTCCGGCGTGGGTGGCCGCATTGCGGTGACCTCGGTGCTGGCCACCAACGTCTTCGAGCGCAGCCCGGACGGCTGGCGGTTGATCCTCCACCACGCCTCCCACGTCCTCGGCCAGAGGGTACGAGCCCGCTGAGCCCACTCGTACCTACCGGCGCTTCCCGGCAGGCGCGCGAGGAGCGCGGTCAGCGCGCCCTCCAGATAGGCGGCGTCTCTCGACTCCAAGGTGACCTTGACGCGGTACTCGGGATTCGAGAACTCCGGATACGAGCCGAGCAATAGCGACGGGAACGTGGCCAGGAGGTCGTTGAGATAGGGCGCCAGCGCACTCTCGGCGACGCTCACGAAGACCTGACGGAGGTGGATCGGCGGGCCGCGGAAACGGTCGCGGAGGGCCTCGAACTTCTGGCGGAAGATCTCGGGCACTCCGGGAAGGATGTACACGTTCCGCATGAGGATGGTGGGAAAGCGCACGTTCCCGTCGGCGAGCAACTCCGCCCCCTCGGGAATCTCTGCCATCTTGAGGTGAGGCTCTCCCAGCGCGGCCTGCTCCCCCAGCCGCTCCCGGTAGTAGCGCTCGAGTGCGGCCACCAGCTCGGGATGGCGCACCACGCGCACGCCCATGGCCCGCGCCACTCCCTCGATGGTGACGTCGTCGTGAGTCGGCCCCACGCCGCCCGAGGTGAAGACGAGGTCGAAGATCCGGCTGAAGGTCGCCACCTCGCGCGCGATCTCCTCGATGTCGTCGGGGATCACGCTGATGCGGCGCACGTCGACGCCGAGAGCGCGCAGCTCGCGGCAGAGATAGGCGGCGTTGGCGTCGGTGACCTTGCCCGAGAGGATCTCGTTGCCGACGAGGACGATCCCTGCGAGCTGCGGCATCGCCCCCGAATTCTATCAGCTTCCGGGCCGTGGGCCGGGGAGAGGCACGCGCTTGGGCCGTCCGCGGCCCGCACGGGGGCAGTGCTAGAATCTTTTTCCGTGACCGACGTTCCTGCCGCCGACTGGAGTGATCCGGTCCGCTTGCGGGGCTGGGCGCTGATCCTGGGCGCCTCCTCCGGCTTCGGCGAGGCCGTCGGTCTGGCCCTGGCCCGCGCGGGACTCGACATCTTCGGTGTCCACCTCGACCGCAAGGCGACGCTCCCCAACGCCGAGCGCATCGCCGACGGGATCCGCGCCCTCGGGCGTCAGGCGGTGTTCTTCAACGTCAACGCCGCCGACGCCGACAAGCGCGCCGAGACGGCAACGACCATGCAGCGGGTGCTCGAGGAGCGCGGAGCGTCGGGGACGGTCCGCGTGCTCCTTCACTCTCTCGCCTTCGGGACGTTGAAACTCTACGTCGCCCATCCGATGAAGGACGCGGTGAGCCCCGCGCAGATGGACATGACCGTCGACGTCATGGCCCACAGCCTCGTGTACTGGACCCAGGAGCTGGTGGGGCGCGGCCTCATGACGCGCGGGCGGCCGGATTTACGCGATGACCTCCGCTGGCGGCACGCGCGTTCTTCCGAACTACGGCCCGGTCTCGGCGGCCAAGGCGGCGCTGGAGTCGCACATCCGCCAGCTCGCCGCCGAGCTGGCGCCCCAGGGGATCACCGCCAACGCCATCCGCGCGGGCGTGACCGCCACACCGGCGGCCCAGAAGATCCCCGGGTACGAGGGCGATTGCCGCCGAGGCGCGCCGGCGGAACCCGCAAGGGCGCATGACCACGCCCGCAGACGTCGCGCGCGCGCTCGTCGTCCTCGCCCATCCGGACACGTACTGGATGACGGGCAACGTCATCGGCGTGGATGGCGGCGAGGACATCGTCGGGTGAGCTACACCCAGAGCATCGTCCTCGGGCTGGTCCAGGGGCTGACGGAGTTCCTGCCGGTATCATCATCCGGGCACCTGATCCTCGTGCCTCTCGTCTTCGGCTGGCCCGATCAGGGCCTCGCCTTCGACGCCGTCACGCATCTCGGCACCCTGGCCGCCCTGCTCGCCTATTTTCGCGGCGAGCTGCGCGCGCTCCTGGCCGGCACCCTCTCGCGACGCCTGGCCTTCATGATCGTCATCGCCACCATTCCCGCGGGGCTGGCCGGGCTCCTGTTCGGCAAGTGGATCGAGGCGCACGTTCGCTCCGCGCTGGTGATCGCGGCCGCCACGGCGGGCTGGGGAATCGTGATGTGGGTGGCCGATCGCCGGGCCGCCGCCGCGCGCGAGGTGGGCGAGCCTCTCGAGCGCGTGACGTGGGGACAGGGACTCGCCGTGGGGTGCGCCCAGGCGCTGGCGCTCATCCCGGGAACCTCGCGGTCGGGCATCACGATCACCACGGGATTGCTGACCGGACTCGACCGCGCCACCGCGGCGCGCTACGCGTTCCTCCTGAGCATTCCCATCACCGCCGTCGGCCGGCGGCCTGAAGATGCTCCAGCTGCTCCGCCACGGTCTACCGCCCGGCGAGGGTGGGCCGCTGCTGGTGGCGGTGCTCGTCGCCTTCGCGAGCGGCTGGTTCGCGGTGTGGTTCCTGGTGAACTACCTGCGCACGCGCTCGCTGATTCCGTTCGTGATGTACCGCCTGGCTCTGGCTGCGATCATCGTGGCCGTGGTGGCCAGCGGCGCATCGCGCTGACCGGTCCTGTCTCAGTGTGGGAGACACGACCCGCTGACCGTCACCAGGTCCTCAGCCCCACGCGCCACGGAACCAGCCGAGGCTCTCGGCCACCGCGCGCGCTCGGTGCGCGGGCTCGGTCAGGCGATGGTCGCCGCCCGCGATGAGGACGAACGCGCGCGGCGCCCGCGCCCGCGCGTGGAGCAGCGCGCCGTGCCGCGGCGGCACCACGTCGTCCGCCTCCCCCTGGATGACGAGATGCCGCGCGACGCCCGAGGGCGCCTCCGCGTAGCGGCCTTCGGCCACCTCTTCGAAGAAGGGGGCGCCGATGCCGGTGCCGTCGTCGCGCCGTTCCGGCGCCGATAGCCCTCTCAGGTTCGCCGGCGCGTTCCAGGTCACCACGGGCCCGGACTCGCCGAGAGCCGCGGCCACGTGCAGCCCCACGAAGCCACCCATGCTGGAACCGAGCAGACCGACGCGACCGTCGAGCCGCGGATGGCCGCGCAGGCGCGCGAGCACCGCCAGCGTATCGGCGATACGTGTGGCCACCGTCGTCTGCTCCTCGACGCCCGTCGACTCGCCGCAGCCCTGGAAATCGAAGCGCGCCAGGGCCAGTTCGCCGCGCGTGAGCTCCTCGGCGAGCAGGAGGTACTTGTCGCTGTCCTTTGACGCGCTCAGGCCGTGACAGGCCACCACGCACGGTCGCGGCGGGGCCGCCCCGTCCGGAAGGTGCAGGACCAGGGCCAGGGCCCCTCCCGGGATCGGAACGGAATGGCGCTCGATCAGACCCAGGGCAGGTCGAAGAGCCGGCAGGTGTTCTCGCAGAGGCGGAACATGACGTCGTCGGCCGGGAGACGCTTGAGCTTGGCGACCTCTTCCGCCACGCGGCTGACCAACCACGGGCCCGACGGGAGGCCCTCGAACTCGCCCTGGTACGCCCAGGGGCCGTCGCTCTCGACGACGAGGGAGTCCAAGGGCACGGCCTCGATCATCTGGCGATCGCGCTCGCGGTACACGACTTCGGGAGTGACCGAGACGAAGTAGCCAGCCTCGACGATGGCCCGCGTCACGTCCTCGGACGCCTTGTGCCAGTGAAAGACGGCCTGCTCGATCCCGTGCCGCTGGAGTGCCTCCAGGGCGCTCGCCGCCGCTCCGTGCGGTGCGTGCAGCACCACGGGCAGGTCCCAGCGCGCGGCCACCTCGAGGAGCCGATCGAGGTGCGCGCGCCCCTCGGCCATGCGGCGCGCCGCATCGGGATCGCCCTCCAGCGAGTACCACGGCAGGCCAATCTCGCCGAGGGCGACGATGCGGGCACGATGCTCGCGCACCTGCCCTTCCACCTGCTCCAGATCCTGATCGGTCAGCTGTCGCCAGTCGGGGTGGAAGCCGAGGCACGCCCAGATCGCCTTCGGCATGGCCCGGGCCGCCGCCAGGGTGTGCTCGTTGGTGGCCGGGTCGCATCCCACGGCGACGACGCCCCACACGTCGTACGTCAGCGCCACCCGCAGCGTTTCACGGGGATCGGCGAAGGCGGCGGCGTGCAGGTGACAGTGGCTATCGATGATCATGCGAGGCTCCCGCTTCAGTTCCCGGCTACCACCATGCGCCCGATGAGCACGGTCGGCGCGGCGGTGCGGTCGCGCAGGGTGAGGTCGTTGCCAATGCCTTCGATCCGCGCAAACATCTCCAGCAAATTGCCGGCCACCGTCACTTCCTCGACAGGATAGACGAACTCGCCGTTCTCGATCCACAGACCGACGGCTCCGCGCGAGTAGTCTCCGGTCACGCCGTTCACGCCGAAGCCGATCAACTCCGTGACGTAGAGCCCGCGCTTCACGGAGGCGATCAGCTCGGCGGGCGGAGTGGTCCCGGGCAGGAGCATGAGGTTGGTCGTGGCCACGGTGACTCCGCTTCCGTCACGCACGGCGTGATGCGTCGAGGTCAGGCCGAGCTTGCGGGCACTGTAGGTGTCGAGCAGATAGGATTCCAGCACGCCCTCCCGGACGAGGACCGTCCGTCGGGTGGCCAGTCCTTCGCCGTCGAACGGTCGCGATCCGAGCGCCGCGGGAATGAGCCCGTCGTCCACGATGCCCACGCTGGGCACCGCGATCTTGGTGCCGAGCCGGTCGAGCAGGAAGGACGCCCGGCGATAGAGGCTCGGGCCGCTGGCCGCGCCGGCCAGCGCGCGGACGAGGCCGGCCGCGTTCTCGGGGTCGAAGATGACGGGAACTTCCGTGGTCTTGATCTTCCGGGCGCCGAGCCGACGCAGGGCCCGCGCGGCGGCGGTGCGCCCCACCGAGGCCGCATCCTCGAGACGCGCCCGCTTGCGCGCCGTGGAGTACCAGTAGTCGCGCTGCATCTCTCCATTCGCCGACGCCACCGGGGCCACGCTGATGCTGAAGCTGGACGTGGCGTAGGCCCGGGCGAAGCCGTGGGACGTCGCGTAGGCGAAGCGGGCGCGGCGATCGCCGTACTCCGCGCCCTCCGAGTTGGTGATGCGCGGGTCACTGGCCAGCGCGGCCGCTTCCGCCTCCTTGGCCACCGCGATCTTCGCCTCGGGAGGGGTGTCGTCAGGCGCCGTGTCCTCGAGATCGAGATCGGGCGCGGCGTCGATCAGTTCAGCGGGATCGGGCAGGCCCGCATGGGGATCCTCGGCCGTGATCCGCGCGAGCGCCGTGGCCTCGTCCACCACGCGGTCGAGCGAGGCCCGCGAGAGATCCGACGTCGACGATGCGGCCGACGCGCGCCCGACGAAGACGCGCAGCGACAATCGCTGGTCCCGCGAGTGCGTGACCGTCTCCACCTCGCCCATGCGCACCGAGGCGCCGAAGTGCCGCTCCTCGACCAGATATCCATCGGCAGCGGTGGCGCCCCGGGCGCCGGCGCGCCGCAGGACCTCGACGAGCAGCTCCTCGCGCAGCATCAGACCGAGGTCCCGCCGACGGTCATGGCTTCGACCCGGACGGTGGGCAACCCCACGCCCACGGGCACCGATTGCCCGTCCTTGCCGCACGTGCCGACGCCCTCGTCGAGTTGGAGATCGTGGCCCACGCGCGTCACGCGGGTCAGCGCGTCCGGGCCGTGACCGATGAGGGTGGCGCCCTTCACGGGAGCCGTTACTTTCCCGTTCTCGATCAAGTAGGCTTCGCTCGCGGAGAAGACGAACTTGCCGCTGGTGATGTCGACCTGGCCGCCGCCGAAGGTGACCGCGTAGAGCCCGTGCCCGACGGAGCGGATGATGTCGTCGGGATCGTCCTCGCCGGCCAGCATGAAGGTGTTGGTCATCCTCGGCATCGGCGGGTGCGCGAAGGATTCGCGTCGGCCGTTGCCCGTCGGCGTCATTCCCATGAGGCGCGCATTCAGGCGGTCCTGCAGGTAGCCGGTCAGGACACCCTTCTCGATGAGCACGGTGCGTCCCGTCGGCGTGCCCTCGTCGTCGACGTTGAGCGAGCCACGCCGGTTGGGAATCGTCCCGTCGTCGACCACGGTCACCAACTCGGAGGCAACCTTCTGACCGAGCCGGCCGGCAAACGCCGAGGTGCCCTTGCGGTTGAAGTCCCCCTCCAGCCCGTGTCCGATCGCCTCGTGCAGCAGGATGCCGGGCCAGCCGGGTCCGAGCACGACGGTCATGCTGCCCGCCGGAGCATCGACGGCGGCCAGCTTGAGGATCGCCTGGCGGGACGCCTCGAGAGCGAAGCGCCGCCAGCGCTCGCCTTCCAGGAAGAAATCGAAGGGCACGCGTCCGCCCCCACCGTAGGTCCCGATCTCGCGTTTCCCGTTCTCCTCGGCGATGACCGACACGTTGAGGCGCGTGAGGGGCCGGACGTCGCCGACCGTCCAGCCGGAGGCCGTGGCGATCAGCATCACCACCTCTTCGCTGGCAATGCTGGCGATGACCTGCTTGACCCGAGGATCCGCAGCGCGAGCCTCCGAGTCGACGGAGCGGAGCAAGGTCAGCTTGCGGGCGAGGTCGGTCACCGTGGGCGCCTCACCGAGCTCGTAGAGATTGTGAGGGCGCCCACCCGGGATGGCCATCACCCCCGAGGTCGACGACTGGTCGGCGATGGCCCGCGCCTGGCGAGCCGCCTCTTCCAGGTTGCTGATGGAAATGTCGTCGGTGTGCGCGTATCCGGTGCGGACGCCGGCCTGGGCCCTTACCCCGGCCCCCTGGCTCACGTGCCGAGACGCCTTTTTGACTGTACTTTCCTCCAGTACCAGCTCTTCGTTGATACGGTACTCGAGGTAGATGTCCGCGTCCTCTACCCGGCCCCGGAGCGACGAGCCGAGCAGCCGCTCCATCAGCGGAGCCGTCACATTGAAACGATCGGAGAAGAAGCTCTCCGGACGCTTGCGGGCAAGATCATTCATCACCAAGCTCCTCAGGATGTGCGGCGGGTCCGAATGTTAGCGCGACCCATACCGAGTCCCCAACTTTTGCGGAAGGGCTACGTCATTGTACCCCCTCGGGGTGGGCCCGAAGGCGTCAGCGGTCGGCCAGATACGCCTGGATAATCTCGTGAATACGACGCAATCCGTGCATCAGGGAAGGGCCAGGGGCCAGGATGTCGGCACCGTCCAGCTCGTGGATCTGCCCTCGCTGGACCGCGGTGATCCCGGCCCAGCCCGCCCGTCCCGCGATGGCCTTGACGTCAACGGGCTTGCCGCACCAGGAGGCGAGGATGATCTCGGGATCGCGCCGCACGACATCGTCGGGCGCCACGCGGCGTCCGGTCGCTCCCTGCTCGTTCCGAAGCTCGGCGAAGACGTCGAGACCGCCAGCCATCTCGATCAGCTCGGACACCCAGCGAATGCCGGCGACCAAGGGATCGTGCCACTCCTCGAAGTAGACCCGCGGGCGATCGGGCCAGCCGCTGGAATATTCCCGGATCTGGCGCGCCTCGTCCGTCATGTCGCCCACGAGGGCGCGCGCACCGGCCTCGCAACCCAGGGCGCCCCCCACGAGGAGAATCGACGCGAGGACTTCGTCGAAGGAGCGCGGATTCGTACAGAGCACGCTGACGCCGGCGCCGATCAGATCCGACACGATCCCGCGCTGGAGATCCGAGAACGCCAGCACGAGATTGGGCTCCAGGGCCAGGATGCGATCGAGCCGGAACGTCGTGAAGCCGCCGACCCGGGCGCACGCGCGCGCGGCCTCCGGACGTCGGGCGGTGCCGGGGACACCGACCACGCGCTCCCCGGCCCCGACGAGGAAGGCGATCTCCGTGGTGTCCGCGCTGAGGCAGACGACGCGCCGGGGGAACACGACGCCGGCCTGCCCGTACATCGCGGCGAAACCTCAGGCCGAGTACGTCTCGCTTCGCGCGAGCCCGCGCTGGAACGTGAGGTAGGCCTCGCGCGTCATGGGAGGCCGGGCCTGCGCGAGCACCTCGCGCGCCCCCTGCGCCCCGTCGGCCAGCATGTCGACCGCCATCGCCGCCAGCGACTTCGCCATCGTCACGTAGGCGAGGGCCTTGTCGACGATGGCGAAGTCGGCGCCGTGGCCCGAACCGATCGCGCCCCCCATGTACGGATGGAGGATGGGCATGACCTGGCTCAGATCTCCCATGTCGGTCGAGCCGGTCCGGTGGCCGACCTGCCGGTAGTGCTCCTCGCCCACGAAGCCCACCGCGGTCTCGCGGAAGTAGCGGGCCATGATCGGATCGCAGCGCATGGGGAGATAGCCGGGGAGCGTCTCGATCTCCACGGTGGCGCCGAGGGCGAGGGCGCCTGCCTTGAAGGCGCGATCCACCTTGCGCTCCGCGTCCAGGATGGCCTCCACGGTGCGCCCGCGCACGTAGGTCTCGAGGCGCACCTCGCCCGGGATGACGTTCACCTGCGAGCCGCCATGGGTGATGATCGGATGCACGCGAATGGTGTCCTCGTCGCGGAACGTCTCGCGGATGGCGTTGATGGCGCTGAGCCCGACGGTGGCGGCGTAGAGGGCGTTGACGCCGAGATGGGGCGCCCCGCCCGCGTGGGCTGCCTTGCCAACGTAGCGCACGGTCTTCACGATGCAGCCGTTGTTGGATATCGGCACTCCCGCGCGCCCATCCTCGGGGCGCGAAGTGAGATGGATCATCATGGCCAGGTCGACGTCGTCGAGGTGACCCAGGCGCAGCAGCTCCGGCTTGCCGCCGAGAAACTCCAGCGCGCCCTTGCGCGCCTGCCCCACGCGCCACTCGATGTCTCCATACTCCTCGGCGGGCACCGCGAAGAAGACGACGCGTCCGGCGAGGCGCTCGAAGGCCTTGGCGTCCACGAGGCCCATGGCCGCTCCCAGCATCCCCGCCACCTGGGCGTTGTGGCCACAGGCGTGAGCCGCCCCGGTCTGCGCGTCCGCCTCCGGATGGCCGGCGACCACCAGGGCGTCCAGCTCGCCCAGCACGGCGAAGGTCGGCCCGTCACCGGTGCGGCCAGGCAGATCAGCGCGCACTCCCGTCAGGGCGAGTCCGCTCTTCGGGGCAAGGCCCAGCCGGCCCAGCGTTTCCTCGACCAGACGTGCCGTCTTCACTTCCTTGAAGCCCAGCTCGGGATGGCGCCGAATCGTCTCGCCCAGGGCGACGATCTCGTCGGCTCGTCGATCGATGGCCCGGAACACCTCGCGCTTGATCTCGTCTCGTGTCATGAGCGTCGCCTCGTGAGAAGGCGATCGGGCAGGAGCGCCCGACCGGTGATGGACGGTTGGCTCGTCACAATCCACTCGCTCAACGGTGTGGCCGCGAGCATGCTGCCGTTGCGATGATCGATCGTTCAGTCGCGCGACGGCTCATCGCCGTCGGTCTCCTCACCTGTTCGCGGTCCGCGCGAGAGCGTCCAGGAAACGGCGCACGACGCCGGCGGGATCGTCTGCCGCGAGGATGGCGGAGATGGCCGCCACCCCGTAGGCTCCGGCAGCCCTGACTTCTGTCACGCGCTCCGCGGTGATCCCGCCGATGGCGACGACGGGAATGCTCACCGCTCGGGTGACCCGTCCGAGAGCCGCCAGTCCTTGCGGCGGTCCGTAGGCGCGCTTCGACGGGGTGTCGTACACCGGCCCGAACGTCAGCCAGTCCGCGCCGGCTGCCTCTGCCTCGATCGATTCCTCAAGAGAATGGACAGAGGCTCCTATCAGGATGTCGTTTTTGACGACCGCTTTGATGTCGCCGACGGCCAGGGAGGCGGATGTCCGCTGTACTCCGCCTGCTCCGACGGCGAGGGCGACGTCCACCCGATCGTTGACCACGAGGAAGCAGCCCGGGGGGGAGCCTCGGCGAGGATGCGCCGGCACAGCTCGGCGAGGTCGCGGGCGGCGAGGTCCTTTTCGCGAACCTGGACCGCGGGAAGCCCCGCCGCCACGCACTCGGCGACGAGGGCGACCAGATCTCGGCCGCGCGTCTGGCGGCGGTCGGTGACGAGGACGAGCCTCAGCTCGTCCAATCGGGAATGCCCTCCAGGGGCGAGGACGCGGTCGCGTAGAGCTTCTTGGTCATGCGTCCGGCCTTGAAGGCGAGCCGCCCCGATTCCACGGCGAGCTTCATCGCCCGCGCCATGGCCAGCGGATCCCGCGAGCTGGCGATGGCCGTGTTCATGAGCACCCCGTCGCAGCCCAGCTCCATGGCGATGGCGGCGTCGGAGGCCGTCCCCACCCCGGCGTCGACGATCACCGGCACGGAGACGGTCTCGAGGATGATCTTGATGTTGTACGGGTTGCGGATGCCGAGGCCCGAGCCGATGGGAGCCCCCAGAGGCATGACCACCGCGGCGCCCGCGTCCTCGAGACGCTTGGCCATCACGGGATCGTCGTTCGTGTAGGGCATCACCGTGAAGCCGTCCTTGACGAGCTGGCGCGTGGCCTCGAGCAGGCCTGCCACGTCCGGGAACAGCGTGCGGGCATCGCCGATGACCTCGACCTTCACCAGCTCGCCGAGCCCGGCCTCGCGCGCCAGGTACGCCGTGCGGATCGCCTCGTCGGCGGTGTAGCAGCCGGCGGTGTTCGGCAGCAAGGTGTAGCGCTTGGGATCGACGTAGTCGAGGAGCGATTCGCCGCCGGACAGGTTCACACGCCGGACGGCCACCGTCACGATCTCCGCGCCGGATGCCTCGATGGCGTCGCGCATCAGCTCGTTCGAGGCGTACTTGCCGGTGCCCACGATGAGCCGCGAGGTGAACTCCTTGCTTCCGAGCGTCAGGTTCGTGTCGTACATGTCTGATCTCCCGCCGCGCGCCGCGAGCTCCGCGCGCCGCTCCGCTAGGCGCCATGGGGCGCACGCTAGCTCCGCTAGGTGCCGCCCCCCATGGGGCGCACGATCTCCACGCGATCACCCTCCGCAAGCTGGGTCGACGCATAGGCGCTCTTGGGCGTGACGTCGCGGTTCACCGCCACCGCCGTGTATTGCCGCGGCACGCCCAGCTCGGCGAGGAGGGCCTCCACGCTGAGCCCGTCGCTCACGTCCATGCCCTTGCCGTTGACCATGATCCGCATGGCGATCGTCGCTCCGAAAACAAAACGGCCGCTGCCCCGGGGCGCGGCCGTCAATTCCCTCGAGCGCCGTGTTCCCTTCGCTGGCATTACCCAGAGCAGGTTCGAGGGGTCCCGGGCCGCACCCGGTCTCAGGTAACCTCCCCCCACGACGTCGATCGCAGTATATACCTACACCGCCTCGGCGATGGCCTGGACCGCGGCCGGGTTCTCGATCGAGGAGAGGTCGCCGGGTTCCTTGCCGAGATAGGTGGCCCGGATCACCCGGCGCATGATCTTGGCGCTTCGCGTCTTGGGCAGCTCGCGCGCGAAGAGGACGCGCTCCGGCTTGAGAGCCTTGCCCATTTGTCGCGCCACGCGTTCGGCCAGCTCCGCGCGCAGCGGCTCCGATGGCGCGCGCCCCGCCTTGAGCACGGCGAAGCACACGATGGCCTCGCCCTTCACCTCGTGGGGAACGCCAATGGTGGCCGCCTCCGCGACCGCCTCGTGTCCGACGAGCACGGACTCGACCTCGGCGGGGCCCAGCCGCTTGCCCGCGATCTTCAAGGTGTCGTCGGAGCGGCCCTGCAGAAACCAGAAGCCGTCGTCGTCGACGTACGCCCAGTCGCCGTGGACCCACACGCCGGGCCAGCGCGACCAGTACGTGTGCTCGTAGCGCGCGGGATCCTTCCAGAATCCGGCGGTCATGCCCGGCCAGGGACGAGTGATCACCAGCTCGCCGACCTGGCCGCGCACCGGCTTGCCATCATCGTCGAAGACCTCGGCGGCCATGCCCGGGAATCGGCCCCGTGAAGCAGCAGGGCTTCAGCGGCATGTTCGGGAACGAGGCGATGATGCCGCCGGAGATCTCGGTGCCGCCGGAGTAGTTCATGATGGGCACCCGCCCCTGCCCACCGTCTCGAACAGCCAGCGGTACGGCTCGGGATTCCAGGGCTCGCCGGTGGAACCGAAGATGCGCAGCGCGCCGAGGTCGTGGCGGCGCGGCCATTCCGCCCCGTGGGGCATGAGGGCGCGCACCGCGGTGGGCGAGAGTCCCATCACGGTGATCCGATGGCGCTCGGCGAGGTCCCACAGGCGATCGGGCTGCGGGTAGTCGGGCACGCCCTCGAAGAGGATCGCCGTGGCTCCGTGCAGGAGGGCCGCGGCGACGAGCATCGGTCCCATGAGCCAGCCGAGGTCGGTCAGCCAGAAGAGGCGGTCGCTCTCGTGAGGTCCATGACGAAGGCGAAGTCGTGAGCCGTCTTGATGGCGAAGCCGCCGTGGGTCAGGACGGCGCCCTTCGGCCGCCCCGTGGTGCCCGACGTGTAGATGATGATCAGGGGAGTGTCCGCCGCCGTCGCCTCCGCCGCGCGCGTCTGCGGTTCCTCCCGCCGCCACGTCCTCCCACCACACGTCGCGGCCCATCGATCCACGGGACGTCGCCGCCCTGCCGGCGAACGACCACCACGTGGCGCACGGAGGGCGACGAATCGGCGGCCTCGTCCGCTGTCTGCTTCATGCGCACGACGTGGCCGCGCCGCTGGAAGCTATCGGCCGTGATCAGGACCTTCGCCTCGCAGTCTTGCAGCCGAGACGCCACGGCCTGGGCGCCGTAGCCGGAGAAGCAGGGCGTGTAGATCGCGCCAATGCGCGCGACGGCCAGGGTGGCGATCACCGCCTCCGGGCACATCGGCAGGAAGATGCCCACGCGATCGCCCGCACCCACGCCGAGGCGACGAAGCCCGTGGGCCACGCGCGCCGTCTCGCGCGCCAGCTCTGCATACGTCAGGGTTCGCGTCTCGCCGGCATCGCTCTCCCACACCAGCGCGGCCTTGGCGCCCCGGCCGGCCTCGAGGTTCCGATCGAGACAGTTCACCGCGAAGTTGAACTCGCCGCCCTCGAACCAGCGCGGCCAGGCGATGCCGCGCGAGGTGTCGAGCACCCGGCGGAACGGCTTGGTCCAGTGCAGACGCGAACTCGTCGCTCACCGCCCGCCAGTACCACTCCGGATCCTCGACGGAGCGGCGCTGAAGCTCGGCGAACGAGTCGACGCCGAGCCGCTTCATGAACGTCGCGATTCGCGTCCTCTCCGCAAAGGCCGGCGTTGGCCGCCAGATGATCTCGCCACTCTCCGACATGGATGTCGTCTCCCTCGCCTTCGAGTCTCGGCGACTCGCCCGGCATCCGCGGGAACGGCTCGCGGCGATGGCCCGGAGCCGCGGGAACAGCTTACTGCGCCGCTGGCCGGAGCCAATCGGTGGGCTTCCCTGGTGTCTTGACCATATACTCATCGTATGTTTAGTATCGGTATGGATCGGCGGCAGCGAGTGACCCTGCTCACCGAGGCCGCCTTCCCCGACCGCGAGCACGGTGTCCCCAGTGTCGTGAGCGCGCCGGCGAGCCCCGTGGGCGTGACGAAGGTCAGGCTCCCCGGCGGGGGCAGCACGAGGTTGATGCGGGTCATGCAGACCAACGCCTGCTCCCTGTCGTGTGGCTACTGTCCGACGTACTGCGGCGGAAAGGTCAAGCGTACGGCCCTCGCCCCCGAGGAAGTCGCCACGACGTTCATGGATCTTCAGCGCGGCGGCGCGGCGGACGGCCTGTTTCTCACCTCGGGTGTGCCGGGCCGCGCTCATCGGGCCATGGATCGCATGCTCGCGACCGTCGAGATATTGCGCCGGCGTCATGGCTTTCGCGGATACGTGCACCTGAAGCTCCTCCCCGGCGCGGAGCGGGCTCAGGTGGAAGCCGCGTGCGCGCTTGCCAACCGCGTCTCCGTCAACCTCGAGGCTCCGACCGACGCCCACGTCCGCGTGCTGTCGCGCGAGAAGGATCTGACGGGCGACCTGCTGCCCGCGCTGGAACTGGCGGGACGGTACGCCCTCGAGGCGCGGTTGCGAGCCGCGTGTCCGGGCGCGTGCGGCCCGCGGGCACGACGACGCAGTTCGTGGTGGGCGCCGCCGGCGAGCGCGATCGCGAGATCCTCGGGCTCGTCGCGCGCCTGGAGGGGCGAGGCCTTCTCCATCACGCGCACTTCAGCGCCTTCCAGCCCGTGGTGGGAACACCGATGGAAGGGTTTCGGCCGACACCGCCCGCTCGGGAGCTGAGGCTCTACCAGGCCGAGCACCTGCTGCGGCAGTATGGCTTCCGCTACGACGACCTCGTGTTCGAAACCGACGGCAACCTGGCCCTCGACCACGATCCCAAGGCGATGTGGGCTCTCCGCCACCCCGAGGTCTTTCCGGTGGAGATCGGCGCGGCGCCTTACGAGCTGCTGCTGAGAGTGCCGGGCATCGGACCGCGCGCGGCGCGGACATTGGTCGCGGAGCGCCGTCGGGTGGTGATCCGCGGGATCCTCGATCTGAAGTCCCTTGGCATCGACACCGTCCGCGCCGCCAGCTTCCTCACCCTGCGCGGCAAGCGCCTCGCATTGCGGCCCGCGCCCGAGCAACTCCGTCTCTTCACTCCCGGCGGCCATCTCACGCAGGCGCCCTTCAAGACGGTCGTGCCACCCTGCGCCTATCGATGATGCACGCGGCGCGCCGCGGAGCCCCCGCGCATCGCACGGTGACGCCGTCGAGCGCGGACGACTCGAGCTGGCGACCGAGCGTGGCGGCGTCAGTCGCCGGCAGCTCGCAGGCGTAGTTGCGGCAGACGTACGCGGTCAGCCGGCTGTCGACAGGGCCGCGGCCCTCCAGCAAGGGAATGCCAGCTGCCGCCTGAGTATCGCCGGCCACCGCGCCCACCACGGCGCGGTTCGGCAGGTAGCGGTGGAAAACCTCGTCGGCCAATGGCGACCACTCGCCCGCAGGCGGTGCCATGAGCGCGACTTCCACCACCGGGCCCAGGTGAAAGTCGAGCGCGCAGAGAAAGCGGCCGAAGCCCGCCCCGTGGCGCGCCATGAGGTCGGCCATGGGACGCAGCGCCTTGAGGGCGATGCTCTCGTAGCGGCGCTCGCCCAGGAGCACGGCCAGGCGGAGCAGCACCTCGATGGCCACCGAACTGCCGCACGGCACCGCATTGTCGTAGAGATTGCGCGGGCGAACGATGAGCGCCTCGTGGTCCACGCCCGTGTCGTAGAACCCCTCGAGCGCATCGTCCCAGAAGAGCGAGAGCATGGCCTCCGCGAGCCCACGCGCCTCGTCGAGCCACCGGCGCTCGAACGTGGCCTCGTAGACGGCGAGGAGTGCCGTGGCCACCATGGCGTGATCTTCGAGGTAGGCGCTGAGCTTGGCCTGGCCGCCGTTCTTGAGTCTGGCCGGCCTTCCAGGTGCGCAGGAGTCGCCCGTCCCGCCGCATCGACCCGAGGATGAACTCGGCGTTGCGCACGGCCGCGGTCACGTAGTCGGCGCGCCCCAGCGCCCGACCGGCCTCCGCGAAGGCGCGACAGGCGAGACCGTTCCATGAGGCGAGGACCTTGTCGTCGAGTCCCGGGTGGACGCGACGCTCTCGCGCCTCGAAGAGCCGGCGTCGCGCCGCCGCGATCCGCTCGGGCTCTGGCTCTCCGGCCACGAAGAGGATGTTCTGCCCCTCGAAGTTCGGGCCGCCGTCGACGCCCCAGTACCCGAGCGCGTGGTCCGCCTCGCCGGCGGGCAGCGGTCCGCGGATCTCCTCCGCGGTCCACACGAAGAACTTGCCCTCGTGTCCCTCGGAGTCGGCGTCCTGCGCGGAGTAGAAGCCGCCCGGACGGGGTCGGTCATCTCGCGCAGCACGTAGTCGAGCGTCTCCTCCGCAATGCGCCGGTACTCGGGATCGCCGAAGGCCAGCCAGCCGCCGAGGTACAGCGAGGCGAGCTGGGCGTTGTCGTAGAGCATCTTCTCGAAGTGCGGGACGAGCCAGCGATCGTCGACCGAGTAGCGCGCGAAGCCGCCGCCGAGCTGGTCGTACATTCCGCCGCGCGCCATGCGCGTGAGCGTGGTGGTCACCATCTGGCGCGCGCGGGGATTGCCCGTGCGCTTCCACATGCGCAGCACGAAGTCCCAGATCATCGGCTGGGGAAACTTGGGCGCCCCCCGCACGCCGCCCTCGGCGTCGTCGAACTGTCCGGACAGCGACTGGAACGCCGCGAACAGGACGTCGTCGGTGAGAAGCTGCGCCGAGCCGCGCAGGCGCTCGGCCTGGCTCAGGTGCTCGGCGATCTGGCGCCCGGCCTCCTGCACCTCGCCGCGGCGGTTCTGCCAGGCCTCCGCGATGGCCTCGAGCAGGCGCGGGAAAGCCGGGCAGGCCGTGGCGGTCCGTCGGGTGGAAAGTACGTGCCGCCGTAGAACGGCGTCCCGTCAGGGGCGAGGAACACCGTCATCGGCCAGCCCCCGCGCCCGGTGAGCGACTGCACGGCCTGCATGTAGATGTGGTCGACGTCGGGGCGCTCTTCCCGGTCGACCTTCACGTTGACGAAGTGGCGGTTCATGACGCCGGCGGTGGCGGGATCTTCGAAGGACTCGCGCTCCATCACGTGGCACCAGTGACAGGCGGAGTAGCCGACGGACAGCAAGAGGGGCTTGTCCTCCGCCCGGGCCCGCGCGAAGGCCTCCTCGCCCCAGGGATACCAGTCCACCGGGTTGTGGGCGTGCTGCAGCAGGTACGGACTGGTCTCCTGGGCGAGTCGGTTGGTGCTCACGAGCGCCCCTACCGCGCGAAGGGCAGCGCGCTCACCGTGGCGGCCACGCGCTGATCGCCAAGGCTCACGGTCACCGCCGTGTCCGGCTCGGCGTGCTGGCGCCGCACGAAGGCGAGGGCGACGGGGCGATCCAGCCCGTAGGACCACGCCGCGCTCGTCACGCGGCCGATCTCGGTCTCCCCCGCGTACACGAAGCTCCCGATGCAGGCACCGCCGCGCCGTCCACGAGCAGACCACGCAGGTGGCGGTTCACGTGCCCGCGATCCCGGATGCGGATCACCACCTCCTGGCCGACGTAGCACCCCTTCGCGTACGAGACGAGGTCGTCGACAGGAATCTCGGGCAAGAGCACACTGCCGTCGACGTCGTGGCCGTACACCGCGGTGCCGGCTTCGATCCGCAGCGCCTCCCGGGCCGCGAGGCCGACGGGCCGAGCCCCCCCGACGCCAGCAGTTGACCACAGGCGCGCACCATCAGCGGCGCGGGCGATGAGCCAGATCTCCGCCTCGCCGGTCTCGATGCCGCCGCGCACCAGTCGCACGTCGGCGCCGTCGATCGTCGCCCTCACATGTGCGACCACGGTGCCTCTGCCGGCAGCTCGCCCGCGAGGCGGCTCACGAGGGCCGGCGCCTCGGGTCCGGCGAGCACCAAGGTCGCGATCTCCTCCGTCGCGTCCTTGAAATAGGCCTTCTCGGAGAAGAGATACCGGTCGAGCGCCTCCAGTGTCGGGGCGGCCATGCCGGGGGGCGTGAGCACCAGCATCTCGTCCTCGCCGGCAAGGACGGTCAGGATCACCTGGACCTTGCCGTGGATGTCGAGCAGCGCGGCGCGAGCCCCCTGGCCGGCTGCCAGCGACTTGACGTCGTTGCTGAGCAACGCATGGAGAAAACTCGCGCGGTCGCGCCCGGTGACGGCGAGGGCTCCGAGATCTCCGCGATCGATCAGCCCCACGCCGCGACGGACGGCGGCGTACTCGGCAGCTGGGTCGCCGTATGAGACGGGATACTCCCACCCGTCACGCTCTTCGGCGATCGCGCCCGCGGCGAGGTGGAGATCGTGAAGGGCAAGTCGCTTCGGCATGACGGCCATTCTACTCGAAGGGGGCGTGATAGACTCCGCACCGGTGCGCCCGCCCGAGCCGCGTACGATCCGCGCCTTCCAGCGCCGGCTGCTCGCCTGGTACGCCGTTCACGGGCGCGACCTTCCCTGGCGCCGCACGCGCGAGCCCTACCGCATCCTCGTCTCCGAGATCATGCTGCAGCAGACCCAGGTCGACCGCGTGCTCCCCAAGTACCGGCAGTTCCTCCGGCGCTTCCCCACCTTGCGCAGCCTGGCCGCCGCCGACGTCGACGAGGTACGACAACTCTGGTACCCGCTCGGCTACAACATCCGGCCCGTGCGCCTGCACATGATCGCGCGCGAGACCTTGGCCCAGTACCGCGGTCGTCTTCCCGACGACGCCGAGCGGCTGCGCCGCCTGCCCGGCGTGGGCCGCTACACGGCCGGCGCCATCCTCTCCTTCGCTTACGGGCGCGACGAGCCGATTCTCGACACCAACGTGCGGCGCGTGCTCGGACGCGTCTTCCTCGGCCCCCGACGCCTCGCCCGCGCTCGCGAGCGCGCCCTCTGGGACCTTGCGGGCGTCCTCGTCCCGCGCGGCCGCGGCTACGACTTCAACCAGGCCCTCATGGATTTCGGCGCCACCTGGTGCACGCCGCGCCGCCCCCGATGCCAGCCCTGCCCGCTTCGCCGCCTCTGCGCGAGCTACCCGCTGGGATGAGCTCGCGCAGGGCGTCGGCGATTCGAAGGCGGTGGGGAGTGTCGGGCCGGGGGAGGACGAGGGGGCGTTGCCCCCTTCGGACGAACGGCTGCGGCGCTCGCTCCCCCCGACGTTGATGCTCATCGAGGTCGCCGCTGCCGTCATCCGGGACGACTCGGGCCGCTATCTCATCACGCGGCGGCGCGAGGGCACGCACCTGGCAGGACTGTGGGAGTTTCCGGGCGGCAAGCGCGAGCCCGGCGAGAGCTTGGAAGCGTGCTTGCGCCGGGAGCTGAGGGAAGAACTGTCGGCGACCTTCGCGGTCGGCGAGAGCTGGAGACCATCCGCTGGGCGTACCCCGAAAAGACGGTGATCCTCCATTTTTTCCGGTGCCGCGTGGAAGCGGGCGCAATCGAGGCCCGCGAGTCGCAGGAGACGGCGTGGGTGGCGCCCGAGCGTCTCGGGGACTACGCCTTTCCGCCGGCCGACGATGCCCTGGTGGCGCGGCTGAGGAACGCTTCGCGCGAGATGCCGTAGAGCACGGCGCGAATGCCGCCGTAGACCTCGACCATGCCCTCGTAGATCATCCCGAGCTTCTCCATGACCCGGTGCGAGCGGTGGTGTGCTGGCATGGCCACGGCCACGATCCGATCGAGACGCGTGGCCTCGAACCCGTGGCGAAGCGCGGCCGCGGCCGCCTCGGTGGCGACTCCCCGCCCCCAATACGGCGTGTCGAGCGCATACAGGATCTCGACCTCGGGGCGATCGGGCAGGTACTTGAGCCCGCATTGTCCGATGAGGGCGCCCGTGGCGCGGTCGATCACCGCCCACACCCCGAAGCCGTGCTCCTTCCAGTGATTGATGAAGAGATCCAGGGCGGCGCGCGAGCGCTGGGAGGCCGCCTCGCCCAGGAATGGCCCGCCGGCGAGAAAGCGGGTCACTTCCGGCTTCGCGTAGATGCGGGCGTGGTCGGCGGCGTCCTCGCGCATGAACGGGCGCAGCAGGAGCCGTGGCGTTTCGAGCGTGGACATGTGCGGCGTCTACGCGCCCGCGACGGGACGAGGACCACCGGCCGCGATCAGCGCGCCATGCACCATGGTGACCAGCGACACGACGTCGAAGACGGGCAGCCCCGTCTCGCGCTGGATGTCCGCGGTGTACGGCGGCATGTTCGTGCACTCCAGCACGATGGCGCCGAGATCCCGATGCTCGGCGACGAGCCGCCGGGCCACCGCCACGTGCTCGGCGCGCGCCCGATCCACGTCGAGCACCAGCTCGTTGTCGAGGAGGACCCGCGTGAACTCCTTCTCCGTCTCCATCCCGGCCACCGCGATGGGAATGTCGCCGAGATCCCGGCGCCCGCGAGGTGCTCCGGGCCGAGGCTGGGCGCGCTGACCGTCATGATGCCCACGCGGCGGCCGGGGCCCAGCATCCGATGGACGAGCGGCACGAGCAGCAGGCTGGACGTGAACACGGGGACGGCCACCGCCGCGCTCAGCTCACGCTGGAACTTGGCGAGGAAGCCGCAGTTGGTGGTGATGGCCCCCACGCCCTCGCGCTCCAGCGCTTGCGCCCCCTCGACGAAGGCCGGCAGCAGCGCGGCGGCGCCCCGCCGGACCACCAGGTCGGGTTCGGCTCCCGGCACGCGGTGGTAGCGAACGGGGAACGGAAACGTCGCCGCGTTGCCCATGTCGCCCGGGATACGCGGGAACCGCGTGTCGAGCATGAGGATACCCACGGCGAACCCGTACTGGTTGAACCCACCCCGCACGCGCCCGGTGACCATGTCCGCTTACTCTACCTCAGCTCCCGCGACGCACGAGCGGCTGACTGTCAGACGCTCCCGCGAGGCACCGAGCGGCTGACCAGAGGTCACACGGCGCGCGGGTGACTGACCCGACGTGGCACGTGCGCCTCGTTCTTGAACCGGATCGCCGGGCGGGGGTAGGCTAGCGCTCGCCTCGCCCTTCCGCGAGGGAGGCACCCAGGAGCCGTCGAGCCGTGATCGCCGTGGCGATCCGTGAGGGGAGAGACCATGACCAAGCGAGTGAGCATCGAGAGCACTGCCGAGGCCTATCTCGAGTTGCTGGCCGCGCGCGGCGTCGAGTACTTCTTCGCCAACGCCGGCACCGACTTCGCGCCCCTCATCGAGGCTTACTCCAAGCGGCTGGCCGAGGGCCACGCACTGCCGCGGCCCATCACCGTGCCCCACGAGACTCCGGCGGTGGCCATGGCCCACGGCTACACCATGATCACCGGCCGGCCCCAGGCGGTGATGGTGCACGTCATCGTGGGCGGGGCCAACGCGCTGGGCGGGATCATCAACGCCTCGCGCGCCAACGTTCCCATCCTCATGACCGCCGGCCGCACGCCGCTCACCGAGGGCGACTCTGCCGGGCGCGCGCGACCGGCAAATCCACTGGGCCCAGGAGTCCTTCGACCAGGGCACGATGTTCCGCGAGTGGGTGAAGTGGGACTACGAGCTGCGGAACTTCGTCCAGCTCGAGAGCGTGGTGGACCGCGCCCTCGCCGTGGCGTCCACGGAGCCGCAGGGCCCGGTGTATCTCGCCCTTCCCCGCGAGGTCCTGGCCGAGAAGCAGGAGACGTTCGAATACGCGGAATCGTCGCGGGCCGGCAAGCCGGCGCCGCTGATGCCCGACCCCGCCTCGATCGAGGAAGCGGCGCGCCTGCTGGCCTCGGCCCGCGAGCCACTGGTCATCGCTCGCGCCGCCGGGCGCGACCCGGAAGCCGTGCCCGCCCTCGTCGCCTTCGCGGAGGCGCTTCGGCGCCCCCGTGGTCGATCAGTTCCACACCTACGTGAACTTCCCCCAGGACCACCCCCTGCACGTCGGCTTCGACGCCACGGCCGATCTGGAGGCGGCCGACGTCATCGTGGTGCTCGAATCGGACGCCCCGTGGTTCCCCAAGCTGAAGAATCCGTCGCCCGACGCGCGCATCATCCACATCGGCGTCGATCCCCTCTACACGCGCTATCCGATCCGCAGCTTCCCGTGTGACGTCGCGCTGGGCGGGCAACCGCGCCTGACCTTGCGCGCTCTCGCGGAGGCGGGAAAGCGTCTGGTCGACCGCCAGGTCGTCGCCGAGCGCACCAAACGCTGGACGGCCGAGAGCGCGCGGCGCCGCGCGGCCGCCGCGGCCGCCGCACGCCGGGTGCAGGCCGACTCGCCCATCGACATGGCCTGGCTTTCGCGCTGCATCGGCGACGTCGTCGACGACGGGACGATCGTCGTCAACGAGTACGACCTCCAGACGACCCAGACGTGCTTCCGGCGCCCCGGGCGCTACTTTGCCGCCCCGGCGTCGAGCGGCCTGGGGTGGGGCCTCGGCGCGGCCCTCGGGGCCAAGCTGGCGGCACCCGACCAGACGGTCATCTGCACGGTGGGAGACGGCGCCTACATCTTCGGTGCACCGACCGCGGCTCATTTCGTGGCGCGCGCCAGCGACCTGCCTGTCCTCTTCGTGGTCTTCAACAATCGCGCCTGGAACGCCGTCAAGCGGTCCGTGCGCTCGCACGCGCCCCAGGGCTGGTCGGCGCGCACCGGTCTCATGCCGCTCAGCGAGCTGGATCCCTCGCCCGACTACGAGATGATCTGCCAGGCCAACGGCGGCTACGGCGAGCGGGTCGAGGATCCCGCGGCCTTGCCCGACGCGCTCCAGCGCGCGCTCCGCGCCGTCCGGCAGGAGCGGCGGCAGGCGCTCCTCAACGTCATCTGCAAGAAACCATGAATCTCAACAACGTCATCGGCAAGAAGCCATGAGTCTCAACGTCCTCGTCACCGGCCTCAGCGGCACCCCCGATGAGCTGGACGCCCTGGTGGCGGCCGGCCATCGGGTCACCGTCGAGCGGCCGCTCGACCAGCCAGGGCGCCGCGCCTGGACGGAGGGCGAGCTGATCGCGGCAGCCAGGGACGCCGACGTGATCCTCGCCTCACATCTGGAGTTGATCTCCGCCGGCGTGATGGAAGGGGCGCCGCGACTCAAGCTCGTGATCGTCCCCTTCATCGGAACGGACAAGATCGACGTCGCGGCGGCCACCCGGCTCGGCGTCCTCGCCGCCAACAGCCCGACCCCGGAGAACTTCACCGCCGTCGCCGAGGCGGCCATCGGCCTCGCCCTCATGCTGCTCAAGCGCGTGAAGCACAACGAGACCAAGCTCCGCCGCGGCGAATGGGCCGCCCGCGGCGACCGCGGCGACTTCCTCTTCGGCAAGACCGTCGGCATCGTCGGCCTGGGCCGAGTCGGGTCGCGCGTGGCCCGCCGCCTCGCCGGCTGGGAGGTGAGATTGCTGGCCTCCGATCCGTACGCGACGCGGGCCGACGCGGAAGCCCTCGGCGTCACCCTCGTCGATCTCGACACCCTGCTGGCCGAGAGCGACGTGGTCACCCTGCACTGCACCCTCACCCACGAGACGCGCGCCCTCATCGGCGAGAAGGCGCTGCGCCGCATGAAGCCGACGGCGCTCCTGATCAACACCGCCCGCGGCGAGATCGTGGACGAGGAGGCAGTGTGCGTGGCCTTGCACGCGGGCCTGATCGCGGGCGCTGCCGTCGACGCCTTCGCCCACGAGCCGCTGCCTGCCGACAGCCTCTACCGGCAGGTCGATCCCGAGCGGCTGATCCTCACCCCGCACAACGTGAGCCACAGCGAGGCGGGGCGCCGCGCGAACCTCAGGCTCGCCCTCGAGCAGATACTCGCCCTCGGCCGTGGCGAGATCCCGGCCCATGTCGTGAATCCCGAGGTGGTCGCGCACCAGAGGACGGCATGACGCGCCCAGACCCGTCCGCCGGGCCACCCGTCCGGCTCACGCTCCCTTCGCTCATGCAGGATCCGCTGCCTCGCTCGGGTTCCCGATGAGGTTGAAGGATCGGGTGGCGATCGTCACCGGCGGCGCTCTGGGGATCGGGCGGGTGTATGCGCGGCGGCTCCTTCACGAAGGCGCGCGGGTGGTCATCGCGGATATCGTCGATCCGACCGAGGCGGTGCGGGCGCTCGATGCGCACGGGGAAGTCGTCGGTATGCGGACCGACGTGGCCTCGGCGGAGGCGACGCGGGCCATGGCGGAGGCGACGGTGTCGCGCTTCGGGCGCATCGACGTGCTCGTCAACAATGCCGCCGTGTTCGCGGTGCTCCAGCCCCAGCCTCTCGAGGCGATTCCTGAGGAGGAGTGGGATCGCGTCATGGCGGTGAACGTCAAAGGGGTCTGGAACTGCGTGAAGGCGGTGGTGCCCGCCATGAAGGCCCAAGGTGCCGGGCGGATCGTCAACATCGCCTCCGCCATCGCCCCCAAGGGCACCGCTCATCTGCTCCACTACGTGACCTCCAAGGGCGCCGTGATCACCATGACCCGGGCCCTCGCCCGGGAACTGGGCGAGTTCGGAATCGGGGTGAATGCCCTCGCTCCCGGTCTCACCGTCAGCGAGACCGTGCTCCAGAACCCCCTGATCACCGGGTTTCAGGCGGAGGCCGTGCTACAATCGCGCGCCTTCAAGCGAGAAGAGACGCCCGAAGACCTGGAGGGCGCCCTGGTATTCCTGGCCTCCGACGACAGCGCCTTCATGACCGGGCAGACGCTCGTGGTGGACGGCGGATCCATCTTTGTCTGAGCGCCGGCGCTCGGTCTGAGCGCGGACAACCTGTGTCAGGAGTCGGATGACCGTGACCATGCGCAGCGACGTGGTGGGCAGCCTGCTCCGCCCGCAGTCCCTGGTGGAAGCGCGGGAGGCGGCGGAGGCCGGACGCCTCGCCCCGGCGGCGTTCAAGCGCATCGAGGACCGCGCCGTCGACGAGGCCATCGGACTTCAAGAAAGCGCCAGGCTCGAGGTCGTCACTGACGGGGAGCTGCGTCGCTACGCCTTCTTCGGCCACCTCGTCGAGGCCCTCGAGGGATTCGACAAGTTCGGCGGCTGGGCCATTCCCTTCCATGGTGAGCAGGGCGAGGAGCTCATCTTCAAGCGCCCGGTGGTGGTGGAGAAGCTGCGCTGGCGCCGGAGCATGTGCGCTGAAGAGTTCGTGTACCTGCGATCCCACGCCACGCGGCCGACCAAGGTCACGCTCGTGAGCACCCAGCAGGCGGCGGCTTACTACGATCCGGAGAAGTCGCGAGGCGCCTATCCCACGCGCGACGCCTACCTCGCCGACGTGGTCGACTTCACCCGCCGCGAGGTCGGCGAGCTGGTCCGGCTGGGCTGCGCCTACATTCAGATCGACGCGCCCCAGTACGCGGCCCTTCTGGACCCCGCCCTCCGCGAGGGCTACCGCCAGCGCGGCAGCGATCCCGATCGCCTGATCGACGCGTGCGTCGAGATGGACAACGCGGTGATCGACGGCCATCCCAACGTCACCTTCGGCCTGCACATCTGTCGCGGCAACAACCAGTCGCTCTTCTACGCCAGCGGCGGCTACGAGCCCATCGCGCGCGTGTTCAGCCGGAGCCACTTCCAGCGCTTCCTGCTGGAGTACGACGACGCCCGCTCCGGCGGCTTCGATCCGCTGCGCGCCATGCCCGAGGACCGCATGGTCGTGCTGGGGCTGGTGACCACGAAGAAGCCGCGACTCGAGTCCGTGGACGAGCTGCGCCGGCGCATCGACGAGGCGGCGGCCTTCGTGCCGTTGGAACGCCTGGCCTTGAGCCCGCAGTGCGGCTTCGCCTCGACCATGGCGGGCAACCGCATCACCCCGGACGAGCAGCGGGCCAAGCTCCAGCGCGTGGCCGAGACGGCGCGCCTGGTCTGGGGCGCCTGATCCGATCTTCGAGGCCCTGCTCGAGGAGGAGCCCGTCGGAGTATCGAGGAGCGCCCCGGGTTCCCCGGGGCGTGACGAGCGCGGGGGGCTTGGGGGGCCCGTCGAGGCCCCCCATCTCACTAGGAGCGTGTCGGAGTATCGAGGAGCGCCCGGGTTCCCCGGGGCGCGACGAGGCGGGGGGCTTGGGGGCCCGGAGGCCCCCCATCTCACTAGACGCGGGTGGGATCGAGACGGCCGGCGAGGACGAGCAGACTCTCGAAGAGGTAATAGCTGCCCACGATGAACTCGCAGCGGCTGACCCGATCGTGAGGCCGCGCGTCGGGTCGCTTGTTGAAGCACGCATCCACGAGCCGGCCGGGCCCGCGCGGGTCGCCGGGGTGGGTCGGCGTGAGGTGACGGTCGACGAGGGCCCGCGCCGTGGCCTCGGCCGCTTCGCGGTAGCGCTCCCGCATGGTCTCCGACGGTGCAACGCGGCTCAGCCGGAGCAGCGCTGCGAGCGCAATGGCCGTCGCCGCGGTGTCGCGCTCCGTCGCCGGGATCGCCGGATCGTCGAAGTCCCAGTAGGCCACGCGGTCGGCGGGGGTGTGGGCCAGCCACCAGTCGGCAGCGCGGATGGCCGCGGTGAGCCACGCCTGCCGCCCGCGCTCCGCGAGGTAGCTCATCGTTGCGAAGAGCATTCCCCAGGCCTGGGCGCGGCCCCAGGTGCTGGTATCGCTGTAGCCCTTGTGCGTGTAGTGCCTGACGAGTCGGCCGGTACCGGCATCGAGCGAGCTGGACTGGATGAATGACCCATCGCGTCGCAGGTGCAGATGGATGATCGTCTCCGCGTGGGCCACGGCCACCTCGCGCAGCGCCGCGTCAGCCGTCTCGCGTGCCGCCCAGAACAAGAACGGCGCCGCCTGCAAGCTGTCGATGCTCGTCTCGGTACTTCCCACGTGCGCGCCTTCTTCGGCCTGCGGCCCGAGGGGAACGAGGCGGAGGGTCGGCGTGTAGAGCCGGGCGAGGCTGCGCGCGGTCTGGACCGCGATGGCCTGCGCCGCGGGCGCGCCGTGGAGAATGGAGCCCAGGGCGGCTCCGTAGTACGCGGGGAACGCCTTGAAGACGGTCTCGGCGTCGATGCGCGCGCGCAGGCGCTCTGCGATGGGCGCCGCCCACGCGCGGTAGCGGGGCTCGCCCGTCGCCGTGGCCGCCAGCCACAGCATCCCGGTCCAGTATCCACCGGTCCAGTCGCCGTCGATCGTCGTCGTCCAGTCGCCGCTGTCCTGATGGGCCCAGTGAGGAAATCCGCTGGTCACGCGGCGTGCCGTGTCCTGGATGCGCACGAGCATCCGCGCCGCCGCCTCGCTCCACGAAGTCGAGGTCATCGCGTGAGCCTTCCGCGAGGTCAGTCGGCGCGGGGAGCGAGCTTGGTGAGGTGCGGCATGACCTCGGCGGTGAACAGATCGATGGTCGCGGCCGCCTCGGCCTCGGCCATGTTGCCGAACATGAGCCGCACGACGAAATAGGTGCACCCGCTCGCGGTCACCTGGCGCTCGATCTCCTCGCGCACGCGAGCCGGCGTGCCCGCGATGGCGATGCCGCGCTGGCGGGCCTCGTCGAAGTCGCGGGCGAAGCGGATGGGGATCGCACCGAAATCCCGCCACAGCTTGGTGAGGTTCGCGTACCACACGGCGTAGTTCGGGCGGCCCAGCGCCTCGGCCTCTGCATCGGTCGGCGCCACCACGACGTGGCGCCCGATGCCGAGCTTCGGCATCGGCGCGCGGCCCTGCTTGCGCTCCCACACCTCGCGGTACCGCTCGAAGAGCGGCACGGCTCCCTCGGCCAGGTGATTGGTGATGACGTTGACGTTGTTCGCCGCCGCCCACTCGGCGCCGGCCAGGTGGCCGAGACCGTACCAGAGCGGCGGGTGCGGCTGCTGGAAGGGCTTCAGGATCATGGGGACCTTGCGGTAGGTGTAGCGCGGCCCCCGATGGTCGAGGACGTCGCTGGTGAGCCCCTGGAGGATGACCTCGAGCGCCTCCCGGTAGATCTCCTCGGTCTCCAGGTGGTGCAGGTTGAAGTAGGCCATCTCGTAGGGGACGATCCCTCGCCCCACGCCGAAGTCGAAGCGCCCGCGCGAGAGCTGGTCGAGCATGCAGATCTCTTCGATGAGGCGGAGCGGATCGTAGAGGGGGATGCAGTACACACACGGGCCCAGGCGGATATTCCGCGTGCGCTGGGTGGCCGCGGCCAGGAAGATGCCGGGTACCGGGGCCAGTCCCAGCGGCGTGACGTGATGCTCGGCCAGGTGGTAGGCGGCGAAGCCGGCCACGGTCGTACTTCTCCAGCAGGCGCAGGCGGCTCTCGTAGAACTCGGCGAGCGGCACCCCTTCCCGCCGGTCGAGGTGGTCGAAGATTCCCAGGTCCATCAGAGCACGGTGCAGGCTTCGTCGAAGTCGAGGCGCGGCAGGCGGACCATGACCTTGGACGGGTCGCCGTGGCCCACGTTGCAGAGGAAGTTCGACTTGACCCGTCCGTCCGGGAAGAACTCGGCGTCGACCTTGGCGTTGTCGAAGCCGGACATTCCGCCGACGTCCAGCCCCACCGCGCGCGCGGCGATCATGAAGTACGCCCCCTGGAGCGTCCCGTTGCGGAAGGCGGTGATCTCCGCAAACTTCGCGTTGTTCGCGAAGTTGTCCTTCATCTCCGGCCGGTGCGGGAAGAGCTTCGGTGTCAGCTCGTAGAAGCGCGTGTCGTAGCCGATGATCGCCGTCACCGGCGCCGCCTTGGTCTTGTCGACGTTGCCCGGGGCCAGCGCGGGGATAAGACGGGCCTTGGTTTCCGGTGTCCTCAGAAAGAGGATCCGCGCCGGACAGGAGTTGGCGCTGGTCGGCCCCATCCGCATGATCTGGTAGATCTGCCGGAGCTGATCGTCGCTCACCGGCGTATCGAGCCAGCCGTTCTGGGTCCGCGCCTTGAGAAAGAGAAGGTCCAGTCCCTCTTGGTCGAGCGTCTTCCGCACCGTTGTCCTCCCGTGATCGCCGCTATGCGTCCTTCGCTGCTCTGGTGGCGCTCTATCGCGTCGTCTTCGCGCTCTGGATGGCGCGCCACACGCGCTCGCCCGTCGCCGGCATGTCGAAGTCGCGCACGCCGAGCGGCGCCAGCGCATCCATCACCGCGTTGATCACCGCCGGCAATGCCCCGACGGTGCCCGCCTCACCGGCGCCCTTGGCCCCGAGCGGGATTGAGCTTCGTGGGAACCGGATTGCTCGCGATGGCCATGTCAGGCATGGTGTCGGCGCGGGGCATGGCGTAGTCCATGAACGACGCGGTCAGGAGCTGCCCCGACTCGGGGTCGTATACCACCTGCTCCATGAGCGCCTGGCCGACGCCCTGGGCCACGCCGCCGTGGATCTGGCCCTTGAGGGTGAGCGGGTTGATCACGGTGCCCACGTCGTCCACGACCACGTAGCTGACCAGCGCCACGGCGCCGGTGTCGGGGTCGACCTCGGCCTCGCAGACGTGGCACCCGTTGGGCCACGTGTCCTGTTTCGGCGAGAACGTCCCCGTCTCGTAGAACCCGGGCTCGACGCCGGCGGGAAGCTGGCCCGGCTGAAACGCGGTGCGGGCCACCTCTTTGATGGTCACCGCGCGGTCGGTTCCGGCCACCGCGAAGCGACCGTCGTCGAAGACGATGTCCCCTTCCGCCGCCTCCATGAGCCGGGCGGCGATCTTCCTTCCCTTGGCGATGACCTTGTCGGCGGCCACGCAGACCGCCGTCCCGCCGATGACCGTGGAGCGGGAGCCCATGCTTCCCATCCCGAAGCCGACCCGGTCCGTGTCTCCGTCGATGAAACGGACCTCGCGAGGGTCGAGGCCGAGCTTCTCGTGCAGGATCTGCTTGAACGTCGTC
Organism: uncultured Candidatus Rokubacteria bacterium; assembly: GCA_963848005.1. Classification (GTDB taxonomy): domain Bacteria; phylum Methylomirabilota; class Methylomirabilia; order Rokubacteriales; family CSP1-6; genus CAVWFS01. Next base: position 75,535 of record CAWKCA010000029.1, read on the forward strand.
TCGTGACCCTGGCCCTGGTTCTTGGTGCCCATGAACAAGGTGGCGCTCCCGCTCGGGGAGAAGCGAATCTCCGCGAACTCGGGCCCGGGCGAGGCCGCTCGCTCGATGGCGTTGACGATGGCGAGGCCACGCAGCCGGCCCCGCGCCTTCGCTTGTTCCCGGCGCGCGGCGAATCCTGCCACATCCGCGAGCTTCACCGCATCCTCCATGTTCTTGGCGAACTCGCCACAGTCATAGGTCATGCCGAGCGCCGTGCGGTACGGCATGGCCGACGACGGGATCGCGTTCTTCTGCCGCAGCGCCAATCGATCGAGGCCCAGCTCGCGGGCGGCGTCGTCGATCAGCCGCTCGATGACGTAGGTGGCCTCGGGCCGCCCCGCCCCGCGGTACGGGGCCGTCGGGTTGGTGTTCGTCAGCACGCTCAGCACCTGCACGTGGGCGGCCGGGAAGGCGTAGACCCCGACCAGGGTGAACACGTTGCTGAAGGTCGCGAGCAGGTTGCGGTCCGACGAGACGTAGGCGCCCACGTTGGCGAGGGTCCGCACGCGCAGGCCGACGAAGCGCCCGTCCGCATCGAGGGCCAACTCCGCCTCGGTGACGTTGTCGCGGGCGTGCTCGTCGGCCGGGATGGCGTCGCGCCGGTCGCACGACCACTTCAGGGGCCGCCCCAGCTTCCGCGCCGCCCACAGCAGGAGGCGGTGTTCCGGATACTGCCAGCCCTTGGTGCCGAAGCCCCCGCCCACGTCCCCCGCGATCACCCGGATCTGATGCTCGGGGATCTTGAAGATGTTGGTGGCCAGCGCGTTGCGGACACGGTGGGGATACTGGACGTCGGCGTAGAGCGTGTAGCGCTCCTCGGCGGGATCGTAGACGCCCAGGCCCCCGCGGGGCTCCATGTACTGCGCGTGCACTCGGCTGATGACGTAGCGCCGGCGCACCACACGGTGGGCGCCGGCGAAGGCCGCCTCGGTGGCGGCCTTGTCGCCGGCCTCGAAGACGTTGGAGATGTTGTCGGGACACTCGTCCCACACCGCGGCCCCGCCGATCGCCTCCGCCGTCGACGTCACCGATGGCAGCGGCTCGTAGTCGACACGGACCAGCTCGGCGGCGTCCTCGGCTTGCGACAAGGTCTCGGCCACCACGAGGGCGATGGGATCACCCACGTAGCGGGGGCGCTCGGGGGTCAAGCCACGATGCGGTGAGGCGAACATCGGCGAGCCATCGGGCCGCTTCCGGTTGAGAGTCATTCGCATCGTACCGAGGCCGTCGCGCACGACGTCGGCGCCCGTGAACACCGCGAGCACACCGGGCGCCTTCAGCGCCGCGGCGGTGTCGAGGGCGCGAATGCGCGCATGGGCGTGGATCGACCGCACCACGACGACGTGAGCCTGGCCGGGGAGGTTCACATCGTTGATGAACCGGCCGCCGCCCCGCAGCAGACGTGGGTCCTCGAACCGCGATACCGCCTGCCCGACTCCGAACTGGCCCATCGGCGACATCCTCCGATGTGGTGGTGAGCGACGCGCCGCTCCTACGCCCGACTCCGACACCCCCACCGCTCATCGTCAGTGTCGAATGCATCGCGTCTCCCTCTCTGGCGTGTTGGCTCATCCTAGCCGACCTTGGAGGCTTCGTCAGTGGTGTCGCGCATGCCGAGGTAGGCTTCCTGGATTCGCGACTCGCCGAGCAAGACCGCGGGAGGCCCCTCGGCGACGATCCGGCCCTCCTCGAGCACGTACGCGCGATCGGCGATTTCGAGCGCCTTGCCCACGTTTTGCTCAACGAGCAGGATGGCCACGCCCTCGGCGTGGATCGCGCGAATGGTCTCGAACATCTGGTCGACCACCGCCGGGGCCAGCCCCAGCGAGGGCTCGTCCAGCAGCAGGAGCCGCGGGCGGGCCATCAGCGCCCGGCCGATCGCCACCATCTGCTGCTGACCGCCGGAGAGCGCCCCGGCGAGCTGGCGGCGCCGTTCGCGCAGGATCGGAAAGAGCGTGTAGACGCGTTCCAAGCGTCTGCCCTCGCGCCTTGCGCGCCTCGCTGCGATAGCATCCGATCTCGAGATTTTCCTCCACCGACATGCGGGTGAAGAGCCGGCGCCCCTCGGGCACCAGGGCGATCCCCTGCCGGCACACGAGGTGCGACGGCACCCCGGCCAGATCCGCCCCGGCGAAGCGCAGCTCTCCGGCCCGCCAGCGCAGGAGGCCGGCCACGGCGTTGATCAAGGTGCTCTTCCCCGCCCCGTTCGGGCCGATCACCGCGACGATCTCGCTCGCGTCGACCTCCAGCGAGGCGTCCCACACCGCCGGAGCGTCGCCGTAGGCAATGGCCAGGTGCCGCGCCTCAAGCAGCATGGGTCTTCCCGAGGTGCCGCGCCTCAAGCAGCATGGGCCTTCCCGAGGTATACCCGGACCACGTGAGGATCCCGCATCGCCTCCCGTGGGGTGCCGGCGGCGATGACCTCGCCCTCGTTCAGAACGACCACCCGGTCCGACAGCTCGAGGACCGCGCGCATCACGTGCTCGACGAAGAGGATGGTCGTCCCCGACTCGCGGATGCCCTGGATGAGACGGATCGCACTCGCGATCTCCGCCGTGTTCAGCCCCGACAGGACCTCGTCGAGCAAGATCACCCGCGGGCGGGCGGCCAGGGCCCTCGCCAGCTCGAGGAACTTGCGCTCGTGCAGATTCAGCTCCGGCGGCAGGGCGGCCGCCCGCCTGCCGAGCCCGGTGAACTCGAGCCAGCCGCGCGCCTCGACCCGAGCCTCATGCAGAGGACACGCAGCAGCACCGAACATCGCAGCCTGGGCCACGTTGTCGAGGACCGTCAGGTGGCCGAACGGCCGAGGGATCTGGTAGGTCCGCGAGACTCCCACTCCAGCGATCTCGTGCGCGGGGCGTCCGGAGAGCGCCAAGTCACCCAGCGCGATCCGGCCGCGATCGGCGGCGTAGTGCCCGCTGATCACGTTGATGAGGGTCGTCTTGCCCGAGCCGTTGGGACCGACCAGGCCGACGATCTCACCGCTCTCCACGCTCAGGCTCACCCCGCGCAGCGCCCGGATCCCGCCGAACGCCTTCCACACGTCCTCGCACCGGAGCGCCGCCGGGTCTGGCCGCTTCACGAGGACGCCGTGGCCGTCAGGCCCGGCGGTCATCTCGACCGCGGGGGCTGTCGGCGTTGCGATGTCGGTCGCGGCTCGAGGTGGTCGCCATGCGCGCCATCGCCGGAGCACGGCAGGCAGCACGCCCTCTGGCAGGAGCAGGATGAGGAGGATCAGGGCGAAGGCGACCACCGCCCGGCCGATGATGGCGGACTCGCCCCGCGTGAACGCGTAGAGCGACGCGGTGATGATCGTGGCGCCGACGGCAGGACCCAGCCAGTGCCGCGCGCCGCCGAGAATGCTCATCAACACGACATAGAGCGGGACGGTGATGGAGAACGTCTCGCCGACGGTCACGTAGCTCACGTACACGGCGTGGATGCCGCCGGCCACGCCGGCGATCCCCGCGGACAGGGCGAAGGCCACCAGCTTGTAGCGGAACGTGGGCACGCCCTTGACCTCCGCGACGTCCTCGTCGTCGTGGATGGCGAACAGACCGAGGCCCAGCCGCGAGCGCGACACGCGGTAGGCCGTCCAGACCGTCGCCACGGCCAGGGCCAGGCCCAGGAGGTAGATCGTCCCCGCCGGCGAGGCGACGAGCCTCGGGATCGGCACGCCGAGCAGATAGACGCCGGGCCCACCGTCGATGCGCGTGTTCAGCACGATGGTGGCCAGCACGAAGGTGATGGCCAGAGTCAGCAGGCCGAAGAGCTCACCGCGCAGGTGCTTCACCCGGAAGACGACGGCGCCGATGCCGGCGGCGAGAAGCGCGGCGAGGATTCCCGCGACGGGGAGCGTGGCGAGAAAGGGCACGCCGAAGCTCGCGGCCAAGGTGGCCGTCGTGTACATCCCGGTTCCAAAGAAGGCCCCGTGGCCGAAGCTGAAGTAGCCGGCGTAGCCGCTCAGGATGCTCCAGCTCGTGGCCAGGGCGATCCAGGAGAAGATGAGGTAGAGAAACGACTCGTAGAACGCCGGCACTCCCACCGCGGGCAGCGCGCTCAGCCCGAGACCGACGGCCAGGAGACCGATACCCAGCTCGCCGCCGGTCGCTCGGGCCGATACCTACCCCTCGCCCCCGGTCGCTCACACGCGACCTGGCCTGGCGACGAGCAGGAGAATCAGCACCGAAAAGGACACGAGCGGAGCCCAGGCCGGCGTGACCACGGCCATGGTGAGCGACTCGCTCACCCCGATGAGCAGCCCCGCGAGCAGCGCGCCGATCGGGTTGGCGAGCCCGCCGATGATCACCACCGCGAAGACCACGCCGACCCACGCCCAGATTTGTGTCGGCGCCAGGGTGGAGATCAGGGCGATGTACGCCCCGGCCACCCCGGCGTACGCCGCGCTCACGCCCGACACGAGGAAAGCCTGCCGGCGGTGGTTCACGCCGAACGCCGCGGCCATCGCCGGATCCTCGGCGCTCGCGCGCAAGGCCTTGCCCACGTAGGTGAAGCGCAGCCACGCCCAGGTGGCCAGGGCCAGCACGGCTGCGGTGGCGCAGGCCAGGAACTCCAGGGTCGGCACGAAGAGGGGACCGATGCGAGTCGACGCGCTGGCGTACGCCGTCTCGTAGCGGCGGAAATCGGCCGTCCAGAACCACTGGATCAGCGACTCGATGATGACGGTCATCCCGAAGGTGACGAGGAGCGACGCGAACTCGGCCACGCGGAAGCGCACGAAGACCACGTGCAGACCGACGCCCAGGGCGAAGAAGAGCGGCACGATGAGGAGCACCGACAACCACGGCTCGAGCCGGGCCACCGTGCCGAGCTGGTAGGTCAGATAGGCCCCGAGGAAGGCGAGCGCGAAGTGGCCCAGGTTGACCAGGCGCAGCAGCCCCCAGCTCAAGCTGAGCCCGAGAGCGAGCAGGCCATAGAGGCCTCCCGTCAGCAGGCCCGAGACGAACGACTGCCCGAGGAGGGTCAGGCTCGGCACGCCTCAGCCTCGAGCCCCTGCCGCGGTGCGGCCATCAAGGGGGGAGAAGCCGAGCGCCCGGGGCCGCGTACTCCTTGGGCCACACGATGACCCACTTGCTCTCCTGCACCTGCTTGACCTTCGTGAGGTCGTCGCCGAAGTTGTTCGGGCCATCGAAGCGGAGCCGGCCGATGAGCGTGTCGACCCGGTTCTTCCGCAGCCACTCGCTCAGCGCCTTGTCGTCGAGGCTCTTGGTGGCATTCACCGCCGCCTCCAGCACCTGCCACGCCGCGAACTCGTTCGCCGCCTGTCCGTCGACCCTGACGTAGGGCACCCCGGCCTTCGTGGCGCGCTCGTGGAAGAGGGGAATCAGGCGCGCCGCTCCCGGATTGCTGGTGAACGGCGGGTGCTCCTCGAAGTCCGTGGTCGACAGCGCGAGCTTGCCGTCGGGCGCGGTGGCCAGCGGCCCGGGCGCCGGGAACAGGTGCAGGTGCCGGGGCGGCATGTAGTCGAGCTTCTTCATCGCCTCGAGGAGCTGGTTGCTGTCGAGGCCGAGCGAGCCCACCCACAGGAAGTCGGGATTGGCGTCCTTGATCCGCGCGGCGATGGGGCCGTAGTCGCGGGTGCCGAACTCGTACTCGAGGAAGAGCACGACTTTCAGCCCGCGCTGCGTGGCCACGTCGCGGGCCCCCGCCGAGATGAACTGCGTCGAGGGGAACTTGCTGGTGACCACGGCCACCGTCTTGGGTGGACTCGACGTCGCGGCCAGGGCGTCGAACACCGTCGCCGGGACCGTCTTGTTGGGCTCGGGACCAAAGGGGTTCACGGGGAAGTGCATCTCGTACTTCGCGAGGTGCGGCATCCCGAACGAGTTGTGGATCAGCATCTTCTGGTAGCGCTGGGCCACGCCGATGGCGGCCAGGATCGCGCTGGTGGCGTAGGGCCCCATCAGCAGATCGACCTTGTCGACGGTGATGAGCTTCTCGTACAGGCTGCGGGCGACGTCGGGCTTCGACTGGTCGTCGAGCACGATCCACTCCACGGGCCGCCCGAGCAGGCCGTTGGCGCGGTTCAGCTCGTCGACGTAGATCTCTCCGGCAATCTTGTGCAGCAGCGCCGTCTGGGCGAGCGGCCCGGTGAGGGCCAAGGTGCTCCCGATCCGGATGGGCTTGCCCGCCGGCGCCGCCACCGTGCCGGTGACGAAGGCGAGAACGAGCAGGCTGGCCAGCACACCGGCGAGGCAGCGAATCTTCGACTGAGGCACCATCGTGTCCCCTCCGCAGTGAGGGATGTTTGCCGCGGTGGGCGCACAGTAAGAACTTGGCCTCGTTCTGTCAACCGCGTCATCCCGGAGGGGAGACTGTCGGCGAGCCTGACCGGGCCGCGCCGTAGTACCGTATGCGTGCAGAACCAAGACCAAGGAGGTGGAACGTGGCCAAGTTCAAGATCGTCACGCCAGGGGGGGCGAGCTTCGCCGTGCCGGGCTCGGGCTACAAGCTCGAGATGGAAGCCCTCGGGCCGATGGGGGCGGAGATCGTGGAGCTCGACGCCGCGTCGGAGGACGAGTTCGCCAAGGCCGCCCGCGATGCCGACGCGCTCTACGCCAAGGGCCGTCGCATCACCAAGCGCATCATCGACGGGCTCGAGCGGTGCAAGGTGATCTCCCTGGGCAGCGTCGGGGTGGACTCCGTCGACGTCGCCGCCGCCACCGCGCGTGGAATCCCGGTCACCAACGTCCCCGACACGTTCATCGAGGAAGTGGCCGACCACGCCATGACCCTGATCCTCGCCACCTTCCGGCGGCTCGTCGTCCAGGACCGGCTCGTCAGAGAGGGACGCTGGCGGGAGGGGCGGCCGATGCTCCTGCAGCTCCCCCGGCTGATGGGCCTGACCCTCGGCTTCGTCGCCTTCGGCCACGTGGCCCGGGCGGTGGCCATGCGGGCGCGCGCCTTCGGCGTGCACATGGTGGCCTACGATCCCTACGTCGAGGAGCTGGTGATGAGTCCATACGGCGTGGAGCCCGTCAGCCTACCCGATCTCCTGCGCCGCTCCGACATCGTCTCGATGCACGCTCCGGCGACGCCCGATGCCCATCACATGCTCACCGACGAGCACTTCCGGATGATGAAACCGGAGGCCCTCTTCATCAACACCGGCCGCGGCCCGACCGTGGATGAGCCCGCGCTCATCCGGGCCCTGAAGGAAGGCTGGATCGCCGGCGCCGGCCTCGACGTGCTCGAGCAGGAGCCGCCGGCGGCCGACAATCCCCTCCTGGGCATGAGCAACGTCATCCTCACGGCGCACGTCGCCTCGGCGTCCGCCCGCTTCGATCCCGCGCGTCTGCGGCGGGTCGGCCAGGAAATCGCGCTCGTGCTGAGCGGCCGGTGGCCACGCGCGTGCGTGAACCCGTCAGTCCTCGAGAAGTCGGGGCTGATGCGCTGGCAGCCCTACTCCATGGAGCGCGGACCGGGCGCGTAAGAAGTCTCGGAGGGGGCCTCGACGGGTCCTTGGGTTGGAGGGGGCCTGGACCCCCTCCAAACCTCCCCATTTGCGCGAGGTGCGACCTGGTGCGCGGGCAAAGCCCGCGCTCGAACGGCGGCTGCCGATGCCCCGCGCGGCGCCGGGCTACTCGTCGTTGGGGTGACGGAGGGGGCGGGGTGGGCGCTCGCGATAGGGATGGCGAGCGAGCGCGTCCTCGTCGAGGTCGATGCCCAGGCCGGGAGTCGTGGGTAGCGAAATGATGCTGTTCTCCACCTCGAACGGCGGGCGGGCGATTTCCCGGCCCAGCGCCTCGAAGTTGACGAAGTACTCGGTGATGAGGAAGTTGGGCATGCCGGCCGCGGCCTGGAGCGTGGCGGCCAGTCCGACGGTGGTGCTGTTGTAGTTGTGCGGGGAGATCGCGATGTGGTGCGGCTCGGCCATGGCGGCGATCTCGCGCAGCTCGAGGATGCCCCCGCAGTTGCACACGTCCGGGTTGAGGATGTCGGCGGCCCGCCGCGTGATCACCTCGTGGAACTCCGTCTTGGTGTAGAGCTCCTCGCCGGTGACCACCGGCAGGGTGATCGCGCGCTTGGCCTCCAGGAGCCCGCCCAGGTCGCGCACGGACACCGGCTCCTCGAACCAGAACGGGGCGTACGGTTCCATCATCCGGGCCACGCGGATGGCGTTGGCCGGCGCCAGCCTGCGGTGCACCTCCACGAGGATGTCCACGTCCGGTCCCACCGCGTCGCGCACCGCGCTCACCTGCTCCACGGCGAGCTGCTCGTCTCGCCGGTCGATGTATGCGCGCCAGGGGCCGGGAAACGGATCGAACTTGAGAGCGGTGAAGCCCTTCTTCACCACGGCCAGGGCCTGCTCGGCCACGGTGCCGGGATCGCGGCCGCTCGCCCATCCGTTGGCGTAGACGCGCAGTCGCGTCCGGAAGGCGCCGCCCAGCAGGTTATGGACCGGCTGGGCCGTAGCCTTTCCCGCGATGTCCCACAGCGCCTGCTCGAGACCGCTGATCGCACAGTAGAGGTCCATCGAGCCGCGCTTGGTCGCGAAGTCGGTGTAGGCCACATAGGTGAAGTGCTTGATGGCGAACGGGCTGCGGCCGATCAGATAGCGCCCCAGCTCCTGCACGTGGCTCTCGATGGCGCGGTCGCGATCGAGCTGCGTGTAGCACTCGCCCCAGCCGTGGAGGCCGGTGTCGGTCTCCACCTTCACGAAGAGCCAGCGCTTGTGGGCGCCAGGATCGACCAGGAACGTCCGGACGGCGCGGACTTTCATCTCCCCTCCTCAGGCGCAACCTCAGCGCGCGTCGGGCTGACTCCAGCATCGGCGCGCGCCTTGTCCTGCCTCGCGATCATCGCGACGCCTTAGTGGCACGGACGAGCTCGCGCAACAATTCGGCGACCACTGGTCCCTCAGCCTGGCCACCGCGGAGATCGATTTCATAACGTTCGCCGAGTGAAACGGACTTTCTCGTGGGCGAGCCGATGGCAAGATCCTTCAGCTCGTCCCAGGGTAGCCGCTGCGGGTCGTCTCTGAAGGTATTGCGCCAGCAAATCCCGGACATCAGCACGGTAAGCCCGTCTGTACCGTTGTGTGAGTTCTCGATCCACGCGATGACTTCCTCAGTTCGATCGAGGCGTAGCCGCTCACGAAGGTTCTCCAGCGCGCGCCCATCTCGAACAGGACGTAGTCAGACTTGAGGCTGGCGGGAGTGACCAGGCCGATGAATGCTTGGGCGCCGGCAACGTCGGAACGAAGAACATCCCTGAGCTCAACACCTGGGGGGAGCTTGTAACCGGGCACACTCGTGCATCGGATGTCCGCACGCAGCAACTCTAGCGCTTGCTCAAGCAAACGAGCCAGAGCGGCGGCAGCCTGCTCATCATGACCGCTGTGGCTTATGAACACGGCGATGGCCATGGGAATCCCCTCCAGATGGGACCGTCAAACGCGCGTTCACCCGGTCTGCCCCCACAACCCTTCCCGCCCTGCCGGGATCGACCGGCGGCGTCCCGACGGACTTGACCTTCATCGCAGTCAGGCCCCCGTGTCGGCCTTGAGCCCGGCGGCCTCGATGCCGGCCACGGCGCAGGCCTCGTCCTTGTCCGACACGTCGCCCGAGATGCCCACGGCGCCGATCACCACGCCGGCGACGTCGCGAATCAGCACGCCACCGGGAACGGGGACGACCCGCCCGTCCGACATGGCGTTGAGCGCGGTGAAGAACGGATGCTGCTGTGGGTTGTCGGCGAGGCGCTTGGCGAGCGCTCGCGAGCCGACGCCCATGCCGAGGGCGCCCCAGGCCTTGCCCAGCGCGATCTGCGGCCGGAGGATGCCGGCGCCGTCCTCGCGGCCGAACGTCTTGAGGTGCCCACCGCTGTCGAGCACGGCCACGGCCAGGGGCGCACAGTTCGTCTCCCGGCCACGCCGCAGGGCCACCTCCACGATCGTCGTCGCCTGCTTCAAGGTGAGGCTCATGGGTTCTCCCGTGTGATCGAGGGGTTCACGGCGATCGGCGCGACCGCGGTCGGACCACGTCCTGCCAGCCAGTCCCACATGTAGGCCACCGCGATGGAGACGTTGTCGCTACAGCCGCCCTCTCGCGCTGAAGACTTTGAACGTCTTGCGCGGGAGTCCACGGCGTCGAACGCTTCGAGCAGTGCGCTCGCCGCGGGCGATCCGGTCCAGCCGTCCTCAATACCGGTCAGTCCTCGCGATCATCACCGCGCTGATCAGTGCATCACCATCCCGCCGTCCACGTTCCAGGCCTGACCGGTGATATGGTCGCTCTGCTCGGAGGCGAAGAAGACGGCCAGCCGCGCGATGTCGTCGGGGCGGGCGACCCGGCCGACGGGGACACGCGTGAACGGTAGCGGCGTGTTCGGATCCCTCTCAGCGAGCGCGCGCTCGCGCCGGGACGTCGACTCGTGCCGGCTCGTGTCGACGGTTCCCGGACAGATCGCGTTCACCGTGATGCCGTGAGAAGCCAGCTCCTGGGCCAGGACCTGGGTGAGGCCGATCACGCCGAATTTCGACGCCGTGTACGCGCCGCGCCGGGGCGTGCCGCGTTTGCCCGAGATCGACGCCATGTTGATGATCCGCCCGCTGCCCCGAGCCAACATATGGGGAATCACGGCGCGGCTCATGAGGTAGACACCCTTGAGGTTGACGCCGAGGACGATGTCCCACGCCTCCTCGGGTACCTCCCAGAGGAGCCGGCGGTCGGCGCCGTGCGGTGCGGCCGCGTTGTTGACGAGCACGTCGAGGCGCCCGAATCGCCCGAGGGCTTCCGCAACCATGCGATCGGCGTCGGCCGCGCGACTCACGTCGCCGACGAGCGTCGCGATGTGGCGCCCGAGTCCCTCGATCTCGGTGGTCAGGCTCTCGAGGCCTTTCCAGCCGAGTCGGATTTCCTCGAGGCCCTCCTCGTTGTCGTTCCGCGTCCCGCCCGACACCACGTCGGTCGCGACGATGTCGGCCCCGGCCCTGGCAAACGCGACCGCGATCGCGCGGCCCATCCCGCGCGCCCGGGCGCACCCGTGATCAGTACCGTCTTGCCCTCGAACTCGCTCATCGTCTCAACTCCAGACGGAGGAACGCCCGCTGGCACAGGCTGACCCGAGTCTACCTGCACGCGACCGGAGGTTTGTACGCCGTGTGGGGTCTTTGACGGTCACTCGATCGTGAAGGCCACCACAACCATGGTGACCATGGTATCCTTCCGCGTGCTATCATCCGCGCCATGCCAACCGACACCCGACCGCTCGTCGTTCTCGCCGGACGCATTCACGCCGATGCCCAGGCGCTGCTCGCCACGAGGCCGAGGTCGTCGTCGCCAAGGACCTCAGCGAGGCCGCCGTCATCGAGTCGCCCGCGAGGCGCCGGGTATCCTCCTCCGCTCCCGGCCGCGCTGCTCGCCGGCGCTCCTGGCCGCCTGCCCCGGCTGCGCGTGGTTGGGCGTCACGGGGCCGGGCTCGACATCGTGGACATCCCCGCGGCGACGCGAGTCGGCGTGGCCGTCGTCCACGCCCCCGGGGCCAATGCCCAGTCGGTGGCCGAGCACGCCCTGATGCTCATGCTCATGTGCGCCAGGCGCGCCGTCCAGGTCGACCGCTGGACCCGCGACGGCGACTGGCGCGCCCGCGACGACGCCCTCAACCAGGAACTGGCGGGCAAGACCCTCGGCATCGTCGGCCTGGGCAACGTGGGCCGCCGCGTGGCCCGCTTCGCCGGCGCGCTGGGCATGCGCGTCCTCGGCTACGACAAGTACCTGTCCGCGGACGAGGTGCGCCGCCGCGGCGCGGAGCCCGCCGCGAGCCTGGACGCCCTCTTGCCCCAGGTCGACGTCCTCACCTGCCACACTCCGCTCACCGAGGAGACCCGCGCCATGATCAACCCGCGCACCCTCGGCCTCATGAAGCGCGGCGCCATCCTGATCAACACCTCGCGGGGCCCCGTGCACGACGAGCGCGCGGTGTTCGAGGCCCTGGCCACGCGGTCAGCTCGGCGCGGCTGGCCTCGACGTGTTCGAGGAGGAGCCGAGCCCGGTGGACAATCCGATCTTCAGCCTTCCCAACGTCGTGGTCTCGCCCCACGTGGCGGGCGGGACCGCCCAGGCCAGCCGCGCCATCAGCATGCAGGTGGCCGGCGAGATGCTGCGCGTGCTGCGCGGCGAGCGCCCCGAGGTGCTGGTCAACCCCGACGTCTGGCCCCGCCTGGGGCAGCGGTAGCCGCCGCCGCGCCCGACGCGC
>CAWKCA010000030.1:0-369386 GCA_963848005.1 uncultured Candidatus Rokubacteria bacterium
TGGGGAGCGGCGGCCCACTCCCCGACGGGCGCACCAGGCTCCGAGAGCGGTGGGTGTCGGGCCGGCAGGACGAGGGGGGCGTTGCCCCCTTCGCTCGAACGGTTCTGCGTCCGCTCCCCCCGACGTTAATGATGAACGGCGTGGGCGTACAAGGTCAGCGCGGAGCCGGTCTCGTCGCGCAGTCGCGCCCGCTCATGTGTCTCCTCCGCCATCGCCGGCGGCGGCCTCATCGCCGCGCGCTCGATCGTGAACCTCCACGTCCACCAAGAACTGGCAACCGGTCGCGCGGGACGCGGCTCCGGTCGGGAGGCCGCCCTTGACGACTTCGTCGGCGCCGCGAGCTACGCACTCCCTACGTCGGCCGTGCAGGCCTCGGCGTGGACAGAGCACGCGGAGGTGGCGAGCGAAGACGAAATCACCTCGCCGTCCCTCGGCCTCGTCAGCGTCGGACTCGGAAACCGATCGCGCCCGCGGGTCAGCCCCGCGCGGTCACGCCCGCGCCGTCGACCATCAACACCGTCCTCGTCGTCGATGCGCGGCGCCGCCGGCCGCGCTCATGAATCTCGTCATCACCATGACCGAGTGAAGACCGCTGATCTGCGCGATGCCGGGTTTCATCGCCTCGATGGTTTGCCCGCGAGCGGTACGTCGACGGTCGCCGTCGTCGTCGCCGCCACGGCTCGCCCACGTCGGTGAGTTCGACAAGACCGATCAGCGATGCTGAGGCGCGGTGACGGCTCGCGCCACCGCGAGAGCTGGAGCGACAGGGACAGGCGTCGCTGGAGCGACACCGTTGAGGCGGCGCCGCTCGCTGGTCGCCTTGCCCCTTTCGACGGCGCTCCACGCCGTCGGCCTGCTGAGCGCTGGTGTCGCTGGTCTGGCGGCCGGTCGAGCTGCCGCCCCTCTTCGTCGATATGAAGACATTTGACCTCGAGCGAGAGCGTTCCGCCCCTTCGGGCGCGTAACGATCCCCCGACCGTCCGGAGGCGCGTGGAGGCGCGCGGCCAGCTGCGTCGGTGGGGACGGGGCGGCTCGCGCGGACTGCCGCCCGCACGCGTGCCGGCCTCGCCGCCGCCCGGACGTCAATACGGCCGATGCGGAGAAAGTACCTCCGCCACGCCGATCGACCGACACGGGCAAGGCGCCGTTGCCGCCCATGGCGCGAGAGAACACCAGGAGGCCCAGCCGCCCGTCGCCGAGCCCGCGCGCGCCTGCCGCCGCCCGGCGAGCGTCCGATCGGTCGCCGCGGACCCAGCGCTCGCGGGCCGATTCCGATGTCGATCCCTCGTGCGCCGAGCAGGGCCCCTCGTCGGAATCGTCCCCCGCCGCGCGCGTCCGGGGCCGGGGAGCCGGAGCGGCGTGGGCGGCGCCAGCCGCGTGCCCGGATGGAACGGAAGCGGTCGAGGCCCGCGATCGGAGAAGGGCAGCGGTCTGGTTGAGAGACCGGCGGTTCGGCGCCGGTCACGAGGCGGCGGTCCGCGGCGCCGGCGGCTCGGAGTACCGTCCTTATCTGGGCGGTGGCGACGCCGTCCACGAGAACCTGCGCTATCCGCTCGCGGCCGCCGGCGAAGCCTGACCGGCACCGTCCAGCTCGACATCGTAATCCAGCCCAACGGCGTCGTGGCGAGCGTGCAGATCGCCGAGTCGTCCTCCCACGGTCTCCTCGACGAGGCGGCCATGGAAGCGGTGCGCGGCCTCTCGCCGCTCCCGTTTCCGTCCCACCTCGCTCCCCGTCCTCTGCGTGCTCGCCTCCCCGTAGTCTTCGACCTGCGATGACGCCCCGGGCTCCCAGAGCAGGCCACCCACGGCGCGAGCCGGCCTCGCGTGACCCGGTCCAATGACGCCACGGGCTACCAGAGCAGGCCACCCACGGCCCAAGCCGGCCTCGCGTCACCCCTCCAGGTGACACCCCGGGCTCCCGGGCAGAGCCCAGCCACCGGCGAGGCCGGTTCGCCTCGTGCCGCCTTCTCGGACGCCTGATGCGCGCTGAGAACGCGCCGTGTCTGATGATCCAGGGCACCGGTTCGGGCGTCGGCAAGAGTGTGCTCACCACCGCGCTGTGCCGCCTCTTCGCGCGCGCGGGCTATCGGGTCGCGCCCTTCAAGGCCCAGAACATGGCCCTCAATGCCTGCGGTCACCCGATGGGGGCGAGATCGGGCGCGCCCAGGCCGCGCAAGCCGAGGCCGCCGGCGTCGCGCCGCGCGTGGACATGAATCCCATCCTGCTCAAGCCGGAGACGGGACGGTCGCTCGCAGGTGATCGTGCGGGGCGCGGTATGGGGACGGGCCGACTTCCACGAGTACGCCCGCATGCGCGGCATCTGGCCCGTGGTGGCGGAGAGCCTCGACGCGCCTGCGGCGTGCGCCACGACCTCGTCCTCATCGAGGGGGCCGGGAGCCCGGCCGAGATCAATCTGAGCGAGCACGACATCGTCAACATGCGCATCGCGCGCCTCGCGCGACGCGCCCGTCCTGCTCGTCGGCGACATCGATCGCGGCGGCGTCTTCGCCGCCCTCGTGGGAACGCTGGCGCTGCTCTCGCCCGTCGATCGCCGAGCGCATCACCGGCTTCATCGTCAACAAGTTCCGGGGCGAACGCGTCGCTCCTGACGCCCGGGCTCGCCATGCTCTCCGCGCGCACCGGCGTCCCGTGCTCGGCGTGATCCCTCACGTCGACGACGCGCTCGTCGCCGCGGAGGACTCGCTCGACCTCGAGAGCCATCTCGACTCCGGCGGCGCCGCCGGCCGGCCTGGACATCGCGGTCGTGCGCGCATCCCGCGCATCGCCAACTTCGACGACTTCGAGCCGCTGGCCGCCGAGCCCGGCGTGCGCGTGCGGCTCGTCCGCCGTCCGGCCGACCTCGACGGCGCTGATCTCGTCATCCTCCCCGGAAGCAAGAGCACCATCGCCGACCTCGGCTGGCTGCGCGGCCGGGGCTTGCCGCGCCATCGCGCTGGCCGCCGCCGCGGGCGCCAGATCCTGGGCGTCTGTGGCGGCTACCAGATGCTCGGGCGGACGCTGCTCGATCCCGATCACGTCGAGTCGTCGCCGTGAGGCGCCGGGGCTCGGTCTCCTGCCCGTGGAGACGACCTTTGCCCGATCCAAGACCTGGCCCGTGTCGAGGCAACGGGAGCGGCGACGTCGCCGCTGTTCGCCGGGGTGACCGGGAGGTTCCCGGCGTACGAGATTCACGCCGGGCCGCACCGGGGCGGCGGTCGCGTCGCAGCATCCGCGGCCGCTGCAGCCGGTGTTCCGGCTCGTCTCGCGGGAAGGGCAACCGGTCGTCGACGTGGACGGCGCCGTCGGCGCGGGCGGGAACGTCGAGGGCACCTATCTGCACGGTATCTTCGCCAGCCCCGAGGTGCGTCGATGCCTTCTCGCGCGCTGGCCGGGCAGAAGGGCCTGCCGGCGGACCCACGATGGGGCGCCCAGCCCGCGGTCGATCGCTACGACCGCCTCGCCGACATCGTGGGCGGCGCCCTCGACATGCCGGCGATCGCGAAGCTCGTCGGCCTCTCATACTCCGGGCCGCGTTCTAGCCGTCGTGTCGGACGATCACGGTGGCTCGCGGCCTTGATGGCCCTCGCCGTGGCCGTCGACCTGCTGCTCGGCGATCCACCGAACCGCTGGCATCCCGTGGCCTGGATCGGGCGCGCTGCTGGCCTGGGGCCGGGCGTTTCGGGCGCGGCTCGCCCCGGTCTTGCTTGCGCGCGGGAGCCGTTCTCGTCCTCGTCATCGCGGGGGTGGCCGGGGTCGTGGGATGGAGTCTGTCGAGCGTCGTGCGGCCGTGGGGATGGCCTGGAGTGATCCTGGAGGCCGTCGCACTGAAGTCGTGATTTCGCTTCGTGGTCTGACCCGGGCGTGCCGGCAGGTTGCGCGGACGCTCGCGCGGCGATCTGGCCGGGGCCAGACGTCTCGTCGGCTACCATCTGGTGAGCCGCCCGACCTCGCGGTCTCGACGCTCGGCTGGTCGCCTCGGCGGCCATGGAGTCGGCCGCCGAGAATCTGACGGACGCCTTCATCGCCCCTCTCGCGTGCTATCTCGTCTTCGGTCTCGCCGGGGCGTACGCCTACCGGCCATCAACACCGCCGATGCGATGTTCGGCTACCGGGAGGGGGCGCTCGAGTATTTCGGCAAGGCTTCCGCTCGGCTCGACGACCTTCTCAACCTCGTTCCCGCGCGCCTCGCCGCGCTGCCATCGTCGTGTCGGCGGGGCTCATCGGCGAGGATGCCCGTGGCGCCTGGCGGACCATGCGTGCGAGACCACGGCCGGACCGCGAGCCCGAACGCGGGCTGGACGATGGCGGCCATGGCCGGGGCGCTCGGGCGTGACCCTGGAGAAGCCCGGGCGCCTATCGGCTCGGCGACCGGACGCTTCCCCGAGGCCGGCGACGTCGCCGCGTGATCCGCGTCGTGATCGGCCGCGGCCTCCGGCACGGTCGTGCCGCTGGTTGGGCTGCTTCTCTTCAGAATCTACTCTCGGCTGAGCGCCCTTTTTTCTGCGGTCTGCGGCACCCTGGCTCGGTATCATGCTGGAAACCCCGCCTGACGAGGGCCATCTCGTCCAGAAAATCGAATGGCTATTACGGAACGGTTGACGGAAGCGGTGAAGGGGGCCCTGGGCGGGCGGGGCTTCCCGCGCCCGGGGATGTCTCTGGGAGCCGCCCCGTCAGGTCGACCATGGCGACTACGCGACCAATGTCGCCATGGTGCTCGCCCGGGAGGCGAAGCGACCGCCGCGCCAGGTGGCCGAGCTGATCGTCCGGCACCTTCCTGCGCTTCCCGAGGTCGCCCGCGTCGAGATCGCCGGTCCGGGCTTCCTGAACGTTTCCTGTCGCCGGACTGGTGCGCGCGGCAGGTGCCCCAGATCCTGCGCGGCGCCGCCAGCTACGGCCGCGGCCAATCCCGGCACGGCGAACGGATGCGGGTCGAGTTCGTCTCCGCCAATCCCACCGGGCCCCTCGTCATCGTGAACGCCCGCGCGGCGGCGGTCGGCGATGGCCTCGTCCGGCTGCTGCGCCATCAGGGCGCCACGGTGATTGCCGAGTACTACATCAACGACGCGGGCACTCAGGCCGAGGCCCTGGCCCGCTCTTTCGGCGCCCGCGTGCGCGAGCTGGCCAACGAGCGCCGGCCGGGCCTCCCGCCGCTCGACGCGCGGCTGCCCGGAGAATGGCTATCCCGGGGAGTACCTGATCGATCTCGCCCGCCGCTATCTCGACGAGGGGGGGCCCGTCGAGATTCCCGGCGAGCGCGAGGACGTCGAGCTCACGCAGGCTCGGCCGCTACGCCATGGATCGGATGGTCGACGAGCAGCGCCGCGTGCTCGCGCGAGTACGGCGTCAGCTTCGACGTGTGGTCGTCGGAGCAGCGCGACGTGCGCGACGCCGGGCTCCCCGAGCGCGCCATCGAGGAGCTGAGGAAGCGGGAGCTGACGTACGAGCAGGACGGCGCGCTGTGGTTCCGCTCCACGCTCTTCGGGGACGACAAGGACCGCGTGCTGCGGCGCTCGAACGGCGAGCTGACGTACTTCGGCGTCGACATCGCCTATCACCACGCGGTGAAGTTCGCCGCCGCCGACCGGCTCATCAACCTCATCGGGCCCGATCACCACGGCCACGTGGCGCGCATGCGGGCGGCCATGCAGGCGCTGGGTCACCAGCCCGAGGCCTTGGAGGTCCTGCTCGTCCAGCTCGTCACCCTGCTGCGCGATGGCCAGCCGGTCCGGATGTCGAAGCGCCGGGGCGAGTTCGTCCTGATGGAGGAGCTGCTGGAGGAAGTGGGCCGCGACGCCGCGCGCTTCACCTTTCTCACGCGCCGCCACGACAGCCCGCTCGACTTCGACCTCGCCGTCGCCGCCCGCCAGACTGCCGACAATCCCGTGTACTACGTCCAGTACGCGCACGCGCGCATCCGGAGCATCGCCCGCCAGGCGGCGGAGCAGGGCCTGAGCCGTCCCGCCCTGGGACGAGATCGACACGAGCGTCCTCACCCTTCCCGAGGAGCAGCAGATCATCAAGCGCCTTCTCCAGTTTCCCGACATGGTGGCCGCCGCTGCGCGGGCTCTCGAGCCACACCGCGTGGCTTACTGGCTCCAGGAGCTGGCCGGCCTCTTCCACCCGTACTACCGGGCCCATCGAGTGCTGCAGGCCGACCGCGCGCTCGCGCTCGGGCGCCTCGCCCTGTGCGCGGCGGTGGGGCAGGTGGTGGCGAACGGCCTCGACCTCCTTGGCGTGAGCGCACCGGAGACGATGTGACATGACGGATTCACGACGACGCCAGCCCGGCCCGAGTCGGATCGGATCGACCCTCGTCGCTCGTCGGCTGTCTCGGTGTGCTCGGTCTGACCTTCATGGTCGGCTTCTACAGCGGACGTTACTGGACGCGCGCATCCCTGCCCGCGGCGACCACGGACACGCCGCCGGCCGTGGCTTCCACGCCTCCCGTGCGCCGCGGCGCGAGCGCCGTGGCGACGTCGCCGGCCCTGACCTTCTACGAAGAGCTGACGGCGCCGCTGGCGGCTGCCCCAGCACCTCGCGCGAGTCACGCCCAGCGAGCCGCGGCGTCCGGTGGAACGAGGGACAGCGTGGCCGCGCGCCCGGATGACCGGACGACGCGGAGCGACAAGCGGGGAGCGGACGCGCCGGCGCGCCGGGGCGAGCCTGTCACCGCGCCGCCGCGCTTCACCGTCCAGGTCGCGGCCTACAGCGCGAAAACGTCGGCGGAGGCGCTGCGCAACACCATTACCGCCTCCGGCCACGAGGCCTACATCGTCGAAAGCGAGGGCCCGCCGGGGGCGCCGCGTTACCGCGTACGGGTTGGCTCGTACCCCTCGCGCGAGGCCGCCATCGCGGCGGCCTCGCGGCTGCCCGTGCCGGGCGCGCGGTATGTCACCACGCGCTGACGGTCCGCGGCCGGGCCGCGTCGTCATCACCGAGGAGCAACTTCGCACCCGTATCGCGGAGATGGGCAAGGAGATCGGGCGCGACTACGCGGGGCGGAACCCCATCCTCGTCGGTGTGCTCCAGGGCGCGTTCCTCTTCATGGCCGACCTCATCCGGGCCATTCCCATCGACCTCACCACGGATTTCATCGGCCTCTCGAGCTACGGGAGCGGCACGAATTCGTCCGGCCAGGTGCGGCTCGTCTCGGATCTGTCCATGTCCGTCGAGAATCGCGACGTCCTCATCGTCGAGGACATCGTCGACACCGGACTCACCCTGGCCTACCTCAAGCGAAATCTCGAAGCCCGGCATCCTCGGAGCGTGCGGGTCTGCGTCCTGGCCGACAAGGTGGAGCGGCGACAGATCGAGGTGCCGGTCGACTACGTGGGGTTCACCGTGCCCAACGTGTACGTGGTGGGGTACGGCTTCGACTACGGGGGCGTGTTCCGGAATGTCCCCTACGTGGCGGTGCTGGAGGGGGTCTGACACCGGCGGCAACGCGATGCGTCACGATCGCGCGGTGCTATACTGAACGCCCATGAATCAGGTGTACAAGAATCTCGCTCTCTGGATGGTCATCGGCCTCATCGTGATCCTCCTCTTCACCGTCTTCCAGGGCTCGCAACAGAGCGGCAACGAGCCGCCCAACTTCTCGGAGTTCCTCCGCGCCGTCGAGCAAGGCCGGGTCGAGTCCGTACAGATCCGCGGCAACCTCGTCACCTACTCCCTGAAAGACAGCGCCCAGCCCCAGCGCACGTACATCGTCGACTACCCCGACCTGATCAAGATGCTGCGCGATCGCGGGGTGCGGATCGCGGTGAAGCCCCCGGACGCGAATCCGTGGTACGCCATCTTCTTGCAGTGGGTGCCCATGCTCCTCTTCATCGGCGTGTGGATCTTCTTCATGCGCCAGATGCAGGGCGGCGGGGCCAAGGCGCTCTCCTTCGGCAAGGCGCGGGCGCGGCTCATCTCCGAGAAGCAGAACAAGGTCACCTTCCAGGACGTGGCGGGGATCGACGAGGCCAAGGAAGAGCTGCGGGAGATCATCGACTTCCTGAAGGACCCGCAGAAGTTCCAGAAGCTCGGCGGCAAGATCCCCAAGGGCGTTTTGCTGGTGGGGCCCCCCGGCACCGGCAAGACGCTGCTGGCTCGCGCCATCGCGGGCGAGGCCAACGTCCCCTTCTTCACCATCTCCGGCTCGGACTTCGTGGAGATGTTCGTGGGCGTGGGGGCCTCGCGGGTGCGCGACCTCTTCGAGCAGGGGAAGAAGCACGCGCCCTGCATCATCTTCATGGACGAGATCGACGCGGTCGGACGCCATCGGGGGGCCGGCCTGGGCGGTGGCCACGACGAGCGCGAGCAGACCCTGAACCAGCTCCTGGTGGAGATGGACGGCTTCGAGACCAACGAGGGCGTCATCCTCATCGCCGCCACCAATCGGCCGGACGTGCTCGACCCCGCGCTGCTGCGGCCGGGACGCTTCGACCGGCAGGTGGTCGTGCCGCGTCCCGACGTCAGGGGGCGGGAGGAGATCCTCCGCGTGCACTCCCGGCGCATCCCCCTCGCCCCCGACGTGGAGCTCAAGGTCCTCGCGCGCGGTACGCCGGGCTTCTCGGGGGCCGACCTCGCCAATCTCGTCAACGAGGCGGCGCTCCTGGCCGCGCGGCAGAACAAGAAGCTGGTGGAGATGCCCGACTTCGAGTACGCCAAGGACAAGGTCATGATGGGCGTGGAGCGCCGCTCCATGATCATCAGCGAGACCGAGAAGCGCACCATCGCCTACCACGAGGCGGGGCACGCGCTCGTGGCCGACGTGCTGCCCGGCACGGATCCCCTCCACAAGGTCACCATCATCCCGCGTGGTCGCGCGCTGGGCCTGACCATGCAGTTGCCGATGGACGACAAGTACAACTACTCGCGGGAGTACCTCATCAACCGCATCACCATCCTCATGGGTGGCCGCACCGCGGAGGAGATGGTCCTCAACCAGCAGACGACCGGCGCGGGCGACGATCTCGAGAAGGCCACCGAGATGGCCCGCAAAATGGTCTGCGAATGGGGCATGTCCACCCAGCTCGGGCCGCTCACCTTCGGCAAGAACGAGGAGCACATCTTCCTGGGTCGCGAGGTGGCGCGCCAGAAGGACTACAGCGAGGACACGGCCATCCTCATCGACCGCGAGATCAAGCAGATCGTCTTCGACTGCTTGACCCGCGCCCGCATGATCCTCGAGCAGAACATCGACAAACTGCACGCCCTCGCTCGCGCTCTCCTGGAGCGCGAATCGCTCGACAGCGAGGAGATCGCGCGCATCCTCCGGGCCCAGCAGTACGAGGGAGCGCCCGCGCCCGCCTGAGCGCCGGGGACGCGGTCCAGCACGAACCCCGGAGCGTGATCGAGCAGGGCCGCGCAGAACTGGCGGGAGTCCGGCTCGGCCCTGGCTGCCCGGCCGCCGTCATGGGGGCCCTCAACGTCAGTCCCGAGTCCTTCTACTCCGGTTCCGTGCACATCGATGTCGATGCGCTCCTGGAGGCAGCTCAGACCATGGTGGAGTCCGGGGCGGTGCTCATCGACGTCGGGGCGCGCTCGACGGCCCCGTATCTCCCCACGGCCATCGACGAAGAGGAAGAGGTCAAGCGGCTGAGCCGGGCCATCGGCGCGCTCGCGGCCAAGCTCGATGTCCCGATCTCGGCGGACACTGCGGGGGCGAGGCCAGCCCGGGCGGCTCTCGGGGCGGGCGCGCGCGTCGTCAACGACGTCTCCGGCCTCGCCGATCCAGAACTGGCCCGCTTGGTCGGGGAGGCGGGCGTAGGGTTGATCGCCATGGCCTGCGCCTGGCGACCGGGGAGGCCGGGGCGACGGGGCCATTGGCCACCGTGGCGGCGTGCCTGCGCCGGAGCCTGCGGCGGGCGCACGCCGCCGGGATCGCCGACGAACGGATCGTGCTCGACCCGGGCATCGGCTTCTTCCGCGCCGGGCCGATCTCCTGGGTGGACTGGGACGTGGCGATCCTGGCCCAGCTCGAGGACCTCCTCGATCTGGGGCGCCCGCTATGCGTGGCCGTGTCCCGCAAGTCCTTCATCGGCGGGGTCACCGGTCGCGACACGCCTAGCGATCGTCTGGCCGGTTCACTGGCCGCCACCGCGCTGGCCGTCGCCCACGGGGCCTCGCTGATCCGCACCCACGACGTGCGGGAGACGATCGACGCCGTACGAGTGGCCGGACGCATCCGGGAGGCGGTGCTTCATCGCGACGGGGAGGCCAGGGCATCGTGACGCGACTGTTCGGGACGGATGGCATCCGCGGCGTGGCCAACGAGGAGCTGCTGACGCCGGAGCTGGCGTTTCGCATCGGCCGCCAGCTGGTGGCGACCTTGCTGGTCGAACACGCCACGGAGCGCGTGCGCCTGGTGCTCGGGCGCGACACGCGGCGCTCGGGGCCCCTCCTCGAGGCGGCGCTCACCGCGGGCGCCCTCTCGGCCGGCGCCGACTGTTATGCGGTAGGGGTGTTGCCCACGCCCGGCATCGCGCTCCTGACGCGCACCCTGGAGGCCCATGGGGGCGTCGCCTTCACCGCCTCGCACAATCCCTTCGAGGACAACGGCATCAAGCTGCTCACCGCGAACGGCACGAAGTTCCCCGAAGCCTGGGAGGCCGCGATCGAGAAGCGCCTCGGCGACCAGGACGTCGCCCCGCGCGCCCGGCGCGAGCACATCGGCCGTCTGGTGTCCTACGACCGCGCCGAGGCCGACTACGTCGAGTTCCTGTGCCGCCGGTTCCCGCTCGACCTTCGCGGGACGACCCTCGCCCTCGACTGCGCGCACGGGGCCACCTATCGGGTGGCGCCGCGGGTGTTCCGCCGGCTGGGCGCGCGCGTGGTGACCATGGGCGCGGCCCCCACGGGCGCGAACATCAACGACCGGGTGGGCGCCCTCTACCCCGAGCGCCTCCAGGCGTGGGTGACGAAGCGGCGGGCCGCCGTGGGCTTCGCCTTCGACGGCGACGGGGACCGGCTCATCGCCGTCGATCACGCGGGCACCATCCGGGACGGCGACTACGTGCTCGCCATCGCCAGCCGCCACCTCGCCGCCCAGGGGCGGCTGCGCGGCAACGTCGTGGTCACCACGGTCATGGCCAATCTCGGCCTCGAGGAAGCACTCGGCGCGGCGGGGATCCGGGTGGTGCGCACCCAGGTGGGCGATCGCTACGTGTTCGAGGAGATGCAGCGCAGCGGGGGCAACCTCGGGGGCGAGCAGTCGGGGCACATTTTGTTCCTCGACCATGCCCCCTCCGGCGACGGGATCCTGTCCGCCCTGGCCCTGCTCTCCGTGGTCGTGGAGACCGGGCAGCCGCTGGCCTCCCTCGCCGAGTGCATGCGAAAGTTCCCCCAGATCCTCCGCAACGTTCCGGTGGCCACGAAGCCGCCCCTCGAGTCGCTCACCGGCCTGCCCGGCCGTGTGCGCGAACTGGAGGGAGAGATGGACGGGGCCGGGCGCATCCTCGTCCGGTACTCGGGCACCGAGCCACTGGCCCGGGTCATGATCGAAGGGCCGGACGGCGAGCGCATCCGGGTCATGGCCGAGGAGCTGGCGCAGCTGATCCACACCGCCATCGGCGCCTCGTGAGCGTCCGGGGGATCGGGATCGACCTCGTCCCTATCTCGCGCATGCGGGAGGTCATCGCACGCTGGGACGAGCGCTTCCTGCGGCGCGTGTTCACCGAGGCGGAGATCGCCTACTGCCGCGCGCGGCGCGATCCCGTGCCCCACTTCGCCGCGCGCTTTGCCGCCAAGGAGGCGGGCCTCAAGGCGCTGGGCACCGGACTCTCCCTCGGTGTGAAGTGGCGGGAACTGGAGGTGCGGCGGGAGCGCGGGCAAGCCCCGTCGCTGATCCTGTCCGGCCGATCGCGCGAGATCAGCCTGCGTCGCGGAGGCCGCCGCATGCTCCTCGCCCTCACCCACGACGGCGACTATGCGATGGCGCAGGCGATGCTCGTGGACGAGGCCGGCCTGGAGGGCCGGGTGGCTCCGGGCGATGTGGGCGAGGCGAGTCGCTAGGGTGATCGCGGCGGCGCTGGTCCTCGACGTGGACCCGACGCCCCCGGAGATCCTCGCCCTCCTCTCGCCACGCGTTCGCCTCGCCGTCTCGCCGTAGCCGTGCGCCCCGTCTTCACCGCCGACGAGATGCGCCGGCTCGACGCGCGCGCCGTCCGCGAGCTCGGCATCCCGGGCGCGGTCCTCATGGAGCACGCCGGACGCGGCGCGGCGGACGCCGTGGTCGATTTCCTGGGAACTCGCCGCCCGGCCCGAATCGACATCGTCTGCGGAAAGGGGGGAAACGGCGGCGACGGGTTCGTGGCCGCGCGCTGGCTCAAACGCGCGGGAGCCCGGCCGACGGTGTGGTTGACCACCGCCGAGTCCGAAATCCGTGGCGACGCCGCCCTCAAGCTGAAGGCCCTGCGGAGGGCCGGCGTGCGGCCCCGTCGGATCGCCGACGAGGCCACCGTCTCGGTGCACCTCGGCCAGGCCGACGTGATCGTCGATGCCCTGCTGGGGACCGGCGCGCGCGGGGCGCCGTCCGGCCTCATCGCGCGCATGATCGGCCTCATCAACGCGGCGGGCCGCCCGGTGGTCGCGCTCGACATTCCCTCGGGCCTGTCGGCGGACGGCGAACCCACGCCAGGGCCGGCCATTCGTGCGGCCCTGACCGCGACCTTTGCCGGCCTGAAGCGCGGGCTCCTCATGGGGCCGGGCGCGGCGCTCGCC
Source organism: uncultured Candidatus Rokubacteria bacterium (assembly GCA_963848005.1). GTDB lineage: Bacteria > Methylomirabilota > Methylomirabilia > Rokubacteriales > CSP1-6 > CAVWFS01. The sequence goes on from CAWKCA010000030.1 coordinate 12,709, forward strand.
GGACGCGTGAGGGTGGTGCCGATCGGCATTCCCGAGGAGGAGGTGGGTCGGGACATCGCGACGTTCGCCCTCGAGCGGGGCGACGTGGCGGGCGTGTTTCCCGAGCGCCCGCGGGAGGCGCACAAGGGGACATACGGGCACCTGCTCGTCATCGGGGGATCGCGGGGAAAGACGGGCGCAGCCGCCCTGGCCGCGCGCGCGGCCATGCGCACGGGCGCCGGGCTCGCCACCGTGGCGACCGCCGCGAGCCAGCAGCCGATCGTGGCCGGCCTCCTGCTGGAGGCCATGACCGAGGCGCTGCCGGAGACCCCGGTGGGCACCATCGCGCTGGAGGCCGTGGAGACGATCCACAGCCTGGCGGACGTCCGCGAGGCCGTGGCCTTGGGCCCGGGACTCGGCCTCGCGGAGGACACGCAGGACGCCGCGCGGCGCCTCGTTCGAGGGCTCCCGTGCCCGATGATCGTCGACGCCGACGCGCTCTCCGCCCTTGCCGGGCATCTCGACATGCTGCGCGCGTGCCCGGCTCCGCGCTGTCTCACGCCGCACCCGGGCGAGATGGCGCGGATGCTGGGGGTGACGGTCGCCGAGGTCCAGCGCGCCCGCGTCGAGTGCGTGCGCGCCTTCGCCACCGCCCATCGCGTGCACCTCGTCCTGAAGGGGGCGACGAGCGTGGTCGGCGATCCCGATGGTCGGGTGTTCCTGAATCCCACGGGCAACCCGGGAATGGCCTCGGGTGGCATGGGCGACGTGCTCACGGGCATGGTGGGGGCGCTCCTCGCCCGTGGCGTCGATCCGGGGCTGGCGCTGCGGAGCGCCGTCTATCTGCACGGCCTCGCCGCCGACCTCGCCGCGGCGGTGGTGGGCCAGGAATCGTTGGTGGCCGGCGACGTGATCGCGGCTCTCCCGCGGGCGTTTCGCGCGCTGGGCGACGACGAGCCGTGAGCGTCATCATCAGCCGGAGCCCCGAGGAGACGGAGGCCGTGGGCGAGGAGCTGGGCCGCGGGCTGGGCGCGGGCGACGTGGTGGGACTGTGCGGCGAGCTCGGCGCCGGCAAGACGTGCTTCGTGCGTGGCGTGGCCCGCGCCCTCGGCGTCCCGGGCCGACCCCTGAGCCCGACGTTCACCCTCGTCAACGAGTATCGGGGCGCGCGGCCGGTGTACCACGTCGACGCCTACCGGACCGAAAGTCTCGCGGAGCTGGTCGCGCTGGGCCTGGACGAGTACTTCGATGGTGACGGGGTCACCGTGATCGAGTGGGCCGACGCGATGCGCCCGCTGCTCCCTGCGCGCACGATCTGCGTGCGGATCGATGGCGTGGGAGACGAACCGCGCACCATCACCATTCGTTGGCCCGGCGCCTGAGGGATGCCGTCCAGGCGGGGGAGAGCGTCGCCTGATGGTGGCGTCTCCGTTCGGAGGCGTCACCGCACTGTGACGTTGACCGCGCCGGAGCGGCCCGCTAATGAAGAGGCCATGGCCCGCATGCGGTGTCCCCGAGGAGAACGACCTCGGGAGCGACTCTACTGGAACGGCCCCACCGCCCTCGCCGACGTCGAGCTGCTCGCCCTCCAGCTCGGGTCGGGAACGCGCGGACGCACGGCGGTGGACGTGGCCCGCGAGATGCTGGCCGCGTATGGATCGCTCGCCGACGTGGCGAGCCGGGAGCCGTCGGAACTGGCCCGCCTGCGCGGGGTGGGTCCGGCCAAGGCGGCGCGGCTGGTCGCCGCCTTCGAGCTGACGCGCCGGCTTCGAGGCCGCCAGCCCGGGGAGCGGCTGCGCCTGGCCTCACCCGCCGAGGTCTACGCGGCTTACGCGCCGCTCATGGAAGATCTCAACCACGAGGTCTTTCGCGTGGCCCTTCTGGATGCGCAGAACCGGCTCCTGCGCGACCGCGTGATTTCCGAGGGCACCCTCTCGGCCAGCCTCGTGCACCCGCGCGAGGTGTTCAAACCGGCGATCGTCGAGTCGGCGGCCTCGGTGATCCTGCTCCACAACCACCCGAGCGGCGATCCCACGCCCAGTCGCGAGGACGTGCGTCTGACGCGCCAGCTGGCGGAGTGCGCCCGCCTGCTGGATCTCCGCATCCACGACCACGTGATCATCGGGCAGGGGCGCTTCATCAGCCTGGCCGAGCAAGGCCTGATCTAGCCCTTGGCGAGCTTGTCGATCTCCTTCCGGGAGAGGGTCTGCAGCCGTGACAGCAGCGTCTTCACCTTGCGCTCGCAGGAGTGATCCGCCAGGATCAACTTGCGCGATCGCGTCCCGTTCACGATGTAGGCGACCCAGTCATCCGTCTCCCGAGTGCCGCGCCACGCCACGGTCACCCCACTGACTCGCAAGCGACGCCGACCTTCGACCCGCGCCAGTGGTTTTCGGCTGCCGTCCATGGTTCCTCGTTTCTCTTCCCGACTCGCACGGTTCATGCTCGCGGTTACCAAAAAAAGGCGTGCCTCACGTTACGAGCCTGGCTCGGCGTGTTCAAGCATTGATTTCGCGGCGTCAAATGCGCGCCTGCCGCGGCTCAGAGGGCCGTCGGCCCCTCGTCATCGGCGATTTTCGCGCGGTCACCGGTGGTGGACGATGAGGCCGTCCCTTTTTGGGAGGGCTCCTGCAAGAGCGCACCAGACCGGTCGAATCTCGCTCGTGTGGACGATTGTGGACAAGTGGACAACCTGTGGGTAAAAACGATCTGCGTCCCGGGGAGCCAGCGTCGGCGCGCTCGCCAGAAGGGGCCTGGCTCGCTAGATTCGGGGCGAAGGGGCGAGGAGGGCTTCCAGGATCTCCCGCGCCAGGATCGGGCCGCGCGTGACGAACCCGGTGAAGTAGCTGACAGCGGTGGCACCGGCGCGGAGCAAGGCGATCGCCTTGTCGGGGGCATCGACGCCGCCCGTCGCGATGATCTCCAGGGCCGTTCCGAAGCGGGCACGCGTGCGCTCGAGGTTGGCCAAGGTCGCGGGAAACAGCTCGGGGCCGGAGAGCCCGCCGGTGCCTTGCGAGAGACGCGCGTCGTCCACGCGCCGCGTATTGCCGTAGTTCACGATGACGATGCCCGCCTCCAGGGCGGCGGGAATGATCTCGCGTTCGTTGGCCTCGGCGAAGTCGGGCGAGAGCTTCACGATGAGCGGTTTCGGGGAGGCGCGCCGGGCGGCCTCGAGCAGCGACCGCAGCGCGCGTGGCTGCGCGTTCCACGCATACACCAGGGCGGTGTTGGGGGATGAGATGTTGACCTCGACGAGATCGGCGCAGGGCGCGAGTCCCTCGACGAGCGCGAGATAGTCATCCACGGATTCGCCCGCCACGCTCGCGATGAGCGGCACGCGGTGAGGCAGACCGCTGATGGTGCGGCGGAAGACCGGGAGCCCGGGGTTCTGGAAGCCGTTGCAGTTCACGAGGCCGGGGCCGGCCGCGCTGCGCACGCGGACGAGGTTGGGCAGGGGATGACCAGGCCGCGGCCTCACCGTGATCGACTTCGCGGTCACCGCCCCGAAGCCGAGCCCCATGGCGCGGCGAAGCAGGCCGGCATCGTAGTACATGGCGGCGAGGATGAGCGGATTGGCAAGTCGGATGCCGCCGAGGCTGATGGCGAGTCGAGGATCCTCGAGGTGAAAGACCCCGAGCCGGTCGAAGGGGACGGCGCGGAGCACACGCTGGCCCAGGGACACGGCGGCGGGCTCGGGAAGGCGACTGAGAACGTGGTCGTAGAAGCTCTGGTAGAAGCGTGCGATCGCCCGCGTCATTCGCGAGACCCCGGGGAGAATAGCACATCGTGTGGATCGCTTGACGATGGTGACGACGGCCCGCTACGGTAAGCATCACGTGGTGTCGCGCTCCTGGATCTCCGGCTGTTCGGGGCCCCGCGCCGGTACTCGCGGTCGCGCGCTCGCCGTTGTCCTCGGCGTGCTGCTGGCCGGCGCGGCGTGCGCGACCGGTCAGCGTCCGCCTCCGCCGTCGTCTGCGGCCGCCGTGCCCACGGCGGTGCCCGCCTTCTCGTTCGCCACGGACACCTTCGCCTTTCCCAACCAGGTCCGAGCGAAGAATCGCGACGCGGACGATCTGTACGCGAACTATTGCTTCGTGATGGCGCGAAGCCTCCGCCAGTTCTTCGCCTTCGCCCGTTTCGACCCATCGGCCCCGCGCCTGGATCACGATGCGTACGTCGAGCGGATCCGCCAGGTCGTGGCGCGCGCACCGTGGGAACCTGTACCGCCGCCCGACGACCGCGTGGTCATCCCCGGCTACGCGAACCTGCGCGCCCTCTCGGGCGGCGAGGAGTCGGCCGTCAAGGCGGCCCTGGGGCCACGCTTCTGGACCTGGGTGCACTGGACCAACTGGCGGGTCGTCTTCCCCATGACCTCGGGTCACCAGGCCGGCGTGGCTCGCGAGATCATGGACGAGATCGCCCGGGGACAGCTCGTCCAGCTCCTCGTCACCAACTGGCCCAAACCCGAACTGAACCATACCGTGGTGGCCTACGAGTTCCGGGAGGAGGACGCGGCGATCGTGTTCCATATTTGGGATCCGAACGAGCCGGGAGCGCCCGGGATCATGACGTTCGACCGCCAGCAGAGCCGGTTCGTGGCGACGCGGATGTACGACACCGAGCCGGGCATCATCCGGGCCTTCCGCATGTACTATTCACCATGGCTCTGATGCGGGCGGGAGCGGCCCCGGACGTGCTCGACGCCGAGGTGACGGCACGCCCCACCTGGCACGCGCACGGCCTCAACCGAGCCGGTCTCTACCGCGTGGCCGCTGTGGCGGGAACGTGGCTGCCGCGGCCGACCCGCCTGCGCCTCGCCGCGTCTCTCGCGGGCCGCCTCCGACCGCTGTTCGCCTCCGAGTGGGACGTGGTGCTCCGCAATGCCGCGCGCATCGCCCCGACCTCCAGCGCCGCCGCGCGGCGCACTCTGGCCGCCGACGTCTTCCGCCACTTCGCCATGTGCTTCAGCGACCTCATCGTCACCAATCGGCGCGATCCCGACGCCCTGGTGGCGCGCCTGGAGGGTCAGCCGTACGTCGACGAGGCGGCGCGAGGGGGGCAGGGGCTCATCGTGCTGACCGCCCACCTCGGGAACTGGGACCTGGGAGGTCGGCTGGCCGCCCGCATCACCGGCCGGCCCACTCAGGTGGTGATGGAAGCCGAGCTCGATCCGCGGCTGGAGCGATTGCTCCGGACCGAGTCCTCGCGCGTGCGCTTCATGACGCGCCGCCGTCCCACGGACGTGCTCGGCCTGGTCAGCGCGCTGCGCCGCGGGGAGCTCGTGGCCATGCAGGGCGACCGGGCCATCGGCGGCCGCAGTGACGTGGCGGTGCCCTTCTTCGGTGCCCCCGCGCGCTTTCCGCTCGGACCGTTCCTGCTCGCGCGGGCATCTCGCGCGCCGGTGGTGCCGGCCTTCTGCGTGATGCAGCCCGATCGCCGCTACTGCGTGCGCCTGCGGGATCCGATCACCGTCCAGACGGGAGGAGAAGTCGAGGCGCTCATGCGCTGGGTGACGGTCCTGGAAGAGACGGTGCGCGACTGGCCGGAACAATGGTTCAACTTCTTCGATTGCTGGGGTGCTCCCCCTGGCTCGTGAGCCGATCGCCATCCTCTCGGCCGGCGTGATCACGCCGGTCGGCGCCGACCTCGACGCCTTCTGGGCGGGGCTCGTCACCGGTGTCGAGGGGATCAGCGCTATCGAGCGCTTCCCCGTTCACGACCTCCGGGTTGGCCGGGGCGGCGAGATCAAGAAATTCGCCTTCGCCCGACGTCGGCCGCTCCGCGGCGGGCGCGCCGCCGAACTGCTCCTGGCGGCCGCCGACGATCTACGCGGGCGCCTCACCCTCGATGTCGCTCCGGAGCGTCTGGGCATCGTCGTGGGCACCGCGCTGGGCGGCGTGGAGGAAGGCGAGCACGCTCTCGGAGACCGGCGTCCCGGCCGCGCGGCGGGGGCGCTCTACCACGCCCCTGGGCGCGCGCTGGCTCAGTACCTGGGGGCCCGCGGACCCGTGGTGACGGTGTCCACGGCATGCGCGTCCGGGGCCACCGCGCTCGGGTTCGGCGCCGACCTGTTGCGCGCCGGCCGCGCCGACGTCGTCGTCGCCGGCGGCTACGATATCCTCTGTCGCTTCGTGATGCGCGGCTTCGACGCGCTCCGTTCGCTCACGCGCGAGCGGGTGCGGCCATTCGACCGTCGCCGGAGCGGCCTGCTCCTCGGGGAGGGCGCGGCGCTGGTGGCCATGGCGCGCGAGGGGAACCCTCGATTGGGCCGTCTCCTCGGTCACGCGAGCGCGAGCGATGGCTCGCACATCGCTGCTCCTGATCCGGAGGGACGAGGGCTCGAGTTCGCGGCGCGGGCGGCCATGACGGAAGCGGGGGTGGGCGCGGACGACGTCGACTTCGTGAGCACTCACGGCACCGGCACTCCACTGAACGACCCCATCGAGACCGCGGTGCTCCAGCGCGTACTCGGCGGCCGGGCGCTTGCCGTACCGGTCAATTCCGTCAAGGGCGCGCTGGGGCACACCATGGGGGCGGCGGCGACCTTGGAGGCGATCATGTGTTTGCTCGCCGGCCGCCACGGCGTCGTGCCGCCAACCGTCGGACTCGAAGACGTCGATCCCGCGTGCCGGCTCGCGCACGTTCAGGGGGCCGCGCTCTCCTGTCAGCCTCGCGTGAGTCTCAGCACGTCGCTCGGCTTCGGCGGATGCAACGCGGCGCTCGTGCTGGAGTCAGCACCGTGAGGGTCGCCGCGGCGGGCGTGCTGTCCGGGTGGGGACAAGACGTGCAGGCGTTGCCCCACGACGCGCGCGCGGCCGCCAGCGGACGGGCGGTGATTCCGCTGAGGCGGCCGGCCATCGAGGGTGATCGCTTCCGCCGGGCTACCCGCGAGTGTCTGCTCGGGGTGGCCGCCGTCGAGGCGTTGCTCGTCGACGGCGGGCTTCGCGAGAGGCGATTCGAGGAAGCGGGACCGCGCTGGTCTATGTCACCGCGACGGCGTACGCCGGGGCCAACCGCGCGTTCATCGAGCAGGCGGGCGGCGCGGGCACCCTGCACTTCCCGTATACTGCTCCGAGTGCGGTGCCCGCGGAGGTGGCCATCGAGTTTGGGCTCACGGGGCCGTACGTGATCCTCATCGGCGCCGCCGATACAGGCCAGGACGCGCTCTGGCAAGGGGCGGACCTGCTCGCGCGCCGCGCCTGCGAACGAGTGCTGGTGCTGGCCGTCGAGACCGTCGAAGAGTGCGCGGATCTCTTCGCCCGAGGCCGCTGGCTCACGCGTCGCCCACTCGTCGAGGCGGCGGTCGCGGTGCTCCTCACGCCCGACGGCGAGGAGACTGATCCCGACCGGGCGGCCGGGGCGTTTCTACAAATAGCGGTCCGGCGTGCGGGGGAAACGCTGGCCTGTGCTCCGCTCATCGCCCTCGCCCTCGCGCGCGCCGGTGCACGGCGTACAGAGTCGTTGGCCGGGAAGGTGAGGGGGGGCTGATGCAGGCCAAGGAAGTGCTGGACGAGCTGAAGGCAATTCTGGTGTCGCGGCTGAAGTTCGACCCGCGCCGCGCCGCGGAGATGACCGCCGACACGCCGCTGCCCAAGGGAATGGACGGCGCCATCGGACTCGACTCGCTCGACTTCATCGAGCTGTCGATCGCCATCGAGGAGCGGTTCGGCGTCGTCCTGGACGAATCCGAGGATCTCGCCCCGCACTTTGCGTCGCTCGACGCCCTGTGCCGCTTCATCGTGGATCGGACGAACGGCGGATGATACGGGTCGTCGTCACCGGTCTGGGCGCCGTCACGCCGTTCGGGGTGGGCGTCAAGGCGTACTGGAACGGCCTGGCCGCCGGTGTCTGCGCCATCCGGCCCGTCACCTTGCTCGACACGCAAGGGCTGCGGTGTCGGCTGGCCGCCGAAGTGCCGGATGCGCTTCCGGGATCGCGGCGCCGGTCGCGAGCGGACCGGCTCGCGCTCGCCGCGGCGGCGGAGGCCCTCGACGACGCGCGTCTGGAACGAGCTGAACGCGCCGACGTGGGAGTGGTCGTGGGTGCCGTGGGCGGTGGAATGTTCGAGGCAGAAGAATGGTACTGGCCGGAGGCAGGGCGCGGCGCGGCCGAGCCTGACCGCCTCGCTCTCCGAGCCGTCCTCCCCTGGTCCCACGGCGAGGTCGTGGCGAACACCCTGGGGCTCTACGGCCCGCGCGAGACCCTGATCACCGCGTGCAGCTCCGGCGCCGCCGCGCTCGCCGTGGGGTCGGAGCTGGTCACTGCGGGAATGTGCGACCTCGTGCTGGCGGGCGGCGCCGACGCCATCACGCGCATCTGCTACCTCGGGTTCAATGCCCTGAAATTGCTCGACCCCAAACCCTGCCGGCCATTCGATCGCGAGCGCCGCGGGATGTCCATCGGCGAGGGCGCGGGGTTCTTCGTGCTGGAGAGCGGCGAGCACGCGCGCGCCCGCGGGGCGCGTATCTACGCGGAGCTGACGGGCTACGGCATGACGTCGGACGCCTACCACGTGACGTCACCGGATCCCGAGGGACGGGGAATGGCCCGGGCCATGGTCGAGGCCCTCGCCCGAAGCGGCCTCACCGCCTCCGACGTGGGCTACGCCAACGCTCACGGCACGGCGACCACCCAGAACGACCGCATCGAGGCCCTGGCCCTGCGAGACGTGTTCGGCGCCGAGGGGCTGCTCGTGTCTGCCACGAAGTCGATGATCGGGCACACCATGGCGGCCGCGGGGAGCCTGGAGGCCATGGCCACCGCGCTCGCCCTCGTGCATGACCTCATCCCCCCGACGGCGCATCTGGACTCTCCCGATCCCGACGTCGCGTTCGACTGTGTCCCGCACCGAGCGCGGCACGCCGCGGTCGAGCACGCCATCTCCAACTCCTTCGGCTTCGGCGGGCAGAACGTGACCCTGTTGTTCCGGCGCGCCTCCGCATGAGCCTCGCCGAAAAGCGGCGCCGCGTGGTGATCACGGGAGTCGGCGCCGTCGGCGGGCCGTTCAGCGGCGGCTCGCCCGCGCTGGGCGCGTCGCTGGCAGACCCCCAGCCGTGTTTCGGCGCCCTCCCGGCGAGTGCGTTGGCCGCCGTCCTCGACGGCGTGGATGCGCGCCGGCTCTCCCGGGTGTGCCAGCTGGCGATTGCCGCGGCGCGACTGGCCGCGACCGATGCCGGCGGCGAGGTGGACGTACCGCTCGGCGTGGTCGTGGGGACCGAGCTGGGCGATCTGCACTCGACGCGTGATTTCGCCGACGGCTACCTGGCGCGCGGCCAGGCCGGCCTCTCGGCGCTGCTGTTCCCCAACACGGTGATGAACGCCATGGCTGCGGCGACTTCGATCGCCCTCCAGGCCCGTGCCCTCTCGCTGACGATCAACGCCCCGGGCCTCGCCGGCGAGCTCGCCCTGGCACGCGCCGCGACGTCGATCGCCGCGGGGCGCGCCGACCGTCTCCTCGCCGGCGGCGTGGACGAACTGGATCCCTACGTGGTGGAGACGCTCGGACGGATGGGAGTCGATTCCGGGGGACGAGGCGAGGGAGCGGCGTTCTTGATGCTGGAGACCCTGGACGGTGCGCGCGCCCGCGGCGCTCGTATCCTGGGTGAGATCCTCGCCGTCGCCACCGGCGCGCTGCCCGCCCGCCCCGTCGGCGTGGGCCGGAGCAATCGTTCTCGCGTGGTCCAGCTCGCACTCGAGCGGGCCGGAGGTCGTGTGCAGGACGTGGCGTGGGTGTACGCCTCGCTCGGTGGCGACGCCGCCCGCGACGCATGGGAGCGCTCGGTGCTGGAGGCCGCGCTCGCTCCGCATCGGCCGCCGCTCGCGGCGCTGGGAATGCTGTGGGGTCAGCACGCCGGGCTGGGCGCGCTGCGCGTGGCGGCGGCTGCCTGGACCGCTCGCTCCGGGCTGCTCCCGGTGACGAGCCTGGACGAGCCCGGGGTCAGGCCCCGCGTGAGCATCACCCGGGTCCCCTCCGGTCTCGGCCTGGTGCACGGTGTCGCCCGCGGCGGCGCGCACGCGGCCATCGTCGTGGGGCCGGCGCCGGTCGGATGACGCTCATCATCGTCATTCCCGTCTACAACGAGGCCGAGGCCATCGGGCGAGTCGTGGCCGGCGCCCGGCAGCACGCGCCCGTCATCGTCGTGGACGACGGATCGTCCGATGGCAGCGCCGCCGAGGCGAATCGGGCGGGCGCCGAGGTGGTCCGCCACGCCGAACGGCGCGGCAAGGCTGCGGCCTTGCGGACGGGCTTCGCGGCGGCGCGGGCGCGCGGCGCGTCCGCCGTGGTGACGCTCGATGGCGACGGACAGCATGCGCCGGAAGACGTCCCGGTGCTGCTCGGTGCGCTACACGAGACGCCCGATCGCCTGGTCGTCGGCAATCGGTTGGCCGACACCGCGCGCTTCGTGCGCGCGCGCCTGAACGCCATGGAGGTGGCCGCCTTCTTCGTGGAGTGGGTGAGCGCGCTGGGCGTGCGGGACACGCAGTCGGGCTTTCGCGTCTATCCGTTGGCGCTTCTCGACGACGTGGGAGGGTGGCGCGAGGGCTTCGTCTTCGAAACCGAGGTGCTGATCGCGGCGGCGCGCCGCGGCTGGCGAGTCCGCGAGGTGATCGTCTCCTCGATCCCCTCCGCCCGGCGCCGCAGCCGCTTCCGCCCGGTGCGCGATGGCGTGGCCATCGGCGCCTATCTGGCGCGAGAGACGCTTCTCCGGTGGGCTCGAGAGATCAAGACGAGCGCTGGTGGTCTCCCCGCCTCGGAGGGCGAGGGCGAGCGTGACGCGCGCCGTCGCCGCGTGCGGGCCGCGGCCGTCGCCACGATGGCGACGCCCATGCTCGTCGGCGCCGCGGTGATGCAGGTCGCGCTCGGGCGTCTGGGCCTCGACCTCGTCAGCCCGCTCGTCAGGTGGCTCTACGCGTGCGAGCGGCTCACGGGCCCGGTCGCTCCGCCGGCCCGCCCCCTGGCGGCGGCGTTGCGGGATCTCGACGCACCGCTCGTGCCCTCGCGGGTGGCCCGGCCGTGACCTACGACGTCGTCGTGGTGGGCGGGGGGCCCGGCGGCTCCAGCGCCGCGACCTTTCTCGCCGCGGCGGGGCTGCGCGTCGGGCTCTTCGAGCGCGAGGTCTTTCCCCGCTTTCACGTCGGCGAGTCGCTCATGCCCGCGACGATGCTGCTCCTCGAGCAGCTCGGGGCGCGCCGAGCGGTGGAGGCGGCCGGGTTCCAGGTGAAGTACGGGGCGTGCTTCGTGGACGGGACTCACGGGGGCCGAGGAGACGTTCTACTTCCTGCCCGACCGGCCATGGCCGAACTACACCTACCAGGTGCCGCGGGCGGAGTTCGACACCATCCTTCTCGATCACGCGCGCACGCGCGGGGTCGGCGTGCACCAGCCGGCCACGGTACAGTCGGTCGCGTTCGATCCCGACGGCGTCTCCATCGACGTCAGCGAAGGCGGCGCCACGCGCACCCTGCGCGCGGCCATGCTCGTCGACGCCAGCGGCCGCGACGGCTTCCTCGCCGGCCGCATCGGCCGACGCACCCGGATTCCCAACCTCGGCAAGGTTGCCCTCTTCGCCCACTTCCGCGGCGCGGCCCGGCGCACGGGGAAGGAGGAGGGCAACATCCGGATCTACGTCATCGACGACGGCTGGTTCTGGTGGATCCCCCTGGCCGACGATCTGACCAGCGTGGGCAGCGTCCTGCATGCGCGGACGGTGCGCGCGGCGCAGATGCCGATGGAAGATCTCTACGCCGACATGCTCCGTCGCTGTCCGGCCGTGGCCGAGGGCCTCGCCGGAGCCACCCGGGTGACGCCCGTTCATCGGGCGAGCAATTTCGCGTACGCGAACACGCCCGTGGTCGGCGATCGATTCGTGGCCGTGGGCGACGCCGTGGCGTTCGTCGATCCCATCTTCTCGGGCGGCGTCTTCATCGCCATGCGGAGCGGACAGCTCGCCGCCGAGGCCATCGTCAAGGCCTTCGCCGCCGGCGACTTCCGTGGACGGCGCTTCACCGGCTACGAGCGGGCGGTACAGCGGGGGACGGCGCCGCTCTTCCGGTTCATCCACAAGTACTACGAGCCAGCCTTCTTCGAGCTCCTGATGAATCCCAAGCACGCCTTCGGGATCTACACGGCCGTGCTCCACGTCCTCTCGGGCGGCGCGTTCTTCACCATGCCGTGGCGCACGCGATGGAGCCTGAACATGCTGTACGGGGTCGCGCACCTCAACCGGTGGATCCGTCGCCGCGCCGGCCGCCCCATCGAGTCCCGCCTGGAGTGGTAGCGCCGGGCTCGCAGCACCCCGGATGCTGAGGCACGGCGAGCGCATCCGCCGCTACGCCTTCACCATCGTCGGGGTGGCCATCGGCGTGGCGGGTCTGGTGGCCCTCGGAGCCATGAGCGAGCGCATCGTCCGCTTCATCGACGGAGGTGATCGTTTCGTCCTGGGCCAGATCTCCGTCGCGGGGCGTGGAATGGGCATGGGGACGGGGTTCACCGCGGGCGGTCTCCTGCCCGCCGCCAGCCTCCGAGCCGTCGATGCGGTCCCGGGGGTCGCCGGAGTGCAGGCTCAGGTCATGCTTCCCCTCAATGCCTCGGTGTCCCAGTTCATGACCGTGACCCAGGAATTGATCCTCGGCCTCGATCTCTCGGTGCCCATGCCGAACCGGTCGTTTCCCTCGTTGCCGGTGCAGGCGGGACGCCCCCTGCGCGACGGCGATCGTCAGGTGGCGGTGCTCGGCGCGTCGTTTGCCGCCTCGCGCGGGCTCCGGGTCGGGGACACGCTGCCGCTCGACGGACAGCGGTTCACGATCGTGGGCGTGCTGGAGCGCACGCTCACCGCGCCCGACCGCTTCGCCATCCTGCCCATCGCGGACGCGCGGAGCCTGTGGGTGGCCAAGGACCCGCTGCTCCGGGCGGCGCTGGCCTCGGGTGGGCTGGCCCTGACCGCCTCGGACTTGAACACGGGCGCCGCGGTTGGCTGGCGTGACGGGGAGGACCCGGACGCCGTCGCGCTTCGCATCCGAGAGCGCGTCGCCGACGTGAACGTGCAGATCCCCAGCGAGCTGAGCCGGCTGCTGCGGAGCTCGACGGCATTTTTCTCGGCCCTGATCGTGGGCATCGCGGTGCTGGGCCTCGTGATCGGCGGTCTCTCGCTCGCCAACACGGTCACGGCCGCGGTGTTCGAGCGCATCCGCGACTTCGGCGTGAAGCGCGCCCTGGGCGCCACCGACGTCCAGCTCGGCCGCGAGATTCTCGGAGAGGCCGTGGCGGTGACCTTGACGGGCGGCGCGTTGGGGATCGCGCTCGCCCTCGCCCTCGGGGGCAGCGTGCAGCTCTACGTGGCGCGGCTCGGCCAGCAGCTGTTCCTCTTCTCGCCGCGCTTGCTCGCGGGCGCCCTGGTCTTCTCGGTCCTGCTGGGCGCCGTGGCCGCCACCTACGCGACCGTGCGGATCGTGCGCGTGAGTCCGGCCGAGGCCATCCGGCGTGGCGCGTGATGCTGCTCGCGGAGGGGATCTGGAAGTCGTTCCGAGCTCCCTCGGGTGCCATGATCCCCGTCCTGCGCGGCGTGGATCTGCGGGTGGGACGCGGCGAGCTGGCGGTGATCGCGGGTGCGTCGGGGTCGGGCAAGAGCACCTTGCTCAACGTGCTGGGACTCCTCGAGGACGCCGAGGCCGGCGACGTCACGTATGGCGGACGCGCGGTGGGCGGGCTGTCGCGGTCGGCCAAGAGCCGCGCCCGCGGGCAGTTCGTGGGATTCGTCTTCCAGTCGTTCCTCCTCTTGCCCGCGCTCACCGCGGTCGAGAACGTCTTGCTGGCCGCGCGCTACGTGGGCCAGGGGGGCCCGGCGGCCCGGCGGAGGGCGGATGAGTTGCTCGAGCAGTTCGGCCTGGGTGACCGGCGCGATCACTATCCGGCCCAGCTGTCGGGCGGCGAGCAGCAACGCGTGGCCTTCTGCCGCGCGGTGTTCAACGATCCGCCCGTGCTGCTGGCGGACGAGCCCACGGGCAATCTGGACGATGCCAACGGGCGCGTCATTCTCGAGGCGCTGCGGCGCCGGGTCGCCGAGGGCCGCGCGGTCGTGGTGGTGACGCATCGGCCCGAGGCCCTCACGGGGGCGGGGTCGATCTACCTGCTCCAGGGAGGAATCGTGAGAAGGGAGGGTGTATGAAGACGCTCGTCGGCGTGCTGCTCGCGGTGCTGTGCCTGGCCGGTGCGGGATCGGCCAGCGATGCCGTGAGCCAGGCCTTCGCGGCACCAGTGGACAAGGTGTGGGCGGTCACCGAGGCCGTGCTGAAGCAGTTCGGCTGGAAGATCGACAAGGCGGACCGCTCCATCGGCTGGATCGAGACGGAGTCGCGGGTGGTGGAGGGCGAGGACTACGGCGTCTACGCCAAGGGACTGCGGCACCGCCTCCGCATCAACGTCAAGGCGGCGGGCGACAACCGCACCACAGTGAGCGTCGAGCGCACGCTCTTCAAGCGCGAGCGCATTCTATGGATCGACAAGGACGAGCCCGTGCCCAACCCGGACCAGAGCGTCGAGACGAAGTTGCTGACGGACATTGGCAAATCTCTCTGATCGCCACGTCGACCGATGAGTCATCTTCGGACCCTCTTCCTCCACCCGCCATCCTACGAAGGCTTCGATGGCGGCGCCGGGGCGCGCTATCAGGCCCGGCGCGAGGTGCGCTCGTTCTGGTATCCGACCTGGCTGGCGCAGCCTGCCGCGCTGGTGCCGGGGAGCCGGCTCGTCGATGCTCCCCCGGCGGGGCTGACCGTCGCGGATGTCGTGGCTCTGGCGCCCGACTACGAACTGGCCGTGCTCCACACGAGTACGCCGTCGTTTGCCGCAGATCTCCAGGTGGCGGAGGCGTTGAAGGCCGCGAACCCACGGCTGCGCATTGGCTTGGTGGGGGCGCACGTCGCGGTGCACCGGGAAGCGGCGCTGGCGGCCTCTCCGGCCGTCGAGTTCGTGACGGGCGCGGAGTTCGACTTCACGATCAAGGAAGTGGCCGAGGGGCGACCGCTGGCGTCGGTGTGCGGTCTCAGCTACCGCGACGGGGAGCGCCTACGGCGCACCCCCGAGCGCCCGCCTCTGGAGGACATGGACGCGCTGCCCTTCGTGGTGGACGTGTATCGCCGCGATCTCGTGGTCGAGCAGTACTTCATCGGGTATCTGCTCCATCCCTATGTATCGCTGTACACGGGACGCGGCTGCCGCTCCAAGTGCACGTTCTGCCTCTGGCCGCAGACGGTGGGGGGACAGCGCTATCGCACGCGTACTGTCGAGCACGTGGTCGCGGAGATCGAGCGCGCCCGGCAGTACTTCCCTCAGGTCCGCGAATATTTCTTCGACGACGACACGTTCACCGACGACGTGCCGCGTGCCGAAGCCATCGCCCGTCGGCTCGGCCGGCTGGGCGTGACGTGGTCGTGCAACGCCAAGGCGATCGTCCCGCGGGCGACGTTGAAGGTCCTCGCCGAAAACGGGTTGCGGCTCCTGCTCGTGGGCTATGAGTCCGGCAACCAGGCCATTCTCAACAACGTCCGCAAAGGCGTGCGCCTCGACGTGGCCCGGGAGTTCACCCGCAACGCCAGGGCCCTGGGCATCAAGATCCACGGCACGTTCATTCTCGGTCTGCCCGGCGAGACCCGCGAGACCATCCAGCAGACCATCGCCTTCGCCCGCGACATCGATCCCGACACGCTCCAGGTCTCGCTGGCCGCGCCGTACGCGGGCACGGCGCTGTATCGCCAGGCGCAGGAACAGGGCTGGCTCCAGGGCCACGAGCTGGTGGACGGTTCCGGTGTGCAGCTCAGCACGCTGGGCTACCCGCATCTCTCGCGCGCGGAGATCTTTGCCGCGGTGGAGACGTTCTATCGGCGCTTCTATTTCCGACCGCGCAAGGTCGTGGCGATGGGGGTCGAGATGCTCCGCGATCATCGGCTGCTCCGGCGCCGGCTCGGTGAGGGGCGGGACTTCCTCCGCTTCCTCGCCCGGCGGCGCCGGGCCATGGTCTAGGAGCGTGTCGGAGCATCCTTCTCGTGCACGTCGATACCAACATGGTCCATGGCTGGCTCCCTTCTCCCGGCGCCCATGAGCGCATGCTCTCTCGGTGGGGCAGTCCATGCCACGCGTTGAATGGGGGTCAGCCGCTTCATCGCATCTCTGTTCGGGTCGCCCCGGAGCTGCCCCGTCCAGCTGGACGGCGACCTGGAGGCGGCCGGTGTGGATTGCCATGAGGCGAGACGTGCGCCGGCTTCCGTTGCGCGGGGCCGATCTCGTCCTGATGTCAAGGCACCCGCGCTGGAAGGGCGTCGGGCTGAGCCACAACACCTCCTCGTGGTCGAGTGCGATGGCCCCATCGCCGCCGAACGAATCTCCCGCGCCCTCGATCGGTTCCTGGACGTCTGCCCTTGGCCGGCCGCGCGGCTGCGGCGTCCGTTTCCCTGGGGCAAGCTTCACTGGGGTGCCGGCCGGCGCGAGACGCTGACCTGTCCGCCGGTGCGGCGGGCGGCCCTCGACCACGAGGGAGCAGCTCGGGCGGGAGCTGGTGACGGAGCTCAACGCGAGGATTGAACCCCGACGGGAGGCACCGCTCCGCTTCCTGCTCCTCGACGGTCGAGCCGGAGCATGCGAGCGGCGGCGAGCGTTCTTGGTGCTGACGTGGTTCCATCCCCTCATGGACGCGCGGGGTGGACAGAACCTCCTGGCCCACCTGAACCACCTCGACCGGCACGAGCACCAGGCTCCCCTGGGGCGGTGGCCCTCCGGCTTTCGTGCCCGATCGGGACCCGCGGCCGCTCAGAGAGCGCGGCCGTATGGCCGGCGAAGAGCCGGAGGTACATGCGGACCTCGCTCCCGTGCCGCCGGTCTCGCCGGCGCCGGCGTTGGTTCCCCCGGGACGAGCCTGCTTCAGGCAAGAGAGCTTCGTCGGTCCGGACCTGACCGCCGGCGACCAGCGCGCCACGCGCGAGATCTCCTGGCGCGTGGCCCTGGTCGGCAAGGCCATGGCCGAGCTGTGGCACCAGCGGGGTCTCCCGGACGTTCCCTTCCTGGTTCCAATCTCGGTGGATCTGCGGCCGAAGGGGGATCCTGGACCAACCTTCGGGAGCATGCTCGCCTTTCACTTCGCCCGGTTCCGGCCGTCCGACGACGGTGACGTGCCCGGACTGGCTCGAACCCTGCGCCGTCAAATGGCCGATGCCGTCCGCGACGATCAGATCGAGGCCAATGCGGTGGCCATGGAGTTTCTCCAGTACCGCCCGCTCTCGACGATGCTGCGCGTGCTGCCGTGGACAGCGGGCGGCGAGCTGTTCTCCTTCAACTGCGCGGACCTCGCGGACTGGCCGCCCGCCCTGGAGCAATGCTTCGGGCGCCGCGTCGTGAACGCCTATCACGTCCCCGTCGTTCCTCCCCGGCCCGGGATCGGGGTATTCTTCAACCGCTGCGGCAGTCGGAACAATCTTGTCGTCTCGTGGATCGAGGGCGTCGTGAGCGAGGACGAGGTGACGCGGATCATCGAGGTGATCCGCGACGAAATGGGATGGACGAGGACACCATGAACGAGGGCGCCGCGGATCGGGGACCCCTGCGGGTCGCCATCGTCGGGGCCGGGCCCGCGGGGTCGGCCCTGGCCATCCTGCTCGCCCGTCAGGGCGGCGAGGTCACGCTCTTCGACGACGGCCGCCGCCCGGAACTGCTGGTCGGGGAATCGCTCGTCCCCGCCGTGGTCCCGATCCTGCGGCGCCTCGGCGTCGAGGAGGAGACGGCGACCTTCAGCTGCGTCAAGCCCGGCGTGTCCTTCATCTGGTCGCCGACCGACCGGGTCAGCATCACGTTCGATCGCTTCGCCCCGGCCGTCTTCCCGTACGCGTACAACATCCCGCGCCCGCGCTTCGACGAGGCCTTGCTCGCCAGCGCGATCGCCTCCGGAGTGCGCCACGTGCCCGTCCGCGCCCGGCTGCAGGCGGTGCCGCGCGCGAGCGCGCGAGCGGAGCTGGCCCTCGCTCCCGAGACGCTGGCCGCGGCACCGGCACTGGAGGGCCGCCCGCCCCACCTCATCGTCGACGCCACCGGACGGGCCCGCCACGTGGCCCGCGCGCTGGCGATTCCAGCCCGCCTCGGGCCGCGCAAGGATGTGGCGCATTTCGCCCACTTCGAGGGCTTCGAGTGGGACGAGGCGCCGGGTCAGGTGCTCATCGCGCGCGGGCGCGGCGGGCTGGAGCTGGTGCATCCCGCTCCAGGAGCGGCTCTCGATCGGCATCGTGCTGGGCCAGGACGACGCGGCCCGCCTCGGGCGCACTCCGGAAGCGCGGCTCGAGCGCGCCATCGCGACCGACGGCTGGCTCTCTTCTATCGTCGGCGACGGAAGGCGGGTGACGGGCGTGGCGACCTACTCCAACTACCAGCTGATCTCCGAGCGCGGCTACGGCCGCGGCTGGGTCATGGTGGGAGACGCCTTCGGCTTCATCGACCCGATGCTCTCGCCCGGGGTCTTCCTCGCGCTCCGCTCGGCCGAGCTACTCGCCGACGCCCTGACCCCGTGGCTCGGACGACGGCGCGATCCCGTCGCCGGCCGAGCTGGAGTCGGCGCTGGCCTCGTACGCCGACGGCCAGAACGCGATGCTGTCGGCCTGGTTCGAGCTGGTGGCCTATCTCTACGATGGGCGGCTAGCGGCGTTGATACAGGCCGGGCGCGCCTGGATGACGCCAGGCTCGGGCTTCCTCAAGAGACGGCAGCGCAGGACGCACATCGCGCGCCACGTGGGGCTGCTGGCAAGCGGGGCCGCGACGACGTCGCCGCTACAGCCGCGGCCTGCTCCGCTTCGTGAGCCGCCACGGGCTGCGGGGCGTCGCCCCGGCGGACTCGCCATCCGGTGAAGCGGGGTCAGGCGCGCCCCGCGCCGGTTTCGCGGCCACGTATTCGTTGAGGAATCCGCAGAACCCCGCAGAGCGAAGCCGCCGCGAGCGCGGAGACGAGCACCCGGCTGGCGCGACGCTACGGGCGCGAGTCGCTCTTCACCGCCGACGTACTCGCTGAGGAAGCCGGCGAACACGCGGCGCCTGACCGCGCTGAACCCGCTCGCGCCCGCAGACCTCCAAGATCACCTCCGGAGGGACACACTGGTCGATGGTGTCCCAGAAGTACTTCATGAGCAGTTCGGCCGGCCGGTTGCCCGTGCTGATGCGCATGATGTGGGGCAGGACTCGCTGGAAGTGCATCCGGATCAGCCAGCGGGCGGCCGCCGACTCCGGACGGGAGACCTCCACGAGCAACAGCCGGCCGCCGGCTTGAGGACTCGCTGGTACTCACGGAAGGCCACCTCGAGATCGGGCACATGGCGCAGCGCGAAGCACATGCTGAGCATGTCGAACTGCGCGTCGCGGAAGGGCAGCGCCTCGGCCCGCCCCTGTACCAGCGGCCCGGCCAGAGCCTTGCGGGCCTCGCCGAGCATGCCCCGACTGGGATCGATGCCGACCACGCGGCCGGCGGCACCCACCACGCGCCGGCCGCCGCGGGCCATCAGCCCGGTGCCGGTCGCCACGTCGAGGAGCTTCATGCCGGGGCGCAAGCCGGCGCGGACCAGGGCGTAACGCCGGTAGGCTGGGCCCGATCCGAGATCCAGGATCTGGCCGATCCGCTCGTAGTGCCTGGCCGCGCCGTCAAAGAGCGCGGTGACGAAGGACTCCCGGTCGTGCTCCGTCTCGTAGTACCGCTTGAGCACCGGGTGCGGCGGGCTGGGTCGGGCCATGGGACGGAGTGACGTCAGCGCGTCGCGCCGATTGTGGCGACGGAGAAGGCCGCTAGGGACCTTGTTTGACCTTCGGGTATTCCGGCGACGCGCAGGGTCATGGAGCTTCTCCCCGGAGAGTGGTGCCATGATCGAGACGTTTCACGTCGTCCAACCTTACCACAAGCGGAGCAGCCGTCTCAGGTAAATGACCGCCGGAGGATCCTCCCTCCCGGCGATCGGGGGATCTCTGCCACCACGGCGAACTCGAGCGGCACTTTCCAGGAGGAGAAGGGCGCGGGCGCAGTGCGCCTTGAGAGCAATCAGGTCGCAGCCCGGGCCAGAGACGACCTCGGCGCAGGGGATCTCGCCGAGCCGGGCGTGAGGGCGACCGAACACCCGGGACTGCGTGACCCCCGCGAACTCGTTGATGCAGTCTTCCACCTCCTCGGGAAAGAACATGAGTCCGGCCACGAAGATGACCGCCTTCTAGCGGCCCTTCAGATGGAGCTGCCCCCTCATCGAGCCAGCCGATATCGCCCGTCATGAACCAGCCGTCCCGATCGACGTCCTCGCGCAGCTGCCACGGCGCGTAGTACGCGGAAAACAGACCGTCGCTGCGCACGGCAATCTCACCGATCGCGCCTGCACGAAGCCGCTGGCCCGCTCGGAGAGTACCGCGACCTCGTACCCCGGCACGGACGGCCCACCGAGGTTGAGGACAGACCGTCGGTCCGGGTATTGATGCAGGGCAGGCCCGCCTCGATGAGGCCGTACGCCTGGCCGACGGGTACTGTAGAGCGATTCGAAGCGATCCATGACGGCGGCGGTGATCGGCGCGCTCGTTGAGAGGGCGAGCCGCACGCCGCTGAGCGGGACGCGCGCGTCAGATTCCCGAGGCGCTCGAAGTGAAACGGCGAGGCGTAGAGCACGCTGGGCTCGAGCCGCTGCATCGCGTGGAGGAGGATTGGGGAAGCGTGTCGGGGCACATGAAGGATGTGCGCCCCGGCGCGGATGTAGGCCACGATCGTCACCGCGAAGTGGTACGCGAGCGGGAGCACCCAGAGGATGCGGTCCTCGTTGCTGAAACGGAGCACGGCATCGGCGGCGCGGACCCGTGCGGCGGTCGCCTCGTGAGACAGCACCACGCCCTTGCTGTGGGCGGTGGTCCCGGACGTGAACCGGATGAAGGACGGGATTCAGGCGCGGAAGCGCTGGAGGACCTTCAGCTGCGCGCGCGAGCCACTGAAACGTGAAGCCGCTGCACGCGCCCTCCGGCATACGACACCGGCCATGTCGACGGTCGGCGATCTGACCCGCCTCGGGCCAGGACAGACAGCCGTTCAGCTAGCACGTCGCGCGCGATTCGAAGGCGATCTCGCGCCGGTGAGGTTACTGGCGAGTGGGACAAGACAGGCGCCGACCGCCAGGAGGCCGAAGGCGGCGGGCAGGTATGCGAGGCTGTTGGGAGCGAGGACACCGATTCGCTGCCGCGGCTCCACGCCCAGGGCGCCGAGGAACGCGGCGACTCGCCCCGCCTCACGGGCGAGCTGCCCGTAGTTCAGGGAACGTCCCACCCGTGCATCGGTGACGGCCGGGCGCTCGGGGTGCCTGTCGGCGGAGGCGTGCAGGAAGCTCGCGAGGTTCACGGGGCGCGGATCAGCTGTCGGGGTAGCGCGCGGCGGCGATTCCCGCTGCCGCGCCCGTGGCCAGACAGGTCCCGATCACACGCGCGGACCCCAGCGCCTCGCGCGAGGCGCTCAGGCAGCGGCCGGCCATGAAGAGGTTCTTCACCTCGCGCGGCCTGAGACAGCGGAGCGGGATGTCGTAGGTCTGCCCATCTTCGAGATACTCGTAGGTCGCGCCCAGGCGACCCTCCTCCCACAACTCGATGGGCCAGCTGCCCCGGGCGATTCCGTCCTCGAATGTGCGGCCGAGACAGGACATCCTCGCGCGTGAGCTGATAGCGCCCGACCACGCGACGGCCCTCGCGGACGCCGACCTGGGGCGCCGCGTGGGAGACGAACGCCCTGGTGAAGGCGGGCATCGTCTTCAGCAGCGTGGTGATGGCGAGAGATGCGCTTTCGGCCCTCCTGCTCGGCCAGGGTGAGGACGTCGCGGCCGAGGCGGCAGCTCCTCGACGATCCCGCCCAGCGCGAGCTTGCAGACGACTTCCCCTGATTGCAGTGAGGGCCCGACCGCGAGGTTGGAGGCGCCCTTCGGCAGCCCCCCTTCGCGCTCGGCGCTCACCAGCGCGCGCGCCAGCGCCACGCGTGCGCCGGGGCCGAGGGCATCGGTGTCCACGTTCTGCAGGACGAACACGACGAGACGACAGCTGCCGCTCGGCCACCAGCGCCGTCTCGGTGGCCGCTCCGGCCCGGTGGGCCACGACGGCATCGCCGGTCGTGTCCACGACGGCGTGCGCCCTCAGCTCCTGCGTTCGCTCCCAGGTGGAGATGCGCAGCGCTGTGATGTGGCTCGCCGGCGCGTCCAACCCGAACGAGATAAGCGTGCAGGTACACGTCGAGGCCCGGCGCTTCGGCCGCCACTTCGTCTGCCAGGCATGCGAAGGCGAATGGCGTGTACGGCAACACGTGGGTCCGCCCCGGCGCACCGGCGCCCCGCAGCCGGGCATCGCCGTCAGGCGCTGGGCGAACGTCTCGGCGAACCCCGGGTTGAGCGGCTCGGCTGGTCCGGACCGATGACGTCCGGTAGAGTCCGCAGATCGTGCTCACCATGCCAGCGGTCGCCATCCCACCGAGAAAGCCATAGCGCTCGACGAGGGCGGTCCGGGCGCCGCCGCCGGCAGCCGCCACCGCGGCGGCCAGTCCGCGCGCCGCCACCGACGACCACGACGTCATAGCTCAGGGGATGGGTGCCCATTCCAGACCCTCGCGCGCGATCTCGACGATCCGGGCCACTTCGTCTTCGTTCACTGCCCCCTCGATCCACGAGGCGGCCAGATTATTGGTGGGCCCGCACCGGTTGAAGAATACTCCGATCCCCGGGCGCGGCATGACAGCCGCGACGTGATACGCGTTCACCACGCGGCGGCGAAGAAGGGGTCGGCGCGGGCCGGAAAGTCCCCGAGGTCCGCAAAGTTGAAGGAGAAGCGTCTCACCGCTGGCCGTCCCGGGAAGTTCGCGCAGCATCGTCGCGAGGCGGCGGTGCTTGATGAACTCCATGGCCGCCGCGCTGGCCTCGATATGCCCGTCGCGGACGGCGCCCGCCAGCTGTCGCCACAGGGTCTGGGCCAGCCCGGCTACGTCGATGGTCTCGGAGCGGTTGAATTGCGCGAAGTGGAAGGCGAGCACGTTACCGACGATCGGTCCGGGCTCACCTTTGGGGCGCAGGTCCACCGCGATGGGAACCAGGAACGGCACGGGGGGCAATCCTCGCCGGTCGCACAGCTCGGCGATGGCCCTGGCAATCAGAGGCCAACCGCAAGCAGAGCTCGTGCGGCGCGCGCGGGACGCCGGCGGAGGATGCCGAGCCGGCGACGCTCACCGACCGGAAACGGGCGCCGCCTGCTGCGGTGAGCCCGGTTCCCGGAGACACGGGTGAGACCTGCGCGAGCGTCCGGATATACCCGCGACTCCGGCGAGCCAGCCGCCCACGCTCCCTGTACGAGCGAGGATCCGGAGGTGACACGAACGCTGCCGGCGAGCCTCCCGGCGGCGTCCCGTCGTCGCGCCGATCGAGAGAGGGCCAGATGCTTCAACAGATTCTGGGCTCCGCGCGGATCCATGAAGGGATGAAACCACGTCAGGATCAAGGCCCTGCTACGCATACCCTTCGTGTGATCGCCCTCGATGATGCGCAGACGGAGCGGCGGCTCACGCCTCGGATCGATCGCCCGGTTGAGCTCCGCTTCGAGCGCCTCGTGCACTCCCCGGCGAGGCAACGACCTGGTGATGGACCGGGCGGGCACGCGAGGTCCGCGCGTGCCCCGGCCGCCCAGTGGAGCTTGCCCCAGGGAAATGGACGCCTCAGGCGGGCCGCCGGCCACGGGCAGTCGTCCAAGAACCGGTCGAGAGCCTGGCCCACGCGCGCCACGGGAAGAGGTCCGTCGCACTCGACGACCAGGAGGGCATTGTTGCTCACCTCGCCGGCCCTCCAGAGCGCCTGCATCGCCATGAGGATGAGGTCGGCGCCGCGCAGGGGGAGCCGGCGGGTAGGCACGCCTAGGTGGACGCGCCGCTGAATCGACAGATGTAGTTCGCGAAGGCGCTGGCCGACGCGATATTCTCTGTCACGAGGTCCTCGTCGGGCATCCAGAATCCGAACTCGGCCTCGATGAAGATCAGCACCTTGAGGAGGGCCATCGAGTCGAGGCCAGCGGCCTCGAGATCGTCGTCCGGCTGAACCGGGTGGCCGCGCGCCATGATGCTCGTGTTGATGAACGCCGTCAGAGCGTTGGCGACGTCATGCGGGTCTCGTCGGCAAAATGGCCGAGGGCTCAACATCCGGCCCGAACCGATCGCGCAGCGTCCAACCCTCGGCCATCTGCTCTCACCTCACGATTGCCCTGTAGGCCAGACCCGTGCCAACCGTATAGCCAACTATGGGGGGCGTGTCAACGTCTCTCGCCGCTTGTCTCCTCGCCCCTTGCTCGCCGCTCGCCCTCCACCTCGACCCACTCCTGGCTCACACGCTCCCGAAGGGGGTCCGAACCACGCGCGTCCTGAGGCTGTCCTGAGGCATGGCCCAGCGCGAGCGTATCCTGCGCGATGGGCCTCGTCAGCCCGTCGGCGCACGCCCGTCGTCGTGGAGAGGCGCCAGTAACTCGCCCACGGTGGTGAGGGTGTAGTTCCTGACCCGGAGGCCGTCGATCATGCGCGGCAGCGCCTCGACCAGCCGTGCGGGGGCACCGGGCGTGCCCTCGGCATCGTGGAGGTCCACGATCGCTCCGGCATGCGCTCGGCCGAGGACCCGCGCGACCTGGACGACCGCGCTCACGGGACCCAGCCCCTCGGGCTGAAGCGACCAGAACACCGCGCGCTCGCCGCACGCCCGCAGGGCGGCCGGCAGGGCCGCGTTCACCATGCCCCAGGCGGGCCGGAAGAAGCGGGGCGGCCGGCCGGTGAGCGCCGCGAGGGTGTCGTGAGCACGGGTGATCTCGCTGCGCGTGCGACGTGGGCCGCAGAGCCAGAGGCTTCGGTGAGACCAGCTGTGGTTGCCGACTTCGTGGCCGCCATCGACGATGGCCCGCACCACGTCGGGCGCCTGCCGTGCGCGCTCGCCGACCAGGAAGAACGAGGCCCGCACGTGGTACCGGGCGAGCAGGTCGAGAATTACCGGCGTCCAGCGGGTGTCGGGGCCATCGTCGAACGTGAGCGCGATGTGGCGCCGCGCCATCGGGCCCCGGCGGATGCCGCCGAGCGCGACAAGATGGGGAAGCCACGCATACCCGACCCAGGCAGTGAGGGCGCCCAGGGCGAGGGCGCCGCCGAGGCGCGCGCTCACCGTGCCGACGCCCGCTCCAGGACGAGGTCCACGATGTGACGACTCGCGTCAGGCCGCCGGAGCCGGCGCATCCGACGCCGCATGCGCTCGAGAAGGCCGGGTGTGGAGAGCGTGCGTTCGAGGAGCGCCGTTAGCTCGGCCCGCGAGCGTGCGGCGAGGGCGATCCCGGCCCGCGCCGCGAACCGTTCATTCTGGCGCTCCTGCCCGGGGAGAGACCCGAACAGGATGAGGGGCAGCTCGGCGGCGGTCGCCTCGGCCAAGGTCATGCCTCCGGCCTTGGTGACCAGGATGTCGGAGGCGGCCATCAACAAGCGGACGTCGTGAGCGTAGCCCAGCGCGTGGATGCGGGTGCCCTCGGCGAGGCGCTGCAGGCGCGCCTGGAGCGTCGCGTCCAGACCGCACACGACGAGGCCCTGCACAGGGCGGGACGCGGAGAGAAGGGCCTGCGTCGCGTCGGGCAGGCGTCCGAGCGACCCGTACGAACCCGCCATGGCCAACACGACGGGCGTGTCGGCCGAGAGGTTCAGCTGACGGCGCGCCTCCAGCGGATCGAGCGGGCGCTCGAAGGCCCAGGCCACGGGCACACCTGTCACCGCGATCCGCTGGGGTGGAATGCCGCGGGCCACGTACTCGTGCTTGACCTCCTCGGCGGCGACGCAGTAGCGATCCACGTGGCGGGCCATCCACTGGCTGTGCGCCACGAAGTCGGTGACGACGGTGGTATGCGCCGGCACCGACTCACCCATCTCCCGCAGCGATGACATGACCGCGGACGGCGTGGCGTGCACGGTGACCACCACGTCGGGCGCGAGGTGGCGCAGCATGCGGGCGAGTCGATGGCGGCCCACCCGCGTCACCCCGAGGGTGAGCGGGGACTCGGTAGCCATCCGGTCACCGAGGCTGTAGCCGAGCCCCCACGCGAAGGGGGCGCGCCGCAGGACCCACGGATAGAGCGCGTGGGAGACGCGGGCGAACAGCGGATGAACAAGCTCCCGGAAGTGGTCGACGACCGTGACGTCGGCCCCCGCCTCCCGGAACGCAGCGGCCAGCGCGGCGGCCGCGGCCAGGTGACCGGAGCCGTAGCTGGCGGTGAGGATCAGGACTCTGGTCATGGGCCACTGTCATGGTATCGCGAGCCGCTCATCGGCGCGGGGGGTAGGCGATAATCCCCCCGGGAGGATCTCGTGATGGTACGCGTCGAGCGCTCATCGAGGAGGCGACAGGAGATGGGCAGTATCGTCTGGCGGCGAGCCTGACGCTGGCGGCACCGGCAGTCGCCTGGAACGAGCCCGGAGACTTCCGTGGCGTTCCGTGGGGCGCCTCGGTCGAGGACGCCAAGACCAAGGTGCCCACCTTGACCTGCATCCCGCCGGGGGGGCCGTGCCGGGAGTTCTTCGAGCTTTGGCGGGGCCTGGATCAGGTCGACCGCACCTTCGTGGCGCAGCAGTACCCGGAGGTCAAGGCGGTCTTCATCGCGCGCTACGGCGAGCCGACGGCTCGGCGCACCCAACCGATCGGGTCCGGCGACAGGCGCGTCGAGAACGAGATCCTCGAATGGACAGGCGAGCGCATGTCTATCGAGCTCCGTCGGTTCCATCGCGGGACCGAGCAGGGGGCGTGGACCGTCCGCACCAGGGCGGGTCTGGAGGAGGCGGGGCGACGGCGCCCGGGCGACACCAAGAGCCATTGATGGCGGACATCCTGCTGGGGAGCGCGAGTCGATGGGACGGAGCGTGATGATCCGCGCGGCCGGAGTCGTGATGCTCGCCGTGACTCTCGCGGCGTGCCAGACGATCTCCGACGCCCGGCCGGGCGAGGGCCGCAGCATCACCATCACAGGCCATCCATACGACCAGGTCTGGGAGGCGACCCTGAAGGTTGCCGCCCAGCACTTCACCATTCACGAACAGTCGAAGACCGAGGGCATCATCTTCGGCGAGCGGAGCGGGACGGGCGGAGGATGGATCGGCATCTATTTCACCGCGGCCGGAGCGAATGCCTTCCGGGTCGAAGTGGTGCGGAAGGGGAAGTACGTCGGTCAGGTCTCCTGGACCGACTGGGAGAAGAGGGTACTGGGCGAGGTCCAGACCGCCCTCGGGATCACGCCGACGCGCTGACGACCGGTGCTCTCACACGGGCGGGCACGACGGAAGGCGGCGCTCGGAACGTAGTGGATGGATGGTGGACGATACTGGACTTGAACCAGTGACCTCTGGCATGTGAGGCCGGCGCTCTGCCAACTGAGCTAATCGTCCGTGCCGGAAATCTAGCCACTTACGGGACGCCTGTCAAGCCCCGACCCCCCGAGCGTGCCCAAAGGGTGCCCGGGCCGATGGCCAGCTTCCGGGCCACGTCCTGGAGGTCGCCGGGACTCACGATGTGGTAGCGGTCGAACACCGCGCGCGTCTTGTGGCCGGTCACCTTCATGGCCACGCGCTCCGGCACGCCGGCGTTGACCATGTTCCGGACGGCCGTCCGGCGGAAGTCGTGCCGGAGGCGCCCGGGCACGCCGGCCGCCGTGCACGCCGTCGCCCACGCCTTGCGGAAGTCGCGGCGCGCTGGCCCTGGTAGCCGGCGCCCGTGCAGGTGCGGGAACAGGTACGGGATGATCCGGCCGAGCTGCCTCTCCAGGGCCTCGCACGCGGTCCAGCTGGGCCGCCAGGAGCGGCCTTCAGCTCGGGCGTGAGGTAGACCACGCGGCCGTCGTCGTTCTTCGTCGTCGCCGGCGTCCAGGCGGAGCGTCCCGGCCTCGAGGTCGAGGTGGCGGCGCTCGAGGGTGAGGACCTCGCGCTGCATGCGCCAGCCGAAGCGTGTAGGCGAGGTCGCACCGCGACCTGGAGATCGGCCGGGAGATGCCGGCGCACCGCCTCGTACTGCTCCCGCTCGAAGAAGCCTGCGCGCGGCGCGGCCTCCTTGAGCTTGCGGATCACGGGCAGCCGGAGGAGCTTGCCGTGCTCGTAGGCGAGGCCGGAGCATCCGGCGCAGGACCGCGAGCTCGCGGTTGATCGTGCCGTTCGCAGCGCCCTCCGCCTGCCGCTGCGACGACGTAGGCGGTGACCTCGGCCGGGCCGATCGTCGGCGACGCCGGCGCGCCGGCGAAGAAGCGTCGAGGTGGGCGAGGCGATCGTCGGCCTCGTCGAGGTCGCGGGAGCCCGTGGTCTGGTAGTGCTGTGCGGAGGTCCGCCGCCACCTCGTCATAGCGGATCCGGTCGACCCGCGGGAGGATCGGGCTGGCCGGTGGCCACGCGGCCCTCCGTTCGCTTCAGGAACCGCTCGGCCTCCTTCTGCTTCGTCGGTGCCCGTGCTCTCCCGCATCGGGCGGCCGTTGACGTAGTACTTGATCCACCAGACCGCGCCGGTGTTGCCACTGGACAGTCGCTTCCGATAGAGTTGAGGCCATTCCGTCCTCCGTTGTCTGACGCCCCCGGCTTCGACCCAGGGGCGTCGTCGTCTGGGGTTACTTCGCCGCCGCCTTTCGCGCCGGCTCGCTCACCGCTGGGATCGGGAACACGTAGCGGTGAATCAGACTCGCCGCGAGCACCTGATACGGCAGGCCCTCAGGCCGCCGCCCGCGCCTTCAACGCGGCCAGGGTCGAGGGGCGCAGGCGGATGTTCATGCGCGCCTCCTTGCGCTCGGTGCGCATCCACTCCGTGGCCATGGCGATGGCCTCGGCCTTCGCCTTCGCCTGATGCTTCACCGGCCGATACTCGCCGCGCTCGTAGGCGCGCTCGATCGCCCGCTCCTCGGCATCCAGTCCGCCCTTGGGTCGTCGGGGTGTGCCCATCACGCCTCCTCGCCTTTCTGGTAGCCCCGCGCTGCCTTGCGGCTCCGGAAGATCGTCCGCAGGCCGACGGTCTCGCCCTCGCGGTCGAACGGCACCACGTACACGGCGCCCCCGAGCGCGACTTCGTAGAGCCATTGCCCGGGATAGCGGGCCTGGTTCGGGTGCTGCCGCGTGCCCACGACCGCGCCCCGTCAATCGCTGCAATGATGTCCGCGAAGCCGAGGCCGCGCTCCCGCTGGAGCCGGCATCCTTCGCGAGATCGAAGCGGTAGACGGCCACCGGGAGGAGGATAGCACACTGTGTGCCTCATGGGACCTCCCCCCACGCGGTCGGAAAGGCAGGGGGTTGCGCGGCCCGCCCGGCGGGCGCCATCCTGGGGGCCGCCCTCGTGGGCTCTACACCCAGGGCCGCCGGATTGGGCCGGTGCCGCGCTGCTCACCCAGGGCGGCGGCCACGAAGGGCCGCTCGCCGCCGGAGACTCGCACCACGTATGCCACTCCGGCGCGCGTGTGTCCAGAGGGAAAAGGCGAGAAAATACTACCTTTGGGTTCCCGAAAGCGGCACAATGCGGTCACGAGTGGCCACGAAGGAAGCCACGAGTGGCCACGAATGTTGTACAGAGCGGCACAGAGCGGCACGATCTGTCCGGCTCCTGGCCGCCAAGTGTCACGAGTGGTCACGAGTGGCGCGTTGCGAATCTCGCCACCTTGAGGGGTATCCCCCGGCGCCGGAAACGGCAACCACGGCCGCGACTTCCGCCCCGTCAGGGCCGAGCGCGGGGGCGCTTGGGAAAATACGGGCAAGCGCGCTCGCCAAAACGGTACGGTTTGGCAATACGGAGCGCCATCGGGGTGCCCAACAGGGTGCCCGGGCGTGAAATCCCCGCCTCTAGCTAGGCACCTCCGGGGCACCACGCAAACGAAAACCCCCTCGCAACTCCGCGGAGTTGCGAGGGGTCTTATAGGTGAAAAGCGGAATGTGAGGGCAGCGCTCTAACCAGCTGAGCTAATCGTCCGCCTCGGCGGACGCTTGGAAATCTACCGAGCGGCCCGCGTCCGTCAACCTCTACTTCCCCGGGTCAAGGGCGATCTGCCCGGAAACGTGCCCGCCTGCTGATCACGCGCCGGACGCTTTCACCGCTCCTCCGCTCGACTCAGTACGCGTCCCGGGCTGGACGACGGCTGGAGTCCGGAGGGCGGCCCGGATCACGTCCACGGCCGAGGCGCCGAAGAGCCAGCGATGACCAGTCCGATGGCGATGTCGGGCCATGCCGAGCCGGTGAGGCACGTCGACGACAGGGGATCGACCTCCAGCCTCATCGGGCTCGCTCCCCTTGGGGGACGTCGAGGGGACGGGCAGCGCGCCGGCGACGAAAGGGAGCACCGCAACCACGCCAAGAACGGCCGGGGCATTCATGCCCCATCATGGTAGCTGAGAGCCCGGTCCCGGCGCATGCGCCACGCCGCCTCGTACGCGGGGCTCTCGTGCGCGTCTCGAGTCGCGTCGCTGCCCGAGCGTGAGTGTGTCGTCGACGCCGGCGGCCGATGTGCGGGCTCCCGAAAGGGGCTTCGGCAGGTGGGCCGGCGGCCTTGATGGGCACGCCGAAGATCCCGTACCACTATGACAGATCAGACCTGATTTGGAGTCTCTGATCTCGATTGGCGCAATCAAATACCCTTCAATCTGAAGTCAATGACCTATTTTCGTGCTTCCGATACTCATTCTTGCTTGACAGATGTCCGACTCCCGACTACACTCAGCCCTCCAAATCCCAGCGGGAGACACTGATGGCGAGGAGTGCGCACCCGGCGGACCGGCTCTCGAGCCCGGTTGGCGAGGGCGAGGAAGGAGGTCTTTTGGGCCCGGGGCGAGGCGGTGCCGGGCCCCCTGGGGATTCGTCCTTCGGCTTGCTCCTCGATCTCAATCCCCGGATGGCGGCCGTGCGCGCTACGATCAGACGAGTGGCGCCGATCGACGTGACCGTCCTCGTGTGGGGCGAGAGTGGAGTCGGCAAGGAACTGGTGGCGCGAGCGTTTCACGTCGGATCTGCCCGTCACTCCGGCCCCTTCGTGAAGGTGAACTGTGCGGCGTTGCCGCTCGAACTGCTGGAGAGCGAGCTGTTCGGGTACGAGCGGGGAGCCTTCACCGGGGCCAATCGGCCCAAGCCGGGCAAGTTCGAGCTGGCCGACGGCGGCACCATCTTCCTGGACGAGATCGGCGAGATTGCCCTCCCGGTCCAGGCCAAGCTGCTTCAGGTGCTCCAGGACGGGGAGTTCGCACGGCTCGGCAGCCAGAGCGACATCCGGGTCGACGTGCGGGTGATCGCCGCCACCAACAAGGATCTCGGGCAGCTCGTACAGGATGGCCGCTTCCGCGAAGACCTTTACTATCGCTTGAACGTCATGGCTGTCCATGTGCCCCCTCTGCGGGAGCGGCGCGAGGAGATTCCCGTCCTCGTGGAGCGCTTCCTGGCGGAGTTCGCACGGGAATATGGACGCTCCGCCCCTGACCTGTCGGCGGGCACTCGGGAGCGGTTCCGCCGCCATTCCTGGCCGGGCAACGTCCGCGAGCTGGAGAACACCATGCGGAGGATCGTGGTGTTGGGAAGCGATGCGTTCGTGGCCAGCGAGCTGCACGAACCGGTGACGGGGCCAGGGGCGGAGGGGACAGCCACTCGTGTCCGTCTCCGCGGCGCCCGGGAGTGCGGCGGCGCCCGTCACCTGGCAGGAAGGTGAGGGTCTCCGCGAGATCGCGCGTCGTGCGGCGGAGGCGGCAGAGGGGATGGTGCTCCAGGAAGTCCTGGACCGCGTGCGCTGGAACCGGCTGGAGGCGGCCCGGCGGCTCCGCGTGAGCTACAAGACGCTCCTCACCAAGATGAAGCTCCACGGGCTCGACTGAATACATGGGGGCCCCGATATGGCCCCCAAACCCCCTGCGCTCGGGGCGCCCCGGCCGGGCGCCCTCGATATCCTCACAGGGAGTTCGAAGGGGGGCCCCCTGGCTCAGGATCCAGGCGTGCTGCCGGTTCTCAGGAGGCGGGTGATCACCCGGTCGAGCTGCTTCAGGACCAGCGGCTTTTGCAACACGTCATCACTTCCGAGGGCGCGGCATTCCCGTTCCATGTCCGGGTCGACCACGGCGGACACGACGAGGATGGGGGTCGTGGGGTGGAGCCGCTTGACGAGCCGGATGAAGGCGGTTTCCGCCATGTCGAGCACGACCAAGTGGAGAAGGACGAGATCGAGGGTGACGCGCTCGCAGATGACGCGTGCGCTGTCCGCGTCGCGGACCGGGATGGCGATGAAGCCGCGTCGGCGCAGGAACTCGGTGATGACGCTCCGCACCTCCACGTGGTCATTGACCACGAGGACTTTCTTCGCGCTGGCCCAGCGTCGACCGCGGGTGGCGCGGCGCTTCTGAGCTTCGCTCTCCCCCTGGCTCAGCGGTTGGGCGTCCATCCGGGGCTCAGAGCCTGACGATGGTGTCCCGGTAGGGCGCCACGCCGCGGGTGACGTTGCGGGTATCGACGACCAACGGGGCGAGATCGACCACGCGCTTGTAGTCGACGCTGCTGTGGTCGGTGGCGATGATCACGCAGTCGGCGGCGGCCAGGCGCCCGTCGTCGAGGGGGACGGAGGCCAAGGTCCGGCCTGCGATCTCGAGGCGAGGCACATAGGGGTCGTGGTACTCGACCAGCCCTTCCCGCCGCTGCAGCTCGTGGATGATTTCGAGGGCGGGGGACTCGCGGGCATCGTTGACGTCGCGCTTGTAGCTGACGCCGAGGACGAGGAGGCGGGAGTCCTTGACGGGCTTGCCGCGGTGATTGAGGGCGTCGGCAACGACGGAGACGACGACGCGGGGCATGGAGCTGTTGACCTGGTGGGCGAGGTCGATGAAGCGTGGGTCGAAGCCGGCGAGGCGGGCCTTCCAGGAGAGGTAGAGGGGATCGATGGGGATGCAGTGGCCGCCCAGGCCGGGGCCGGGATAGAAGGGCATGAAGCCGAAGGGCTTGGAGGCGGCGGCCTCGATGACCTCCCAGACGTCGATGGAGAACGAGCGGCACATGAGGGCCAGTTCGTTGACCAGGCCGATGTTGACGGCGCGGAAGGTATTTTCGAGTAGCTTGACCATTTCGGCGGCCTGGGGGGTGGAGACGGTGAGGACGTCCGGTGCGATACGGCGGTAGAGGCGGGAGGCGAGTTCGGCGCAGGCGGGGGTCAGGCCGCCGACGACGCGGGGGATGGTGGAGGGGGGATGGGCCTTATCGCCCGGGTTGATGCGCTCGGGGGAGAAGCAGAGGTGGAAGTCGAGGCCGGCGCGGAGGCCGGAGGCCTCCAGGGCGGGGAGGACGACCTCGGTGGTGGTGCCCGGATAGGTGGTGCTCTCGAGTACGACGAGCTGTCCCCGACGCAGGCGGGGCCGGATGGACTCGACGGCACTGAGGATGAAGGAGAGATCGGGGGCCTTGCTTTTGCTGAGGGGGGTGGGGACGCAGATGAGGAGGGCGTCCTGGGCGGCCAGGAGCTGGAAGTCGGTGGTGGCAGCCAGGGAGCCGGCGCGGACCACGCTGGTCAGGTCGGCGTCGGAGATATCGACGAGATAGGACCGCCCATCCTGCACCGCGCGCACGCGGTCAGGGTCGATATCGAAGCCGGTGACGGGGAAGCCAGCGCGGGCGAGTTCGAGGGCCTCGGTGAGGCCGACGTAGCCGAGACCGAGCACGCCCACCCGGGCGGTACCCGCCACGATGCGATCGCGCAGGGAGCTCGTTGCGTTCATGCTGTCCTCGGTTCCTGGGCCGGGTTCAGTTGGCAAGCCCGCACTCTTGCATCTTGCGGAGCAACGTCTTGTAGCTGACCTTGAGGCGACGTGCGGCCTCGACCCGGTGCCAGCGCACGCGGTCGAGGACCTCCTTCAGGGCGGTTTCCTCCGCTTCCCGAGCGGCACGGCGGGCGATCTCGCGGAGTCCGAGACTCTCGTCCCAGTGGCGGGCGGCGACCCCAGGGGTAGGGGCAGCGACGGCCACCGTCGCGGCGGGGGCGGCGGCGATCATGAGAGAGGGCTCCAGCGCGTCCGGCGGTCGCCGGGTCAGCTCCTGGACGACCTGGCTCTCGTTGCCGAGAGCCACGATCCGCTTGATGATGTTCTCCAGCTCCCGGACATTGCCCCGCCACACGTAGTCCATGAACAGCTGCATGGTCTCCGCCGCGACTTCCTGACGCGGCCGCCCATACTCACGCGAGTAGACGTCGAGGAAATACTCCACCAGGACGGGGATCTCCTCCTGCCGCTCGCGCAGGGGGGACGTGGATGTTGAGGACGTTCAGCCGGTAGTAGAGATCCTCGCGGAAATGTCCCTGCTGAACGAGGCGGGCGAGTTCCTTGTTGGTCGCGGCGATCACCCGTACGTCCACGCGGATGTCGCTCCGGCTCCCCAGGCGGGAGAACTCGCGATCCTGTAGGACCTGGAGCAGCTTGGCCTGGACCGGCATGGGCATCTCGCCGATCTCGTCCAGGAAGATGGTGCCGGTGTTGGCCAGCTCGAACTTGCCCGGCTTCTGCCGGTGCGCGCCGGTGAACGCGCCCCGCTCGTAGCCGAACAACTCGCTCTCCAGCAGCTCAAGGGGCAGCGCGGCGCAGTTGACCTTCACGAACGGACGCTCCCGTCGAGGCGACTTGTCGTGGATGGCACGCGTCACCAGCTCCTTGCCGACTCCACTCTCGCCCCACACGAGGACGGTGGCGTCGGTGCCGGCCACGCGGTCGATCATGTCCTTGACCGCGTGCATGCGCATGCTGTTCATGAACGGCCACTCGTAGTTCATCTGGGCGGGCCGACGTCGCCGCCCCTCGGCCGTGAGTTGAGCGCGCAGTCGCTCGACCTCTTGTCCGAGCGTTACGCGCTCGAGGACGCGGGTGACGGCCCGCTCGACCTCGTCGTCGGCCAACGGCTTGATGCGCGGAGGGCTGTCGGCCCGCATATCATCGGCGAACCGGGAGGGTTCCTGACCTGCCATGCTGAACCTCGTGACTCGAGAATCGCCGTCGTGACGGCAGACGTTGGCGTGTACAAGTCGCATGCCAACGCGGCGCGGCGTAGACGGTGAGGGACGAAATCGGACGGGGAATGCCTCGATCATGGTGTAGACAGTCACCATTGGGTCAGTGTCGTCCGGCGTGCCCCCTACCTGTCGCAGCGCCTGCCTGAGTGCGATGACATGAGACATAATGTGACAGGCAAGTCAGCTTGTGAGTCAGAATAAAGGTCGAAGGACCCAAAAGAAGGCCCTGGAGCCAGGAACGAAACTGGCAAGGACCATGATGGCATTTGGCCTCGCGGGCCTCACGATGAACTCATGACTGCACACCGGCTACGTGACGCGCTCCTCCACCGGATCCTGGTGCTCGATGGAGCCATGGGTACCATGCTCCAGAGTGCCAGCCTCACGTCCGCCGACTTCGGCGGCCCGGCGCTCGAGGGCTGCAACGAGAACCTCAACCTCACCCGACCGGACGTGATTCGCCGTGTCCATGCGGCCTACCTCGAGGCCGGTGCCGACGTGATTTCGACGAACACGTTCGGGTGTGCTCCCTGGGTTCTGGGGGAGTACGGGTTGGCCGATCGGGCGTATGAGATCACGCGGGCCGCGGCCGGACTCGCGCGCGAGGTCGCGGGAACGGGACTCGTCATCGGCGCGTTGGGGCCGTCCACGCGATCGATCTCGGTCACTCGCAACGTGAGCTTCGGCGAGGTCCAGGAGGGCTATGCGCTGCAGGCCGCGGCGCTGGTCGACGGCGGCGTGGATGCGATCCTTCTCGAGACGTCACAGGACACCATGAACGTCAAGGCAGCCGGCCTCGGGGTGCGGCAGGCCATGCGGGTGGCTGGCGTCGACGTTGCCCTTCATGCTCAGCGCTACCATCGAGCCGATGGGCACGATGCTGGCGGGCCAGGGCGTGGAGGCCTTCGCGGTGTCCGTCGAGCACCTGACGCCGCTGTCGGTGGACTGAACTGCGCCACGGGACCGGAGTTCATGACGGATCACTCCGATCTCTCGCGTCCCTGAGCACGCGATTCGTCAGCGTCTATCCGAACGCGGGTCTTCCCGACGAGCGCGGGCAGTATGGTGAAACGGCGCGCAGTCTCGCCCTCAAGCTCCAGCGCTTCGTCGAGGAAGGATGGGTCAATCTCGTGGGCGGATGCTGCGGCACGACGCCCGCCCACATCCGGGCCATTGCCGACATGGTGCGGGGTCGGCCACCGCGCCGACCGCCAGACCGGAGTCCGGTGGCGGTCAGCGGCATCGAGGTGCTGTACCCGGGCGACGAGAATCGGCCCGTGTTCGTGGGAGAGCGCACCAACGTGATCGGCTCGCGGCGCTTCAAGGAGCTGGTGGTGGCCGAGGGCTTCGAGGACGCCGCCGAGGTCGGCGCGCGCAGGTCAAGGCGGGGCGCAGGTGCTCGACGTGTGCCTGGCCAACCCCGATCGGGACGAGGCCGCCGACATGGATCGGTTCATGGTCCAGCTGACCCGTCGGGTGAAGGTCCCGCTCATGATCGACTCCACTGATGCCCGAGTCATCGAGCTGGCTCTCCGGCACTGCCAGGGCAAGGCCATCGTCAATTCCATCAATCTG
Source organism: uncultured Candidatus Rokubacteria bacterium (assembly GCA_963848005.1). Classification (GTDB taxonomy): domain Bacteria; phylum Methylomirabilota; class Methylomirabilia; order Rokubacteriales; family CSP1-6; genus CAVWFS01. Next base: position 49,307 of record CAWKCA010000030.1, read on the forward strand.
GAGGACGGCGAGGAGCGCTTTGCGGCCGTGGCGCCCCTGCTCGCGACGTATGGAGCCTCGGTGGTGGTCGGCTGCATCGACGAGGACAAGCAGCAGGGCATGGCCGTGTCCCGCCAGCGGAAGCTGGCCGTCGCCGAGCGCTCCATACCCTGCTGACCCGAGAAGTACGGGCTCGCCCCCGGAGACCTGATCTTCGATCCCCTCGTCTTTCCCGTGGGAACCGGCGATGCCAACTACATCGGCTCGGCCGCGGAGACCATCGAGGGCGTGCGGGCCATCAAGGAGCGCTTCCCCGAGGCCAGGACCATCCTGGGCATCTCCAACGTCTCGTTCGGCTTCCCGCGGCCGGCCGCGAGATTCTCAACTCGGTGTTCCTCTACCACTGCACGAAGGCCGGGCTCGACTACGCCATCGTCAACACCGAGCGCCTGGAGCGCTACGCCTCCATCCCCGAGGAGGAGCGAGCGCTGGCCGAGGACCTCATCTTCTGGCGCGGGAAGGATCCGGTGGCGGCCTTCGCCGCCCACTTCCGGGGCCGGACCAAGGCGGCCGCGGTCGCGAGCACCTCGAGTCTCGACGAACGGCTCGCCCGCTACATCGTCGAGGGCTCGCGCGACGGGTTGCTGAACGATCTGGCCCTCAAGCTCAAGGAGGCCGCCCCGCTCGACATCATCAACGGGCCGCTCATGCGGGGCATGGACGAGGTGGGCCGGCTCTTCAACGACAACCAGCTCATCGTGGCCGAAGTGCTCCAGTCGGCGGAGGCCATGAAGGCCGCGGTCGCCTATCTCGAGCCGTTCATGGAGAAGTCCGAGTCCGCGACCCGCGCCACCATCGTGCTGGCCACGGTCAAGGGCGATGTCCACGACATCGGCAAGAACCTGGTGGAGATCATCCTCGGGAACAACGGCTACCGGATCGTCAACCTCGGCATCAAGGTCCCGCCGGAGGAGCTGATCGCGGCCTACCACGCCCACCGGCCGGACGCCATCGGCCTCTCGGGTCTGCTCGTCAAGTCCGCCCAGCAGATGGTGGTCACCGCCCAGGATCTCCGGAACGCGGGCATCGAGATTCCCCTCTTCGTGGGCGGGGCGGCCCTCACGCGGAAGTTCACGGCGACGCGCATCGCGCCCGAGTACGGAGGACTCACCCTCTACGCGCGTGACGCCATGGACGGCCTCGATCTGGCCAACCGGCTGTTCTCGGCCGGCACGCGCGAGGACCGTCGCGGCGCGCATCGGCCGCGAGCAGGCCGCGTTCTCAGCCAGCGACGCCGTGAGCAACGGAAGCACGGCCGACCGCCCCGTGGCGCGTTCGGCGCACCCGCGGCTCGCACCCGCTGAGGTCATGCGGCCGCCGGACTACGAGGCCCACGTGCTGCGCGACGTCCCGCTCGCCCACGTTTTTCCGTACCTGAATCTGCAGATGCTGCTGGGCAAGCACCTGGGGCTTCGCGGCCTGGTGGGGCGCCTATCGAAGAAGGCGACGCACGGGCCCTGGAGCTGCGTGCGCTGGTGGATGACCTCCAGCGTGACGCCATGGCCAGCGGGCTGCTGCGCGCGCATGGACTCTACCGATGGTTTCGCGCGCGGGCGGCCGGCGACGTTCTGAGGATCCTGGACCCGACCGGCGCGGAGAGCGCCCGCTTCCAGTTCCCCCGCCAGCGCGATGGCGACGGGCTCTGCCTGAGCGACTTCGTCCGCGAGGACGTCGACGACGCCGTGGCTCTGTTCACAGTGACGTGTGGTCAAGGTGTGCGGGCGCGCGCACGGGAGCTGCAGGAGCGCGGGGAATACCTGCGCTCACACGCGCTGCAGGCGCTGGCCATCGAAGGCGCGGAAGCCTTCGCCGAGATGCTCCACACAAGGCTCCGCACCCTGTGGGGCTTCCCCGATCCTCCGGATCTGACCATCGCCGACAAGCTCAAGGGGCGCTACCGCGGTCTCCGCGTGTCGTTCGGCTATCCGGCGTGTCCGGAGCTCGCCGACCAGGCGACGCTCTGGAAGCTCCTCGTTCCGGAACAGATCGGCATCTCCCTCACCGAGAGCTACATGATGGACCCCGAAGCGTCGGTCTCGGCGCTGGTCTTCCATCACCCCGAGGCCCGCTACTTCAAGGTGTAGTGGGGAAGGGGGCCACGGGCCACGGCCGGTTCGTTGACAGGCGCGCGACCCTCCCCGTACCATGACTGGCGGTTCATTCAGCCGCTATGCGCGACCCTGACAAGCCCCAAGCCATCATCGACGCCGCCATCCGGGTGTTCGCTCGCACCGGCTACTACAACTCTCGCGTGTCCGATATCGCCCGCGAGGCGGGCATCGCCAGTGGGACGATCTACCTCTACTTCAAGACCAAGGACGAGATCCTCGTCACCCTCTTCCGGGAGCGGATGGCGGAATGGGTGGCCCAGGTGCGCCGTGAGGTCGCCGCCGAGCCCGATGCCGTCGCCAAGATCCGCCGGCTCGTCGCCCTGCACTTCCAGGTACTGGAGCGCAATCCGGACCTGGCCGAGGTGGTGCAGGTCGAGCTGCGTCAGGGCCAGAAATTCTTCCGCGGGGCCTCCGCCCACGAGGTGTCCGCGTATTTCGAGCTGATCTCCTCCGTCCTCGAAGAGGGTGTGGCCAGCGGCCACGTCCGCCACGACGTGCCGATCAAAGTGGCCACGAAGATGCTGTTCGGCGCCATGGATCAGCTCGCCACCTCGTGGGTACTGGGCAAGCGCAAGTATCGACTCACGGAGGCGGCTGACGCGGTCGCCGGCATCTTCCTGCAAGGAGTCGCCGCGCATGGCGTATGAGACCCTGATCGTCGCGACAGAGGAGAGCTTCGGGCTCATCACGCTCAACCGGCCGCCCGCCAACGCCATCAGCGAGCCGCTCATGCGGGAGCTGAACGCGGCGTTGAGCGGCTTCGAAGGCGACGACGCCGTGCGGTCGGTCATCATCACGGGCTCGGGCGACCGCATCTTTTGCGCCGGGGCCGACCTGGGCTCGGCCTTCGCGGGTGGGGACGTGGAGAGCTTCGTCCGGTTCGGGACGGGTGTGGTGCGCCGGATCGAGCGCTTCGCGAAGCCGGTCATCGCCGCCATGAATGGCCACGCCCTCGGCGGCGGCTGCGAGATCGCCATGGCCTGTCACTTCCGGCTCCTGAAGGAAGGCGCGCGGATGGGGCAGACCGAGTCGAGTCTCGGCATCATCCCGGGCTACGGTGGCACCCAGCGCCTGCCTCGGCTCATCGGACGGACGAAGGCACTCGAGTTCCTGATCCTCGGAACGCAGATTCCCGCGCCGGAGTGCCTCGCCCTCGGCCTCGTGAACCGCCTGTGCAAAGAAGGGGAGACGCTGGCCGAGGCCAAGGCGCTGGCCCGCCAGCTCGCCACGCGGGCTCCGGTGGCCACCCGGCTGATCATCGAGGCCGTCGACGAGGGACTGGAGGCGCCGATCGAGAAGGCGCTGGACATCGAGGTGCGCGCCTTTCTGAAGTCACTGCGCACGGAGGACGCTGCCGAGGGGATCCAGGCCTTCTTCGCCAAGCGCGCGCCCGACTTCAAAGGCCGGTAGCGGTGGATCTGGGAATCGCCGGTCGAGTGGCCCTGGTCACGGGTGGGGCACGCAGCCTGGGGCGGGCCGACGCCGAGATCCTCGCCGGAGAGGGATGCCCCGTGGCGATCGTCGACCTCAACGCCGAAGGTGCGGCGGAGACCGCGCAGGGCATCGAAGCGGCGGGGGGCGGGCCCGCGGCTACGAGTGCGACATCCGCCAAGCCACCCGGGTGGCGGCGGTGGTCGGGCACATCGAGCGCGATCTCGGGCCGGTGGATATCTGCGTGAACAACGCGGGGATCATCTACACCCTGGGCCAGCTCAAGGAGCTACGCGACGAGGACTGGGAGCTGAACCTCGCCGTGAATCTGACCGGCACGTACAATGTCACCAAGGCGGTATTCCCCGGGATGCGTGAGCGCCGGTGGGGACGTGTCATTTGCATGGCATCCATCGCGGGACTCATGGGTGGCTTCGGCCAGGCGGCCTACGCCACCACCAAGATGGGCGTGGTGGGCTTCGCGCGGTCAGTGGCCCTGGAGGGGGCGCGCCACAACGTGACGTCCAACGTCATCGCCCCGGGTATCATCGGCCCCAACGCCACCTTGAGTCCCATGTACGAGCGCATGGTCAAGCGCGTGGCGATGCAGCGCGAAGGCGCTCCCGAGGACGTGGCGAACGCCGTGGCCTTCCTCGCCTCGGAGCGCGCGCGGTACATCACGGGCTCCGTGCTGACGGTGACTGGTGGCATGGATCTGTTCACCTTCTAGAAGCGCGGCGCAGAATCGAACAGAGCCACGGCTGCACCGGGCGCGGGTGGCACCCCGCGCGGAGGAGGTTGAGGGGGCGAGGCGCCCCTCCAACTCAAGGGTCAGGTTGGATGAGGGCGTGTGGCCCCCCGCGTGGTGGGGAGGTTTGGAGGGGGCGAGGCGCCCCCTCCAACTCAAAGGAGGAGCGCAATGGCGACAGTGAAGGAGACATTCGAGGCGATGACGACCAAGTTCCGCGCCGACAAAGCAGCGGGGACGAGCGCCACGGTCCAGTACGACGTGAGCGGGGAGGGCGGCGGAACCTGGCACGCGGTGATCAAGGACGGGGCGTGTGCGGTGACGGAGGGAGCGGCGCCCAGCCCGAACCTGACCTTGCAGATCAGCGCCCAGGACTGGCTCGACATGACCTCGGGCAAGCAGTCGGGGCAGATGCTCTTCATGTCGGGCAAGCTCAAAATCAAGGGCGACATGGGCCTGGCCATGAAGCTGGGCTCGATGTTCTCGATGTGACGACGGCAGCCGAGAGGACTCTCTGATGGCCCAGGAGCGGTTCGCCGACGTCGTCGAGCGCTTCACCCGCGGTGACCTCAACGGGGCTGTGCCCGTCGCCTCCGAGGTCGTCAAGCAGTGGCAGGACGAGTTCGATCGCAACGTCAAGCGCGTCCGGAACCTCACGGACATGGTCCTCAACCCGACGAACCCGAAGGTCGGGCAGACCCCGCGCGATGAGGTCTACAAGAGGAACAAGTCGCGGCTCTATCGGTACGCCTCCCGGCGCTCGCACCGCACGCCGCTCCTGTTCGTCCCCAACCTCGGCATCAGCCGCCCCTACATCTTCGACCTGCTTCCCGGCGGGAGTTTCATCGAGCACATGACCCGGGAGGGGTTTGATTTCTTCCTCCTCGACTGGGGGGTCTTCGGCCCGGAGGACAACGACCTCAGCGTGGAGGAGTGCGTCAGCAAGATCCTGCCCCGCATGGCCCGCAAGGTTCTCGAGGTCTCCGGCGCCCCCGAGCTCTCGGTCCTGGGGTACTGCATGGGAGCCCCGATCTCCGCGTCGTTCGTGGCCACGCACCCGGAATACCCGGTGCGCAACTTCATCAACATGGCGGGCCCCATCGACTTCGCCAAGGTCGGCCTCTTCGGACTGTGGCTCGACAAGCGCTTCTTCAACGTCGACCGCTTCGTCGACACCCTGGGGACGGTGCCGGCCGACATGGTGAAAGCGGGCTTCAAGCTGCTCAAGCCCACCATGGACCTCTCCACCCACCTGAACCTCTGGTGGAATCTCTGGAACGACAAGTACGTGGAGGGGTTCAACGCCCTCAACGGGTGGGCCAACGACTACGTGGCCTTTCCCGGCGAGTTCTTCCGGCAGTGGGTGCGCGACTTCTACCAGGACAACAAACTCTACCGGGGAGAGCTGGTCTGCGGCGGGCGCCCGGTTCGGCTCTCGAACATCGCGTGCCCGGTCTTCGTGGTGGGGGCCAAGGAGGACTACATCGCCCCGCCGGACTGCGTGCGCGCCCTGATCGACGTTGTGGGGAGCCACGACAAGCAGTACGTCGAGCTGCCGGGTGGACATATCTCACTGATCGCCGGCCGCGGCGCCGCGATCCACTGCTGGCCCAAGGTCTCGGGCTGGCTGGCGCCGCGCTCGTAGGCGGCGAGATGCCTGCCGCAGAGCGTCATGCTACGATCCGGCTACAGACGACCCGGTGACAGGTGACCCATGACTGAGACATCGCCGTCACAGCAGATGTTCGAGATCTGGAAGCGCCAGCTGGAGGAGGGCGCGAAGTCCTGGGCGCAGCTCATGACCAAGGGCGCCACTCCGGCTCCCCCCGACCCGGCGGGCTTCTGGTGGAAACCCATGTTCGAGCAAGGGCTCGCGCAGTGGGCGCGCATCTTCGCCCAGACCCCGGTGACCCCCGAGCTGACGTCGCAGTGGAAGCAGTTCCTCGACCAGTCCATCGACGCGTGGTCGAAGGCGCTGAGCCAGGCCATGAGCACCGAGAGTTTTGCCCAGATGATGGGAAAGACGCTCGACCAGTGGCTGGTCAGCCAGGCTCCGGCGAAGCGCCTCGCCGATCAGTCCGTCGAGGCCGCGCTCCAGGCCTTCAATCTCCCGTCGCGCACGCAGGTGGCGGGAGTGGCCAAGCAGATCATCGAGCTGGAAGAGCGCCTCGATCGGCTGGAGGACACGATGGCCGCACTGGGGCGGCGCTTGGAGGAGGCGCTCCGGCCGCCCAGTGCCGGAGGCTCCGCCCGGTGATCGGACGGACGATCGCCGACATCGCGCCCGGCGAGACGGCGCAGATCACGCGGGTGGTGCAGAGCGACGACGTGGGGCACTTCGTCGACGCGGTCGGCGACCACAATCCCGTTCACAGCGACCGCGCCTATGCGGCCACCACGACGTTCAAGGAACCTATCGCCCCCGGCATCTTCACCGCGGGGCTCATCTCGGCGGTGATCGGCACCCGGTTGCCTGGACCGGGCGCCATCTACCTGTCGCAGAGCCTGAAGTTCATGAGGCCGGTGATGTTCGGCGACACCATTACGGCGAAGGTGGAGGTGGCAGAGGTCATCCCAGAGCGGAACCGCATGCGCCTGGTGACCGTCTGCACGAATCAGCGCGGCGAAGACGTCCTCGCGGGGGAAGCGTGGGTGATGCCGTCGCGCACCGCGATCGTCTACGAGGAAACGCCGAGCCCGTCGCCCTGGAACGCGCTCGCGTACCAGCCGTGGACGTGGGCCACGCAGGCCCTGGCCTTCTGGGGAACGCTGGGCTTCTCGATGCTCGAGGCCGTCACGGAGCGGCGGAGCTGAGCGCCGGCCGCGGCCGGCGCCCCATCACATCAGCAAGCCGCCGTTGATCGACAGCTCGGTGCCGGTGATGTAGTCGCCGTCGGACGAGACGATGAAGATCACCGAGCGCCCGACCTCCTCCGCGCGTCCAAACCGCTTGAGGGGGATCTGCTCGAGGAGTTTGTTTCGCACGCGCTCCGGGATGCCGACGATCATCTCCGTCTCGATGAACCCGGGCGCCACCGCGTTCACGGTGATGCCCTTGCCGGCGAGCTCCTTGGCCAGCGATTTGGTGAAGGCGGCCACCCCGGCCTTGGAGGCCGCGTAGTTGGCCTGCCCGAAGTTGCCGATCTGGCCGATGACCGAGGTGATGTTGACCACACGTCCGTAGTTCTGCTTGAGCATCTGGTCGAGGAAGACCTTGGTGCAGTTGAAGACGCCGTCGAGATTGATGGCCAGCACCTTGCGCCACGACGCGTGATCCATCTTCACGAAGGTCTTGTCGGAGTTGATGCCCGCGTTGTTGACGAGGATGTCGAGGTGCCCGAATTCCTCCAGCACCTGGTGCGCCATGCGGAAGGTGTCGGGGTAGTCGCCCACGTCGGCCTGGGCGAGCATGGCGCGGCGCCCCATCTTCTGCACGGCCTCCGCCACCTCGCGCGCCGCCGCCTCGCTGGAGACATAGTTGATGGCCACGTCGGCGCCCTCTTCGGCGAGGGCGAGCGCGATGGCGCGTCCAATGCCGCGCGAACCGCCGGTGACGAGCGCCGTTCGACCGGTGAGCTTCATGGAAAGGTCCTCCTCGTTCGGAGAGGCGTCAGTGTAGCATGCGTAGTCTTCTTGTCGGGCTTGACGCGCGGTGTTAGACTCAGCGCGACATCCGCGGCCGTGACGCGGAGGGAAGCCAGAGCATGGCGTACGTCATCAAGCGCTACTCGAATCGCAAGCTGTACGACACCCAGGAAAGCCGCTACGTGACCCTCGACGAGATCGAGGAGATGATCCGCGCGGGGAAAGAGATCTCCGTGGTCGACGCGGCGTCGGGAGAGGACCTGACCTCGGTCACCCTCACGCAGATCATCCTGGAGGCGGAGCGACATCACCGCGGTAACCTGCCCTCCGCCTTCCTCCACCAGCTCATCAAGCACGGCGAGGCATGGCAGGACTTCATCCAGCGTTCCCTGCGCTCGAGTCTCGAGAACGTCACCACCAGCCAGCGAGAAATGGATCGCGTCTTTCGGGAGTGGGGGGCGCGCGCCGGCTGGGGGGTCATGATGCCGCGCGCGGAACCGCGCACCGACACCGACGCCCCGGAGCGGCCGCGCGAGGCCGACAAGCTGCGGGAGGAAGTGGCGCTCCTGCGCGAGCGGCTGCGCGCCCTGGAGGAGCGCCTGGAGCGGCGGAAGACCGAGGCGAAGTGACGGGCGTGACCGGGACGCGCCGCTCAGCGGTCCGCGCTCAGGTCTGTGGAGTGTAGAAGCCCTTCATCTTTTCGGCGACGGCAGAGAAGGCCTCCTGGATACCCTTCCCGGCCTGCTCCGCCGAAACCTGTACGCGCTCGGCCGACCGGCTCACCGCCTGGACGTTGCCCTCGAAGAGCTTGAAGGCTTTCTGATAGCCCTCCTGCCAGGTAGCGGGCTGCCAGGGCAGGCTGGTGGGCGTCTCGCTGATGGCCTTCACCGCGTTCTGCTGAATCTCCGCGTAGAGGCGCACCCCTTCCTTCGCGGTGCCTGCCGTAAAGTCGGCCAGCTCCTTCAGGATGCGCTGGTTGGTCTCCGCCCACAGGCTGATGGTCTCCACCGTCTTGCCCGCGAACTGGCTGTAGATCTCGTTGGGGCTTGGCTGCTGCTGCATGGCTGACTCCTCCTTGGTCTTGATTCGCGATCGCGACGTGCCGGGCCGGCGCTTGGTGTGTCGTTCCACGTGCCCAGGATAACGCGACGCGTTAGGAGAAGCAAGCAGATTCTCGCACTGCGTCACGGGGCCGGTGATAGGGTCCAACTCGCCGACAACACGGCTTTTCTGCCCCAACGACGAGGAGGAAGGCGATGGCCGCAGAGACGATGGCCCGGATGTTCTGGAGCCGAGTCGAGGAAAGCGGTGCGATGCCGGCCCAGCAGTTCAAGCGCGGAGGCGCGTGGCTGACGCTGACCTGGCGCGAGGTCGGGGAGATCGTCCGCGAAGTCGCTCTCGGGCTCCTTGCCCTCGGTCGCGAAAAAGGCGACGCGGTGGCCCTGCTCTCGGCCAGTCGGGCGGAGTGGGTGCAGGCCGACTTTGCCATCTTCAGTACGGGATGCATCACCGTCCCGATCTATCCGAGCTATCCGCCCGACCTGATCGCGTACGTGGTCAACGACTCCGGCGCGAAGACGCTGATCGTGGAGGATCCTGGACAGCTCGCCAAGGCCCTCGACGCGCGCGCCAGCATGAAGGGGCTCGAGCAGATCATCGTCATGGCGGGCTACGAGGCGCTGGAGCCTTCCAAGACGGTCATGACGTGGGATTCCCTCCGCCGCCTGGGGCGGGACCACGACGACGCCCTGCGGAGCACGCTCGCCGACCGCGTGGCGTCGACGACGCCGGACGACATCGCCACCATCGTCTACACCTCGGGCACGACGGGGCCGCCGAAGGGCGTGGTGCAGACGCATGGCAACCACATCGCATCCCTCAATTCCTCCAGGCAGGGGACGCCGGTGGAGGCGCAGTGGGTTCACCTCCTGTTCCTGCCCCTCGCCCACTCCTTCGCGCGACTGGAATCGTTCCTCGGCGTCCACCGGGGGCTGACGACGGCCTTCGCCGAGAACATCGACAAGGTCGGCGAGAACCTGCGCGAGGTGCGCCCACACTTCATCTGCAGCGTGCCGCGCGTCTTCGAGAAGGTGTACGCCCGCATCCTGGCCGGCGTGGAGGCCGGCTCGCCGGCCAAGCGCCGGATCTTCACGTGGGCCCTCGGCGTCGGGCGCGAGGTGAGCCGGCTCCAGCAGCAGGGTAAGTCCATCCCCACCGCCCTGGAGCTGAAGCGGCGTCTCGCCCACAAGCTCGTGTTCTCCAAGCTTCAGGCGGCGCTCGGCGGACGGCTCGCGTGGGGGGTGTCGGGAGGCGCCCCGCTCTCCCGCGAGATCGCGGAGTTCTTCCACGCCGCGGGCATCCTGGTGCTGGAGGGCTATGGCCTGACGGAGACGTGTCCGGTGGCCACCTTTAACCGACCCGATCGCTATCGCTTCGGCTCGGTCGGGCAGGCGCTGGCCGGTGTGGAACTGAAGATCGCCCCGGACGGCGAGATCCTCATCCGCGGCGGCAACGTGGCCACGCGAGGATACTTCAAGCAGCCGGAGGCCACCGCCGAGGTGTTCGATCCGAGCGGCTGGTTCCACAGTGGCGACATCGGGCGCCTGGACGACGACGGCTTCCTTTCCATCACCGACCGGAAGAAGGACCTCATCGTCACCGCGGGCGGGATGAACATCGCCCCCCAGAACGTCGAGAACATGCTCAAGGCGGATCCCTTTATCAGTCAGGTCATGGTCTACGGCGATCGGAAGCCGTACCCGGTGGCCCTCGTCACCGTGAATCCCGACGAGCTGTCCAAGTTCGCCCGCGACCACGGCATTCTCGCCACGGATCCCGCCATGCTCGTGAAGCACCCGGCAGTGGTCGAGCGCGTGGAGCGCACGGTGGAGGAGAAGAACACCCATCTGCAGTCGTACGCCAAGGTGAAGAAGTTCACCATCCTCGCCGCCGACTTCACCCAGGAAGGTGGTGAGCTGACCCCGACCCTCAAGGTGAAGCGCAAGGTGGTGGCGGAGAAGTATCGCGCCGCCCTCGAGGAGCTGTACCGGTAGCGCGTGCCGCTGGCCCAACCGGCCTCCGCTCGCCCTCCCGCGGCCGCGATGGCTCAGAAGTAGGTGGTACCGGCGGCTTGCGCGGTGGGCGGAAGCTGCGCTAGAGTCCGCAATCATCCCGCCTGATCGCAGCGCCGCGAAGGCCACAAGGAGGAGTTGCTGATGCGGAGGCGTACGTTTGTCTCTGGTCTGGCGAGCCTGGCCGCGCTGCGCGTGTCCCGGGCGCACGCGAACGAGGCGCTCGTCGTCAGCTCCTGGGGCGGCAACTGGAAAGACACCGTCGATCGGGTCGTGGCCAAGCCATTCACGGCCAAGACCGGGATTCCCGTGGAGTTCGAGGTGGGAGGCACCTTGGATCGGCTGGCCAAGGCGCGGGTCGCCAAGGGCGCGCCGCTCGTGGACGTGACCCTGACGACCTCGCACGTCGGGCGCCTCTACATGTCCGACGGATTGTTCCAGAAGCTCGACCTCGCCAAGATCCCCAGCAGCGCCGATCTCGCTCGCGAGGCCATCCGGAGCGACGCGCACCTGGGCGCGTGGTCCTACGTCTACACCGTCGCGTACCGGCCGGATCTGGTGCCGGGTATCGAGATTGCGAAGTGGGCCGACCTCTGGGATCCGCGGCTCAAGGGCAAGATCGCCATGCCCGACTTCGATCCGTCCCACATCATCGCAATCAGCGCGCTGCTCGAGGGCGGCAACGAGGTCAACTGGCAGAAGGGGCAGGAGCGGCTCAAGCGCCTCAAGCCGAACATCGCCGCCTTCTTCTCCACCGACGCCCGGAGCCAGGATCTGATGAAGACCGGCGAGGCCCCGGTCCAGGTCATGCTGTCGAGCAACGCCTACCACCTCATCGACCAGGGACTGAGCGTGAAAGTCGTGCAGCCCACCGACAAGCCCGGCATCGTGGGCATCGACTGCATGGCCATCATGGCGGGCACCAAGAAGGCGGACGCCGCCTACCAGTTCATCAACACGGCGCTCGGCAAAGACGTGCAGGAACAGATCGTGGCTACGCTCAAGGTCGGCCCCACCAACCTCAAGGCCGCCGTGCCGGCCAAGCTGAAGGGGCAGCCGGGCATCTTCGCCACGGTCGCGGAGTGGAAGGAGCGCGGCTACATCATGGACGACGAGACGCGCGCCAAGACCCTGCCGGCCTGGAAAGAGTGGTTCAACGCCAACATCGTGGCCAAGTAGATACCTGACCTCGGAGCGGGATTCGTGCACGGGGCCCGCGTCGGCATCGACGTCGGCGGGACCTTCACCGACGTGGTGGCGTGGACCCCGGCCGGGCGCGTGCACGCTGCCAAGGTGCCGAGCACCCCGAACCGTCCGGCTGACGGTGTGACCCATGGCCTCGCGGCTCTCGCCCGGGGCCGGCCCGCTCGCCTCGCTCGCCCACGGCACGACCGTCGTGACCAACGCCATCGTCGAGCGGCGGGGAGCGCGCGTCGGGCTCATCACCACGCGCGGCTTCCGCGACGTGCTGGAGATCGCCCGCCAGAATCGCTCGCATCTCTACCGACTCGATCTGCCCGCCAAGCCCGAGCCCCTCGTGCCGCGGCGGCTGCGGGAGGAGATCACCGAGCGGAGCGGCCCCGATGGGAGCGTCCAGCGGCCGCTCGCCCTCGAGGAGTTGGCGGGCATCGTCGAGCGCTTTGCGCGCGAGGGTGTGGAGAGCGTGGCCGTGTGTCTCCTGCACGCCTACGCCAATCCCCACCACGAGCGCGCGCTCCGTGCGGCCCTGGCTCCTCACTTTGCACTGGTGTCGATCTCGAGCGACGTCAACGCCGAGCTGCGCGAGTACGAGCGCACCGCGACGACCGTGCTCAACGCCAAGGTCATGCCCCTGGCCGACCGCTACCTCGGGGAACTGCAATCGACCGTGACGGCGACCCATCCCGGCACACCCATGCACCTGCTGCACTCCGCGGGCGGCATGATGTCGATCGACATGGCGCGGGCGCGCCCGCTCCTCATGGCCATGTCGGGCCCGGCGGCAGGCGTGGCGGCGGCGGCCTGGCTGACCCGCACGCTTCACCTCGACCGAGCGCTGGCCTTCGACATGGGAGGCACGACGACGGACGTGTGCCTGATCGTCGATGGCGCCGCGGAGACGACCGCCGAGCGGCGACTTGGTGACGTTCCGGTTCGCCTTCCCATGATGGCCGTGGAGTCGATCGGCGCGGGCGGTGGCTCCGTGGCCTTCGTCGATGAGGCCGGCGCCCTGAAGGTCGGGCCACGAAGCGCCGGCGCCCAGCCGGGGCCCGCCGCCTACGGGCAGGGCGGCGCGGAGCCGACGGTGACCGACGCCAACCTCATTCTCGGCTACCTGAATCCCGAGCGGATCTACGGCGGGTCCATCCGCCTCGATCGCGGGCGGGCCGAGGCCGCCTTCACGCCTCTCTGTCGCGCCTTCGGTCTCTCCCTGCTCGATGCGGCGCACGGCGTGGTCGAGGTGGCCAATGCCAACATGCTGCGCGCCCTCCGCCTCGTCTCCGTGCAGCGCGGTCACGACCTCCGTGCGTTCGCCCTCATCGCCTACGGCGGGGCCGGACCCATCCATGCGGGGGCGCTGGCCCGGCTTGCGGGAATCCGCACCGTGATCGTGCCGGCCCTGTCCGGCGCCTTCTCGGCCCTCGGCTGCCTGGTGTCACCGCTGCGCTACGACGCGGTGCAGAGCCATCGGGCTCGTCTCGACACCTGGGACCCCAAGCCCCTCGAGGAGCGCTTCGCCGAGCTCGTGGAGCGCTGCCTCGCCCCGCTGCGCGACGAAGGCGTATCGCCGGAGTCGGTGGCGGTGAGCCGGAGCATCGACGTGCGCTACGTAGGCCAGAACTACGAGCTGGGGATCCCCTACGAGCGCGACGTCGCCCGCCTGCGCGCGGCGTTCGAGCAGCGGCACCGCCAGCTCTATGGCTACGCCACCGGGGAGAACGTGGAGGTCGTCAACCTGCGCGTGGTCGCCAGCGTCCCGAGCCCCGCCGACGCGCTGCCTGCCGTCGTGGGCGTACGCCGGCGACGCGGTTCCTGTCGGCGAGCAGCTCGCATACTTTCCCGCCACCGGCCCGACGCCGCTTCCGCGCTATGACCGGCCGCGACTGCCCGCGGGTCGGGTCATCGCCGGTCCCGCGCTCATCGAGGACGAGTCGTCCACCGTGCTCGTCTATCCCGGCCAAGGTTGCCACGCCGATCGCTTCGGCAACCTCGTCCTCGAGGAGCAACCGTGAGCGGCCGCGCGGTGAGTCCCGTCACCCTCGAGGTCGTGCGCAACGCCCTCTACGCGATCGCCGAGGAGATGAGTGCCATCGTCATGCGCTCGGCGCGCTCGCCGCTCCTGAAGGAGGCCGGCGACCTCTCCTCGGCGCTCACCGACGCCGAGGGGCGGCTGATCGCGCAGGGGCGGGACATTCCCATGCACATGGGCGTGATGGGCTTCACGGTGAAGGAGTTGCTCAAGCGCGTTCCTGCCGGGCGGCTCCAGGACGGCGACGTGTGGTTCCTCAACCTCCCCGAGGTCGGCGGCAATCACCTCCCCGACGTGAAGGCCGTGCGGCCGGTCTTTGTCGGTGGCCAGCTCGTCGCCTTCGCCATCAACCTCGCGCACTGGGCCGACATCGGCGGGGCGGTGCCCGGCAGCTACGTGCCGTCCGCCACCGAGTGCTATCAGGAGGGCATGCGCATCTCCCCCGTGCGGCTCTTCAGCGCGGCCGGCGCCGACCGGGAGAAGATCGACCTCATCCTCGCCAACCTGCGCGGGCGCGAGGAGCGCGAAGGGGACATCTTCGCGCAGTTCGCGGCCAACGACGTGGCCGCACGCCGCCTGGGCGAGCTCGTCACGCAGCACGGCGTCGAGACCGTGCTGGCGTGCTTCGAGCGACTGCACGCGGAGTCGGAGGCGCAGATGCGCGCGGCCATCCGCGCGCTTCCCGACGGCACGTGGGAGGGAGAGGACTGGCTCGACGACGACGGGGTGCACGCGCGCCCCATCCGCATCCGGGTGCGTGTCACCATCCGCGGCGACGAGGCATTCTTCGACTTTGCCGGCACCGACCCCCAGGCGGCCGGGCCCGTCAACACCACGCCCTTCATCGCCTGCTCGTCGGTGTACTACGCGATGAAGGCGCTGGTGGCGCCCGACGTGCCGCCCAACGACGGCTGCTATCGCCCCCTCCACGTGACGGTGCCGCCGGGTTCGGTGCTGAACCCCGACCCCGACCGCCCGGTCGTCGGCGGCAATCACGAGACCTCCCAGCGCGTGGTCGACGCCATCTTCAAGGCCCTGGCCCCGGTGCTGCCCGAGCGAATCGCCGCCGGCGGCCCCACGACCTCGGGCCTGCTGCTCTTCGGCGCGCGGAGCGGGGACGGCCGCTGGGCGATCCTCTACGAGGTTCACGGCGGCGGGGAGGGTGCGACCGCCGCGAAGGACGGGGCGGCGGCCGTGCGCGTGCACATGTCCAACGTCATGAACACGCCGACCGAAGTCATCGAGGGCGACTACCCGATCGCCGTCGAGGAGCACGCCCTGCGCCCGGGCTCGGCCGGCGACGGCGCGCACCGGGGCGGTCTCGGCTTCCGTCGCGCCTATCGCGTCCTCGGAGATGGCGTGACACTGACCACCATGCTCGAGCGGCGCGTGGTGCCGCCGTGGGGCGCGCTCGGCGGCGCCGATGGCCAGCCCTTCCGGGTGACGCTCAACCCGGGTCCGGGCGCGCGGGTGATCGCCGGCAAGGAGACCGTCAAGCTTCGCCGCGGCGATCTGGTCCTGGTGGAGACGTGCGGAGGCGGGGGCTACGGCTCGCCTGCCGCGCGGTCGCCCGAGGCCCGGGAGCGCGATCGGCGGGAAGGATACGTATGAGGGATCCCGCGATCGGCGGGAAGGATACGTATGAGGGATCTCAAGGACCGCATCGCGATCGTGACGGGCGCCGCAAAGGGTATGGGCTACGAGATTTGCCTGACCTTGGCCTCGGCCGGAGCGCACATCGCGCTGGCCGCGCGCGAGGCGGCGCCGCTGGAGAGCCTGGCCCGCGAGATCGATGCGCTCGGACGGCGGGCGCTGGTTCACCCCACGGACGTCACCGGCGAGGGGGCGGTCCAGGAGCTGGTCGAGCGGGTGCGCGCGGCCTTCGGAGGGCGGATCGACATTCTCGTCAACGCCGCGGGCATCACCGGTCCCATCGAGACACCGGTGTGGGAGATCGACGAGAAGGACTGGGACACCGTGCTGGCCGTCAACCTCAAGGGCACGTTCCTGCCCACCAAGCACGTGCTGCCCACGATGATCGCGCAGCGCTACGGCAAGATCGTCAACATCAGCGGAACGTCGGGCCTGCGCGGCTACAAGAACCGCGCCGCCTATTCGTCCTCGAAGTGGGCGCTGCGCGGGTTCACGCGAACGGTCGCCCTCGACGCCGGGCCCTACAACGTCAATGTCAATGCCCTGCACCCGGGGATCGTGGGCGGGGACCGCATGGACAAGCTCTGCCGGGAGAAGGCCAGGAAGCGAGGCTCGACTCCCGAGCAGGTCTACCAGGAATACGTCGACGAGATGGCCCTCCGCCGGGTGACCACCGCCCAGGACATCGCCAACGCCGTCTGCTTCCTCGCCTCGGACGATTCGCGGAACATGACAGGCCAGTCCGTCACCGTCGACGGCGGCTGGGACGTGTAATCTCGCAGGCCGATGAAAAAGGCCCATCTGCGTCGTTGGCTCAGTCGGGGTCTCCCTGCGGCGTACTCGGAGTACGCCTCGGTCGCCCCTCCTTCGCCGCCTAGCATCTGGACCTTTTTGATCGGCCTGCGGCGTTTCTTCGCGGGCGGCTAGCTCGGGCGTGCATTCGTTCGAGTACGTGGCTCCCGAAACACTCGATGAGGCGCTCGCGCTGCTTGCCGAGCATGGCGCCGAGGCCAAGGCCTTGGCCGGGGGGCAGAGCCTGATTCCGGTTCTGAACTATCGACTTGCAAGGCCTCGAATGATCGTCGATCTGAACGTATTGCGCCTTGGGGGCGTTCGCGTCGAGGGCGAGCGGATTGCCCTGGGTGCCCTGACGCGGCACTGCGACCTCGAGGAGTCGGCGGAGCTGGCGGGCGCCTGCCCGATTCTGGGGGAGGCGGCGCGGCTGATTGGCAACGTGCGCGTCCGTACCTTGGGGACGGTCGGAGGGAGCCTGGCCCACGCCGACCCGGCCGGGGAGTTGCCGCTCGTCATGGTCGCCCTCGGCGCCTCACTGACTCTGAGCCGCTCGCGCGGCGTGCGTCGAGTTCCGGCGGCGGACTTCTTCACGGGATACCTCACCACGGTGCTGGAGCCCGACGAGCTGGTGACGGAGGTCGAGGTTCCGGCGACGCGGGGCAAGGGAACGGCGGTGGAGGAGCTGGCGCGGCGGGTCGGCGACTTCGCGATGGTCGCCGTCGCTGCCATGGTGAGCGTCGATCGACGCGGGCGTGTCGACGAGGCGTGTCTTGCCTATGGCGGCGTGGGGCCGCGGCCGCTGCGGGCTCGACCGGCGGAAGATGCACTGATCGGCCAGGAGCCCACGGCAGAGCGCGTGGCGCTGGCTTCTCGCACCGCGCGCGCGTCGCTCCAGCCGCAATCTGACGCGTTCGTCTCGGCCGCATATCGCGCGCTGCTCGTCGAGGTGCTGGGCCGCCGTGCCCTCACTCGTGCGGTGAGCCGCGCGCTGGAGCCGGCATGATCGTCCGTGCGGTGAGCCGCGCGCTGGAGCCGGCATGATCGTCGGGTTCACCCTGAACGGCCGGCCCCGCGAGATCGACGTCTCGCCCAGCCAGACGTTGCTCCGGACCCTCCGCGACACGCTCGGCGTCTTCGACGCGAAGGAGGGCTGCGACGAGGGGGTGTGCGGCGCGTGCACGGTGCTCCTCGACGGGCGGCCCGTCTCGAGCTGTCTGGTCCTCACGCCGACGGCGCGGGGACGGCGCGTGCTGACCGTGCGCGGCCTCGAGCGCGCCGGCGATCTGCACCCGCTGCAGACGGCCTTCGTCGAGCACGGCGCCGTCCAGTGCGGCTTCTGCACGCCGGGCATGGTGCTCACCGCGCTGGCCTTCCTCGAGCAGCGAGCGCGCCCCGACCGGGAGGAAATCCGTGCGGCGCTCGCCGGCAATCTGTGCCGCTGCACCGGCTACGCCAAGATCCTCGACGCGGTGGAGGCGTACGTGTCCGGGAGACGCGCGGATGGCTGAGGTGCGCACGGTCGAGGCCGGGTTGCGCATCGTCGGCCAGCCCGTCGTCCGCCACGACGCCCGGGACAAGGTGCAGGCCGCGACGGCGTATGCCGGCGACTGGACCATGGCCGGGATGCTGCACGCAGTCGTCGTCCGTTCGCCGTACCCGTCGGCCCGGATTCGCCGCATCGACACGACGCGGTCGAGCGGCATGAAGGGCGTGGTCGCGGTCCTCACCGCCGCCGACGTCCCGCGCAACACGCTCTGGACGGACGTCCCCGGCCAGACGACCGAGGTGGGCCCGCTGCGCGCGCGGCTCCATGTGCTCGCCGAGGATCGCGTCCGCCATCAGGGCGAGCCGGTCGCCCTCATCGCCGCGGAGACAGAAGAGGAGGCGCGCGCGGCCAGCGAGGCCGTCGACGTCGACTACGAGCCGCTGCCCGGGGTGTTCGATCCCGACCTTGCCCTCGCGTCGGGCGCGCCGCTCGTGCACGAGGGCAGCAACCTGCTCGCGCACTGGCGCGTCGCTCGCGGCGACGTCGATCTCGCCTTCACGCGGGCGGCCGTGGTCGTGGAGGGCGAGTATCGCACCCAGTTCGTGGACTCGAGCTACCTCGAGCCGGAATCCGGCGTGGCCTGGCTCGACTCCGACGGCGTCATCACCATTCGTCTCTCCACCCAGGTCATCGAGCACTTCCGCGACGTGGCCGAGGTGCTAGCCGTGCCCCAGAACCGCGTGCGGGTGATCGGGACATACCTGGGGGGCGGCTTCGGAGGCAAGGAGGACGTCACCGTCGAGGTCTATCTCGGACTTCTGGTCCTCCGCACCGGTCGGCCGGTGAAGATGGTGTGGACGCGCCAGGAATCGCTGCTCGCGCGCGCCAAGCGCCATCCCGTACGTCATGCGCTACCGCACGGGCGCGTCCGCCTCCGGCGAGATCCTCGCCCACGACATCGCGCTGCTCTCCGACTCCGGCGCCTACGCCTACCTCTCCGCCCTGGTGCTGCTGTACTCCACGGTGACGGCCGCCGGGCCCTATCGGGTGTCGAACGTGCGCGTCGATGCCCGCGTGGCCTACACCAACAACCCGCCCACCAGCGCCATGCGCGGCTTTGGCGCGATGCAGATGGTCTTCGCCTACGAGTCGCAGATGGACCGTGTGGCGCGCGCCATCGGCCTCGACCCGGTGCGCGTTCGCCAGCTCAACGCCCTCCGGCGCGGCGACACGCTCCCGGTGGGGCAGGTGATGGAGACCCACGTGGCGCTGCCGGAACTGGCCGCGCGCGCCTGGGCCGGCCTCGGCGAGCGGCCCGTGCCTCGCGCGGCTCACGTCAGGGTGGGGCGCGGACTCGCCTGCAACTTCCAGCCCTACGGGCGCATCGTGTGGCTGCACGACTGGTCGAGTGCCTGGGTGGGCTTCGAGATGGACGGCAGCCTCGTCGTGCGCTGCGGCGTCGCCCGACGTCGGCGGCGGCCAGGCCTCGTCGCTCTGCCAGATCGCCGCGGAAGTGCTCGGCGTCGATCTGGACCGTGTGTCCATCCACATCTCGGACAGCGCGCTGACCCCGCTGGCCGGCACGACGACGGCGAGCCGCCAGCTCTACATGTCCGGCAACGCCGTGCTCAAGGCCTCACGCGAGCTGCGCGAGCAGATCGTGGCCGTGGCCGCTCCGATGCTCGCGACGAACGCTGTCGCGGTTCGTCTGGAGGCGGGGATGGCGCTCGCATCGGACGGACACACCCTCCCACTCGTCGACATCCTGCGCCAGTGCGCGCGCGTCGGGGTATCGCGCAGCCACCTCGGCGTCTATCACGCCCCGGCCGGCGAGCCGGTGGACTTCGAGAAGGGGCAGGGGAAGGTCTTCCCCGACTACACCTTCGGCGCCCACGCGGTGGAAGTGGAGGTCGACACCGAGACGGGAGGCGTGCGCGTGCTCAAGCACGTCGCGGCCCACGACGTCGGGCGCGCCATCAATCCCCAGAGCGTGGCGGGGCAGATCCAGGGAGGTGCGGTGCAGGGACTCGGCTACGGACTGATGGAGGAGGTCGTCCTCGAGGACGGCATCAACATGACGACGTCGTTCGCCTCCTATCTGATCCCGAGCGCCGCGGACGTGCCCGACGTGGAGGCGGTGGTCGTGGAGAGCGGAGAAGGGCTGGGGCCGTTCGGGGCACGGGGCATCGGCGAGCCCCCCATCGGGCCACCGGCCGCGGCGCTCGCCAACGCCATCGAAGACGCCACGGGTGCGCGGCTGAGCACGCTGCCCATCACCGCGGAGCGCGTGGCCAGGGCGCTCGGCCTCGTCCCGCCGTGACGAGCCGGCTGCTCCTGGCCCCATCGCTGGCCGCGATGGCGATTTTCGCGGTGGCGTTGGGCGCCCTGCTCCAGTTCAGTGTTCTCGAGTTCGTGCCGGGCTCGCTGCGCACCGGCGGGTTCACCTTCGGCAACTTCGGTGCGGTCCTCGCGGCGCACTACCTCCGGGTGATCGCCGAGACCATCGTCCTCAGCGCGCTCACCACCGTCTTCACCCTGCTCGCCTCGTATCCCGTCGCCTACGCCCTCGCGCGCGCGCCGTCACGGCGGCTGCGCTCGCTCATCCTGGTCCTGACCCTCGCGCCCTTCTTCACCGGCGCCATCGTGCGGACCTACGCGTGGATGCTCGTGCTGGGCAATTCCTTCATCCGCTGGCCGGTCAAGCTCCTCTTCGAACCTTCGGGTGTGCTGATCGGGCTCGTGCACTTCTCGATGCCGACGATGATCCTGATCCTCGCTGCCGCCATCAGCCACGTCGAGGCCACGTACGAGCGGGCGGCGGCCAGCCTGGGGGCGCGCCCGGCCCGCGTGTTCCTCCGCGTCACCTTGCCGCTCTCGTGGCCGGGAATCGCCTCCGGCTCGCTCGTGGTGTTCGCCTGGACCTTCAGCGCCTTCGCCACGCCGGAGCTGCTGGGCGGAGGGCGCGTGAAGATGATCGCCAACGTCGTGAAGGATCTCGCCCTCGATGCCTTCAACTGGCCGGGCAGCGCGGCCTTCGCCGCGGTGGCGCTCGTCCTCACGTTCGCGCTGCTCGGGGGAGTGAGCCGCTGGCTCACGCGGACGGCGTGATGCTGGGGCGCGCAGTCGTCGCCGCGCTCCTGGGATTCATGACGCTTGCCGTCGCTGATCGTGCTGGTGGCGTCCTTCAATCCGACCGAGATCATGGCCTTTCCCCCGTCGGGGCTGTCGGTGCGCTGGTACGTCAACGCCCTGACCTATCCGCAGTTCCAGCGCGCCGCCGTGAACAGCCTCGTCGTCACCGCGGCCAGCGCGCTGCTCGCCCTGCCCATCGGCACCGCAGCGGCCCTGGCCCTGGTGCGGGGCCGCGTGCGCTGGAATGCGCTGTGGACGGCGGTGCTGCTCTCGCCGCTCGTGATTCCCGGGGTGGCGGCAGGGCTGGGGTTCCTCATCCTGGCCGCCTCCCTGGGGCTGCTGACCAGCCGGGGCGTGTTGATCGTCGCGCACGTGGCGCTGGTCCTTCCCTTCGTCGTCCGTTCGGTGGCGGTCAGCGTGGCCAACCTGGACGCGGCCCTCGAGCGGGCGGCGGCGAGCCTGGGGGCGAGCCCGTGGCGCGTCTTCCGGCGCGTGACCTTGCCGCTGCTGCGCCCGGGGCTCTTCGCCGCGCTGCTCTTCGCCGTGATCGTGTCTGTCAACGAGTTCGTCGTATCGCTGTTCATCTCGACCCGCGTGACCGAGATCCTGCCCGTGGCGATGTTCACCTACGTCGTCAACTACACGGACCCGACGATGGCGGCGGTCTCGGTGCTCTTCATCGCGGCGACCTTCGCGGTGGTCATGGCGGCCGACCGCGCCCTGAACCTCTCCCGCATCTTCCAGATCGAGGAGCACTAGCGCATGAGCGTCGTGCGCCTCGAGGGCATCACCAAGGACTACGGGGCGCTGCGCGCTCTCGACACTCTCGACCTGACCATCGAGGAGGGCGAGCTGCTCGCGCTCCTCGGTCCGTCGGGCTGCGGCAAGACCACCACCCTGAACGTCGTGGCTGGCTTCGTGACGCCCGACGCGGGCCGGGTGCTCATCGACGGCGCCGACGTGAGCGGAGAGCCGCCCCACGCCAGGGGGCTCGGCGTGGTGTTCCAGTCGTACGCGCTCTTTCCTCACATGACGGTGGCGGAGAACGTCGCCTTCGGCCTGCGCGAGCGGCGCGTGCCCCGCGGCGAGGTCGCGGCGCGGGTGGCCGAGGCACTGGCCCTCGTTCGCCTGCCCGGAGCGGCCGACCGGCGACCGGGTCAGCTCTCGGGCGGGATGCAGCAGCGCGTGGCCCTGGCGCGCGCGCTGGTGATCCGACCTCGCGTCCTGCTGCTCGACGAGCCGCTGGCCGCGCTCGACCGGAAGCTCCGCGAGGAGATGCGGACCGAGCTGCGGGATATCCAGGCGCGGGTCGGCATCACCACCGTCTTCGTGACCCACGATCAGCACGAGGCCCTGGGACTCTCGGACCGCATCGCGGTGATGAATGCCGGGCGTCTGGAGCAGCTCGGTCCCCCGCGCGACATTTACGAGCGTCCGGCCACGCGCTTCGTGGCCGACTTCATCGGCGCCTCCAGCGTGGTGGAGGGCGTGCTGGTCGAGGCTGGAACGGTCGAGCTGGCCGCCGGCGTCCGGCTGCCGGTGCGGCTGGCGCGACCGCGCGAGATCGGCGCACGCCTGCAGCTGCTCATCCGGCCCGAGCACGTCGAGGTGCCGAGCGAGCACGGCGGGGCCGTGGCCGCCAAGGTGAATTCCGTGATGTACCTGGGAGACCACTGCGAGGTGCGGCTCGAGTTGCCCGGCGGCACGCGCATCCTGGCCACGGTACGCGGTGAGGCGCGGTTGCAGACCGGCGGGTCGGTCCCCGTGCGCTTGCCCCCTGACGCGTTGCTCGAGGTGGGTGATGGCCGACATGCCGTTCCTCCCCGCGTGGCCGCAGGTGACGCGGGGCGGGGAGGCGCCTCGTGACTGAGCCAGTCCTCGCCGGCAAGGTCGCCGTGGTCACCGGGGCCAGCCGGGGGCTGGGCCGCGCCATCGCTGTGGCCCTCGCGGCCGCGGGTGCCGCGGTGGCGCTGGCCGCGCGATCGCGGCCCCATCTCGAAGAGAGCGCCCATGCCGTGGAGCAGGCGGGCGGCCGCTCGCTCGTCGTGATCACGGACGTGAGCCGGTACCCGGAGGTGGAGGCCCTGATGGATCGCACGGCGACCGAGCTGGGCCGCCTCGACATCGTGGTCAACAATTCCGGCATCGCCAAGGTCACCCCGCTGGCCGAGCTGAGTCCCGGCGATTGGCAGGCGGTGCTCGGCGTGAACTTGACGGGCGTCTTCCATGGCTGCCGGGCCGCCGCACGCTACCTGATTCCTCAGCGGTCGGGCAAGGTCATCAACCTCGCCTCCGTCCTCGGCGCGGTCGGGCTTCCGGGCTACACGGCGTACGCGGCCAGCAAGGGCGGCGTCATGGCCCTCACCCGCACACTCGGGGTGGAGTGGGCGCGGCACAACATCCAGGTGAACGCCATCGCGCCGGGCTGGTTCGTGACGGACATGAACGAGGCGGCCTTCGCAGACCCGCGCATTCACGACCGTCTCGTCGGGGACGTCCCGGCCCGGCGCACGGGTCGGCTGGAGGAGATCGGCCCTCTTGCCGTGTACCTGGCCTCCACCGCGTCCGACTTCATGACCGGCCAGACGATCTTCCTCGACGGGGGCCACTCGGCCGGGTGAGGACAAGAAGGGCGGCGGCGGTTGTGGGTGGTCGTGGCGTCGAGTAGATTGGCGGTCGTGAGAGCCGCCGTCCTTCACGGACCTCGCGATCTCCGCGTCGAGCACGCGGCCGGTCCCGCCCTCGGGCCGGGAGAGGTCCGGCTGCGCGTGACGCGGGCCGGACTCTGCGGGACCGACTACAGCATCTGGAGCGGCGATCGCCCCGTCCGCTATCCGCGCATCATGGGGCACGAACTGCTCGGCGTGGTCGACGCGGTGGGGGCGGAGGTGACGCGAGTGCGCCCCGGCGACCGTATCGCCCTCGAGCCGAACTATTCGTGCGGCCGCTGTCCCCTGTGCCGCGAGGGGAACCGCAATCTCTGTCTCGGGCGGGTGGCCATCGGGATCGACGCCGACGGCGGATTCGCCGAGCTGGTGAAGGCTCCCGAACGGTGCTGCTGGCCGGTCCCGCCAGGCGTCGCGGATGATGACCTGCTCTTGACGGAGCCGCTCGCGGTGGTGACGCGCGCGGTGGGACGCGTCACGCCGCACCCGGGCGAGACGGCGGCGGTGGTGGGAGGCGGAACCTTGGGCCTGCTCGCGCTACAAGTTCTGCGCGCGCGCGGAGCCCGGGTGCTGGTGCTGAGCCGGAGCACACGGCGCTTCGCGCTCGCCCGCGAGCTGGGAGCAGAGCGCACGCACGCCCTCACCGACGGACCCCTCGCCCACGTTGCTTCGGAGTTCTCCGGGCGCGAGGGAGTCGATCTGGTCGTGGAGACCGCGGGAACGGCTGACGCGGTCTCCCACGCCCTCGCGCTGGTCCGGCCCGGTGGGCGCGTCGTCCTGACCGGGTTGCCGCACGAGCCAACGCCGGTGGCGTTCTTCGGAGTCGTCCGCCGGGAGATCACCCTCCTGGGTTCGATGATCTATCAGGACGAGTTCACTGAAGCCATGCGGCTGGTCGCCGAGGGCGCGGTGAGGGCGCGGCCGCTCATCACGCATCGCTTCCCACTCGAGGCCATCGGCGCGGCCTTCGCCGCCCATCGCGATCCGGCGTCGATCAAGGTCGCGCTCGAGATCTGACCTCGTGATCCTGTCCCGGCCCAGCGCGCCGGTCGCCGGCGCCCGCGCCTGATCATGTTCTGGATTGTCCTGGCGCTGGCCGCGGCGCTGTTCCAGGTCCTGCGCAACACGGTCATGAAGCGCCTGGGCCACGCCCTCGACGAGTACATCAACGTCTGGGGCCGCTTCAGTTTTCTCCTGCCCTTCGCGCTGGCCGCGTGCCTGATCGGTGGCTGGCCGACGCTCCGGCCGGGCTTCTTCACCTGGTGTCTGGCCTTCGGCGCGTGCCAGACCATCTCCACCTTGGCGCTGTCCAAGGCCCTCAAGCTCGGGGCGATCTCCATCGTCACCGCCCTCTGGAAAGTCAGCCTGCTGATCCTGCTCGGCATGGCGTGGGTGACCATCGGCGAACGGCCGAGCGCGCTGGGCATCGCCGGGGTCCTGCTGAGCGCGGCCGGGGTCTACTTCCTCAACGTCTCCCGCGCGCGCATCTCGCCCTGGCAGCCGCTGCTCGTCCTCTTCACCGACCGCGGGCAGCGCTGGACCTTGGTGGCCGCGCTCTTCTACGCGCCGTCCGTCATCACCATCAAGCAGGCCATTCTCACCTCGGACACCGCCACCGGCACCCTGGGCGGCTACGCGGCCGCGAGCCTGATCATGACGCCCATCGCGCTCGCCACCTCCGGGCGCCACTTCGCCGCGGTGCCGCGCCACTGGAAGGACTTCGTCGGTCTCGGGCTCTTTGCCGCGCTGACCACCTTGAGCCAGGGCAAGGCCTACACACTCACCCTGTCGTCCTACGTCGAGGCGGTGAAGCAGGTGGAGATCCTCTTCGCCATGGCCATCGGCGTGCTCGTCTTCGGCGAAGCCCAGCGCGTGCGGGAGTCGGCGCTGGGCGCCGTCATCATGCTGGTGGGGATGATGCTCCTCGCCCTGGCTCGATAGCCGCCGCCATTCGCCTGGGGCCGTGGGCGTCAGGCTCGAGGTCAGCCGGAGCCGCCGTTACATCTCCGGTCGCTTGCCGTAGGTGACGCGGATCTCGGTCTTGATGCCGCCGCGCACGTTGAAGTCTCCCACCACTTCCAGCCAGCGCGGCTTCACCGCAGCCACGAGGTCGTTGAGGATGCGGTTGGTGACGTCCTCGTGGAAGGCGCCCTCGTCCCGATAGGACCACATGTAGAGCTTCAGCGACTTCAGCTCGACCAGGTGCTGGTCGGGCACGTAGCGGATGCGGACCGTCGCGAAGTCCGGCTGCCCGGTCAGGGGACAGAGGCAGGTGAACTCGGGGACGGCCATGCTGATCTCGTAGTCGCGATCGGGGTGCGGGTTCGGGACGGCCTCGAGCGACGGGCTGGGACGCGTCGGCATGCGCTCAGTATAGCCTTCGTCCTTCTCGGCCTCCTGCGTCAGCGGGTGGTCAGGCCGATGCCCACTGCGACGGCCAGGCTGGCCACGAGCAGTTCCACGGTGAGGGGATCGCCGGTCACCAGATTGGCGGTGATGACGCCGAAGATGGGCTGGGTCAGGAAGAAGGTGGCCAGCGCGCTCGGTCGATAGTGCCTGAGGAGCCAGAGGTTGACGATGAAGTTGAAGCCGGCGACGACGGCGCCCTGGAAGAAGAGGACGCCGGCGAGCTGCCCGGTCCAGCGCGTGGGCTGCGGTTCGAACAGCACGGAGAAGGTCACGAAGAACGCGCACCCCATGATGGCCTGGGAGAGCAGGAGCTTGACGGGATCGAGGCGGCCCACCTCTCGCGCCAGGTAGACCGTGCGCTCCGCGAGGAAGAGGGAGCTGGCGAACATGAGGACGTCGCCCAGGAGGCTCGGCGCGCCCGCGGAGCTCTGGCGCGCGAAGAGCAGCACGATCCCGGCATAGGCCACGAGGACCCCCGCGCCGCGGGAGGGCGTCAGACGGTCGCCGGGGATCATGAAGTGAGAGAGCACCACGGTGTGCACGGCATAGAGATTTAGGAGGATCGCCGAGTGGGCCGCGCTGGTCAGCGCGGTGCCCACGTTCATGGTGGCGACCTGCGCGGTGAAGATCAGGCCGAGCACGAGCAAGGGCCGGTACTCGTGGCGCGCGACGCGGAGACCGCGCAGCCGGCCGGTGGCCCACGCCCAGAGCACGACCACCACGCCCCCGACCACGAAGCGCATCCAGGCCAGGCGGAGGGGAGGCGCGTCCTCCAGGCCCAGCTTGATCGCCACCGGATTCGCGCCCCACAGCAGGGAGACAAGAAGCGCGACGACGGCAGCCTTGGCGTCGATCGGGCGGCGAAGGTCGTTCAGAGCAAGCGCCACCCTAGCACGGCGAGGCCGATGGCATAATGAGCATCCGTGAAGATTGGACTGATCGGACTCCCCCGCAGCGGCAAGACCACCTTGTTCAACCTGCTCACCGGCGCGAGCGTGGCCACCTCGCGCTTCGAGGGCGAGCGGGCCGAGCTCCACACCGGTGTGGCCCGGGTTCCCGACGCGCGCGTGGATCGGCTGAGCGCCCTGTTCACGCCGAAGAAGACGACGTACGCCTCGTTCGAGGTGGTGGATCTCGCGGGCATCACCAAGGGCGAGCGCGCCGGGCTCGACACGCGCGAGTTCCGCGGAGCGGATGCCCTCCTGCACGTGGTGCGGGCCTTCGACGATCAGGCGCTGGGCGCGCCCGATCCCCGGCGCGACATCGCCGACCTCGAGATGGAGCTGCTGCTCGCCGACCTCGAGGTCGTGGAGCGACGTCTGGAACGGCTGGAGGTCTCGCTGCGCAAGCGCCGGACCGACGCCGAGGCGGCGGAGCAGGTCGTTCTCCAGCGACTCAAGGGCGAGCTGGAAGGCGAGACGCCGCTGCGCGCGGTGGCCCTCACGCCGGAGGAGGCGCGCATCACCCGTGGATTCACCTTCCTGTCGGAGAAGCCGATCCTCCACGGCATCAACCTGCACGAGAAGGGGCTCGCCGATGGCCCACGCGTGGTCGAGGTCTTCGGCCTGGGCGACCTGGCGGCCCGCTCACACACCCGGGTGGGCTGGGTCTCCGCGGTGATCGAAGCCGAGGTGGCACAGCTCGCGGGTGAGGAGCGGGAGGCGTTCCTGGCCGACCTCGGCCTCGCGGAGCCGGCCATCAATCGGGTGCTCCACGACTGCTACGCGCTGCTGGGACTCGTCTCGTTCTTCACGGTGGGAGAGGACGAGGTGCGCGCGTGGCCCGTCCGCCGAGGGACGCGGGCCCAGGACGCGGCGGGCACCGTCCACTCCGACATCGCCCGGGGCTTCATCCGCGCCGAGGTCACCGCCTACGACGACCTGATCGCCGCGAAGGGTTCCTTCGCCGACATCCGCGCCAAGGGGCAGCTCGGCCTGGAGGGCAAGGACTACCTCGTCCAGGACGGCGAGATCTGCCACTTCCGCTTCAACGTCGGCAAGTAGCCTACTCCAGCTTCACGCCGGGGATCGGCTTCAGCGGGCCGCCGAGCTTGCGGACCACCGCCGCCACATTCGCATCGGGGGTGTCCATGGGCAGCACGCAGCCCGGGCCCACGATCAGCCCGATGCCGGCCGTTTGCGCAATGGCGTCGTCCACTTCCCCGATCGCCTGCTCGGGCGTGCCGTCGCGCAAGGTGGCCCACTGGTTGAGCCCACCGATCACTGCGCCCGCCACGGCTGAGCGCCCCTCGGCGAGGCTCGGCGGGGTGGCCCTGTCGTCCCAGTTCCAGGCATGGCCCGGCAGCCGAGCCAGGCGGTCGAACATGAGCCGATCCCCGTGGGCGTGGATGATGGTGAGTATGGACTTCCCGGCGATCGCCTCGAGAAAGCGCCGATCGTACGGCTCGCCGAAGCGCGCGTATTCCTCTTCGGTGTGGAGGCTCGCACTGGCCGCCTGGATGGAGTAGAAGATCCCGGAGACGCCCTCGCTGAGGGCCAGCTCGGCGAAGCGGATGAGCGTCACCGTGATGGCCTCCAGAGCGTCCGCGACTGCGCCGGGCTGCTCGCGCAGGTCGGCGTTGAGCCGGCTCCCAGATAACTTGCGCGCCAGGGACAGCGGGGAGAAGAGCGTCGGCACCACCGGGGTGTCTCCGATGCGGCGGTCGAAGCCCATGCGCACGATCGCCTCGATCTGCTGGACGTACCCCTCAGCCGCCCCGGGATCCAGCTCGCGGATCTTCTTCCAGTCGCCCGGCTCCCGGACGGCACAGGAGGCGCAGGGCCGGTGGCCGTCGGGCCGGACGTCGGGGCTCTCCACGCACCCCCACGCCTCCACCGCGTAGCCTCCGCTGGGCGTCAGCTTCAGGAAGTCGGAGCCATAGCGCTCGTGAAAGCGGAGCGTGGCCTGGGCGAGGCCGGCCGGCGATCGGTCGACGGCGGGGAAGTGACGCCAGACCGCGTAGGGCACGCGATCGACGGGCTCGCGGCGCAGGGCGGCCAGGATACGGTCGCGGCGACTCATCTGTTTCATAGCCGGAGAGCTCCTTCGCTCAGGACGCGCGCGCCCTGTGCGTCGATCGCCCCGAAGGCGATGCCGTCCGTGGCGCGCGGGCCGGCGCGGACGGTGAAGGACGATGGCAAGGGCACCATCCCGGTGAAGCGCGCCTCGATCCCGCGCACAACGCGGCAGTCACCCTCGAGATCCCGTTCCACGAGGCGCGACACGGCGAGGGCCAGGGTGGCCGTGCCGTGGAGGATCGGGCCGGGCAGACCAGCCGCCTGCGCCACCGCGACGTCGGTGTGGATGGGATTCCAGATACGCGCGCACTCGGTGTAGACGTGCGCGAGATGGTAGGGCACCTCCACGCGTTCGGTCCAGCGCGGCGGAGTGGCCGACCGCGCGGTGCCGCGCAGGATAGGGTCGGGCCAGGGCCGAGCCGAGGTGTCGTCGCTCGCCCCGGTGGCCAGGGACACTCCGCGGTAGAGCGATCCATAGTCGGTCTCGCTCACGAGGTTCCCCCTCCTGTCGCGGGTGACCAGCCGGACGACCACGAGCGTGCCCGCCCGGCGCGCGGCTACGGTCTCGACGCGAGCGGTGGATGTCAGCTCGTCGCCGGCGCGGGGCAGGCGATGCAGGACGAGCCGGTGGCTGGCGTGTACCCCGAACGGCGCCGCCGCGTCCCCGATCGCGCGCGCGCGGATCTCGACCAGCAGGGGCCACTCGTAGCAGACGGGGAAGAGCGGATGCGCCATCGGCCCGGCAGCCGCAGTGGTGTCGAAGCACGGTGACCGGTGGGCGCCGGCGGCCGCCGCGTAGGCCATCAGCCAGCGCGCGTCGATCGTCGCGCGGTGCGGCCCCGCCTCGAGCCCCGCGATGCTCGAGGCGATGGTCGGCGGTGACACGCCGGTTCCTGGTGCGCTCATCCGCGAGGCGGGAAGTTCATGCAGTCCACGAAGATCTGCTCGAAGTCGGGATGCGTGGCCAGCGAGACGTGGTCCACCTGGGTGGCGAGGCGCGCGGCCGTGGCGCGCTCGGCCTCCGAGAGCAGGCACATCTGGGCGCCCAGGGAGGCGGCGTTGCCGACGTAGCGCACGCGGGAGGCCGGCATGGGCGGGATCAGCCCGATGCGCAGCGCGCTCTCGATCGACACGTAGTTGCCGAAGCCGCCGGCGAGCATCAGTTCCTCGATCTCCTCGGTCGGAATGCCCGCCACGTGCTGCAGGAGGGCGGCACCCGACGCGATGGCCCCCTTGGCGAGCTGCACCTGGCGCACGTCGTCCTGGGTCAGGACGATCTCTCGGGCCGCTCCCGACTCGCCGGCCCGGCGCACCACCACCAGGCGCTCCTCGCCGCGCATCTCGATCCGGTCGCGCAGCCCCGCGGGGAAGCGCGCGCGATCGTCCACCTGGATGAGCCCGGTGGGGTCGATGACCTCGGCGTCGAGCAGTCCCGCGATGAGGTCGATGAGCCCGGAGCCGCAGATGCCGATGGGGGGAGTCTCCCCGATGGTGTGCACGTCGATGTCGTCGCCCACGGCCACGCGGTCGATGGCGCCGAGGGCCGCGCGCATCCCGTGACGGATCTGGGCGCCCTCGAGCGCGGGCCCCGCCGGCGCGGAGGCGGCCCACAATCGGTCGCGCGAGCCGAGAAGCACTTCGCCGTTCGTCCCGATGTCGATGGCCACGCGCAGCTTCGGTGACTCGTAGATGCGCGTGGCGAGCGCGACGGCCACCGCGTCGGCACCGACGAAGCCCGCCACGATGGGCAGGAAGCACACCGGCGCCTCCGGGGCGATCCGGAGGAACAGCTCGCGCGCGGGCACGGTGAGCGGGTGGCGCATCACCGCCGCGTAGGGCGCGAGGCCAACCCAGGAAGGATCGATGCCGAGGAGCAGGTGGTGCATGCAGGTGTTGCCGACCACCACGGCCTTGTAGATCCACTTGGGCAGCACCCCCGCCTGGTCGCAGATCTCGGCGATGTGGCGATTGAGGAGACCGATGATGCGGGTGGTGAGCTTGCGCAGATTGCTCGGGTTGAACTGGGCGAAGGCGATGCGCGACATGAGGTCGCCGCCGAAGACGGCTTGGGGATTGAGGCTGGCCACCGAGGCGAGCTGCTCGCCGGAGGTCAGCTCGACGAGGGTGGTGACCACGCTCGTCGTGCCCACGTCGATGGCGAGGCCGAACTTCATCGAGGTCGTGTCGCCGCGCTCGACGGCGACGATGCGCCCTCCGAACGTCGTGACCGTGGTCCCCGCGGGATCGTCGCGCAGGGCCTGCGGCAGGCGGGCGAGCATGCTCGGCCCGACGTCCGCCGGCTCGCCTCCGACGACGGCGAGCAACTGCTCGAGGTCGGAGGTCTGGTGGTGCTCCTCGCGCGGGAGGGCCACCGTGACGAGACGCTTGTCCACGCCGGAGTCGATGGCCACACGGCCCAGCGCGCCGGTGCGGTCGGCGGCACCCAGCATCTGGAACGACAGCTCCTCGATCGGCGGGGCCACCTGCACGGTCACGGGCTCGCCGGGCCGGCACTGGCAGGAGAGACGGTAGCCCTCGCGCACCTGGTCGGCGCCGAGCTGGACCTCGTCCATGATCGTCGGCGGAGGGATGGGGCCGGCCACGAACTTCACGCGGCACGACGTGCAGCGTCCCCGGCCTCCGCACGTGGCCGTGATGTCGACCCCGGCCGCCTGGGCCGTCTTGAGGATCGAGACCCCCGGCGTGAGGGTGAGCGCGCGGCGCGCCGAGGCATCGCGTGGATCGGTGAGGACGGTCAGGAGGACAGCCACGTCGCTCGATTCTACCCCGGGGCCCTTGCCGGCCGGCGCTGCGACCGGGTATCCTCCGCGCATGGAATCCGCGTCACATGGCTCTGATCCGACGCTCGACCAGCGACTGGCCACCGTCGAGGCGCGGCTGGCCCGTCTCGAGGCTCTGCTGCAATCGGTGGGCGACAAACTCGACCGCGCCGCGCTGCAGGCCGAAGAAGCCAAGGCCGGACTCCAGGCGTGGGTGACCGACTACGTCTCCCTCCGACTCCAGCAGCTCGTCCCCGAAACCTGCGAGCACGAACCCGACGAGGCGCCGGTCGCCGAGGGCCCGGTGCTTCCGGGCACGCGCATCCGCTGCACCGACGAGGTCCTGCATCGCCTGGGCCGCATCCCCATCCCGTTCGTGAGGCAGATGGTGACCCAGAAGGTTGCGGAGACGGCGCGCGCCGAGAGCGTGGGCCTCATCGACGTGGTGTTCTTCGAGAGGGCCGCGACGTTCTGACAGTGCAAGTTGTCGGGGGAGGATCTCCTGAGCTTCGACCACTGGCAGAAGCATGTGATGGCCGGACCGCGCCTCTGAGCCCGGGGCGGCGACAATCGCGGGATGGCGGAGGACGAACCGATCCGTATCCCCATCGAGGACTCGCTCGATCTCCACGCCTTCGCACCGGCTGACGTCCGCTCCGTCGTCGACGACTACCTGCACGAGGCCCAGGCGCGGGGCTTTCGCGAGGTCCGCCTGATCCACGGGCGGGGGATCGGGGCCCAGCGCGCGTCGGTGCACGCCCTCCTGGCGCGCCACCCGCTCGTCGAACGCTACGCCGATGCGCCGCCCGAGCGCGGTGGCTGGGGGGCAACGATCGTCCGCCTGCGCTGAAGCCTTCGGAGGGGGCCTCGACGGCCCCCTCCGATGCCTCCCCCGGGAGGTTGGCGCGGGCGGAGCCCGCGCTCGAACGGAGGCCTTTCAGACGCACGCGCCGGGTCGCAGGAGCGCCCGGCACGCCTCCATAGCTTCGCCGGGACTCGAGGGGTGACCCAGCTTGGCTGGGGCGCCCCGAGCGTTTGGGGGCCCGGTCGAGGCGCCAGAGCGCGTGAACGAATCGTATGGTCGAGGGGCGCCACGGCTGCGCCGGGGCGCCCCGAGCGCCGGGGGGCTTGGGGGGCGCCCGGAGCCCCCCATTTGCTCAGTCGCGGTCGGCGCGGACGAGGAGCATGCGATCCGTGAAGGATTCGACGCCGTCCGCCGTCAGTCGGAAGACGAAGGCTTCGCGGCAGGCAGCCGGGGCCTCGCGCACGAAGCGATCGAGATCGGCGCGGGCCTGCGCGGTCATTCGCATCCGGCCCGTCCACTCCTCCCACGGTCGGATCTTGCTCACCACCGTCTCGTCCATCGGGGTGAGGCCGGCGCCGCGCAGGAGAGCCTTCCATTCCACCGCGCGATACGAGCGCACGTGCGATGGGTCGCGGCGCTTTTCCACCTCGAGGATGAAGGCGGCCGCCGCGCGATCGTCGTGGCCCAGGATGTCCTGGAGGAGCAGGGAGCCCCCGGGCCGAAGCGCCTGCGCCATCTGGCGCACCGCGGCGCCCACGTTGGCGAAGTGATGGGCGGCAATGCGGCAGGTGACGACGTCGAAGCCCTGGTGAAACGGCAGGGCCTCCACGTCGCCGGCGGCGAAGGCCACGTTGGCGGCGCCGCGCGTCCTCGCGAATCGCCGGGCGGCCTCCAGCATCGGAGCGGTGAGGTCGTAGGCCACGACGTGCTCCGCGAATGCGGAGAACGCCAGGGCGGTGTGGCCGCCGCCGGTGGCGACATCGAGCACGCGCCGGGGCCTCAGCGCGCGCCCCCAGCCGACGAGAGTCTCGAGGTCCTGCCCGCCGGCGTGCCCGCTGCTGGCCACGTAATCGGCGGCGCTCGGTCCGAACTGCTGCTGCACGAGCCGGGCGTGCGTGTCGGTCATGACGGGCGACCGCGCGCGGCCAGGTGACGGTAGAGGAAATCGGCGTCGAGGGGCGAGAGGTCGAAGCGGCGCGACGCCTCGTCGACCAGCGTGGGCCGATCCGCCTGCGGGCGGTCGCGGAGCTGATCGTCGATCCATTTCACTGCCTGCTTGACCGGCGCTTCGCCTGCGCTCATCACGTCCTCCGCCTCTCTGTCGTCCGGACTAGCCGAGCCGGTTCCTGCTCGGCGACATGGTGAGAATGCGCGGCCATTATATCGTTCGCCTCGGCATCCCCGCGAAGCCCGGCCCGCTCGACCAGGCGAGCCCGCTCCGCGGGCCCATTGGCCCGATCGCGAGCATGCCAATTGGCCCTTGACGGGAGGCGAAAGAAATCGAAAATGGCCTGGCATGAACATCCAGCTGGACCGGAGCCGGCCGGTGACCCTGGCCCGGCAGATCGAGGAACAGATCGAGCGGCTCATCCAGGAGCGCCTGCTCGCGCCCGGGGTGAAGCTGCCGGCCACGCGAGAGCTGGCCGGCGCCCTCGGGGTGAACCGGGCCACGGTGGCGCTGGCCTACGAGGAGCTGGTGGCCGCCGGGCTGGCGCGCGCCCACGTGGGGCAGGGGACGTTCGTCACCGGACGGCCGGAGGGAGCGCCCGCGACGCCGGTCCGGGCCCCCGCCTCCATCGATTGGTCTGGCCTCTTCTCACGGAGCGCACAGATCATCGGCGCTGACGAGGAGCGCCGACGGGGCGTCGGCGTGCCCGCCACCTTGCACGGTGACGTGGTCTCCTTCGCGGGCGGCATGCCCGACAGCGGGCTCTTCCCCACCGACGCCTTCCGGCGCGTCCTGAACGGAGTGATCCGCGACGAGGGCGAGTCGCTGCTCCAGTACTACCCCACGGGCGGCTATCCGCCGCTGCGCCGATATCTCAGCGCCTACCTCCTCCGCACCGGCCTCGAGGCGCGGCCCGAGGAGATCCTCATCGTGAACGGGTCGCAGCAGGGCTTCGACCTCATCGCGCGAACGCTCATCGACCCGGGAGACGTGATCGCCATCGAGCAGCCCACGTATCCGCGCGCCGTGCAGGTGTTTCGCTCGTTCGGCGCCCAGCTCCTCGCGGTGCCGTGGGACGGTGAGGGGCCCCGGGCGGAGGTGTTCGAGCGCCTCCTCGAGCGCCACGCGCCGAAGCTCTTCTACTGCCAGCCCAATGCCCACAATCCCACGGGCCTCGCCATCAGCCGCGAGACCGGGCGGCGGGTGCTGGCGGCGGCGGCGCGCCATCAGGTGCCGATCGTGGAGGACGGGTTCGACGGAAGCCTCTACTACGGCGCGCGCCCGGCGGCGCCGCTCAAGGCCGGGGACCGCGACAGCGTGGTGATCTACATCGGCACGTTCTCCAAGATTCTCTTCCCGGGGCTGCGGCTCGGCTGGATCGTCGCCCCCGCGGCCATCCACGAGCGCCTGCAGGCGGCCAAGCAGCTCGCCGATCTCCACACCAGCGCGCTCATCCAGGCCGCGGTGCATCGCTTCTGCGACGGGCGACTGCTCGATCGCCACGTCGCGCGGGTGGCGCGCGAGTACGGACGGCGACGCAATCTCCTGGTGGCCGCCCTCGCCCGGCGCATGCCCGAGGGCACGACGTGGACGGAGCCGTGCGGGGGCTTCTCCCTGCTCCTCACGCTCCCCTCCGGGCTCAGCGCGAGCGCGCTCCTGCCCGCGGCCATCGAGCGGGGCGTGGCCTTCACGCCGGGCGAGTCCTTCTTCGTCGACGGCAGCGGGGAGCGGACCCTGCGCCTGTCGTTTTCCTCGGTCCCGGCCAACCGGATCGACGAGGGTGTGCGCCGGCTCGGGGAGGCGATTCGCGCCGCCCTGCGCCGTCCGGCCGGACGGCACGCGGCGGGCGTTCCGGTACCAGTGGTGTAGCGATTCCAGAAAGGAGAGAGAGCCCATGACGGAGCTGAACGGGTTGCACATCGCGGACCGCAAGCACATCGGCCTGGCCGAGATGCTCAAGGGCGGGGTCATCATGGACGTCACCAACGCCGAGCAGGCCAAGATCGCGGAGGACGCAGGCGCGGCCGCGGTGATGGCCCTCGAGCGCGTGCCCTCCGACATCCGCAGGGATGGCGGGGTGGCGCGCATGGCCGCGGTGGGCAAGATCCGCGAGATCCAGAAGTGCGTGACCATCCCCGTGATGGCCAAGGCGCGCATCGGCCACTTCGTGGAGGCGCAGATCCTCGAGTCGCTGGGCGTGGACTTCATCGACGAGTCCGAGGTGCTCACGCCCGCCGACGAGCACTTCCACATCGACAAGTTCGCCTTCCGCATCCCCTTCGTGTGCGGGGCGCGCGACCTCGGCGAGGCCCTCCGCCGCATCGGCGAGGGGGCGGCCATGATCCGCACCAAGGGCGAGGCGGGCTCCGGCAACATCGTGGAGGCCGTGCGCCACATGCGCTCGGTCATGGGCGGCATGCGCCGACTGACCACCCTGGGCCCCGAGGAGCTGATGACCGAGGCCAAGAACCTCGGCGCGCCCATCGAGCTGCTGCGCTGGATCGCCAAGACCGGGCGGCTGCCCGTGCCGAACTTCTCCGCGGGCGGCATCGCCACGCCGGCCGACGCGGCGCTGATGATGCAGCTCGGCGCCGAGGCCGTGTTCGTGGGCTCGGGCATCTTCAAGTCGTCGGACCCGGCGCAAGCGCGCCAAGGCCATCGTCCAGGCGACCACGCATTACAAGGACCCCGACGTCCTCGCCCGCGTCAGCGAGGATCTGGCTGACGCCATGCCCGGGCTCGACGTGGCCAAGATGGGCAAGGACGAGCTGCTGCAGACCCGTGGCTGGTGAGCCGACTGAGGATCGGCGTCCTCGCGCTCCAGGGAGACTTCCATCTCCACCGGAAGGCCCTGGAGCGCTGCGGCGCCGAGGGCGTCGAGGTCCGCAAGCCCGAGGAGCTGGACGGCCTCGACGGCCTCATCATTCCCGGCGGCGAGAGCACGACCCTGCTCAAGCTCATGGACGAGTGGGACTTCGTCCCTGCGCTGAAGGACTTCCACGCCTCCGGACGCCCGATCTTCGGCACCTGCGCGGGGCTGATCCTGCTGGCCTCCGAGGTGGAGAGCCCGCGCCAGTTCTCCCTCGGGCTCATCGACGCGACCGTGGAGCGGAATGCCTACGGCCGCCAGCGCGAGTCCTTCGAGGAACACGGCGTGGCCACCTTGGACGGGCGCCCGGTCCCCGTCGAGATGGTCTACATCCGGGCGCCTCGCATCCGGCGGCTCGGAGCGCAGGTGGAGGTGCTCGCGGCGCGGAACGGCGAGCCGGTCATGGCCCGCGAGGGGAGCGATCCTGGTGGCGACGTTTCACCCGGAACTGACTGACGATCCCACCGTGCACCGCTACTTCTGTGAGATGGTGGCCCAGACGCGCCATCCGAATCACGACGGGAGGCAGGCATGAAGATCACCGCCAACGGCATCACCATGAACTACACCCTGGACGGTCCGGCCAGCGCTCCGGTGGTGACGCTTGAGCCATTCGCTGGCGGCCGACGCGTCGATGTGGGATCCCGCAGATGCCCGCGCTCACGGCGCGATATCGCGTCCTTCGCTACGACACGCGCGGCCACGGAGGCACCGATGCCCCGGCGGAGGCCTACACGCTCGGGCAACTGGCGGAGGACGCCCGCGCGCTCCTGACCGCGCTCGGGATCAACCGCACCCACTGGATCGGCCTCTCCATGGGCGGGATGATCGGGCAGACCCTGGCGCTGGCCAGCCCCGGGCCTGTTCGCGAGCCTCAGCCTGTGCGACACCTCCAGCCGGGTGCCCGCGGAGGCCAAGCCGCTGTGGGGCGAGCGCATCAAGACGGCGGAGACGCAGGGGATGGAGCCGCTCGTGGAACCGACGATCGGCCGCTGGTTCACGGCGCCGTTCGTCACCGGGCGCAAGGACGTGGTCGACCGCGTGCGCGCGATGATCCGGGCCACCAAGCCGGCCGGCTACGCGGGCTGCTGCCACGCCATCTCGGCCCTGGACCTCACGGACAAGATCGCCGCCATCAAGCTGCCCACCCTGATCGTGGTGGGAGAGGAAGATCAGGGCACGCCGGTGGCCGCCTCGCGCGTCATGAACGAGAAGATCGCCGGATCCGAGCTGGTCATCCTCAAGTCCGCCTCGCACCTGAGCAACCTGGAGCAGCCCGAGGAGTTCACGCGCGCCCTCACGACCTTTCTGAGCCGCGTGGCCTAGTCTCCGCGCAGGGGACTGTCGAGGCCCTGTCAGTTGGAGGGGGCCCGGGCCCCCTCCAAACCTCTCCATTCGCGCGGCGCCCGACAGCCGTCACCGTCTCCCGCGTCGACGCGGCTGGGTGTCTCACCCCTCCACACCTTGCCGTTCACGCGAGGCACGGTCGCCCGGGCACGGCGTGCGGTGATCGCCGTCTCGCGAACTCAGGCTCCCCGCTGGGCTCTCAGGAGATCGCGAATCTCCGTCAGCAGGACTTCCTCCCTCGTCGGAGCGGGTGGGGGTGCCGGCGCCGCCGGCTGCTCGCGCTTCGCGGCGTTGATGGCCTTCACGATGAGGAAGACGGCGAAGGCGACGATCACGAACTCGATGACGGCGTTGATGAAGACGCCGTACTTCAGGAGGACGGGCGCGACGGCCTTGCCGGCGGCGTCGACCGACGCCGGCTTGAGGACCACGGCGAAGCTCGCGAAGTCGGCACCGCCGAGCAAGAGGCCGATCGGGGGCATGATCACGTCCGCCACCAGGGAGTTGACGATCTTCCCGAAGGCGACGCCGATGATCACGCCGACGGCGAGGTCCACAACATTGCCCTTGACTGCGAACTCGCGGAACTCTCTGAGGATCGCCACGGTCCGCCTCCCTTCCGCGCCGAGATCGCTCGGCGCCTCGGCCGCACCACTCTGACCGGCGAGTGGGGCCGGGATGATCGCATCGTAGCCGATCTAAACCCTTGAGGGCGCTTGACCCATCGGGTATTCTCTGGTCGGACCAGCCGACCAGCGGTCCGGCGAACCCTGTACCCGACCCGAGGAGGAGCGCATGTCTGCCCTGATTTGTGAGGTGGTCTACCGCGGGATCTTCCAGAAGAATCTGGCGTCTCGCGCATCACTCGAGGCATCGTGCTGTCCGCCCGCAAGGCGGGACGCTGGGGTATCGCCTTCGGGCGGTACGGGGACAGCCCCCAGCGAAACGGTATTCCGGCCAAGGATTTCGCCATCGTCGCCGACAGCAAGGAAGAGCTCGAGCAGAACATGGCGCGCTACGAGCCCAAGCACGTCGACGTCACCATCTGCGTCGACGACACGCTTGTCCAAGGGCGTGGAATCGTGGGCCTGGTACGGACTGCAGCCGATCAACCGGCTGACCGTGCCGAACGGCACCGTGCTGATGACCTCGCTCCAGCCCTTCGACAGCCTCCTCGAGGACATCCACAAGAAGGACGCGCCGTGGAAGCTCTCGCTCATCCGGGCCAAGGCGTCCTTCGCGGGCCTCTGGGTCTACCGGGAGGACCACACGGAAGTCCGCATCCTCGGCGCGCTCGCCCGCCTCGCCCCGGAGTTCCTGAGCCTCGACGCCGTGTGCCAGGCCATCAAGGAGATCGACTGGGGCTCCGACCTCAAGGTCGCCTCCGCCCGCAAGGCCCACGACCGGCTGGAGACGCGCGCGGTCACGGATCACCGAGGGCAACGACGAGGTGCCGTTCTCCTTCGAGATGCCCAAGTGGTGGGAGATGCGCGAGGGCGTCACGATCCCCGCCATTCCCATCGGCAAGCCCAAGGAGGAGGGAAAGGGCTACGTCCCGGAGCGCAACCCGTACTTCAAGAAGTACACGACGCGCACCATGCGGCCGGTGATCGACTTCGACACCTGCGTCAAGTGCAACCTCTGCTGGATCTCCTGCCCGGACTCCGTGCTTCGACGTGATGCCCGACGCCACCTTCGACGCCAACATGGAGGCCTGCTGCGGCTGCGGCGTGTGCGAGGCGGTGTGCCCCGTCGAGAACTGCATCACCATGGTCAACGAGGCGCTCTTCGACGACAACGCCAGCCAGTGGGAGATGTGGCGGCAGGACAAGGACGCCTACAAGACGTGGATGATCGGCAAGATCGCCGACAAGCAGGCCACCGTGCGCTCGCACGGCTTCCGCTTCCGCGGCCAGTACGAGCAGGAGCTGGCGGCGGAGCTCGATGCGGGTGGCGTGGAGATCACCGCCGGCATTCCCGGCGAGAACGCCAAGCACAAGACGCTCTGAGCGGATGCGAGGCGGCGCCGATGGTCGCGCCCAGGGCGCGCAGGACATGAATCGCATACGGGAATTCCGGCGGGGCACCGGCGTGGCCGAAGCCCGGGTGCCCGGGCCCCGTTCAATAGGAGGATATCAGCGATGGCAGTCGCGACGACGACGGCCCCGGCCGTCAGCGAGGACAAAGAGCTTCTCATCTCCGGCAGCGAGGCGGTGGCCGAGGCCCTCGTCCTGGCCGACATCGACGTGGTCACGGCCTATCCCATCCGGCCGTACGACACCGTCATGCAGGCCATCGCCAAGAAGATCGCCAACGGCCAGCTCATGGCCGAGTACATCGTGGCCGAGGGCGAGCACAGCCAGTTCGAGATCGTCAAGCACGCCTCGACGGTCGGGGCCCGCGTGTTCTGCGGCTCGTCCGGCGTGGGTTGGGCCTACGCCATGGAATGCCTGGTGGTGACGCCGCCCCTCCGCGTGCCCATGGTCGCCCTGGTGGGCAACCGGGCCCTCGACGACCCCGGAGCCTTCGGGGTCGAGCACAACGACGCCCTCTTCGTGCGCGATCTCGGCTGGATGCTGGTGTGGATCGACACCTCGCAGGAGGCGCTCGACACCACGCTGATCGCCTATCGGGTGGCCGAGGATCGCCGCGTGTTCCTGCCCCTGGCCATCTCGGCCGATGGCGCGTTCCTCACCCACTCGCAGGCCATCACCCTGGTGCCACCCAGGGCCAAGGTGGACCAGTTCCTGCCGCGCTACAACCGCGGCGATCTGCTGCTGCATCCCGACAACCCCATCACGGTGGCCCCGCAGGCCAACGAGGACTGGGTCATCGAGATCCGGCGCCAGAACGACGAGGCCATGAAGCGCGCCTCCACCGTCATCGAGGAGGCCTACGCCGACTTCCGGCGCGTCTTCGGCCGCGGGCCCGAGAACCCGTGGTTCGAGGAATACATGACGGACGACGCGGACATCATTCTGGTCGGGATGGGGACGATCTCGCTCCCCATCAAGGTCGGCATCCGCACCATGCGCGCCCAGGGCAAGAAGGTCGGTCTCGTCCGGCTGCGCTGGTTCCGGCCCTTCCCCACGGAGAAACTCGTGGCCGCCTTGTCGAAGGCGGGGGCCATCGGGGTCATCGACCGCGACTACTCCTTCGGCTCGCCGTTCGCCTCGGGGGTGGTGGCCAACGAGATCCGCGCCTCCCTCTACAACGCCGAGCGGCGGCCCCCGCTCCTCAGCTTCATCTGTGGGCTCGGGGGGACGCGAGGTGACGCTGGAGGACGTCTACAAGGCGACCGATATGTGCTATAGTGCCGCGAACTCCGGCAAGTCCGACGCCAGGACGCACTGGCTCGGCGTTCGCGAATAGGAGATCACCCATGGCGGAGACGACCACGTTCACGAACGCCACGCAGATCCTCGAGCCGTTCCGGGGCATCAAGCGGGTCACCATCGAGGAGTACTTCACCTCGGGCCACCGGACCTGCCAGGGCTGCGAGTCGGCCCTGGTCATGAAGCTCATGGTCAAGGCGGCCGGCCCGCGCACCATCGTGCTGGGTTCGACCGGCTGCATGTACGTGGCCAACACCACGTACTACACGACGCCATGGGTGGTGCCGTGGATGCACACCCAGCTCGGGTCCTCCGGCTCGGCGGCGCTGGGCACGGCGGCCGGGCTCAAGTCCCTCATGAAGAAGGGCAAGATCAAGACCGAGCCCATCAACGTCATCGCCTTCTGCGGTGACGGCGGGGGCGCCGACATGGGCATCGGCGCCATCTCGGCGACGCTGACCCACAAGGAGTACAACTCGCCTCATCCTGCTGTACGACAACGAGTCGTACGCCAACACCGACATCCAGCTCTCGGGCATGACGCCGTACGGCGCCCACACCACCTTCAGCCCGCCCGGCGTCGCCAAGCGCATCATCCACACGCGCTGGAAGAAGAACATGGCCGGGATGATGGCGGCCGGGCACCCGGAGTGCCGGTACGTGGCCACGGTGTGCGCGTCCTACGCCGTGGAGATGATGAACAAGGTCCGCCGGGCCCTGACCATCGGCGGCCCCACGTTCATCCACTCGCTCGATCCCTGCCCGAAGGGCTGGGACTACGACCCCATGCTCTCCCACGAGATGGGCGAGCTGGCCATCGAGACGGGGCTGTTCCCCCTCTACGAGGTCGAGGACGGGGTGGTGAAGTACTACGGCAAGACCCGGGCCCTCGTCGACGGGCGCAAGCGCAAGCCCGTACGGGAGTACCTCCTGAAGCAGGGGCGGTTCGCCCACTTCACGGAGGAGGACCTGGCCTACTTCCAGGCGAAGGTCGACGAGATGTGGGACAAGTGGGAGATCCCCGCCGTGATTCCCTTCCGGCGGCTGGAGGCCACGAAGGCGGCCCTGAACGCCCAGTAGATAGCGTCCGGTCAACAAGGCTGCCTGGCCAGGAGTGGGGTCCACCGCGCCCGCGCGGCGGCGGGACCAGGCGCGGAACGGCGCCTGGTCCCGCCGTGTTTGTAGGGCGAAGCCTTTCTCAGTGCTGAGGAGGACTGGCACATGAGAGTGATCGCGCTCCTGGTGCTGGCCGTCTGGGCGGTGGTCCTGGCGGTCGTGCCCGCGCAGGCCGCCTGGGAGCCCACCCGGCCGATCGAATTCGTCATCCCCGCGGGTACCGGCGGAGGAGCCGACCAGATGGCGCGGCTCATCGCGGGCCTCGCCGAGAAGCACAAGCTCTCGCCCAAGCCCATCGATGGTCGTCAACAAGGCGGGCGGCGCCGGCGCCGAGGGCTTCCTCTACGTGAAGGGCAAGAAGGGCGATCCGCACACGATCATCATCACCCTGTCGAATCTGTTCACCACGCCGCTGCACACCGGGCGTGCCCTTCAGCTGGAAGGAACTGACGCCCGTCGCGCGCCTGGCCCTGGACCGCTTCATCCTCTGGGTCAACGCGGAGACGCCCTACAAGACGGCCAAGGAGTACATGGCGGCCGCCAAGGAGCGCTCGGGCGGCGACACCCGCATGAAGATGGGCGGCACGGGCTCGGCCCAGGAGGATCAGATCATCACCATCCAGCTCGAGCAGGGCGCGGGGGTGAAGTTCACCTACGTGCCCTTCAAGGGCGGCGGCGAGGTGTGCGTCAACCTGGTGGGCAAGCACGTCGACTCGACCGTCAACAATCCCATCGAGTGCGTGAGCCACTGGAAGGCGGGGCGCGTGCGGCCCCTCGGCGTCTTCGATCCCGAGCGCATCCCGGATCCCGACTGGAAGGAGATCCCCACCATCAAGGAAGCGCTGGGCCTCGATCTTCAGTACCAGATGCTGCGGGGAATCTTCGGCGCCCCGGACATGCCCAAGGACGCGGTGGAGTGGTACATCGGCTTCCTGAAGAAGGTGTACGACACGCCGGACTTCCAGGACTACCTGCACAAGGGCGCCCTGAAGGGCGCGTTCGCCACCGGTCCCGAGTACGTGAAGTGGCTGGAGGGCGCCGAGCAGCAGCACCGCGAGCTGAT
The DNA here is from genome assembly GCA_963848005.1 of uncultured Candidatus Rokubacteria bacterium. Classification (GTDB taxonomy): domain Bacteria; phylum Methylomirabilota; class Methylomirabilia; order Rokubacteriales; family CSP1-6; genus CAVWFS01. The sequence continues at coordinate 93,162 of CAWKCA010000030.1, forward strand.
GGCGAAGGGCGGGTTGCTCAAGAAGTAGATGCGGGGCGCCGACCTCGTCACCGCCTCGCTCCTGATGCTCATGGGGGGCGTCGTGGTCTTCGACGCCGTCCGCCTGGGCATCGGCTGGGGCGACGGACGGACCCAAGAGCGGGTTCTTCCCGTTCTGGCTTGGGCGTGCTCCTGGTGGCGGCGTGCGCCGCCATCATGGTCGCAGGCGTGGCACGCGGAAGTCCTCGGGACCCTTCGTCACCGCCGAGAAGCTCAGGCTGGTCCTGAAGGTGCTGCTGCCGGCCCTCGGCTCTCGTTGTGCTCACGCAGTGGCTCGGACTCTACGTGTCCTCCGCGCTCTACATCGCCGTGTACATGCGCTGGATCGGGCGCCACTCCTGGGGGACCGTCCTGGCCTGCGCGCTGGGCATGGCGGTCCTGAGCTTCCTCGTCTTCGACCGGTGGTTCCTGGTGCCGATGCCCAAGGGACCGCTGGAGACGTGGCTCGGCTACTGACGGATGGGACTCGAGAATCTCGCCCTCGGCTTCTCGGTCGCCATCACCCCGTTCAATCTCGTCATGGCCGTGATCGGGGTGCTGCTGGGGACCGTCATCGGAGTGCTTCCCGGGCTGGGCGGCGCCAACGGCGTGGCCATCCTGCTCCCCTTGACCTTCACCATGCCGCCCACCTCGGCCATCATCTTGTTGACGTCGCTCTACTGGGGCGCCCTCTTCGGGGGCGCCATCACCTCGGTGCTCTTCAACATCCCGGGTGAGCCCTGGTCGGTGGCCACCACGTTCGACGGCTATCCGATGGCCCGCGAGGGGCAGGGCGGGCAGGCCCTCACCGCGGCCTTCACCTCGTCGTTCGTGGGCGCGCTCTTCTCCATCGTGCTCATCACCTTCTTCGCCCCGATCCTCGCGGAGCTGGCCCTGAAGTTCGGGCCGCCGGAGTTCTTCGCCATCCAGCTCCTCACGTTCTCGAGCTTCATCGGGCTCGGCGGGGGCAACCCGCTGAAGTCCTTCGTGTCCATCATCCTCGGCTTCATCCTGGCCAGCGTTGGCCTCGACATCGTCACCGGTCAGCTCCGCCTTACCTTCGGCCTCACCGGACCTCATGAAGGGCTTCGACTTCGTGGTCGCGGTGATCGGCCTGTTCGGCATCGGCGAGATCCTGCTCTCGGTGGAGGAGGGGCTGCGCTTTCGGGGCGCGCGCACGGGGATGAACCTGCGCGTGGTCCTGGAGACGTGGAAGATTCTGCCCCGCTACGCGAGGACCTTCGTGCGCAGCGCGGTGATCGGCTTCTGGATGGGGTTCAAGCCCGGTGGGGCCACCCCGGCGTCGTTCATGAGCTACGCGTTCGCCAAGCGGTTCTCCAAGCATCCGGAGCGGTTCGGCAAGGGGGAGCTGGAGGGGATGGTGGCGCCCGAAACGGCCGCCCACGCGGCCGGGGTGGCGGCCATGCTGCCCATGCTCACCCTCGGCATCCCGGGCTCGCCGACGGCCGCGGTCATGCTGGGCGGGCTCATCATCTGGGGTCTCCAGCCCGGGCCTTTGCTGTTCCAGGAGAAGCCGGAGTTCGTCTGGGGGCTGATCGCCAGCATGTACACCGGCAACGTCATCGGCGTCCTCATGGTCCTGCTCTTCGTGCCGTTCTTCGCGGCCATCCTCCGCGTGCCCTTCGCCATCCTCACCCCGCTCATCGTGGTGGTGTGCGCCATCGGCGCCTACGCCGTGCACAGCAGCATGATCGACGTGTGGTACATGCTGATCTTCGGCGTGGTGGGCTACGTCTTCAAGAAGCTCGACTATCCGCTTGGCTCCGCTGGTGCTGGCCCTGGTCCTGGGCGACCTGGCCGAGAACGCCCTGCGCCAGAGCCTGATCATGTCCCAGGGATCGCGTCGCCATCTTCTTGACGCGCCCGATCGCCGGGCTCATCACGGCCCTGGCCGTCTTCTTCTTTCGCTCTGCCTGTGCTCACCCCGTGGTGGCGGCGATGGCGCGGCGGCCGCGTCGCGCACCCCTCACCCGGTGGCCCGTAAGCGCGAGGCGCCCTTGTGTCATTTCTGGCCGATCCGGAATTCTGGGCCCGCTGGCTGAGCATCGTCATCCTCGATCTCACCCTGGCCGGGGACAACGCCCTGGTCATCGCGCTGGCCGTGCGCTCGCTGCCGCGCTCCCAGCAGTTCTGGGGGCGGATGTGGGGTTCGGCGGGGGCGGTGGGGCTCCGGCTGCTGTTCATCACCATCATCACGTACCTTCTCCGCATTCCCCTCCTCCAGGTGGCCGGCGGCCTGCTGCTGATCTGGATCGCCCTCAAGCTGGTCCGTCAGAGCGCCGACGAAGCCGGCGAGGGGCACGTGCGACACGGCACCTCGCTCTGGGAGGCCGTGTGGATCATCATCGTCGCCGACGTGGTGATGAGCCTGGACAACGTGCTGGCCGTAGCCGGCGCCGCGCACGGCAATCTCGTGCTCGTGGTGTTCGGGATCGCGCTCTCCCTGCCCCTCGTGGTGTGGGGCAGCGGCCTCCTGGCGCGCCTGATGGTCCGTTACCCGTGGATCGTCTGGCTGGGCGGGGGCATCCTCGGCTACGTGGCCGGCGAGATGATCCTGAAGGACGACCTCGTGCGGGGTTGGCTCGGCGAGGCCGCGCATCTTCTGCACTATCCGCTGCCCGTCGCCTTGGGTATCATTCTCAGCGGGCTTGGCTGGTGGTTCGCGCGCGCGGCCCGGCCGGCGCCAGGGCATCCGTGAACCGATGACGACTCCCGAACGCCGCACTCTCCCCGAGACCGGACGCGACCTCCCGGACGCCGACCGCGGGATGCACCTGGCCCCCATCAAGTCCACCCGCATCTACGAGGAGATCGTCCGGCAGATCAAGACGATGATCGCCGAGGGGCGCCTGGCGAGCGGCGACCGGCTTCCCCCGGAGCGGGAACTGGCCGAGAAGTTCCTCGTCAGTCGCACCTCGGTCCGCGAGGCGCTGCGCGCCCTGGAGAGCCTGGGCCTGGTGGAGATTCGGCCGGGGGAGGGAACGTTCATCCGCGAGGCGTCGCTGGACCGCCTCATCGAGCCGCTGGCCCTCGTCATGGTGTCGCAGCGCGAGTCCATCGCCGAGCTGTTCGAGGCGCGGCGGCTCCTCGAGCCGGCCATCGCCGGGCCTCGCCGCGGCGCGGGCCACGCCCGACGAGATCCAGGAGATGGAGCGCATCCTCGAGGCGCAGGCGCGCGAGGTCGCGGCGGGACGCACCGGCCTCGCCCAGGACGCGGAGTTCCACGCCGCCATCGGGCGCGCCGCTCACAACGAGGCCATCACGCGGATTGCCCACGCGGTGATGGATCTGCTCACCCAGAGCCGCGAGGAATCGCTCAACACACCCGGACGCCCCACGCGCTCACACCAGGATCACCGGCGGATTTTGCACGCCATCACTCAGCGGCAGGTGGCGGCGGCCGAGGAGGCCATGCGCGATCATCTGGTGGCCGTCGAAGCGCTGGTGTTTGGCGGTGAGGCAAGCGGCCGCGCATTGAACCGTGGCCGGTGGACGACGAAGAGGTTGACGGGCGTCGCGACGGGACGGTATAGTCGGCCCCAATGGAAGCGTTGATCGCGCGCGTGCTGTCGCTGGGACTGATTACCCTGGCGCTGCCGGGCCTGCCCGGAGCACCGCCGAGCTAGACGACGCGGGGTGCTACGGGCAGGAGAAGCCCGTGGCACTCGAGTTGGAATCAGAGGGCCACGGGATCAGAACCCGTGGCCCTTCTTTTTTGGAGATCCGGGAGACCCTCCGGGTGGATTCGGTGAGCGGCACGGAGTCGGTCGAGTGGCCACGGGGCAAGACGGGGAGAAGGCATGACGGCGGACCGGGCGGGAAGCGTTGACACTCGTGCGCGCCATCCGCTAGAATTCAAAGACTTTTTTCTCCCCAGAGAAGATCGCCTACGGAGACTCATGCCCATGGCCAAGTACGTGTATTTCTTCGGAGACGGCACGGCGGAAGGTTCGTCCCTGATGCGCAATCTTCTCGGAGGAAAAGGCTGCGAGCTCGCCGAGATGACCAACCTCGGCATCCCCGTGCCTCCCGGGTTCACCATCACGACGCAGGCGTGGGCCGAGTACAACGAGAATGGCGGCCGCCATCCCGAGGGCCTGTGGGACGAAATCGTCGAGAGCCTGGGCAAGCTGGAGGCGATGACGCAAGCGGGCCTCGGCGCGGGTGATCGTCCGTTGCTGGTGTCGGTGCGGTCGGGGGCGCGGGTGTCCATGCCCGGCATGATGGAGACCGTCCTCAACCTCGGCCTCAACGACGAAACGGTCGAGGGCTTGGCCGCGCGCACGGGCAATGCCCGCTTCGCCTGGGACTGCTACCGTCGCTTTGTCGCGATGTTCGGCAACGTGGTGCTCCGCATCAAGCGGGAGGCGTTCGAGGAGCATCTGGCCGCGGCCAAGCGACGGCTCGGCGTCCGGACCGACCCCGAGGTGCCGGCCGAGGAGCTGCGGGCCCTCGTCCAGATCTACAAAAACCTCGTGGCCGAGCGCACGGGGTCGGCCTTTCCCGCAGGATCCGCGCGAGCAGCTCCGCCTCGCCATCGACGCCGTGTTCGATTCGTGGTTCGCCAAGAAGGCGGTGGAGTACCGGCGCATCAACGGAATTCCCGCCGCCTGGGGGACCGCGGTCACCGTGATGTCGATGGTCTTCGGCAATCTCGGCGAGCGATCGGGGACCGGGGTGGGCTTCACCCGGGATCCCCGCACGGGGGAGCGACGCTTCTACGCCGAGTTCCTCGCCAACGCGCAGGGCGAGGACGTGGTGGCGGGGATCCGCACCCCGGAGCACATCGACGATCTCCGGCGTCGCATGCCCGCCATCTACGACGACCTGCTGGCCATCGCCAGTCGCCTCGAGCGCCACTACAAGGACATGCAGGACATCGAGTTCACCATCCAGGAGGGGAAGCTCTATCTCCTGCAGACCCGCGCGGGCAAGCGCTCGGCCGCCGCGGCGGTGCGGGTGGCCGTGGACCTCGTCCGCGAGCACGTGATCGACCGCGACACCGCGCTCCTGCGCGTCCGGCCCCATGATCTGCACCAGCTCCTGCATCCGCGCTTCGAGGACATGGTGACGGACTCGGCTATTTCTGGCGGGCCGCTTGATCGCGCGTGGACTTCAGGCGTCGCCCGGTGCTGCGGTGGGACACGTCGTCTTCGATGCGGACACCGCGGTGGAGCGGGCCAAGGCTGGTGAGAAGGTCATTTTGGTCCGCGGAGAGACGTCGCCGGAGGACGTCGCCGGCATGTGGGCGGCGGAAGGCATCGTGACCTCGCGCGGGGGACGAACCTCGCATGCCGCCGTGGTCGCCGTCGGTATGGGTAAGGCGTGCATCGTTGGAGCGGGCGACATCGTCATCAACGACGAGCGGCGGATCTTCGAGGCCGGTGGGCGGATTATCCGCGAAGGAGACATCGTCTCCATCGATGGTGCGGCAGGCGTGGTCATCCTCGACGAGATGCCTCGGGTGGAGCCGAAACTTGAGGACGAGTTCAAGGAGTTTCTGAGTTGGGCCGACGCCACGCGGATCATCGGGGTGCGCGCCAACGCCGACACTCCCGAAGACGCGCAGAAGGCGAGAGAGTTTGGCGCGGAGGGTATCGGGCTCGTCCGTACTGAGCACATGTTCTTCGCCAAGGACCGTATCCCGCTCGTCCGTCAGATGATCATGGCGAGCGATTCCGTATCGCGACGGGCGGCCGTGGCCAAGCTGCTGCCGTTCCAGCGCGAGGACTTCATCGGCATCTTCCAGGCCATGAACGGCTTGCCTGTCACCATCCGGCTGCTCGACCCGCCGCTCCACGAGTTCCTGCCCAAGTACACCGACCTCATCGAGGAGCACACCCGGCTCGACGCGCGGGGCATCAACCCGGCCCGGGAGCGTCTCGAGGAGATGATGGCCAAGGTGCGCTCGCTGCAGGAAGCGAACCCCATGCTCGGCCACCGCGGATGCCGTCTGGGCATCACCTTTCCCGAGATCTACGGGATGCAGGTGCGCGCCATCATGGAGGCGGCGTGCACGGTGGCGGAGCAAGGCGTGAAGGTCGAGCCCGAGATCATGATCCCGCTCACCGGCACCATCGGGGAGATGAAGCTGACCTACGAGACGACCAAGGCCGTGGCCGACGGGGTCATGGCCGAGCTGGGCGTTCCCGTGAAGTACCTGATCGGGACGATGATCGAGGTGCCGCGGGCGGCCCTCATCGCCGACCAGCTCGCGCGCTACGCCGAGTTCTTCTCCTTCGGCACCAACGACCTGACCCAGATGACCTACGGCTACAGCCGGGACGACGTGGGAAAGTTCCTGCCCCACTACCTGGACAAGGGGCTGGTGCCCCACGATCCGTTCTCCGTGCTGGACGAGGAGGGTGTGGGCGAGCTGATTCGCATCGGCATCGAGCGCGGGCGGCGCGTCCGCCCCGATCTGAAGATCGGGATCTGCGGAGAGCACGGCGGTGAACCCTCGTCGGTGGAGTTCTGCCATCGCGTGCGCATGAGCTACGTGTCGTGTTCGCCCTTCATGCTTCCCATCGCCCGCTTGTCGGCGGCGCAGGCCCGCATCAAGGAGCGCGACGCTGCCGGAGGAGGCTCCCGTGTCTGAGTTCGACGGCGTCTTCATTCCCGTCACCACGCCGTTTCGCGGTGAGGACGTGGCGCCCGACCAGCTCGCGGCGAACCTGGGCCGGTGGAATGCCGGGCCCCTCCGCGGATACGTCGTGCTGGGGTCGACCGGCGAGTTCCCCATGCTGAGCGAAGCCGAGCGCGATCGAATTCTGGTTTCGGCGCGCGAGGCCATTCCCCGCGAGAAGCTGTTCCTCGCGGGAACAGGCGCCCACTCCACGCTGCACACCATTCGCCAGACCAGGCGCGCCGCGGAGATCGGGGCCGACGCCGCCATCGTGATCACGCCGCACTACTTCACCAAGGGCTTCAGCCAGGCCGCCGCGCAGATCCGACACTACCGGGCGGTGGCCGACGCCTCGCCGATCCCCGTCATGCTCTACAACGTCCCGCGCAACACGGGAATCAATCTCGAGCCGGAAACGGTGGCCCGGATCGCCGAGCATCCCAACGTATGCGGGATCAAGGACTCTTCGGGGAACATCCCCCAGTGCGCCCAGATCATCGACCAGACGCCGAAGACCTTTCACGTCCTCGTCGGCGCGGCTTCGGCGCTGCTGCCGTCCCTGGCCATCGGCTCCTCGGGCGGCATCCTCGCCCTCGCCGCGATCTCCGCGCGCGAGTGGTGCGAGGTGTACGTGGGGGCGCGCCAGGGGCGATGGGCCGAGGCCAAGGAGATCGCCGCCCGCCTCATGCCCGCGGACCGCGGCATCTCGAGCCGGTACGGCCTGGGCGGCCTGAAAGCGGCGCTGGATCTGCAGGGATTTTACGGCGGGCCCTGCCGGCCTCCGCTCTCGACGCCGGACGGCGACGCCATCGAGGACATCAAGGAACTGCTCGCCACCGCGGGCTTGCTCTAGGAGCATTTCAGAGAATCGAGGAGCGCCCCGGCTCAGCCGTGGCGCTCCGAGCGTGAGGGGGTATGGGGGCCATATCGTGGCCCCCATGTTCGAAGGAGGAACGGCTGGTGAAGATGCCAGGTGCGCGCATCGTGCTGGAAGCGCTCAAGCGGGAAGGGGTCGATCTCATCTTCGGCCTGCCCGGGGGCGCCGTGCTGCCCATCTACGACGTGCTCTATGACTTCGAAGGCCTGCGCCACATCCTGGTGCGCCAGGAAGCGGCGGCGGGGCACGCGGCGGAGGGGTACGCGCGGACGACGGGCAAGGTCGGGGTGTGCCTGGTGACGTCGGGGCCCGCCGCGACGAACCTCGTCACCGCGCTGCAGGACGCGCTGATGGATTCCATCCCCATCGTGGCCTTCACGGGCCAGGTGCCCACGCACCTCATCGGCAACGATGCCTTCCAGGAAGCCGACAACGTGGGCATCACCCGGCCCTGCACCAAGCACAACTTCCTGGTGAAGGACGGCAAGGACCTGGGGCCGATCATCCGCGAGGCCTTTCACATCGCCTCCACGGGACGGCCTGGTCCCGTGCACGTCGACCTGCCCAAGGATGTGCTGGTCAAGGAGGCGGAGTTCGTGTGGCCGGAGCGGGTCGTCCTCCGCTCCTACAATCCGAACTACGATGGTCACCCCGGCCAGATCAAGCGCGCCGCACGGCTCATGGTCCGCGCGCGCCGGCCCGTCCTCTACGTGGGCGGCGGAGCCATCTCGTCCGACGCCAGCGCCGAGCTGCTGGAGCTGGCCGAGCTGACGCAGATCCCGGTCACCACGACCCTCATGGGGCTGGGCGCCTTTCCCTCGGCGCATCCGCTGAGTCTCGACATGCTGGGCATGCACGGCAGCTACTACGGCAACATGGCCGTGCACCACTCGGACGTCCTCGTGTCGGTGGGCGCCCGCTTCGATGATCGGGTCACCGGCAAGGTGGAGGCCTTCGCGCCCAATGCCCAGATCATCCACATCGACATCGATCCCTCGTCGATCAGCAAGAACCTGAAGGTCGACGTGCCCATCGTGGGGGACTGCCGGCGCGTGCTGCGCGCGCTCCTGGAGGCCGTGCGCGAGGAGATGGGCGACGAGACGCCGGCCACGGCGCGGGAGGGCCGCTCAAGCGTGGCACGCGCAGCTCGCCGAGTGGCGTGAGCGATTCCCGTTCCGCTACGAGTGGAGCGACGAGGTGATCAAGCCGCAGTACGTGATGGAGGAGATCTCCAACCTCACCCGCGGGGAGGCCTACATGGTGACGGGCGTGGGCCAGCACCAGATGTGGGCCGCCCAGTACTACCGCTTCACCCACCCCCGCCGCTGGTGCACCTCCGGGGGGCTCGGGACCATGGGCTATGGCCTGCCCACGGCGATGGGGGTCCAGGCCGGCAATCCCGGTAAGCTGGTCATCAACGTCGACGGCGACGGCTCCTTCGCCATGAACAGCCAGGAGCTGGCCACGTGCTTCACGGAAGGGTTGCCCGTCAAGACCGTCATCATCAACAACAGCGGCCATGGCATGGTCCGGCAGTGGCAGCGGATCATCTACAAGGAGCGCTACTGCGCCATCGATCTGCCGGGCATTCCCGACTGGGTCAAGCTGGCGGAGGCTTACGGCTGCGTGGGGATCCGGGTGACCAAGCCTAGCGAAGTCGTGCCCGCCCTCGAGAAGATGATCAGCACGCCGGCCCCGGTCGTCGTCGACATGTGCGTGGACAAGGACGAGTGTGTGTTTCCCATGGTCCCCGCGGGCGGAGCCAACACCGACATGATCCTGGCCCCCCCCACGCGTGAAGTGCGGGACAAGGCCGCCAAGTCCCAGACGGGGTTCTGATGCAGAACGGCACCGAGCCGCGCAAGCACACCATTGCCGTGCAGGTGGAGAACAAGTTCGGCGTGCTCTCCCGTGTGGCGGGACTTTTCTCCGCGCGGGGCTACAACATCGAAAGCTTGTCGGTGGGTGAGACGCTGGATCCCAGCGTCTCGCGGATGACCCTGGTGGTGCGCGGCGACGAGTTCGTCATCGAGCAGGTCATCAAGCACCTCTACAAGCTGGTCGACGTGATCAAGGTCACGGACCTGACCGATGAGAGCCGGGTGGAGCGGGAGCTGGTGCTGATCCGGGTCAACGCCGAGCCCCAGCACCGGGCGGAGATCCTCAGGACGGCCGACATCTTCCGGGCCAAGGTCATCGACGTCACCCCGCTGACGTTCACCCTGGAGGCCACCGGCGACGAAGAGAAGCTGGACGCGTTCGTCGAGCTGCTGCGCCCCACGGGAATCCAGGAGATCGTGCGCACGGGCAAAGTGGCCATCGCGCGCGGGACCAAGACGCGGGTCCGGCGCGTGGAGACGGCCAGGCGCGCGCGGCCGAGCGATGACCCGCGTATCGTGGGATTTGCGGACTCAGGGAGATGGGGGGCTCCGGGCGCCCCCACGCCCCCCGGCGCTCGGAGCGCCCCGGGGGACCCGCGGCGCTCCTCGATAGCCCGCCAGGCTGTATAACAAGAAAGGACCGACACCATGCCGGCGAAGATCTACTACGACCAGGACGCCGATCTCGGCCTCATCAAGGGCAAGAAGATCGCCATCATCGGCTATGGCAGCCAGGGCCACGCCCACGCCCTGAACCTCAAGGACACCGGACAAGATGTCGTGGTCGGGCTCTACAAGGGCTCCAAGAGCTGGGCCAAGGCGGAGAAGGAGGGACTGCGCGTGGCCACCGTGCCCGAGGCCGCGCAGATGGCGGACGTCGTCATGATCCTCCTCCCCGATCAGAGCCAGCGCGAAGTCTTCGAGCGGGAGATCCGGGGCGGGCTGGGCAAGGGCAAGATGTTGATGTTCGCCCACGGCTTCAACATCCACTTCAACCAGGTGGTCCCGCCGCCGGACGTGGACGTGGCCATGATCGCGCCCAAGGCCCCCGGCCACGTGATGCGCGATCTCTTCACCCAGGGCCCGGGCGTTCCCGCCCTGGTCGCCGTGTATCAGGACGTGACGGGCAAGGCCCGTGACGTCGCCTTGGCCTACGGCAAGGGCGTGGGCTGCACGCGCGCCGGGGTGCTCGAGACCACCTTCAAGGAAGAGACCGAAACCGATCTCTTCGGCGAGCAGACGACGCTCTGCGGGGGTGTCTCGCACTTGATCAAGGCGGCCTTCGAGACCCTGGTGGAGGCCGGCTACCAGCCCGAGGTCGCGTACTTCGAGTGCATGCACGAGATGAAGCTGATCGTCGACCTCTTCTATCAGGGCGGGCTCGCGTACATGCGCTACTCCGTCTCCGACACCGCGGAGTACGGCGACTACACCCGCGGTCCGCGCGTGGTGAGCGACGAGACCAAGGCCGAGATGAAGAAGATCCTCGGCGAGATCCAGTCCGGCCAGTTCGCGCGCGAGTGGGTGCTGGAGAACCAGGCCAACCGCGCGGGCTTCCTCGCCATGCGTCGGCGTGACGCCGATCATCAGATCGAAGAAGTCGGCAAGCGGCTGCGAGCCATGATGTCCTGGATCAAGCCGCCGCGGATGTAACGGGGGACGAGCATGTCACGAATTCCCGTCGCCCGCGAGGGCTGGCCATTCGTGCTGGTTCCCGGCGCCATTGCGGTGCTGCTCACCCTCGGGGGCCGGCGCCGGCTGGCCCTGCCCTTCGCCGCCGCCTCGCTGGCCTCGCTCGGCTTCTTCCGAGACCCCGAGCGCATCACTCCGGTGGCTCCGCACGGGGTGATGGCACCCGCCGACGGCAGGGTGACTATCGTCGACGAGCAGGACGATCCCTTCGTGGGGCCCGCGATGCGCGTGTCGATTTTCCTCTCGCCCTTCGACGTGCACGTGACCCGGTCGCCCATCACGGGCTTGGTCGTCGGCACGGTCTACACGTCCGGGCGCTTCCTGCCCGCCTACCGGCCCGAGGCCGGTGAGGAGAACGAACGGTGCGCCGTGCACATCGAGGGGATGGGCACGCGCGTCACCGTGGTCCAGATCGCGGGGGTGGCGGCCCGTCGCGTCGTGTGCCGGGTCGGCGCAGGAGACAAGGTGGAGGCGGGCGAGCGGTTCGGCATCATCCGGTTCGGATCGCGGACGGACTGCTTCATGCCGCGAGGCACCCAGGCTCTCGTACAGCCGGGTGACCGCGTGGTGGGCGGTGAGACCGTCATCGGCATGCTGGGATGACATCGTGATGCGGCGGCACAGCAAGGCGCTGCGGCGCCGCCGCTGGCAGCAGATCCGCGAGCAGCGCGGCCGCGGCGTCTTCCTGCTCCCCGCGCTCTTGACCATCGCGAACCTCTTCTGCGGCTTTTACGCTCTGCTCCTGACCGTGAACCATCGGTACACGGAGGCGGCCCTGGCCGTCTTCGTGGCCATGGTCATGGACGTGCTGGACGGCCGCGTGGCCCGCTTGATGAAAGCGACCAGCCAGTTCGGCGTGGAGTTCGACTCCCTGGCCGACGTGGTCTCGTTCGGGGTGGCGCCGGCCTTCATCCTGTACGCGTTCGCACTCTCGGAGCTGCCCCGCGCGGCCTGGTTCGGGGCCGCGCTCTTCGTGATCTGCGGCGCGCTCCGGCTGGCGCGTTTCAACGTGCAGACGGGCACGGCGGACAAGCGCTTCTTCGTGGGCCTGCCGATCCCGGCGGCGGCGGGAGTCGCCGTGAGCACGGTGATCGTCCTCCAGAGCGTGGAGCTGACCCGGTGGATCCTGAGCGCGATCGCGGTGGGCACCTACGTGGTGGCCCTCCTCATGGTCTCCACGTTCCGCTACTGGAGCTTCAAGGAGATCGACTTCGCTCGGCGGCGCCCCCTCCAGACCCTGCTCGTGGTGGTGCTGGGGGTCATGATCGTGGCCACCAACCACGAGATCTTTCCGTTCCTGCTGTTCATGGGCTACGCCATCTCCGGTCCGGCCTACCGGCTCTGGTCAGGGCGCGCGCCGACGCCGGCCGTGGCGACCTTGGAAGCCCCGCGAGAATCTCATTGAGCGGGAGTGCGCGAGTCACCGCGCGCATCGGCGCGGCCACGCCGAAATGATCGACGAGGCGTCATGAACCGCCGCGCGCATCGCGGCAGCCGGCGCGTCAGGGAAGTCGGGTCGTAGCGGCCCGCTCCCGAAGGGAGAACAGGAGCCGATGGCGACATACCGAATCGCGGTCCTCCCCGGCGACGGCGTCGGGCAGGAAGTCACCCCCGAGGCCATGCGTGTCCTCCAGGCGGTGGGCAAGGGGACGGGCGTCCACTTCGAGTTCGAGCAGGCCCTCTGCGGCGGCGCCGCCATCGACGCGACGGGCCAGCCGCTGCCTCCGGCGACGTTGAAGCTCTGCCAGGGGGCGCACGCGATCCTGTTCGGCGCCGTGGGCGGACCGAAGTGGGACCATGCCCCGCAGGAGCAACGCCCGGAACGAGGGCTGCTCGCCTTGCGCAAGGAGCTGGACCTCTACGCCAATCTCCGTCCGGCCACCTGCTTTCCGATGCTCGTGGACGCCTCGCCGCTCAAGCGCGAAGTGGTGGAGGGGACCGACCTCATGGTCATCCGCGAGTTGACGGGGGGGCTGTACTTCGGGGAGCCGCGCGGCGTGGAGACGTTCGCCGACGGGAGCGCCCGGGCTGTCAATACCATGTCCTACACGTCGCGGGAGATCGAGCGCGTGGCGCGCGTGGCCTTCGACGTGGCGCGCAAGCGGCGCAAGCGCCTGACCTCGGTGGACAAATCCAATGTGCTGGTGGTCTCGCAACTGTGGCGCCAGGTGGTCACCCGGGTGGCCCAGGACTACCCCGACATCAGCCTGGAGCACGTCCTCGTGGACAACTGCGCCATGGCCCTCGTGCAGCGACCCACCCAGTTCGACACCATCGTGACGGAGAACACCTTCGGGGACATCCTGTCCGACGAGGCGGCCATCCTGGCCGGGTCGATGGGCATGCTGCCCTCCGCCTCCCTCGGAGGCACGGTGGGGCTGTACGAGCCGGTGCACGGCACGGCGCCGGACATCGCGGGCCAGGGCGTGGCCAATCCCATCGCGGCCATCCTTTCGGCGGGGATGCTCCTGCGCTACTCGCTCGACCTCGTCGAGGCTGCTGCCAAGGTCGATCGCGCCGTCCTGCGCGTGCTGGAGCAGGGCTACCGGACGGCGGACATCGCCGCGCCGGGGACCCGCCGGGTGGGCACGCGGGAGATGGGTGAGGCCATCATCACGCACGTGGAGGCCCAGTTCTGATGGCGACCGGGAATCACCGTCGCGGTGGTGGGAGCCACGGGGGCGGCGGGCTCCACCACCCTGCGCATCCTCGAGGAGCGAAAGTTCCCCGTGGGCGAGCTGCGGGCCTTCGCGTCGGCGCGCTCGGTGGGCAAGACGGTGACCTTCCGCGGAGAGGCCCTTCCCGTGCAGGCCATCGCGCCGTCGGCCTTCAAGGGCGTGGAGATCGCGTTCTGCTCGGCGGGCGCGGCGCAGTCCAAGGAATACGCGCCGATGATCGTCAAGGCCGGCGCCGTCGTGGTCGACAAGTCCAGCGCCTTCCGCATGGACCCGACCGTTCCGCTGGTGGTCCCCGAGGTCAACCCGCATACCGTGAAGACCCATCAGGGGATCCTGGCCTGCCCGAACTGCACCACCATCGTGACGGTGATGCCCCTCAAGCCGTTGCACGATGCGGCCCGCCTGCGCCGCGTGGTGGCCACGAGCTTCCAGGCGGTCTCGGGCGCCGGCCTCAGCGGCATCGAGGATCTGCGCCAGCAAACCTTGGCGTGGGCGCGCGGGGAGGCGATGGTGCCGCGGCACTTCGCGCACCCCATCGCCTTCAACCTGCTCCCGGCGGGAGAGGCCGGCGCCGACGGATACACCGGCGAGGAGATCAAGCTCGTCGACGAGACGAGGAAGATTCTCGAGGTCCCCGACCTGCGCATGGCCCCGACCACGGTCCGGGTGCCCGTCTTCACCTGCCACTCCATCGCCGTCAACGCGGAGACCGACGAGCGCGTGAGTGCCGAGGAAGCGCGGGGGCTCTTCGAGCGGTTCCCGGGTCTCCGAGTCTGGGACGATCCCTCCGAGAACCGGTATCCCATGCCGGTGCTGGTAGAAGGCCAGGACGATTGCTACGTGGGTCGCATCCGCGAGGACCGCTCGCATCCGCGCGCCCTGAACTTCTGGGTGGTGGGCGACCAGCTGCGCAAGGGCGCGGCGACCAACGCCGTGCAGATCGCCGAGCTGCTGCTCCGCTCCTGACCGGGCGCCCGTGCCTTCGGCCTCGCACGGGGAGCGGGTTCCCCGCACCCTCCGTCTCGTCGTGGCCTACGACGGCAGCGACTACGCGGGCTGGCAGGTGCAGCCGCAGGCCCCCACCATCCAGGGAACATTGCTGCGGGCGGCGCGAACCCTCGATCCCACCGCGCGCCTGACCGGGGCGAGCCGCACGGACGCGGGTGTTCACGCCCTCCGCCAGGTGGCCTCGCTCGACACGGCCACGGCGCTTCCCGCGGAGACGCTCCGGCGCGCGCTCAACGCCACGATTCCGGGGGACATCCGCGTGAGCGAGGTCACCGACGCGCGACCCGGCTTCAACGCGAGGCGGGAGGCCACCGGCAAGCGCTACGCGTACCTGATCGATGGGGACGAGGTGGCCAGCCCGATGCTGCGCCGTTTCGCCTGGCACGTGCCCCGCGCGCTCGACGTGAGCGCCATGCGACGAGCGCTGGTAGCCCTGCGGGGGCAGCGCGACTTCAGCGCGTTCTGCGCCGCCCCGGGACGGGCCGCTGATCCCGTCTGTACCGTGCGCGCCGCGCACGTGGTGCGGCGGCGCGGCCGGCTCGGCCTCGTCGTCTCGGCCGACCGCTACCTGCACCACATGGTGCGCAACATCGTGGGGAGCGTGCTGGCCGTCGGCACCGGCGCGCGCGATCCGGGCTGGCTCGCCGCCGTCGTGCGCGGCCGCGATCGCCGCCAGGCCGCTCCCACCGCGCCCGCGCACGGGCTCACCTTGGTCCGCGTCCTCTATCAGAGGTAGCGCGTTCCCGCCGCGGGTGGCCGGAGCCCGCTCACGGGAAGAGCTGCGTGACGCGGCTCACGAACGCGCCGACGTCCTCCTCGCGCGGCGAGAGGGTGCCCAGCTGCGTGGCGAGATAGTCGACCCACGCCGTGGTCTCCGGCTCCCCGGGCGCCCGGTCCAGGACCGCGCGGTAGACGCGGCTCACGTGATCCGCCAGGGTCCGCGGCTGCGAGGTGTACTCCTCCGAGTTGAAGAATGCCCGGGCAACGCCGGCCACGTCGCCCGTCGCCTCGAGGTACTCCGTCCATCCGTTCCATTCGGCGGCGCTCGGGGTTCGTCCCAGCGCTTCCTGATAGAAGTGTCCCACCCGCGCGCTCGGCGATACGGCGCTGCTCGTGTCTGCGAAGTCGGATGACGCCAGGAGGGCCGCAATCATGGTGTTCCACCGGTCGAGGAGCTGCCCGGTGTAGAGGGCGAGGACGTCATGGTCAGCGGGGTGCCCGCGCGCGGCGCGGTAGACGGCGGCGATGTAGCCGGACGGGGTGACGGGAAGGGCACGCGCCTCGGTGCTCTCGAAGATCGTGCGGACGAGGGACCAGGTCGCCCACGCCGACGGCTGAGCCCCCAGCACGGCGAGCCAGTCTTGCACCTCGGCGTCCGAGGGGTTGCGACGGAGCGCCTCATGGTAGAGGCCCTTGACGAAGACGGCGGGACACCAGGGAAGGACGATGCCCGCGAGGTTCGCCTTATCGACACCGTCGAGCGGGCGAACCCCGGCGTCCCCGAGCACCCGCCGCGCGGCCAGACAGGCGTCGGTGGTGGTGACGGATGGTGCCGCAAAGGGCTCGGGGTCCGTGCTGACCCAGTTGATGGAGAAGCCCGGCGCGTTGGCACTGACGTTGCCGCTGGCGTGGACACGCGTGAGACTGGGGGGCTCTTCGGGGCAGTTGTCCGTGCAGACAATGATGGCCTGCCTCTGGTCGTTGAGTGAGCTTGCCGAGGTGGCGTAGAGGTTGCTGATCACGTTGACGCGGGCGTCACTGTGAATCCTGGTTCCGAAACCCGGACCCCAATCCCAAATGAGGTTGTTCCGAAGGTCGGCCGTCGTGTCGAGTGACGGGCTCCCGAACGTGTTGATGCCCACGTCGGGATTCTGGCGAGGGCTATTGACGATGAGATTGTGGTGGAGGGACACGCGCGTGGGATGGTACTTGACGAGCATCGAGTGCCGGCTCTGCGGGCTGGCCAGGATCGACCACGAGACGGTGACATCGTGGGATTCGGTGATGTCAAGATTGCCGTCGGCCGAGCCGGAGATGGACACGTGATCGATGATGACGTTGTAGGCGCCGGAGGCCACCTGGATGCCATCGACCGGGGAATCGCGGACGCGCAGGCCGCGCACGATGATGTCGTGCGCGCCGTTGGTCCCACGGATGATGAGGCCGGCGTTCCTCAGCGTGATGCCGGGTGGGGGGGCCGAGAAGCCGTCGATGGTGACGAACGCCCCTCGCACATACAGGTGATCATCGAGGTAGATGTCTCCGGCAACCTCGAAGGCGATCATTCGCTGACCTTCCGAGAGCGCCGATCGAAGACTCCCCGGGTCCCGAGCTGTTGAGATTGGTGACTCTGACGATTTCGGCTTCGGCCCCGCCGGGCGTGGCAGCGCCGAACCCCTCGTAGGCAGACACGGATATGGCCGTGATTACGACGCCGATCAAGGGCCCCCTATAGTGCAGGCAAAGCCGCCGGTGCGATCTTGCCCGATCGCTGCGCACAGCTGTCACGAAGCATTCGAACCAATGCGAGATTCCTCCAGTGCGACCCATGCTCCGGCGGGCGCTCCGATCACAGCGAGCTTCAAACCCTGTGCCAGATTCGAGGGGGGGCATTCGGGGAATTGCAAGCCGGTCGGACCTCGACGTCGCCCAGAATCGGTACTGCCTGGGCCAATTTCGCGCAGGACGAGACGTGCGCCGCGGCAGCGCGCCGCCCGCCTGGTTTGGGTGGGCTATCGGCGGTAAGATCCCCGCAGTCCATGCGCTCGTATCTCAAGGTGCGCGCCGGGCGCGTCGACGAGGTCGCCGGCGCCGTCGTCAAGGAGCAGCCGCTCACCATCTACGTCGACGGAGAGCGGTTCCTCACCCTTCTGTGCACGCCGGTCCAGGTCGAGGCGCTGGTGATCGGGTACCTCTGGATGGAGAAGGTGATCGCCGGGCTCGACGAGGTGGCCCAGCTTGACGTGTCCACCGTCGACGGGCGGGCCGACGTCATCCTGACTCAGCCCGTGCTTTGCCCACCGAGCGCATTCTCACCTCCGGGTGTGGCGGGCGGCATCACTTTCCGCATCGACCATCGCCTCTTTCCGCGACTCACGTCCTCGCTGCGTGTGCGGCCCGAGCAGGTCGCCGCTCGCATGAAGGATCTCTTCGAGGCCGCCGTCCACTACAAGCAGTCGCGCGGCATCCATGGCGCCGCCCTCAGCGACGGGGACCGCCTGCTGGTGGTGGCGGAGGACGTGGGCCGTCACAATGCCGTCGACAAGGTGAAGGGCGAGGCGCTCGTCCGCGCGGATCGCCGACGGAGGACCGCATCCTTCTCTCCACCGGCCGGGTCTCCTCCGAGATGCTCCTCAAGGCGGCGCGCATGGGCGTCCCCATCGTGGCATCGCGCACCTCGCCGACCGAGATGGCGGTCGCGCTCGCCGAGCAGCTCAACATCACGGTCTGTGGCTACGTGCGAGCGGAGAGCTTGAATCTCTACGCCGGGCGGGATTGCTGATCGCCGAGGCCGCGGAGACTGCGCGTGGATGAGCGCTCGCCCGCGGCGGAGGGAGATGCCGAGGAGCGCCGACACCGTCGCGGACTGAAGTTCCGCAAGCGGGAGGACCACGCCGTCGAGCTGTTCCGGGAAGCCCAGGCCAACCTGGCCGACCGTCCCCGCGTGGCTCGGATCCTTCTCGAGCTGGGGCGGTTCTACAATCCGTACATCGACGCCCCCATCGTCGACCTCGCCACGCGAAGGCAGATCATCGAGCATCTGGAGCGGGCTCAGACCATCGAGGCCGGGCGGCTGCTCGAGGAGCGGCTGAGCCTCTACGCGCGGTTCGATCAGGCCGACGAGGAGTAGCTTCGCCTCCCACTCGCGCGGCACGACGCGATGCGCCATGCGAGACTTTCCTGACAGGTCGCTCAGGTTGACAAAACGCGGTCCGACCACCTACCATGCCGCCAACTTCGCGATCTTATGAGCGGAGGGGATACGGTGATGGAGCAGGGATTCACCGAGTGGCTCCAGCGGAGCCGCCTCACGGTCGTGGAAGTGGAGCGAGAAGCCGGCAGGATCCGCGTTCGCGAACACGGCGACGCGTGCACGGAGTTGACGTGTTCGAGTGAGACGCTCGTCCTGAGCGATGACGCGGGACCCAGCGTCGATCTCGGCTCACTCAATCCGGGCGACATCATCAAGGTCGAGGAGGCCGACGGCCGTCCGTCGCGCATCGTGGTGTTGCGACGGGTCTGGGAGGAGTACACGAGCCCAGAAGTCTGACGGGTTCACCACGCGCATCGCCAGCGTCGACTCACCTCAGGCAAGGAGGCCCAGATGAGCCTGTCGCGACGCGACTTCATCAAGTTCGGAAGTACCACCGCCGCCGGTGTCGCCGTCGGCACCAACGCCATCGACCTGAGGCCCGTGGAAGCCGCCGCCACCTCGCTGCGGATCAAAGAGGCCAAGGCGTTCCACAGCGTGTGTCCCTACTGCTCGGTCGGGTGCGCCCAGCTCGTCTACGTCAAAGACAAGAAGATCATCGACATCGAGGGCGATCCCGACACCCCGCACACGCTCGGCCGGCTCTGCCCCAAGGGCGCGGCCACCATCCAGCTCTCCAACAACCCACTACGGCCCACCAAAGCGCTCTACCGGGCGCCGGGCTCCGACAAGTGGGAGGAGAAGCCGCTGGACTGGATGTACGACGAGATCGCCAAGCGCATCAAGGCCACGCGGGAGGCGACGTTCGTCGAGGTGGAAAAGAACAAGGACGGCAAGGACGTCGTCGTCAACCGCACGGAGGGCCTCGCCAACCTCGGCTCCGCCTGCATCGACAACGAGGAGTGTTACCTCCTCGCCAAGTTCATGCGGACCTTGGGGGTCGTCTACCTGGAGCATCAGGCCAGGGTCTGACACTCCGCCACGGTCCCAGCTTTGGGGACCACGTTCGGCCGCGGGGCGATGACCACCAACCTCATCGACCTCCAGTTCTCCGATGTCATCATGTGCACCAACAACATGGCCGAGAATCACCCCGTGGGCTTCCAGTGGGTGATGAAGGCCAAGGAGCGGGGGGCCAAGGTCATCCACGTCGACCCCCGCTTCACCCGCACCAGCGCGGCTGCCGACCTTCACGTGCCCATCCGCTCGGGCACCAACATCGTCTTCTTCGGCGGGCTCATCAGCTACGCCCTCGAGAATGACCTCTACTTCAAGGACTATGTCCTGCACTTCACCAACGCTTCGTTCCTCATCGATCCCACCTTCAAGACTCCGACGGACCTCGACGGCCTCTTCACGGGTTACGACCCGGAGAAACACCGCTATGACCAGTCGAGCTGGAAATACCAGCTCGACAAGGACGGCGATCCCAAGCGCGATCCGAGCCTGAAGGATCCGCAGAGCGTGTTCCAGCTCCTGCGCCGGCACTACAGCCGCTACACCCTGGACATGGTGGAGCGCGTGTGCGGCATCACGAAGGACAAGTTTGTCCAGTGCGCCAAGCTCTTCATCAGCAATAGCGGCCGGGAGAAGACCGGGACCATCACCTACGCCCTGAACCTCACCCAGCACACCAACGGCGTGGAGAACATCCGAGCCCTGTGCATGCTCCAGCTGCTGCTCGGCAACATCGGCCGGCCGGGAGGCGGCGTCACGGCGCTGCGCGGCCACGCCAACGTGCAGGGGGCCACGGACTTCGCGCTGTTGTATCAGGACCTACCCGGCTACCACCTCATGCCGCTGCGCGATGCGCATCCAGACCTGACCACCTACCTCGAGAAGACGACCGCCAAGGCGGGCTTTACCGTCAACCGCGCGAAGTGGGTCATCTCGCTGCTCAAGGCGTGGTACGGCGACCAGGTGACCAAGGCCAACGACTACGGCTATCAGTGGCTACCCAAGCGCGCCAGTGCCGACGCCTACAGCCACCAGCACATCTTCGTGGACATGTACGACGGCAAGATCAAAGGGTTCTTCGCCGTGGGCCAGAACCCCGCGGTGGGCGGCCCCAACGCCCGGCTGGCGCGGGACGCCATGCAGCGGCTCGACTGGCTCGTGGTGCAGGACATCTTCCTGACCGAGACGGCTGAGGTCTGGCGGGCGCCCGGCTCGGCGTCCCGGACGGCCACGAATCCCAAGGACGTCAAGACGGAGGTCTTCTTCCTCCCCTCCGCGCCGGCCGCCGAGAAGGACGGAACGCTCACCAACACGATGCGCCTGATCCAGTGGCACGAGAAGGCCATTGATCCGCCCGGCGACGTGCGCTCTGACGCCGACCACATCACCGAACTGGTCCACCGCGTGAAGAAGCTCTACGCCGGGTCCAAGGCGCCGCGCGACCAGGGCATCCTGGCCATGACGTGGGACTACGGCGACAAGCATCCCGACATGCTGAAGGTGCTCGTCGAGATCAACGGCGTCGCCCTCGAGGAGCTGAAGGACAAGGACGGCAAGGTCCTCTACCAGAAGGGCGAGCCCCTCAAGACCTTCGCCGACCTCCGCGACGACGGCACCACGACCTCCGGGTGCTGGATCTACACGGGGGCCACGGTGTGGGACAAGGACGGCAACGTGGTGAATCGGACGGCCTCCCGCAAGAAGGCCGACGAGAAGGACTACCTGGCCCACGGCTGGGGCTGGGCGTGGCCAGCCAATCGCCGCATCGTCTACAACCGCGCCTCGGCGGATGCCGACGGCAAGCCGTGGAGCGAGAAGAAGAAGCTCTTGTGGTGGGACCCGGAGGCCCCGTCCAACGTGCCCGACAAGAAGGGGCGATGGATGGGCTTGGACGTCCCGGACTTCGGGCCGTTCCTGGCCCCGAACGCGCCGCCCAACAAGGAGGGACCGCTCAAGGGTATCGGAGGGTCCGACGCGTTCATCATGCGCGCGGATGGCAAAGGGGCCTTCTTCGGGCCACTCGTGGACGGGCCGTTCCCCGAGCACTACGAGCCGGTCGAATCGCCGGTCGTGAACCTCCTGTCCAGGCAGCAGATCAATCCCACGGCCAAGATCTGGAAGGTGGGGGACAAGAAGAACGAGCTGGCCGCGGTCGGCTCGGCGGAGTACCCGTACGTCATCACCACCTATCGGCTCACCGAGCATCACCTCTCCGGCGTGATGTCGCGTTACCTGCCCATGCTCGCCGAACTGCACTACTCGCACTTCGCCGAGATCAGCCATGAGCTGGCGAAGGAGCTGGGTATCAACAATGGAGACATGGTGACCGTCCTCAGCCCCCGCGGGAAGATCAACGTGCGGGCCATGGTCACCAACCGCTTGAAGCCCTTCCTCATCGACGGGCGCACGGTCCATCAGATCGGCGTGCCCTGGCACTGGGGCTACAACGGCATCGACAGCCTGCCCGGCAGCAAGGGGGACATCACCAACGATCTCTCGGCCACCGTGGGAGACCCGAACGTCTTCATCCAGGAGACGAAAGCCTTCCTCTGCAACGTGAAGAAGGGGGTGGTGTAACCATGGCCCGCACGTTGGCGATGTTCACCGACACCTCACTGTGCATCGGGTGCCGCGCCTGCCAGGTGGCGTGCAAGCAGTGGAACGAGCTGGGCCAGGAGCTGCCGGAGTGGACGGGCACGTACCAGAATCATCACCACTTCACGGACAAGACCTTCCGGCTCGTGCGCTTCATGGAGGAGCCGCGGCCCAACGGCGAGATGGCCTGGCTCCTCATGTCCGACGTCTGCAAGCACTGCGCGGACGCCGGCTGTCTGAATGCCTGTCCGACGGGGGCCATCTATCGCACGCAGTACGGCACCGTCAACATCAATCAGGACATTTGCAACGGCTGCCGGTACTGCGTGTCCGCCTGTCCCTTCGGCGTGGTGAGCTTCAACCACGACACGGGCACGGCCAAGAAGTGCACCTTCTGCAACGACCGCATCCACAACGGCCTCGGGCCGGCGTGCGCCAAGGCCTGCCCCACCGAGTCCATCCAGTTTGGCTTCCGCGACGATCTGGTGGCCAAAGCCCAGAAGCGTGTGGAGACCCTGAAGCAGATGGGCTTCAAGGACGCCCAGCTCTACGGCGCCGACGCCGGCGGCTTCCTCGGCGGTCTCAACGCGTTCTTCCTGCTCCTCAGCAAGCCCGCGACCTATGGCCTTCCCGAGAACCCCAAGGCGCCCCAGAAGAACATCTTCGTGGACTCGCTGCTCTCCATCGGCTCTGCCGTGCTGGTCGGGCTGGGTGCCTTGCTGGCCTTCCGGCAGCGGGGCGGGGAGGGCGACTAGCCATGCCGCTGCTCCAGTCACCTCACTGGCCGATCCTCATCGACGTGTATTTCTTCCTCGGTGGCCTGGCCGCCGGCGCCTTCGTGATCGCTACCGTGGCCAACCTGCTCGAGGCGCGGCGCTACCGTGATGTCGTGCGCGTCGGATACTACGTGGCCTTCCTCGCCCTCGTCCCGTGTCCACTCATCCTGGTCGTGGACCTCGGGGTGCCCGCGCGCTTCATCAACATGCTGCTCCGCTTCAATACCCTCTCACCCATGAGTATGGGTGCGTGGGCCCTGACCGGCTTCGGCCTCGCCGCCACCCTGGCCGCGCTGTTCACGTTCCTGGAGGACACGGGCAAGGCCCGCGATCTCTCCGCCGGCAAGCTGATCGTGGGGGTCATCGGCGGATTCTTCGCGTTCTTCCTCGCCGCCTATCCCGGAGTGCTCCTCGGCGCCACGGCACGACCGCTGTGGATCAACGGACACGCCCTCGGAGCGCTGTTCCTCACCGTCGGCGCCTCCACGGGAGCCGCCGCCATGGCGCTGATCCTCTTCGTGCTCGGGCACCGCTCGGATGGCCTGGGCCGACTGCGCGTCATGACCGTCATCGCCCTGGTGCTCCAGGTGCTGTCCCTCGCCCTCTTCGTGATCTCGGTGCAGGCGTCCGGGGCGGCGCCCTCGCTGCGCGCCTTCTCGACCCTCACCAGCGGCGGCCTCGGTGTGACGTTCTGGCTGGGCGCTCTCCTCATCGGGTCGTTGCTGCCGCTGGCCCTGGAGGTCGTCGATCTGCGGCGCAAGTCCTACCGTTTGACCGCCCTCGCATCCGTGCTCGTGTTGGTCGGCGGCTTTCTCATGAAGTACGCCATCATGGCGGCCGGACAGGCCTGATCGCCTCCTCACGGATGGTGTCGCCCCGGGGCCCGGACGGGCTCCGGGGCGTTTCTGGGTCCGGCCCGTGAGCTCTGCGGCGATCCTGGATCTTCGCGAGGAGTGGCGCGATCTGCTCGAGCGGCGAGCGACGCTGGCCCCCAGTCTCGAGCTGTACGGCGAGATCATCGAATGCTGGGCCGCTCATGTTGTCCAGGTGGTACCTCTCAGGGTGCCCGCCGAGTTCGGTCTGGCCTGCTGGGAGCGGGGGCAGCCCCTGGTGACAGCGGCCGCCCCCGCCCTGGAAACCGCCGAGGTCGAGGACGTCCTGGGGCCGGTCATGGAGATGCTCGCCCGTCGACGCCCTGATCTCGGCCCGGTGCTCGAGCGCTTCGCCGGCGCCTGGGACGCGGGAGCTATCACACCGACGCACCTGCTGCCCGTGCGCGGTCAGATCGGCTCGGTCCCGGAGGACGTGTGGTTCGATCCGCCCCTGCTCGCGTTTCTCGCCACCGTGGCGCTCCGCCCGTTCCTCGATGCGTACTTTGCCGGAGCGCGACGGGAAGGCTCACCGGAGAGCCCCTGGGCGTTGGGGATCTGTCCGTACTGCGGCGGCCCGCCCAGTTTCGGTGACGTGCTCGAAGACGGCACGAGACGCCTGGCCTGCCACCTGTGCGGAGGTGGGTGGACGTTTCAGCGGCTCCGCTGCCCCCTGTGCGGCGAGCAGGAATCGCGGCAGCTCGTCCGACTGCAGCCGGAAGCGGCCGACGAGGGCTACGCGATCAGCGCCTGTGCGCGATGCGGGGGCTATGTGAAGGAGCTAGATCGCCGGGTCCGATGGAACGGCCGCTCGGCGCTCGTCGAGGACTGGGGCTCCCCTCATCTGGACCTTGCCGCCCGGCGCTCGGGGTACTGGCGCCCGCTGCCCTCACTGCTCGATCTCGCGTCGGGCGAGAAGCCGGAGAGGAGGCCGAATCCGAAAGACACATCGGGATTGTAGTAGACTCCGGAACAGGCGCGGGCCATGACCAATCAGACCGCCTTCACTCTCGCTCTCATTGGCTACGTCTGCGCGACCTGCCTCTCCCTCGCCTACCTGGTTCGACGGGACGACATGATCCATCGGCTGGCCTCGCTGGCCACCCTGGCGGGATGGGCCTGCCATACGCTCGGCCTCGTGGTGCTGGCCGTCGAGACCCGCCGGCCACCGCTGGGGAACTTGACGGAGGCCGTCTCGGCAGCGGTATGGGTCGCGGTCCTGCTCGAGATGTGGCTCGAGCGCCGCCACGACCTCAAGGTGCTGGGCGCCTTCGTCCTGCCCGTGATCCTCCTCCTCGGCATCAAGGGCATGGCGATGCGGGTGGGCCCGGACACGATCGGACCGGCCCTGGCCAGCGCCTGGATCTGGGTGCACATTGCGCTGGCCCTGATCGGGATCGCCGCCTTCGTCCTCAACTTCGCGGGCGCCCTCATGTACCTGCTGCAGGAGCATCAGCTCAAGGCGCGCCGGCCCGGGACGTTCTACTACCGCCTGCCGGACCTCGAGACCTTGGACCGGCTGACCTATCGCACCCTGGTGCTGGGCTTTCCGTTCCTGACCGTGGCCCTCCTCCTGGGTGCGGTGTGGGCGCGCTCCGCGTGGGGCAGCGTCTTCACCTTCGATCCGCTCGCCCTCTTCTCGCTGGTGGCGTGGGGCATCTACGCCGCTATCCTGGCCGGTCGCGCCACGGGAACCTGGCGCGGACGCCGCGCCGCGTACTGTGCCATCGTCGGGTTCGCCACGCTCATCCTCACCCTCGGGATGGGAGCATTCTTCCCGGGCCGCCACGGTTCGTGAGGTGAGCCTCTTCGTCAGCGGCCTCAGTCACCGGAACGCCCCGGTGGCCCTGCGCGAGCAGATCGCCCTCGAAGAGGACAAGCTGCGCGAGATCCTGGGCGACGTGCAGGCCTCCGGCGTGGCCACGGAGGTGGTCGTCCTCTCGACGTGCAACCGCGTGGAGGTGTACGGCGTGGCCCAGGTGCCGGGCGAGGCGCGCGGCGCCATCTTCCGGCACCTCTGTCGCCAGCGCGGAGTGAACATCGCCACGGTGGAGGCCGGGCTCTACACCTACGAGGAGGCGGACGCCGTCCGCCACGCCTTCCGGGTCGCCTCCAGCCTGGACTCGATGATGATCGGCGAGCCGCAGATCCTGGGGCAGGTGAAGGACGCCTTCGCCCTCGCCCAGGCGTGCGAGACGGTGGGGCCGGCGCTGCACACCCTGTTCACCCAGGCGTTCGCCGTGGCCAAGAAGGTGCGCGGCGAAACGGAGATCGCACGGCACGCGGTGTCGGTCTCCTTCGCCGCTGTGGAGCTGGCCAAGAAGATCTTTGCCGGCCTGTCCGGGCGGGCGGTGCTCCTGGTCGGGGCGGGGAAGATGGGAGAGCTGGCGGCCAAGCACCTGGTCGAGCAAGGAGCCTTCCCGATCTACGTGACCAATCGGACGTGGAGCCGAGCTCAGGAGATGGCGCGCGCGCTGGCCGGGACGGCGGTGCCCTTCGACGAGCTGTTCTCCGCCATCGACGCGGTGGACATCGTCATCACCTCCACGGGGGCCGCCGAGCCCCTGGTGACGCGGGCCAAGGTGCAGGGCCTCATGCACGGGCGCCGCCGGCCCCTGTTCTTCATCGACATCGCGGTGCCGCGCAACGTCGAGGAGCGCGTCAACACCCTCGACAACGTGTACGTGTACGACATCGACGATCTCAAGTCCGTCGTGGACGCCAACATCCGCGAGCGCTCGCGGGAGGCCCAGCGAGCGGAGGGGCTCGTGGAGCGCGAGGTGGCGAAATTCCTCGCCCGCCTGCGCGATGTGGAGGTCATTCCCACCATCGTCTCGCTCCGGGAGCGGCTGGAGGCCATCCGCCAGGCCGAGATGCGCAAGACGCTCACCCGTCTCCCCGACGCCTCGCCCGAGGTCCGCGAGGCGCTCGACGCCCTCTCCAGCGCCATCGTCAACAAGATCCTGCACACCCCCATCACCAAGCTGCGCGAGTCGTCGCGCGCCGGGGCGGGGCGCTCGTGGACGGCGCTGGTCCACGAGCTGTTCGGCCTGGGACGGACGACGTGATCCGCATCGGCACGCGCCGGAGCGCCTTGGCCCTGGCTCAGGCGAGCGAGGTCGCGGACGCCCTGCGCGGGCAGGGTGAGGTGGTGGAGATCGTCCCCATGCGCACGGAAGGGGACAGGCTGGCCACCGTGTCGCTGGCGCTCGTCGGCGGCAAGGGGCTCTTCGTCCGCGAGATCGACCAGGCCCTCCTGGCCGCGCACATCGACGTCGCCGTGCACAGCCTGAAGGATCTTCCTGCGGAGTTGCCCGACGGGCTGTGCCTGGCCGCGCTGCCTCTCCGCGCCGACCCGCGCGACGTCCTCCTCACCCGCGGGGCGAAGAGTCTGCGGGAGCTCGCGCCCGGCGCGGTGGTGGGAACGTCGAGTCCGCGGCGCCGGGCGCTGGTATTGGCCACGCGGCCGGACCTGGCGGTGGTGCCGCTGCGGGGCAACGTCGACACCCGGCTCCGCACGCTCGAGAGCGGCGCGTGTGATGCCATCGTCCTGGCTGCCGCTGGATTGAGACGGCTCGGAGTCACGCCGGCTCATGTGGAGATGCTCGACCCCGAGGACTTCGTCCCCGCCGTCGGTCAGGGGATCATCGCGGTGGAAGCGCGGTGCGACGACGCGCCGACTCTCGCCGCTCTTGCCGCGCTGGACGACCGCACCACGCGCGTCTGTGCCGAGGCCGAGCGGGCCTTTCTCGGCCGCCTGGGCGCCTCGTGCAATAGCCCCCTGGCCGCTCACGCCACCGTGACGGAGGGCAGGGTCCTCGGCCTGACCGCACTGGTCGCCAGCGACGACGGGCGTGCCGTCCTGCGCGCTCGGGGAGAGGGACCGGCCGCCCAGGCCGCCGCCATCGGCCGCGAGCTGGCGGACACGCTGCTCGAGCGTGGTGCGGCCGAGGTGGCGCCGTTGCGTCCCGTGGTGGGGGGGACCCGCTGATGGCCAGCGTCACGCGCGCGCGTCCGCTGGAAGGCCGCACCATCGCGGTGACCCGTGCCAGCGCGCAGGCCCAGAAATTCGTGAGCCTGCTCGCCGCCGCCGGGGCGAGCGTCCTCGAGACACCGACGATCGCCATCGAGCCGCCAGCCTCGTGGGCGCCCCTGGACGCGGCCCTGGACGCCGCAGGGAGCTTCACCTGGCTGATCTTCACCAGTGTCAACGGCGTGATCATGGTGGACCGTCGCCTGAGCACGCGCCGCCTTGCCTGGACATGTGTTGCCCACGCGCGGGTGGCCGCCATCGGTCCGGCGACCGCCGAGGCCCTCGTCGAGCACGGCCTCCGCGTGGAGATCGTGCCGCGCGAATATCGGGCGGAAGGTCTGGTGGAGCGACTGCGCCGGGAGGTGATCAGCGGTGATCGGGTGCTCCTGCCGCGCGCGGCGCAGACGCGCGACGTCCTGGTGAGAGAGCTGACCCGGCTGGGCGCCGCGGTCACGGAGGTGGCCGCCTACACCACCCGGCGGGTGGGAACGAGTGGCGCGGCCCTGCGCCACTCCCTGTCGACAGGAGCCGTCGACGTGGTGACCTTCACCAGCTCCTCCACGGCGCGGAACTTCGCCGAGCTGTTCACGGAAGACGAGCGGCGCGCATGGTTTCCCTCGCTGACGGTGGCGTCGATCGGGCCGATCACCGCCGCCACCGCCGCCGAGTACGGGCTCACCACGCGGATCATGCCGAGCGAATACACCATCCCGGCCCTGGCCCGGGCCATCGAGGACTATTGTTCCCGTGCGCCGCTGCCCACCGCGCGCCGGGGCAAAGGGGGAGACTGATGTCGCACGTATTCCGACCGCGCCGGCTTCGCGAAAAGCCGCTGCTCCGCCGCATGGTGCGCGAGACCGCGCTGGCCGTGGACGATCTCGTGTACCCGCTGTTCATCGTGCACGGGCGCGGGGTCCGCGAGCCCATCTCGTCGATGCCCGGGCAGTCGCGACTCTCCATCGACGAGCTGCTCAAGGAGGCCAAGGACGTGGCGGGCATGGGCATCCCGGCCATCCTTCTCTTCGGCGTGCCGGAGGAGAAGGACCCGCGGGGCTCGGAAGCGTACGCCGACGACGGGATCGTGCAGCAGGCGGTCCGCGCGGTGAAGGACACCGTCCCGGACCTGCTCGTGATCACCGACGTGTGCCTCTGCCAGTACACGAGCCATGGGCACTGCGGCATCGTGGAGGGGGGCGCCATCCGCAACGATCCCACCTTGGAGCTGATCGCGCGGACGGCCCTCTCCCACGTGGAGGCGGGGGCCGACATGGTGGCGCCCTCCGACATGATGGACGGGCGGGTGGGGGCGATTCGCGAGGCCCTCGACGAGGCCAACTACACGGAGGCGCCCATCATGGCCTACTCCGCCAAGTACGCCTCCAGCTTCTATGGCCCCTTCCGGGAGGCGGCGGAGTCGACGCCGCAGTTCGGCGATCGCCGATCGTATCAGATGGATCCGGCCAACGGGACGGAGGCCATGCGGGAGATCGCCCTCGACATCGACGAGGGGGCGGACATCGTGATGGTGAAGCCCGCCCTGCCCTACCTCGACATCATCTCCCGCGCCAAGGCCGAGTTCGGGATGCCGCTGGCCGCCTACTCCGTATCGGGAGAGTACGCGATGATCCGCGCCGCCGGCCGGTTGGGCTGGCTCGACGAGGAGCGGGCGATGATGGAAGCGCTCACGTCCATTCGCCGCGCCGGCGCCGACATCGTGATCACGTACTTCGCGAGGGACGTCGCCCGTCGTCTCGAGCGCGGGCACGAGCGGTAGGGGGCGCGTTGCGGATCTCGGCCAAGGGCGAGTACGCGCTCAAGGCGATGCTCGATCTCTCCCTGCAGCCACCCCGGCGGATCGTGCCCATCCAGGAGATTGCGGCGCGCCAGGGCATCCCCCAGCGCTACCTCGAGCAGGTGCTCCAGGCCCTCAAGCGCGCCGGGCTCCTGGCCTCGCGGCGCGGAGCGGCGGGGGGGTATCAGCTCGCGCGCGCCCCCGAGGACATCACCGCGGGGGATGTGCTCCGCGCCGTGGAGGGGGCGCAGGCGCCCTTCGAGGCGCGTGACGGAGGGCGCGGCGCGCGCCGGGACGATCTGGGAGAACTGTGGGAGGAGATCGGCCGTGCCGTCTGCGAGGTCGTGGACCGGCTGAGCATCGGAGAGCTGGCCGAGCGCGCGCGCGCCCGGGCCGGCGCCCAGCCGATGTATCACATCTGATGGCGCCGACGAAGATCGCCGGCTCCGTGCTCGAGCTCATCGGCCGTACTCCCATGGTCAGGCTGAGCCGGCTCCCCCGGGCGGGCGGGGCCGCCGTGGTGGCCAAGCTCGAGTCCGTCAACCCGGGCGGAAGCATCAAGGATCGGATCGCACTGGCCATGGTCGAGGACGCCGAGCGGCGTGGGCGGCTCAAACCCGGCGCGACGATCGTCGAGCCGACGAGCGGCAACACGGGGATCGGACTGGCCATGGCCGCGGCGGTGAAGGGCTATCGCCTCATTCTCACCATGCCCGACGACATGAGCATCGAGCGCCGCCGCCTCCTGGAGCGGTACGGCGCCGAGCTGCGGCTCACCCCCGCCATCGAAGGCATGACGGGGGCGGTGTTCGCCGCGAGCCAGCTCCTGGAGGAGAACCCGGACTACTTCATGCCCCAGCAGTTCGAGAATCCCGCCAACCCCGAGGTTCATCGGCGCACCACGGCCCGCGAGATCCTCGAGGCGGTCGACGGGCCGATCGACGCCTTCGTGGTCGGCGTGGGGACGGGCGGGACCTTGACCGGGGTGGGGGAAATCCTGAAGGCGGAGCGGCCGGGTGTCCGGGTCGTGGCCGTGGAGCCAGCGCGCTCGCCGGTTCTCTCGGGGGGCAAGGCGCGTCCGCATCCCATCCAGGGCATCGGCGCCTCCTTCGTGCCAGGAATCCTGAACCGCGCCATCATCGATCGGATCATCCAGGTCCGAGACGAGGACGCCCAGACCTGGTCCCGGCGGCTGGCGCGAGAGGAAGGCCTGCTCGTCGGGATCTCGGCCGGGGCGGCAGTGTGGGCCGCCTGTCACGTGGCCGAGGAGCTGGGTCCCGAGCAGATCGTGGTGACCGTGCTCCCGGACACCGGAGAGCGCTACCTGAGCATGGCGTAACCGAGGAGGACGCGGATGTTCCCCATGGCGGTGACCGTCTACATCCCGACGCCGTTCCGTCGGGCAACGCAGAATCTGGACCGGGTGGTGACCGAGGCCCACAACGTCGGCGAGCTGCTCGACCGCCTCGAGGCCACGTACGCGGGGCTCCGCGAGCTCATGCGCGACCGCGAGGGCGAAGTCCATCACCACGTCAACATCTACGTGAACAGCGAAGCGATCGAGGAGCTGGGAGGACTCGGCGCGCCCCTGCGCGACGGCGACGAGGTGTCGATCATCCCGGCCCTGGCCGGGGGGCTCGTGTGATCGTCGCCGCGGAGGAGCTGGCGGCGATCCACGCGCAGGCGGTCCGCGAGTATCCCCACGAGTCGTGCGGGGTCATCCTGACGCGCGGCGCGGAGCGCCGGGTGGTTCCCTGCCGCAACATCCAGGAAGAGTTGCACACCAAGGACCCGGCGCGGCATCCGCGGGACGCGCGGACGGCCTACTACATCGATCCGCAAGACTTGTTGCGCATCGGCCGGCTCGAAGGGGAGGGCTTCGCGGTGGCCGTCATCTATCACTCGCACATCGACGCCGGCGCGTACTTCTCGGAGACGGATCGGCGCCAGGCCCTCTTCGGGGACGAGCCCATGTATCCCCAGGCCACCTACATCGTGTCCTCGGTGCGCGGAGAAGCGAACGGTCCGCGCGTGGACGACACGGCGGCCTTCGGCTGGGATCCGGCCGGGCGCGACTTCGCCACCGTGGAGCTGGACGGCCGCGTCCTCCAGGGAGGAACGCGGCATGAGTGAGTCCAGCCGGTTGCTGCGCGCCGCCGAGACGCGCATCCCGGGCGGGGTGAACAGCCCGGTGCGCGCGTTCCGAGGGGTGGGCGGCGAGCCGTTCTTCGTGGCGCGCGCCGAGGGCGCGCGGCTGTACGACGTCGACGGGCGGACCTACATCGACTTCGTCGGCTCCTGGGGGCCGCTGATCCTGGGCCACGCGGCTCCGGTCATCGTCGAGGCGGTGGCCGAGGCGGCTCGCCGGGGCACGAGCTACGGGGCGCCCACGGCCATGGAGGTGGAGCTGGCGGAGGCCATCCACACCGCCTTTCCCTCGATGGAGATGCTGCGCCTGGTCAGCTCGGGCACCGAGGCGGCCATGAGCGCCATCCGGCTCGCGCGGGGTGCGACGGGGCGCGACGTGATCGTCAAGTTCGACGGCTGCTATCACGGCCACGCCGACAGCCTGCTCGTGAAAGCGGGGTCGGGAGGCGCCACGTTCTCGATCCCCGACAGCCGGGGTGTGCCGGCGGCCCTGGCCGCGCTGACGGTGACCGTGCCGTTCAACGATCTCGACGCCGTGGCGGCAGCGCTTCGCCAGCATCCCGACGCCGTGGCCGCCGTGGTCGTGGAGCCGGTCGCCGGCAACATGGGCGTCGTGCCGCCCGCGCCCGGGTTCCTCGCCGGGCTCCGCGAGCTGTGCACGCGCGCACGGCGCGCTGCTGATCTTCGACGAGGTCATCACGGGATTTCGCGTGGCGTACGGCGGCGCCCAGGAGCGCTACGGCGTTCAGGCCGACCTCACGTGCCTCGGCAAGATCATCGGGGGAGGCCTGCCCGTCGGGCGCCTACGGCGGACGCGCCGATCTCATGCGCCACGTGGCGCCGCTGGGCGGCGTGTACCAGGCGGGAACCTTGTCGGGGAACCCGCTCGCCGTGGCCGCCGGCCTGGCAACGCTCCGAGCGCTGCGCGAGGATCGCGGCGCCTACGAGCGCCTGGAGCGCCTGGGCGCGCAGCTCGAAGCGGGATTCCGCCGCGCCGCCGACAAGGCCGGGCTGCCGGTGACGGTCAACCGCGTGGGGTCGATGCTGACCGGGTTCTTCACCGACGGGCCGGTGCGCAACTATGCGGACGCGCGCCGCGCCGACACCGCCCGCTACGGGCGGTTCTTCCACGCCCTCCTGGAGCGAGGCGTGTATCTGGCGCCATCCCAGTTCGAGGCCGCGTTCGTCTCGCTGGCCCACACCCCGGCCGACCTCGACCACGTCGAGCGCGCCGCGGTGGAGAGCCTGGCGTCGCTGGCCTCGGCGTGATCTGGCGTCGGCATATATCGCGCCAGCGCAACGGCGTCGCCGAGGCGCTCGAGTGCGTCGCGACCTGTCGGGGGCGCTGCAGACCACGTCAGTCGAGCGCGACGCCGAGCGCCCGGGGCCATCGGGGCCCTTCGCGGCCGCGGTCGCATCAATCTTGACTTCGTTTTCGCGCTGGTGATAGAGTTCACAAGCTTCGTCATTCCTGGAGGACCCTCAACGGTCGATGAGAGCGAAGGCGGGCGTCGGTGCCCTGGGATTGGTGCTGCTCGCCTTCCTGGTCTTCATGGCGCTGTCGGCATGGGGCCGACGGCCGGCCGCTGCGGTGGCGCCGCCCCAGCCGATCAACTTCCCCCACAACGTGCACGTGCAGACGTACAAGATCGACTGCCAGTACTGCCACAGCGAGGCGCGACGCTCCGAGTACGCCGGCCTGCCGTCGGTCGCGCGCTGCATGGGCTGTCACCGGATCACCGCGGCCGATCGGCCGGAGATCAAGAAGCTCGCCGAATTCTGGGCGAAGCAGGAGCCCATCCCGTGGACCCGCGTCTTCAAGGTGCCCGAGTTCACCTACTTCCCGCACAAGCCACACGTGCGGGCGGGGGTGGCGTGCCAGACCTGCCACGGCCCGGTCCAGGAGATGACCACGGTGGAGGCCCGCACCGGACCGCGGCTCAGCAACGATCTGCTCAACCTCGTCGGGCTGCGGCCTCCGCCGCCACCGCTCACCATGGGCTGGTGCATCGACTGTCACCGGCGCGAGAACGCCGACGCGGGGCGCCAAGGCCCCCCTCGACTGCATCGCCTGTCACCACTGAGACACATGAACCGGCGCGACTTCTTCAAGATCGTGACGACCTCGGGCGCGGCCGCGGCCGTGGGTGGCTGCCAGCAGACCGCGGAGCACATCCTGGCCGCCGTCGTCCCGAACTCCCGAGATGGTGCCCGGCGTCGCCTCGTACTTCGCCACCGTGTGTCGCGAGTGCCCGACAGGCTGCGGCGTGCTGGCCCGGAATCGCGACGGGCGGGTGGTCAAGCTCGAGGGAATCCCGAGCATCCCATCAGCCAGGGCGCGCTCTGCGTGCGCGGCCAGGCGAGCCTGCAGGGACTCTACAACCCCGATCGGTTCGCGGGCCCGCAGCGCCGCGACGGCGGCGCCCTCCGCTCGCTGGGATGGGACGACGCGATCAAGGCGGTGGTCGAGCGTACCGGCCAGTTGCGGCAGGGTGGTCGGGCCAGCGGATCGCCCTGGTGACTCAGCTCGAGACGGCCGGCACGGGCGCGCTGCTCGAGCGCTGGACGCAGGCCATGGGCGCGCGGCCCCGCGTGATGCTCGAGCCGTTTGCCTACGAGGCCGTCCGCGCGGCCAATCGACAGACGTTCGGTCGCGACGCCATCCCGTACTACGCCTTCGAGGACGCCGAGGTCATTCTGAGCTTCGGAGCGGACTGGTCGGAGACGTGGCTCGAGGGCGTCAGCGCCATCCGGGGCTTCACGCGCATGCACAGCTTCCGCGATGGGCGCGCCGGCACGGTGATCCACGTGGAGCCACGGCAGTCCCTCACCGCATCGAACGCCGACCAGTGGATCCGCAATGCCCCGGGCACCGAGGGGCGGCTCGCGCTGGCCATCCTCAAGGTCATGGTCGAGGAAGGTCTGACCGACCCGCGCTTCGGCGCCATGGTGGAGGAGATGAACGTCAACGCCGTGTCGAGGGAGAGCGGCGTCCCGGTGGCGGCCATCAAGCACACCGCGGAGACGTTCGCGCGCGCCAAGCCAGGCCTGGCCATCGGCGGTGGGATGGCCACGATGGGTTCGAACGCCACGGCGACCTTGGCCGCCGTCAATCTCCTGAACGTGGCCGCCGGGAACGTGGGCAAGACGGTTCGTTTCGGGCCGGATTCCGCGTATGGCAAGGTCACGCCGTACGCCGAGGTGGCCGCGCTCGTCGAGGCGATGGCCAAGGGGGAGATCGATGTGCTGCTGCTCGGGCCCGGCGTCAACCCCGCCTTCACCTTGCCCGGCGGGCTGAAGGCGGCGGACGCCATCGCGCAAGGTCCCGATGGTGGTGAGCTTCGCCAACCAGCCCGACGAGACCACGGCACTGGCGCATCTGATCCTTCCGGACACGCACTGGCTCGAATCCTGGGGCGACTACTCGCCGCGCGACGGCGTGATCGGGCTCATGCAGCCCACGATGTCGCCCATCCGCGACTCGCGACAGATGGGCGACGTCCTCCTCGCCGTGTCGCGCGCCGTCCTCGGCACCGAGGAGGGGAAGGGACCGCTTCCGTGGGCCAGCATCGGCCAGTACGTGCGCGAGACCTGGGAGGCGGCGCTGCCCGGTCAGTGGCCGGCGGCGCTGCAGCAGGGCGGCGCCTGGCGCGACGTTCCCGCGGCTCCCGTCACGGCCAAGGTGGCGCCCGTTGACGTCGGCGCCCCGAAGCTGGAGGGCGAGGCGGCCGGATTTGCGCTGTGGGCGTTTCCGTCGTTCCGGCTGTACGACGGCCGGAGCGCGGTCAGCTCCTGGCTTCAGGAGACGCCCGACACCATGACGCAGTCGGTGTGGGATGCCTGGGTGGAGGTGCCGGCGGAGGCCGCGGCGAAGCTCGGCATCAGTCGGGGCGACGTGGTGAAGGTGTCCTCGCCGCACGGGTCGATCGAATTGCCGGCGTACGTGTCGACCTCGTTGCATCCGGGCGTGGTCGCCATCCCGACCGGGCAGCGCTACGCGCCGTATCAGCTCGGCCGCTACGTGGCGGCGCCGTCGACGACGCAGAACCCGGTGGCGCTCCTGCCCCTGGCGCGGAAGCTGCCTCCGGCGGGCCCCTGTATCTCGGCACGCGAGTGACGCTCGCCAAGACCGGCGCGCGGCGGCCGCTCGCCGTCTTGCAGGCCACCCACGATCAGGACGAGCGCGAGCTGGCCCAGCACATCGACCTGCGCGCCGCGCGGGAGCAAGCGCTTCGCGGCAAGACGATGAAGCACGATGTGCCCAGCATGTACCCGGCGCAGAAGTATCCGGGATACCGGTGGGGTATGGCGGTCGACGTGGACGCCTGTGTCGGCTGCCAGGCGTGCGTGGTCGCCTGCCAGGCGGAGAACAACGTGCCGATCGTGGGCAAGGCCCAGGCGGCCTACGGGCGCCAGGTCCAGTGGCTGCGCATCGAGCGGTGGGCGGAGGGCAAGCCCGAGCATCCGGAGCAGACGTTCCTGCCCATGTTCTGCCAGCACTGCGAGGTGGCGCCCTGCGAGCCGGTCTGCCCGGTGTTTGCCGCTTACCGGACGGACGAAGGCCTCAACGGGCAGGTCTACAACCGCTGCGTGGGCACGCGCTATTGCGGGAACAACTGCCCGTATCACGTGCGCCGGTTCAACTGGTTCAACTACGAGTTCCCGTCGCCGCTGGAGGTGCAGCTCAATCCCGACGTGACGGTCCGCCAGCTCGGCATCATGGAGAAGTGCACCATGTGCATCCAGCGCATCATGGCGGGCAAGGACCGGGCGCGCGACGAGAAGCGGCCGGTGAAGGACGGCGACATCCTGACCGCCTGCCAGCAGACCTGTCCGACGCAGGCCATCACCTTCGGGAACCTCAAGAACGAGGCGAGCGAGGTGACCAAGCTCACGCACGTGCCGCGCGCCTATCACGTGCTGGAGGAGATCGGGACCCGGCCCTCGGTGACCTACCTCAAGAAGGTCGTGAGGACGCACGCGTGAGCGCGGTCCACGAGTCGCTGACGCCGACCTACGCCGACGTCAACCGCGACGTCGAGCGGACGCTCCTGCCCCCCGGGAACCTGTACTTCGCCTGGATGTGCGTGGTGGGCCTCATCCTCACCGGGGGCATCCTGGCCTGGACGTACCAGATCTGGTTCGGCATGGGCGCGGCGGGCAAGCGCACCCCTCAGATGTGGGCGATGTACATCACCACCTTCGTGTTCTGGATCGGCATCGGCCACGCGGGGACCCTGATCTCCGCCGTCCTCTACCTCTTCCGCGCGCAGTGGCGGACGTCGATCTATCGCGCCGCCGAGGCCATGACCATCTTCGCGGTGCTGACGGCGGGCCTGTTTCCCCTGATCCACGCCGGGCGCATGTGGTTCGCGTACTTCTTGCTGCCCTACGCCAACCAGCGCTATCTCTGGCCCAACTTCAAGTCGCCCCTGGTGTGGGACGTGTTCGCCATCTCGACCTATCTGAGCATCAGCACGGTGTTCTTCATCACCGGCCTGGTGCCCGACATCGCCGCCCTGCGGGATACCTCCACGGGCTGGCGCCGCCGGATCTACGGCATGCTCGCCCTGGGGTGGGAGGGGGCCGACTCGCAGTGGCGGCACTACCGCCGGGCCTACGGGCTCTTCGCGGCGCTGGCCACCCCGCTGGTCCTGTCCGTGCACAGCGTGGTGTCCTGGGACTTCGCCATGGCCCTCGTTCCCGGCTGGCACTCCACGCTCTTCGCCCCCTTCTTCG
Organism: uncultured Candidatus Rokubacteria bacterium; assembly: GCA_963848005.1. Taxonomy (GTDB): domain Bacteria; phylum Methylomirabilota; class Methylomirabilia; order Rokubacteriales; family CSP1-6; genus CAVWFS01. The sequence continues at coordinate 130,801 of CAWKCA010000030.1, forward strand.
TGGACGGCGCCATCTTCTCCGGCTTCGCCATGGTGCGTGGTGCTGGTCCTCCCCATGCGCCACTTCTTCAAGCTCCACCGCTACATCACCGACCGGCAGCTCGACGCCATGGCCAAGCTCATTCTGGTGACGGGGCTGGTCCTGACCTACTTCTACCTCTGCGAGATCTTCACCTCGTGGTACAGCGGGGACCACTTCGAGAAGGCCTCCCTCTTCTGGAAGATCACCGAGACCTACGCCTGGGCCCTCTGGCTCATGTACTTCTGCAACTGCGTCTCGCCCCTGATCCTCTTCTGGAGGAAGGCGCGCACCAACGTCGTCATCCTCTACGTCGTGTCCATCCTGGTGCTCATCGGGATGTGGTTCGAGCGGTTCAACATCATCGTGCCGTCCCTCGGGCACGACTTCTACCCGTACGCCTGGGGCATCTACGTGCCGTCGCTGACCGACACCATGATCGTGATCGGCAGCTTCGCCTGGTTCTTCCTGCTCTTCCTGGGCTTCATCAAGCTCATGCCGTCGCTGTCCATCGTCGAGGTCAAGGAGGTCATTCCGCCTCCCATGAAGGATGCGCGCCATGGCGGCCACCACTGAGAGCGTGCTCGGCGTGTTCGCGCACGTGGACTCGACCGTGCGCGCCCTGGAGGAGCTGAAGGCCAAGGGCTACCACGACCTCACCGTGTACATGCCGGTGCCCGTTCACCAGATCGAGGATGTGCTGGAGCGGGATCGTCCCGGTGAGCAAGGTCCGCCTCTTCACCCTCATCGGCGGCCTCACCGGGACCATGTCCGGTTTCTTCCTCACCATCTGGTCGTCGCTGGTGTGGGGGCTCACCGTGGGGGGCAAGGCTGCCGGTGTCGATCCCGCCCTACGTGGTGATCGCCTTCGAGCTGACCATCCTGTTCGGGGGCATCGCCACCCTCATCGGGATGATCGTGCTGGGCCGGCTGCCGCGCTTCACCCCGTCGCCGACGTACGATCCGCGCTTCACCAGCGACCGCTTCGGGGTCGCCGTCCACTGCGCGCCGGAGCGCGGCGGGTCGGTGCGGGAGATTCTCACGGCGGCCGGCGCGGAGGAGGTCCGGGCCTGAGATGAAGTACGTCTTCATCCTCGTCCTCCTCCTGATCGCGGGTGCGGGTGGTCTCATGGGGGCCGCGGTGGTCGTCCGATGGGTCCACAACATGACGGAGTCGCCCCGGATCATGCACGGGGGAGCGCATCTTCACCATGCCGGCCGGGATGCTCCCGCGCGGGGGCACTTCCTCTATCCCAAGGAGCAGCGTGAGCTGGCGGCCAAGGAGCCGAACCCGATCAAGCCCACCGAGGCATCCCTCGCCGTTGGCCGGGCGCGCTACGAGACCTTCTGCGTGCCGTGCCACGGCGCCGAGGCCAAGGGTGGCGTGACAGGCCCCGTCGCGGTGAAGTTCATCCCGCCGCCGGATCTCACCAACGCCGATCTCCAGAAGGCGCGCACCGACGGGTACTGGCACAGCTACATCATGGTGGGAGGCGCGGTCATGCCGTCATACGGGGAGGCCCTGTCGTCCCGGGAGGCCTGGGAGATCGTCAACTATCTCCGCACCTTGGCCGCCCGATGACCGCACTGTGGGGCGTGCTCGCGGTGCTCGGCGCCATCGCCTTCGTCGTCGGCCTCATCTCGGGGGATGCGGCGGGGACGTGGTCGATCTACCTGGTGAACCTCGTCTTCTGGTCAGGTCTGGCCGCCACCGGTCCGGCCATCGCCGGCATGATGCAGCTCACGGAGGCCCGCTGGTCGCCCAGCGTGCGCCGCATCGCCCTCACCACGGTCGGGTTCCTGCCGGTATCGTTCGTGCTCATTCTCGTCCTCTTCGCGGGGCGGGCGACCCTGTATGGCTGGGTGCGGACGCCGATCCCGGTCAAGGAGTTCTGGCTGAACACCCCGTTTTTCTGGGGGCGCACCGTGGTGCTCGCTGCCGTGCTCTTTCTGACCTGCTTTGTCTTCATGAAGGCTCTGCTCCGCGATCCGGCGCCGGGCGACGAGGTACGCGAGCGGGGAAGGCGCAACGTCCTGGCCGTGGTCGTGCTCTTCCTGTGGGTCCTGACCTTGACGCTGTGGGGCTTCGACCTCGTGATGTCCCTCGATCCCAAGTGGTACAGCGGGCTCTTCGGCGGGTACTTCGTGGTGAGCACCCTCTACACGGGCTTCGCGCTCCTGGCCATCCTCTCCGTCCGCGCCAACGCCCGCGGCGATGCCACCATTCCTCCCGCGGCCATTCAGGACGTGGCGAAGCTCCAGTTCGCCATGTCCATCATGTGGATGTACTTCTTCTGGTCGCAGTACCTCGTCATCTGGTACGGCAACGTCCCCATCGAGACGCGCTTCTTCCTCAAGCGGGTCTTCGTGCAACCCTGGCAGACGCTGGCGTGGGTCGTCCTGGTGGTGGGGTGGCTCATTCCCTTCGGGTACCTGCTCGCCCGCTTGACCGGGAGGCCTCCGCAGCGCCACACCCCGCTGGTGGTCGTGGCCGTGATGGGGCTGGTGGCCATCTTCCTGGAGCGCGTGTTCGTCGTCTTCCCGTCGGTATCGGCCGAGCTGGGGCTCCCCGTCAGCGTGCGCGACATCGCCATCACCGTCGGCTTCCTCGGCCTCTTCCTCCTGAGCCGGCGCTGGTTCCTCAGCCGCTTCAAGCCAATCCTGAACCTGCCGCACCCAGGTCATTAGATTGGACGGGGGCCTGAAGGCCCTGGACCCGCGCTCCGACGCGCGACCCGCGTGTGTCGCACCCCGCGCGAAAGGGGAGGTTTGGAGGGGGTCCAGGCCCCCTCCAACTGATGACAGTCGGGTTAGAGTAGGGGTGTGCTGACCGTCGAGCAGGCCCTGGAACAGATCCTGTCGCGCGTGCACGTGTTGCCCGCGGAGCGCGTGGCCCTGCTCGAGAGCCTCGATCGCGTGCTCGCCGAGCCGATCGTGTCGACACGCGAGATCCCGCCGTGGCCGAATTCCTCGATGGACGGCTATGCCGTCCGCTCTGCGGATACCCACCGTGGCGGCTCGCTGCGCCTCGCCGTGATCGGACGCGTCCCCGCCGGCTCGATGCCCGAACAACCGGTGGGGCCGGGCCAGGCTATTCGCATCTTCACCGGGGCGCCGATGCCGGACGGCGCGGACGCCGTCATCCCGCAGGAGGACGTCGAGATCGACGGCACGGGCATCGTGGTCGCGCACGCCGTCGACGCCGGGGCGTTCGTCCGGCCTCGCGGCGAGGACGTCCGTCCCGGCGACCCCGTACTCTCGCCGGGCCAGGTGATCGGCCCCGCCGAGGTGGGGCTTCTGGCCACCCTGGGCTGGCCGCAGGTGGGCGTCCGCCGCCGACCCAGGGTGGCCATCCTCTCGACCGGCAACGAGCTGGCTGACCTCGGCCACGAGCCCGGCCCGGGACAGATTCCGAACACCAACACCTACTCGCTGATGACGCAAACCCGCGAGGCTGGTGGCGAACCGATCAACCTCGGCGTGGCCGCCGACCGCCTCGACGACATCGAGGAGCGCCTGCGGGCCATCGAGCACGCGGACGTGCTCGTGTCGTCAGCCGGCGTCTCCGTGGGTGACCTCGACCTCGTGCGAGCGGCGCTCGAGAAGTTAGGGGCGGAGCTGCACCTGTGGCGGGTCTCGATGCGACCCGGGAAGCCGATCACGTTCGGCTCGCTCCACGGCCGCCCGCTTTTTGGCCTGCCCGGCAATCCGGTGTCCGCGATGGTGACGTTCGAGCTGTTCGTCCGGCCGGCTCTGCGCAAGATGCTGGGGCACGCCGTGCTGGATCGGCCGCGCATCATGGCCCGGGCCGCCCAGCCCATTCCGAATCCAGGCCAGAGGCGGGGCTATCTGCGCGTCACCCTCTCTCCGGAAGGCGATCGGTACGCGGCGCGGCTGACCGGCGAGCAGGGCTCCGCGATTCTGAGGTCGATGGTGCTGGCCGACGGGTTCGCCGTCGTCCCTGGCGACACGGTCATCGAAAAAGGAGAAGGCGTCGAAGTTATTGTTTTGAAGCCCCTCACCCCGCTCCATATCTGATTTCTCTCGAAGTCTCGAAGCGAGCGGGGAAGATCGCGCGGGCGATCGCCGCGGCTGTCGTGGCCGGTGTCCGCGCGTGCCCGACGCGCTCCTGCGCATCGGGACAATGCCAGGCACGGCTCGGCGCCCCCCGCGGCAGCCCGCGCCACGTGGCAACGCCTCGTGCGCGCGCATCCCCGCAGCGCCGCCGCGGTGCAGGCTCGTGAGCTCCTCGGCGCCGCCGCCCATAGGCACCGTATCGATTCCGATTCTTCCGCGGCCCCCGCCCCGCCGATATACTTCCCCGACATATGGAGCGCTCTCTTCGGCCTGGCGATGATGGGTATCCGGCCTTGCTCGCCCCCATCGCGGCGCCGCCGTCGCTCGAGGTGCGCGGCGAGCTCACGACGGACGACGCCCTGGCCATCGCCGTCGTGGGCTCGCGGAGCGCCACACCGTACGGCCTCGCGGTGGCCGAGACCTTGGCCGCTGACCTCGCTGCGCGCGGGGTCACGATCGTGAGCGGTCTCGCGCGCGGCATCGACACCGCCGCGCATCGTGGCGCGCTCGAGGCCGGTGGGCGGACCATCGCCGTCCTGGGCAGCGGGATCGACGTGATTTATCCCGCCGACAATCGCCGGCTCGCTCGCGAGATCGAAGGGCGCGGCGCGCTCGTCTCCCAGTTCGCGCGCGGGACGGCGCCGCGGCCCTGGAATTTTCCCGCGCGGAACCGGATCCTCGCCGCGCTCGCGCTCGGCGTGGTCGTCGTCGAGGCCGGGGAGCGGAGCGGGGCGCTGATCACGGCCGGGTTTGCGGCCGACCTCGGCCGCGAAGTCTTTGCCGTTCCAGGGAAAATGACCGATGCGATGAGTCAGGGGCCCCTTCGCCTCATCCAGGACGGTGCTAAACTGGTTCGCGATTGGACCGACGTCGTGCAAGAATTATCGGAGCACTGGCGTCGCGCCCTGCGGGCCCCTTCGACGAGCTTCCGAGCACTGTCCCAGCCGTCAGACCGAACCCCGGAAGGTCGCGTGTTGGCGCTGCTGGCGACGGACGAGCCCCGCCAGATCGACGAGCTGATCGGGCGTGGAATCGCCGATGCATCTCAAATATCGGCGGCGCTGGTCGCCCTGGAGATTGCTGGATGGGCTCGCCAGCTGCCCGGGCAGCGGTGGGTGGCCGCGGGCCGGGGCGCCGCGCGGAAGCGCCGGAGGCGACGATGGCACATCGCGCAAGGAGAGAGCACGGGTGAAGCGGTCGCTGGTGGTGGTGGAATCGCCGACGAAGGTGAAGACGATCCAGAAGTATCTGGACGCCAAATACGTGGTCAAGGCGTCGATGGGGCACGTCCGAGACCTTCCCAAGTCGCAGCTGGGCGTGGATCCCAAGAAGGGCTTCAAGCCCCGGTACGTGGTCTCGCCCAGCAAGAAGAAGGTCCTCGACGAGCTGAAGAAGGCCGCGGAGAAGGCCGAGGCCCTGTACGTGGCCACCGACCCCGATCGGGAAGGGGAAGCCATCGGCTGGCATCTCGCCCAGGAGCTGCCCGTCAACAAGAGAAAGGTGTACCGGATCACCTTCAACGAGATCACCGAGCGGGCGGTGAAGGCGGCCTTCCTGCACCCGGGGAAGATCGATCTCAAGAAGGTCGACGCCCAGCAAGCGCGCCGCGTGCTCGACCGGCTCGTCGGCTACAACCTTTCCCCGCTCCTGTGGGACAAGATCCAGCGCGGTCTCTCCGCCGGCCGCGTCCAGTCGGTGGCCGTACGGCTCATCGTCGACCGCGAGCGCGAGATCGAGGCCTTCCGCCCGGAGGAGTACTGGTCGCTTCACGCGCGCCTGCGGGGCGAGCGTCCACCGGAGTTCACCGCGACGCTGAAGGAGGTGGAGGGCGAGAAGGTATCCCTCCCCGACGAGGCGACCACGCGGCGGGGTCATGGAGCGGCTGGAGGGAGCGCGCTACGTCGTCCGCACGGTGACGCGCGGGGAGCGGCGGCGCACTCCCGCTCCACCGTTCATCACCTCGACCTTGCAACAGGAGGCGGGCCGCAAGCTGGGCTTCACGGCCAAGAAGACGATGACGGTGGCCCAGCAGCTCTACGAGGGAATCGATCTGGGCGGCGAAGGGCCCGTGGGGCTCATCACCTACATGCGGACCGACTCCGTGCAGATCGCGCGCGAGGCCCAGGAGGAGACGCGCGCGCTCATCGGCAAACGCTTCGGACGCGAGTACCTGCCCGAGACGCCGCCGGTGTACCGTTCCCGTGGACGCGCCCAGGAGGCGCACGAGGCCATCCGGCCTTCTGACGTCGCCCGAGATCCACGCGGGCTGGCGCGGCACCTCACCAAGGATCAGCTCGCCCTCTATCGCTTGATCTGGGAGCGCTTCCTGGCGAGCCAGATGCAGCCGGCCGTCTATGACACCGTCGCCGCGGACATCGCGGCGGGGCCTGTCCCCGACGCGGCCGTGGCGAAGGCGAGCGAGACGGCGCCCGTCGCCCTGTTCCGGGCCCAGGGGCAGACCCTCAAGTTCAAGGGCTTCACCGCGGTCTACGTGGAGACCCGCGAGGAGAGCGAGGCGGGCCCCGAGGACGAGGCGGAGAGCGCCATTCCCTCCCTCGAGGTGGGCGAGGTGCTCGCGCTGCTGGGCCTCGACCCCAAGCAGCACTTCACGCAGCCGCCGCCGCGCTTCACGGAGGCCTCGCTGGTGAAGGTGCTGGAGGAGCTGGGGATCGGCCGCCCGTCCACCTATGCGTCGATCCTCGGCACCATCATCAACGAGCGCGGCTACGTGCCGCCGCGAGCGCCGCACCCTCTTTCCCACGCAGCTCGGCATCGAGGTGACCGATCTCCTGAAGCCCTTCTTCCCGGACATCATGGACGTCGAGTTCACCGCGCAGATGGAGGACTCGCTCGACAAGATCGAGGACGGCGAGCGCGCGTGGGGCGACACGGTGAAGGAGTTCTACGCGCGCTTCGAGCCGGAGCTGCGACGGGCCGAGAAGGAGATGCGCAACGTCAAGGCGGCGACGGAAACCGGGGAAGCCTGCCCGGAGTGCGGCCAACCGCTCCTCGAGCGCTGGGGCCGTTTCGGCAAGTTCCTGGCGTGCTCGGCGTACCCCGATTGCCGCTACACCCGCGATCTGAGCGGGAACGAGCGCGCCGCCGACGAGCCCACGGACGAGATGTGCCCGACCTGCGGCAAGCCCATGGTCATCAAGCACGGACGCTACGGCAAGTTCATCGCGTGCTCGGGCTATCCGGAGTGCAAGACGACCAAGCCGGTCACCCTGGGCATCGCGTGTCCCCAGCCGGGGTGCGCGGGCCAGCTCGTGGCCCGGCGCAGCAAGCGCGGGCGCGTCTTCTACGGCTGCTCCGCCTATCCCGAACTGCACGTTCGTGGTCTGGCAGCGCCCCGTGGCCGATCCCTGCCCGAAGTGCGGCGCGGCGTTCTTGACCGAGCGGGCGGCGCGCGGGCGCGTCGTGCGGCGGTGCGTGCGCGAGGGATGCGACTTCGAGCGCGAGGTCGAGACCGCGGGCGCATGACCGAGCCGCTGCAGCGATTCCTCCGCTACCTCTCGGTGGAGGGCAGGCCTCGCCGCACACCCTCCGCGCGCTACCGCATCGACCTCGACGACTTCCGTCGCTTCTGCGACCGAGGCGCGTTGCGCCGTCGGTCGGCGAGCGTCGACGGCCGCGCTGATCCGCGCCTACCTCGCCCATCTGCACGGCGCGGCCTCGACCCCGTCACCGTGGCCCGCCATCTGTCCGCCCTGCGCAGCTGGTTCCGCTTCCTCGTGCGCCAGGGCGTGGTGGAGCGCAACCCGGCGCGCGAGTCAGGAGCCCGCGCCTGCCCCGCAAGCTCGTCTCGTTTCTGCCCGTGGACGAGGCGAAGCCGATGGTGGACGCGCGCGGCCTCGCCGGCCGCGCCCGCGACGCGCGACGTGGCCATCCTCGAGCTGCTCTATGCCAGCGGGCTCCGGGTCTCGGAGCTGACCGGCCTCGACGTGGAGGACGTGGACGCGAGGCGATGACGGTGCGCGTCGCTCGGCAAGGGCGGCAAGGAGCGCATCGTTCCCTTCGGTCGGCGGCCAGCGCGCGCGCTCGACGGCCTACCTGGGCACGCGCCGCGGGCCGCGCGCGGCCCGCTCTTCCTCAACCGCCGCGGGGGCCGCCTCACCGCCCGCAGCGTCCTCACGCTCGTGAAGCGGGCCGCGCGGCGCGCGGGCATCGAGCGCCGGGTGAGCCCGCACACCCTCCGGCACACCTTCGCCACCCATCTCCTCGATGGCGGCGCCGACCTCCGCGTCGATCCAGGAGCTGCTGGGGCACAGCCGGCTCGTCCACCACCCAGCGCTACACCCACGTCAGCTCGGCGCACTCATGCGCGTCTACGACGCCGCGCACCCACGGGCGCGTGCGGGCGCGGGACCGTCCAGGCCCTGATGCTCGAGCGCGTGCGCGCGACGACGGTCCTCTGCGTGCGCCATCGCGGGCAGGTCGCGCTCGCGGGAGACGGGCAGGTGACCATCGGCCACACCGTGGTGAAGAGCGGGGCGCCGGAAGGTGCGCAAGCTCTACCACGACCGCGTGGTGGCCGGCTTCGCGGGCGCGGCCGCCGATGCCTTCACCCTCTTCGCGCGCTTCGAGGGCAAGCTGGAGGAGCATCGCGGCAACCTGCCCCGCGCGGCCGTGGAGCTGGCCAAGGACTGGCGGGCCGACCGCGTGCTCCGACGGCTGGAGGCCATGCTGGCCGTCGCGGACCGTGAGCATTCGTTCATCCTGTCGGGCAACGGAGACGTGATCGAGCCGGACGACGGCCTCATCGGCATCGGCTCCGGCGGCCCCTTCGCGCTCGCGGCCGCCCGCGCCCTCATCGCCCACGCCGACCTCGACGCCAAGGCCGTGGTGCTGGAAGCGATGCGCATCGCCGCCGGCATCTGCATCTACACCAACGACCAGATCACCGTGGAGGTCCTGTGATGATCGCGTGTCGCCGGGATCGACGGTGAGCGCACTCACCCCCGCGCAGATCGTCGCGGAGCTGGACCGCTACATCGTCGGCCAGGACCGCGCCAAGCGCGCGGTGGCCGTGGCCCTGCGCAACCGCTGGCGCCGCCAGAACCTCCCCGCCGGAGCTACGGGACGAGGTCGCCCCGAAGAACATCATCATGATCGGCCCGACCGGGGTGGGGAAGACGGAGGTCGCGCGCCGGCTGGCCAAGCTGGCCCAGGCGCCCTTCATCAAGGTGGAGGCCTCGAAGTACACCGAGGTCGGCTACGTCGGCCGCGACGTCGAGTCGATCGATCCGCGATCTCACCGAGATCGGCGTCTCGATGGTGAAGGCCGAGCGGATGGCCGCGGTGCAGGAGAAGGCCGAGCAGCTCGCCGAGGAACGCCTGCTCGACATCCTCCTGCCGCGCGGAGGCCGGGAGCCCTGGCCAGCCCGTCGGTGGACGTCGTGTCCACCGACCCCTCGGCCACGCGGGAGAAGTTCCGGGCGCAGCTCCGCGCGGGACGACTCGACGACAAGACGGTGGAGATCGACACCCAGCAACAGGCCATGCCCGTCCTCGAGGTGTTCTCCGGCCAGGGCATGGAGGAGATGGGCGTCAACCTCAAGGACATGCTGTCGAACCTTCTGCCCACGCGGACCAAGCGGCGCCGCGTGCCCGTGCGCGAGGCGCGGCGCCTGCTCGCCCAGGAGGAGGCGCAGAAGCTGATCGACATGGAGGACGTGACGGCCCAGGCCATCCGCCGCGTGGAGGACGCGGGCATCGTGTTCCTCGACGAGCTGGACAAGGTCGCGGGCCGCGAGGGCGGGCACGGCCCCGACGTGTCACGGGAGGGCGTGCAGCGCGATCTCCTCCCCATCGTGGAGGGCTCGGCGGTCACCACGAAGTACGGCGTGGTGCGCACCGACCACGTCCTGTTCATCGCCGCCGGGGCCTTTCACGTCGCCAAGCCCGCCGACCTCATCCCCGAGCTGCAGGGGCGCTTTCCCATCCGGGTGGAGCTGGACCCCTTGACGCGCGAGGATTTCGTCCGCATCCTGACCGAACCCCGCAACGCCCTGATCCGGCAGTACGTGGAGCTGCTGCGGACGGAGCAGGTGACCTTGACCTTCACCCCGGACGCGGTGGAGGCCATCGCGGAACTGGCGATGCGGGTCAACGCGAGCACCGAGAACATCGGGGCCCGGCGACTCTACACCATCATGGAGAAGCTCTTGGAGGACATCTCGTTCACCGCCCCCGACCTGCCGGGGAAGGATCTGACGGTGGACGCCGCCTACGTCGAGGAGCGCCTGCGCGACGTGGCGCGCGACCAGGATCTGTCGAGATACATCCTGTGAGCGACCAGGGTCGGTCGAGATACATCCTGTGACCACGGGCGACGTGCGGCGGGCCGAGGTGCTCCTGGAGGCGCTCCCGTACATCCGGGAGTTCCGGGGCAAGACCGTCGTCATCAAGTACGGCGGCGCGGCCATGGAGCAGGCCGACCTCAAGGAGTCCTTCGCCCTGGATGTCATTCTCCTGCGCCTGGTGGGCATCAACCCCGTCATCGTCCACGGGGGCGGCCCCCAGATCGGGGCCCTGATGAAGCGCCTGGGCAAGGAGCCGCGCTTCGTGGGCGGCATGCGGGTGACCGACGAGGAGACGGTGGAGATCGTCGAGATGGTCCTCGTCGGGAAGATCAACAAGGCGATCGTGGGGCTGATCAATCTCCACGGGGGCCAGGCCGTGGGGCTCTCCGGCAAGGACGCGCAGCTCCTCGTGGCCCACCGCCGCGCGCATCGGTTGCCCAGCGGCGAGGAGGTCGACATCGGACTGGTGGGCGAGGTGGAGTCCGTCAACACCGAGCTCATCCGGCTCCTGGAGGACCACGGCTTCATTCCGGTCATCGCGCCGGTCGGGGTCGGGAGGCAGGGCGAGACCTACAACGTCAACGCCGACCTGGTGGCGGGCGAGGTGGCGGCGGCGCTGGGGGCCGAGAAGCTCATCCACCTGACCGACGTGCAGGGGATCCTCGTCGGCGGGCAGCTCGCCTCCACACTGTCCCGCAAGGACGTGGAGGGGCTCATCCAGGACGGCGTGATCGATGGCGGCATGCTGCCCAAGGTGGAATCCGCGCTGCGGGCGCTGGAAGGCGGTACCGGCAAGGCGCACATCATCGACGGCCGCGTCCCCCACGCTTTCCTCCTGGAGCTCTTCACCCGCGAAGGCGTGGGAACCGAGATCGTGCTGTAGGCGTCCCGGGGCTAGGAGGCACTGGATGGATACGAAGACGCTGATGGAGTGGTCCGGGAAATACCACACGCCGAACTATGGGCGCACCCCGATCTGCCTGGTGCGGGGTGACGGGCTGCGCGTGTGGGACAGCGACGGGCGCGAGTATCTCGACTTCACCTCGGGGATCGCGGTGACCGCCCTCGGCCACTGCCATCCCCGCGTGACCGGGGCCATCCAGGAGGCGGCGGCCACCCTGCTCCACGTCTCCAACATCTTCCACACCGCGCCTCAAATTCACCTGGCCAAGCTCCTGTGCGAGCACTCCTTCGCGGACCGGGTCTTCTTCGGAAACTCCGGGGCGGAGGCCAACGAGGCGGCCATCAAGCTGGCGCGCAAGTACGCCAAGGAGCGCTTCGCCTCCGACCGCTTCGAGATCATCGCCACGCGCAACTCCTTCCACGGGCGCACCCTGGCCACGGTTAGCGCCACCGGTCAGGAGAAGTACCAGCACGGCTTCGAGCCCCTGGTGCCCGGCTTCAAGCACGTGCCCTACAACGACCTTCGGGCCATGGAGCGCGCGATGGATAGCCGCACGGCGGCCATCCTCGTGGAGCCGCTGCAGGGCGAAGGCGGCGTGTACGTCCCCGACGACGACTATCTCCCCGGCCTGCGCAAGCTCTGCGACGAGACGGGCGCGCTGCTCATCCTCGACGAGATCCAGACGGGCATGGGGCGCACGGGGCGCCTGTGGGCGTACGAGCACGCCGGTGTCGAGCCCGACATCATGACCCTGGCCAAGGCGCTGGCCAACGGCGTGCCCATCGGGGCCATGCTGGCGCGCGACGAGGTTGCGCGCGCGCTGAGCCCGGGAACGCATGGATCGACCTTCGGCGGGACGCCCTTCGTGAGCTCGGTGGCCCTGGCCACGCTCACCACCATGATCGAGGAGGGGATCCCCGAGCGCGCGGCGAAGATGGGACGCCACGTGATGCAGGCCCTCGGCCGCGTGCGCGCGCGTCAGCCCGCCATCCGCGAGGTGCGGGGCCGCGGCCTCCTCATCGGGATCGAGCTGGACCGCGTGGCGGCGCCCGTGGTCGACGCGTGCCGCGACGCCGGGCTGCTCGTCCTCACCGCGGGCGACCGCGTGGTCCGCCTGGCTCCCGCCCTCATCGTGGCCGAGGCCGACTGCGACCGGGCGCTGGAGATCCTGGAGCACGCCCTGGCCCGGGTCGTGTCGTGAGGCACCTGCTGTCCGCCAGCGATCTCACCCGCGATGACGTGCTGCGACTCTTCCGGGTGGCTGCCGAGCTGAAGCAGCGCCTCAAGGGCGGGCGGCGCTCGACGGCCCTGGAGGGGCGCACGCTCGCGCTCATCTTCGAGAAGCCGTCGCTGCGCACGCGCGTGACCTTCGAGGTCGGGATCATCCAGCTCGGGGGCCGTGCCGTGTATCTCTCGAGCACCGAGATCGGCATGGGCTCGCGCGAGTCGGTGCCCGACGTGGCGCGCAACCTGTCGCGCTGGGTCGACGGGATCGTGGCCCGCGTGTACGCCCACGCCACGGTCGAGGGTCTGGCGCGTCACGCGACCATCCCCGTCTTCAACGGGCTCTCCGACTTCGAGCACCCCTGCCAGGCCGTGGCCGACTTTTTCACCCTGTGGGAGCGCGGTGTGGACCTGAGCGCGATGCGCTTTGCGTGGATCGGCGACGGCAACAACGTCTGTCACTCCCTCATGCTTTTGGGTGGGCTCTTCGGCTGCCGGATGATCATTGCCTGTCCCGAGGGGCACGATCCCGATCCCCGCGTCGAGCGGCGGGCGCGCGAGCTGGGCGGGGCCATCGCCATCACCCGTGATCCCATGGAGGCCGCGCGGGAGCCGACGTCCTCTACACCGACGTCTGGATCAGCATGGGGCAGGAGGCCGAGCGGGAACAACGCCTGGAGGCCTTCAGCCGCTACCAGCTCAGCGAGCCGCTGCTGGCCGCGGCCAAATCCTCGGCGCTGGTGATGCACTGCCTGCCCGCCCACCGCGGCGAGGAGATCACCGACGGCGTGCTCGACGGCCCGCGCAGCATCGTGCTCGACCAGGCCGAGAACCGGTTGCACGCGCAGAAGGCCATCGTGCTCGAGCTGCTGGGAGGGACCGTCGACGATGTCTGATCCCAAGAAGGTCGTCCTCGCATACTCCGGCGGGCTCGACACCTCGGTCATCCTGCGCTGGCTGATCGAGCGCTACCGGTGCGAGGTGGTGGCCTTCTGTGCCGACCTCGGGCAGGGCGAGGAGCTGATCCCCATCCGCGACAAGGCCCTGGCCACCGGTGCGGCGAGCGTGCACATCGTGGACCTGCGCGACGAGTTCGTGCGGGACTTCGTCTTTCCCATGCTGCGCGCCAACGCTGTCTACGAGGGGAGCTACTTGCTCGGGACCTCCATCGCCCGGCCGCTGATCGCGCGGGCCCAGGTAGAGATCGCTCGCAAAGAAGGCGCCGACGCGGTGGCCCATGGCGCGACGGGCAAGGGCAACGATCAGGTCCGCTTCGAGCTGACCTATGCGGCGCTGGCCCCCGAGCTGCAGGTGATCGCGCCCTGGCGGGAGTGGGAGCTGACCTCGCGGACGGCCCTCATCGAGTTCGCGAGCCAGCATGGCATCCCGGTGCCCGTGACCGCGGAGCGCCCGTACAGCACCGACCGCAATCTCTTCCACATCTCCTACGAGGGCGGTATTCTCGAGGACCCCTGGTCGGAGCCGCCCGCGAAGATGTTCCTCCTCACCAACTCGCCGGAGGCGGCGCCCGACGTGCCGGTGTCGGTGGACGTCGACTTCGAGGCCGGTGATCCCGTCGCCGTTGACGGGCGGCGCCTGGCGCCGGTGGCCCTTCTCGAGCACCTCAACCGTCTGGGCGGCGAGCACGGCATCGGGCGAGTGGACCTCGTGGAGAACCGCTTCGTGGGCATGAAGTCGCGCGGGGTGTACGAGACCCCCGGCGGGACCATCTTGCACGTCGCGCGGCGGGCTCTGGAGTCGCTGACCCTGGACCGCGAGGTCCTTCATCTCCGCGATTCCCTGGTCACCCGCTACGCCGAGATGATCTACTACGGCTTCTGGTACTCGCCGGAGCGCCAGGCCCTGCAGGGACTCATGGACGAGTGCCAGCGCGACGTGACCGGGACCGTTCGGCTCAAGCTCTACAAGGGCAACGTCGCCGTGGCCGGCCGCCGCTCGCCGCGCTCGCTGTACCGCACGGACTTCGCCACCTTCGAGACGGACAGCGTCTACCGGCAGCGCGATGCCGAGGGCTTCATCAACCTGAATGCCCTCCGCCTTCGCATCCGGGCCCTGCGGGACCGCCGCTAGCCGCGGCCTCGCCCCCGCCGCGCGTGCACGTCGATGTCGTCCTCACGGCTGAGCGTCTGGCCCCCGCTTCGGTGGAGGGGATGAGCGTGCTCGTCATCGACGTCCTCCGGGCGAGCACGACCATCGTGAGCGCGCTCACTCACGGCTGCCGTGCGCTCGTTCCTGTGGCGGACGCGGACGAGGCGCGGCGGCGGGCCCGCGCCTACAGCGGCCAGGCGCCTCTGCTCGCCGGTGAGCGGCGCGGCGAGACCATCGGCGGGTTCGATCTCGGCAACTCCCCCCTCGAGGTCGCGGGCCCCCACATCCGGGGACGCACGGTGCTGCTCACTACCAGCAACGGGACGCGCGCCCTCCTCGCCGCGCGGAGGGCGGCCGCCATCGGCGTCGCCGGGTTCGTCAACCTGTCGGCCGCCGCGGCGTGGGCGACCCGGCAGGGCCTGCCCGTCGCGCTGGCGTGCGCCGGAGAGCGCGGGGCGGTGTCGCTCGAGGATCAGGTATGCGCGGGCCTGCTGGCCACGCGGCTGGCCGAGAGCGACCCGGCTCGCCCCCTCACGCCGGCCGCGTGCGAGGCGGCGAGGGTGGCCGAGCCGTACGGCAAGGATCTGGGGCGCCTCCGGCAAGACTCGCCCTGGGCGCGACATCTGATCCGCACGGGGCGGAGCGGGGACGTGGACGCGTGCCTGAGCCTCGATACCGCCACCCTGGTGCCCGTCTACCGGCCTGACGTTGACGAAATCGTCGCCGGCCGAGGATAATGACGCGGCACAGCCTCACCAGCATGGGAGTGGGGGCGTGAATTTACCGATCGGCCTGACGATGACCCGCATCGTCGCTGTCCCGCTCCTCATCGTCTTTCTCATCTCGTCGTCCCGCGTGGACGCGCTCATTGCCTCGGTCATCTTCATCCTCGCCTCCATCACCGACTGGCTCGACGGGGTAGTGGCCCGGCGGCGCAACCAGGTGACGACCCTCGGGACCCTGCTCGATCCCATCGCCGACAAGCTCCTGGTGGCCTCGGCTCTCGTGTCGCTGCTCCAGATCGACAAGATCGCGGCGTGGATCGTGGTGGTGATCATCGGGCGGGAGCTGGCCGTGACGGGGCTGCGGGCGGTGGCGGCGGGGGTGGGGGTCATCGTGCCGGCCTCCCGGCTGGCCAAGCTGAAGACGGTGAGCCAGTACGTGGCCATCACCATGCTGATCCTCGAGAAGAGCGTCGATGCGCCACTCTTCCACGCCACCGCCACGGGCGTGTTGTGGGTGGCCCTGGGCCTGACCGTGATCTCGGCGGTCGACTACTTCTATCGATTCTTCCGCAAGGCGGACTACCGCTCGATCGTCCCCGAGGAAGAGCGCTGGTCGTGAGGCCGTTCCTCGCTGTGGTCGTCGCCTACCTGGTGGGCGCGGTCCCCGTCGGCTTCCTCGTGGCGCTTGCCTTCGGGCTCGGTGACATCCGTCGCCACGGCAGTGGCAACATCGGTGCCACCAACGTGCTGCGGACGATGGGCAAGGGCGCGGCGGTTCTGACCTTGATCGGCGACGTGGCCAAGGGGGCGCTCGCGGTGTGGCTGGGCAGGCTGGTCAGTATCGATGCCGCGCCTGCCGCCGCCGTGGCTGCCGTGGTGGGCAACTGCTGGCCCGTGTTTCTGCGCTTCCGGGGCGGCAAGGGCGTGGCCACCGGGTCCGGAGCCCTCTTCGCCCTGGTGCCGCTGGCCGTGGCGCCCGCGGCCATCGTGTGGATCGCCATCACGGCCGGCTTCCGCTACGTGTCGCTCGGCTCCGTCCTCGCGGCCCTCTGCGTACCCCTGGGGGCGGCCATGCTCGCCTATCCGTGGCCGTCGGTACTCGCCAGCGTCGTGGTGGCGGCGATCATTCTCCTGCGGCATCGCGAGAACATCGGCCGGCTCCTCGCCGGCACCGAGCGGCGCCTGGGCGAGCGCACCGCGTGATCACCGCCGTCCTGGGCGCGGGCAGCTGGGGCACGGCGCTGGCCATTCACCTCGGACGACGGGGCCTGGAGGTGCGGCTCTGGGCGCGCGACCCCGCGATCGCCTCGGGCATCAGGGCCCATCGGCGCAATCCGTACTACCTCGAGGAGGTCGAGCTTCCCGACGGTGTCGCCGCCACGGCCGACCTGACGGAGGCCGTCGGCGCCGCGGAGGCGGCGCTGGTGGCCGTGCCGTCCGAGTTCGTGGCGCGGACGCTCAAGAGCGTGCCGGCCCTGCGCGCGGGCGCCGTCGTGGTGTCGGCGACGAAGGGTTTCGATCCCGAACGCCATCTGCGGATGAGCGAGCTGATCGGGGAGCGGTTCCCGGACGCCGGCGTGGCCGTCCTGTCCGGGCCAACCTTCGCCCGCGACGTCGCGCAGAGGCAGCCCACGGCGGCCGTGGTGGCGTCCGCCGATGAGGCGCGGGCCACGCGGCTGCGCGACGCGTGGGGCACGCGCGAGTTCCGGCTCTACACCAATCGCGACGTGGCCGGCGTGGAGATCGGCGGGGCCATGAAGAACGTTATCGCGCTCGCCACCGGGCTGAGCGACGGGCTGGGCCTTGGTGAGAACGCCCGCGCGGCCCTGATCACGCGAGGATTGGCGGAGATTACGCGTCTCGGCGTGGCGCTCGGGGCCTCCGCGGCGACGCTCGCCGGCCTCAGCGGCCTGGGGGACCTGGTGTTGACCTGCACGGGAAGCCTGTCGCGCAACCGGGCTCTTGGCGTGGCCCTGGCGCGTGGCCACACCCTTGCTGAGGCGCAAGGGGCCACGCGCATGGTGGCCGAGGGGGTCCCCACGGTCCGCACGGCGCTGGGCCTGGCCCGGCGCGCCGGCGTGAGCGTGCCGATCTGTGACGCGGTGGGGGCCGTGCTCTTCGAAGGCTGCGGGCCGCGCGAGGCGCTGGCCGCTCTTCTCGCGCGGGCCGCGACCCGAGAGGACGCGCCGCGACCGGAAGAGCGAGATGCCTGAGCTGCGGAAGGATCCCGTCGTCGGACGCTGGGTCATCATCGCCACGGAGCGAGCCCGGCGCCCTTCGGACTTCGTGACGGCGGCCGTACCGCTGCGCTCGAGCACCTGTCCGTTCTGCCCCGGGAACGAAGAGGAGACGCCTCGCGAAATTCTGGCCGGCCGAGCCCCTGGCTCTGGCGCCGACGCTCCGGGCTGGACGTACCGCGTCGTCCCCAACAAGTTCCCCGCTCTGCGCATCGAGGGCGAGCTGGAGCCCGCGGGGGAAGGCCTCTTCGACCGCATGAACGGCGTGGGGGCGCATGAGGTGATCATCGAAACGCCCGATCACCATGCCTCGCTCGCCACCATGTCGGTCGACGAGGTGACCGACGTGCTGTGGGCGTACCGGGAGCGCCTGACTGATCTCAAGAAGGATCCTCGCTTCGAGTACGTCCTGGTGTTCAAGAACCATGGCGAGGCCGCGGGAGCGTCCCTGGAGCACCCGCACTCGCAGCTCATCGCCACGCCCATCATCCCCATCATGGTGCGCGAGGAGCTGACGGGGGCCGCGGACTACTACCGGCGCAAGGAGCGCTGCGTCTGGTGCGACATCGTGCGCCAGGAGCGGCGTGCCCAGCGCCGGCTCATCGCAGAGTTGGGCGGGTTCGTGGCCCTGGCGCCCTTCGCGTCGCGCTTCCCGTGCGAGACGTGGATCGTCCCCACCCGGCACGCTGCGGCCTTCGAAGAGTCCGGGGTCGACGAGTTGCGCGGCCTCGCAGAGATCCTGGGAGACTTCCTGCGCCGGATGAACCGCGTGCTCGGGGAACCGGCCTACAACTTCATGTTGCACACCGCCCCGCTCGACGAGCCCGACCTCTCTCACTTCCACTGGCACCTGGAGATCATCCCCAAGGTCACCAAGGTGGCGGGCTTCGAGTGGGGCAGCGGATTCTTCATCAACCCCGTGTCCCCGGAGGCCGCAGCGGCAGCCCTGCGCGGGGAGGCGGGGTCGGGGGCCCACGGGGCATGGTAGAATTCGGAGTCGCGTCAGGGGCGAAGGGACGCGGGAATAGCTCAGTGGTAGAGCACGACCTTGCCAAGGTCGGGGTCGCGGGTTCGAATCCCGTTTCCCGCTCCATCGCTCGCTCTCCTCAGCGGGTCAGGGCGGCGTAGCCAAGTGGTAAGGCGCGGGTCTGCAAAACCCGTATTTCGTGAGTTCGATTCTCACCGCCGCCTCCATCCCTCCCACGGTGCGCGCGCGGCGACCAGGCGTGGCGGGTGACGGCGATCGCATGGGGCGTGGCCGGCGTCATCGCCGGCGTCTGCGTGGGGATGCTGATCATGGCGGCCCTCGTCGCCGCGCGGAGCGCCTCGCGCGAGGGGACGGACGTCAGCGCGCGCGGCCAGTGAGCCAGACCGCCACGCGTTATCACGCCGCACCGGGTGGGGGCAGCGAGCATGCGTGATCGATCGGGGAATGGCCTCATCGTGGCCGGGACCATCGTCAGCGTCGTCGGCCTCGTCATCGTTCTGGTGAAGGTGCTCCGCGTCCCCGAGTACTGGGTGCCCTTGATGGTCGGGCTCGGCCTGCTCGCGCTGGGCGTGATCCGCAAGCTCACCCGAAATGGCTAGCCGAGGGGTGAAAAAACAGCCGGAAATTTTTCGGTCCCCAAACCTTTCTCGCGGGCGCGCGCCCCATGTCAGGGGAAGGGGAATCGCGCGGCCGGTGGGGTACTCGCCCGCTCGCGGAGCGTCCAGCGGACGGCGGCCGCCAGTGCGCTGATGCCGACGGGCTTGCGCAAGGTGATGGCGGCCCCCAGCCGTGCCGCCAGCCGCAAGGCCTCGTCGTTGTCGGATGCGGCGATGATGCGCGCCCCCGAATGGGTCGCCCGAAGCCATGCGATGAGGGCGAGACCGTGCAGTTCAGGCAAATCGAGATCGGTCACCACCAACTCGGGAGTGTGCTGCTTGTACTGCTGCAATCCCACCGCGCCTTCCCTCGCCGGGATGACCTCGTGCCCTTGGTGGGTCAAGACCGTGATCCACAGCGCACGGACCGTATCGTCATTGTCGATGACGAGAATCCTTGCCATGACCTACACTGCGTGCACGCGGCATGCCGGCGGGCCGCGATGATGGACCAGGGATCTGCCGCCAACATCACAAGGAGGTTGCCATGACTCGCTTCGCTTCACTCACGCTGCTGGTGCTGCTGAGCGCGGTTGTCGGATGCTCGACGGCGCCGCCCGGCAATGCGATTCAGGTCACTGATGTGAAGTCGCTGAGCGGCAAGTGGCTGGGGTTTGCCACTGGCCCCTCGGCCGGCGCGCCGAATCCGATGGATCTCACCATCAACCCGGATGGGACCTGGTTCTCCCGCACCGGCGCCCAGCATCAGAGTGGCACCGTCAGCATCAGCGATGGCAAGATCACCTTCTCGCGAGGGTCGGCGTCGGGCTCTTCGACCACCCTGTTCCAATCCTCGACCGCGGTCCTCCAGGAGCGCGCCGGGCGGCGCGTCCTGGTCGGTCAAGGCCGTTCCGACGTAGGTCCGTACTCGTATGAGTTCACCGAGCAGAAGTAGCGAGCCAAGGCGGCGCGCGCGAACCGACATGGGAGCCGCATCAGGCGCAGGAACGTGGTGCCGCACCACGAGCCTGACGCGTCGGACGGGCGGGCGCCTAGGTCGGCGGCGCGTCGCCGGCTATTAATAACCGCCGGACGGCCGCGGTGAGGTCGCGGATGCTGAATGGCTTCTTGAGCGTCACTGCCGCACCCAGATCGCGCGCGATCTCGAGGTTCTCGCGATTGCTCCCTGAGATGGCGATGATCTGCAGCCCCGGCTCGAAGCGGAGGCGCTTGATGACCTCGAGCCCGGAGATGGCCGGGACCTCCAGATCAGTGATCACGATGGCCGGACGATGCCGCGCGTAGAGGGCGAGGCCTAGCGAACCATCGGCCGCGGTGATGACCTCATGGCCCGCGCCCACCAGCACCTCGGTGAACAGTTCACGGAGCTCGCGGTGATCGTCGATCACCAGGATCTTGGCCATCGCCCTCCTCGTTGCCCGGTCGGGTCGTGAGACCGGCGGCGGCTCCGCCCGAAGGCGCCGGAGTCCCAGCCCCGTGGTGGAGGGTACCCGAGCACGAAGGCCCCGCCCAGAAACTGTGCGCTCGGCTTCCGGGTACCGAGGGGGCACCGTCCCGGCGCGGCCCGGGCGAGCTGACGGAGAGGAAGCGACACGGCCGCTAGACCACGGCCTGGCCGCCTGGACTGGCCCGTGGCGCGCTCAACGTACGAGCCAAAGCGCTCGGCAGGCCAGTCAGGGTGTTCCTCGTCCAAGCCAGACGGTTCGAATTCGGGTGTGCCCCGACGCCGCGAAGCTGGCGTCCGTCACCGACTTTCCCGCTTCACCGTTGGTCATCGACTTTCTTCACGAGGCGCGGGCGGCGGAAGAGCATCCTTCATGCTCGATCTTGGATCCAGGCAGCCCTGGAGATCTGTCGGGGCGCTCTCTTGAGCCCAATCGCCAGCGCGGGCATCGCGAGGGACAGGCTGGAGGTGACGGTCAACTACGCGATAATCCGATCACGCCGGGGTGGCGGAACTGGCAGACGCAGCGGACTTAAAATCCGCTGGCCGCGAGGCCGTGCGGGTTCGATCCCCGCCCCCGGCACCATTGTGATCTCACGCAGTTAGCGGCCATTCCTCGATACCAGCGCGGGCCGTTCGCGCTGACTGGTTTGCCCGTCGGGACACTTCGGGGACACTTCTGCACCACCACGAGGGGCGCCCACGAGGCGTTCCACGGCCGCTTGGAGGTGCCCAGGGGCGAGGTGGGCGTAGCGCTGGACCATGACGAGGGTCTTCCAGCCGCCCAGCTCCTTGACCGTCATCAGGTCCACGCCGGCCATCACGAGCCTGGAGGCGAACGTGTGACGGTTCCCGTGCCAGACGTAGCCCTCGAGCCGGCTGGCGTCCTGGCCGCGCCTCCCTCAGCGCCACCTGGGCCCGCTCCACGGCTTTGGGGAAGAACTGGTCTGCCTGCGTCGGGCGGGGAGTGAAGACCCACTCGTCGGGGTTGTCTGGCGCACGCCGGCTGGTCCCGAGATCCAGCAGGGCGGATCGCACGGTGCTGTTCATCGGGACCCGCCGACTCTCCCCGTGCTTGCTCATGGGAATGGTGATGATGCCGGCGAGGAGATCCACATCTCGCCATCGGAGGCCCATCTGTTCCGACCAGCGAAGCCCGGTGTTGATGCTGACGACGAAGTGTGGCCGGTACGCCGACGGGAGCGCGTCCATGACGGCGCCCTCTTCGCCCGGCGTGAGGTAACGACACGGGCGTTGTTCTCCTTGAAGGCGGGAACCGCCCGGACGGGGTTCACCCTCACGTGGCCGTCGCGGAGGGCGCGCTTGAAGAGGCCGGACAGGAGCGCCCGCCACCGATTCGCCGTGGTCTGCGCCAGCCCCCGCGCCACGAGGCCATCGCGGAAGCGCTCGATATCGAGCGGGGCGATCTGGTCAAGGGGACGGTCGCCGAAGTGTTCGATGAGGGGAGGGAATCGCCCATCGTGCGGGACGTCCACGGATGGATTCCGCGGCGCCCCGGGTGGCTCGCCGGGCGCCCCCGGGAGCGGTGGTGATGCTCACGACACATCTGGCTCCCAAGAGAGCGCGTCTTGTCCTCAGAGGACAAGGCGCGGCGGAGACCAAAGGCGGGCGAGGAAAAAAGGTTGCCACGCATGGCAACCTTTTGCCGCCTCAGCCCTTGGAAATCCGGGTAGTGTCTCAGTTTGAGATCCGGGAGCCGCAAGCCCGGTGACGGGGAGCCTGAAGGAGATCGCGAACCTCGCGGAGTAGCCCCCACCTGACTCCTGGTACCACCGCCCGATGCCTCACCGGGCAGCTTCGTTACCGCCTTGGCGCCCTCGTGAGGGACAATGCACGCGTGAAAACGGCAGGGGTCGCGCTGATCGCAGGGCTCCTGATGGTGGGCGCCGGGTGTGCCCAGAAGGCTGACTGGATCGAGACACGCTGGTGACCGCTGATGTGACTGGCGTCTGGGTGGGAACTTTCTCCGGCGGCGTCCAAAGGGGCGTGGGCCTCATCCCTCCCTCACGCGCCCTTCTCGATCTCGAGCAGGAGGGCCGAAGGTAAAGGGGGAGCTTCAGACCGGGTACGGCCGGAACTCTGGTTCTCTCGAAGGACGTGTAGGCGGCGACGTGTTCCACTTCAGGGTCACAAATAATGCAGGCAATGAGGTACAGCTGGCGAGGCAACGGTCAGTGGCGATGAGATGGAGGGGACGTTCACTCTACTCCCTTGGTCGGAGCCACCCAGACGGTTAGGATTTCTCTACGGCGAGTCCCTTCCCCGCGCCCGCAGATGTAACTCCCCTGAAACGCCACGTCGCGCCGCTCCATGGCCGGATGAATGGTCCCCGTCGCCGAGCGCCTTGGGGGGAGGCGGCCCCCCGGTGTCCCCATCGCGGGCGACGACTGAATTTCCCGGGACACTTTGGGGACACTTCCACACTCCCACTCGGTGTCACTCGGTGTCGCTCCCACTCATAGCAGGGGAGGGGACAGAGCCCAGAATCGCCAGCATTCATGCGGCTAAACTGCACCCGGTGTCACTCGAACTCACTCTGTGTCAGAACCTATAGAAGCGACTTAAAATCCGCTGGCCGCGAGGCCGTGCGGGTTCGATCCCCGCCCCCGGTACCAATACAGTTAGCTACTCCTGGGACACCCTCGGCAGCTCGACAACGTTCCCACCGGTCACTGTGCCCGTGATTGTGCCCATTCTGGGCACGGCCCCTCCGAGCTTCGCCGTGGCATCGCGCAGGTCGGCCTCGTTCACGATGGCGTACCGGCGATAGACAGCCTCGGTCTTGTGGCCGGTCATCTTCATGGCGACCGATCGTGAGACGCCGGCGCGCTCCAGACTGCGGACCGCCGTCCGGCGCAAATCGTGGAAGAGACGCCCCGGAACACCGGCGGCCTCACAGGCCGACCGCCTGCTTCCAGGTGAGGCCGAGAACCTCGGCCAGGCGCCAGCCGGTGATGTAGCCGAACGTCACAACCGGCCGGACGTCCTCCGGGAGATGCCGGAGCACGCCCTCAAACTGCTCGGGCTCGAAGAACCCTTTCCTGACGTTGTTCTCGGCCAGGCCGGGGATGTGCGGCTTCGTCGTGACCTTCGGTGGCGTGGCCTTAATCGCCAGCGAGTAGGCCCGCTTCAAAGCGGCCAGCTCCCGGTTGATGGTCGCGTTCGCCGCTCCGGCTTGCTGACGCGCGTCGATATAGGACCGGACGGTCGCGGTATCAACGCTCATCGCCCTGGCGCCGCTGAAGTAGCCTCGCAGGTGGCCAACAAGCTGCTCCATGCGGGGCAGGGAGGCCCGCTCGTTGACGCGATACTCGGTCAGGAGGTCGTCGAGCAACTCGTCGACCTTGATGCGTTCCGCCTTAAGCGAGATGGGAAGGCCGGCCGAGATGGCGCCCATCCGCTTGTTCAGGAGATCCTTGGCGACGCGTTCGAGGTTGCTTCCGGTGCTCTCACGGTGGGGCTTGCCGTTGCGGTAGTACTTGATCCAGAAGACGTCGCCCCGTCGATAGTAGCTGCCTCCGCCCTTGCCTCTCATCGCTTTTTCCCCTCCGGCCGGCCGTCGTGCTGGTCCTGGTGTGCTGAGCGAGGACGAGGTCGACACCTTGCCGGATCAGCACCGATACCGGGATGCCGGTCTGCTGGTTGATCGCCCGGAGAGCGTCGAGCTGCCGCTCGATCAGGAAGACGCTGATCCGGGTGATGGGCTCATCCGCTGGCTGAGGTCCCATCGAACCCTCCTGAGCTAGGAGCATACTAATATATACCAGTATGCCTCACAGGTTTCAAGGGTCTCTTTCGCCTGTTCGATGAGCCGGTCGAGGTCCCGAAGGTCGAAGAGGAGCTTCCGCGTCAGGCGGACCACGGGCAGGGTGCCCTTCCACGTCAGCTCGCGGACACTCCATGGCGAAAGCGAAAGGTAGCCGCGGCCTCGGGCAGGGTCAAGAGTCGACGTCCAGGGGCAGACGCAGCGGACTGGCTGTCCGCTCGCTGCCGCACAACGCGCGTCGTTTCAGAGGCCTGCCGCGAACGTGTGCCCGGAGTGTGCCCGTTTGCCGAGCGCGTCTGCGGCCTCACGTGCGGCACCGGGGACACCACGGGATCATCGTCCAGTGGGCGTGGGTGGCGATCTCCTCGACGGGCGTCGTCCACAGCCGACTGGGTCCAGACGGTGTCGGCGTGCCGTCAGCGATACCACTCGTCGCCGAGTATGGCATCGAGCGTCGCGAGCGCCTGCTCCACGCGCGCGCGATCCTCCGCGCCGAGATGATCCCACGACGGCACGTCCTGCTGCGAGCGGATCTCGCGCGCGGCCGAGGTGTCCGGCCGCTGCCCGGCGATGGTCAGAATTCGCGTGCAGAGATCCGCGAGCTTGCTTGCGGCGGCTCCGACCTTGAGGTCATCGTCACTCTCCAGCAAGCGACGGAGCGCACGATATGGGTCGTCCAGCCCGTTGATGTACTCCAGCACCCGCGGCGCGAGCAGACGGGCGACGGAGACGGGCTCGGCGCCTGCGGGACGCAACTCAAGGTCAAGCGAGGTGACCGGTCCGTCGCCACCGGCTTGGGGAAGGCCCCGCGGGCGCCCACCTTGCACCGTTACCGCTTCGCCGTTAGGTCTTCTAGACGAAGCCACCGCGGCGCCGGATCAGGGTGTCAAGGCCGGTCGGAGTGACGGCGTAGGCGCGGCGAGAGGAGACTCGGCCGACGCCGGGCACGTAGAGCTTGCGCGTGATGACGCCGCAGGGGACGTTGTGGCGTTTAAGCGAGTACCGCACGGCCCGGTTCACAGGGGCCTCACAGCACGGATCGTGAGGACGCCGAAGCGCCTGAGCAGCACGGGCAGCACCACCAGCGAGGCGACGAGGCTGGCGGCCGTCCCGATGGTGAGCAGCAATCCCAGGCCGAAGATGCCGCGGTGGTGAGCCACCATGAGGCTCGCGAATCCCGCCATCGTGGTGAGGCCGTTGAGGACGCACGGCCATCACGAGTGCCCCGGGCCAGCCCGGGGTGCCGCTCCCGCACCCCCTCGCGGAAGCGCACGAAGATGTTGAGTCCGAACTCGGCCGCCGTCCCGATGATCAGCGGAAGTCCCAGACATTGGCGAGATTGAACGAGGATCCCGATCGCGCTCATCAGACCGAGCGGTCCACACCACGCCCAGGCACCAGCGGCGCCAGGGCCAGGGCGGTGCCGGCGGGGCTGCGCAGGATCGCCGGGGTGACGGCGACCACGAGCACGAGGGCGTAGAGCGTGCCCTGGACGTAGCCGCGCCGGATGAAGCGGATGGCCTCGAAGCTCGTCACCGGGGGACCGGTGACGTCGGGATCGACCGCTCTCAGATCGCCCACGAACCGCGTCGCCCCCGCCTCCTGCCAGATGTCCACCGCGGGGTGGATGCGGAGGAGGCAGGCGCCCGCTCTGGACCCGATGTAGCGCCGGCGCACCTCGGCGGGGACATCGCCGAAGCCGTCACCGGGGATGGGTCGAGGCTCGCCTGGAGCCGATCCGAGCCGCGCCGCGAAGTCGCGGGCCATCTCGCCCTGGAGCTGCGTCGGGGCCGCGCCCGCCCCGCGGGCGTCGGCCGGTCCAGCTGCGCGGGAAGCGCGTCGAGCTGCGCCAGGACGGCGCGCACCTGGCGGCCACCGGGGTCGCTCGTCGCGGTCCCCCGCGGCGAGGCGAAGGCGCCGGCGCAGCGCCTCCACCGGCGCGCGGAGCTGGTCCGGCTCGATGGCGGGCGGAGTGGCCACGCGCACCGTGTCGACCAGCGGCGCGAACTGGCGGATCATCTCGACCTTGGTGCCCTGCCGGTCGGGCACCAGCATCAAGCGCGCTCTCGACCTTGGAGACCGATGGCAGCGCCGCGAAGGCGTCCTGCTTGCGGCGCAGCTCGTGCACGTCGGAGGCCGTGGCGAGGGCGGCGAAGCCGGAGCGCCCGCCCCTGGCCAGGATGCGCTCCTCCCACCTCACCGACTCCACGCCCTTGGCCTGGAGCTTCAGCATGTTGTAGTCGAACCGACGTGGGGAGCGCTCCAGATCGCCAGGGCGGTCAGGATCGCCGTCCCGATCAGGATCACGCTGCCACGGGCGTGACGCGCGCGAGCCACTCCGCCTCGCCGCGGGCGCGCGGCGGCGGTCGGGCCAGGACGGCCGACGCCGCCGCGCGACCAGGGCCAGCAGCGCGGGAAACAGCGTGATCATGGACAGCCGGCCACGCGATCGCGATCGCCGACACCACGCCGAACTCGCGGATGCCCTGGAAATCGGTGAGGACGAGGACGAGGAAGGCGCCGGCCGCGGTGAGGGCCCCCAGCAGCATCCCGGGCCCCGCCCGCTCCGCGGTTCGCTCGAGCGCACGGTCCGGAGCGAGGCCGAGCGATCGCTCCTCGTCGTACCGGAAGAGGACGTAGATCCCGTAGTCGATGCCGATCCCCACCACGATCGAGATGAACATGACCGAGAAGATGCTGAGATGCCCCACGCTCAGGGTGATGAGCCCATCGACCAGGCCAGGCTGATGACCAGGCTGGCCAGCATCAGCACGCGGCGCCGACCACCCGCCGGAAGGCGAGCAGGAGGAGGCCCGCGGTGATCGCGGAGGCCAGCGCGGTGGCCAGCCCGCTGTCGTCGAAGGCGGTGGCCATCTCGTCGGTGGCGATGGCGGGGCCCCCGGTCACGCCGGCCTCGACGTCCGGGAAGGACTCCGCAGGCTGGCGATGGCGCGCCGAAGGCCTCGATCGTCTGGCGGTTGCCCCCCGAAGTCCCACGTCTGGGCGTTCCTCGCGCACGAACAGGAACAGCATGTGCCGATCGGGCGAGAAGAAGTAGCCGCGGTCGGGATCGTCCAGACGTCCCATGGAGAAGGCCGCGGCCCAGGGCGAGGCATAGGGCGACCGCGCCGGCGAGCCGGGCCGAGATCTGGTGGAGCACGCGATCCGAGAAATCGAAGGTCTGCGTGCTCTCGCCCCGGAAGAGGCCGAGATCGAAGAAGCCGACGGCCATGGCGTTGGCCACCTGGCGGTCGAGCGCCTGGAGGAGCCGCACCAGGGTCGGGCGGGCGGCATAGCTCTCGACGAACTCCTGATAGTCGAACAGGCGGTCGCGCAGCCGCGCCAGCTCGTCGACGGAGAGATAGAGCAGCCCGCGTCGCTCGAACGACGCGGGATCGATCCGGTAGACGATCCCGGCGCGGGCCTCCACCGTGCGGCAGGGTCTGGATGAGGCGAGCGGCGAAGGCCTTCGACCGCTCGGGATCCGACGAGGCCACCACCACCACGATGTCGTTCATCTCGCCGAAGTCCCGCAGATACTCGGTGAGCAGGACGACGTAGCGCTGGTGCTGGGGAAGCAGGCGCAGGGGCGAGGTGACGAAGGCGAGCGCGTGGAGCGTGTAGGCGGCACCGGCGCCGGCCAGCGCCACCGAGACCAGGACGGTGACCAGCGGTCGGCGCACGGACAGCATCACCAGTCCGGCGAGCAAGCGTCCGATCGACATGGGCCTGGGTATATCACGCGTGGCTCGCCACGCGACGCCGCGAGGAGACCGGTGATATGATCGCTCGCGGCTGATTCGACATCGCCACCACACGACCGCTCATGTCCAGGCGAGCGCGCACTTCCCCCCATCTCTGGCCACCGACCCTGTGGCGGACCTGGGGTCGGTGGCCACGCCGCGTCGCCCTCCGACGCCTGACCGGCCTGGCGATGGCGGTCGCGGTCACGCTCTCCACCGCCTGCGCCACGTCACCGATCGTGCCCGCGTCGGAGCGGCTCGTGCAGCAGGCCCGACGGCTCGTTCCCCCGGAGGGAAAGGCCAGCATCTACGTCATTCGAGGGCGCGGACACCTCGCCGATCAGTCCCTCTGGACGGTGGACCTCGACTTCCAGGGATTCGGGACCGTCGGGGCGGAGTCGTATCTCTACGGCTGGGTCGATCCCGGCGATCACGTCCTGGCCGTGCTCCGATCCGGGCAGATCGACCAGCGCGTGCGATTCCGGGCGGACCCGGCCCGGAACTACTTCTTCGCGGTCGTGGCAGGTCTGCTGGTCTTGCAGGTCGAGCGGGTCGACGAGCCGACGGCGCGGGAGCTGGTTGGTCGGTACACGCTCAGCGGCGACAATCGCTTCGAAGGGGAGGCGTCGCCGTCCCCCACGGCGCGGCGCGGCCACCCATGACGGGGCCATCCTGGGCCCGGGCCGCCCTCCTCGTCGCGCTCCTCCTGGCCGCCGCCTGCGCCACGGTCCCGCCCGGGTCCGAAGGCCTGGCTCGTCAGGCCCGCAGCTTCACGCCGCCACCGGGAAAGGCCAACGTGTACGCGGTGCGCATGTGGAGCGTCTTCGAGTCGGGCATCGTCTGGCCCGTGACCCTCGATTTCCGGGAGTTCGGAAACGTGGGCCAGCGATCCTATCTGTACGGGGCCATCCCGCCCGGTGATCACGTGCTCGGCGCGAATCTGCCCGGGCCGGTCCCGAGCCGCCTCAGGTTCGCCGCCGAGGCGGGTCGGAATTACTTCTTCAAGCTCTCCCCGGTTCCCGGCTGGCTGGCCGGGACCATCCGCATCGAGCCCCTCGACGAGGAGGCGGGCCGCACGCTGATCGCGCAGTACACGCTCAGCGCCGACAATCGATTCGAGTTCGAACGGTAGCCGCCCCACCGTGGCCTGCCTTCGAGTCCGACCGGTCGACGCCACGCCGGTGGTGTTCATCGTGTGGTCGACGATCCTGGTCGTCGGTCTCGTCCTGGGCGCCCGTTCGGCGTCGGCCGGCGACACCTCACCGCTGCTGGCGCTCGTTCCCGACGTGCGCCTGCTCCCGTCCGCGCAGCCCGCACCGTCGCCGTGGCGGTTGCTCGCCGACGAGCCCGCCGCGTCGCCCTGCGACGGCGCGGCGTTCCCCCGCGGGGAGCCGCGCCCCGGGTGCGCGGTGGCCTCGGTCGCTCCCCCGGAGGAGGCGGCGCCGGCGCCGCCGCTGGACGAGCCCGGGTCCGAGCGGTGGCGGCCCAGCCGGCTCTGGACGTATGCCATCCCGGCGGGAGTGGTGGCGGGCGCGCTGGCGAACCCGCTGCTGGAGACCCCGTACCAGAGCTTCCACCTCGCTGACGAGGGGTGGTTCGGACGGAACACCTACGCCGGGGGAGCCGACAAGGCCGCGCACTTCGTCGACTACTACATCATCTCCAAGGAGCTGTCGTTCCTCTACAACACCCTCGGCTATTCGAGGCTCCGGTCCATCGGACAGGGGGCGGCCCTGGCCTTCCTCGCCGGCATCATCAACGAGCTGGGGGATGGCATCAACAAGTACGGCTTCTCCTACGAGGACCTGACCATGGACGCGGCGGGGGCCCTCACCGCAGCCGTGATCTCCGGTCTGAGGGCGCACGACCTCGTCGGGTTCCGCCGCGGCTTCCTGCTCCCGCCGTACAGCTCTCCCAGCTGCTGTCCGGCGGGAAGCGTGGGCCAGGCCTACCAGAACCAGATCTTCACGGCCGATCTCAAGCTGGCGGGGGCGGCCAACCGGCTCAACCTCAACGTCGGTCCGCTGCGCTACCTGCTCGTCTCCGTGACGTACGCGACCAAGGGATACGCCACCGGCGTCCCCGACCTCGAGGAGCGCCAGGTCGGCGTCGAGATCGGCCTCAACAACGAGGAGATCCTCAATTCGCTCGGCGTGCGGCGCAACACGTGGTGGGGCTACACCCTGCACGTCATCCTGGACAATATCCGGGTGCCCTTCACCTCGGTCGGGTTCCAGTACAATCTCAACAGCGGTCGATGGTACGGACCCGGCAACGGCAACAGCTACTCGAGCCGGTGAGGCGCCCCCGACGCGCGAGAGGCTTGCGGAATGCATGGCGTGAAGAACCCGATCGCGGCATGGTGAGATTCCACCACCTTCTGTTCGCGCTGACCCTGCTGTCGGCGCTCTACTGGGTCTATGCCCTCGTGTGCACGGCGCGGTTCGGGCGCCGGCGTGCGCCCGCGCCGGGCTGGACGCCTCCCGTCAGCGTGCTCAAGCCCCTGCTCCGGGGCGACGCCCAGCTCTACGAGAATCTCCGCAGCTTCTGCGATCAGGACTACCCGGCTTTCGAGGTGCTGTTCGGCGTCCACGACGAGAGCGATCCGGCCGTCGACGTGGTCAACCGGCTGATGAAGGAGTTCCCCGGCCTCGACCTGCGCCTCGTCGTCAACGATCGGGTGATCGGCGCCAATCGCAAGATCAGCAATGTGGCGAACCTCTACGAGGCGGCCAAGCACGACGTGCTGGTGCTGGCGGACAGCGACATGCGCGTCGGTCGCGAGTACCTCCGCGCCGTGGTGGCGCCCCTGGAGGACGAGTCGGTCGGCCTGGTGACCTGCCTCTACCGGAGCACCGCGGGGCGGTGGCCTCCGGTCGACCCTGGCCGCCATGTTCATCAACGAGTGGTTCTTTCCCGCCGCGCTGGTGAGCGCGCGCGTCCAGCCGCTGCGGCATGCCTTCGGCGCGACCATCGCCGGTCGCCGGGGCCCCATCGCCGCCATCGGCGGCTTCGCGGCGGTGGCCGACTATCTCGCCGACGACTACATGCTCGGCAACCTCATCAGCCAGCAGGGCCTTCGCGTCGTGCTGTCGCCCTACCTCGTCGAGACCGTCATCGGGGAGCGAGATCTGTCGAGCCTGTTCTTCCGTGAGCTCCGGTGGACGCGGACGTTTCGAACCCTTCGCCCCATGGCGTACTTCCTGTCCGGGATCACCCACGGGATTCCCCTGTCCGTGCTGCTGCTGCTCAGCTCATCGGACCTGGCCCTGGCCCTGCCCCTCGTGGCGATCCACCTCGCGCTGCGCTGGGGTGGCGGCGGGATCGTCTACGCGACCCTCGGCCTGCCCATCCCTCGAAGACGGCTCGGGCTCGTGCCCCTTCGCGATGGCGTGTCGCTGCTGATGTGGATCCTGAGCTTCCTGGGACAGAGCGTCCGCTGGAATGACCGCCGCCTCCGCGTCGATGCGCGGGGACGGCTCCATCCCGTCGCCGAGGCGCCGTCACGGCTTGCTCCGCATCCGTCCTCTCCCCCACGAGCATGAGATGAGACCACACATGACAGCCATTCCCGGCGCGTACCTCCGCACCTTGTTCCTGCACCCCCCAGCCTGGGAGGGCTTCGATGGCGGCGCGGGCGCGCGCTATCAGGCCCGCCGTGAGATTCGCTCGTTCTGGTATCCCACCTGGCTCGCCCAGCCGGCCGCGCTGGTGCCGGGCTCGCGTCTGGTCGACGCGCCGGCCGACGGCCTGACCCCCGGCGACCTCCGCGGGCTGGCCGCCCAGTACGAGCTCGCCGTGCTCCACACGAGCACCCCCTCGTTCCCCCACGACGTGAAGATGGCGGAAGCCCTCAAGGCCGAGAACCCGGCCCTCCGGATCGGCTTTGTCGGCGCCCACGTGGCGGTCGACCCCGTCACCGCCCTGCGCGCGTCCGACGCCATCGAGTTCGTGGTGGGGAACGAGTTCGACTTCACCATTCAGGAGGTGGCCCAGGGGCGCCCCCTGCCCGCCATTCGCGGGCTCAGCTATCGCGACGATGGCCGCATCGCGCACACGCCACCCCGGCCGGTCCTGGAGAACATGGACGAGCTGCCCTTCGTGGTGGACGTGTACAAGCGCGACCTGACCATCGAGAACTACAGCATCGGCTACCTGCTGCACCCCTTCGTCTCGCTGTACACGGGCCGTGGCTGCCGCTCGAAGTGCACCTTCTGCCTCTGGCCCCAGACGGTGGGCGGACACCGCTACCGGACGCGCAGCGTGGATCACGTCGTGCGGGAGATCGCACTGGCCACGACGTACTTTCCCCAGGTGAAGGAGTACTTCTTCGACGACGACACGTTCACCGACGACCTCCCCCGTGCGGAGGCCATTGCCCGGGGCCTCGGCAAGCTGGGCGTGACCTGGTCCTGCAATGCCAAGGCAAACGTGCCGTACCAGACCCTCAAGATCCTCAAGGACAACGGCCTGCGCCTGCTGCTCGTGGGCTACGAGTCGGGCAGTCAGGAGATCCTGAACAACATCAAGAAGGGCATCCGCCTCGACGTGGTGCGGCGGTTCACCGCCGACGCCAAGGCGCTGGGCATCAAGATCCACGGGACGTTCATCCTCGGGCTTCCCGGAGAGACCGCGGAGACCGTCCAGGGCACGATCCGTTTCGCGCAGCAGCTGGATCCCGACACCATCCAGGTCTCGATGGCGGCGCCCTATCCGGGAACGGCCCTCTACCGTCAGGCCCTCGAGAACGGCTGGATCGTGGGGAACCGGCTGGTCGACGACAGCGGCGTGCAAACGAGCGTGCTCTCATATCCGCACCTCTCGAGCACCCAGATCTTTCACTCGACCGAGGAGTTCTACCGCCGCTTCTACTTCCGCCCCGGAAGATCTTCGCCATGACCCGGGAGATGATCGCGAGCCCACGCCTCCTGCGCCGCCGCCTCGGGGAAGGGCTCGACTTCCTGCGCTTCCTGACGGCGCATCGACGGGAGCCGGCCCCCCGCGGATGACCCCCCGCTCAGCGGAGCTCGGGCTCCGGCGGGATCCCGAAGTGCTCGCTGTACGCCTTGAAGCGGTGCCGGAGATCCTCCGGATCGAGCCCGAACGTGGCCAGAGAGTAGGTGTGCGGTCCGTGCTTGTCCTTGGGGTTGTCCTCGAGATGCCGGCGCACGCGCCAGCCCGCGGAGGGACCGAAGGGAATGCCGAAGTGAGCGTAGAGTCGGTGGATCGTGGCCAGCGGATCATCGACGAACTCGTGGTAGTACACGTCGAAGACCCGCTCCGCGGGCAGGCGCTGAACCCCACGGGCCTGCATGAGCCGGTCGAGCCCATCGGCCCAGTGGCGCGTGACCTCGTCGCCGATCTCGGACAGATCGACGCGATCGCTGAACGCGGCCCGGAGCACGGCCGTGAGGCTCGCCACCGACGCCAGCACGGACACCGGATCGCGGTGCGTCTGCACCACCAGGGCATCGGGATAGGCCTCCAGGAGCGAATCGATTCCATGGGCGTGCGACGGCGCCTTGAGCACCCACCGGGACGCCGGAGCGCGCCACTGCAGATACTGGAGGAACCGTCGGTGGAATTCGTAGGCGGGACCCAGCTCCTGGCGCCCCAGCCACTCCTGGTAGTTCGGCACGCGATACATCGTGTGGAACCGCTGGCTGAGGAACGAGTGGGCCGTGAGGGCCAGGCACTCGATGGGTAGCCGGGCCCCCAGCGGGTGGATGGTCTTGAGGGTGGGGACGAGCCGGTCCAGCCAGCCGAGGTCTCGCTCCGCCTGGCGGATGCGCGCGGCGGTCCCGCGGGGCCTGCGGTCAGGGGTGAGGGGAAGCGTCGTCACCTCCCACGTCTGGGCCACGTGGTTCAGCGGATCCTGGGCGAGCAGGTGGTGGAGAAGCGTGCTGCCGGTCCGCGGCAGTCCCACGATGAAGAGCGGCCGCGCGATGCGCTCCTCGGCGATCTCCGGATGCCGCCGTCGGGCCTCCTCCAGCTGCAGGCGGTGAGCCAGGAGCCACACCGTGTCGTGGTGGGCCACGAAGCGTCCCAGGGCGGTGAGGCGCGCCTCCCGGTCGTAGTCCTGCAACAGGAGACGAAGGCCCAGCCGGAACTCCTCAGGGCCGAAGTCGTTCAGGCCGGTGGCTCGCCGGGCGTCGTCGAGGATCGTGTGCTCGTCGAGAGCCATCGTGCGGAGCCCGAGGTGCTGGAGGAAGCGTCCCACGACGTTGAGGGTGTCGAGGCAGGCACGGACCGAAGCGGACATGATGGTCATGAAAGGTAATGGTAATTGCTGCGTGAAAGTCTGCCAAGCGCGGTGGGTGCCGGAGCCTACTTGGGCTTGCTGAAGTCGAAGTTGTAGAGGCCGGCGTCCGCCCAGCCCGAGCCCGTCAGTCCCCACGCGTCGCCCTTGTCCACGAGCGTGGCCGAGCCCGTCCGGTTGTCGACCGCCAGGCCACCGGCCCGTGCCTAGGCTCGAGCCATTGTGGGATGCCGGGGTGGGGCGGACTTTTCTTGGGACTTTGCCAGCCGATCTCCCACACAAGCCGAGGTCGTCCAAGCCCTCGCGGCCGATTGCGCCTCGTGCAGGCTACACGCGCCCCGGTCTACACCTCGGCGGCTCGCGCGGGCAAGATGCGCGGTGGCTCGAGCACTACAAGGCGGCGCGGAACCATCGCAGTCTCGGCGGGCAGCCGCGTTTCAGTCGGTTCCCACGTGGCAACAGCCTCATGCTTGCTCACATGGTATGTGGCCGCCGTGCTGGAGAGCGTGCGCCGGCTGGACCTCGAACGGGTGCTCGCGTGACGCCTCGACGGCCGGCGCCTGGTGGTGGCACTGATCGTCCAGCGTGCGGCGCCGCGCTCGAAGTTGGCCACGGCCGGGCCTGGCGGAGGAGACGCGGACGAGCACGCTCAGTGAGGTGCTGGCGCTGCCCCCGGTGGACGAAGACGATCTGTATGCGGCCTGGACTGGCTGCTCCCGCGGCGAGCGCCATCGAACGCGCGCTGGGCGGCGGCTCGAGGCCGGGCAGTTGGTGCGCGCGACGTGACGTCACGTGCTGCGAGGGACGACGATGCCCGCTGGCCGAGCGGGAGCGGGACGGCAAGCGGGACAGCTGCAGATCGTCTTCGGGCCCTAACGAATGCGGCGGCTGCCGGTGGCGGTCGAGGTCTTCGAGGGGTGCCCGGCGACGAAGCGGGGGCGGCGACCCTGACCAGGTGCGCCAGCGCTTCGGCCTGGAGCGGCTGATCCTGGTCGGAGACCGGGGGATGCTGACGACGCCGTTCCGGGAGGAGCTCAGGGGGTCGCAGGGCTCGAGTGGATCACCGCGCTCCGGGCGCCGGCGATTCGAGCGCTGGTGGACGGGGGGCGGTGCAGCTGTGGCTGTCGATCAGCGGACTTGGCGGAGATCACGCGCAGGACTATCCGGGCGAGCGGCTGATCGTCTGCAAAGATCCGCTGCTGGCGGCGGAGCGGGCCGCAGCGCAGGACCTGTGGCGGCGACGGAGCGCGACCTGGCGGCCTCGCGGCGGCCACCCAGCGGCCGAAGCGGCCTGCGCAGGCGAGCCAGATCGGGCTCCGCGTGGGCAAGTGCTGGGGCGCTGCAGAGTCGGGCAGCGCTTCACGATCGAGATCACCGACCGCGCGTTTCACTACCACCGCGACGCGGCGGCGATTGCGGCCGAAGCCGCGCTGGACGGGCTGTATGTGATCCGCGCGGGTGTGGATGCGGCCCAGCTGTCGGCGACCGAGACCGTGCGGTCCCCCACAGCTGGCCGCGCCGAGCGGACCTTCGCAGCCTGAAGACCTAGATCTGCACGTGCGCCCTCTCCCGCGAGGCCGACCGGTGCGGCCCACGTGCTCCTGTGCTGCTCGCCGCACGTCGAATGGCACATGCGCCAGGCGCTCAAGCCCTTGTTGTTCGACGACGACGATGCGACGGCCGCCGAGGCGGACCGCGCCTCGATCGTTGCGCCGCCCAGCGCTCGCCGCGCGCCAAGGCCAAGGCGGCACATCGGACGCGAAGGCGCCGGTGCACAGCTTAACGCTGCTCCGGACCTGGCGACGCTCACCCAAATCAAATGCGCCCTGGGCGTCAACGCCATGCCAATCCTCACACCCACGCCCTGCAGCACGCGCCTTAAGCTACTCGCGTTCAGCTGGTGTCATCGCCACGGCCCGCCGTGGGCGACGCGCGGCGGGCTAAATTAGGTCGCACAAGCCCCGCTGGACTCGCCCGGCAAAATGAGCCCTGGTGACTCGCTCGGTTCCGTTTGAACTCCAGCCGCTCCACCCGACCCTGGTCAAGCCCTTTCACCGACCCGGATGGGTCTATGAGGAGAAGGTCGACGGCTGGCGCATCGTGGCCTATAAGAACGGGCAGAACGTCCGCCTGGTCAGCCGGAAGGGCATCGACCACACGGTACGCTTTCCCGACCTTGTTGAGGCGATTGCTGCGCTCCCGGACAAGGTTCTCGTGCTGGACGGCGAGGTCGCGGTGTTCGACGAACGGTCGGTGTCGCGGTTCGATCTGCTTGCGGAACCTGACCCCGAGGTCCCGACCACGCCTCCGGTGTACGTCGCGTTCGACGTACTCTGGGCGGGGAAACGTGATCTCCGGGCGTGGCCCCTGCAGGCCAGCCGCGAATTTCTCGAGCGGCTCGTTAATGACGTCCGGGTTGCGCGCTCCCGTATTCCGGTGGGCAGGCCGGCGAGGGTGACGAAGCTGGGCGTGCTCACTTCCGCAACACTCTCCGCCTTTGAGGATGTCCCGCGATCACGCCCGCGGTGTTTTTCCCTTCGCGAATCGCACGCGCGACGATGTACTCCGCCACATCGTGGGGCAGGAAGAGCGTCAGCGGCATCTTCACCCGATGGCCGGAGATCGTCGTCTCCATGCGGGCGACCGGGCGTTTCGCGGTGGCCTCGGGCCTCCCGACCCGACCGCTCGGGAACGGCAGGACGCTCTGGCCGAGGGCCTTCTGAAGCTTCTTCTTCACGGCTTCCAATCCTGCCGCAGCGTCTCTAGGGCGGATCGTTGGAGGGCGCGCCAGGGCGCGACGTCGTAGGCCTGGCCTGTCCATCTGGCCACCGGGCGTCACCTCGTCGCGACAGAACTCGGCCCACCAGCAAAAGGGGGATTGGAACAGGCGCATGTTGTAGCCGGCGGCGTGTATGGCGTCGACCACGTGCCCGACGCCTGACCACGGGACCACGTGGCCCTCGCGCACGTCCTTCGGGGAGGAGGGCGCCGACGAGGGCAGTGGCGAGGAGCATCGGCCCGCTTATCCCATTCGACTAGAGACGTCCGATCACAAGCCGCCCCGCACCGCGCGCACGTGGCGGGCGTTGCCCTTGAAGTTCGCGATGATGGTGCCGTCGAAGAAGATCACGAGCCACGCGTCCGACGGGCCGAGAGGGGGGACGGCGACGGTACTCGACGACCAGTAACCGCGCGCCGCGGTGCAACTGCAGGTCAGCACCGTGCACGCCGCCACACACCCGGTGTTGAAGGCCGGTGACACCGCGGGGTTGAAGTTTTCGTAGTTCATGATGCTCTGCAGCTCCTTCACATTGGGCACTTGCCAGTCGGTGTGCCCGGCGAAGCCGGCCGCCGCGTTCAGCCCGGCGATGTGGATGGCGAAGGCGTCATCCCACGTGTAGAGGGTGTCCTGGTCGTGAATGCTGCCATCGTCGCTCTTCTTCTCCCACATGAGCCCCGTGTTGTTGTCGGTGATCGTCCCGTCCCCGTTGTCCGTGTAGCTCAGCACCGCCCCCGCCCGGATGTCCCCGTCCTGCCCCGTCCCCGCGCAGGGGATCACGGTGCCCGCGCTGTTCCAGCACGTCGTCTGCCCCGTGGCCGGGAACTGCGCGCAGGGGGGCGGCGGCGGGTTCCCCGCCAGCACGCTCGCGATGTCGGCCATGCAGACATCGACCATGGCCTCGATGGCCGCCGTATCCCCCTCCGTCGGACACACCCCCGGCCCCGCCTTCCGCTCCGCCCACGCAAACGCGTTGGTGAACGCCGCCTCACACCAGGCGAAGTCTGGCGTCTTGCCCGTCGCCGCCCTCGCGTACTCGATGGCCACGCACAACGCCTTCGCCCCGGCCGCCAGGTTCTTTGCCGCTTCACAGCGCTGCGCCGGATCCGGCCCGGGGGGCCACGGGAAGACAAACGCCATCGCGCTGCCACTCCAGCACCCGACCATCGCCACGACCACCACCCCCAAGCCCCATCGGATCGTCCTCATCTTGAGCCTCCTGGCGCCCTGATCCGAGAGTCGAGCGTCACGATGCTACCTGAGACGTTCCCGACGGCGCAGCGGCTTTACACAATCCCCAGCGCCGCGTAGGCCCGCCTTGCCCAGGCGCGGAGCCACGCGGCGCGGGCCTCGGCCTGGCGGCGTTTGCTGTGTTCCCGGCGGCAACTCGGGGAGCACACCGTCTGCTGGCGGCGCGAAGCCGAATGGCCGGACCGACCGAACACCAGCGGAATTCGCGCGCGAGAAGCGTGCGCACACTTTCTGTTGAGACTTGTCGCGTTCGGGAAGGGCCCGCGAGGGTGCGGCTCCACCCCACGTGACCCAAAGTGAGCCTAGGTGATAGCGAGGAGCTAACTCCGCGGAAGATCGACCGGACGGGCAGATCCGGGGACGGGGCTCGTGGTCTTAAAATCCGCTGGCCGCGAGGCCGTGCGAGTTCGATCCTCGCCCCCGGCACCACTTATTTTCAGGTAGTTACGGAACGCGTCGTCGACCACGATTCCTGAGAAACTCCCAGACTCGTACCGAACTCGTGCCTCGCCTGTGCGGCAGGGTCACGACGTTGGAGGAGGCTGCCTGCCCGTTGGCGTGGCTCGCATGGAGAGCGTTTGCAGCTTAGCGCCGCTCTCGATCAGCATGGCTTCGTCAACGATCGCGTACCGGCGGTAGGCGGCTTCGGCCTTGTGGCATCTTCATGTGGTTTGGGATGGGCTCGCCCAGGCCCCCCACCGGGGCAAGGGTGGTCTGCCGCCCTCCGGAGCGACTCCATCTCCGCACCTCACGCTGTCGCCCCGCCGCTCGCGATCCGCCCGGCGCGCGAAGAGAGGCCGCAAGACAGTCCCGAGCGGTGTGTTGTTGTCCCTACAGTGGCCACGTCTGACTCTCTCTCAGGCATTCGATACTTATTGGCGGACGGCTGACGCAGCGGCCCGTGCCAATCCAATAGGGGACGCTATGCGATTCAGTCAGTAGTGGCGTGTTGCGTGGGCGGTGACTGGCCATTGAACGCGGTGCCCCACCCTCTATTGGGAATGCCGACCTTTGACCTCGACCCGGCGATCGTGCTACACGAGCGTGCGCCGAGCGCCGACGTGCAGAACGCTGCCATTGCACATCTCCGTATCGGACCTCGATGCGTGGCGCGGCGGTATACAGTGGTCGCCTTGATGCGACTCGTTGCACAGGCAGCGCAGGGCTGTGTTTGACGGCGGCGCTCACGTCCTTTCCACACACCAAGCTGAGGTGTCAGCAACGGAGAGAATGATGACTGGCGTCCGGTCCCTCCTGGTCGGACTCCTGGTCGGACTCCTGGTCGGACTCCTGGCAGCAGTGGGCTACTCGGGATCGGTGCGCCAGCCTCGGCGAAAGCCGTCTCTGGCGACGATCCGCACTTCGGCCGGGCTCGATCACGATCGACTTGAGCACGGGGTACTAGGATGTAAGCCTCTCCATCTCTCCATCAATCGGCCGATTATTATAAGGATGTGTCCGCCCAGGTTGGCGTCGGTGGAGACTTCGAGGGGTTCCGTACGCGACCCAGGCTGCGGTCGCCACGCTTTTCGAGAATGCCGGGTTGACGGTCGGCGGGAGTTCCCCGTCCGCCCGCTCTCGGGTGTTCGCCGGCCTCGTGGGGGTGACCCAGAGCAGCCCGGGATTGGAGCGAACGGTGGGCGAGTGTTGACGCAGCTATCACCCGGGCAGTACTTCGCGCCTGACGTGGGTACGTCCGGCGGTGGGGGTTTCGCGAACCCGAACAACTGCTGTGCCGCGGCGACCGATTCGAACCCCAACACCGGGTCGTGGGTCCTGCGAATCCCGGGGCTACCGCCCGCACCGGCGTTCACTGCGACACCCGCCAATCCGAGCAACCTGACCACAGCTATCTTTGGCTTCACAGATACGGAGGGTGATGTGGTGATGTCACCTTCCTCTGTCAGCTGAACGGTGGTCCGTTCACGGCCTGTACAAGCCCCAAGAGCTACTCTGGCCTGACGAAGACGAACCACACCTTCTGGGTGAAGGCGCAGGACACCCTGGGAAACCGAGAGCGTCGCCGCCAGCTTCACCTGGACCACCCCGTAGACGGGCCGAGCTCTCTCAGCCCGGTAGAACCGACGTCCCGGGGCGGCGGGTCGGCGCCGCGGATCGAGCAGATCGTTGAGCGCGTCGCCGAGCAGGTTGAGGCCCAGGACGGCGAGCACGATGGCCGCCCCCGGAAAAGCGGCCACCCACCGCGCCACCCGGAGACGTCGCCAGCTCATCGCGCCCGCCGGAGCCGACCATCGTCGGAGGGCCATCGGTTGGACGAAACGACGTCGAGACGCTATCTTACGTCAGTCATGTTCGCGTCCCCGGGCGCCATCGCGTTCCAAATCGGCCCGCTCGTCATTCGCTGGTACGGCATTCTCATGGCCACCGCGATCGTGGTGGGCCTGTGGCTGGCGCATCGCGAGGCACGGCGCGAAGGTTTGCCCGCCGACGACATCGTCAGCGTCGCCCAGTGGGCGACTCTCGCCGGTCTGGTGGGCGCGCGTCTCTACGAGGTCATCTTCAACTGGGATTACTACGGCCAGCATCCGTGGAAGATCCTCGCCGTGTGGGAAGGTGGGCTCGCCATCCATGGCGCCCTCATCGCGGGAATCCTGGTGGGGGCGTGGCTGGCCACCCGATGGAGGTTGCCCGTCCTGCGCTGCCTTGACGTGGCCGCGCCGAGCATCGCCCTCGGCCAGGCCATCGGGCGGTGGGGCAACTTCTTCAACGAAGAGGCGTTCGGCCGTCCCACGTCGCTGCCCTGGAGGCTCTACATCTCGCCGCCCCACCGGCCGCTCGGCTTCGGACCGGCCGAGTACTTCCATCCGACCTTCCTCTACGAGTCGCTGTGGGACCTCGCCGTCTTCGCCTTGCTGGTGCTCGTCGTCCGTCCCCGCATGGGCGACCGACCGGGTGCGGTGTTCTTCTTCTACCTGGGCCTCTATTCGATCGGACGCTTCTTCATCGAGGCCCTGCGCCTCGACAGCTTCTGGCTGGGCCCCTTCCGCGTGCCCCAGCTGGCCAGCGTGCTCGGCCTGCTGATCGCCGTCGCCGGCGTCGCCTGGACCAAGCGCCGCGGCCGAGCGATTGGCCGCGAGCTGAGCCCGCCCGCGGGACGACCGTCGTCCGCGTGATAGACTGACCTGGATGTCATACTCCCTCAAGCGAAAAGCTCAGTCTCTCCTTGCCCAGGAGCAGGGAACGGTCCACAAGGACTGGGGCGGCAAGGTGGCGGTCGCCCTCGTGTACCCCAACACGTATTCCGTCGGCATGTCGAACCTCGGGTTCCAGACGATTTACGCCCACCTGAACCGGCTGCCCGACGTCGTCTGCGAGCGCGTCTTCTTGCCCGATCCCGAGGACCTCACGGAGCTGCGCCGTACCGGGGACAGCATCTTCTCTCTCGAGTCTCAGCGTCCCCTGCGCGACTTCCACCTCGTCGGATTCTCCGTCACCTACGAGGGTGACTACATCAACGTCCTGCGGCTCTTGCGTCTGGGCAGCATCCCTCTGCGCTCGGCGGAGCGCGGCGAGCACGACCCGATCGCGCTCATGGGCGGCGTGTGCGCCTTCTCCAACCCCGAGCCGCTGGCCCCCTTCATGGATTTCATCGCCGTCGGCGAAGGCGAGGAGCTGGTCGGCGAGCTGGTGGCCGCCTATCGCGAGACGGGCGGAGCGCGCCGGGCCTTTCTCGACGCGATCACCACCCTGACGGGCGTGTACGTGCCGGCCAAGTACGAGGTGACGTACGACGACGACGGGCGCCTGCTCGCGGTGATCCCCGGTGAGGGGGCGCCGCCGATCGTCCACAAGCGGCGGCTCAGCAACGTGAACGACTTCGAGACCATCGCCCCGGTGCGCACGCCGCAGGCGGAGTACGGCCACATGGCGCTGCTGGAAGTCGGGAAGGGCTGCGGCCGCGGTTGCCGGTTCTGCCTGGAGGGGCAGGTGTACCGGCCGGTGCGCCACCGCTCGGTGGCGGCCCTGCGTGACACGGTCATGGCGCTGGCCAAGGAGTCGCCACGGCTCGGACTGGTCGGCGCGTGTGTCTCCGACTATCCGTGGATCGGTGACCTCCTGAAGGTCGTCGAGGAGTCGGGGATGGAGCTATCGATCTCCTCGCTGCGTGCGGACAGCTTGACGGAGGATCTCGTGGCCGGGCTGGCGCGGGGCGGCCACCGCACGGTGACGGTCGCGCCCGAGGCGGGCACGGAGCGGCTGCGGCGCGCCATCCGCAAGGAGATCAGCGACGAGCAGCTCTACGCGGCCTGCGAGATGCTCCGGCGCCACGGGATCCCGAACCTCAAGTGCTATTTCATGATCGGCCAGCCCACGGAGAGGCGTGAAGACGTCGAGGCCATCCCGGATCTCGCGGCCCGGCTGCTCCAGCGGCTGCGCGTGCTCGATCCGTCTGGCAAGCCGTTCGGGCGCCTGACCCTGTCCATCTCCTCGTTCGTGCCCAAACCCTGGACGCCCTTCCAGTGGGCGCCCTTCGACGGCACTCACGCGCTGGAAGGCAAGCTCGACATCATCAAGCGGGGGGTGCGGCGCTTCTCGAACGTGCGCGTCCTCCACGAGAATCCGCGCGAGGCGTCCCTCCAGGCGCTCCTCGCCCGCGGCGATCGCCGGGTGGCTGACTTCCTGGAGCTGGCCGCCGAGCTCGACGGCGACTGGCGGCGCGCTCTGCGCGAGTGGAAGGGAGACCCCGCGTTCTACACGACGCGCCCGCGCGCCGTCGACGAGCGGATGCCCTGGGATCATTTCCACGTCCGGGTGTGGAAGGCGAGCTTGATCCGCGAGTGGGAGCGCGCGCTGGTCAGCGAGGCCGCGCCGGCGGGAGCGCTCTGATGGCGGTCGTGCGGGATCTCCACGGGCGCCCACTCCGCAATCTGCGCATCTCCGTCACCGACCGCTGCAACCTGCGCTGCCAGTACTGCATGCCGGAAGAGGAGTACGTCTGGCTGCCCCGCGAGGAGATCTTACAGTTCGAGGAGATCTCCACCTTGGTCGACGTCTTCGGCGACCTCGGAGTCGACAAGGTGCGGCTGACGGGTGGGGAGCCGCTGCTGCGCCGCGATCTCGACCGCCTCGTCCGGCTGCTGGCCACCAAGCCGGGCTTGCGAGATCTGGCTATGACGACCAACGGCGTGCTGCTTGCGGAGCACGCGCCCGCGCTCCGGAGAGCCGGGCTCCACCGGGTCACGGTCAGCCTCGACACCTTGCGCCCCGACCGGTTTACTGCGCTCACGCGGCGCTCCACGCACGCCCAAGTCTTGGAGGGCCTCCGCGCGGTCCCCGCCGCGGGCTTTGCCGGCACGAAGATCGATACCGTGGTGATCCGGGACGTCAACGACGACGAGTTGGTCGATCTCATCGAGTTCGGGCGAACCGTGCCGGCCGAGGTGCGCTTCATCGAGTACATGGACGTGGGGGGGGCCACGCGCTGGTCGATGAGCCAGGTGGTGGGCCGTCAGGAGATCCTCGGCATTCTCGAGCGCCGCTACGGACGGATCGAGCCGGTCCTCGAGGACAGTAGTGCGCCGGCCGACCGCTATCGTCTTCCGGACGACACCGTCTTCGGCATCATCTCGTCGACCACAGCGCCCTTCTGCGCGAGCTGCGACCGGAGTCGGCTCACCGCGGACGGCATCTGGTATCTCTGCCTCTACGCCCAGCAGGGTACGGATCTGCGCGGGCCCCTGCGCAGCGGCGTCAGCCGTGAGGCGTTGGCCTCTCTCGTCGCCTCAGCGTGGAAGGACCGCCGTGACCGCGGCGCGGAAGAGCGTCTCCAGCTCCGTCACCGCTCGCCGCTCATCCAGATCGCGCAGCTGCGCGAGGATCCACATCTGGAGATGCACACGCGCGGAGGGTAGCGTGAGCGCGACCGAGGGAACCGGCGTCGACGTCCGCGAGCAGGGAGCCCGGCAGCAAACCTTCGACCGGCGGCTCTTCATGCAGCTTCACGTGTTCGGCGGGTGCCTGGATGCCAAACCGCTGGTGCGCGCGGCGGAGGCCAGCCGCCTCGAGGCGGTGCTGTACCAGGACGCCAACGATCCCCGCGGCATCGGCGTCCTGAGCCTGTCCGAAGACCCCGCGTTCTTCGTGCACGGACTGCGCGAGCTGCTGAACGCCGAGCCGTTCGCCGGCCTCGGCCACCGGCCGGAGTTTACGATGCTGGGGCGCACGTACGCGTCGGGGTTCGAGAGCGACCTCGAGGACTGGCTGCTCCAGCGGCCGCGCCGGACCGTCCTGAACCCCGCCTGGCCGTGGGGTATCTGGTACCC
Organism: uncultured Candidatus Rokubacteria bacterium; assembly: GCA_963848005.1. Lineage (GTDB taxonomy): Bacteria > Methylomirabilota > Methylomirabilia > Rokubacteriales > CSP1-6 > CAVWFS01. The sequence continues at coordinate 175,552 of CAWKCA010000030.1, forward strand.
GCTGCGACGGGTCGGGACGTTTGCCCGCCTCTCGCCCCAGGAGCAGGGGGCCGTCATCCGCGAGCACAGCGTGCTCGGGCGCGCGTACGGGGAGGCCGACCTCGCCCACGACGTCCGTCTCGCCTGCCACGGCCTCGACGTCCGCGACAACGACTTCGTGATCGGCCTCGTGGGCCGCGACCTGCATCCGCTGTCCCACCTCGTGCAGGCCATGCGCAAGACGGTCCAGACCTCGCAGTACATCCAGACCCTGGGCCCCTTCTTCGTGGGCCACGTCCTCTGGCAGAGCCCGATGCGCTGAGAACACCGAGGAGCGCCCCGAGTCCTCGCTGTGGACCGCGCGCATCGAGGGGGCAGGGCGCAGTGTCGGAGCCTCTCCAACCTCGCGCGCAACGAGAGGCGCCCCGGGTCCCCCGGGGCGCCTCGAGCGTCAGGGGGGCTTGGGGGGCGCCCGGAGCCCCCCATGTAACTGCCAGATGGCGAGGTTCTGCTCGATCTGGCGGGCGTGGATCTCGAGATGCTCGGCGTAGATGCGGAGCCAGTCCTCGGCCGTGTAGCGCCCCGACTCCGTGTGGCGGCCCTCCTTGGCCCACGCGGCATCCGGCAACGCGTGGAGAAGCGGCACGGTGTTCGCCCGTACCGCTTCAACGGTGGCGAGCGCGGTCTGGACCGGGCGGGCATGGTAGTCGAGCACGCGGGCCCAGGCCTCTTGGTCGTAGCCGACGATGAGCGGCTCCGCCTCGACCACCAGGTATCGAATGCGGAGCGACGCGTTGCTCTCCGAATCGGCGCAGTGACAGACGACCTCGTGAGCCGACCAGTCCGCCGGTGACGGCCGCCACTGTCTGACGGGTCCGGGCACGGCCGCGAAGGCGGCGCGCAGGCGCGCCGGTCCCGCCGCGTACTGATCGATCAGCCATTCCCGCTCGGCGCGCGACAGGGCCACGGCCGGCTCAGGGCAACGGGGCGGGGAGGTCGGAGGCGCCCATGAGGTGACGGTCCACGCCCTGCGCGCAGGAGCGTCCCTCGGCGATGGCCCACACGATGAGCGACTGGCCCCGCTGCATGTCGCCGCACGTGAAGACGCCGGGCACGCTGGTCATCCAGTTCTGGTCCCGCCCCACGTTGCCGCGCTCGGTGACCTTTACCCCGAGATCGGTGAGCATCCCCGGCCGCTCGGGCCCGACGAAGCCCATGGCCAGGAGCACGAGGTCCGCGTCCAGCGTGAACTCGCTGCCGGCCAGCGGCCGGAAGTCGAGCCGTCCGCCGTCGCGCACCATGTCGACCTGGACGGCATGAAGCTGGCTGACGCGCCGCCCGTCACCGGTGAAGCGTTGCGTGGAGACGGCGTAGACGCGCTCACCGCCCTCCTCGTGTGCGGAGGAGACCCGGAAGACGTTCGGCCACTCCGGCCACGGATTGCCGGTGGTGCGCCCGTCGGGTGGTCGGGGCAGCAGCTCGAACTGGTGGACCGAGCGGGCGCCCTGCCGGTGCACCGTGCCCAGGCAGTCCGCACCGGTGTCGCCGCCGCCGATGATGACGACGTGCTTGCCCGCGGCGCTGATGAAGGCCTTGTCGGGAACGGCGTCGCCTTCGCACCGCTGGTTCTGGAGGGTGAGGTACTCCATGGCGAAGTGCACGCCGTCCAGCTCGCGGCCCGGCACGGGCAGATCGCGCGGCTGGCAGGCGCCGCCGGCCAGCACGATGGCGTCGAAGTCGCGCCGCAGATCGGCCACCGGCACGGTGACCCCCACGTGGGCGTTCGTCTGGAAGACGACGCCCTCCTTCTCCATGATGTCGAGGCGGCGATCGAGAAACCGCTTCTCCATCTTGAACTCGGGGATGCCGTAGCGCAGCAAGCCGCCGATGCGATCGGCCCGCTCGAACACGATCACCGCGTGCCCGGCGCGATTGAGCTGCTGCGCGCAGGCCAGACCGGCCGGACCCGAGCCCACCACGGCGACCCGCTTGCCGGTCCTGACCTTGGGCGCCTGCGGCACGACCCAGCCTTCCGCGAAGGCGCGCTCGATGATGGTCATCTCGACCGCTTTGATCGTGACGGGATCGTCGTTGATGCCGAGCACGCACGATCCCTCGCAGGGCGCCGGGCAGAGGCGGCCGGTCCACTCCGGGAAGTTGTTGGTGGCGTGCAGCCGCTCGATGGCGTCGTGCCAGCGATCGCGATAGACGAGGTCGTTCCAGTCGGGGATCAGGTTGCCCAGCGGGCACCCCTGGTGACAGAAGGGGATTCCACAGTCCATGCAACGGGCGGCCTGCTTCTGCAATTCCTCCCCGGGGTACGGGAGGTAGACCTCACGCCAGTCGCGGAGCCGCTCGGCGACCGGCCGAGAGGGGCCCTTCTTGCGCTGGATCTCGAGGAAGCCGGTAACCTTACCCACTGGTGGCCCCGACCAGCTCCGCGAAGGTCGGCTCCCGTCCCTCCGCGCGGGCCTGGGCCTCCGCGGCGAGGACGCGCTTGTAGTCCTTGGGCATGACCGTGACAAAGCGCGGCTGAACATCGATCCAGTCGGCGAGGAACTGTGCCGCAAAGGGGGAGCCCGTCAGCGCCACGTGGCGCTGGATGAGATCGCGTACGAGCTGGATGTCGTCCGGCTGGTCGAGAGATCCCAGATCCACCATGCCGAGGTTGCAGCGGCTCTTGAATTCGCCGTCGACGTCGAAGACGTAGGCGATGCCGCCCGACATGCCCGCGCCGAAGTTGCGTCCCGTCCGGCCGAGCACCACCACGCGCCCTCCGGTCATGTACTCGCAGCCATGGTCGCCGATGCCCTCCACCACGGTGTGCACCCCGCTGTTGCGCACGGCGAAGCGCTCGCCGGCGACGCCGCGCACATAGGCCTCGCCGCCGGTGGCGCCGTACAGGGCCACGTTGCCGATGACGATGTTGTCCTCGGCCTTGAAGGTCGAGGCCCGCGGCGGGAAGACGACGAGTCGACCTCCGGAGAGGCCCTTCCCCCAGTAGTCGTTGGCGTCGCCCTCCAGGGTCATGCTGATGCCCCGAGGCACGAAGGCCCCGAAGCTTTGTCCGGCCGATCCGCTGAAGTGGATGCGAATCGTGTTGTTCGGCAACCCCTCCGCGCCCCACCGGCGCGTCACCTCGTACCCGAGCGTGGTGCCCACGGTCCGGTTGACGTTATGGATGGGCAGCCGGAGCTCCACCGGCGTGCGGTGCTCGAGCGCCTCCCGGCACGCCGGGATCAGCGTGGTCTGGTCGAGCGAGCGCTCGAGCCCGTGGTCCTGGGGCCTGACGCAGCGGCGCGCGACGTCCGGCGGCATGTCGGGCTGATAGAGAATGGACGAGAGATCGAGGCCGCACGCCTTCCAGTGCTCGAGCGCCGGCTTGAAGTCGAGCCGATCCACGCGCCCGATCATCTCCTCCATGGTGCGGAAGCCCAGGGCCGCCATGAATTCGCGGACCTCCTGGGCGAGGAAGCGGAAGAAGTTCACCACGTGGTCAGGGTTGCCCGCGAAGCGCTTGCGCAGCTCCGGGTTCTGGGTGGCGATGCCCACCGGGCAGGTGTTCAGGTGGCACACGCGCATCATGATGCAGCCCAGGACGACCAGGGGGGCCGTGGAGAAGCCAAACTCCTCGGCGCCCAGGAGGGCGGCGATGACCACGTCCCGCCCCGTCTTCATCTGACCGTCGACCTGGACGACGATTCGGTCGCGGAGCTTGTTGAGGACGAGCACTTGCTGGGTCTCGGCGAGTCCGAGCTCCCACGGGGCGCCACCGTGCTTGATGGACGTGAGGGGGGAGGCCCCGGTGCCACCGTCGTGGCCGGAGATGAGCACGACGTCGGAGAAGGCCTTGGCCACGCCCGCGGCCACCGTGCCGACCCCGATCTCGGCCACCAGCTTCACGTGGACGCGCGCCCGCGGATTGCCGTTCTTGAGATCGTGAATGAGCTGCTTGATGTCCTCGATGGAATAGATGTCGTGGTGGGGGGGCGGCGAGATGAGCCCCACGCCGGGCGTGGCGAACCGCACCTTGGCGATCCACGGATACACCTTGTGGCCGGGGAGCTGACCGCCCTCGCCGGGCTTGGCGCCCTGGGCCATCTTGATCTGGAGGTCGGTGGCGTTGACCAGGTACTCGCTGGTCACGCCGAAGCGGCCGGAGGCCACCTGCTTCACGGCGCTGCGTCGCGAATCGCCGTTGGGATCGGGCGTGTAGCGCGCCGCGTCCTCACCGCCCTCGCCGGTGTTGGACCGGCCGCCGATGCGGTTCATGGCGATGGCGAGCGTCTCGTGCGCTTCCTGGCTGATGGACCCGTACGACATGGCGCCGGTGGCGAAGCGCTTCACGATGGACTCGATCGACTCCACCTCGTCGATGGGGATCGCCGTGGGCGCCTCCTTGAGGGCCATCAGGCCGCGCAGGGTGGCGAGCTGTCGGCTCTGGTCGTCGCAGATCCGCGTGTACGCCTTGAAGAGGGTGTAGTTGCCGCTGCGCGCGGCGTGTTGCAGCGAGCCGATCATGTCGGGGTTGACCATGTGGTGCTCGCCGTCACGGCGCCACTGGTACTCGCCGCCCCACTCGAGATCCGGCTCGCCCACCGGCCGGTCGGGGAACGCGCGCGCGTGTCGGCGCCGCACCTCCTCGGCGATCATGTCGAGGCCGATGCCGGACACTCTCGAGGCCGTGCCGGTGAAGTAGCGGTCGACCAGCGCGCGGTTGAGGCCGATGGCCTCGAAGATCTGGGCGCCGGTATAGCTCTGCAGGGTCGAGATCCCCATCTTGGCCATGACCTTGAGGATCCCTTTGTTGAGGGCCTTGACGTAGTTCTTGACCGCCGTCTTGCGATCCACCCCGGTGAGAAGGCCCTGGCGGATCATGTCGTCCAAGGTCTCGAAGGCCACCCAGGGGTTGACGGCGCCCGCGCCGTACCCGATGAGGAGGCACATGTGGTGCACCTCCCGGGCGTCGCCGGTCTCGACGACGAGTCCGCAGCGGGTGCGGGTGCCCTCGCGCACGAGATGATGGTGGACGGCCGCCGTGGCCAGAAGGCTCGGGATGGCCGCGTGCTCGCGGTTCGCCTCGTGGTCGGACAGGATGAGGATGTTGTGTCCGCTGGCGATGGCCTCGCTCGCCGCGCGCTGCAGCTGAGCCAGGGCGCGCTCGAGCCCCGCGGCGCCGGCGGCGGCGGGGTAGCGCATGGTCAGGGTCATGGCCTTGAAGCCGGGGGCCGTGACGTTTCGGATCTTGGCCAGTTCCTCGTTGCTGAGCACGGGGTCGGGGAGAACGATCTGGCGACACGACTCCGGTTCCGGCTTCAGCAGATTGCGTTCCGGCCCGACCGTCGACTCCATGGCCGTCACCAGTTCCTCCCGGATCTGGTCGAGCGGCGGATTGGTGACCTGGGCGAAGAGCTGCTTGAAGTAGTCGTAGAGCAGGCGCGGCCGGTCCGACAGCACGGCGAGCGAGGTGTCCGTTCCCATGGAGCCGAGGGGCTCCTCGCCCCCGCGCGCCATGGGCGCGAGGAGGATGCGGATGTCCTCGTGCGTGTAGCCGAAGGCGATCTGACGGGTGAGGACGGCCACGTGGTCTGGCTCGGGCCCGGGGTATTCCGGCAGATCCCCGAGCAGCACCTGGTGCCGGCGGAGCCACTCCGCGTACGGATGCTCGGCGGCCAGCTCGCGCTTGATCTCCTCGTCGTCGATGATGCGGCCCTGCGCGGTGTCCACGAGGAAGATGCGGCCGGGGTGGAGCCGTCCCTTCATGAGCACGTTCTCGGTCGGGATGTCGAGGACCCCGACCTCGGAGGCCATGATGACGAGGTCGTCCTTGGTGACGTAGTAGCGCGAGGGGCGCAGTCCGTTCCGGTCGAGCACGGCACCGATCACCGTGCCGTCGGTGAACGCGATGGAGGCCGGGCCGTCCCACGGCTCCATGAGGGAGGCGTGGTACTCGTAGAAGGCCCGCCGCTCCGGGCTCATGCTCTCGTGATGCTGCCACGGCTCCGGGATCATCATGAGGATGGCGTGGGGCAGGGAGCGCCCGTTCATCACGAGGAACTCCAGCACGTTGTCGAACGTCGCCGAGTCCGAGAGGCCCTCGCGCGTGACCGGAAGCACCTTGCGCAGGTCCTCGCCGAGGACCTCGGATGCGCACAGCGCTTCGCGGGCCCGCATCCAGTTGATGTTGCCGCGCAAGGTGTTGATCTCGCCGTTGTGGGCGATGAAGCGGTAGGGATGGGCCAGCGGCCACGACGGAAACGTGTTGGTACTGAACCGCTGGTGGACGAGAGCCAGGGCGCTCTCGAGGTCGGGATCCGCGAGATCGGGGTACATGGTCTCGATCTGATCAGCCGAGAGCATGCCCTTGTAGATGAGGGTCCGCGACGAGAGGCTGGGAATGTAGAAGAACCGCTTGCCCGGGACCTCGAGGGCAGCCACGGCGTTCTCCATGCGCTTGCGGATCACGTAGAGCTTGCGCTCGAAGAGAGCCTGGTCGCGCACGGCCGGCCCGCGGCCGATGAAGACGTGGCGGATGACGGGCTCCACGGAGCGGGCCGTCTCCCCGAGCAGGCGATCGTCGGTGGGGACGGTGCGCCAGCCGAGCAGCCGCTGGCCCTCCTCGGTCACGATGCCGCGCGAGCATGGTCTGAAACTTCGCGCGCTCCACTTGATCATGGGGCAAGAAGACGAGGCCGACGCCGTACTCGCCCGACGGGGGAAGCTCGATCCCGAGCGCGCCGGTCACCTTGCGGAGGAACGTGTCGGGTGTCTGCAAGAGAATGCCCGCGCCGTCGCCGGTGTTCGGCTCGCAGCCGCAGGCACCACGGTGCAGCAGGTTGATGAGCACCTGCAGGGCGCGGCGCACGATGTCGTGCGACTTCTGGCCCTTGATGTTGACGACGAAGCCCACGCCGCACGCGTCGTGTTCGTGGCGCGGGTCGTACAGGCCCTGGGCGGGTGGCACTCCGGCTGGAAGAGTCCAGCGGCCCTGCTGCTCCATCATGTTGCCCATCCCCTTTGTGAACAGATGCACGATAGTACTCGAAGCGGGATTATTAGTCATCACCGGAAAGTCGCATGGTAAGTATGAAAAATGCTAATACTAGACCATGCACCTGGAGACCTTGCGACTCTACTGTGACGTCGTCCGGCTTCGCAGCTTCTCCCGGGGCGCCGAGCAGAGCTTCGTCTCACAGTCCGCGGCCAGCCAGGCTGTCCAGCAACTGGAGACCATGCTGGGGGTGGCTCTCATCGACCGGACGAAGCGCCCGTTCGTGGTCACCCCGGAGGGCCAGGCGTTCTATCACTCCTGCCAGGGGCTGCTCGAAAGCTGGGAGAAGGCGAAGTCGGAGGTGGCCGCGGTCAAGGAGCGGGTGGCCGGAACGGTGAGGGTGGCGGCGATCTATTCGGTCGGCCTGCACGACGTGAGCCGCCACATGCAGCGCTTCATGTCCTTGTACCCGGAAGCCCGCGTCCAGCTCGAGTGCCTGCATCCCCATAAAGTCGTGGAGGCGGTCATGGGCGGCGACGCCGACGTGGGCATCATGTCGTATCCGCCCGGCGATCGCGCGCTCTCCATCGTCACCTTGAGGTCGGAGCCGATGGTCTTCGTCTGTCATCCGAACCATCGCCTGGCCCGGCGTCGTCTGGTGGCGCCCTCCGAGTTGAACGGGGAGAGCTTCGTGGCCTTCGATCCCGAGCTGACCATCCGCCGGGCCATCGATCGCGCCCTTCGCCAGCACAACGTGCGCGTGAATGTCGTGATGGAGTTCGACAACATCGAGACCATCAAGCAGGCCATCACCATCGCGGCCGGCGTGAGCATCCTGCCGCGGAACACCGTGCAGAAGGAGGTGGGCATCCGCACGCTCGCCACCGTGGCCCTCGACATCGCCGACCTCGTTCGGCCCGTAGGAATCATCCATCGGCGTCAGAAGCCATTGACGCCGACGGCGGCCCGATTCGTGGAGTTGCTGACAGAAGCGGCACGCGAACCCTGATCCCTGCCGCGGCGCGTAAATCCTTGCCGTAGCAAACGCTCTTCGCTAAACTAGGACTGAACTGCCCAAGTCCAGACGGGCAGAGTACGAGAACTGCACGATGAGAATCCCGGCTCGGTGGGCGGCCGGGGCCTGCACGTGAGAGCGCTGGCCACACGGCATCGCGGAGGAGAGGATTTCGATGGCTGAGACGGTGGCTCCCGCGACGGGTGCCCAGAAGACGCGGAAGGAACTGGATCGCGCGGTGATCCGCTTCGCCGGAGACTCCGGCGACGGGATGCAGCTCACGGGCGAGCAGTTCACGACGGAGTCGGCCTGGGCGGGGAACGACATCGCCACGCTTCCGAACTTCCCCGCCGAGATCAGGGCGCCGGCGGGAACGCTGTTCGGCGTGTCGAGCTTCCAGCTCCAGTTCGGCAGCCAGCGCGTGTACACCCCGGGTGACCGCCTGGATTGCCTCGTGGCCATGAACCCGGCCGCCCTCAAGGTGCATCTCCGCGATCTCAAGCCGGGCGGCCTGCTCATCGTCAACACGGCGTCCTTCGATGAGCGCAACCTCACCAAGGCCGGCTACCCGTCGAACCCGCTGGACGATCCGACCTTGGCCGAACGGTATCGGCTGCACAAGATCGACATGACGGGGCTGACGCAACAAGCCATCCAGGACTTGCCCCTCAACGCGAAGGAGAAGGACCGGACCAAGAACTTCTTCGCCCTGGGCCTGGTGTCGTGGATCTACACGCGGCCGCTGGAACCGACGCTCGAGTGGATCCACAAGCGCTTCGCCAAGAACAAGGTGTACGCCGAGGCCAACACGCGCGTGTTGAAGGCCGGCCACGCCTTCGGGGAGACGGCGGAGATCTTCGCGGAGCACTACGCCGTCGAGGCCGCGGAGATGGCGCCCGGTGTGTACCGGGCCATGACGGGCAATCGCGCGCTGGCGTGGGGACTGCTGGCCGCGGCCCAGCGCTCGCAAGTGCCCATCGTCTACGGCGCCTATCCCATCACGCCAGCCAGCAGCATTCTGGAGGAGCTGGCGATGCACAAGCGCTTCCGCGTCCGTACGATTCAGGCCGAGGACGAGATCGCGGCGGTGACCGCGGCCATCGGCGCCTCCTTCGGCGGGGCCATCGGCGTCACGGGCTCGAGCGGCCCGGGCATCGCGCTCAAGGGAGAAGCCATCGGTCTCGCGGTGACGGCGGAGTTGCCGCTCGTGATCTTCAACATCCAGCGTGGCGGCCCCTCGACCGGCTTGCCCACCAAGACCGAGCAAGGCGATCTGATGCAGGCCCTGTACGGCCGCAACAGTGAATCGCCCGTGGTGGTCATCGCTCCCGCCTCGCCGGGCGACTGCTTCTACATCGCCTACGAGGCCGTGCGCATCGCGGCGAAGTACATGGTCCCGGTGATGGTGCTCAGCGATGGCTACCTCGCCAATGGCTCCGAGCCCTGGCTGATCCCGGACCCGGAAACCTTGCCGCCCATTGACATCCAGTTCCGCACCGAGACGGAAGGCTTCTTCCCGTATCTGCGCGATCCCGCCACCTTGGCGCGTCCCTGGGCGCGCCCGGGCACACCAGGTCTGGAGCACCGGATCGGCGGCCTCGAAAAGCAGGACGTCACGGGGAACATCTCCTACGAGGCAGAGAACCACGACCACATGGTGCGGATGCGGGCGGAGAAGGTCCGGCGGGTCGCGCAGGAGATTCCGCCGACGACGATCAACGGGCCAGCCACGGGCGACCTGCTGGTGGTCGGCTGGGGCGGCACCTACGGCGCCATCACGGCGGCGGTGGAGCAGGCCCAGCTGAGCGGAAAGTCGGTGGCCTCCATCCACCTGCGTCACCTCAATCCCCTGCCTCCCGACCTCGGTCACATCTTGCGCGAGTACCGCAAGGTCCTGGTGCCGGAAATCAACAGCGGCCAACTGGTGCGGGTCCTGCGCGCGGAGTACCTGGTCGACGCGGTGGGCTTCAACCGCGTGCGCGGTTTGCCCCTGGCGAGCGACGAGATTCACGAGGCCATCAACCAACTCCTGGGGAGTCAGTCATGAGCGCAGCCGGAGCGGGCGCCGCCGCGGCCCCGACGCCGCCGTACACGAAGAAGGACTTCGAATCCGATCAGGACGTGCGCTGGTGCCCCGGATGCGGAGACTATGCGATCCTGAGCGCCGTCCAGAAGTTCATGCCTGACCTCGGGATTCCCCGGGAGAACATCGTCTTCATCTCGGGCATTGGATGCTCCAGCCGCTTTCCGTACTACATGAATACGTACGGGTTCCACACCATCCATGGGCGGGCTCCGGCCGTCGCCACCGGACTCAAGGTGGCGCGTCCCGATCTCAAGGTCTTCGTGGTCACCGGTGACGGCGACGGGCTTTCCATCGGCGGCAACCACATGCTCCACGTGCTGCGACGCAACGTGGACGTGACCATCCTGCTCTTCAACAACCGCATCTACGGCCTGACCAAGGGGCAGTACTCGCCGACGAGCGAGCTGGGGAAGATCACGAAATCGACGCCCATGGGCTCGGCCGACCGGCCGGTGAACCCGCTGTCCTTTGCCCTCGGCTGCGGGGCCACCTTCGTGGCGCGCACCGTGGACCGCAACATCCCCCACATGGAGCAGATGTTGCGGCGCGCGGCCGCGCACAAGGGCACGGCGTTTCTCGAGATCCTCCAGAACTGCAACGTGTACAACGATCTCGCCTGGAAGGCGCTCTACGACAAGGAGTCGAAGCTCCAGTACGAGCTGCGCCTCGAGCCGGGCAAGCCACTGCTCTTCGGCCCACCCGCGGATCGCAAGGCCCTCATCATGGAGGGGGTAACGCCCAAGGTGGTGGCGGCCAAGGATGTTCCCGAGAGCGCCCTCTGGATCCACGACGAGCAGAACCTCAACGCGGCCAAGCTGATCGCCGACCTCTTCGCACCGGACTTCCCGATCCCCATCGGGGTCCTCTCGGACGTGGCCGATCCCGTCTACGAGGACATCATTCTCGACCAGGAGCAGCGGGCCATCGCGGACCGTGGGCCTGGCGATATCGCCAAGCTCCTGACCTCAGGAGATACCTGGAAGATCGGGTAGTCATCGCCACCAGGACGTCCCGCGCCGGTTCGGCACCAGACCGGCGCGGATGCGTCCGGAGTGAGCCATGCCTCTGACCCCCGTACTCGTCAGCCAGCTCGAAGCCATCGTGGGACGCGATGGGTTCGTGGCGTCGGCGGAAGGGCGTCTGGTCTACGAGTGCGACATGCACACGTTCTACAAGGGCGCCCCCGACGCGGTCGTGCTGCCCACCAGCGCCGCGCAGGTGCGGGACGTGGTGCGGGCCTGCCGCGCGTCGGGTACGCCGGTGGTGCCGCGCGGGTCCGGCACCGGCCTCATCGGTGGGGCCATGGCGCCGCGGGGCGGTGTCATGGTGGCCACGACGCGCATGAACGGTATCCTCGAAGTGGATCTCCCCAACCGCTGCGCCATCGTCCAGCCCGGGTTGATCAACCTCTGGCTCTCCCACGCGGTGCGCGAGCAGGGCTACTTCTTCGCGCCCGACCCCTCGAGCCAGATGGTGTCCTCCATCGGGGGCAACGTGTCGACCAACGCGGGGGGCCCGCACTGCCTGAAGTACGGCATCACCACCAACCACGTGCTCGGACTCCAGCTCGTCACCGGCGCAGGCGAGCTGGTGTGGCTGGGAGGCAAGACGCTCGACCGGCCCGGGTACGACCTCACGGGGGTCGCCGTGGGCGCGGAGGGCACGTTCGGTCTCGTGACCGCGGTCATCGTTCGGCTCCTTCACGAGGCCGAGGCCGTCAAGACCGCCCTCGCCTCCTTCGCGTCGATGGAGACGGCGGCGGAGGCGGTCTCCGCGATCATCGCCGCCGGCATGACCCCCGCCGCCCTGGAGATGCTCGACGACGTCATCATCCGCGCGATCAACGCGGGCTCCGGGGCTGGCTTCCCTGACCGGGCGGCGGCCGTGCTCTTGATCGAGCTGGACGGACCCCGGGCAGAAACCGAGGAGCAGGCCGAGCGCGCGGCCGCGATCTGCCGCGAGCGCGGCGCCCTCGAGGTCCGGGTGGCGCGCGACGACGCCGAACGGGCGCTGCTCTGGAAGGGGCGAAAGGAAGCGGCGGGTGCGGTGGGACGCCTGGCCCCGACGTACTTGCTCCAGGACGCGGTGGTCCCGCGGTCCAAGCTCCCGCTGATCATGCGCGAGATGGCGGCCATCGCCGCCCGGCACCAGGTGCTCATCGCCAACGTCTTTCACGCCGGCGACGGCAATCTCCATCCCTTGATCTGCTACGACGAGCGTGTCCCCGCCGAGCTCGAGCGCGCCAAGCACGCCAACGAAGAGCTGCTGCAGGCGTGTATCGCGCTGGGGGGCAGCGTGACCGGTGAGCACGGTCTCGGGCTCGACAAGGCCAAGAACCTCCCGCTCCAGTATGCGGACGCCGACCTCAACTTCATGTATCGCCTCCGCCGCGTGTTCGACCCCGACGGCCTCATGAATCCCGACAAGCTGCTGCCCAGCCACCCCGCGTGTGGCGAAGGCTTCCGCCCCGCGCGGCCCTCGCTACCGGCCGGCGCCTGGATCTAACGCCATGGCGGTGTCCACGCGCACCCTCGGTCAGGCGCTCGGCGCCATCGTGGGCGACGCACGCCGTCCGCCCGGGCGAGAGCGCGGCGCCCGTCGACGGCGTCGTGCCGCGCTGGATGGTAGAGCCCGGCTCGGTCGCTGACCTCGGCCGGGTGGTCGCGTTCGCGTGCGACGAGCGACTCAAGGTCGTGCCGCGGGGCAGCGGCAGCACCATGGCCCTCGGCCATCCACTGCAGCGCGCGGACGTCCTGGTGGATCTCGGCCGGATGAACGAGATCGTCGAGTACAACCCCGACGACCTCACGGTGACGGTGCAGGCCGGAGTGACGCTTGACGAGCTCGGCGCGCGCTTGCGCCCTCGCTCCCAGTTCCTCCCCCTCGATCCGCCGGGCGGCGCCCGCCGCACGCTCGGCGGCATCGCCGCGACCGGCGCGAGCGGGCCGCTGCGCGCGCGCTACGGGACGATGCGCGACCTCCTGCTCGGCGTGCGCTTCGTGCAGGCCGACGGGGTCGTCACCTGGGGCGGCGCCAAGGTCGTGAAGTCGGTCACCGGGTACGACATCCCGAAGCTGATGGTCGGTGCGCTGGGCACCGTGGGAGTCCTGGCCGAGCTAACCCTGCGCCTGCATCCTATCCCGGCGTGTGAGCGCACGTGGGTCGCGACCTTCCCGAGCCCCGAGGCGGCCCAGGCCTTCGTGGCCGCGCTCGTGGATTCGCCGCTCCAGCCGAATCGCGTGGAGTGGTTGAACGCGGCTGCCGCGTCAGCGCGTGGGGCGTGACCGATGCGGAGGCGTCGGTGGTGATCTCCATCGGGAGCGTGGAGGCTGCGGTGCGCGCGCAGGAGACGCGGCTCGAAACGCTGGCCCGTGGCGCGGGCGGTGCGTGGCGACCCGCCGATCCGAACCTGTGGCTTCGCCACGGCGCGCCCGATCCGGTCGCACTCGACGGGATCACGCTGCGGATCGCGACCTTGACGAGCCACCTCGCCCAGACCGTCCGCGGCCTCGAACGCGCGGTGGACGCAACGGCGCCCTCGGCCACCGTCGCGGTGTCAGGCTGCGCGCCCCTCGGCGTCTTGCGCGCCCACATCCTCGGCGTCAGCGCGCAGGACGGCGCCGCGCTCGTGACACGGCTCCGCGAGGTCGTGGCGCCGGTGGACGGCACGGTCGTGGTGGAGCACGCGCCGGTGGCGCTGCGCGCGGCCGTCGACCCATGGGGTCCGGTGGACCCGCAGGCCTTCGCCCTCATGCGCGCGATCAAGCAGCAGTTCGATCCCGAAGCGATCCTGAACGCCGGCCGCTTCGTGGGCGGTCTCTAGATGAAAGCGCTGCCCCGAACAGAGGGGCGCCCCGGCTCCGCCGGGCGACGGCCCCTGAACCCGACGGGGCGTCCCGGCTGCGGACGCCCCGAACGAAGGGGGTGGGGGCCATTTCGGGGCCCCCATGTCGATAGTGGCCGCCGGACCGAGTCTCGACGAGCTGCGCAAGTGTGTGCACTGCGGCATCTGCTTGCCGCAGTGTCCGACGTACCGCGTGCTGGGCGAGGAGATGGACTCGCCGCGCGGGCGAATCTATCTGATGCGCGCTGCCGCCGAGGGCCGGGCCGCGGTGACCGAGACCTTCGCCCGGCACATGGATCTCTGTCTGGGCTGCCGGGCGTGCGAGACGGCCTGTCCGTCGGGCGTGGCCTTCGGCTCGCTGCTGGAAGCGACGCGCGCTCAGCTCCGAGATCGCCCCGGCCGGGCGCGCGATGGTTGGGTCGAGCGCCTGATCTTCGCGCTGTTCCCGCACCCCGACCGCCTGGGGCGGCTGCTGCGCGCGCTGCGCGTGTATCAGCGGTCCGGCCTGCAGTCGCTCATCGCGCGCAGCGGCGTGCTGAAGACCGCGACCTCCCTCGCCGCCCTGGAGGCACTCCTGCCCGAGGTCCCCGCTGCGCCTTCGGTCGCCGAGTTCACCCCGGCGCAGGGGCCACGGCGCGGGCGCGTCGGCCTTCTCACCGGATGCGTCCAGCGCCATCTGTTTCCCACCGTCAACGCGGATACCGTGCGGCTGCTGGCGCTCGCCGGGATACGAGGTGGTGGCGCCCAGCCCGCCAGGGATGCTGTGGCGCCCTCGAGCTGCACGCGGGGCGGGAGGATGCGTTTCGCGAGCGCGCCCGCGCCCTCACCGAGGCGCTTCCCCGCCGGCTTGAATCTCGACTTCGTCGTGACCAACGCCGCGGGCTGCGGCTCTACCTTGCGCGAGTACGGCCGTTGGCTTCCCGGATCGCCCGACGCCGTACGCCTGGCCGACCGCACCCGTGACGTGAGTGAGGTGCTCGTAGGATGTGAGCTGCCGCTGGGCGCGCTCGAACTGACCGTGACCTACCACGACGCGTGCCACCTGGCGCACGGCCAGCGGGTGCGCAGCCAGCCGCGGGCGTTGCTGCAGCGCATTCCGGGTCTGCGGCTCGTCGAGTTGAAGGACAGCGACCTGTGCTGCGGGAGTGCCGGCGTCTACAATCTTCTCGAGCCGGAGATGGCCGATCGCCTGCTCGCCATGAAGCTCGACCGGATCGGTGAGACGGGGGTGCGGATCGTGGTCGCGGGCAATCCCGGCTGCGTTCTGCAGATCGCCAGGGGGGCGCGCCTTCGGGGCCTCGATCTCGAGGTGCGACACCCGGTCGAGCTACTCGCGCGCGCCGCCGACGCGGCGGAGCGGGAAGGGGTGCTGGCATGAAAATCCGCGTGCGGGATCACGTGACCATTCAGGCGGACAAGATGGCGAAGGTGGCGTTGGCCGCTACCCCGCGGGCCCTGCTCGATCTCTACTGCCTGGCTCCGGGCCAGGCCCAGAAGCCGCACGCGCACGGCGATCAGGACAAGATCTACTTCGTCCTCGAGGGGCACGGCCGGATTCACCTCGATGGCAAGGAGGAAGCCGTGGCGCCGGGTGAGGCGGTGGTGGCCAGGGCGGGCGCCATGCACGGCGTGGTGAACGACGGGACGGATCCCCTCCTCCTCCTCGTGGTCGTCACGCCGCCCCCGCCCCACGCGTGACGACTCCGCTGCGCGCGGCGCTGATGATCACCTGCCTCGGCGACGTGTTCTATCCCGAGGTCGGGGTGAGCATCGTGCGCCTGCTGCGCCGGCTCGGCGTCGCGGTGGACTTTCCCGAGGGGCAGACGTGCTGCGGCCTCCCTCTGTTCAACTCGGGCTATCACCGTGAGGCCGCCGCGGTGGCGCGGCGCACCGCTGCGCTGTTCCGGGACGCGGACCACGTGGTGGTCCCCTCGGGCTCGTGCGCGTGGATGGTCAAGCACGAATACCCGGGCCTGCTGCCCGATGAGCCGGCGCGCACCGAGGCGCGAGCGCTGGCCTCCCGGACCTATGAGCTGTCCCAGTTCCTCGTCCATGTGCTCGGACGGATGGAGTTCACCGGTGCCGCGCGTGGCCGGGTGACCTACCACGACTCCTGTCACCTGCTGCGGGGGCTTCACGAAGCGCAGACTCCCCGGATGATTCTCCAGCGCCTGGCCGGGGTCGAGCTGGTGGAGCTGCCGGGCAGCGACGAGTGCTGCGGGTTCGGGGGCTCCTTTTCGGTGCGGCTCCCGGAGGTCTCCACGGCGATCCTCGACAAGAAGCTGGCCAACATCGAGGCCACGGGGGCCGACTGCGTGGTGGCCTGCGACGCAGGATGCCTCATGCAGATCGGCGGCGGACTGAGCCGTCGGGGCTCCCGGGTGCGGGCGGTGCATCTGGCCGAATTGCTGAACACGGGAGAGCGCGCCTCGTGAGCGACGGTGCCCTGGCCACTCCGTTCCGCGAGCGCGCGGAAGCCGCGCTGCGGGATCCGTTCCTCCAAGAGGCCCTCACCATCGCCACCACGAAGTTCATCACCCTGCGTCGGGAGGCCTTCGCGGAATTTCCCGAAGGGGAGGCCCTCCGCGATCGCGCCCGGGCCATCAAGGAGGCGACGCTCCAGCACCTCGATCAGTATCTGGAGCAGCTCATCACGAGGATCGAGGCGCGCGGCGGGCACGTCCACTACGCGACCACCGCCGCCGAGGCGCGCACCATCATCGTCGACCTCGCCCGGCGCGCCGGCGCCCGGACCGTCGTCAAGTCGAAGTCGATGGCCACCGAGGAGATCGAGCTGAACGAGGCGCTGATCCACGCCGGGATCACTCCGGTGGAGACGGATCTCGGCGAGTACATCATCCAGCTCGCCGGTGAGCGTCCCTCACACATCATCGCCCCGGCCATCCACAAGACGAGGGGGCAGGTGGCGGAGCTGTTCACCCGCGAGCTGGGCCGCGCCGTGCCCGCCGATCCCGAGGAGCTGACGCGCGTGGCGCGCGCCGAGCTGCGGGAGAAGTTCCTCCAGGCCGAGATGGGGATCACCGGGGCGAACTTCGCCGTGGCCGATACGGGGACCATCGTGCTCGTCACCAACGAGGGCAACGGGCGCATGGTGACCTCCCTGCCGCGCGTGCACGTGGCGGTGATGGGCGTCGAGAAGGTCGTGCCCTCGATGAGTGACCTCGTGGTTTTCCTGGCCATCCTGGCCAAGAGCGCCACCGGGCAGAAGCTGTCGGCGTACACGACCCTGGTGCAGGGGCCGCGGCCGGCGGGCGAGCTGGAGGGGCCGGAAGAGTTCCATCTCGTGTTGCTCGACAACGGGCGCATCGACCAGATCGGCGGTCCGCTGCGTGAATCGCTGGCCTGTCTCCGCTGCGGCGCCTGCCTCAACGTGTGCCCGGTCTATCGCCAGATCGGCGGCCACGCCTACGGCTACACGTATCCAGGGCCCATCGGCATTCTTCTGACGGCCATGCAGCACGGCCCCGAGTCTGTGAAAGATCTCGCGCACGCCTCGTCGCTCTGCGGGGCGTGCGCGGAGGCCTGTCCGGTACGCATCGATATTCCCCGGATGCTCATCGAGCTGCGACGCCAGGTCGACGAGCGCCGGATCGCGCCCCGGGAAGAGCGGCTCATCTTCCGCGGCCTGGCCGCCACCTTGACGCGCCCCGCGTGGTACCGGCTCGGCGCGCCGTTCGCCCGGCTCCTGCAACGCCCCTTCGTTCGCGGCCGGATGATTCGACGGCTGCCGCTCTTCCTGGGTCGCTGGACGCACACGCGTGACCTGCCCGCCGTCGCCTCGCGCACCTTCACGGAGCGGTGGCCCGAGCTGTCGCGCGAGGCGACCCCGCGATGACCACGAAGGCGGAGTTCCTGGCGCGCATCCGCCATGGGATGCCGCAAGGGCAGGGATCCCTCGCCGCCGAGGTTGCCGACCGGCCGGCACATCCAGCCGAGGCCGTGGAGGTCATCCGCCGGCAGCTCAGCGAGCGGTGGCCCGAGACGCTCGCGCGCTTCCAGACCGAGTTCGAGCGCGTGGCCGGGGTGTTCCATCGCGTGCCCACCGCCGCGGAGGTGCCGGACGTGGTCGGCCGCCTGGCCCGTGAGCGGCAGGCGCGTCGTCTGATCGCCTGGCATCCGGAAGCCCTCGGCGCCGACTGGAGCGCGGCGCTGACCGCGGGGGGACTCACGGTCGAGCTGATGCCCCGGGGCGAGATCGGTGACGAGCACACCAGGCCCGCGCTGCGCCGCCTCATCGCCGACGCCGATCTCGGTCTCACCGGCGCCGACCTGGCGGTGGCGGAAACGGGGAGCCTCGTCTTGATCGCCGGCCGGGGACGCCCGCGGTCCACCTCCCTCCTGCCTCCGTGCCACGTGGCGGTGTTCGGACGAAGCGCCCTCGTCGAATCGCTGGCCCAGGTCGGCGCCTTCTTCGAGGCGTGGCACCGCGACGCCGCCCCGGAGTGGAAAGGTGGCGTCATCAACGTGATCACCGGCCCGAGTCGGACGGCCGACATCGAGCTGACCCTGATCCGCGGCGTACACGGGCCACAGGAGCTGCATGCGATCTTCGTCGAGACGGACGCCCCGACAGCCACGGGGCCGCATGGCTGAACGCCACTTCACGCGGAACGAAGCGGAGGCGCTCATCCCGCGGCTGACCGCGATCATGGAACGTATGATGAGCGCCCACACGGAGGCCACGGCGCGGCAGGAGCGGCTGCGCGCGGCGCGGCAGCGCATCGAGCTGTCGGGAGGTGGCGTCCTCGATCGGACCGCGTGGCGCGACGACAGCGAGGCGCTGAAGCGCGCGACGGACGCCGTCCGCGAGGGACTCGACGCGATCCACGCCCTCGGCGGCGTGCCCAAGGATCTCGCCCTCGGCCTGGTCGACTTCCCTTCGCTTCGCGGTGGTCACACGGTGAACCTGTGCTGGAAGTACGGCGAGCGCGACATCCGGTTCTGGCACGGGCTCGACGAGGGCTACGCGGCACGAAAGCCGCTCTGATGCCCTACGCGGCCGTCCTCTTCGATCTCTTCGACACCCTCGTGCTCTTCGACTCGGCCCGCCTGCCCATGGTCGAGATCAACGGCAAGCGCGTGCACACCACCGCTCGCCTGCTCCACGAGCGCCTCGTGTACGACGTCCCCGGCGTCTCCCTGGAGACCTGCTACGGCGCGCTGATCGACAGCTGGCGGGAGGCCGAGCGGCTCCGCGCCCTGGACTTCCGCGAAGTGCCGGCATCCGAGCGCTTTCGCGACTTCCTGCGGCGGCTCGCCCTCGATCCCGACGCGGTATCTCCCGAGCTGATCCCGGACCTGATCAACACGCACCGACGCGAGCTGGGGCGCGCCGCCGAGTTTCCCGCGCATCACGGTCCGTTGCTCAGGACGCTGGGGGAGCGGGCGCGCCTGGCCGTGGTCTCCAACTTCGACTACACCCCGACGGCGCTCGACATCCTGGAGCGCGCGGGAGTCGCCGACCTCTTCCAGACCGTGGTGGTCTCCGACGAGGTCGGCTGGCGCAAGCCTCACCCCGAGATCTTCTCGCGCGCGCTCGCGCGCCTCGGCGTGGCGCCCGCGGACGCCCTCTTCGTGGGTGATCGCGCGGACATCGACGTGGTGGGCGCCCAGCGCATGGGCATGCCCTCGGTGTGGGTCAATCGCGGAGGACAGGCCTTGCCCGCCGGTATCCCGCCACCCGATTACGAGGTACGCGACCTCGCGGAGCTGGCGCGCATCCTCGAGGTGGCCGACTGAAAACATGGGGGGCCTCGAAGGGCCCCCCATACCCCCCGGACGCTCGTCGCGCCCCGGGGGACCCGGGGCGCTCCTCGGCTCACTCGGGATCGGCCGGCACGGCCCGTGCATCTCAACGGGTGCAGCACACGTCGCGTTCTGAGGAGAGAGAATGCCCACGACTCGTAGAGTGATCATCATTGGATCGGGACCCGCCGGGTACACGGCGGCGATCTACGCGGCGCGAGCCAATCTGGCCCCGCTGATGCTCACCGGATTGCAGACCGGTGGTCAGCTCATGCTCACCACCACGGTGGAGAACTATCCGGGATTTCCCGACGGGATCATGGGCCCCCAGCTGATGGAGGTCATGCGCGCCCAGGCCGAGCGCTTCGGCACGGAGATGATCGGAGAGGACGTCACCGCCGTCGACTTCGCGCGGCGGCCCTTCCAGGTGACGGCGGGAGAGAAGCGTTACGAGAGCGACACGGTGATCATCGCCACCGGCGCCTCGGCCAAGATGCTCGGCCTGCCTGCGGAGGCGCTGCTCATCGGACGCGGTGTCTCCACGTGCGCCACCTGCGACGGCTTCTTCTTCAAGGACCAGAACGTCATGGTGGTGGGAGGCGGGGACTCGGCGCTCGAGGAAGCGCTGTACCTGGCGCGCCTTGCCCGCAAGGTGGAGGTGGTTCACCGGCGCGAGAGCATGCGCGCCTCCAAGATCATGCAGGACCGCGCCTTCAAGAACCCGAAGATCGAGTTCCTCTGGAACACCGTGGTGGAGGACATCCTCGACCCGGCCCAGGCCAAGGTGACGGCGGTCCGGCTGCGCAACGTGGTGACGGACGAGCGCACCGAGCAGGCCATCGACGGACTGTTCGTCGCCATCGGCCACGAGCCGAACACGCACGTCTTCCAGCAGCAGGTCGAGTTGCTCCCCAACGGGTACATGAAGGTCGTGCCCGGCACGACGCAGACCTCGGTGCCCGGCGTGTTCGCCGCGGGCGACGTGGTGGACTACGTGTACCGCCAGGCCGTCACCGCCGCCGGCACCGGATGCATGGCCGCTCTCGAAGCGGAGCGGTATCTCGAAGCGGCGGCCGCCGGGTAGTCTCGCTCACGTCCCCACGCGGAGGGTCGCGCCGAGGTCGCGGAGGAGGGCGATCGTCGAGAGATAGGAGAGCCGGCCCGTCCGGGGATTCTCCGAGGGCACGTTCTCCACTTCGATGGCCAGACGGCCGAACTCTCCCTCCACGCGGATGCGATGCTGATTCACGGAGAGACCCGGCACGGCGTAGATCCTGATCCGGGTTCGCTCCGGCCCGACCCCGGCCAGCGAGAGCGCGGCCACCACGTTGACGTTGGCGGGGAAGCCGCGGCACGCCTCGGTCGCCGAGCCCTCGAAGATCAAGGTCTCCGTGGTGATCCGCGTGAGGTCGATCTTCTGCTCGATGATCCACGGCGCACCCTCGAGCCCGCGCGGCGGCTTCCGTGTCTCCATCATCACTGCCGTGATGGCACCGAGGCCGGCGCCTTTCACCCCATCGAGACCGGCGATGGCGGCCGAGGGCACGAAGATGCGGCACCCGTGAGCTTTGGCCAGGGCAATCCAGTCGTCGCGGCCGAGGAGCCCGCCACACGAGAGGACGACCAGGTGCCGCCCCGAGCCCAGGGCCCGGGGGGCGATCTCGGCGAGATGCTTCTGGGTGGAGGCCTCGACGACGAGGTCAGCAACCGCGATCAGCGCGTCGAGATCCATGAAGGGCGGCGGCGCGGCGAGCCCCTTCAAGAAGCGCTCGCCGCGCTCGCGATCGCGGGCCGTGGCACCGACCAGCACCAGGCCCTCGATGCCCGCATCCAGTGCCTGACACACGCGCCGGCCGATCGCGCCGAGTCCGACGACTCCAACCCTCATCCATGACCCTCCAGCCGCAAGATATAGTGGGCGCGTCCCGTCGCCCCGCCAAGATGTGCTATTGTACAGCCCGGACGGGCCTCGTGAGCGACAGCCAAGGATCGCGGCGCCCGGCGCCGAGCGCGCTACGGTTGCGGGCGCCGCTGGAGCGCTTGTACGCCGACTTCGACTACGCCGCGCGCGTGGATCGCGATGCCATCCGCTTCCCCCTCCGGTACGCGGCGCCGGGCGACCGCGAGCTGGTCGGCCTTCTCTCCGCGTGTCTCGCCTACGGCCGCGTGGATCTCTTCAGCCGCGCCCTGGAGAAGGTGTTTGCGGTGATGGACTCCTCGCCGCTGCGCTTCGTGATGGAGTTCGAACCCGAGCGCCACGGCCATCTCTTTGCGGACTTCCGGTATCGGTTCAATCGGCCGCGCGACCTCGTCGCGTTCTGCGTGGCGGCGCGCCAGATTCTCGAGCGCCACGGAAGCCTCGAGGCGTGCTTCCTCGCGGGTGATCCCAATGCTGGCGGTGCCGTGGGCCCGCCCCTCGAGGCCTTCGCGCGCGCCTTTCTCGAGGCCGACCTGGCCGCGATCTTTCCACAGGGCCGACTCTCCCGCGGCTACCGTCACCTCTTTCCCTTGCCCTCCGCGGGTGGCCCGTGCAAGCGTCTGCACCTCTTCTTGCGCTGGATGGTCCGCCGCGAGCCGCCCGACTTCGGTCTCTGGGCCCGGGTGTCGCCGGGGCGATTGCTCGTCCCCGTGGACACCCACGTGGAGAACATGAGCCGCGCCATCGGGCTCACGAGCCGGCGCTCGCGCACGTGGAAGATGGCCGAAGAGATCACCGCGCAGCTGGCCGCCATCGACCCCGCCGACCCCGTCAAGTACGACTTTGCGCTCTGCCACAAACGGATGTCGGGCGACTGCCTCGATCGGCGCGAGCCCAAGGTCTGCGCCGGATGTGGGCTGCGCGAGGTCTGCCGCCACTGGAAATCCTCCGGGCGCCGGCCCCCGGGCGCCCCCGCCGCGCGCGGGACACGGTCACGGGCGGGCCAGGGGAAAACATCGTGACGGAGATCGTCTTCGCCGCGGCGGGGCTGGTGATCGGAGCCGTGGCGACGTGGTGGGCGGCGCGGGCGCGGGCCGCGGCTTCGACCGCCGAGGGAGAGCGGCTGCGGGCGCGGGCCGCGTCCCTGGAGACGCTCGAGGCGGAGCTCCGCCGCCAGCTCGTCCACCAGGAGGCAGAGCTGACAGATCTGCGCACGACCTTGGGCGCCGAGCGCGCGCTGCGGGCCCAGGCGGAGACGCGCTGGGAGGTCACGCGGGAAAGTCTCGAGGAGCAGCGCCGCCTCCTTGACGAGGCGCGCCTTCGTCTCGCCGAGACGTTCAAGGCCCTCAGCGCGGAAGCGCTCGAGCAGAGCGGCGCCGCGTTCCTGGTGCGCGCACGCGAATCGCTCGAGGCGCAGCTCGGCCGCCGAGAGGACGCCGTGCAGGGAATCGTGCGCCCCCTGCACGAGGCGCTCGGCCGCTACGAGGAAGGGCTCCGCACGATGGAGGCCTCCCGGCAGCACGCCTATGGCTCGCTCCAAGAACAGCTGCGCACCTTGGCCGTGGGGCACGCCGATCTTCAGCGCGAGACGGGCGCCCTGGTGGCCGCCCTCCGCACCCCGCACGTGCGCGGGCGCTGGGGCGAGCTGACGCTTCATCGCGTGGTGGAACTGGCGGGCCTCAGCCAGCACTGTGACTTCGTCGAGCAGCTGACCGTCGATGGCCCAGGCGGGCGCGTGCGGCCGGACCTGGTGGTGCGGCTCCCCGCGGGACGAGAGATCGTGGTCGACGCCAAGGTCCCTCTCAACGCCTACCTCGACGCCCTCGGCGCGCCCACCGAGGAGGAACGGTCCGCCTTCATGGCGCGCCACGCACAGCAGGTCCGCCAGCACATGAACACCTTGGCGAGCCGGGCCTACTGGGATGAGTTCGCCAAGTCTGCGGATCTGGTCGTCATGTTCATTCCCGGGGAGCCCTTCGTGGCGGCCGCCGCCGAGGCGGATGGCGCCCTCATCGAAGATGCGCTGGCGCGCAAGATCGTGGTGGCCACGCCGATCACCCTCATCGCCCTCCTGCGCGCCATCGCCTACGGCTGGCGCCAGGAGCAGCTCGCCCAGAACGCGGCGCACATCAGCGAGCTGGGACGACAGCTCCACGAGCGCCTGCGGGTCATGACCGGGCACATCGCGGAGGTGGGAGCGTCCCTCGGTCGGGCCACCGCCTCCTACAACCGTGCGGTGGGCTCGATGGAATCGCGAGTGCTTCCCGCCGCGCGTCGCTTCCGCGAGCTGGGCGCGGCGGCCGGCGACGATCTTCCGCTGCTGGAGACGGTGACCGAGCAGCCCCGCGGCCTCAGCCCCGAGCCGCTCGCCCCCACGGGCCGCGAGGAGGGCTGAAACCGCGTGGTATCATCGGGGGCCTACGGCGGCGGATCCGCGAGGAGGGACATGACGACGATTCCAGTCCAGGTGTACGGCATCAATCTTCTCGTCCGGATGATGGCGGAGGTCCCGGCGGACATTCGGGTGCACTGTCCGAAGGGCTCGCCCATCAGGTACGGGGAGGTCGTCTCCCGGGGAGACGGCTTCGACGAAGGCGCCAATGCCTTTCGCGAGATGCCCGCGGTGAAGAGCGTAGTCGCCTTCGAGGAAAGCTCGGAGGAAGTGGAGGGACACTACTTCATGGTGGCGGGAGAGGAATACCGCGTGATCCGGCTCGACGCGGTGATCCTGTCGTTCCCCCTCGAGTAGTCCGCCGCCTCGTCCCGCGCGGCGGCATGTCCCTCTCGGAAGTCCTCTCGCGCGTCGACCCATCGGAGCTGGTGGCGCTCACGCGTGACCTGATCCGCATTCCCAGCGTCATCAAGCCCGGCGATCCCACCATGACCGAGGCGGCGATGGCCGCTCACGTCCAACACTGGTTCGAGAAGGAGGGCTTCGAGGTCGAGATCCAGGATGTCGCGCCGGGTCGTCCCAATGTCCTGGGCCGGCTGGGTGGGCGCGGCGCGGGGCCGACGCTTCTGCTCGAGGGACATTCCGACGTCGTGACCGAGGGCGATGCCCGTGACTGGACCTTCCCGCCGTTCGCGGCCGAGCTCGCCGATGGGCGGATCTATGGGCGGGGCGCCGCGGACATGAAGGGCGGTCTGGCGGCGGCCATGATCGCCGCGGCGGCCATCAAGCGCAGCGGCCTCCGGCTCCGCGGCTCTCTCGTCGTCGGCGCGCTCGTCGACGAGGAAGGCGACATGCTGGGCGCGAAGCACCTGTGCACCACGCCCACCGGACGAGAGCTGAGCGCAGCGATCATCTGCGAACCGGAGCAGAACGAGCTGTGTCTGGAGCAGCGCGGGGTGGTGTGGGCTCGCGTGGTGGTGCGAGGCCGCATGGCGCACGGGGCGATGCCCGAGGCGGGGATCAACCCCGTGGTCGGCCTGGCCGAGGTTGTACGCCAGGCGCGCGTCCTCGAGCGCCGGCTGCGCCGGCTCTGCGAGCGGAGCCGCTACGTGCGTCCGCCCACCGTGACGCCCACGGTCGTGCAGGCGCCGGTCGACGGTCTGCCGCAATCCAACGTCATTCCCGCCACCGGTGTCATGACCCTCGATGTTCGCTTGACCCCTGGCCCCGACGCGGAGGCCATCGCGGCGGAGATCGATCGCGCCTGCCGTGACGCGGCCACGGCCGCCGGGGTCACCGTCGAGTGGTCGCCGATCAACGGCTATCGACTGGCCACCCGCGTGGATCGGCACGAGCCCCTCGTCCGGGCCATGGAGACAGCCGTGCGCGAGGCAGCGGGGCGGCGCGCGAAATTCGGCGGCGTCCCGGGCTCGACGGACGGGACCATCCTGCGAACCCAGCTCGGTATTCCCATCGTCACGTGTGGCCCGGGAAACCGGCTCGTACCGCACCAAGTCGACGAATACGTCGATATCGCCGAGCTCGTCGAGGCGGCGAGGATCTACATCGGTTCGGCTCTGAACTTCCTCGAGAGTGTATGACCGAGAGCCCTCGTCTTCGCCGCGACGTCGAGGCTTTTCCCGTCGAGCAGGACGGTCAGCAGCTCGTCGGCGTGCGTGATCCGGCTGGTTACACGCCGTCGGTACTCGTGCTCTCCCGGCCGCTCCTGGCCATCGTGGCGCTCTTCGACGGCGAACACTCCGTCGTCGACATCCAGGCGGAGATCATGCGCCGCCACGGTGAGCTGGTCCGCCGGGAGCAGATCGAGGAGATCGTGAGTGCCCTCGACGCCCATGGCTTTCTCGACAATGAGCGTTTCGCGGAGCGGCGCCGGGCCGTCGACGCCGAGTTCCTGGCCGCTCCCGCGCGCCCGGCCGCGCACGCCGGAGGCGCCTATGCGGGCCACCCGGACGACCTTCGCCGCGCCATGGAGGGTTTCTTTGCCTCGCCGCCCGGCCCGGGAGCGATCAGCCGGGAGGATGGCGCCCGCCGGGCGCCTGTGCGCGGTGTCATCGCCCCGCACATCGACTACCACCGCGGTGGTCCCGCCTATGCCTGGGCCTATCGCGACCTCGCCGAGCGCGGCGACGCCGACTGCTTCGTGATCCTCGGCACGTGCCACGCCGGGATGCCGGATCCCTTCGCGCTGACGCGCAAGGACTACGCGACGCCGCTGGGCGCAGCCGTCGTCGACCGCGATCTGGTCGACGCCGTGGCCACTCGGGCCGGACAGGACTGCTTCGCGTCCGAGCTGGCCCATCGCGGCGAGCACTCGATCGAGTTCCAGGCCGTCTTTCTCCGCTATCTGTTTGGCGAGCGGCATGACTTCACCATCGTCCCCGTGCTGGCCAGCTTCGCTCACGAGGCCCTAGCCCGGGGGCAGGGCCCTGAGCAGGATCCACGAGTGCCGCGCTTTCTGGAAGCCCTCGGCGAGTCGATGGCCACCTGCGGCCGCCGCGTGGTGGTGATCGCGGGTGCGGACCTCGCCCACATGGGGCCGCGCTTCGGCGATCCCGCACCGCTCACGCCCGACGATCTCGGTCGCCTCGAGCGAGAGGATCGCGCGCTGCTCGGGGCGGTGGAGGCCGGCGACCCGCGGGGATTCTTCGAGGCCATCGCGGCGGACGGCGATCGTCGTCGCATCTGCGGCTTCTCGCCCATCTACGCGCTGCTGCGCATGCTGCCGGACACACAGCGGGCTGGTGAAGCACTACGGCCAGTGGCCCGATCCCCAGGCCGTCGTCACCTACGCGAGCGTGGTGTTCTGATGGCCACGCCGCCCGCGGAGTGGACGCTCCCCCGCCTGCGCATCGACCGCGACGCCGACTGGTACGACGACGACGTCCAGATCACGCACGCCGGCATTCTCGCCAACCTGCGCGCCAACCTGCGCCGGGACGCCGTCGGGTACTTCATCCAGACGCGCGTGCGCATTCCCGTGGAGGTCGAGGACGTGCCGTGGGTGATCAGGCGTCTGGAGCCCCGCGGACCCGAGCTGCGCGTGCAGGTGAACGACGGCAGTGCCGAGGTGATCGATCCCGCGTCGATCCGCCTTGGACCCGGCCACGTGCCGTACTGCGCGGTGAAGGGCGGCGCGTTCGAGGCCCGCTTCGACCGCGCTGCTGCCTTTCAACTCCTCGCCCTCGCCGACTACGACGAGGCCACGGAGCGCGGGACACTCCGCGTGGGCGGGCGGGAGTACCCGCTGGAGTCGGCTCGCGAGCGCGTGCGCTAGAATCGCGCCGATGGCCCCGCGCACAGGCGGCGAGTGGGTGGTGGCCGCGCTTCGGGCCGAAGGCGTTCGCCACGTTTTCGGCATTCCCGGCATTCACAACCTCGCGATCGACGACGTGCTTCTGCGTCAGCGCGACATCGACCAGTCGCAGGCCCTGGCTCACTCAGGCCCGACCGTGCTAGAGCCACCCCTCGTCGTCGACCCGCGCTGGGAGCCGTAGAGCATCGGGGCTCGGACATGGCCCCATGCCGCACCGCCCGAGGAGAGTGGCTCAGGGCGATCGTGTTTCCTGGAGGACGCGCAGCATGGCGTCGTGGATGCGACCGTTGCTGGCCACGATCGACGGCGCATCGAGATCGAGTGGGCCGCCGGTGAGATTGCTGACGCGACCTCCGGCCTCGTGGACCAGCACGACACCGGCCGCCGCGTCCCATGCGCCCAGCCGCAGCTCCCAGTACCCGTCGAGTCGCCCCGCCGCCACCCACGCCAGGTATAGGACGGCCGACCCCATGCGCCGGACGCCGCGCGCGCGCAGGCAGAAGGCGGCGTACTCCGCGAGGTTGGTGTCGGACGTCTCACGAATGCCGTAGGGGAACCCGGTGGCGAGCAAGCTCTCGTCGAGCACTGCGGCGCGGGACACGGCGAGCGGCGCACCGTTGACAGTAGCGCCCTCGCCGCGCTCAGCCACGAACAGCTCGTCATGGCACGGGTCGAAGACGACGCCCAAGGTCGGATGCCCCTCCGACTCGAGCCCGATCGACACGGCCCAGATGGGCACGCCGTGCGCATAGTTGGTGGTGCCGTCGAGCGGGTCGATGATCCAACGGCGCCCCGAGGCACCGGCGTGCGCGCCGCTC
Organism: uncultured Candidatus Rokubacteria bacterium; assembly: GCA_963848005.1. Taxonomy (GTDB): domain Bacteria; phylum Methylomirabilota; class Methylomirabilia; order Rokubacteriales; family CSP1-6; genus CAVWFS01. The sequence goes on from CAWKCA010000030.1 coordinate 203,695, forward strand.
TCCTCAGCCAGGACGGCGTCGTCGGGAAAGGCGCGCTGCAGATGGTCGAGGACCAGGGCTTCCGCGCGCGCGTCCATCTCGGTGACGAGATTGGTGGGAGCGCCCTTGTAGGTGATGTGCCGGGTGCCGGCGCGCGCCTCGAGGAGGAGGTGGCCGGCGGCCCGCGCGGCGTCGATCGCCACGCGCCGCTCGAGCGAAGCCATAGGCGCGAACTCTATCACGCTTGCTTGACAAGGACGGGGCCGTCTCGGAGCATGGCCGGGATCACCATGCGCGAGACGCTGCCTGCTTCCGACCACACCGGCCACCCGCAGACTCGGCGTGAGCGGCGCCGGCGACGCCTCGCCAGCGTGCGTCCGGGCACGCCGCCCGGCACCTTGGCCGCCCCCCTCACGCCAGCGCGCATCACAGTGATCTCGTTCGACGCCGCCCACGCCGTGGAAGATGTGGCTCGCGATGCCGACGCAGCCATCCGCCTGGTGCGCCCGGGAGCCGTCACCTGGATCAACGTCGAAGGACTCGGCGATCCCGCCACCTTGGCCCGCCTGGGCGAGCGGTTCGGGCTGCATCCACTCACCCTCGAAGACGCCTCCAATGCGCCCCAGCGCCCCAAGGCCGAGCGCTATGACGCGTATTTCTTCGTCGTGCTGCGCATGATCCAGGGAAGCCACGACGTTGAAGAGGAGCAGGTCAGCATTTTCTTCGGGGCCGACTGGGTCCTGACCGTGCAGGAGCGCGCGGGAGGCGACGTCTTCGGGCCGGTGCGCGACGCCATACACCACGGGCGGGGTCGAGTGCGCACCGCCGCCGGGGACTACCTCGCCTACCTGCTCGTGGACGCCGTGGTGGACGGCTACTTTCCCGTCCTCGATGCCCTCAGCGACCGCGCGGAGGCCCTCCAGGACGACGCGATCGCTCACCCCACGGAAGCGACGCTCGTCGCCATCCAGCGCCTGCGGCACGATGTCCTTGTCCTCCGGCGCGCGGTGTGGCCGGTGCGCGAGGAGATCGGCATCCTCCAGCGCGACGAGTCGGGCCTGATCGCCGCCGAGACCAAGGTCTTCCTGCGCGACGCCTACGACCACGCCGTGCAGGCGCTGGAGATCGTCGAGTTCCTGCGCGAGGGCGTGGCCTCGCTCATGGAGGTCTACCTGTCCGCGCAGAACGCGCGCCTCAACCAGGTCATGAAAGTCCTCACGGTGATCGCCACCCTCTTCATCCCGTTGACGTTCATCGCCAGCATCTACGGCATGAACTTCGAGGTCATGCCCGAGCTGCGCTGGCGGTATGGCTACTTCTGGGCTATCGGGCTGATGGCGATCTGCGCGATGACCATGGCCCTCTACTTCAAGCGCAAGGAGTGGTGGTGATGCCCATGGCATTCAAGCGCCGGAGTGGTGGTGATGCGCATCGCCATCATGGGCGCGGGAGGCGTCGGCGGCTACTTCGGCGCCAAGCTCGCGCGGGCGGGGCAGGCGGTGACGATGGTGGCGCGCGGCGCGCACCTGGAGGCCATCCGACGCGACGGACTGCGCATCCGCTCGGCCGTCGAGGGCGAGTTCGTGGCGCGGGTGGATGCCGTGGCCGATCTTCGCGGTCAGGCCCCGGCCGACGCGATTGTCCTGGCCGTGAAGGGCTTCGACACCGAGGCCGCGGTCGAGCAGCTCCGACCGGTTGTCGGCCCCGACACTTCCGTACTCTCGCTGCAGAACGGCGTGAGCAGCGCCGAGGTCATCGATCGACTGCTGGGGCCCGGCCACGCCATGGGCGGCGCCGCCTACATCTTCGCGTTCCTCGAGTCCCCGGGCGTGATCGACCACCGGCTGCTGGGGCGCATCGCCCTCGGGGAACTCGATGGTCGCATCACACCGCGCGCCCAGGTCCTCCGCGACGCGCTTGCGGGTGCCGGCATTCCCGTGGAGCTCTCCACGTCGATGCGGCGCGTCCTCTGGGAGAAATATCTTCTGATCGGGGCCCAGGCGGGGATGACCGCCCTGACCCGGTGCTCCATAGGCGTTCTGCGCGAGATCCCCGAGTGCTGGCGCATGTACCGCGCCCTCGTCGCGGAGCTCGCCGTGCTCGGCCGCGCGGAGGGGGTGGATCTGCCTCCCGACGCCGTGGACCAGCTCATGAAGGCCGCGGCGGCCCTCGCGCCGGAGGCGACGTCCTCCATGGCGCACGACCTCGCGGCCGGCCGCCGACTCGAGCTGGAGAGCCTGCACGGGTACGCGGTGCGACTCGGGGAGCGTCACGGGGTGGCCACGCCTGCGACCTTCGCAGTGTACGCCGCGCTGAAGCCGCACGTTGCGGGGAGGCGCGGCTGACCTCTCCGTTCCGGGCCGCCTCCGGGTACGTCCGTCGCTACTGGGCGCGCTATCTCATCGGCGTCCTGGCCTTGCTCGCCGCCACCGGAATGGCTCTGACCATCCCGGCCACCGTGAAGCGTGCCGTCGACGCCCTCGAGCACGACGCCGCATCCGCCCCGATCGCCTGGGAGGTCCTGGTCATCCTCGCGCTCGCTCTCGGCAACGGCGTGGCCCGCCTCACCTCGCGCTTTCTGCTCCTCGGCGCAGCGCAGCGCGTGGAGTACGACCTCCGGAACGATCTGTATGCGTCGCTGCAGGCCTATCCTCCCGCCTTCTACGTCACCCACCGGACGGGCGATCTCATGGCTCGCGCCACCAGCGACATCGCCGCGGTGAAATCGCTGGTCGGCTTTGGCCTGGTCAGCCTGGTGAGCACGACCGCGGCCTTTGCGGGGGCGCTGACCGCGATGATCTCCGTCGATCCGTGGCTCACGATGTGGGCGCTCCTGCCCTGCCCACTGCTCGTGGTCGTGGCCCGCGGGGTCAATACGCGCGTACACCGGGAGACCGAGGCGGTGCAGGAGCATCTGGGCGTGCTCGCCGGGCTGGTCCAGGAATACCTGACCGCGATGGGGGTCGTGCGCGCCTACACCCTGGAAGGGCGGGCGCGACGCCATCTCGCCGAGGCCAACACCGAGTTCCTCCGGCGGAGTCTCGCGCTGGCCCGCACCCAGTCGCAATTCACACCGCTGGCCGGCCTGATCGGCGGGGTGGGGGCGCTCATGATCCTCTGGATCGGGGGAACGGCGGTGGCGGAAGGCCGGCTGTCCCTGGGTTCCCTGGTGGCGTTCAACGGCTACCTCGCGTATCTGGCCTGGCCCACGATGGCGCTGGGATGGACGTTGTCGATCGTCCGGCGGGGGCTGACGTCGATGGGGCGTCTGCAGGAGATCACGGCGCCCGCGCCGCCTCAGGTGGAGCCTGGCCATCCTCTGCGCGGACCCGTGGCGCTCCGTTTCGAGGGACTGACCTTCGCCTACGGAGCGCGCGAGCCCGCCCTTCGGGATGTCAGCTTCGAGGTCGCGGCCGGCGAGACCGTGGCCGTCGTGGGCCCCACGGGGAGTGGGAAGTCCACCCTCGGACTTCTGGTGGCGCGGTTGTGGGAGCCGCGGCCCGGCACCGTGCTGGTGAACGGTCGTGACGTGCGCACCATTCCTCTCTTTGACTTGCGCGCGGCGCTCGGGTACGTCCCCCAGGAGGGCTTTCTGTTCTCGCGCTCGATCGCCGACAACGTGACCCTCGGGCGGGAGGCGGTCTCGGTGGACGCAGCACGCGCGGGGGCCATCGCCGCTGGAATCGCCGCAGAAATCGAGGGGTTCGCCGCCGGCTGGGACACGGTGGTGGGCGAGCGCGGCCTGACACTCTCGGGAGGACAGCGCCAGCGCTTGGCTCTGGCGCGAGCCCTCTGTGCGGATCCGGCCGTGCTGATCCTCGACGACGTCTTCTCCAACGTCGATGCCGCCATGGAGGAGGAGATCGTGGAGCGCGTTCTCCGCGCCGCCGGTCCGCGGACGACGCTCCTGATGACGCACCGACTGCGCGCGGCGCGGGCCGCCGATCGCATCGTGGTGCTCGAGCGGGGGCGGGTGGTGGAGACCGGGCACCACGACGCGCTGGTGCGCGCGGACGGGACCTACGCGCGGCTGTGGCGGATCCAGCAGCTCGAAGACGAGATCGCCCGTGCCTGAGCACGAGCACGACGAGATCCTCGGTCGGGCCTACGACCACCGGCTGGCCGCCCGTCTGTGGGAGACGGCGCGCCCGCACCGGCGGCTGATTGCGGGCACCGTGCTCCTCGTCCCGGTGATCGCCGCAGTGGAGCTGGCCCAGCCCTATCTGCTGAAGATCGCCATCGATGACCACATGCTGCGCGGCGACTGGGCGGGCCTCGGCCTGGTGGCCGCTCTCTTCGCCGCCACCCTCGTGATGCTCTTCACCCTGCGCGCGCTCGAGAGCTATCTCATGAGCGTGACCGGGCAGCGGGTGATGCACGACCTGCGCGAGGCCCTCTTCGCGCACCTGCTCCGGATGGAGGCGCGCTTCTTCGACGGCAATTCCGTGGGCCGTCTCATGACGCGCGTCCTCAACGACGTGGAGGCGGTGAGCGAGGCCTTCAGCAGCGGCCTGTTCGCCGTGGTGGCCGACGCCGTCACCCTCCTCGGCGTGGTGGCCATCATGCTGTGGATGGACTGGCGCCTGGCTCTGGTGACCTTCGCCATCGTCCCCGTGGTGGCGGTGGTGGCTGCGTACTTCCGGCTGCGGGCGCGCGACGCCTACCGCACGGTCCGCCGGCGCCTGGCCCAGATCAACGCCTTCTTCCAGGAGTCCCTGGCCGGCATGGCGGTGATCCAGCTCTTCGCCCGCGAGCGCGCGGAGCGGCAACAGTTCCGGGAGCTGAACCGCGCGTATCGGCGCGCCCTGTTCGGCTCGACGATCTTCGAGTCGTCCCTCTACGCGGTGGTGGAGGTACTGGGCTTCGTGGCCCTGGCCCTCCTCGTCTGGTACGGCGCCCGCCAGATTGTCGCGGAGGCCTTGACGTTCGGCGCCCTGGTGGCCTTCATGCAGTACACGAGCCGATTCTTTCTGCCCATCCGCGACCTCGGCGCGAAGTACGCCGTGATGCAGGCAGCCATGACGGCGGCGGAGCGGATCTTCGGCGTGCTCGACCTGACGCCCGCCATCCAGTCGCCTGCGCCGTCCCGGGTCGTCGCCTCTCACCCGGGAGCGGTCGCGGTGGCCCTCGACGACGTGTGGTTCGCGTATGGAGAAGGCCAGTGGATTCTGCGCGGGTGTTCGTTCGAGGTCCGCCGGGGCGAGCACGTCGCGCTGGTGGGCGCGACGGGCGAGGGCAAGACGACGTGCGGGCGTCTGCTGAATCGCTCGTACGACGTGACGCGCGGTCGCGTGCTCGTGGATGGCGCGGATGTGCGGACCTGGCCTCTCAAGGAGCTGCGCCGGCACGTGGGGGTGGTCTTCCAGGAGAGCGTCCTCTTCACGGGCTCGGTGGAGGCCAATCTGCGGGTGGGCGCAGATGGGGCCGTCTCGCGCGACACCATCGCGCGGGCCGCCGAGGCGGCGAGCGCGCGGGCCTTCGTCGAGGCGCTGCCCCAGGGTTGGCACACCGAGCTGAGTGAGCGCGGGGCCAACATCTCGCACGGTGAGCGTCAGTTCCTGGCCGTGGCGCGAGCGCTCGTGTACAATCCCGCCATTCTCGTGCTGGACGAGGCCACCTCCAGCATCGATCCCGAGTCGGAGGCGCTCATTCAGACCGCGATGTCCCGCCTGCTCGCCGGCCGCACCAGCATCACCATCGCGCATCGCCTGTCGACCATTCAGAACGCCGACCGGATCCTCGTGCTCCACCACGGGCGGATCCACGAGGAGGGGACCCACGAGGCGCTCCTGCGCCGGGGTGGGCTCTACGCGCGCTTCTGCGAGCTGCAGTTCGGCTCCGAATCGGCGCGTGCGTGAGGCATCGCGCCGCTTCATGACCGCCGTCTACCGCCTCGTGCGCCGGATTCCCCGTGGAGCCGTGGTCTCGTATGGGGAGATCGCGGCCTGGCTCGGTCGTCCGGGCGGGGCGCGTGTCGTCGGCCACGCCATGCGCGTGTGTCCCTCCGACATTCCGTGGCACCGCGTGGTGAACGCCCGTGGGGGTATCAGCGTGCGCGCGCGCGCGAGCGGGATGGTGACCCAGCGGATCCGTCTCGAGCAGGAAGGCGTATCCTTTCGCGCGGGCCGCGTGGTGATGGCGCGCCACCGCTGGCGTGATGGCGTTCCCCGTGAGGCGCGCCGCCCAAAAGAAGGTGTGCCATGCGGCTCGCCCTGAGCCTCAACGAGGCGGTGGGTGACATCGTCACCGCGTGCCGTGCGGCGGTGAGGCCTCGTCTGGCCCTGTACATGGGGGATGGGGCTCGCGGGCGTGGGGCCTCGGTGGCGCGAGCGGGACCATGAAAGTCGTCCCGCTGGGTGCCGAGTCGCTGGGGGTGCGCTCGATGGCCACGTACGTCGAATGCGGCGCGACGGGCCTGCTCCTCGATCCCGGCGCGACGCTGGCCCCGTCGCGCTACAGCCTGCCGCCCGCCGAGGAGGAGTGGGAGGCGCTCCGGCGGGCCAATGACCGGATCTCGGCGTACGCCGCGCGGGCCGCCCTCGTCTTCGTGAGTCACTATCACGAGGATCACTTCCGCAGCGACGCGGCGTCGTACGCCGGCCGTCTCGTCCTCGCCAAGGATCCCCGCCGGATGATCGCCGGGCAGCAGGCCCGCCGTGCCGCTGCGCTGTGGTCGACCCTCGCCCCGGTGGCCCGAGTCCAGTCAGCGGACGGACACGTTCTCCGCGAGCCGGACATGGTGCTGCGCGCCTCGGCTCCGCTGCCCCACGGCGTGGAAGGCACAGCTCTCGGCTCCGTGGTCGCCCTCACCGTGGAAGATCCACGGGAACGCGAGCGCTTCGTCTTCGCCTCCGACGTGCAGGGACCGCTCTCTGCGGTGGCCGCGGCCTATCTGCTGCGAGAGCGGCCCACCTTGCTCTACCTCTCCGGACCGCCGTCATACATCGAGGGAGAGCTGGGCCGGGAACTCATCGAGCGCGGCATCGACAACCTGCTGCGGGTGATCGACGGCACGGGATGCCGCGTGATCATGGATCACCACGCCCTGCGCGATGCGCGGGCCCTCTCGCGCTTCGCGCGGTTGTGGGACACCGGCCGCGTGATGACGGCGGCGTCCTACCTCGGCCTCCCCGATGCGGCGCTGGAGGCGCGACGGGCCCAGCTCTGGGCCACGGTGCGCAAGCCCCCCGCCAAGGCCGGTGTTCCGCGTGCTACGATGCCCACGACACCACGCACATTCGCGAAAGGGACATTCGCGAGAGGAGGAAATCGCGCGTGAGCACCGCGAAGACGCTCAACGTGGGTGAGGCCGCTCCCGACTTCACCCTGAAGGGGATCGGACTCAAGGAAGTCAGCCTGAGCGGTCTGCGCGGGAAGAACGTGGTCCTGCTCTTCTACCCGCTCGACTGGACCCCAGGCTGAAGCAAGTGCATGCCCGCCTTCGACAAGCGCATCCGCGACTTCGAGGCGGCCAATACCCAGGTGGTGGGTATCAGCACCGACAGTCCCTTCAGTCACGAGAACTGGGCGAAATCCGTGGGCATCTCTAACTACCCTCTGCTGTCCGATCTGCATCGGAGCGTGGTTCGGGACTACGGCATCTACGCGCCGGACTGGAACGCGAATAGTCGCGCCACCTTCGTCATCGACACGACCGGCTCCATCCGCTTCATCGAACGATACGGCCGGGGAGAGCTCCCCGATCCGGATCGGATTCTCGCCGAGGTCAAGAAACTTTCCTGACGCGCGGGGGCAGGTTCGGCGCGGCCGAGCCTGACCTCCACGGCGAGGGCCCAGGGCAGCGGGAGCCGATGGTCGATCACATCCTCGAGCAGCGCGTGGTGATCGGTTGCCCCCGCCCCGAGGTCTTCGCCTTCCTCGCCGATCCTCACCGCGCGAGCCGCCTTCTGCCCTCCTGGATTCGCGTGGGGCTTCAGAGCGGGGGGGGCACGGCGATGGGAGCGGGGGCCGTCCTCGACTATCGCGTCACGTGCCTGGGAATGTCCTTCGCGTGGCGCGCCTTCGTGCGCGAGTTCGATCCCCCGTTTCGCTTTCTCGACGTGCAGCTCCGCGGCCCGTTCGCGCGCTGGGAGCATCGCCATCGCTTCCTGACCGCGGGCGAGGCCACGCTGATGGAGGACCGCCTCGTGTACCGGCTGCCCCTGGGACTCGCCGGGCGGGCCGCTCATGCCGCCGTGCTCGGCCGCCTGATGACGGCGGCCTGGCGGCACCGAACGCGGCGGATCGGCGAGCTGGTGGGACCGGTCAGCTCGCCGGAAGCGTGACGCCCATGGCGGCCAGCCGAGGGCGCACGCGGTCGGTGAGGAGCCCGAGCCGCGCGAGGTCCCGCTCGTTGTCCGGCATGGGGGAGCGGAGGCTCCCCAGCCGCACGGCGAGGTAGCGCTACCGCGAGGCGTGGTCAGAGCTGCCTCATTCGGGCCGCGCGAGCGGCGGCCCACCTGGGGGCGCGACCGTGCCCTCGGGACTTCGGCGGGACTCGGGCAGGCAGAACAGGTCGGAGACCATGATCAACCGATCACCGACGGTGCCGCCCGGCTCATGGGCCTCCGCCTCGGCCACCGCGAGGAGCAGCCAGGCCGCGGCCTCGGTGGGAACATCGGCACGAACGCCTGCGCGCTGGCCCTCGCGCAGGAGCGCCTCCGCGAGCGCGCGGCGGACCTGCTCGCGCGCCCAGCCCAGCGCCAGAGCGGCCGTCTTGTCGCCGCGCGTCCGCAGCCAGGCCTGGGCAAGCTGACGGGGCAAGGCCGCTCCCTGGCCGAAGGCGCTCTCGAGGAGAGACAGCACCGACGCGGGCGCGTCGTTCTGCGCGGACGGCGCGGCCGTCGCGCCGAGAGCCCGAGCCAGTTCGAGAAGCCCAGCCTCCGCCGCCGACGGACGGCGAACGCGCGGGCTGGGCGACCGCGATCTCGACGCCCGGCGAGTGGGGGCGGCCCCGCGGGATCGCCGCACGGACCCTTACTCGAAGCGCAAGGCTTCGATGGGATCGAGCCGCGCCGCCTTCTGCGCGGGGTAGTAGCCGAAGAAGACGCCCACGGCGGCCGCGAAACCGAAGGCGAGGGCAATCGACTCCGGGGCCACCAGGGTGCGCCACTCGGCGAAGTAGCTGATGGCCCGCGAACCTCCCAGTCCCGCCGCGATGCCGATGACGCCCCCGATGAGCGACAGGGTCACGGCCTCGATGAGGAACTGGGCGAGGATGTCCCGGCCGCGTGCGCCCACCGCCATGCGGAGTCCGATCTCCCGGGTCCGCTCGGTGACCGACACCAGCATGATGTTCATGATGCCGATGCCGCCCACGAGGAGGGACACCGAGGCGATCGCGGCCAGGAGATAGGTCATGACGCGCGAGGATTCCTCCTGCGTCTGCAGCACCTCCGAGAGGTTGCGGAGCCAGAAGTCGTCATCTTGGTACGGTTGCAGGCGATGACGCTGCCGCAGGAGCGCTCGGATCTGTGTCTCCGCCTCGGCCATGTCCTCGCCCGGGCGGATCTTGAGCGAAATGGCGCCGACCGAGCGGGGGTTCGACTGGCTCGCTCCGAGGACCTTCTTCTTGGCCGTGGAGATCGGGATGAGGACGATGTCGTCTTGGTCCTGTCCCCAGCTGTTCTGCCCCTTGCGCCCCAGCGTACCGATCACGGTAAAGGGAACCTTGCGGACCCTGATGATCTGTCCGACCGGATCGGAGTCCCCGAAGAGGTTCAGGGCCGTGGTCTGCCCGACGAGGGCCACCTTGGCGGCGCCATCAACCTCCTCCTGCGCGAACGATCGTCCACTGTCGAGGGTCCAGTCGCGAGCCTCGAGGTAGTCCACGGTGACGCCCTGGATCGCCGTGGCCCAGTTCAGGTTGCCGTAGACCACCTGGCCGGTGCCACGGACCGACGGTGCGGCCACCTGAACGGCGGCAACCTCGCGGGCGATGGCGAAGGCGTCCTCGTCGGTGATGGTGAGCTGACTGCCCTGGCCGAGGCGGATGCCGCTCGAGGTGACACTGCCGGAGAGCACGATGATGAGGTTGGAGCCGAGGCTCTGGATCTGCTCAGCCACGCGCGCCTGCGCGCCCGCGCCCACCGCCACCATGGCGATGACGGCACCCACCCCGATGATGATGCCCAGCATGGTGAGCGCGCTGCGCAGCTTGTTCACGCGGAGCGAGCGCACGGCGATCTTGACGCTCTGGGCGATGTTCACGCCAGCGCCTCCGCGACCTCGTCGTCGCGCGCCTCGGTGAGGGCCAGAACCGCCGCGGCATCCGCCGGCCCCTGCACCGGCGTGTCCCCCAGGAGGCGGCCGTCGCGGAAGGTGAGGACGCGGCTTGCGTAGGCGGCGATGTCGGATTCGTGGGTCACGAGGATGATGGTGAGCCCCTCCCGGTTCAGCCGCTGCAACAGGGCCAGGATCTCCACGCTGGTCCGCGTGTCGAGGTTGCCCGTGGGCTCGTCGGCGAGCATGACGGCCGGATCGTTGACCAGCGCGCGGGCGATGGCCACACGTTGTTGCTGTCCACCCGAGAGCTGGCTCGGGTGGTGCAGCTCGCGATCGGCCAGGCCCACCGCGCGGAGCTTCTCGTGGGCCCGGGCCCGCCGATCGCGCCCTGGCGCGCTCGAATAGAACAGGGGCAGCTCCACGTTCTCGAGCGCCGTGGTGCGGGGCAGCAGGTTGAACTGCTGGAAGACGAACCCGATCTTCGTGTTGCGGATGCGGGCCAGCTCGTCGCGCGACAGACGCGCCACGTCGGCGCCATCGAGGAGGTACCGTCCCGCCGTCGGAGTGTCCAGGCACCCGAGCAGGTTCATGAACGTCGACTTGCCGGAACCCGACGGCCCCATCACCGCGACGAACTCGCCACGCGCGATGGTCACCGTCACGCCACGCAGCGCGTGGACCGTGTGCGGACCCAGGTGGTAGTCCTTGCTCAGCGTCTCGGTGACGATCACGGCCGCAACCGCGGGCCGGGTGGTGTGGCGGGTGACGCGGGCCCTCCGCCCGGCGGGCGCGCGGGACTCGTGGCCGCCGCGCCGCCCGCGCCGATGATGACGTCCTGGCCCTCCTTGAGATCGCCCTGGACGATCTCGGTCATGGAACCGTCAGTGAGGCCCAGCGTCAGCGACACGGCCACGGGACTACCGTCCGGCCCAACCGTCCAGACGCGGCCGGCCGTGGCGGCGCTGCGCCGGCCCGCGCCACCTTCCAGGTCGTAGCGAGCCTGTTGCTCGGGCGTGAGGATCTCGCGAATGCGCGCCCGAGTGGCCTCACGGATCTTCTGGGCACGACCCTGACGCTCCTGCTCCGGGAGACCCGCGAGAGCCCGCATCTGGGTCCGGCTGTCCTCGAGGATCGGATCCAGCTTGCGCTGCTGCGCCTCCGTCAGCTTGAGGCTCTGGACCAGGCGCTCGCGGATCTGCTCGATGGTCCGTGGGCCGCGCCGGCGCCCCGGCGCCCCCGCCGCTCCCGGCGCTCGGCTGCTGGCCGCGCGCGGCGGGGCCCGTGCCAGGGCTCGTGTCGCCAGCGGGCCGGAAGCGCAAGGCCGCATTGGGGACCTTGAGGACGCTCGGCTTCTCGGCCACCACGAGCTTGACGTTCGCCGTCATGCCCGGGAGCAGGCGGCCCCCGGGGTTGTCGACGGCGATGACGACCGTGTAGGTGACGACGTTCTGGACGATCAGCGCAGCCTTGCGGATCTGGATCACCCTCCCGCTGAATGTCTCCCCCGAGAAGGCATCGACAGTGAAGGTGGCGCGGTCGTCGACCTTGATACGGCCGATGTCGGCCTCGTCCACGCTCGTCTCCACCTGCATCCTGGTGAGATCCTGCGCGATCGTGAACAGCGTCGGCGCCTGCAGGCTCGCCGCCACCGTCTGCCCGACATCGACGGCGCGGGAGACGACGACACCGTTCACGGGGGCCCGGATCACCGTGTGATCGAGATCCACCTGCGCCTGGCGGAGCGCCGCCTCCCTCTGCTTGACCTGGGCCCGTGAGGACTCGAGGGCAGCCTCGGCCACCTTGAGCTGGGCCTCCGATGACTTGATGGCGGCGGCCAGCGCCTGCTCCCGGGCCCGGGTGGAGGCCTCTTGCGCCACCGCGGAGTCAAAAGCGGCCTGGGAGGTGTCGATCTCGCTCTTGGCGATGAGCTCGCGCCGGTACAGCTCGGTCTTCCGATCGAAGTCCCGTCGCGAGTCCGCTACGGCCACCCGGGCCTTGGCCGTCTGCGCCTGCCCCTCGACGAGCGCCGCCTTCGCGTTCTCGACGTCGGCGCGCGCCCGCTCGATCTGGGCCTGCTGGTTGATCACGGCGGCCCGGGCCGAGTCCAGCTCCGCCCGGGCCTGTCCGGCCTTCGCTTCGAAGGTCTCGGCGTCGATGCGAGCGATGACCTGGTCCTTGCGCACGAGCGAGTTGAAGTCGACGAACAGCTCCTTGATTTGCCCGGACACCTGGCTGCCCACCAGGACGGTGGTGACGGCGTTGAGGCTCCCGCTCGCGGAGACCGTCGCAACCAGGGGACCTCGCTCCACGGGGAGAGGCGGAAGCGCGGCGCATTGCCCCGGCTCTGCGTGTAGAAGTACGCCCAGACACCGGCACCCACGAGCGCCGCCACGACGACGAGCGAGATGACGCGTTTCATCACCGCTAGGACGCTCCCAGAGTAACAGCTATTTACCGCCGGCCGAGGGCTCGATCGAGGCGGGCCAGGGCGATCCGGAAGTCGGCCAGCGCCTGGGCCTCGGCATTCTGGGCTTGCGTCAGGGCGAGCTGAGCGTCGGTCAGATCGAGAATCGTCCCGACGCCGGCGTCGAATCGGCCCTGGACGAGGCGGAAGTTCTCCTGGGCGGAGGCCACCGCCGCCTGGGCGGCCAGGATTCGCTCGTCCGTCTCCACCACCGTCGAGCGCGCCTGCTCGACCTCGCGCGAGATGTCGAGCTCCGTCGCCTTCAGGCGCTGCTGGCTCGCGTCCAGGGCGGCCTTGGCCTCACGATAGCGGGCCAGCCGGTTGCCGCCGTCGAAGATGGACCAGTTCAGGCTGATGCCGGCGGTCCACGACTCGTCGAGGTCTGTTCGCACACCCCCGTAGGAGCCCGTGCCCACGATGTCGGGGAAGAAATCGCGGAAGGAGCGCTTCAGCAGGCTCTCCGCGCCCTCGATGCGGAGCTTGGCCTGCGTGTACTCGGGGCGCCGCTTGAGCGCCTCCGCGACCAGGTCATCGGAGGAGTCGGTGACCTTGATATAGACGAGGTTGTCCACGAGGTCGAACTTCGTGGTGGCGGAGACGCCTATCGCCGTGTTCAGGGCGACCCGAGCCAGACGCTCCAGGTTGTCGGCGCGGATGGTGTCCACCCGGGCGTTGGCCACATCCACCTCGGCGCGCACGACATCGGACTTCGGCCGCGTGCCGACGTCGTAGAAGCCGCGGACGGACTTGAGATTCAGATCGGCTCGCTCCAGGGCCTGGCGCTGAACGCGGATCAGACGCTGGGCAAAGAGGGTATTGATGTAGGCCTCTTTCACCGTCAGGGTCACCAGCTGCCGCTGAAGCTCGATGTCGGACCGAGAGACCTCGGCCAGCTTGCGGGCCACGTCCACCGAGGCCGCGGTCTTGCCGAAATCGAAGAGCAGCTGGGACAACGCCACCTGGGCGATCAACGTGTCCTCGAAGCTGCGTGACACGGAGACGGGCACCGTGGCGCCGGTGGTTGGCGAGGTGCTGAGGACCGTGGACGACGACCACTGGGTCGACAACGAACCCGTCAGCTGAGGCAGGAAGGGAGAGAACGCCTGGTCGACGCGGAAGCGCGCCGCCGCGTAGTCGTAGAGACGCGCCTGGATCTGCGGCTGCGCCTGGAGGGCAATAGTCACGGCCTCCTCGAGGCTGATCGTCTTGCCGGCCAGTTCGGGCGGGGGAGCCTTGGACGGCCCGATGGGCGAAAGGGGGGCCGGCGGCGGGCTCGCCTGGAGCGTCATGCTCGCCTGGGCCCAGACGGCGGCCGTCCAAACACTGCCGGCGAGGATGGCGAGAACGCCGGCGACCACGGGACGGGCCATCCTCATCGGTGTCGTCATCGGTGAGTCTCCTCCTGCCCGCACAGGGCATCACGTCGCTTGCGCCCTCGGGAGGATATCACGCGCTTTCGCGCGATTGCCGAGGCGGCGGACCCGTGTGGCTCACGGATGTGAATCGGTGGATGTGAATAGAATGTGGACGAGAAGTGGATACCTTTTTTCTTGACGCCCGCTACATCCGGGGTCTAGATTCACCGTCACCACAAGATGTTGGTGTTGAGGAGCTTGGGCCGGAGTACCATGAAATGCTGGGCTCCGGTCGGCTCGCGCACGCTGTGCGCCGGCCACGGTGGGCCAGGGAAAGGAGAGCTTCATGGTATCTGAGACTCGCCCGAGCAAGGTGGGGAAGTGGACCGAGCCAGCGCTGCGTGTGCTCCGGGAGCGGTACCTCACGCGCCGGGACGGTGAGGTGGTGGAGACACCGGAAGAGATGTGCTGGCGGGTCGCTCTGGCCATTGCGGCGGGCGAGGAGCGGTACGGGCGGAGCCCGGCTGCGGTGCGAGAGATCGCCAGTGCCTTCTACGACATCATGATCGACGGGGCCTTCCTGCCCAACTCGCCCACCCTGATGAATGCTGGCAAGGGGAATGGCTTGCAGTACTCGGCCTGCTATGTCCTGCCCGTGGGCGACTCGATGGAGGAGATCTTCGACTCCGTCAAGGCGGCCGCCATCATCCACAAGTCGGGTGGGGGCACGGGATTCGCGTTCTCGCGCTTGCGGCCCAAGGACGACCTGGTGAAGTCCACGGGCGGCCGGGCCTCGGGACCCGTGTCGTTCCTGCGCGTGTTCAACGGCGCCACCGAGGCCGTGAAGCAGGGGGGGACGCGCCGGGGCGCCAACATGGGCATCCTGCGCGTCGATCACCCTGACGTCATCGAGTTCATCGATTGCAAGCTCGACGGCGGCATCACGAACTTCAATATCTCCGTGGCCGCGACCTCTGTGTTCATGGACGCGCTCGCCAAGGGGGGGGACTACGATCTCATCAACCCCCACACGAAGGCCGTGGTGGGTCGCCTCGCTGCCAAGGAAGTGTTCACCCGGATCGTCCGCGCGGCGTGGCGAACGGGCGATCCGGGCATGGTGTTCATCGACCGGATCAACGCGAGCCCGGCCAACCCCACGCCGGACATGGGCATGGTCGAGGCGACGAACCCGTGCGGTGAGCAGCCTCTGCTGCCCAACGAGGCGTGCAACCTCGGATCGCTCAACGTGTCGCAGTTCTACCGCTCCGAGAATGGCGAGTCGTCGGTCGACTGGAGCGAGATGGAGCGCGTGATCCGGCTGGCCGTGCGCTTTCTCGACGACGTCATCGAGATGAACCCGTACCCCTTGCCCGAGATCGACGTCACGGTCAAGGCGAACCGGCGCATCGGCCTCGGCATCATGGGCTGGGCGGATCTGCTCTTCCTCTTGGGCATCCCGTATGACAGCCAGGAAGCCGTCGATCTGGCCGACCAGCTCATGGCCTTCGTGAAGGAGATTTCCCACGACCAGTGCGCCAAGCTGGCCGAGGAGCGCGGGCCGTTTCCGAACTGGAGCCAGTCGATCTACGGGCACGGCCGGCCCATGCGCAACTCCACGGTCACGACGATCGCGCCCACCGGCACGATCTCGATGATCGCGGGATGCTCCTCCGGGGTCGAGCCGATCTTCGCCCTGGCCTTCGAGCACCGGGTCAAACAAGCCGATGGCGAACGGGTGCTGACGTTCGTGAACGAGACCTTCGAGCGCATCGCCCGTGCCCAGGGCTTCTACTCCGACGCCCTGATGCACGAGATCGTCAAGCGCGGGACCCTCCACGACATCCCCGGAGTCCCGGAGCAAGCGGCGCGTGTGTTCCGGACGGCGCACGAGATCCCCTACGAGTGGCACATTCGTCACCAAGCGGCCTTCCAGCGCCACACGGACAACGGTGTTTCCAAGACCATCAACCTGCCCAACAGCGCCCGCGAGGACGACGTGGCCAACGCGTATCAGCTGGCCTGGGACCTGGGTTGCCTTGGCATCACGGTCTTCCGCGACGGCTGCAAGGGTGAGCAGGTCCTGAACATCGGCGTCGGGGTCAAGAAGGACAAGGATGGCGCCACCGCGTCGCCCGCCGGCCCGGCCGTCATCAAGCCGAGGCCTCACAGCCTCAAGGGCTCGACCTACCGGATGGAGACGCCCATCGGCACCGCCTTCATCACCGTCAACGAGACCCCGGAGGGCGATCCGTTCGAAGTGTTCGTGCAGGTGGGCAAAGGCGGCTCCGACACCATGGCCGTGGCCGAAGCGCTCGGTCGCCTGATCTCGCTGACCTTGCGACTGCCATCTCCGTTATCCCCCAAGCGGCGGCTCGAAGAGGTCATCAGCCAGCTCGCGCGGATCGGCGGCGGCTCGCCGATGGGCTTCGGCCCGGGGAAGATCCTGTCGCTGCCCGACGCCCTGGCACGGACCCTGGCCGAACACCTCGGACAGATCGAGGCTCCGGCCGCTCCGCTCACGGGAACCAATGGCCCCAAGCGCGTCGGCGACCTGTGCAAGGAATGTGGGCAGGCGACCTTCGTGTACGAGGAAGGGTGCAAGAAGTGCCTGTCGTGCGGCTTCAACGAGTGCTGAGACGCGGGAAGGGCTGCCGCTCACCCGGATGCTAGAATCGCGACATGTTCTCCGGAGGGAGCTACGAGGAAGTCGGGCGCTGGCTTGCGAACTTCCTCACCTCCCACGCCAAGCGTGAGAACCCTCGAGCCGAGGTGTCGCTCGACGCGGGTGACGAGCGGGAGGGACGCTCCTACGGCGTGCGACTCCGGGTGGGCCGGCGACTCGGTGCGGTCATCGAGTTCGACTATCGCGACGTCGCGGACAATCGCGGAACCCTCGCGTGGTGCCGCAGTCTCGCCGAGCGCACTCGCACTCAAGTCCGGGAGCTCAGCCGCCCAGCCGGGGCAACCGCCGGGAAGCCGGAATAGCTCCGACGTCTGAGAGCCCGTCGCGGGCGCGTCGCTGGCCGCTTTGGTTCCGCCCCGGCGACGTTAACGGCTTTCTCGGTCTCGCCCTCGACAACATCACCCAGCTCATCATCCTGTCGAGCCTCCTCATCGGGGTGTTCAAGTTCCCCTCCGACGTCGTGCTCTACCGGATGGTCCCCGGCACCGCGCTCGGCGTCCTCGTGGGGGATCTCACGTACGCGATGCTCGCCGTGCGGCTGATGCGGCGGACCGGACGCACCGACGTGACGGCAATGCCGTTTGGCATCGACACGCCGACCCTGTTCGCGATGGTCTTCGGTGTGCTCGGCCCCGTGATGCTGGCCACCGGTGACGCCCTGCTGGCCTGGAAGGTCGGGATGGCCGTGACCATCGCCATCGGCATAGCCAAGACGGCGCTGGCCTTCGCAGGAGACTGGACGCGGCGGGTGGTACCCAGGGCCGCTTTGCTCGGGTCGATTGCCGCCGTCTCGATTCTGTTGATCGCCTTCCTGCCCGCCCTCAAGGTTCTGCGCGATCCGCTGGTCGGTCTCGTGGCGCTGTGCGTCCTCCTGCTCGTATTGCTCGGCGGCGTCCAGATGCCGTTCGCCATCCCGGGGGCCTGTGTGGCCGTCGGGGCGGGAACCATCGTGGCGTGGGTCGCGACCTGGCTGGGAGCGGCCAGCGTCTCCGTGCTCCCCACGGCGCCGTCGTGGACGCTGGCCCTTCCCCGTCCGACCCTCGGCTGGATCGAGGGATGGCAGGCGGCGATTCCCTATCTCTCGATCGCGCTTCCCTTCGCGCTCCTGACGACCATCGGCGGGATCGACAACACGGAGAGCGCCGCGGCGGCTGGCGACGAATACCGGACGCGGGACATCCTGCTCACGGAAGCGCTCGCCACGGTCCTGGCGGGCACGTGCGGTGGGGTGGTGCAGAACACCCCCTACATCGGCCATCCGGCGTACAAGGCCATGGGCGCGGGCGTCGGCTACACCCTGGCCACCGCACTCGTCATCGGGTCAGGGGCCGCCGTGGGGATCCTCTCATGGCTGGTCGCCATCCTGCCCGAGGCCGCGGTGGCCACCATCCTGATCTTCATCGGCCTGGAGATCACCGCGCAGGGCTTTCTCGCCTCACCTGCTCGTCATGGGCCCGCCGTGGCCATCGGGTTCATTCCGGTCGTGGCCGCCCTCGTCACGATCCAGGCGGGCGGCCTCTTGGTCGGGGTGGGGAAGACCGCCGGCGACCTGTCGGGCGAGGCGGCGGCGAGCTTTCTCACCCTGACCGTGCTCGGCAATGGGTTCATCCTGACGTCACTGCTGTGGAGCTCGGCCGTCGTCTTCATTATCGAGCGCCGCTTCGGTCTCGCCGGCGTCGCGTTCGCCGTGGCCAGTGCGGCCAGCCTCTGCGGGCTCATCCACTCACCGCTGCCGAGCGGCGCTCTCTTCTGGCCCTGGGCTCCTTCCTCGGGCGTGTCGGCGCATCTGGCCGGCGGTTATGGCGCGGCAGCCTCCCTCTGCTGCCTGGCCGCCCTCCGCGCGGGGCGCCCCGGGTCCGTGTGAGCGGGTCCATGCCAGCTTCCGTCGCGCCCCGAACGCGGCTAAGATCAGGGCGACTTGCGGAACCGGGTCGGACGCCGAGGTCTGTCGAGCACGGAGACGTGACATGAACATTGCGAGCCTGCTGGCGACCAAGGGAGGCATGGTGGTGACGGCGCGGGCGGAGCAGACCATCAGGGACGTGCTCGGGCTGCTGGCCCGTCACAACATCGGAGCCCTCGTCGTCGTCGACGAGAGTCATCTTCCGATCGGTATCGTGTCGGAGCGCGACGTCGTGCGCGCGGCGGCCCGCGACGAGCACCTCTTCTCGCTGACGGTGGCGGCCCTCATGACCCGCGACGTGATCGTGGGCACGCCGCAGGACGATCTCCTGACCGTGGGCACCACCATGACGGAGAAGCGCATCCGGCATCTTCCCGTGGTCGACAAGGGCCGACTGGTGGGCATCGTCTCCATCGGCGACGTGGTGAAGGCCGAGCGAGACCGGTACCGAGGGGAGGCCGACACGCTCCAGATCCAGCTGCTCGGGGAAGGAGCCTGAGGACGCGCCTCCGATGAGCCGCCCGGGCACGACGGGCCAGCCACTGAGAGTGGCGATCATCGGGGCGGGTCCCGCGGCGTTCTATGCGGCCGAGCAGCTCCTCCGCCAACCCGGCCTCGTGGTCGAGGTCGACATGCTCGATCGGCTCCCGACGCCATTCGGGCTGGTGCGCGGTGGTGTCGCTCCCGATCACCAGAAGATCAAGGCGGTCGACGGCAGCCTTCGACAAGATCGCCGGGCTGCCGGGCTTTCGGTTCTTCGGCGGCGTCGAGCTGGGCAAGCACGTCAGCGTGGAGGATCTGCGCAACCACTATCACCAGATCCTCTACGCCACCGGCGCCCAGACCGACCGGCGCATGGGCATCCCCGGCGAGGATCTGCAGCGGAGCCACCCCGCCACGGAGTTCGTCGCCTGGTACAACGGCCATCCCGACTACCGCGACTGCCAGTTCGACCTTTCACAGGAGCGCGTGGCCGTCGTCGGCGTCGGGAACGTCGCCATCGATGTGGCCCGGATCCTGTGCCGCACACCCGAAGAGCTGGAAAAGACCGACATCGCCGACTATGCGCTGGAGGCGCTGCGTGAGAGCCGCGTGCGCGAGGTCTATCTGCTCGGACGGCGAGGCCCGGCCCAGGCCGCCTTCACGAATCCCGAGATCAAAGAGCTGGGAGAGCTGGCGGACGCCGACATTGTGGCGTCGCCGGACGAGGCGACCCTCGACGAGCTGAGTCGGGCTGCGCTCGAGCACGCCCAGGATCGGGCGACCATCAAGAAGGTCGAGATCATCCAGGGCTATGCGACGCGCCCCCCATCGGGCAAGCGGCGACGTCTGATCCTGCGTTTCCTCGTCTCACCCGTGGCCCTGATCGGCAACGACCTTGGCGAGGTCACGGGCATGCGGCTGGTGAAGAATCGACTCATCGCCACGCCGACGGGAACCCTGCAGGCCAGGCCCAGTGATGTCCTTCGAAGAGGTGGCAGCCGGTCTCGTCTTCCGGTCGGTGGGGTACCGAGGAGTGCCGCTGCCTGGCGTGCCCTTCAACGAGAGCTGGGGGGTCGTGCTCAACGACAAGGGGCGAGTCCTGGATCCGGCCTCCGAAGAGCCGGTGCCGGGCGAGTACACCGGCGGATGGATCAAGCGTGGTCCCACAGGAGTGATCGGCACGAACAAGCCCGACGCCGCCGAGACCGTCGCCTGCATGATCGAGGATCTCGCCCGAGACGTCCATCTCCACCCCGAGAAGCCGTCGCCTGACGCCGCCGAGCAGATGTTGCGTGATCGCCAGCCGCGGTACGTCTCGTACGCCGACTGGCGGCGCCTGAACGCACTCGAGATCGAGCGGGGTCGCGTCCTCGGCCGCCCGCGACTGAAATTCACGCGGGTCGAGGACATGCTCGCGGCACTGGGACGCTGACAGGAACTTCCACCCAGATCGCCGCATTCCCTCACGAGAGACCGGCGTGAGTCGCCGCCAAGGATTCCGGGGAGCACGAGGAGGAACCGCTTGACCCTTCTGGTCGGACCAGTGTTAAATCACGTTGTGAATCGCATCACGATCGCGCAGCGAAGAGGAGGCCCCATGCGTGCGCTTCTCAGATCCGCCGTCGTTGTCACCGCTTCCATGGCGCTGGTGGCCGGCGCCGCCGCCAATCTCGCATGGGCGCAAGGCGAGTGGAAAGCCGATCCGAAATGCGTCGCCGGCGCAAAGAATTCGGTGAAGGGCGTCGGCAACGCCAAGAAAACGGTCGAGACGAACTGCGTGACCTGCCACGGAGCGTCGGGGAAGGGGGACGGCGCGGCGGCGGCGGCACTGCCACCACCGAAGCCGGCCGATTGGACCTCCCCCAAGGTTCAGGCCGAGAGCGACCCGGTGCTGTTTTGCAAGATCAGTGACGGTCGCGGCGCCATGCCGCCCTGGAAGCACCTGCCCGAGAAGGATCGCTGGGAGCTCGTGAACTACATCCGCACCCTCAAGAAGTAGGGCTTCGTCGCTCGTCCGCGACACCCCGCCGAAGGCCGGCGGGGTGTCGCGGATTTGACACGCCTGCACGGCGCCGATTATTCTGAGGGCGGATGGACGAGATCGCCGTCCTGGTCCTGAACAGTAGCTTCGAGCCCCTCCAGTTCACCAACGTACGGCGCGCGGTTACCCTGCTCCTGAGCGGCAAGGCGGAGCCGGTCGAAGCGTCACCCCGGGTGATCCGGTCCCCGTCCGTGGTCCTGGCCTTGCCCGCGGTGATCCGCTTGGCGGTCTACATTCGCAAGCCGTTCCTCGATCGCGTCGCCTTCAACAAGAAGAACATCCTGCGCCGCGACAGCTACACCTGTCAGTACTGCAGCCGCCGCGGCGAGCGGCTGACCGTGGACCACATCGTGCCGCGCTCGCGGGGCGGGGACACGACCTGGACCAACGTGGTGGCGGCCTGCCTGCGCTGCAACCTCCGCAAAGGCAACCGGCTGCCCGAGGAACTGGGCATGCGTCTGCTCCGTGAGCCCGTGCACCCGAAGTTCCTCTTCTCCACGCAGCTGCTCCGCCATCCCTTCGCACCCGCCCTGATCGATTCCTGGAGAAAATACCTCGTCGCCGTCCCCAGCTGACCCGGGGTTGTCGAAGCCGTCGATGTTCGAGGTGGTCTCGGAGTACGCGCCGCGCGGGGACCAGCCGCACGCCATCGCGGCCCTGACCCGCGACGTCCAGGCGGGCCGTCGGCACGTGGCCCTGCGCGGGGTCACGGGCTCGGGCAAGACCTACACCATCGCCAACCTGATCGCTGCCGTGCAGCGCCCCGCCCTGGTGATCTCCCCCAACAAGACCTTGGCCGCCCAGCTCTTCGGGGAGTTCCGGTCGTTCTTCCCGCGGAACGCCGTCGAGTACTTCGTGTCGTACTACGACTACTACCAGCCCGAGGCCTACATTCCGCAGTCGGACACGTATATCGAGAAGGACGCCCTCGTCAACGACGAGATCGATCGCATGCGGCACTCCGCGACCCGGTCGCTCATCGAGCGCCGCGACGTGGTGGTGGTGGCCTCGGTGTCGTGCATCTACGGTATCGGGGCCCCCGAGACGTACCAGGGGATGCACCTGTCCGTCGCGGAGGGCGATCGGACCGACCGCGACGAGATCATCCGCCGGCTGGTGGCCATGCAGTACGAGCGAAACGACTACGACTTCCACCGGGGGACCTTCCGGGTGCGGGGGGACGTGGTCGAGATCTTTCCGGCCAACGAGGACACCGTGGCCGTCCGCATCGAGCTGTTCGGGGACGACGTCGACGCCATCCACCGCATCGATCCCCTGAAGGGCGCGCTCCTCGAGCGGCTCGAGGCGTTGCACGTGTATCCGGCCAGTCACTACGTCACGCCCGCCGCCCAGGCCGAGCACGCCCTGGCCACCATCCAGGAGGAGCTGGGGGAGCGCCTGACGTTTCTGCGTGGCCGCCAGCGGCTGCTGGAGGCGCAGCGACTCGAGCAGCGCACCATCTTCGACATGGAGATGTTGCGCGAGCTGGGCTTCTGCCATGGCATCGAGAACTACTCGCGCCACCTCACCGGGCATCGCCCCGGGCATCCCCCGCCCACCCTCATCGACTACCTTCCCGCGGACGCCCTCGTGATCATCGACGAGAGTCACGTGGCGGTGCCCCAGATTCGTGGCATGTACTACGGCGACCGCTCGCGCAAGGAGACGCTGGTGGAATACGGCTTCCGCCTGCCCTCGGCCTTCGACAACCGGCCGCTGACCTTCGACGAGTTCACCGCCCGCGTGGGGCAGACGGTGTACGTCTCGGCCACGCCCGATGCCTACGAGCTGGAGCAGGCCGGCGACGCGGTGGCGGAACAGGTGATCCGCCCCACCGGCCTGATGGATCCCCGGATCATCGTGCGGCCGGCCCGCGATCAGGTGGACGATCTCCTTCACGAGATCCGCGCCCGGGCCGAGCGCGAGGAACGGGTGCTCGTCACCACGCTCACCAAGCGGATGGCCGAGGACCTCACCGAGTACTACCAGCAGGCCGGAGCGCGCGTGCGCTACCTGCACTCCGACATCGACACCCTCGATCGCATGGCCCTGATCCGCGACCTGCGTCTCGGCAAGTTCGACGCCCTCGTCGGCATCAACCTTCTCCGCGAGGGACTCGACATTCCCGAGGTGTCCCTGGTGGCGATCCTGGACGCGGACAAGGAAGGGTACCTGCGCTCCGGCACCTCGCTCATCCAGACCTCCGGACGCGCGGCGCGGAACGTCGGGGGCGAGGTGATCATGTACGCGGACCGGGTCACGGAGTCCATGGCCCGCGCCATCCGGGAGACGGAGCGCCGCCGCGAGCTGCAGGCCGCCTACAACGCCGAGCACGGCATCACCCCCGAATCCGTCCAGCGCTCCATTCACGAGCTGCTGCAGACCGTGTACGAGCGCGACTACTACACGGTCGAGGTGCAGGCGACCCCGGAGAGTTTCGAGTCGGCCGACGAGCGGGACCGGCGCATCGGAGAGCTGGAAGCGCAGATGCGGGAGGCCGCCCGGCGGCTGGACTTCGAACAGGCCGCAGAGCTGCGGGACCGCGTGCGGGCCCTGCGCAAGCAGGCGGTATGAAGACGGCCCTGGACGAGAAGCTGGAGCGGCTCCCCGATCGGCCCGGCGTCTATCTCTTCAAGGACGCCAAGGCCCAGGTAATCTACGTCGGGAAGGCCGCCTCCTTGCGCGGCCGTGTCCGCTCGTACTTCCAGGAGTCTCGCCCGCACGACCCCAAGACCGACGCCCTCGTGCGCGGGATCCGCGACCTCGACTACATCGTGACCGACAACGAGCTCGAGGCGCTGATGCTCGAGGCGACCCTCGTCCGCAAGCATCGGCCCCGCTACAACATCATCCTGCGCGACGACAAGCACTATCCCTTCCTGAAGCTCACCACCGACGAGCCGTTTCCCCGACTCGTGGTGGCGCGCCGTGTGGGCCGCGACGGGGCCACGTACTACGGGCCGTTCTACCCCGCCACCGCCATGCGGGAGACTCTGCGCCTGACGCGCCAGCTCTTTCCCCTCCGCACCTGCTCCATCGAGATCGACGGCCGCCTCGAGCGGCCGTGCATCCAGTACCACATCGGGCGGTGCCGCGCCCCCTGCACGGGATGGGAGACGCAGGAGGGCTACGCCCAGACGGTGGCCGAGGTTCAACGGTTCCTGGAAGGGAAGGACGACACCCTCGCGGGGGAGCTGACCCGGGAAATGGAGGAGGCCTCCGCCGGCCTCAACTTCGAGCGGGCGGCCATGCTCCGCGATCGGGTCCAGGCCCTGAATCGCGTGCGCGAGCGCCAGAAGATGATCTCCACCGTGGAGGTGGATCAGGACGTCATGGGCCTGGTCCGCCAGGGCGGCGACGCCTGCGTGGAGCTGTTCTTCGTGCGACGAGGGCGGCTGGTGGGCCAGGAGGCGTTCTTCTTCGACCGCGTGACCGGCTCCGGGGACGGCGAGATCCTCTCCGCCTTTCTTCGCCAGTTCTACTCGAAGAACGTCACCCCGGCCCCCGAGATCCTGCTCTCCGAGGACGTGCCGGAGGCCGAGCTGATCGAACGCTGGCTCTCCGGCCTCGCGGGGCGGAGAGTGCAGGTGCACACGCCGCAGCGCGGGGGCAAGCGCGAGTTCGTGGCCATGGCGGAAGCCAACGCGACCATCGCGCTGCAGAATCATCTCCTGGCGCGCGGCAACCGCCAGCAGCTCATCCTGGAAGAGCTGCAGCGGGTTCTGGGCCTGCCCGGACTTCCGAACCGCATCGAGGGATACGACATCTCCAACATCCAGGGGACCGAGCAGGTCGGTTCCATGGTGGTGTGGGAGAACGGAGACATGAAGAAGGACGACTACAAGCGCTTCCGCATCAGGACGGTGACGGGAGCGGACGACTTCGCCTCCCTCCGCGAGGTGCTCGAGCGTCGCTTCGCCCGGGCCCTGGAGGAGGGCACGCCGCTTCCCGATCTGGTGCTGATCGACGGCGGTCGGGGCCAGCTCAACGTGGGCGTGCGCGTGCTCCAGGATCTCGGACTCGACTATCTTCCTGTGATCTCGCTGGCCAAGCAGGAGGAGGAGGTGTACCGCCCGGACAGCCTGCACCCGCTCGTCCTCGATCCGACCTCGCCGGCTTTGCACACGCTCCAGAAGATCCGCGACGAGGCGCACCGCTTTGCCATCACGTACCACAAGAAGCTGCGCGCGAAACGAACGATCCAGTCGGTGCTCGACACCATCCCGGGGGTCGGGCCCAGCATCCGCACCAGCCTCCTCAAGACCTTGGGCTCGGCACGACGGGTGCGTGAGGCCTCGGTGGCGGAGCTGGCCTCGGTGCCCAAGGTGACCCCCAAGCTCGCCCAGCGGGTGTACGCCCACTTCCACGCCGAGGCGCCCGCGGAGTCAGGAGGCCCGGAACGCCCGGAACTCCCCACGCGTTGGCCCGAGAGAGGCGTCACCCACGTCACCACGGGAGGGGAGGTGAACCGGGAATGAAGATGCTCTTCGCCGCAACGGCGCTGGCGGGAGCCCTGGCCTTCGCCGCCGGGCCCGCCGTGGCCTCGAACTGTCCCATCGTCATCAAGCAGGGACGCGACGCCGCCGCCACGATGAACGCGAACGACCCGAAGGTGAAGCAGGCGCTCGCCAAGCTCGACGAGGCCCAGAAGCTGCACGAGGGCGGCAAGCACAGCGATTCGCTCAAGAGCGCCAACGAAGCGCTCGATCTGCTGGGCGTCAAAAAGTAGCGCCCATCCGTCGGCCGGCGCGGAGGTGCTCGGCGGCCTTCGCGCTGGCGCGGAGCGCACGAGTCGAACCAGGCTCCGTTTCTTGCCTCCGTCCCCTCGATAGAGTACAAATCGGAGAACCATGTCGAGCGACCGCTATCCCTTCCGGGAGATCGAGGCCAAGTGGCAGCGCGCGTGGGACGAGCGCCGCCAGTTCCGGGTGAGCGAGGACCGCGCGCGCCCGAAGTTCTACTGCCTGGAGATGTTTCCGTATCCATCCGGCCGCATCCACATGGGGCACGTCCGGGTCTACGCCATCGGCGATCTCCTCGCCCGCTACAAGTGGATGCGCGGCTTCAACGTTCTCCACCCGATGGGGTGGGACGCCTTCGGTCTGCCCGCGGAGAACGCGGCCATCGAGAACGGCGTGCATCCCGCCATCTGGACGTACGAGAACATCGACTCCATGCGCGCCCAGCTCCGGAAGATGGGGATCTCGTACGACTGGGATCGCGAGGTGACGACCTGCGATCCGGAGTACTACCGGTGGGAGCAGCTCATCTTCATCAAAATGCTGGAGCGGGGCCTCGCCTACCGCAAGCGCTCCACGGTGAACTGGTGCCCGTCCTGCCAGACCGTCCTCGCCAACGAGCAGGTGGAGGACGGCCGCTGCTGGCGCTGTGACTCCGAGGTCGTGCCCCGGGAGATCGACGGCTGGTACTTCAAGATCACCGCCTACGCCGAGGAACTGCTGGCGTGGTGCGATCGGCTCCCCGGATGGCCCGAGCGGGTGATGACCATGCAGCGCAACTGGATCGGTCGGAGCGAGGGGGCGGAGTTTGATCTTCCCGTCGCCGGCCGACCCGATCTCGCCCTGCGCGTCTTTACCACGCGCCCCGACACCGCCTTCGGCATGACGTACGCCGTCCTCGCCCCCGAGCATCCTCTGGTCGATCAGCTGATCGACGGCGACGAGGAGCGCGCGGCGGTCGCCGCCTTCCGGGCGGAGGTCGCGCGCCAGTCGGAGATCGAGCGGACGGCGGCCGACCGACCGAAGCGAGGCCGGCGGTTGTCGGCGCGAGTGATCAATCCGTTCAACGAGGTCGCGATCCCTCTCTTCATCGCCGACTACGTCCTCATGGGGTATGGCACAGGCGCCATCATGGCCGTGCCCGGCGAGGACGAGCGCGACTGGGAGTTCGCCGAGCAGCACGGCCTGCCCATCATCGAGACGGTGCAGCGCCCTCCGGGCTGGACCGGGAAGGCCTACACGGGAGACGGGATCAAGATCAACTCCGGTTTCCTCGACGGCCTCGCCGTGGCCGAGGCCAAGCGCCGCGCCATCGACTGGCTGGTGGCGCGCGGGCGGGGCGTGGCCAAGATCAACTATCGGTTGCGGGACTGGGGCATCAGTCGGCAGCGCTATTGGGGGGCGCCGATTCCGGTCCTCTACTGCGAGGCCTGCGGCATGGTGCCCGAGAAGGAAGAGAATCTTCCCGTGGTGCTCCCCCAGGACGTCCAGATCAGCGGGAAGGGCGGGTCACCCCTGGCCGACGTGGCGAGCTTCGTCAACGCGCGCTGTCCGCGCTGCGGCGGACGGGCGCGGCGCGAGACGGACACGATGGACACCTTCGTGGAGTCCTCGTGGTACTTCCTCCGCTACTGCTCGCCACACTACACGGGCGGCATGGTGGAGCCCGGGGCCGCCGACTACTGGATGCCGGTGGATCAATACATCGGGGGCATCGAGCACGCCGTCCTCCACCTGCTCTACGCCCGCTTCTACACCAAGGTGTTGCGCGACCTCGGACTGGTGAAGGTCGACGAGCCCTTCACGGCCCTGCTCAGCCAGGGCATGGTCATCAAGGACGGCGCCAAGATGTCGAAGTCGAAGGGCAACGTGGTCGATCCCGCCGACCTGATCCGGAGCCTGGGGGCGGACACCGCCCGTCTCTTCTCCTTGTTCGCCGCGCCCCCCGAGAAGGATCTCGACTGGAATGACCACGGGGTGGAGGGCGCCTCGCGCTTTTTGAACCGGGTGTGGCGGTTCGTGATCGGTCGGGTTCAAGAGATCGGGGGGGCGTCTCGCCCCCCCGATGGCCCCCCGGTTCGCGCGGGGGCTACGACCGTCCCCCGATGGCCCTCCAATTCGCGCGGGGGCTGCCACCGTCCCGGCGCTGAGCAAGGCGGGCCGCGCCGTTCGCCGTGTTATTCACGAGACGATCTCGCGCGTCACCGACGACCTCGACCGCGACTTCCACTTCAACACCGCCATCAGCGCCATCATGGAACTGGTGAACGCCCTCCACGCGTTCGATGCCGCCTCGGGCGCTCCCGACACCGAGGTGCCCTCCGCGGAGCGCCGGGCGCTCCTGCGGGAGGCGGTGGAGACGGTGCTCTTGCTGCTCGGTCCCTTCAGTCCTCACCTGGCCGAGGAGCTGTGGTCGCAGCTCGGCCACGAGGAGAGCATCTTCACCCGACCCTGGCCGGTGGCCGACGCCGCCGCGCTCGTCAAGGACGACGTGACCGTCGTCGTGCAGGTCGACGGAAAGGTGCGGGGCCGCCTCACCATGGAGATCGACGCGGGGGAGACGGTGGTCCGGGCGCGCGCGCTCGACGACGATCGCGTTCGCCCCTGGTTGTTGGGGCGCCGGGTGGAGCGGGTCGTGGTGGTGCCCAACCGACTCGTCAACATCGTCACCGCCGCATGACCCGACGCGGCGCGCTGGTCGCACTGGCCCTGCTCGCCCTGGGCTCGGGCTGTGGGTATTCCTGGCGCGGGACGCTTCCCGACCACATCCGGACGGTGGGTGTGCCCGTCTTCGCCAACCGCACCCAATGGCCCAACATCGAGGCCCCGTTGACCGCTGCCGTCGCCAATGCCTTCGCCAACGACGGCCGACTCAAGGTCGTCGCCCCGGCCGACGCCGACGCCATCCTCGAAGGCGAGATCATCAACTACCAGGTGACTGTGCTCGCCTTCGACTCCAACGCCAACCCGCAGCAGTACCGGCTCTTCGTCACCGTCGACGTCCGTTTTCGCGACGTGCGGCGCGGAGTCATGCTCTTCGAGCAGCGCGGACTACAAGAAAGAGTGGACTATCTGGCGGCGCCGGTGGTGGCGGACACCATCGCCCGACAGGACGCCGCCATCGGACCCGTGGCGACCATCCTGGCCCGGGACATCGTGGCGCGCGCCGTCGATCCGTTCTGAGCGCGTCGGGACACGCGCGGACTCCGCCTCTGGACCTGGATGCGTTCCTGCGGCTTGCGGCGGAAGGACAGCCCCCGCCGGTGGCCCTGCTCCACGGCGGCGACGTCCAGCTCCTCGACGACGCGCTGGCTGCCGTGTCGCACGGCCTCTTCCGCGACCCCAGCGCCGCCGCCTTCGACCGCGAGGTGCTCGACGGGCGTGAGGTGACCGTGGCGACGATGGTCCAGTCCGCCATGACCCTCCCGGTCGTGGCGCCGCTCGCGCCTCGTCGCCATTCGTCATGGCCAGGCGCTGGCCGCCAAGGGAAGCGAGATCCTGACCGCGTACTGTGCGACTCCCAACCCTGGATCCTGTCTGCTGCTTCTCGCGGACGACGCGCTCACGGCGTCGCGCGATCGGCGGGATCACTGGCTCCTCGGCGCGGTGCCCTCGCGCGGTGGTGATCGCCCTGCCGAGCCGTCAGGGTGCTGCGCTCGAGCAGTGGCTCCGGCGGCGCGCTGCCGTCGAGGGCCTGACGGTGACTGAAGAGGCGGCGCGCCTCCTCGTCCAGTGGGTTGGAGACGACGGCGCAGCCCTGCTCGGGGAAGTCCGAAAGGCCGCGCTGGCCGGAGGGCCGCAGAACCAGTCGGTCGGGGTGAAGGACGTCACGGCCGTGGTCGGCGAGCGTCGGGTGAGCGGCGTCTTCGATCTCACGCGCGCGGTCGAGCGTCACGACGTCGCGCTGGCCGTGCGCACGCTCGAGTCGCTCCTCGCCACCGAGGAGCCGATGTTGCTCCTCGCGCTGCTCACCCGCGAGGTGCGCACGGCGTGGACCATCCAGGAATGGTCCCGGCGGGGACAGAGCGTGGAGCAGATCGCGCGCACCCTGCGCCGCCCCGTGCCCGTCGTACAGGCGTACGCGGCGGCCTCGACTCAGGCGCCGGAGGCGGCAGTGGCCCGGCTGCGGCTGTGCTGGGAGGCCGAGCGTCGGCTGAAGTCGGGCGGAGACGCTCGCGCGGAGCTGACGACCTTGGTGGTCGCGCTGTGTGGGCGGTGATCCGCGGGCTGGGTCTCGGTGCGCTGCTCGCCTTCGCTGCCGCCTCCGTCTCGGACGCCGCCTCGTGTGCGTCATGCGTCGTGGCCGGCGCAGCGACCGTCTCGCTGGTTCCGCCGGCCGGCGCTCCTCTCGCCGGGTACGGAAGCCTGGTCAGGCGTCTGCTGTTCCCCGACGTTCTGGGTATCTACCCGTACGCCTTCTGGTTCAAGCCGTCCGAGGGCACCCTCGATCCGTTGTTCGCGCGGGCCGTCGTCGTGGAGAGCCGGGGGACACGGGTGGCGTGGGCCACGGTGGACCTGGTGGCTGTGGATCGCAGCTTCACGCAAGAGGTGGCCGCGAAGCTCCGCGCGGCCGGTGTATCGCCGACCCGCCTCATCATCTCCGCATCCCACACGCACTCGGGGCCGGGCGCGTTTGCCCATTCCGGTGTCTGGGCCTTCCTCGCCGTGGACCGGCTCAACACCGCCGTACGGTCGACCTTGGTGAGTGCCGTCGTGCAGGCCATCACCCGGGCCGAGGCCGCCAAGGTGCCCGCCCGGATCTCGGCGTTCGCCCGGGAGGGCCCGGATGTGACGACGGGGCGGCTCGGCCTTCCCGTGGACCGAGAGATCCTGGGCTTGAGACTCGTCGCGACCGACGGGCCGGCGCTGGCCCTCGTGTGGAACTACGCGATTCACGGCACCATGCTCGGCGCCGGGAACCTGCGCTTCTCCGGCGACGTGATGGGGGCCGCCTCGGCGATCCTGGAGCGCGAACTGCGGGTGCCCGTGTTGTTCGTGAATGGTGCGGTGGGCGACGTGAGTCCGCGCCGCCACGGACAGGCGGCCGTGCGGGAGGTCGGGGCGGAGCTGGCCTCGGTGATCCGCGAGGGCTGGCGGCAGAGCCAGGAGGTGCGCGCGGTGCCCATCACCACGCGGGCCATGCGTGTGAGCCTTCACGCGCCCTTCGTCTCGCTGCGAAACTGCCTGGGGCAGCTGATCCCGCGCGGGCTGACGATCCCGCTCGGCTGGGCCATGCCGATGGACGCCGAGCTGAGCGCGGTCGCCCTCGGCGACATGGTCTGGGTGGTCTTTCCCGGCGAGCTTCAGTCAGCGCTGGGGCTGCAGATCAAAGAGGCGGCCGCCCGCGCTCGATTCGAGTACGGCTTCGTGGCTGGCGTGTCCAATGACTACCTCGGGTACTTCGTCACCGTGGCCGCTTACGACACGCCGAGTTACGTCGGGTGCGGCACCCTGTACGGCCCGGGGGCCGGGGAGCGCTTGGCCCAGGCGGCCCGCAGAGCTGATCCAGGATCTGGGAGAGAGGCGGGATGCGGCGGGGCGCTAGCGCGCTGGGGCGAGGCTGCGGGCGAGCGCAGACTTCTTTCGGGCGGCCGTATTGCGGTGAATGACGCCCTTGGTGACCGCTTTGTCGAGCGTGCGGATGGCCTCCGCGACCAGCGCGGTCGCGGTCCGTGCCCGGTTCGGCTCCCGCCGCCCGCGCGGTCTTGACCGTGGTGCGCAGCTTGGAGCGCAGCGCCCGGTTGCGCACCCGGCGGCGCTCGTTCTGATGCATCCGCTTGACTGCCGACTTCGTGTTGGCCACCTGATGGGTCCTCCTCGGTATCGCGCGCGCCGCGTGGATCGCCGTCGGCGGGGAATCGACGCATCATCGTGCCGCATCGACCCCGGAATTGCAAGGTGAGCGACGGCCCCGGCGTCGAGCGCCAGATCCTGCGCGCGCTCGCCAGTGTTGGAAGTGCGACCCTCCTCAGCCGGATCCTCGGTTTCGTCCGCGACATGGTGGTCGCCCTCGCCTTCGGGGCCGGGATGACCACGGACGCCTTCTTCGTGGCCTACCGGATCCCCAACATGCTGCGGCGGTTGCTCGGCGAGGGCGCGCTGTCCGCGGCCGTGATTCCCGTCGTCACGGGGTACGTGACGCAGCGAAGTCGCCACGAGACCGTGCGAATGCTCCGCGCCGTACTTGGGGCCACCGTTCTGGTGCTCTCGGTGGCGACCGTGCTTGGCCTTGCCCTCACCCCGTGGATCGTGCGCGTGATGGCACCGGGCTTCGCGCGCGATCCGGGACAGCAAGCGCTTGCCTCGATGCTCGCGCGGGTCATGTTTCCCTACCTCACCCTGGTCGGGCTGAGCGCCTTCGCCATGGGGGCGCTCAACGCCCATGGCCGTTTCTTCGCACCCGCGGTCGCCCCGGCCGTACAGAACGTGGGCATGATCCTGTGCGTGCTCCTGCTCAGCGGGCACGTGAGCCCGCCCATCCTGTCGCTGGCCATCGGCGTCGTGCTCGGGGGACTGGGCCAGCTCCTCGTGCAGCTGCCGGACCTGCATCGAAGCGGATACCTCGTGGCTCCGTCCCGCGAGATCACCCACGCCGCGGTGGGGCAGGTGGCACGCCTGCTCCTGCCCTCGGTACTCGGACTGGCCGCCGTCCAGGTCAACGTGTTCGTCATCACCCTGCTGGCGTCGCTCCTCGTCCCGGGCAGCATCTCGTTCCTGTACTACGCCGACCGTGTGATGGAGTTTCCGCTGGGCATCTTTGGTATTGCGCTGGCCTCGGCGGCGCTCCCGTCTATGGCCCGCCAGGCGGCGGGGGGCGATCGGCAGGGCCTGGCCGCGACCCTGGGCTTCGCCCTGCGCATGTCGGTGTTCGTCAGCATTCCCGCCACCGTCGGCCTGACCCTGCTGCGCACGCCCATCATCCGCGTGCTCTTCGAGCGCGGCCGCTTCACCGCGGTGGACACCGGGGCCACGGCGGAGGCCCTGCTGTGGTTCGCCGTCGGCCTGACCGGCATCGCGGGAGCCCGCATTGCCGCCCAGACGTTCTATGCCCTGCGGGAGCCGGCGGTGGCGGTGCGGTTCGGTGTGCTCGCCGTCGCGGTCAACATCGTCGCGGCGGTCGTCCTGATGCATCCGTTTGGGCATGCCGGTCTGGCCGCGGCGTCGTCGTTCGCCGCCTACGTCAACCTGGCGGGCCTCGTGTGGGCAGCCCGCGGCCGTCTTGGCCCGATCGGCGGCACCGCGCTTCTGCGGAGCATCGTTCGCACTGGCGTCGCCTCGATTCCGCTGGCCGCGCTGTGCGAAGGCGCGCGGTGGCTCTGGCCTCCTGGGCCGAGCCTCGCCGTCGATATCGGCTGGCTCGTGTCCACCATCGCCGTGGGTACGATGGCCTTCGTCGTGGCCGCGTGGTGGCTGGGCGCACCCGAGCTCGGGTCCGTCACGCGTACCTTGCTGCCACGGGGGCGCGGTTGATATAATCCGCCGTGCTCGCTGTGTTCGACGGTTGCCCGACGACTCGTGAGCGATCGCCCCGCCGACGGACCACGAATCTCACCGCTCTCGCCGGTGCCCCTCCGACTGTCGGGCGCTCTCCGCGTTCGAGCGGCCGGGGCGAGGCCTGAGTATGGCCCGGCGCGGACACACCTATCCGCACGTCAGGATTTCGGCTGGCGACCTCGTCAACACGGCGCTCGGTTCACTGGCCCCACGCGCATGCGTGGACGACGAGCTCCTTCGCGCCACGCGGCTCGATCTGACGGGTTTCGTCGTGTCGCGCGATGCTCGGGTTGTCTTGCGCGAGGACCTGCGTCGGGCGGCTGCGCTGGGACTGGGCGGCCTGCCCGCGGCGCGCGTGGCGCGGGCGATTCCCGTCGTCGACGCCGGCACCAGCGAGATCACGGTGCGCCGTGAGCTCGCACGCGGCGCACCGCTGGTGCTGATCCGCGACGGGACGGCATCGATGGGCGCGGTGGCTCCGCCCGGGCCAGAGGGAGCCAGAGCGATGGGCCTGTCGCTCGCACCGCGTCTGGACGCGGCGCTGGATCAGACGGCGCACCGATTGCTCCGGCGCGTCGCCCGCCTCGCCGAGGGGCAAGGGAGCCGGGCCTTCGCGGTCGGCGGCGTGGTGCGTGACGCCGTTCGAGGCGAGATCCCGAATGATCGGCGCGATCTCGACGTGGTGGTGGACGGCGATGGCCTGGCGGTCGCCCGCTTGCTCGCCGCGGAGACAGGCGGGAAGCTCGTCGAGCACCGCCGGTTTCTCACCGCCTCCATGGTGGCCCCAGGGGGGCGCCGCGTCGATGTCGCCACGGCACGCGCCGAGTCGTACGAGGTGCCGGGAGCCCTGCCCCATGTGCGCCCGGCGACGATCGACGGCGACCTGCGCCGTCGCGACTTCACGGTGAACGCCATGGCCGCGGAGTTGTCCTCGGAGTCGTTCTGTCTGGTCGACCCGCTCGGAGGGCGCGGCGACGTGCAAGAGCGGCGACTGCGCGTGCTGCATCCGCTGTCCTTCGTGGAGGATCCTACCCGTCTGTTCCGCGCGGCGCGTTACGCGGTCCGGCTCGGCCTCACCCCCGATCCATGGACGGTGGAGTGCCGTCGGTTGGCCCTCGAGCTGGCTCCGTTCGATGCCCTCTCCGGGGCGCGGCTCATCGCCGAGCTGAAGCTTGTCCTGAACGAGGCGCAGCCGGAGCGGGCGCTCGCCATGCTGGGCACCGATGATGTCTTCCGCCTGCTCGATCGTGATTATCGCTACACGCCGCCCACGGCCTCCGGGCTCCGGCGGCTGGGCTCGGCGCTCGGGTGGTCCCAGACGCACGCGTTGGCCGTGATTCCCGTCGAGCTTCTGCTGCTCGTCCTCCTCGGCGACCAGACGCCGCGGATCGCTGCGGGCGCGCTGCGCCGGCTCAGCGTGAACGCTGAGTCCGGATCGCGCCTCCTCGCCGTCTTGCAGAGGACGCGCCTCCTTCTCACTCGGCTCCGCGCCGCGTCCACGCGAAGCGCGGCCGCGCGGGATTTGCGGGGCCGGGCGGGGCTGGAGCTGGCCTGGCTGTGGCTTCACGGGGATACCGCTGTGCGCCGGACGGTGACGCGCTTTCTGGAGCGCGATGCCGCCGTGGAGCCGTGGCTGAGCGGGGACGAGGTCATCGCACTCGGAATCCCCCGCGGCCCCGCCGTGGGGCGAGTTCTGGCGGAGCTGCGCGACGGGCGACTCGACCGAACCTTGCCGGGGCGCGCCGCGGCGAGACACCACGTCCGGCGGCGGGCCAGCGAGCCGGGGGCACGGTGGGCAGGTGGATGATCGGATGGCAAGGAGGGATGCCGTGGCGTCGAAATACATCTTCGTGACGGGGGGAGTGGTCTCATCGCTGGGTAAAGGCCTGGCCTCGGCGGCCATCGGGGCCCTGCTGGAGGCGCGGGGCTTCCGCGTCTCGCTCCAGAAGATGGATCCGTACATCAACGTCGACGCCGGGACCATGAGCCCCTATCAGCACGGCGAGGTGTTCGTGACCGACGACGGGGGAGAGACCGACCTCGATCTCGGTCACTACGAGCGCTTCACCTCCTCCCGCCTCACCCGCGACCACAACATCACCACGGGCAAGGTGTACTTCTCGGTGATCCAGAAGGAGCGGCGCGGCGACTATCTCGGGCGGACGGTGCAGGTGATCCCCCACATCACCGACGAGATCAAGGCGTGCATCCGTGGAGTGGGTGACACCGCCGAGGTGGCCATCGTGGAGGTGGGCGGCACGGTGGGCGACATCGAAGGCCTGCCATTCCTGGAGGCCGTGCGCCAGATCAAGAAGGACGTCGGGCGCGACAACTGCATCTACGTGCACCTCACCTTGGTGCCATTCATGCACGCCGCCTCCGAGTTGAAGACGAAGGCGACCCAGCACTCGGTCAAGGAGCTGCGCGCCATCGGAATCCAGCCCGACGTCCTGCTGTGCCGCACCGACCGGTATCTGCCTCCCGGGATCAAGGCCAAGATCGCCCTCTTCTGCGACGTCGAGGAGGACGCCGTCATCACCGCCAAGGACGTGGACTCCATCTACGAGGTGCCCCTGGTGTTCCACCGCGAGGGCCTGGACGCCATCGTGGTCAAGCTGCTCGGGCTCGCCGAGCGCCCCGCCGACCTCAGTCGATGGGAGGACGTGATGCGGCGCGTGACGTCGCCGCACCAGGAGACGCGCGTCGCCGTGGTGGGCAAGTACACCGAGCTCAAGGACTCATACAAGAGCCTGACCGAGGCGTTGGCCCACGGGGGCATCGCCAACGACGCGCGGGTCGAGGTGACGTGGGTGGACGCCGAGCACATCGAGCGCGACGGCGCCGCGCCGCACCTGAAGGCCATGCACGGCGTCCTCGTGCCGGGGGGATTCGGGGACCGCGGGATCGAGGGCAAGATCGCGGCGGTGCGCTATGCGCGCGAGCATGGCGTGCCGTTTTTCGGGATCTGCCTGGGCATGCAATGCGCGGTCATCGAGTTCGCCCGGCACATGTGTGACCTGGCCGGCGCCAACTCCTCGGAGTTCGACCCTACCGCGCCGCACCGGGTGATCGATCTGCTCCCCGAGCAGCGGACCGTCGAGGCCAAGGGGGGCACCATGCGGCTCGGCCTCTATCCCATCGTGCTGGCCGAGGGGAGCCTCGTCTCCCGGCTCTACGGCGAGGGCATCATCCGCGAGCGCCACCGGCATCGCTACGAGGTCAACAACGACTACCTCCAGGCCCTGGAGAAGAGCGGGCTGCGCGTGTCCGGGGTGTGGGCCGAAAAAGAGATCGTGGAGATCATCGAGATTCCCGACCACCCGTACTTCGTGGCCGGGCAGTTCCATCCCGAGTTCCGATCGCGGCCGTGGGAGCCCCATCCGCTGTTCGCGGGCTTCGTGGAAGCGGCCGTCGCCCACCAGGCCAATCCGTGATGCTGACCCGCGAGGTCGCGGTGGGCGGCATCCGGATCGGCGGCGGCCAGCCGCTCGTCCTCATCGGCGGCCCCTGCGCCATCGAGAACGAGGAGCACGCTCTCATGACGGCGGAGCGGCTCGCGGCCATCGCCGCGACTCGCCGGGTGCCGTTCATCTACAAGTCGTCGTATGACAAGGCCAACCGCTCATCCGTCCAGAGCTACCGCGGGCCGGGCCTGACCGAAGGGCTGCGCATCCTCAAGACCGTGCGGGAGGCGGTGGGCGTGCCCGTGCTCTCCGACGTGCATCAGATCTCGGAGATCGGGCCGGCGGCGGAGGTCCTCGACGTGCTCCAGATTCCGGCCTTCCTCTGCCGGCAGACCGACCTCCTGCTCGCCGCGGGACGCGCGGGCAAACCGGTCAACGTCAAGAAGGGGCAGTTCGTGGCGCCGCGGGACATGGGCAATGTCGTCGAGAAGATCCTGTCCACCGGGAATCCCGAGGTCCTCTTGACCGAGAGAGGCACGTCGTTCGGCTATAACAATCTCGTCGTGGACTTTCGCGCGCTCGCTGACATGCGGGAGATCGGGTACCCGGTGGTCTTCGACGCCACGCACTCCGTCCAGCTGCCGGGCGCGGCGGGCAACCGCTCAGGGGGCGAACGCAAGTACGTCCCGGCCCTGGCCCGGGCCGCCGTCGCCTTCGGGATCGACGCCCTGTTCATGGAAATGCACGAAGACCCCGATCGCACGCTGCCCGATGGCCGACCCCTCTCCGACGGGCCCAACATGCTGCGCATCGACGACCTTCCGAGGCTCCTCGACGAGATCCTCGGCATTCGCGGGGCGCTCGTTCCGTGAGCCGCCCGCCTTCGCCCCGCTCCACGGCCGAGCGCGTGCTGCGGCTGGAGGCGGAGGGAATCCTCGGCCTCGTGGCCAAGCTGGACGCGTCGTTCGACCGGGCCGTCGAGATGCTCCACGCCTGCGCGGGGCGGGTCATCGTGACGGGCATGGGGAAGTCGGGCATCATCGCGCGGAAGATCGCGGCCACTCTCGCCTCTACCGGGACGCCGGCCCACTTCCTCCATCCCGCCGAAGGCGTGCATGGAGACCTGGGCATGGTGGCGCGCGGCGACGTCGTCGTGGCGCTGTCGAACTCCGGGGAGACCGAGGAAATGCTCGCCCTCCTTCCGCCCCTCAAGCGCATCGGCGTGTTCATCGTGCTCATGACGGGCAAGCCGCAATCGACGCTCGCGCGACTGAGCGAGGTCGTGCTCGATATCAGCGTGCCCGAGGAAGCCTGCCCCATGAACCTGGTGCCCACCACGAGCACGACCGCGGCGCTCGCCATGGGCGACGCCCTGGCCATGGCGCTCCTGGAACTGCGGGGGCTGAGACCGGAGGACTACGCCGCCCTGCATCCGCGGGGGGCCCTGGGCTGGCGGGCGCTCTTCCGGGTCGCGGACTTGATGCATTCGGGCGAGTCGGTCCCCATCGTCGGTGAGGCGGCCGGGCTTCGCGACGTCGTTCTCGAGATGACCCGTGCGACGATTCGGGATGACCACTGTGGTGGACGGGGCCGGGCGCCTGATCGGTGTCATCACCGACGGGGATCTCCGGCGGTTGCATCTCCGAGACGTGGATGTCAGCGCCATGGCGGCTGACGACATGGCCACCCGCCATCCCAAGGTGATCGCCTCCGACGAACTGGCGGCCAAGGCCCTCGAGGTGATGGAGGCCTTCGCCATCACCAGCCTCGTCATCGTCGACGACGAGAGCCGGCCGAGTGGGATCATTCACATGCACGACATCCTGCGCGCCAAGATCGTCTGAGTCTCCGCGAGGTTCCCGGTCAGGCGCATTTTGAGGTTTCGCGCGCTCCGCCTTGTGGTAGGCTGGTACCGAAATTGCACCCAAATCACAAATGTATCGGCTAGAAGCGCGTCGGATTGCGCCAGTGATTCTCGCCGGCGTCACCGTGTTCACCATGGTGGTGGCGGGCGTTCTCCTCGCCAACCGGAAGGCGGTTCCCGTCGAATCCGGTCGTGGTACCTCCTCGGCGGATCTCACCGTCAAGGAGGCCAGTATCCGTGAGGAGTCGGGCAAGGTCCGGTGGCATCTGACCGCGAAGCAGGCCATGGTCTTCGATCGCGAAGGGCGAACGAGTCTACGAGACGTTGCCGTCGAGGTCCAGGAGCCCGAGCGCTCGTGGACGATCCGGGGCGAGGAAGGGGATCTCTTCCACGCGCGGAATGACGTCGAGATCCGACGGCATGTCGTCCTCATCTCCAGCGACGGCCTTCGCCTGGAGACCGACGTGCTGCGGTGGAGCAACGGCGACAAGCGCGTGTGGACGGACGCGCCGATGAAGATCACGCATCCGAGTGGCGTGGTCACCGGTTCTGGACTCGATGTCCGGGTCGCCGACGAGACCACCACGATCGGGGGCCGAGTGCGGGCGACCTTCGAGAGACCGGCTTCGTGACGGTTTGGGACCGATCGACCATGGTCCTGGTCATGCTTGCCGCAGCCGCGAGCCTGATGGCCGGACCAACCGCCGCCCAGGCACCGGGGGGAGCGGCCCGGCCACCGGCCGCCAAGAAGCCAGAGGAGCGCAGCCAGCCGGTGACCGTCGACGCCGACAAGATGGAGCGCTTCGGCAAGGAAAACCTGGTGGTCTTCACGGGCAACGTGGTGGCGCGCCAGGACGGCTCTGTGCAGTACACGGATCGCATGGAGGTGTACCTGGATGAGCGCGGTGACCGGATCCTCCGCACCGTGTCCACGGGCAACGTGAAGGTCGTTACCAAGGACTGTCGCTTCGGCACCGGCCAACGCGCGGAGTACTTCGAGCCGCAGAAGCTCGTCCGCCTCATCGGCAACGCCAGGGTCTGGCAGGACGACAACGTGGTCACGGGAGACACCATCGACTTCTACATGTCCGAGGACCGCGCCGTGGTGGAGGCCGGCAAGCAAGGACGCGTGAAGGCGCAGTTCTTCCCCAGGGACGAGGGTCGGCCGGCCGCGGACGGGGCGGCGCTCTCCGCCAAGACCTCGACGCCCTGCCAGAACTGACCGCGTCATGGAAGGACTGGTCGCCCACGGCCTGGAAAAGTGGTTCAAGCATCGCAAGGTGGTCGACAATGTCTCACTCGACATCCAGCGGGGGGAGGTCGTCGGCCTCCTCGGGCCCAACGGCGCGGGCAAGACCACGTCGTTCTACATGATGGTCGGACTGCTCGCCGTGGATCGCGGCCGCATCTTCCTGGAAGGGCAGGAGATCACCGCGCTGCCGATGTACCAGCGCTGCCGGCTGGGTCTCGGGTACCTCCCACAGGAGTCCTCGGTGTTCCGCAAGCTGACGGTGGAGCAGAACCTCCTCGCCATTCTGGAGACGCTCGACGTCTCGGCCGCGGAACGTCGCGAGCGGGCCCGCGAACTGCTCGCCGAGCTCAATCTGACGGCCCTGGCGCCCTATCCCGCCTATACCCTGTCGGGTGGGGAACGACGGCGCCTGGAGATCACCCGAGCCCTGGTGACCTCGCCGCAGTACCTGATGCTCGACGAACCCTTCACCGGTATCGATCCCATCGCCATCGGCGACATCCAGGAGATCATCAGCCGTCTGCGCGAACGCGGAATCGGCATCCTCATTACCGACCACAACGTGCGCGAGACCCTGGCCATCACCGACCGCGCATACATCATGTACGACGGGGCGATCTTGGTGTCCGGGACGGCCTCGGAGATCGCCAACAATGCCCGGGCCCGGGAGATCTACCTGGGCGACCGGTTCGCGCTCTAGCGGCGTCGGACACACCGACCATGGCCATGGAAACGCGGCTGTCCCTGCGGCAGAGCCAACGGGTCGTGATGACCCCGTTGCTGCAGCAGGCCATCCAGCTCCTGCAGCTCTCCACCATCGAGCTGCAGGAGGTCGTGCAGCGCGAACTCCTCGAAAACCCCCTCCTGGAGGAAACACCGGAGAGTCCGGAGGCGGCGCCCGGGGAGGCGCCCGGCCCCACCTCGGAGCCGGCCAGCCTGGAGACGTCCCCGCGCGATGAGCCGCCAGTCGTCGACGAGCGTCGAGGGGAGGAGCTGCCCTTCGACATCACCGCCGTGATGTTCGACGAGGCCCCCGAGCGCTCGCTGGTCGCCCAGGAGGAGCACGAGGACCTGCCGTTCGAGAACATCGCGCGGACCGTCTCGTCGCTCGCCGATCATCTCGACGAGCAGCTGCGCTTCGCCACCGAGGACCCTGCGGTGCGCCGAATCGGCGAGGAGATCATCGGCAACCTCGACGAGGACGGCTACCTGCGGGCGGAGGTGGACGAGATCGCGCGACGGTGTGGGGTGACCGCGGGCGAGGTCGAGAAGGTGCTCACCCTGGTGCAGGGGTTCGATCCACCCGGGGTGGCGGCACGCTCCGTGGCCGAGTGCCTCCTCCTGCAGTTGCGGGCCGACCCCGCCCCCGATCCTCTGGCCATCGAGATCGTGGAGGAGCACTTCGACGCCCTCAGCAAGCGGCGGTATCCCGACATCGCGCGGGCCCTCAAGCGGCCCCTGGATCGAGTCATGGAGGCCATCGAGGAGATCATGGCCCTGGAGCCGAAGCCGGGGCGGAGCTTCGGGACGAGTGACACGCGCTACATCGCCCCCGACGTGATCGTGCAGAAGGTGGGCGACGAGTACACCGTGGTGCTCAACGAGGAGGGCATTCCCCGCCTGCGCGTCAACGCCCTCTATCGGTCGCTCCTGCGCAGCTCGGGGGACGATGCCCGCCAGTACGTCGAGCAGAAGCTGCGCTCGGCCATGTGGCTCATCAAGAGCGTGGACCAGCGCCAGCGCACCTTGCGCAAGGTGACCCAGTCGATCGTGAAGTTCCAGCGGGAGTTCCTCAACCGCGGCATCGCCCACCTCCGCCCCCTCTCCCTGCGCGACGTGGGCGAGGACATCGGCATGCACGAGTCCACCATCAGCCGCGTCACCACCAACAAGTACGTGGAGACGCCCCAGGGGTTGTTCGAGCTGAAGTACTTCTTCCACAGCGGCATCGCCTCCGGCGACGGGGAGATGGTGTCCTCGGTCTCGGTGAAGAAGATGATCCAGGACCATCTGGTCACGGAGGAGCCCGACAAGCCATTCTCGGATCAGGAGATCGCGCACTACCTGAAGGGGCGAGGGCTCACCATCGCGCGGCGGACGGTGGCCAAGTACCGGGAGGAACTGGGCATCCTGCCCTCCCACCAGCGGCGGCTGCTGCCCCGGAAGTGATGGCGACGCGACACACGTGACCAGCATTTCCTTCGTCGTGATCACCGGCCTCAGCGGGGCCGGGAAGAGCTACGCCATCAAGTGCTTCGAGGACATGGGGTTCTTCTGCGTGGACAACCTGCCCTCCACCTTGATCCCCACCTTCGCTGACCTGGTGGCGCGGTCCCCGCGCCCGGGTGCCCGGGTGGCCCTCGGGGTCGATGTCCGCGAGGGCGAGTACTTCTCGCACCTGCTCGACGCCCTCCAGGAGGTCAAGACCCGCGACCATCGGGTGGAGGTGCTCTTCCTGGAAGCGAGCGACGAGTCCCTCATGCGGCGCTTCCACGAG
The DNA here is from genome assembly GCA_963848005.1 of uncultured Candidatus Rokubacteria bacterium. Classification (GTDB taxonomy): domain Bacteria; phylum Methylomirabilota; class Methylomirabilia; order Rokubacteriales; family CSP1-6; genus CAVWFS01. Next base: position 246,077 of record CAWKCA010000030.1, read on the forward strand.
ACGCGCCGGCGCCATCCCCTGGGGGACGAGGGACGGAACGTCCTCGAGGCCATCCGCGCCGAGCGCAAGGCCATGGCTCACCTGCGAGAGATCGCCGATCGGATCATCGACACATCCGGGGTGACCGTCCACCAGCTGAAAGCGCGCCTGGCCGAACTGTACGTGGCGCCGGCGGCCCGCACCGGACTCGCCACCTCGCTCGTCTCGTTCGGGTTCAAGCACGGCCTGCCCGTCGACGCCGATCTCGTCCTCGACGTGCGGTTCCTGCCCAATCCCCACTTCGTCGACGGACTGCGTCCGCTCGACGGCCGCGACACCAGGGTGCGGGACTTTGTCCTGGAGCAGGAGGCCACCATCGGGTTCCTGGCCCGCCTCCAGTCCCTCCTGGAGTTCCTCCTCCCGTGGTATCAGCGAGAGGGCAAGGCCTACCTGACCATCGCCATCGGATGCACGGGAGGGCGGCACCGCTCCGTCGCCCTGGTGGAGGAGCTGCGTGGCTTCCTGGCCGGGCTCGGCTTCACGCCCACCGTCGTTCATCGAGACCTCGAGCGTGAATAGCGGCCGGCGATCGACGCCCGGCGGCCGGCCGACCCTGCGCTCGCGAGATCTCGTGATGCTCGCGCGAGACGGGGGAGTCGACCGGCTTCTCTCTCGGTCCCTGACCGACCCCGTCGCGATGCCATCAAGGGATGCCTCACACGTTGAGCCCCCTCGTACCGCATGCTAACTTCACCGACCTACCCCGGGGAGGACCGCGAATGGCGCGTGACCAGTACCTCTTTACGTCGGAGTCGGTGACCGAGGGTCACCCCGACAAGATTGCCGATCAGATCTCCGACGCGGTCCTGGACGCCATCCTCGCCCAGGATCCGGCGGGACGGGTCGCGTGCGAGACGCTCCTCACCACCGGCCTGGTCGTGGTGGCCGGTGAGATCACCACCTCCGGTCATCTGGACGTCCCCCGGATCGCCCGCGACACCATCCGCGACGTCGGGTATACCCGTGCGAAGTTCGGCTTCGACTACGAGACCTGCGCCGTGGTCACCTCGATCGACAAGCAATCGCCCGACATCGCCATGGGCGTGGACAACCTGGGGGCCGGCGATCAGGGGCTGATGTTCGGCTATGCCTGCCGGGAGACGCCGGAGTTGATGCCGCTGCCCATCATGCTCGCGCACAAGCTGGTGATGCGCCTGAGCGAGGTGCGCAAGAGCGGCCAGCTTCCCTACCTCCGTCCGGATGGAAAGTCACAGGTGAGTGTCCGCTACGCCGAGGGGCGGCCGGTGGCGGTGGAGACGGTGGTGATCTCCACCCAGCACGCGCCCGACGTCACGGCCAGCCGCATCCGCGAGGACGTCCTCGAGCAGGTGATCATCCCCACCGTGCCGGCGGACCTCCTGGACCGGCGAACGTGCGTGTTTCACGTCAATCCCACGGGGCGCTTCGTCACCGGAGGCCCCATGGGCGACACCGGCTTGACGGGGCGGAAGATCATTGTCGACACCTATGGAGGGTCTTGCCCGCACGGGGGCGGGGCGTTCTCGGGCAAGGATCCGACGAAGGTCGACCGCTCGGCGTGCTACATGGCCCGACACGTGGCCAAGAACCTGGTGGCGGCGGGGCTCGCCGAGCGCGCCGTGCTCCAGGTCGCGTACGCCATCGGGGTGGCCGATCCCGTGTCGATCCTCGTCGAGACTTCCGGGACGGGAAAGATTCCGGACCCGGTCCTCGAACAGCTGGTCCGGCGACACTTCGACTTCACCCCCTCGGGCATCATGAAGTACTTGAACCTCCGCCGCCCCATCTACAAGAAGACGGCGTCCTACGGGCACTTCGGACGCTCGGAGCCCGAGTTCACCTGGGAGCGGACGGACCGGGTGAAGGATCTGCGGGACGACGCGGGGATCTAGCCACCGCGGCCGCGGGGGAGGGCCATCGTGAGGTTCCCCCAGCCCGTCGCCGTTCTCGTCGTCGTCCTCGTCGCCTTCGGCGCCCTCGCCCAGGCCATTCCCTTCTACACCGATTGGCTGTGGTTCCAGGAGGTGGGCTTCACGCAGGTCTTCACCACCATCCTGGCCGCGCGCGGCGCGCTCTTCACCGCGGTGGCCGTGGCCGTGCTCGTGGTCCTCTACGCCAACCTGACGTTCGCCGTCCGCACCGCGGCGCCTGACGTCCTGTGGGAGCTCGAGGATCAGCTCGGCTTGCCGGGCCGAGTCGTCATCGAGCCAATCATCCGGCGCTTTCTTCCCGTCGTGGTCACCCTCATCTCCCTGGGCTCGGGGCTGCGGGCGAGTGCCCACTGGGAGACCATGCTGGCCTACGTGAACGCGGAGGCCTTCGGCAGCGTGGATCCGCTGTTCGGGCGCGACCTGGGCTTCTTCGTCTTCACCTTGCCCTTCTGGCGCCTGCTGTACGGCTGGGCCATCACCCTGGTGGGGGCGACCCTGCTCCTCACCTTCGTGCTCTACGTGCTCCAGCGAAGCCTCGTCCTCACCACCCGCGGGCCGCGCCTGGCCGCGGGCGCGCGGTCCCATCTTCTGGTCCTCGCCGCCCTGCTCCTGTTGCTCCGGGCCGTGGGATTCTGGCTCGATCGCTTCGAGCTGGTGTACTCCCCGCGGGGCATCGTCTTCGGCGCGACCTACACCGACATCTATGCGTCGCTTCCCGTCCTCGGGGTCCTCGCCGTGCTGGGCGTTCTGTGCGCCGCCACCTGCGTGCTGCAGATCGGGCGCCCGCGGATGCGGCCGGTCGTGGCCAGCCTCGTGGTGCTGGGGGTGGTCTGGGTGGGGGGGCTCGGCATCTATCCCGCGCTGCTCCAGCGGTTTCGGGTCACCCCCAACGAGCTGGAGGCGGAGCGGCCGTTCATCACCCACAACATCCGGATGACGCGCCAGGCCTACGGCCTCGACCGCATCGTGGAGCAGGAGTTTCCCGCCCGGGACAGCCTGGACGCCCAGGCCATCGGCCGGAACGAGGCCACGATCAAGAACATCCGGCTGTGGGACTACCGGCCGCTCCTCCGAACATACGGCCAACTCCAGGAGATCCGGACCTACTACAAGTTCGTCGACGTCGACAACGACCGCTACACCATCGGGGGAGAGTACCGGCAACTCATGCTCTCACCGCGGGAACTGTCGTACGCCCATCTCCAGTCCCGCATCTGGATCAACGAGCATCTCACCTTCACCCACGGCTACGGCGTCGTCGTGGGGCCCGTCAACCGGGTGACCCCGGAGGGGCTTCCCGAGTTCTTCGTCAAGGACATCCCCCCCGCGTCGACCGGCGGATTTCCGGCCATCACGCGTCCGCAGATCTACTACGGCGAGATCGGCAACGAGTACGTGCTGGTGCGGACGCGGTCCCAGGAGCTGGACTACCCATCAGGCGACCAGAACGTCTATACGGTCTACTCGGGCCGCGGGGGCATCCCGATTGGCTCCTGGCTGGGCAAGGTGGCCTTCGCCGCGCGCTTCGGCGAGATCAAGATCGTGCTCTCCAACGACCTGACCGCCGATAGCCGGATCATGATGTACCGCACGGTGACCGAGCGGGTGCGCCGCATCGCCCCCTTCTTCCGCTTCGACCGCGACCCGTACCTGGTGGTGGCGGCCGATGGCCGGCTCGTGTGGCTGCTCGACGGCTACACCAGCTCCGACCGGTATCCATATTCCGACCCCGTCCGGACCGGGGACTGGAGCGGCAATTACATCCGCAATTCGGTCAAGGCCGTCGTCGACGCGTACCACGGCAGCGTGAGCTTCTACATCGCGGACCCGTCCGATCCGATGGTGCGCGTGTATGCGCGCAGCTTCCCCGGACTCCTCCAGCCCCTCGCGGGGATGCCGGAGGACCTGCGCCCGCACCTCCGCTACCCTGAGGACTTCTTCGCCATCCAGGCGCGCAAGTACGCCACCTACCACATGGAGGATCCTCAGGTTTTCTACAACAAGGAGGATCTGTGGGCGATACCCCGGCGGACCATCGAGGGGCGCGAGCGTGAGATGGAGCCCTACTACACGATCATGCGCCTGCCCGGCGAGCAGCGCGAGGAGTTCATCCTCCTCACGTTGTTCAACCCCGCGCGGCGGGACAACATGATCGCGTGGCTGGCCGCCCGCTCCGATCTCCCGCACTACGGCCGCCTCCTCGCGTACAACTTCCCCAAGCAGAAGCTGGTGTTCGGCCCGCGCCAGATCGACGCGCGGATCGACCAGGACCCCGTGATCTCCCAGCAGCTCGCCCTGTGGAACCAGCGGGGCTCGACGGTCATCCGCGGTTCGCTGCTCGCCATTCCCATCGATCAGTCCCTGGTCTACGTGCAGCCGCTCTATCTCGCCGCGGCGGAGCAGGGGGCTCTGCCCGAGCTGCGCCGCGTGATCGTCGCGTACGGGAACCAGATCGCCATGGAGCCGACCTTGGAGCAGTCCCTCGCGCGCATCTTCGGCAGCCGGGGAGGGACGGCCCCGTCTCCCTCGGCGCCCAGCCCGGCCCCCGGTCCCGTGGGGAGCGTGCCGACGCAGGCCCAGCGCGCATGGGAGATCTGGACGCGAGCCCAGGACGCGTTGCGACGCGGTGACTGGGCCGCGTATGGCGCCGAGCAGAAGCGCCTGGAGGAGGCGCTGCGCGCCCTCGTCGAACCCGGCCGCTGATCAAGGTGGCGCCCCCGACGAACGAATAGCAGTGTCGAGTGGGGCCCGACGAGCGCCGGGGGCTTGGAGGGCGGCCCGGAGCCCCCCATGTACTCAGGTGCGCGCGCGAACGAAGAGCGAGGCGCCGATGCCCAGGAAGATGATGTTCGCCGTCCAGGCGGCGAGGAGAGGCGGGAGCATCTCCGCGCGCGAGAAGGCGAGGGCGGCCCGGTCCAGCACGAGGTAGCCGCCCATGATGGCGATGGCCAGCCCGATGCCAAAGAGACGACCTCCCCGCGGAGACTGCAGCGAGAAGGGAATGGCGATGAGCACCATGATGAGGTTCTCGAGGGGCGAGGACAGCTTGGCGTAGAGATCGACGAGATACTTGCCGACCTGGAAGCCCGCGGCCTCCAGCCGGGCCACGTACTCGCGCAACTCGCGGTAGCTCATGGCCGACGGCGGCTTCTGGATCTCCGTGAAGTCCTCGATCGTCTCGGGCAGCTCGACGGTGGTGGCCGTGAACGGCACCGTTTCCACCTGCCCGGCGGGGGAGATCTCGCGGTAGGCGCCGTCCCTGACTTCCCAGCCTCGGGGACTCCAGTGTGCCCGCTGGGCGTCCAGCCGCTGGCCGAGCCGGAAGTCGCGATCCACCTCCAGCACGGTCATGCCATAGAGGTCGGCGGTGCTGGGGGCGACCAGCTCCACCCGGTAGAAGCGCGAGTCCGCGCTGCGCAGCCAGAGCCGGGTACGGGTCTGGAGATGACGAGGAAGCTGGCCTCGGATCTTGACGCGATCGACCTCGTCTCCCAGCTCGTTGAGCTTGGGGAGCATCAGTTCTTGGAAGAGGGCGGCGCCCACGGTCATCAGGAGTCCGACGCCCAGGATGGGGGCGCTCACCCGGTAGAGGCTGATCCCCGCCGCCTTCATGGCCGTCAGCTCGTGGTAGCGCGAGAGACCGAGGAACAGGAAGGTCGTGGCCACCAGCATCACGATGGGAAGGGCCTTGTAGACCTCGGCGGGCATTCGATAGACCAGATGCTCCAGGATGTGCGCCATCGAGGGTTTGATGCGCAGGTAGCGGTCGAGGTCCTGGATGAGGTCGATGACCACGAACAGGGAGGCCGCGACCGCCAGGCCCGTGCCGGTGAAGGCGAGGAATTCGCGGATCAGATAGCGGTCGATGATGTGGGTGGATTCGCGCGGCTCCAACGGACGGGCTCGCCATCTCAGGCTGGGGCGAGCAGGTACGCGTTGTCGGGCAGCGGCGAGGGCGCGCCAGACCGGGGCCAGGCTGACCAGCCGACGACCACGGGCCGTGGCGGCCAGGACAGTCAGGCCAGCGGCGCCGAAGCACAGGTTGGGGGTCCAGATGGCCAGCCACGCCGGCACGCGCAGACGCAGGGCGCTCCCCTCGAGCGTGGTGAGCAGGAGGTAGTAGCAGACCAGGATGACCAGGCTGCCCACCAGCGCGATGCTGCGGCCGCCACGGTGCGAGCGCACCGCGAGCGGGAATCCCAGGACGGCGAAGACCAGAGCAGCCACCGGAAGGGCCGCCCGCTTGTGCCACTCCACGAGAAACGGTGCGCGGGCGACGGGATTGTCCCGCAGCTCGTCGAGCTTCCGCCGCAAGGCGGAGTACGTGAGATCCTTCTCCGGTTTCTCGCCGCGGATCGGTCCCAGCGAGGAATCCAGGGGCAGGACCATGTCGTACACGGCGAAGCGCGCGTACCGATATCGCGAGGCGCTGACCGAGCCACTCGTGGGGGGAAGCTCGGCGGCCGGGGCATTGACGGGGATGACGTCAGCCTCGTTGACCGCGCCTGCGATGAGGCGCAAGGTGATGCGCCGGTTCTCCTCGTCCGTCAGGAGGCGCCCCTCCTTCGCGGTGATGATCCGCGAGAGCTTCGGATTGCGCTCGTCGGCGAGGAGGACCCCGCGCAGGGCCATGCGGGAGGGGCTGACGTCCTCGACGTAGATGGTGATGCCCGGAAACGTGCTATTGAACACGCGCTCCGTGATCCCACTCACCGCGCGCGTCTTGAGGATCTTGAACAGCTGGCGCTGGAACTCGCGGCCGGCCAAGGGCGCGAGGGCCATGGCGAACAGGGCCCCGATGAGAGCCACGACCACCGACGCCACCAGGACCGGGCGAAAGAGTCGAAAAAGCCCGATACCGGCGGCCTGGCAGGCGACGATCTCGAGGTCGCCAGCCAGACGCCCTCCGGCCAGCAGCACGGCCACCAGCAAGGCCATGGGCAGGCTGAGGGTGAGAAAGGACGGCAGCATGAAGACGAGGAGCTGCAAGACGAGATGGAACGGGACGCCCTTCGTGATCACCAAGTCTGTGAGGTGGTAGATGCGATCGATGAGGAGAAAGAACGTGAAGAGGACGAGGGCCACGAGGAACGGGCCGATCAGCTCCCGAATGAGGTAGCGGTCGAGGATGCGCAGCCCCGGCGCTCTCACCGGTCTGTTGTACCATAGCCCCGTGAAGGGCGCGGGTGGACGCATCGCGGCAGGATCACTCTTGGTCGCGACCCTCCTGGCCGTCGCGTCGGCCCATTCCGCCGGGGCCGCGGGTCCTGCCGATCGCCTCGATCGTTTCCGCGAACTGGCCACGGGTATCGATCCCTCGGTGGGTGGTTCTCTGGTGGAGGTCTATGCCCTCCTCGACGGCGAGGTCGTGGAGAGCCTCACCGGCGGGGGAGTGTTCGCCTCGCCGGCGTTCCTTCAAGATCGACTGGAAGCCTTCGCCGAAGCGTGGGGTGGTCTCGCGGTGCGCTTGCTCCCGCTGGCGCGGACGATGGTCGCCGCCTTCTCGTTCACGGAGCTGCCCCAGGGCAGCACGGTGCGCGTGTACGGACGAGGCAGTGGCCAGCCCATACTGCTGACGGCATTCGAGGATGCAGGATGGCCCGTCTTGCGCCCGCTCCCCAGAGCCCGAACGGGTCGAGACAGTTCCTGGTGACGTGGGAAGGGGCCCCCGCCGCGGACGGGGCACGCCCCCTCCGTTTCGACGTGGTGCGCGAGGAGCCTGAGGGCGTGCGCGTGGCCTGGAGCTCCTCTGCGCTGTTTCCGGGGGGCCTGATCGCCCGCTGGTACCTGGTGCGTGGTGCCGAGATCACCGTGCGCCACGAGGCGCGCTATCCTGGATGGACCCCGGGATGTGATGGACAGGCCGAGTACGAGGACGTGTACCGGTTGCCGCCCGGCGCCAGCACGTTCGCGCGGGCGAGCCGACGTGACGTCAACGCCTGGCATCGGGACGTCCACGAATTGGCGGAACGTCTCTTCACGGCTCTGGCCCGGGGTGATCGCACGGCGCTCGGTGCCCTGGTGCCTGATGGCTCGCTCCGCAGCAGCTCCCGTCCACCTTGCGCGGCGAGCCGGCCTGCGACGCGCCTCCCGGGCGGGATGGCGCCGTGTTTATTGCCGCGGTGGCTGACCTCCACGATCCCTGGACGCTGACCTTCCGGCGGACGGGTGGTCGGTGGCGGCTGATCGCCGCCGCGCCGATGGCCCCGTGATCCGGGCGGCGGTCTGCGCTCATGGCTGATCTCCCGAATCGCTACGATCCCACCGCCGTCGAGCCGCGCTGGTACGCGCACTGGGAGACGCAGGGCTTCTTCCGCGCCGACGCCGAGGGAAAGGGCAAGCCCTACTGCATCGTGATTCCTCCCCCGAACGTGACGGGCTCGCTGCACATGGGCCATGCCCTGGACAACACGCTGCAGGACATCCTCATCAGAATGAAGCGGATGGACGGCTTCAACACCCTGTGGATGCCGGGAACCGATCACGCCGGGATCGCCACGCAGTACGTGGTGGAGCGCCAGCTCGCCGCCGAGGGCAAGACCAAGGAGGACCTCGGCCGCGACGCCTTCGTGGCGCGGGTATGGGGGTGGAAGCAGCAAGCGGGCGGCACCATCATCCGTCAGCTCAAGCGCCTGGGGGCCTCCTGCGACTGGTCGCGCGAACGGTTCACCATGGACGAGGGCATGTCGCGCGCGGTACGCGAGGTGTTCGTCCGCCTGTGGGAAGAGGGCCTCATCGTCCGGGACGACTACATCGTCAACTGGTGCCCGCGCTGCCAGACCGTGCTGTCGGATCTGGAGGTCGAGCGCGAGGATCGTGACGGGGAATTCGTCTACATCAAGTACGGCCCCCTGACCCTGGGCACGGTGCGTCCGGAGACGAAGCTCGGGGACACGGGCCTCGCGGTCCACCCGCGGGACGCGCGCTACGCGCAGTACGTGGGGCGCGAGCTGGAGATCGCGTCCGTCGACGGGCCGATCACCGTTCGCGTCGTCGCCGACGAGGCGGTGGATCCCACCTTCGGGACCGGGGTCATCAAGGTGACGCCGGGCCACGACCCGGTCGACTTCGAGATCGGACGACGGCACAACCTGCCCATCCGGACCGTGATCGGCTTCGACGGCAAGATGACAGAGCAGGCCGGCCGCTACGCCGGGCTGGATCGCTTCGAATGCCGCCGCCGCATCGTGGAAGACATGCAGGCCCTCGGCCTCATCGAGCGTATCGAGCCGTACCGGCACACCGTGGGCGTGTGCTATCGCTGCAAGACGGTGGTGGAACCCCTCGTCTCCCAGCAGTGGTTCGTCCAGGTCAAGCCGCTGGCCGAGCCCGCCCTCAAGGCCGTGCGCGACGGCCGCATCAGGATCGTCCCGCGCGGCGTGGGTGAAGACGTACGCCCACTGGATGGAGAACATTCGCAACTGGCCGATCTCGCGCCAGCTCTGGTGGGGTCATCGCATCCCCGTGTGGTACTGCGACGCCGACGGGTCGATGCACGTGTCGCGGACGGATCTCGCCGCCTGTCCGCGCTGCGGCGGCCCCGTGCACCAGGACACCGACGTCCTCGACACGTGGTTCTCCTCGGGGTTGTGGCCGTTCTCGACCTTGGGATGGCCGGACCAGACCGCCGAGCTGCGGAGGTTCTATCCCACCTCGGTCCTCGTCACCGGCTACGACATCCTGTTCTTCTGGGTCGCGCGGATGGCCATGTTTGGTCTGCGCATGATGGGCGAGGTGCCCTTCCGCGATGTCTACATTCACACCCTGGTTCGCGATGCCGAGGGCCAAAAGATGTCCAAGACCCGGGGAAACGTCGTCGACCCCCTCGAGTTCATGGACAAGTACGGGACGGATGCCTTCCGCTTCACCCTGGCGGCGCTGGCCGTGCCGGGGGTGCGAGACATCCGGATCGCCGAGGAGCGGGTCGAGGGCTACCGCAACTTCGCCAACAAGCTCTGGAACGCCGCGCGCTTCGTCCTCGGCAACCTCGAGGGGTACTTCACCCGCGCCGGCCCGCACGCTCAAGCCCGCTCTCGCCGACCGCTGGATCCTGAGCCGCCTCAACGCCACCACCGGGGCCGGCCGCCTCGCCCTGCGGCGCTACCGCTTCAACGACGCGGCGTCGGCGCTCTACCAGTTCATCTGGCACGAGTTGTGTGACTGGTACCTCGAGATCGCCAAGCTCTCGCTCTATCAGACCGACGATCCCGCGGCGCGCCGGCGGACCCAGCACACCCTGGTCACGGTGCTGGAGCAGGCCCTGCGTCTGCTGCACCCGTTCATGCCGTTCATCACCGAGGAGATCTGGCAGCAGCTCCCGCACCGGGGCGAATCCATCATGATCGCCTCGTATCCCCGGGGCGCGCGGCGCTGATCGATGCGGGGGCCGAGCGAGAGATGGGACTGGTCATCGAGCTGGTCACGGCCCTGCGAAATATCCGTGGAGAGATGCGGATCGCCCCCGGGGTGACGCTCACGGCGACGGCGCGGGTGGCCGATGAGCACCAGAGACTCTTCCGCGACCATGCGCCCCTGGTCGAGGCGCTGGCCCGCACCCGGCTCACGATGGATCCCGCCGCCACCCGCCCGCCGAGCACAGCGCTCGCCGTGGTCGGGACATCGGAGGTGTACGTCGATCTCGCCGGGGTGGTCGATCTCGTCGCCGAACGGCAACGGTTGGCCAAGGAGATCGCCAAGGTCGACGAAGACAATCGCCTTCGTCACCCAGAAGCTGGCGCGGCCGGACTTCGTCGAGCGGGCCCCGGAGGAGATCGTCGAGCGCGAGCGGACCCGACTGGCCGAGCAACGCGCCCGGCGGGACACGCTCGAGGCGAGCCGGCGCTGGATCGATGACGGCGGGCGCTGACCCAAGGCGTCTCGGGAGGGTTCGAGATCGTGCGCCTGGGCGTCGTCGACTCGACGCAGACGGTGGCCTTTGCCCTGGCCGAGCAAGGCGCCGTCGATGGCAGCGTGGTGGTGGCCGAATCTCAGCGCGCGGGGCGGGGCCGTCAGGGCCGGCCGTGGCACGATGAACCCGGCGCGAGTCTCCTGTGCTCGCTGCTGATCCGACCCCATCTCGTTCCCCCGCAGTGGCCTCTGCTGTCGCTGGTCGCCGGCGTGGCGGTGGCGCGCGCCGTCGAGCGGGAGGCCGGGATCGCCGCGCGCTTGAAGTGGCCCAACGACGTCGTGGTCGAGGGACGCAAGCTGGCGGGCATCCTGCTCGAGTCCCGCTTCACCACGCCTCCGGCCGTGGTGATCGGCATCGGGATCAACGTGGGGCAGGAGCGCTTCCCGATCGAGCTGGCGTCGAGGGCGACGTCAGTCCGACTCGTCACGGGACGGCGGGTGGATCGCGAGACGCTGCTCCAGGCCGTCCTCGAGGAGTTCATGCGTGGCGAGATCGACTCGAGCGCGAGGGGTTCGCGGCCGTCCGTGAGGCGTGGAAGGCGCTGAGCGCGACCCTGGGGCGCACGTCCGTGTCGACGGGCGTGGCCGGGCGCGCGGTGGATCTCGACGCCGACGGCGCCCTGGTGATCGACGACGGCCGGCAGCGCCATCGCCTGGTGGCCGGCGAGCTGACCCAGGAGGCCACCGGTGCTGCTCGTCGTTGAGGTCGGCAATACCAACACCAAGATCGGCGTGTTCGACGGCGCGCGCCTGCTTGTCTCGTGGCGTCTGACCAGCCGTCGCGAGCAGACCGCGGACGAGTACGGTGTGTTCATCGAGACCTTGCTGCGCACGCGGGGGATCGGGCCACAGGATATTCATGGCGTGGCCATCTCCAACGTCGTGCCGCCCGTCGAGCAGACGTTGCGCTGGATGTCCGAGAAGTACTTCGGCATCGACCCCTTTTCGGTAGAGCCGGGGGCGGACTGCGGCCTCACCTTGGCGGTGGACAACCCCCGCGAGGTCGGCGCCGATCGTGTGGTGAAGTCGGTGGCGGCGCGCGCGCTCTACGGCGCGCCTCTCATCGTGATCGACTTCGGCACCGCGACCACCTTCGACTGCGTCAACACCCGGGGCGAGTTCATCGGCGGGGCCATTGCCCCCGGACTCGCCACCTCCGTGGACGCCCTGCTGAGCCGGGCCGCGCGCCTCTATCGCGTGGAACTCGTGCGACCCCAGGCGGCGATCGGCCGGAACACCACCACGAACATCCAGTCCGGGGTCGTTCACGGGTACGCCGGGCTGGTCGACGGCCTCGTCGGGCGCATGAAACGCGAGATGGACGGCGCGCCCCGCGTGGTGGGCACGGGCGGGCACGCCGCCCTCATCGCGGAAGTCACCCGCTCCATCGAGATCGTGAATCCCGACCTCACGCTGGAGGGACTGCGGATGCTCTACGAGCGCGCTCAGCCGGTTCGCCGCACTGACGGCGGTTGACCCTCCCCGCCGGGATCGGTATACTACGCCAAATATAGTGGGTGAGGAGATCGACGATCCCTATATCTGGGGATGGCCCCACTGGGCAGATCGAGCATCCAAGGAGGACGGCCGATGGGCATGTGGGTGGGGCGAGGACGGAAGGCGCGGGTCGCCTATGGCTTCGATGACATCGCTCTGGTGCCCGGCGCCCTGACCATCAACCCCAACGAGGTGGACGTCACCTGGGAGCTATGCGGGCGACGCTTCGAGATCCCCATCATCGCCGCCGCGATGGACGGCGTGGTGGGTCCGCGGCTGGCCGTCGAGATGAGCCGTTTCGGAGGGCTTGCGGTGCTGAACCTGGAAGGCGTCTTCTCGCGCTACGAGAACCCCGACGACGTCATCGAGCGCATCGTCTCCGCGAGCCAGGAAGAAGCGACGCGCATCATCCAGTCGATCTACGGCGAGCCCATCAAGGAAGAGCTGATCCAGCGCCGGATCGACAGCATCAAGAAGGGCGGGGGGACGGTCGTGGTCTCCTCGATTCCCCAGCGCGCGGAGCGCTTCGCCGCGCTGGCCCAGGAGGCCGGCGCCGACATCTTCGTCGTGCAGTCCACCGTGACCACCGCCCGCCACGTCGCCACCGAGTACACGCCCTTCGAGCCGCGCCGTCTCAAGAAGCAGCTCGCCATCCCGCTCATCATCGGCAACGTCGTGACCTACGAGGCGTGTCACGAGCTGATGGATTGCGGAGCCGACGCGCTTCTCATCGGGGTCGGTCCCGGCGCCGCCTGCACGAGCCGGGAGGTCCTGGGGCTCGGCGTGCCCCAGGTGACGGCCACCGCGGATGCCGCCGCCGCACGGGATTTCTACTACAAGCAGAAGGGCCGCTACGTGCCCATCATCACGGATGGGGGCATGACCACGGGCGGCGACGTGTGTAAGGCGCTCGCCGCAGGCGCCGACGCCGTCATGATCGGATCCGCCTTCGCACGCTCCGTCGAAGCTCCGGGTCGCGGCTACCACTGGGGAATGGCTACCCCGCACTCGAATCTTCCCCGCGGGACGCGCATCAGGGTGGGGATCGCAGGCTCGCTAGAGCAGATCCTCTTCGGTCCCGCCTTCACGGAAGACGGCACCCTGAATCTGGTGGGCGCCATCCGGACCTGCATGGGCTCGGTGGGCGCCGCGAACATCCGCGAGCTGCAGCAGACCGAGTTGATCATCTCCCCGGCCATGAAGACGGAAGGAAAGGTCTTCCAGCAGGCCCAGAAGCTCGGGCGCCCGCGATAGGGCGCGCGGAGCGCGCGGGGTGAGCGCCGTCGACGCGATCGCGGTTCTCGACTTCGGCTCGCAGTACACGCAACTGATCGCCCGCCGCATTCGCGAGCTCGCCGTGTACTCGGAGATTCTCCCTCCGACCGTCTCCATCGAAGACCTCCAGCGCACCGGCTACAAGGGCATCATCCTGTCCGGGGGGCCCTCGAGTGTCTACGACGAGGGCGCCCCGTTGCCCTCGGCCAGCCTCTTTGACGCCGGCGTTCCCGTCCTCGGCATCTGTTACGGGATGCAAATGATGGGCTACCTCCTGGGCGGTCGGGTAGAGCCCGCCCAGCGGCGCGAGTACGGCAAGGCGGGGGTCGAGTTGCGCACGCCCAGCAAGCTCCTGCGCGGCGTCACCCCGGACGGACACGACCGGCTGACCGTGTGGATGAGCCACGGGGACACGGTGCTCTCGCCCCCGGCGGGCTTTGCCGTGCTCGGGGCCACCGACAATTGTCCGGTGGCGGCCATGGCTGACGACGAGCGCCGTCTGTATGCCGTCCAGTTCCATCCCGAGGTGGCGCATACATCGCAGGGCCTCCGCATTCTGGAAAATTTTCTGGACCTCTGCGGCGTGGCGCGCACGTGGTCCATGGCCTCCTTCGTCGACACCACGGTGTCCGAGATCCGCGCCAGGGTCGGGCGCGACCGAGTGCTGTGCGCCCTGTCGGGCGGGATCGACTCGTCGGTGGTCGCCGTGCTCGTCCATCGCGCGATCGGCGATCAGCTGACCTGCGTGTTCGTGGACAACGGCCTCCTGCGTCAGGGCGAGGCCGAGGCGGTCGTCCATACCTTCCGAGACACCTTCAAGATCAATCTCGTTCACGTCGATGCCGCGGCCCGCTTCCTGGACAGGCTCCGCGGCGTGGTCGATCCCGAGGAGAAGCGAAAGCGCATCGGGCGCGAGTTCATCGCCGTCTTCGAGGAGGAAGCCGAGCGGCTCGGGACAATTCCGTGGCTCGCCCAGGGCACCCTCTATCCCGACGTCATCGAGTCCGTGTCCGCGAAGGGGCCTTCGGCCACGATCAAGACTCATCACAACGTGGGTGGACTTCCGGAGCGGATGAACTTCCGGCTGCTCGAGCCGCTCCGCGAGCTGTTCAAGGACGAGGTCCGGCGGGTGGGGGAGCTGCTGGGGCTCCCGCCCGCCATCATTTGGCGCCAGCCGTTTCCCGGGCCGGGCCTGGCCATCCGTGTCCTTGGGGAGGTCACCGAGGAGCGCCTCGCGTTGCTCAGGGAGGCCGACACCATCGTGCAGGAAGAAGTGCGCGGCGCCGGGCTCGAGCGCGACCTGTGGCAAGCCTTCGCCGTCCTCCTGCCGGTGCACACCGTAGGGGTCATGGGTGACTTCCGGACCTATGGTCAAGTCATGGCCGTCCGCGCGGTGACCAGTCAGGACGCCATGACCGCCGACTGGGCGCGGCTCCCGTACGAGCTGCTGGAGCGCATCAGCAATCGGACCATCAACGAGGTCAGGGGGATCAACCGCGTCGTCTTCGACGTCTCGTCGAAGCCGCCGAGCACGATCGAGTGGGAGTGAGATCCCGTGCAGCATGCCGAGTTCGTCCACCTCCACGTACACTCCGAGTACAGCCTTCTGGACGGGGCCGCTCAGCTCGAGAAACTCGTCCAGAAGGCCAAGGCCCTCAACTTTCCCGCCATTGCTCTCACCGACCACGGCAACCTCTTCGGCGCCATCGACTTCTACCTCGCCGCCCAGAAGGCGGGGATCAAGCCCATCCTGGGTTGCGAGCTGTACATCGCCCCCGGCGGACGGAAGGAGAAGGCCTCGCAGGATGGGGGCTACGAGGGGGCCAACCATCTCACGGTGCTCGTCCGCAACGAGGCCGGCTACCGGAACCTCATCAAGCTCGTCTCCCGGGCCTACCTCGAAGGCTTTTACTACAAGCCGCGGGTGGACAAGGAGCTCCTCGCCGCCCACGCCGACGGGTTGCTCGTCCTCTCCGGGTGCCTGAATTCGGAGGTCTCGCGGCACATCTCGGGGGGCGACGCCGCTCGCGCGCGGGAGGTGGCGGGCTGGTACCGAGAGGTCTTCGGTGCCGACAACTACTTCATGGAAATCCAGGCCCACGGCCTCGAGGAGCAGGCCCGCGTGACCGCGGAGACCCTGCGGATCGCTCGGGCCATCGGGGCTCCCGTCGTCGGGACCAACGATTCGCACTATCTCGAGGCCCAGCACGCGCGCGCCCACGAGGCTCTCCTCTGCATCCAGACCGGTTCGACGCTCAACGACCCCAACCGCTGGCGCTTCTCCACCCAGGAGTTCTACGTCAAGTCGGCCGAGGAGATGGCGCTGGTCTTCGCCGACACCCCCGAGGCGTGTCGCAACACCCTGGCGGTGGCCGAGCGGTGCAATCTCACCCTCGAGTTCAACCGCTTCCACCTGCCCCGCTACCTGGTGCCCGAAGGACACACCCTGGAGAGCTATCTGCAAGAGCTGGCGCGGGCAGGGCTCCGCCACCGCTACGGTCCGAGCCCGGGTCAGGCGATCGAGGCCCGGCTCGCTCACGAGCTGGCCGTCATCGAGAAGATGGGCTTCGCGGGCTATTTCCTCGTCGTGTGGGACTTCATCCGCTTTGCCCGACAGAACGGCATCGCGGTTGGCCCGGGGCGCGGATCGTCTGCGGGATCTCTCGTCGCATACTGCCTCGAGATTACGAACGTCGATCCGATGCGTTACGGTCTATTGTTCGAGCGATTTCTCAACCCCGAGCGGATCTCCATGCCCGACATGGACATCGATTTTGCCGACGACCGGCGGGACGAGGTCATTCGCTACGTGGCCGACCGCTACGGGCGCGACCGGGTCGCGCACATCATCACGTTTGGAACGCTCGGGGCCAAGGCCGCCATCCGAGACGTGGGCCGCGTGCTGGGCATGACCTACGCCGACGTGGACCGGATCGCCAAGCTCGTGCCGGCCTTCCCGCTGAACATCACCCTCGATGACGCGGCCCAGAAGTCGCTGCCCTTGGCGGAGACCATCCGCGTCCAGGCCTCCGTGAAGGAGCTGTGGGACATCGCCCGGGCCCTCGAGGGCTGCACCCGCCACGCCTCCGTTCACGCCTCGGCGGTGGTGATCTCCGACGAGCCCCTCGACGAGCACATCCCGCTCTACAAGGATCCCAAGCGGCCGGAGCTCATCACCGGCTACGCCATGGGGCCGATCGAGAAGCTCGGCCTCCTGAAGATGGACTTCCTCGGACTGCGCACCCTCACCGTGCTGGCCAACACGGCCGCCCTGATCAAGGAGTCGCGGGGGATCGACATCGACTTCGACGCCCTCCCCCTGGACGACGCCAAGTCGTTTCAGCTCCTCGGCGAGGCGCGGACCTTCGGTGTCTTCCAGCTGGAGTCGCCGGGGATGCGCGATGCCCTGCGCGGCCTTCGGCCCGAACGCCTGGAGGACATCATCGCCATCGTCTCGCTCTACCGGCCGGGGCCCATGGACCTGATCCCCGATTTCATCGACCGCCGGCACGGCCGAGCCAAGATCAAGTACGAGCATCCCGCCATGGAAACGTTCACGCGGGAGACGTACGGGATCATGGTGTACCAGGAGCAGATCATGCAGATCGCCTCGGAGATGGCGGGCTTCACCATGGGGGAAGCCGATACGCTCCGGCGGGCCATGGGCAAGAAGGATCGCGACCTCATGGCCACGCAGAGGGAGAAGTTCGTCAGCGGCTGCGCCGAGCGCGCCATCGCGGCCGCCAAGGCCGAGCGCGTGTGGGAGCTGATGGAGAAGTTCGCCGGCTACGGCTTCAACAAATCGCACGCCGCGGCGTACGGGCTGGTGGCGTACCAGACGGCGTACTTCAAGGCCAACTATCCGGTGGAGTTCATGGCCGCCCTGCTCACCTCGGAAATGGGCGACACCGACAAGATCGTGAAGTACATCGACGAGTGTCGCGCCATGGAGATCCAGGTGCAGCCGCCCGACGTCAACAGCTCGGCCGTCCGCTTCTCGGTGGCCGGGGAGACCATCCGCTTCGGTCTCGCCGCCATCAAGAACGTGGGCGAGGCGGCCATGGAGTCGATTCTTCGAACGCGCGCCACCGAGGGGTCCTTTCGCTCGCTGGATGACTTTTGCAGCCGGGTCGACCTCCGCCTGGTCAACCGGCGCGTGATCGAGAGCCTCATCAAGGCGGGGGCCTTCGATTCGCTCCAGCTTCCCCGCGCGCACCTCATGGTCCAGGTCGATGCCGCGCTGGAGCAGGGTCAGCGGCAGCAGCGCGAGCGGGCCGAGGGCCAGGCCTCCTTCTTCGATCTCCTCCCCGCCGCGCCGCCGGCGCCGACGGTGAACGCCACGGCGCTGATTCCGGAGTGGGAGGACGATCAACGGCTCGGCTTCGAAAAGGACGTGCTGGGCTTCTACGTCTCCGGGCACCCCCTGGCCCGCTACCAGAGTCGCATCGAGGCCCTGGACGTGACCTCGTCGGGGCAGCTGGCCGCCAAGGCCGCGGGATCCCCCGTTCGCCTCGTGGGCCACGTGCTCGAGCTGAAAGAGACGACGACCAAGCGCGGCAACCAGATGGCGTTCCTGACCCTGGAGGACATGGAAGGAACGGTGGAGGTCACGGTGTTCCCGGAACCCTTCAAGGCGGCGGCGAGCCGACTCCGCTCGCGCGAGCCGGTGCTCATCCGCGGTCGCCTCGACGAGAGCGACAAGGGACGCGTGGTGCTGGCCGAGGAGGTCCGGGCCCTCGAGGAGATTCTGCGCGAGCCGACTCGCCAAGCCCCCGGGGAGTCGGCGCCGCACGCGTGCCGTCTGCGGCTCCCCGCCGAGGCGACCAGCGCCGCGTTGATGGCGCTGGGACGCCTCTGCGCGGAGCACGCCGGCCCGGTGCCCGTGTTCGTGCACGTGCTGCTCGCCGAGCACGAGGTCGTACTGCGGAGTCGGGCCTTCCGCGTCAGCGCGGCCCCGGCCTTCGTGACCGCGGTGGAGGCCGTCCTGGGTCAGGGCGCCGTCGTCGTGGACCATGCCGGATCTGCTTGACTTCGAACAGCCGCTCCTGGAGCTGGAGACTCGGCTGGCGGAGTTGCGCGCGCGCGACGACTCCCGGACCTCCGGCGACGAGATCGCGCGCCTGGAGGAGCGGCTGGCGCGGCTGCGGGCGAAGATCTACGGGAATCTCAGCGCGTGGCAGCGCACCCAGGTCGGCCGCCATCCGCGCCGGCCGCATACCCGCGACTTCTTTCGCCTGCTCTTCGAGGATTTTCTCGAGCTGCACGGCGACCGGCTGTACGGTGACGATCCGGCCATCGTGGGCGGGCTCGCCCGCTTCGCGGGTCGCTCGGTGGTCGCCATCGGACACCAGAAAGGGCGCGACACGCGCGAGAAGATCGCGCGGAACTTCGGCATGCCCCACCCGGAGGGATACCGCAAGGCGCTTCGCCTCATGCAGCTGGCGGAGAAGTTCGGCAAGCCGATCCTGACCTTCATCGACACGCCCGGCGCGTATCCGGGAATCGGGGCCGAAGAGCGCGGCCAGGCCGAGGCCATCGCGCGAAATCTCCGGGAGATGGCGGCCCTGCGCACGCCCATCGTGACCGTGGTGACGGGGAGGGGGGAAGCGGGGGCGCGCTGGCCATCGGCATGGGGAATCGCGTGCTCATGCTCGAGCACGCGGTGTACTCGGTCATCTCGCCCGAGGGATGCGCCGCCATCCTCTGGGGCGATGCCGCCAAGGCCGCGGAGGCGGCCGAGCTGATGCGGATCACCGCCCCCGACGCCCTGCGCCTCGGGGTGATCGACGGCATCGTGCCGGAGCCGCCCGGAGGAGCCCACCGCGACTGGGAGAAGGCGGCCGAGGCCGTGCGCGGACGCCCTGCGAGCTGGCGCTCGCGAGCCCTGGAGAACCTGACGCCGGAGGCCCTTCTGCACGAGCGCTACGAACGGTTCAGGCGGATCGGGGTCTTCGAGGAGTCGTCAGCGCTGCGGCGCAGTCCTCGTCGGTGATCAGGACGTTCATGAAGTGGCCGCGCAGGGCTCCGCGGACGGCTTCCCGCTTCGGCCGGCCCCCCGCCACGGCCACCACGTAGCGGTCCTCGCGACGCGAGAGCGCCTGCAGCCGACTGGCCTCCACGGACAGGAGGCGTCGCATGAGGACGCGCAGCTCGGGCTGGTCGACCACCGCGCCGCTGCGTGTCGAACGGCTGGTAGTTGATTTCTCCCACCACGCCGAGCTGCCGCAAGCGGCGCACGCTCACTCCGTAGGACTCGGCCAGGGAGCAGAAGCCCGGCGTCCCGTCGCCGATGAGGCCGATGCCGACCAGCGCGATGTCGATGTCCTGGGCCAGCTCGTAGATCCGGCGCACCTCGGGATCACGCAGCAGGCGCCGCCGCTCGCGCTCGATATCGCGCAGGGAGATGAGGTGCTGCACGGGCAGGGCATAGGCGCGCACGTGGGGGCGGTACTTGGCCGCCATCATGCCCACCAGCGTGTTGGGGAAGAGATCCACGAGCTTGAGGGTGCTCTCGCCGGAGAGGGGATAGAGTTCCAGGTCGCGGAAGCGCCGCTCGCGGAGCTGGCGGATCGTCTGGTAGAGGGTGAATCCACACGAGAGTCCCACCCGCATACCATCGCGGGCGACCTTCTCGAAGTACGCGGCGGCGGCCGCGCCGAGGGCGTCCTTGGCGTCGCCCCGTCCGCCCGAGGCGATGACCACCGCATCGCGCAAGCCGAACTGCGTGATGAGCGCCGTCTCCAGCTCCTGGGTGCGCGGAAGGTCCAGCTCCACCCGCACCAGCCCGTCATCGAAGGCGCGCTTGAGGAGGCGGGACACGGTGGCCGCCGAGACCCCGAGAGCCACCGCGATGTCCTTCTGGCTCCGCCCGTCGCGGTAGTAGAGCTGCAGGCACTGCACGAGCTGGCGCCGCTCGCCGGAGTGATGCGAGGCCGCTCTTCATGCCTGAAAGATCTTACGCTTGTGAGCAATATCTTCGCTTGACGCTCCCGAGTGTACGCCGCTATCCTGCTCGATACGAGCGTGTCCATCTCATCCCTCAAGGAGGGTGCGCATGGGCGCCAAGCGCTACGGTCCCGCCACCGGCCAGTCGGGCGTCGCGTTGTCCGAGTACCACCAGTCCAAGGATGAACTGGCGGGGCTTCCCGTGACCGTCACCGAGAAGATTCCCGTCACCAACACCCCGAACATCTTCTCCTATCGGTCGTACGTCTTCGCCAAGAACCCCGCGCTCGTCCAGCGCTTCATCAAGGCCACCAAGGCCGACGTGGGAGGGGTGGGGGGGCACGTGGTGGCGGCGGACGAGGTGAAATCGATCGTGGCCAAGTTCGTCCTCGAGAACAACGGGTATCGCGGCGAGCCCATCTTCACCTCGCTCATCGTCACCCACACCGGTGACGACGTGGCCGTCACGGGCATCATGGCCGAGAGCGTGGACATGAGCGTGGTGGACGAGCTCATGTGGGATGCCCTGCAGGAGGGGGCGAGCAAGGCTGCCGAGCTCGGCCTCTACGGTCCCGGGCAGGATCTCGTGGCCGACGCCTTCACCGGCAACCTGCGCGGGGCGGGCCCGGCCACGGTGGCCCTGCCGTTCCCGGTGCGCAAGGAGAATCCGTCGCAGACCGTGCTCCTCTCCTTCGCCGACAAGACGGAACCGATGGCGTTCAACTACTTCGCCACCGGCGCCTACCTCCTCCCGCGCTTCAACACCGGCCTGGTCATCGCCTCCTCGAAGATGAAGCGCGGCTACCTCATGGAAGTGGTCGACCTCGACACCAAGGCCCAGGCCGTCGAGGCGGGCGCCCATCCGCGCGATCCCCGCGCTCTCGACGGCAAGATGGAGGAGCTGGCCAAGGGGCTTCAGGAACGGGTGATCGTGCTGCGCGCCCCCGAGGACCTCTACGACATCGAGGGGCTGACGCGCTCCTCGCGCTTCGTGATCGCGCGGATCTGGACGCGCGACGAGCGCGGCCAGCCCGACCAGCTCGGCTACGTGTGCTCGGCCGAGCGGCTGCACAACATCAAGACCAAGAAGGGTTTCACCTACGGGGGCAAGGACGATCCCGTGCTCATGGCCTTCGCCCAGGGCGACTGGCCGGCTCCCGGCGAGATCACCTCGCCGTGGGCGGCGTGCCCGATGGTGGCCGGCGATTGCCGGGGCAGCCACAACCTGCACATCCTGCCCATGCCCATCAACTCCCAGACCTCCTACTGGTCCGGCCCGATCCTGTCCGCCGTCACGCTCTCGTGCAACATCCACACGGGGCGCATCGGCGCCATCTCGGACCAGTTCGCGCTCGGCACCCCGTGGGACCAGGTGCGGCGGCAGGCCTCGGATCTCGCCATCCAGTTCCGCAACGCCCACGGCATCAAGCAGCCGGCCACCCTCCACGAGGACGAACTGGAGTACCAGGAGGGGTGGAAGGAGCGCCGCCTGCGCCTGGAGGGCCAGTTCACGATGAAGCCGCCGCTGACCTTCAGCGGCAACGGTCACGGCGGCGGCGCGCCGGCGCCCGCCGGCACGGGCAGCCGGACGCGTCCGGACGAGATCGACTAGCGTCGCGCGCCTCGCTGGACCCGGAGGCCCGGCCGGTCGCAGCGCGGCGCGCACGCGGTACGAGCGCTCCGGGTCGCGCCGGTTCGTTGACTTCCCCCGGAGCCGATGCTACGGTCGACCGGGACCGTCACGTCCCATCACGTATGGCCAAGCTGCACCTGATCACCTACGGCTGTCAGATGAACGAGTACGACTCGGAGCGGGTCGCCGGCCTCCTGCGGCAGAACCGCTACGAGCTGACGGATCGGGAGGCCGAGGCCGACGTGATCATCCTCAACACCTGCGCCATTCGCGAGAAGGCCGAGGACAAGGTCTTCTCCAAGCTGGGAGAGCTGAAGGCCCTCAAGCACCGGAACCCCGACCTCGTCGTCGGCGTCATGGGCTGCATGGCCCAGCTCCAGGGCGAAGCCATCCGGCGCCGGGCTCCCATCGTCGACCTGGTCTTCGGCTCGCCGGCCATCGCCCGCGTGGGCGAGCTGGTGGAGCGCGCGCACCGCGAGCGGACGCCCATCGTGGAGACCGGGGAGGCGCCGCTCGTCAAGATCACCGCGCGGCCCGAGGGCCCCAAGCGCCTCAAGGCGTACGTGACGGTGATGGAGGGCTGCGAGAAGCACTGCACGTTCTGCGTCGTTCCCGTCACCCGAGGCCGGGAGCGCAGCCATCCCCCGGCGGCCATCCTCGAGGAGGTCCGAGGGCTCGCCGCCGAGGGCGTGCGTGAGGTGACCCTGCTGGGTCAGACCGTGAACGCCTACGGGCGCGATCTGACGCCCGCCACGGACCTCGCCGCGCTCCTCGCCCAGGTGAGCGCGGTGGAGGGCATCGCGCGGATCCGCTTCACCACCTCCAATCCCTACAACATGACGCGCGCGGCTGGTGCAGGCCCTGCGCGACCTGCCGAACGTGTGCCGCTATCTGCACCTGCCCCTGCAGTCGGGCGTCCAACCGCGTGCTCGAGCGCATGAACCGCGGGTACACCCGCGAGCAGTATCTGGAGCTGGTCGGCGAGCTGAGGGACGCGGTGCCCGACCTCGCCCTCTCCACCGACCTCATCGTCGGCTTCCCGGGCGAGACGGAGGAGGACTTCCGGGACACCCTCGACATGGTCGAGCGGGTGGGCTACGACAACGTCTTCGCCTTCCGTTACTCCCGGCGCCCGGGCACGCCCGCCGCGGTCATGCCCGATCAGGTGCCCGGCGAGGAGAAAGCGTCGCGCAACACACGCCTGCTCGAGGTGACGAGCCGGGTGGCCGCCGCGCGGAGCCAACGCCTCGTGGGACGCGTGGTGCCCGTCCTCGTCGACGGGGTCTCGCGCAAGAACCGCGACGAGATCGCGGGGCGGACGGAGTGCAATCGCGTGGTGAACTTCGACGGCGAGGGGCGCGCCGTCCCCGGAGATCTCGTCCACGTCCGGATCACCGAGGCGCTGCCCCATAGCCTGCGCGGGACGCTCGTCGCGTCGCCGGAGGATGCCGCATGTTTGTCGAAATGAAGGTGCGCGGACTCGCTCTCGATCCGGTCTCGAACATGCCCATCATCATCCTGCGCGACGAAGAGGACAAGCGCTCGCTCCCCATCTGGGTCGGCATCTTCGAGGCGAACGCCATCGCCCTGGAGCTGGAGAAGATTCCCACGCCCCGCCCCATGACCCATGACCTCATCAAGAACATCCTGGAGACGATCGAGGCGCGCCTCCTCAAGATCGTGGTCACCGATCTCCGGGAGAATACGTTCTTCGCCGAGCTGCACCTGCAGATGGGGGAAGGGGAGTACACCGTGGACTCGCGTCCCTCCGACGCCATCGCCCTCGCCCTGCGGGTGGCCGCCCCCATCTTCGTCAACGAGGAGGTCGTGCAGAAAGCCAAGAGCCTCGAGGTGACCAAGGACGCCGAGCCCGTCAAGGCCGACGACCCGGAGAAGCTCCGCGAGTGGCTGGAGAACATCAAGCCGGAGGATTTCAAGTAGGCTCGGCGTGCGCGTCGCCCTCTTCACCAACAACTACCTGCCGTTCTGCGGCGGCGTCACCATCTCGGTCGAAACCCTGCGCCGGGGTCTCGAGGTCAGCGGCCACGAGGCGTGGGTGTTCGCGCCGCGTTTCCCGGGCGCGCTCCCCGGATGCCCCGCGCGTGGTGCGCTATCCCTCGCTGCCCGCGGCGACCTATCCGGAGTTTGCCCTGGCCATCCCGTACTCGCGCCGCATTGCCCGGTTCGTGCGGGGTCTCGAGGTGGACGTCCTCCACGCCCATCACCCATTCCTGCTCGGCCCCGTCGCGGCGCGACTGGCCCGGCGGACTCGGGACGCCCGATCGTCTTCACCTATCACACCCGGTACGAGAAGTACGCGCACTACGTTCCGCTGTCGCGACGGCTGGTGGAATCGGCGGCCATCCGCCTCAGCACGCGCTTTGCCGACCGCTGCGACATGGTCATCGCCCCGTCCACGCTCCTCCGAGACGAGTTGCAGGCGAGAGGCGTGCGCGCCCCGATTGCCGTCGTCCCGACGGGCGTCGACCTCCGGTGCTTCCGCCCCGGTGACCGCGCGGCCGCGCGCCTGACCCTCGGCCTTCCCGCCGCCGGGGCCCTGCTGCTCTACGTGGGCCGGCTCGACCGCGAGAAGAGCGTGGACCGCGTGCTCCTCGCCTTCGACCGCGTGGCGAGCACCGTCGCGGACGCGCACCTCCTGCTGGTCGGGCAGGGCACCGAGAGCGTCGGCCTGCGTGCGCTCGCTCGGAGTCTCGGCGCATCCCCGCGCATCATGTTTCTCGGCGCCCGGCCCCACGATGCGCTTGGCGACTGTTATCGCGCCGCCGATGCCTTCCTCTTCGCCTCGGAGACCGAGACCCAGGGCCTCGTCCTGGCCGAGGCCGCGGCCTGTGGCGTGCCCGCGGTGGCGGTGAGCGCTCCGGGCTGCGAGGAGGTCGTGCGCGACGGCGAGACGGGACTGCTGACGAAGAGCGATCCCACGGCGCTGGCCGACGCCACCATCGGCCTCCTGCTCGACGAGCCTCGCCGACGGCAGATGGGGCGGGCCGCCCGCGCCGTGGCCGAGCGCGAGTTCGACGCACGCCTGCAGATCGAGCGCACCGTGGAGGCCTACGCCGAGGCCCGCGCCCGTCGTCGCGCCCGCGCCCGCTGAGCATGAGTCGCCGTGCCGAGACCTTCCGGCGCATCCAGGCGGAGATCGCCGGGGAGAAGGCCGCGGCGCTCGGTCGGGCCGGGGAACGGCTGGAAGCGGCCATGCGGGAGGTGACGGTCTGGGCTGAACGCGTCCGCGAGGCCCCGGCCG
Organism: uncultured Candidatus Rokubacteria bacterium; assembly: GCA_963848005.1. GTDB lineage: Bacteria > Methylomirabilota > Methylomirabilia > Rokubacteriales > CSP1-6 > CAVWFS01. Next base: position 271,545 of record CAWKCA010000030.1, read on the forward strand.
GGACCGAGCGCTCCGGACTCGCCGCGGCCTACGAGCAGGCCCGCGCGCGTGCCCTCGAAGCGCGCCTGACCCTGCTCATCCAGCGCGAGGCGCTCGGCCTGCGTCGGCATGCGGTGGTCGATCAGCAGTTTCCCGAGCCGCCCTCCTTCCGTCGGCTCGTGGCCCCGTGATCTGGAATCAGGACGCGGAGACCTCGCCCGTCGCCCAGCGGCGCCTCCTTCAACTCGAGCGCTTCCAGGCGTTGCTCGCGTGGGTACAGGACCGCGTGCCGTTCTACCGCGAGCGGCTGAAGGGGCGCCGCGCACGCGCGCTGGACGACGTGGCGAGCTTGCCGTTCACGCACAAGACGGATCTCCGCGAACACTACCCCTTCGGCCTCTTCGCCGTCGCCCTGGCGGACCTGATCCGGATCCACGCCTCCTCGGGCACCAAGGGCAAGCCCACGGTGGTCGGCTACACGCGCGAGGACCTCGCCGTGTGGCGAGAGGTGATGGCCCGTGCCATGGTCGCCGCGGGCGCGCGGACGGGCGACATGCTGCACGTCGCCTTCGGCTACGGTCTCTTCACGGGCGGACTGGGCTTCCACGACGGCGCGGAGCGGATCGGCATGGCCGTGGTGCCCGTCTCCTCGGGCAATACGGCACGCCAGCACCTGGTCCTCCAGGACTTTCGTCCCGCGGGTTTGGCTGCCACGCCATCCTTCGCGCTCTACATCGCGGAAAGTCTCCGCGAGCAGGGAGGGCATCCCGAGCGACTCGGCCTCCGCTACGGGATGTTCGGCGCCGAGCCCTGGAGCGAGGCGCTGCGCGCCGCCATCGAGCGCGCCTGGGGCTGCCCGGCCTTCGACATCTACGGGTTGTCCGAGATCATGGGGCCCGGGGTCTCCGGAGAATGCGAGGCGCGCCAGGGACTGCACATCGCCGATGATCATTTCCTGCCGGAAATCGTCGACCCCCAGTCGGGAGCGCCCGTGCCGCTCGGAACGCAGGGCGAGCTGGTGATCAGTACGCTCACCAAACGCGCCATCCCGCTCGTCCGCTACCGCACCGGGGACATCACCGCGCTCAATGCCGAGGCCTGTCCTTGCGGGCGAACCACGGTGCGCATGGCACGGGTCAAGGGCCGCACCGATGACATGCTGATCATCAAGGGCGTCAACGTATACCCCTCCGAGGTGGAGAGCGCGCTGTTGGCCATCGGTGACCTCGAACCGCACTATCAACTGGTGGTCGATCGCACGGCGACCTTGGCCAGCCTCGAGGTCCGTGTGGAGCCAAGCGCCGCGCTCCTCGCCCGGGCCGGGCAGGCGGTGCTCGAGGAGGGCGGTCCGGTCGCCCAGGCGATTCGTCGCGACGTGAGCGAACGCCTGCGGGCCGCCATTGGTTTGGGAGTGGACGTCACGCTGGTCCCTCCGCAAACCCTCCCGCGCTCCGAGGGCAAGGCCGTGCGGGTCATCGACCGTCCGGCGAGCCAGCCCTGAGCGCCGTTCCGGCGCGCCCCAACTGAGCGGAGCGAAGGGTCTGTTCGGCCCGCCGTGCCCTGGCTGTATTAAACATAATGCTCCTTATCGGAAGTACGGCGGCAACGACCTACAGGGCAGTGCGCGAGATTTTGCGAGATTTTACGAATTGTGAAGGTGGCGTCACGACAGCGAAGGGCTTGCAGCTACCGCACGCCCAGGCTGGCTAGCCGAGTCCGCGCATCGTCGCCTCGGACGCTCTTCGGATTGTCGACCACCCGCTGGTAGGTCTTGACGGCGTCGTCCCTGCGACCAGCCAGCTCTTGAACGCGCCCGAGATCCATCATGAGTTCATCGTAGAGGAAGTCGCCCGGCTTGAGCGCCTTCAAGGCCTTCTCGAACGCGTCGATTGCCCTGGGATAGTCCTTCTGGACCTCCCATGTGTAGCCAAGGCTGACTTGGGCGACCCGGCCAAGCGTCGGCGATCTGCCGCCGGCCGTCAGCTCGTATGCTGAGCGCGATGCCGGATATTGCTGGGCCGTGTATTTAAGATTCCCAAGCTCATACGTCACTTGAGATGTGACTGCCGCGGAGGGTTTCTGGCTCAGCGTGAACTCGAGGTCGCGGATAGCCTCGGCCTTGGCCTCGGGTCGTGCGCTGGGGGCCTGGCTCAATTGCAGCTTGACCATCGCTTCGGCAAACGCCTCGAGCCCGCGCCGCTGCTCCGCAGCAACCCACAGCCACGTGGCCACAATGGCGGCCGCGACCACCAGCAGCGAGCCACCCGCGATGGCCAGTACACGCCACGACGGACGCTTCAGCCAAGACGAAGGGTTCAGACCATCAGGAAGGCTCAGCGGAAGCTTCATTGTGGCAGCACCGCGCGCGGTTCCTCGGGAGGCTCGACCCACACCTCGCCCTTCACGGTCGCCCCGGTCCCCGCGGAGAGACTCCCGCTCTTAAGGGTGCCCGTGAGCGAGCCGCTGCCGAGAATCTCCACTCGGCCAGCGGCAGAGAGATTTCCGCGAACCACGCCGGCGATGGTGATCTCGCTGGCGGTGATGTTGGCATCGACCCGGGCCTCGGGGCCGATGTGCACGGCCCCCTTCAGCACGACTTCTCCCTCAAATTGCCCGAGCATGGTGAGGGCTCCCTCACCACGCAGCTCGCCCTTGACGGACACTCCGGAGCCGATCACCGTGGCGCGCGTGCGGGTCGGGGCTTCATCGGGGAGGTCATCACCGTTGCGGTCGGAGAGGCCGAGGAACTGCCAGAAGGCCTTCACGACGCCATGCTAGGCGGGGGGCCCGGGGGTGTCAAGGCGCGAGCCGGAGTCGCGAGCCGGACGAAGACGACACCGTCCCGGACCGTCACCGGGTAGCATCCGATGCGCACCGCCGGATTGTTGACGTTGGCCCCGGTGGTCACGTCCCACCCCCAGCCGTGCCAGGGACACCGCACCACGTGACCCTCGAGGTCGCCATCGCCGAGCGGTCCACCGCGATGGGGACAGGTGTTGTCCACGGCAACATACTGGCCGTCGACATTGAAGATCGCGAGGGCTTTGCCGGCGACGTCGACCACGCAGCCCGTGCCCGGCGCGACCTCAGCAGCCGTGGTCGCGCGCGTCAGGCCGGACTCAGGCTCCATTGGCGGGCGGCATCCGATCTCAGACGGGCGCGTTGATGATGCCGCGGATGGCGGTCAGCAGTTCGACCGAGCGGAGCGGCTTGGTCAGGATCTCGCGGGCGCCCAGGCTGGCGGCCGTCTCACGATCGAGGGCCTGCCCGATGGCCGAGGTGATGATCACGGGGATGTCCCGCCAGCGCGGACTTTCGTGCAGCCGCGCCAGGAGCTCGAGACCGCTCATCTGCATGGGCGGCATCAGGAGATCGAGCACAATGAGATCGGCATACAGGGTGTCGAGGCGAGCGAAGGCATCGTCGGCGCTCTCGGCGGCGACGACATCGTAGCCCCCCTCGTGAACGGCCTCCAGCCAGAGCTCGCGGAGTGGAGCTTCGTCCTCGACGATCAACACCCGCTTCATGGACGCCTCCCGGGGCGCCAGGGCCCTGCCCCACCCTATCATCTCTCTTCCGGGCCTCCGAATCCTTCCTCGCCCTGCCGATTGCTCCAACCGGTGAAACATTCCCTGTCCCCGTCATCCGACCCGCCACCCGAGACTGTGGTCGAAACCTGGGTTCCGCCACAGGAGGACGCGCCGCAGACGGCGGCGCGGGGCGCGCCGGGGCTCGGCTGGCCCTCGTGGAACACGGAGCCGATGGCGGCGGTGAGCCGCATGATCGGCCTCGTCGGTCCCACCGATGTGACCATCCTCGTGCTCGGAGAGACCGGCGTGGGCAAGGAGATGGTCGCGCGCTCCCTCCATGAGACCTCCCCGCGCGCGAGCCGGCCCTTCGTCAAGATCAACTGTGCGGCCATGCCGCTCGAGCTCCTGGAGAGCGAGCTGTTCGGCTACGAGCGCGGGGCCTTCACGGGCGCCGACCGCCGCAAGCCCGGCAAGTTCGAGCAGGCGTCGAGCGGCACCATCTTCCTGGACGAGATCGGGGAGATCCCCCTCGGGGTCCAAGCCAAGCTCTTGCACGTTCTCCAGGATGGGCGCTTCTCACCGCTCGGCGCCCGTGAGGACCTCCAGGTCGACGTTCGTCTGGTCGCCGCCACCAACCGCGACCTCCGCGCGCACGTCGAGGCCGGAGCCTTCCGTGAAGACCTCTTCTATCGCCTGAGCGTCATCAACATCCGCGTGCCGCCGCTGCGTGATCGCCCCACGGAGATCCCCCTTCTCCTGGAACACTTCCTCGCCACGCACGCCGTGCAGTACGGCCGGCCCCGGCCCCGGCTGTCGACCGCCGACCTGCGCTGGCTCCGGGCCTATCCCTGGCCAGGCAACGTGCGCGAACTGGAGAACGTGATCCGCCGGCTCGTCGTCCTGGGTCCCGAGGCCGGCGTGCTCGAGCAGCTGACCACGTCCCGTCCGCCGGCGGCGCCACCGGCGGTCTCGGAGACCGGCGCTGACCAGCCGCCCACGGCCGGCGGGCACCCCGGCGCGCGGCCCACCACCGACGTCGAGGAGGTCGGTCTCTGGGAGTTCGTCGCGCGCGCGCGGCGCCACGCCGAGCGCGATGCGCTGGAGTTGGCCCTCACCCGCGCGCGCTGGCGTCGCGACGTGGCCGCGCGCCTCCTGAAGGTCAGCTACAGCACGCTCGTGCGCAAGATGCGGGAGCACGGACTCGGCTCCTGACGGACGCTCCCGCGCGGGCCTGCCCTCGCGGTCTCAGGCGGCACTCCACGCCGCCCACGCCAGCGCGCCCCAGCCAGCCAGGAACGCGAGCCCCCCGATCGGCGTGATGGCGCCCAGCCACCGCGGGCAGCCCATGCTGAGCGCGTACAGGCTGCCGGAGAACACGATCGTTCCCACCACGAACAGCCACCCGGCCACGATCACCGCGGTTCCCGGCCAGCGCGTGGCGGCCCAGGCGACCACGCACAGGGCGAAGGCGTGATACATCTGGTAGCGCACGCCGACCTCGAACACGCCGAGCATGTCCTCGGGCAGCCGGCTCTTCAGTCCGTGCGCGGCGAAGGCCCCCAGGCCCACCGCCAATAACGCGGAGAGCGAACCCAGCACCACGAACACGCGATCCATGCCGTCCTCCGCAATCCAAGGCTCGAAGAGCGTGTGGTACGCTGCCCGCGGGCGGGCGGACCGATGATCTTGCGCATCGTTGCCATGTGGCTCGCACGGGCCCTGGCGCTAAGCGGCGGCAAGTCGCTGGGGGCGACCTTCCCGCCAGATCCCACCCCGTTCCCGCCGGATTTCGACCGCGCGGACTGCTGCCTACCCTGAGACCCGCCGCGCTTGCCGCCCGTCGGCGCGACGAGTATACGTCGAGGGGCGGGAAGCGGAGGGGCCGGAACCCGGCGAAAGGAGCGCGACGTGCGTCCCCGCGATCAGCGGTGGCTGGTGGTGGCAGCGCTTTTCACGATGACCTTTGCCTTGGCGAATCCCTTCGCCGCCTTCGGGGTCTTTCTTCCGATCCTGGCCCAGGAATTCGGCTGGAGCCGCGGAGCCATCTCCGTGGCCTTCTCGATCAACCTCGTTCTCGGGGGCGCCTTCGGCTTCGCGGTGGGCACTCTCGCCGATCGCTACGGGCCCCGGGCGCTCCTGGCGGGAACCGCCGCCCTCGCCGGGATGGGCTTTGCCCTCGCCTCGACGATTCACGCGTTGTGGCACTTCTACCTGTTCGTGGGCGTCATGGGTGGCGTGGGCATGTCGGCCTTCTACGTCCTGAGCACCAGCACGGTGGCCCGCTGGTTCGATGCGCGGCGCGGTCTGGCCATCGGCATCGTGCTGACCGGATTCAATCTCGGCTTCGTGGCCGGAAGCCCGGCCGCGGCCTGGCTCATCCAGCACGTGGGCTGGCGAGCCGCCTACACGATCCTGGGCGTGAGCTGCGGTCTTGTCGGCACACTGGCGGCGCTCGCCGTGCGGGACCCCTCACCCGCCGAGATCGGGCATCGCGCGGCAGCGTCCCGTGCCCTCTCGCCCGGGCCCGCCCACGCCTTGGCCGGCGCGAGTCTTCGGGAGGCTCTCGCCGATACACGCTTCTGGTGTTTCAACGCGTCGTGGTTGCTGATGGGACTCGTCCTCACCATGCTGTCGGTCCACGTCGTGCCCCATGCGCGCGATCGCGGGATCGACCTCGCGCAGGCGGCGCTGGCCTTGACCGCGTACGGTCTGGGATCCGTCGCCGGGCGGCTGGTCTTGGGAGCCGGGTCGGACCGCCTGGGGACGAAGACCACGATGCTGCTGTGCTTCGCGCTGCAGATCGCCGCCCTCGCCGCCCTGATCGCCCCCTCGGCCAGACTCCTGCCGCTCGCAATGGCCGTGTACGGCGTCGGGTTTGCCGGCGCCGACACCGTCATCGTGAGAGTCATCCCCGACGTTTTCGGTCTTCGCGCGCTGGGCTCCATCATGGGCGTGCTCGCGCTGGGCTGGCGCTGCGGCGCCGCGCTGGGCCCGGCGGTCACCGGCTTCATCTACGACCTCACACGGTCCTACACGATTCCGTTCAGCGTCGCCCCCGTTCTCACCTTGGCCAGCTTTGTCCTCGTCACCTTCGCCGCGTCCTCGCGGCGCGCGTGGTGAGAGCCCGACCCTCAGAACCCGCGGATCTTCTTGAGGACGAGCGTCGGAGGGCGCGTCGCGGAATGGCCAACCGGGGATCCATGCTGGAGAAGCGGCCCGCCGTCCCCCCCGCGACGATGATCTTGACGTTGTCGGGCTGACGAAACTTCGCGACACGCGTGCCCTTCACGCTGGCCTGCGTGCGCTCCCACACGAATCGGCGGACGTCGGCCTTGGACCAGCCATCGCCGGCAATGGTCCGTACATGCTCCGGACCGAGGACCAGCATGGTGTCGCCGAGCCCGCCCAGCTTGTAACTGGCGATCACCTCACCGCTGCGGGCGAGGGTGATGGCGATGTCCTCCGCACGGCGACTCTGCGTGTCCGCGACGATCTGCGGCGCCTCGGCCGCGAGCGCCGCTACGGTATTGTCGGTGGCCGCGAACCCGTACTCGACGTGGAGCGCTGCCCACGGATTTTCCTCCTCGCTCCCCGATGCAATAGGTGTGGCGCCCGAGCTGGGCGAAGGTAGACATGCTGATGCCGCCGGGCCGAGCGCCGCCGATGTTGGCCCACACGAAGCGGACGGCCCGGCCGATGCTGGCATTGGCGCGCCATCCGGGTCCGAACACGCCGACGCCGCAGTTGACGTCGAGCGCCCGTCGGACCCCGGACCGTCGAGGATAAGCAATGGCGCCACGGCGTCGGTGGTGCCCGACACACCGAGGAGGGCGAAGTCGGGATCGCAGATGGCCTCCACGGCGGCCAGCACCACGGGCAAGTACTCGGAGCGACACCCCGCCATCACCGCGTTGACGGCGATCTTCTCGACGGTGGCACGCCCGAACTGCGGAGCGACGAGGCCCACCAGCTCGTGGGCCAGACGACCACTGGCCTCAGCGGCGGCCCACACCCGCTCCGGCGTAGGCGGCACCACGGGTAGACCGTCCGTGACCCCGCGGGCGTGCAGCTCCTCGATCCACTCAGCGCGGTCGACCATGGCGCTCGAGGCGACGACGGTGGCGCGCGATGTTCACGGGAAGACCGCCACTCCGGCCCCGAGCCCTGGTGGAGCGGCCGCGGGCCGGACGGGGGCGCGACGGAAACGTGGTTCAGTGCGCGGCGTGGAGGGCGGTCGTGATCACGTAGACGAATGACACGACAAGCATGGCCAGAAGCACGAGGGACCCGAGATCGAGGATCATCCGCCACTGTCTGTCTTCCATGCCGTGAACCTTCCGTCGCCTGAGGGTATGCGTGGCTCGCCAACCGGCGGCGAGGCGCTGGCCGGAGACTAGCCTGCCCGCGCCGCCGACGTCAAATCCCCAGCTATGCCACAATACGTCGCCGTGGGTGCTCCACCAGACTCGCGAATCCCCGAGAGGAAGGACACCATGGCCAAGAACGGACTGCCGCCGCTTTCCCGCTTCAAGGTCCTCGACCTCACCCGCGCCCGAGCAGGCCCGACCTGCGTGCGGCAGCTGGTCGACTGGGGTGCCGAGGCCATCAAGATCGAGATGCCCGGCGGTCGCACGGGCGACGGTATGGGTGGGAATCGCCACGGCTTCGACTTCCAGAACCTGCACCGCAACAAGAAGAGCGTCACCCTCAATCTCAGAGACCCGGAGGGCGTGGCCATCTTCAAGCGGCTGGCGCAGGGAGCTGACGTCGTGGTGGAGAACTACCGTCCGGACGTCAAGCGGCGCCTGGGGATCGACTACGAGGACCTGCGCCCACTCAATCCGCGCCTGGTGTACGGCAGCATCTCGGGCTTCGGGCAGAGCGGTCCGTACCGGGACCGCCCGGGCGTGGATCAGATCGCCCAGGGCATGGGTGGCTTGATGTCCATCACGGGCATTCCGGGGCAAGGCCCGGTGCGGGTCGGGATTCCCATCGCCGATCTGTGCTCCGGCATCCTGCTCGCTCAGGGGGTCCTGGTGGCCCTCCTCGAGCGCGAGGTCACGGGCGAGGGCAAATGGGTGCACACGTCGCTGCTGGAGGCCATGCTCTCCATGCTCGACTTCCAGGCCTCTCGCTGGCTGATGAGCGGCGAGGTCGCTCCGCAGGCGGGCAACAATCATCCCACCGGGATTCCCACTGGAGTATTCGAGACCAAGGACGGGCACATCAACATCGCCGCCGCCGGCGAAGATCTGTACGGCCGCTTCTGCCGCGCCATCGGGCGGCCGGATCTCCTGACCGATCCCCGCTTTGCGACCTCGCGGGCGCGCTCCACGAACCGGGATGTGCTGATGGACGTCCTCATGCCGGTGACTCGACAGAAGCCCAGCGCCGAATGGATCACCCTGCTCAACGACGCTGGCGTTCCCTGCGGGCCGATCTACTCGATCGACAAGTCGTTTGCCGATCCTCAGGTGCAACACCTGGCCATGGCTCAACCCGTCCACTCGCCAGCCCTCGGCGACCTCACCATCCTGGGTCACCCGGTGTCGTTCGGCGAAAAGCGCCTGCCCATACGGAGCGCGGCCCCGGAGCTGGGCCAGGACAACGAGGAGGTCCTCACCGGCATCGGCTACACGAAGGAGCAGATCGCGGAACTGACCCAGCACGGCGTCCTCTGACCGGCGGACGCCTTCTCCGGGGCACGTGGGTCGGATGGCGTTGACGCGTTGTCGGGAGAATCGACGGGATGCGTCGGATTCCTGCGTCTGAGCCGCCCGGCGTGCCCCTCGTGTTTCGCTGGGCGCGCTATGCCGCGTGGTCACTCCTTGGCGCGGGGCTCATCCTCCTCGTCGCCAACGGGGTCTGGCGCCTGGGCTGGGGGCCGGTCGCCGTAGGGCTTCTCGCCACGGGCTACTGCGCGGGTGTCGTCGCTGTGCTGCCCGTCATCGGCAGGACGGTGCGGGCATTCTTCGAAGCGCTCGCCGCGTTCTTTCCCACCCTCGTGGCTCTCGGTGTGGTGGCCGCGCTTCTGGTGGGAGCGACGTGGCTCGTCACGTGGGCGTGGGTCACCAGCCCGTGGTGACCGCGAGCACCTCGGGTTCAGACCCGGAAAGGTACTTCAGCACGACGTCAGCACGAGGCGCGGTAGAATCGACGCAACGTCTCGTAAGGCCGTGTGCCCCCGTAGCTCAGGTGGATAGAGCAGCAGTTTCCTAAACTGCGTGCCGGGTGTTCGAGTCACCCCGGGGGCACCATTTCCTACCGCTACTCAGCGCATGACTACTTCAAGGCAGGTTGCGGGAGGGTCGCGGAATACCGCTCATGACCGGGATACTACTTCGTCGCTGCCGCCAGCACGCGGCCGATGTCGTCACCATCGAGCACCATCACATGCTCTCAGCGGACATGTTTCTGCCCCTCGGCGCGATGCACGCTTTGCAATGGGCCGCGGGGGACGTCGTGCGCCCTCGGCCGGGTGTTGAGTTTCTCCGCAATGAAGGCCCGGATGGGGTCCGTCTCTTGATGTCCGAAGAGCGCGATCGTCCCGAAGCGCCCTTCAAGTGACTTGTGAGCATCTGTAGTAGTCCTCGGTGCGCGCCTTGCGATGCGTGCCGATGACTTCAGCGAGCCACTGCTCGTCGTACAGGAGCGCTCTCCATCACGGTCGTGGTGAACAGAGAGATCGCGTATCCCATCGATGGGAGGCTGACAGCTCACGCCGCCCAGCGCGCTACGAAGGGCAGGGGTGGCCACTGACCATGAAGCAGACACAAGAGTCTTCAAACTAGTCTCAGTCCGTCCCAGGGCGATCGGCGAGCCGATCATTGCGGTGTTGAGCAGACGCCAAGACACATCGCACATATCGCCCAGGTTCTGGCCAGAAACCCCAAACGGCACTGGCGATGCATGCGCGTGATGTCCGGAGGGGACCATCGCAATGGACGACCAACTGGCTGAAACCTGCCTCGTCTGCGACAAGGCGATCGGCCCAGGGGAACCGCGCTACAGGCCCCCTGCCGGGAGCTTCCACGTGACCTGCTACGAGGCGATGAGGTCCGCGCAGCTCCCGCTCCAGTCAAGGTCTCAGAGCTAGCACGCGGCGAGCCGCTTCTGCTGGCGGACTCGGAGCGTTCGCCAGAGCTACGCGAACGACGGTCATGCTGCCGCTGGTCCGTGCGCCAGGATCAGCCGGCGGCGCGGCCTCTGCGAGCTGGCCAACGTCGAGGCAAAACGCTCTCCCTCTCGACGCGATGGCCGCGGGGGCGCCAGGACCTTCACCCCGCCGGTGCCATCTGGAAGGTCGCGCGAAGGAACGCGCCGACATCCTGAAGGGCCTGGCGATAGGCGTGGGCTTGGTAGCCTACCGTCGCTCCTCTGCGGACACAGGGAGCATCGGCTGACGCGGGGCGGCCCGTCTCGCGATCGATCACCCGGCCGGGCGACTCCTCGATCCATTGGCAGTGCCCGGGCTTCAGAACGTCGGGGCGGCGTGCGGCCGGGGGAAAGCTGGCGATTGTCGAACCCGTGATGAGCGCCGGGATACTCCATGATCGCGATGTCGCTGCCGGCCCACCGCGCCCGGTCGACGTGAGCGCGACAGGGGCCGACTGGCGTCCAATCGTCGGCCATCCCATGAAAGATTCGCACCGGGCGCGCATCGAGATGGACATCGTCGATCAAGGTGAACCAGCGGCCGGCCGGGTAGAAGGCGAGATAGGCGGCGAAGCGCCGACTGGGAGGCGCCCAGGCTCGCTGGAATCGCGTCATCGCCGCGCGCAGCGTCACCCCCCGCCCTGCGAGAAACCTATGAGGGCGATGCGCTTCGGATCGATCTGCGGATGCGCGCCCAGCCTTCGTCTGCGCCTGACCAGCCGCTGCAGCCATGCATGAGGACGACGGCCGGCGCGCGCGCTGCCCCCGCGGCGGACGCGATCTGCAGGTGGCCCGCGATGACGACCGGCGTGGTGGTCTGATTCCCCTCGAGGAAGTCCCCGGTTCGAAACGTCCCCGCTCGCGAAGCGAATCATCCCGATCTGGCCCGGCTCCAGCGTCGCCGCGGGCGGCGCGGCAGTCCCGCACCCGGAAAGGGCGATTGCCGCGAGCGCGGCCACGCAATGGCGTGCTCGCGCCTCAGACCAGATCGGCGTCGATCCCGCGGGTCATGAGCAGGGCGCGGAGCTTGCGGAGCGCGTTGGCCTCGATCTGGCGGACGCGCTCGCGGCTGAGCGACATGCGCCGGCCGATGGCCTCCAGCGTCTCCGGCGGCTCTCCGTCGAGGCCGAAGCGCCGCCGGAGGACCGCGCCCTCGTTGGCGGCCAGGTCGTCGAGCATGGACAGGAGATCGCTCCGCGCCCGAAGCAGGGTCCCGAGCGCGGCGCTCGGATCCGCGGCCGTGTCGGCGACGGAGTCCAGCAGTCTGGCTTCGTCGTCGCGCCACGGGCGCGTCGAGGGACACCGGGGGCTGGCGGATCTCCTCCAGCTCTCTCACCTGCTCCACGCTGGTGTGCATCGCCGCCGCGATCTCCTCCGAGGTGGGCGCCCGGCCCAGATCCTGGGTGAGTCGGGCGTGCTCCTGGCGTAGCGTCCGAGGAGCGCCTCGACGTGGACGGGCAGGCGAATCATGCGGGCCTGGTTGGCCAGCGCCCGCACGATGGCGTGGCGGATCCACCACGCGGCGTACGTCGAGAAGCGGGTGCCGCGCTCCGGGTTCGAACTTCTCCACCGCGCGCATGAGGCCGAGATTGCCCTCCTCGATGAGATCGGGCAGGGGCAGGCCGCGGTTCAGGTAGCGGCGGGCGATCTGGACGACCAGGCGGAGGTTGGCCTCGGTGAGGCGGGCCTTGGCTCGCTCGTCGCCGGCCTGCACGCGCCGCGCGAGGTCAACCTCTTCCTCGCGGGTGAGGAGGCGGATGCGCGAGATCTCCGAGAGGTACAGGCCCAGGTTGGCCCGGCTCGTGTCCCGGGTCTCGGCGCGGACATCCGATCGGAGGCGTCGACGAGCGGCGCGAGAGGCTCGTCGGGGATGGCCTCGTCGTCCGGTCCCTCACTCATCGTCGTCCTCGGGCTCGACGGCGAACTCCTCCGTGGCCACCCGAGGAGGAAGCGGTAGCAAGTAGAGCGGATTGACGACCCGCCCCTCGTGGCGGATCTCGAAGTGCAGATGCGCGCTGGTGGCGCGTCCCGTCTGACCGACGTTGCCGATCTCCTGGCCGGCGGCGACGCGGTGCCCAACCTCTACGCTGTTCGCGAGGTTGTGCGCGTAGACGGTCACAAAGCCGTCGTCGTGCTCGATCTTCACCACCCGCCCGTAGCGCGGCTCGGTCCCGCTGGCGACGACCACGCCGGCCGCCGCCGCGTGGATCGGCGTGCCTTCGGCCGCCACGATGTCCACGCCGCGATGCCAGGCCCGCCAGCGCCGGCCGAAGTTGGAGCTGACCGCACCGTCGACCGGCCAGGCGAACTCGGGGACCGGGCTGGCGAAGTCGGGAATGCCCAGGAGCAGATTTACTGGCGGGAGGGAGAAGAAATCGCGCGCCGCGGCAGACCGCAGGGACGGCACGCTTGGCGCGCGGCGCCCCTCGTGCCACCGCCCGTGGCGTCGCCTCGACCCGCCGTTCGGTCTTCGCCTCGGGGATGGTCAGCCGGCTTCCCACGTGAAGTCGAGCGCGCGGGCCAGGAAGCCGGTTGGCGGAGACGATCTCGCGAACGCTGACGCCGTACCGACGCGCGATCCCGCTCAGCGTCTCGCTGCGCCTCACCTCGTGCGAGGTGCCGGCAAAGCCCGGCAGCACCCGAGGGCGCGAGCGCGGCCGCACACACCAGCACGACAACGGTTCTCGTCCACCGCGACCGACTGCCGGTCGGCCGGCCGATCACCGTGCGGGGTTCCCGCTCCTGATGGTGAAGGTTGGCCAGCCCCCCGACGGCTCGCCCCAGGCGACGGCGACCCGGTCCACGCGGGCGAGGCGAGGTCCGTGCTCGAGCCGCCGCACCAGGGTCTCGATGGACTCGCGAGAGCCCTCCGCCCACACGCGCACGCGGCCATCGGACAGGTTCATGACCCACCCCGCGAGGGCGAGCTCGGCGGCGTGGCGCCGGGCGAAGTCGCGAAACCCCACTCCCTGCACGAGGCCCTCGATGGTGATCTCGGCCGCCTCCCGCGCTGTCGTGTCCAATCGTCCGTCAGGCTGCTGCCGCGCGCCAATCGGCGCGTTCCGATCGGCGTCGCGGCGGTGATGGTCGGGGCGAGAGGATTTGAACCTCCGACTTCACGGTCCCGAACCGTGCGCGCTACCAGGCTGCGCTACGCCCCGAATGAGCGGGTCGATTATACAGGCTCACGGGTTCCAGGCGTACTTGCCCACCAGCGGAACGAAGTGGCAGTCCCCGCACCGGCGGGTGCGCATCTGCCCTCCCACGCTCTCCACGAGGGTGAGGGTCTGGCCGGCCTGGTCGCCGAGGGGCAGCACCATGCGGCCGCCCTCGGTCAGCTGCTCGAAGAGCGGCGGGGGAACACTGGGTCCGCCCGCGGCCACCAGGATGCGATCGAAGGGAGCCTCGTCCGGCCATCCGAGGGTCCCGTTGCCCACTCTCACCCACACGTTCGCGTAGCCCAGCGCCTCCAGCGCCGCCCGCGCCCGGGCCGCGAGCGCGGGAATGCGTTCGATCGAGCAGACGCGGCGAGCCAGCTCGGCGAGTACCGCCGTCTGATAGCCCGATCCGGTGCCGATCTCGAGGACCTTCTCCCGGCCCGGTCAGCTCGAGAAGGGCAGTCATGAGGGCGACGATGTAGGGTTGGGAGATCGTCTGCTCCTGTCCGATGGGCAGCGGATGGTCACCATAGGCCCGCTCGCGGAAGGCCTCCTCCACGAACCGATGACGCGGCACGCGCCGCATGGCGGCCAGCACTCGCTCGTCCTTGATCCCGCGCCGGGCAAGCTGATCGTCCACCATGCGCAGGCGCTCGCGCTGGAAGAGGTCGATCCCGCTCACGCGGAGGTTGGGCGCGCGTGCCGGAACTGGGCGTTCAGCCAGGTGGACCAGTCCTGCATCTGGGCGAGGGCGCGATGGTGCGTCAGATCCAGATGCAGCGGCGTCATGGCCACGAAGCCGTCGTGCACCGCTCCCATGTCGGTACCCTCCAGCAAGCCCCACTGCGGCGGGCCGGCCCCGATCCAGTAGTGAGGGCGGCCCCGAGGATCCGTCTGCTCCAGGATCTTGCCGTCGTACACGCGATGGCCGAGCCGCGTGAGGCGGATGCCCCGGGGCGGCCCGGCCGGGACGTTCACGTTGAGGAGCGTCTTGTCGGGCAGCCCACTCACGAGCACGCGCATGGCCGCGAGGCGCGCGACCCGCGCCGCCTCCTCGAAGTCTCCCCCCGTCGCCAGGGACACGGCGATGGAGGGAACCCCGAGCAGCGTACCTTCCATGGCCGCGGAGACGGTTCCCGAGTAGGTCACGTCGTCGCCGAGGTTCGAACCATGGTTGATTCCCGCGAGCACGAGCACGGGCCGTTCCGGGAGGAAGCCGAGCACGCCGAGGTTCACGCAGTCCGAGGGCGTGCCGTTGACCGAGAAGCGCCGCTCCCCGAGCTGGTCCACGCGCAACGGGCGATGCAGGGTCAGGGCGTGCCCGCATGCGCTCTGCTCCCGTTCGGGGGCGAGCACGTGCACGTCGCCGAGCCCCTCCACCGCACGGGCCAGGGCCGCGAGGCCGGTGGCATGGATTCCGTCATCGTTGGTGACGAGGAGTACGGGCATGTGCGGTATGGATGCGTGCGGGGCGAGCGATCGCCCCGCGGTGCCGTCAGCTTAAATGGTCGGGGCGAGAGGATTTGAACCTCCGACCCCATGACCCCCAGTCATGTGCGCTACCGGGCTGCGCCACGCCCCGACCTCGCCTCGGATTCTCGCAGAAGCCCGGGAGTCCTTCAACAGGATCGTGTCTCGGCGACACGCCTTCAACTCTTGAGCTTCACCCGGAGGGCGGTGAGGTGATCGCGGATCCGCCGCAGCGCCGCCGCGTACGACGCCTCCCGCATGCCCAGATCGAGTTGCTCGGGCCCCTTGCGCGACTCCGCGAGCAAGCGCTTCTTCGCGCCCTCCAGGGTGAGGCGCTCGTCGTAGAGCAAGGCCTTGATGCGCTTGACGAGGTCGAGGTCGCGGTGCCGGTAGAGGCGCTGCCCGGCGACGTTCTTCTTGGGCCGGAGGAGCTTGAACTCCGACTCCCAGTAGCGGAGCACGTATGCGGGCACGCCGGTGATGGCCTCCACCTCGCCGATCCGGTAGTAGAGCTTCTCGGCCGCCTCCGCCCCCATGCCGCCGGCCTAGGATTGCGGTGAGGAGGCCGGCGGCATCGCGCCCGGCGCGGTGGCCGACGATCGCGCCGCAGGGCTGTTGATCCGCTGCTTCAGCCCCTTGCTGGGTTTGAACGTGAGCACCTTGCGCGCGGTGATCTCGATGCTGTCCCCCGTTTGAGGATTGCGACCGCGGCGCGAGGCCTTCTGGCGGATCCGGAAGTGCCCGAAGCCGACGATCTTCACGTCCTCGCCCTTTTCGAAGCAGTTGAAGATGATGTCGAACACGGATTCCACGACGGTCGATGACTGTCGCTTGGAGAGGCCGTGCGCGGCGACGGAATTCACGAGATCGTTCTTGGTCACGGTGCCCCTTCACCCCCTAACGCGGACTGCTTTCCCTCACTCGTTCCCTCGCGCGAGAAGCGGCTTGTATCCGCGAGACTCCAAATCTTTAAGTACGGCCACCGCTGCGCCGCGATCGGCGAACCCGCCCACCCGCACGCGATGGAGCGTCTCGGTCGCCGGGCTGTTGTGCGAGCGGGGAGCGGCCCCGGCCGAGGTCCCCACCCGGCGCACCCGGACGGCGAGTCCCGCGTCGGCGAGATCCTTCGAGAGCGCCACCGCCTCTCCCAGCGGCAACCCCGGAGTGATCACCGAGCCCTCCGCGGCCGCGCGGCTGGTCAGGCCCTTGGCGCTGAGCTTCGCCGCGACCTCGGCCGCCGAGCCACCCGTCACGACGATCTCGTAGCGGTCACGCTCACCCTGGGCCACGGGTGCCACATCGGCAGCGGCGCCTGCGAGAGCGGGAGCCGGGCGCGTGGTGACGGATTCCTGCACCTGGTACCTGTGCTCGCGCAACCTTTGGGCGACGCGTCTCGCCGTCTCCGAGTCACGGAAGGCGCCGACCTGCACCCAGTACAAGTCGCCCGTCCGCGCCGCGCCTGTGTCCTCTGGCGCGGTTTTCGAGCTCGACGGCGACCCCTTGGCGGGCGCAGGCTCGGTTCGCTTCGGCGCGGCCGGCGCCGAGGCCGAAACCATGCGAATGACCAGCCCGCGTGCGATGGGGATCGCCGCGAAACCGCCGGAGGGCCTCGTCTCGTCGGCGCTCTTCGACCCGCCCTCCCAGGCCAAGGTCGTCACGTCGGAGATCACCGCGGCAGGACTGGCCTGACGCGCTAGCCACGGTGCCACGATCGCGTGCCGGGCGGCATGGTCCAGCACGTATGGCACCGTGAGCGCCGCTGTCATCGCCGCGATCGAAAAGACCACCGTGGCGCGGAACCACCGCGCCCGCCAGAGCGCCCGTCGCGCTCCCGGGGGCAGCGCCGGCTCTCGGGGGTCGTCCAGATCGCGACCTGAGTCCACGTGTTATGTCCCCTTCCCTGGCGATCTCGGCGAACTGACCGGCGCTATCGTAGCATGGACGTTGGGCTTTCCCTCCTTTCTATGGACGCTCGGGAGAACTGGATGTCGGCCACGAGGGCCTCGGCGTCGGATCGGGTGTCGTCGCTGTCGATCATGACGGCGACCTTACCGGCCTGAGGCGGTTGGCGTCCGAACAGGCCGACGTAGTCCTGGGCGATATTGCGCTCGAAGCGCCGCCAGCCTCCAAGGCGCGCAGGTCCCGAGGCGACCACGATGACCCTGACGTTGGCGGCCTGCGTGTTGGCGGCATGGAGATCGACCGGCGCCGTGGTGTCCCACACGTAGCCGATCACGTCGCTGTTCTGCCGCGGATCGGGCCAGCGGGGAAAGACGACGTAGAGCTGCGCGGCCTGATCGTTGCTCCCCGAAGTGCGGACGTCGCCTCCCGAGGGGAGCTGAACGACCTTCCATGCCCACGAGAGCCAGGGATACGTGCGCACGTCGATCGACACGTCCCGATAGAGGACATACGACGCGCGGCGGCTGCGCAACCGCAACGCGAGCATCTCGTCGCGGAGCAACTCGACGTCGGCTTGACCTGCGAACTCTTTGAGGTGCCACCCCGCGGGGATTCCTGGCACGGGCAAGCGCGCCGGGAGCCGCTCGCTCAGGGAGATGCGCACGACCGGGGCGACGGCGGGCGCGGCGACGCTCACCCGCGCCACCGGAGCCGCGCGCGGTAACCTCGCCGCCGTGGAGGACAGGAGTCCCGGACGCCACAGGCCAACACCGATGACCGCCGCACCACCGAGCAGCACGATCGCCGTCGCGATCCGAACCCGGCGGCGTCTCTCCGCGCTCAGCGCCTCACCCGCTGCGGGCGTGCCCTCCGGGTCGCCGCCGGTCGGAACGACAGACGGATGGGCGAGCCCGTGAAGGTGAACGCGCGCCGCAGCGACTTCACGAGGTACCGCTCGTACGAAAAATGGATACCGGCCGGGCGACTCACCCGGAGGGCGAAGGTGGGAGGACCCACCGCGACCTGCGTGACCGACTGGATCGTGAGGGGTGCCCCGGCGATCGAGACGGGCCGGCGCTCGATCGCCTGCCGCAGCGTCTCGAGGACCTCGCCGCCCGGCGGCCGTCGGCGTGCCTCCGTGGCCACGAGGTCGATGGTCTCGAAGAGCTCGGCCAAGCCTTGGCCGCGCACGGCCGAGGTGAAGCATATCGGGGCATAGTCAAGAAAGGGCAGCCGGTCGCGGATCTGCTCGACGACCTCGGCCTTGCGGACCATCCCCGGAGGCACGAGGTCCCACTTGTTGATCACGAGGACCGTCGCCCGCCCCGCCTCCTCCGCATATCCGGCGATATGGGTATCCTGAGCGGCGATGGCCTCCGAGGCGTCGATGACCACGAGCGCGACCTGACAGCGCTCGAGACTCTTGCGGGCCATGACCACGGCCAGCTTCTCGAGGACCTCCCTGACTCTCCCCTTGCGGCGGATGCCGGCGGTATCGACGAGCACGTAGGGGCGGTCCTGATAGACGAACGGGGTGTCCACGGCATCGCGCGTGGTTCCGGGCGCCGCGTCCACGAGGACCCGCTCCGAACCCACCATGGTGTTCACGAGCGACGACTTCCCGACGTTCGGCCGCCCCATGACGGCGATGTGGACGGGCGTCCCCCGCGTCGGCACGGGGACCGCCTGCGCCGGCGCCCGCTCACACACGACCTCTAGCATTTCAGCGACGCCACGGCCGTGCTCAGCGGAGACGGGCAGCGGCTCACCGAAGCCCAGTCGATACAGGTCAGCGGTGAGGCTGTCCAGGCCTCCGGTGTCGATCTTGTTGGCGACCAGCACCACGGGCCGCCCCGTGCGGCGCAGGGTACGGGCCAGGTCGAGATCGAGCGCGGTCACGCCCGCGCGGGCGTCGACCACGAAGAGGATCAGGTCCGCTTCCTCCACCGCGGCAAGCACCTGACGGCGGACGCCGTCGATCAGCGGCTCCTCCGGGGTCGAATCGAAGCCGCCGGTGTCGACGACCGTGGCATACCAGCGCCCCTGGCTCACCTGCCCGTACAGTCGGTCGCGAGTGACGCCGGGAACGTCGCGCACGATCGAGGTCCGGCGCCCGACGAGGCGATTGAACAAGGTCGATTTGCCCACGTTCGGCCGGCCCACGATGGCGATGATCGGGCGCAGCATCATGTCCCTGCCAGGAGCGCATCGAGCAGGCCCCGCGCGGTCGGCTCGACGACCCGCACCGGCACGCCGAGGGCACTCGCGAGGTCACCCGAGGTGAGATCGTCGAGGAAGACGCCTTCCCCGTCGCGGACGGCCACCGCCGGCACCAGCACCGCAGCCCCGAGGTCACCCTGCGTCGCGAGGTGGTGCTGGACGTCCTGTCCGGTCAAGAGACCGGCCACGGCCACGCCCCGGCCGAAGAATTCGTTGGGCACCGACACCACGCGCGCGGTGAGGCCACACGGTGCGAGTCCGCCCAGTAGTGTGCTCAGGCGTGGCCCGTACATCTCACCCGTGACCACCGTGACCGGAGGCATCGTCGGCCAGCGGCGTCGGCGAGACACCGAGCGTGCAAAGGCGTCTTCGAAGCGACGCACGAGCCCCACCCCGTCCTCGGCGATGACAAAGCCCTCGTAGGCCCCCGCCGGGGGCACGTCCACTCGAGCCTGCAGATACACCTCGTCCCCGAGGAACACGAAGCGCGTGCCCAGCGACACGAGGAAACGCTCTTGCCAGGCCGTCACCGTCGCGACCAGCGCGCGCGCCTCGTCGTCGCGAAGGGGGCGCAGCGCGGGGAGGCGCTCGCGATGACGCGTGAGACCCACCGGAACGATGGCCACGGTGGCCACCTGCGGCGCCAGGGGGGCCAGCTCGAGCACCGAACGCTCGAGCGCCGGCCCGTCGTTCCAGTCGGGACACAGGACGATCTGCGCGTGCATGCGGATCCCCGCCCGGGCCAGCCGCTCCATCCGCGGCAGGATCTCTGCGGAGTGACGCGGACGGCCGAGCAGGGCGTGGCGCAGCGCGGGGTCGGTGGCGTGGACGGAGATGTAGAGCGGCGACAGCCGCTGCTCGACGATGCGGGCGAGGGCGTCGTCGTCGAGATCGCTGAGGGTGATGTAGTTACCGTGGAGGAAGGACAGCCGAAAATCGTCGTCCTTCACGTAGAGGCTACGCCGCATACCTTTGGGCAGCTGATGGATGAAGCAGAAGACGCACTTGTTGGCGCAGGTGGCGATCTCACCGGGCCGGGGCGCTTGCAGCTCGAGACCGAGCTCGCCGGGAGGGCGCACGATGGTGAGGCGCCGCCGCGCCGACCCCCGTTCCACCTCCACCTCGAGGAGGTCGTCGGCCGCGTGAAACTGGAAGTCGATGGCGTCACGCAGCGGCTGACCGTTGATGGACACCAGCCGGTCCCCCGCGCCGATCCCCGCCGCGGCGGCCGGCGACGGTCGCCGCACGGCGGCCACCACCACGCCCTCAGCGGTAGAGCACGTCTTCACTGGACTCCTCGCGGGCGGCGTCGGTGGCGCTGAGGTAGCGCATGCCGTGCACCAGATACTGGAGGCCCGACACCACGGTGAAGAAGGCGGCGAGCCAGGTCACGGAGCTGAGGGCGAGCGCGCCCGCGTCCGTCGGCCGACCATAGCGCACGAGCATTCCCGTGAGCACGGTGAGGACCTGGAAGAACGTGGCCGCCTTGCCCGCCCAGGTGGGCCGCGGATGGATGCGGCCGCCCAGCATGTGGACGAGCAACGCCCCTACGATGAGGATGACGTCACGGCTGATCACGACGATGGTGATCCACGGGGGCAGGAACTTGAGCTGCGTGAGGGTGACGAACGAGGCGATGAGGAGGAGCTTGTCCGCCATGGGATCGAGGAACGCCCCGAGACGGCTCTGGCTGCCCCGTCGGCGGGCCACGTAGCCATCGAGCATGTCCGTGAGGGCGGCCAGAGAAAAAACCAGCAGGGCCACGCCCGGTCGCCGGTAGACGAGGAGCAGCACGAATACCGGGATGAGGACGATGCGCAGGATCGTGAGCCAGTTCGCCAGTCCCATACGAGCCACTCAGTCTACACCGCGTTCGACGGCATCCCGAGTGCCGGGAATCGAGGAGCGCTAGGGGCTCGAGGAGGGCCCCGGGTCCCCCGGGGCCCGACGAGCGTCCAGGGGGCGTGGGGGGACGCCCGGAGTCCCCCATGTCCTCACACGCGATAGGCCTCCAGCGAGCCCAGTGCGTCGAGAGGTAGCTCCACTTCCACGCGAACATGCTGGGGCTCGTCTGACCGGGCCAGCACCCGCCCGCGCTCGTAGCATGACGCCAGCGCCGCGCCGGCGCCGTGCGGAATCCGCAAGGTGACGGGACGGCCGGCTCGCGGCAGCCGCGCGCGGATGGCCTCGAGGAGCTCCTCGAGGCCATCGCCCGTGCGCGCCGAGACCGCCACCCCGCCCCGTGTCCGGACGAGCCCTGCGGCGATGGCGGGATCCTCCAGGCAATCGAGCTTGTTCAGCACCACCAGTCGTGGCTGCTCCGCGACCTCCAGTTCCCGGAGGAGCGTCTCCACGGCCGTCATGTGCTCGTCGAGCTGCGGGTGGCTGGCATCGACCACGTGCAGAAGCACGTCCGCCTCGGCCAGCTCCTCCAGGGTCGCCCGGAAGGCCGCCACCAGCTCATGCGGGAGCTTCCTGATAAAGCCTACGGTGTCGGTCAGGATGAATGGCTGCTGGCCGGGCACATTCACGAGCCGGGCTGCGGGGTCCAGGGTGACGAACAGCCGGTCGGCCGCAGTCAACGCGGATCCGGTGAGGCGGTTGAGCAAGGTGGTCTTCCCCGCGTTCGTGTAGCCGACCAGAGCCACGATGGGGAGCCCGGCCCGGCGCCTGCCGACGCGCTGCACGCGCCGGTGAACCTTCACGCGCTCGAGGTCGCGCGTGATCTGCCGCACCCGCGTGCGAATGACGCGTCGGTCGGACTCGAGCTGGGTCTCGCCCGGTCCTCTGGTCCCGATGCCGCCGCCCAGTCGTTCGAGGTGCTTCCACTGGCCGATCAGCCGCGGCATCAGATAGGTCAACTGCGCCAGCTCTACCTGGAGCTTTCCCTCGCTCGTTCGCGCCCGCTGGGCAAAGATATCGAGGATCAGCGCCGTCCGATCGATGACTTTCAGGCCCAGGCTCTGGGACAGGTTCCGCTCCTGCACCGGCGAGAGGACGTCGTCGGAGACGAACAAGTTGGCCCCGAGCCGTCGGGCGGTGTCGCCGATCTCCTCGACCTTGCCCCGCCCGAAGTACAGCGACGGCGATGGCGCCTGGCGCTCCTGCACGATGCGCTCGACCACCACGCCGCCGGCAGCGTGGACCAGCCCCATCAGCTCATCCAGGGATTCCTCAACCTGCCAGCGACGCTCTCCTCCCACTCGCAAAGCTCCGATGACTGCGCGCTCGAGACGGCGACCGTTCGTCGTTTCTATCACCCCAGGCATCCCTCCACGAGAGCGGCCACGCGCGCGGGGCCGCTCTCTCGCTCGATGTCGATCCACTCGACGTCCGGCTCGCGCCGGAACCAGGTCATCTGACGCTTCGCGTAGCGCACGGTATCCCGTTGCATCGTACGCAGGGCGTCCTCCTCGCTGGTTTTGCCCCGCACCACCCGCACGAAATCACGGTAGCCGATGCCGTACATGGCGGGCAGCGACTCGTCGTACCCACGCTGCAGCAGCTGTTCCACCTCGGCGGCGAGCCCGGCGGCCACCATGGCTGCGCAGCGCGCACGGAGCCGCGCCACCAGGTGCTCGCGGTCCATGGTCAGGCCGAGGTAGAGCAGCGGAGCCCCTGGCGCAGCATCGTGCCACGCCCGCTGTTCCGTCCGACCGGCGCGTCCTAGCTCCAGCGCTCGGATGATCCTCACCGAGTCATTCGGGTGCAAGCGTGCTGCCACGGACGGGACCTCACGTCGTAGCCGTTCGTGGAGCACGTGTCGTCCCTGACGTGCGGCCAGCGCAGCCAGCTCGGCGCGGAAGACCGGATCGGCGGGCGGAGCGGGATCGAGGCCGCGCAGCAGGGCGCGGATGTAGAGCCCGGTTCCTCCGACCACGACGGGCAACCGGCCCTGGGCCCGGGCGGCCTCCACGGCGCGCAGGGCGTCGGTGCGAAAGCGGGCCGCATTGTACCGATCGTCGGGATCCACGATGTCGATCAGGTCGTGCGGGACCGCCGCGCGCTCCTCGGCCGTGGGCTTGCCCGTCGCGACGTCCATTTCCCGATACACCTGCCGCGAGTCGGCGCTGATCACCTGGATGGGCAGGCGCCTGGCCAAGGCGACAGCGGTGGCCGTCTTGCCCACTCCGGTGGCCCCGGCCATGACGACGAGCGGCGCCGCGCGCGCTACCACGTCCGGCGCAGCTCCTTGCGGATGTCGGAGAGCGCGATGCGACTGACGATGGGGCGTCCGTGGGGACAGAAGTAGGGCGTCGAGGTCACGGCGAGATCGCTCACGATCCGTTCCATCTCCTCGCGGGCGAGGGGCGTGTCCGCTTTCACCGCCGCCCGGCACGCCACGAAGGCCAGCGCGCGATCGACGGCCGGCGTCCCGGCGCGCGGGGAGCCGAGGTCGTCGAGGGCCGCCTCGATCAGCCGTACCGGGTCATCCCCTTTGAGCAGGGTCGGCACCGCGGTCAGCACCAGGCTGTCGCCGTGCTCCTCGAAGGCGAAGCCGAGCCGCTCCAGCGGCGCGCGCCATCGCCCGAGAAGCGCGCGCGCGGCGGGGCTGATCTCCAGGGCCTCCGCGAAGAGCAGCCCCTGGGAGGCGACCGTGCCCCCGTGCACCTCCCCGAGGAGCCGTTCGAAGATCACCCGCTCGTGGGCCACGTGCTGATCCAGGAAGAAGACTTCGCGCTCCGAGGTCGAGACGATAAACGTCTCCTGCACCTGTCCGAGCACGCGCCCGAAGAGGCCCACAGTGTACGGCGCAGGCTCCTCGGCAAAGAGCGCTGCTTGCTCCCCCGCCGTGGGTGTCGCGGCCGGGGTTGTCGCCTCGGGTCGCGCCCCGGCACCCGGGCGCATCTCCGGGACGACCTCGCGGCGCCCCAGCGCCTCGCGCAGTGCCGCCACGATCATCTCGTGCACGAGCCGGGCATGGCGGAAGCGCACCGTCGCCTTCGTGGGATGGACGTTGACGTCCACGTCGGCGGGATCGAGGACGAGATGGACGATGGCCAGCGGATAGCGATCGCGCGGGAGCAGCGGCCGGTAGGCTTCGAGAATGGCCTGGCCGAGCGCGGGATCGCGCACCGGGCGGCCATTGACGACGACCAGGATGTCGTCCCGGTTACCGCGTGTGAGGTCGGGCGGCGCCACCAGGCCGCGCACGTGGAGGCCGTGCTCGGCGTGGTCGACAACCAGCAGGCGCCCCGCGGCGTCCCAGCCCCAGAGGGCGCCCATCCGCGCCCGGCCGTCGGCCGCCTTCGGCGCCGTGATGGCCGCGCGGCCGTTGTGGATGACGCGCACCTGCACTGCGGGATGCGCGGCGGCGAGCGCCGTCAACGTGCGCAACGTCGCCGCCGTCTCGGCCGCGGCATTCTTGAGGAACTTCAGGCGCGCGGGGGTATTGAAGAACAGGTCGCGCACTTCCACCGTCGTGCCCGGTTCCGCCGGCATGGCGAGCTGCTGGGTGACGACGCCCCCCTCGCCGGCGAGCCGAAGACCCTCCAGCGCGTCGCGCGCCCGACTGGTGATGGTGAACCGCGAGACTCCGCAGATCGCGGGCAGGGCTTCGCCCCGAAACCCGAGGGTGGCGATGGCCGCGAGATCCTCGTCGCGAGCGAGCTTCGAGGTGGCATGACGCTCCAGGGCGAGCGGGAGGTCGTCCGCGCTCATACCCACGCCGTCATCGGTAACCCGGATGAGGGCACTGCCTCCGTCGCGCAGATCCACGGCGATCGTGCCCGCCCCGGCATCGAGCGCGTTCTCCACCAGTTCCTTGACCGTGGAGGCCGGCCGCTCCACCACTTCACCGGCCGCGATCTTGTTGATGAGCGATTCGGGAAGCTTCCGGATCACCCGCCGCTCCGGAGGCGGTCCTGCCACTTGGCGAGCAGGTTGAGCGCCTCGATGGGCGTGAGGTGGGCGAGGTCCAGGGCGGCCAGCTCCGCCGCGAACGGATGCTCCACGGGCGCGAACAGGCCGAGCTGGCGGGGATCGTCGGCCTCCAGCCGCTGCTCGCGCTCCTGCTCCAGCTCCGCGAGGAGTGCGCGCGCCCGCGCGATCACCTGGGCGGGCAGTCCGGCCAGTCGCGCCACCTGCACTCCATAGCTCCGATCCGTGCTCCCCGGCCGCACTTTGTGCAGAAAGACGATCTCGTCGTTCCATTCGCGCACCGCCACGTGGAAGTTCCGCACGGCGGCGAGCCGGTCGGCCAGGCGGGTCAGCTCGTGGAAGTGTGTGGCGCACAGCACCTTCGCTCCCGGAGCTCGGTCGTGGAGCGCTTCCACCACCGCCCATGCGATGGCCAGTCCGTCGTAGGTCGAGGTCCCCCGGCCCACCTCGTCCAGGAGAACCAGGCTCCGGGGCGTGACGCTGTGGAGGATGGCCGCGGTCTCGACCATCTCGACCAGGAAGGTGCTCTGCCCGCGGGCGAGGTTGTCCTGGGCGCCCACCCGCGTGAAGACACGGTCGAAGGCGCCGATGCGCGCCTCGCGCGCCGGCACGAACGCCCCGATCTGCGCCATGAGCACGATGTGGCCCGTCTGGCGCAGATAGACGGACTTCCCCGCCATGTTCGGCCCCGTCAGGATCATGACGCGCGTCTGGGGGTCGAGGGCGACATCGTTGGGAGTGACGGGCCCTTCGGCGCGGGCCTCGAGCACGGGGTGGCGGCCGTCGACGATCACCAACGCATCGCTCTCGTCCACCACCGGGCGCACGTGCCCGCGCAGGTGCGCCACCTCCGCGAGGGCGGCGCACACGTCGAACACGGCCACCGCGCGCGCCGTGGCTTGCAGCTCGCGTGCCCGCTGCGCCACCCGGCGGCGGACGTCCTCGAACAGCTCGTACTCCAGCCGGCGGCGGCGTTCGTCGGCACCCAGCACCGTGGTCTCGTGCGCCTTCAGCTCCTCGGTCACGTAGCGCTCGCCCGTGGTCAGGGTCTGGCGGCGCACGTACTCGGGGGGAACACGGCCGGCCTGAGAGCGGGTCACCTCGATGCCGTAGCCGAAGACGCGATTGAAGCGGACGCGCAGTCCGGTGATGCCGGTACGCGCACGCTCCCGTTCCTCCAGCCCGGCGATCCACTCGCGCGCCTCGCGCGCGTCGTCCACGATGGCGCGCAGGGCCTCGCTCCAGCTCTCGCGGATGATGCCCCCGTCGTGCAGCACCAGCGGGGGCTCGTCGACCAGCGCCGCCGCCAGCATCTCGCGCAGGGGCTCGAGCGGCGCGATGGCGGTGGCCGCCTCGCCGAGGAGCAACGGCGCGAGGCCGGAGACAGCATCGCGCACCGCCGGCAGCGATCCCAGAGACGCCCGAAGGCCCACCATGTCCCGGGCGTGCGCTACGCCCAGGGTGGCCCGGCTGGTGAGACGCTCGAGGTCGCCGATGGTCCCGAGCGCGCGGCGCAGGGCGGCACGCGCTGCCGGATCTTCGACGAGGGCCTCCACCGCATCCTGCCGCGCGGCAATGACCGCCGGGTTGCGCAGCGGCCGGAGCAGCCACTGCCGCAGGAGCCGCGCCCCCATGGGCGTGACGGTCGTGTCGAGGACGCCAAGCAGCGAAGAACGGACGTGTCCGTCGGCGCCTTCGAGCAGCTCCAGGGTTCGGACCGCCGTCTCGTCGAGCGCCACGGTATCGGCGGGGGCGAGGCGCTGGAGGATGGTCAGGTGTCTCAGCGAGGAGGCGCCCTGGGTGGCCCGCACGTAGTCGAGGGCGACCGAGGCTGCCTGGAGACCCGCGGTCATCCCTCCGAGTCCGACGGCGTCGAGCGAGGGCGCCCCGAACTGCGCGCGTAGCTCTTCCACGGCTTGCCGGAGCGAGGGGGCCGTCGTTCCGCAGAAGGTCAGGGTGGCGCGTGCTCGCTGAGACGCGCCAGGAGCTCGGGATGCGCCTCGCGCACAGCCCCGGGGAGCAGGATCTCGGCCGGCCGCCGGAGCAAGGCGGCACCGAGCACGCCATCGTCGAGCTCGCCGTCCTCGCCCGCCCAGAAGTCTCCGGTGGACACGTCGAGGAGGGCCACGCCCAGCGCGCGCCGGCGGCCGCCGTCCGCGGTCGGGACCACGGCGAGCAGGAAGTTGTTCGCCGTTCCCGGCAGGTAGGCCGTATCGGTGATCGTCCCCGGGGTGATGACCCGCACCACGTCGCGCCGCAGGAGCTTCTTCCCCTTGCCCGGCGCCTCGAGTTGCTCGCACACCGCGATCTTCTGACCGGCCTTCACCAGGCGCGCGATGTAGCTCTCGGCCGCGTGGTGGGGAATGCCCGCCATGGGGGCACCCTGGCGCGAGGTCAGGGCGATTTGCAGCAGCCGCGCCCCGCGCTCCGCGTCGTCGAGGAACATCTCGTAGAAGTCGCCGAGGCGGAACAGCAGCATGAAGTCCGGATAGCGCTGCTTCAGCTCCTGGTACTGCCGCATCATCGGCGTGACCACCAGCGGCGTGTCAGCCGTCAAGCCGTCCTCGCAGGCGCTGCCAGGTCTGATCGAGGATTTCGGGAAGCACGCGGACGTCACTCAGCACCGGCATGAAGTTCAGGTCGCCTTGCCAGCGTGGCACGACGTGGACGTGCAGGTGGTCAGGAGCGCCGGCTCCGGCCACGCGGCCCTGGTTGATGCCGATGTTGAAGCCGTCGGCGCGGTACTCCGCGCTGAGCACCGCCGTGGCCGCGCGGACGAGGGTCAGGGCGTCGTCGAGTTCCGGTGCTTCGGCGTGCTCGATGGCCCCTACGTGCGAGTTGATCACCGCCATCAGGTGGCCGGACGCATACGGATACGCGTTGAGCATGAGGAACGCTCGCTCGCGCCGCGCCACCACCAGTCGGGTCCGGTCGTCCGTCGACGCACGGGCCTCGCAGAGGAAACAGCCGGAGGCGGGCGCCGGAGTGGCGCTCACGTACGCCATACGCCACGGCGCCCACAGACGATCCACGCGAGAACGCGAGAGGCTAGGTGTTGACGAGTTCGCGCAGCCGCTTGCCGACCTTGAAGAAGGGCACCCGCTTTTCGGGGACCTCGACGGCCGAACCGGTCTTCGGATTGCGCCCCTTGCGCGAGTTGCGCCGCCGGATCCGGAAGCTCCCGAAACCGCGCAGCTCCACCTTGTCGCCCTGGGCAAGAGCGTCCGTGATGTTGTCGAAAATGGTGTTGACGATCGTCTCTGTCTCTTTCTTGGTCAGGTTCGACAGCTTGGAGACTTCGTCGATCAGCTCCGCTTTCGTCATCGTCCACCCCGCCTCGGGCACGTGAGCCCAACGGGGACCTTAGCACGCGGCGATGAATAATGGCAACCTTAGTGGGCACTTAGACGACGTCGCGCGGTGGGGGTCAGTCCATCAGATAGAGGGGTGTCTTGAAGCTGGGCAGTTCCGGTCGGAGCATGGGCAGCGCCGAGCCCGGGAGTCCCACGGTGTTGCGGAGCAGCTCGCTGATGGAGAGGCGTCGTCGGGGCATGACGACGGCAGGCGGCGCCGGAAGCCCCGCCAGCATGGCGGCTCCGTTGATCGCATCCTCGAAGCCACCCAGCTCGTCGACCATGCGGTTGGCCCTGGCCTGGGCCCCGGAGAAGATCCGTCCGTCGGCGATCGTCCTGACCTCGGTGCGGTCGAGCTTCCGCCCGTCCACGACAGCGGCGATAAACTGGCCGTGCACGTCGTCCAGCAGGGCTTGGAGCACGCGGCGCTCCTCGGCGGTCATGGGGCGCGCGATGTTGCCGATGTCCTTGAACGGGCCGGCCTTCACCACGACCCACTCGACCCCGACCTTCTTGAAGAGCGACTCCAGATTGGCCAGCTGCATGATGACGCCGATGGAGCCGGTGAGCGTCCCGGGGTTGGCGTAGATGCGATCGGCGGCCACCGCCACGTAGTAGCCGCCCGACGCCGCCACCGCACCCAGCGAGGCCACGACGGGCTTGCCCGCTTCGCGGACACGCTGCAAGGCCGTGTGCAGCTCCTGGGTCGGCGCCACCACGCCCCCCGGGCTGTTGATCCGGATCACCACCGCCTTCACCAGGGGATTCTCGCGATGCCGGCGGAGGTCGCGAATCAGATCGCCGGTGTCGGTGATGACCCCTTCCAGCTCCACCACGGCCACGCGCGGTCCGAGGGCGAAGCCCTCCGTCCCGGACCGCGCGAGCGAGCGCAGGGTGGCGACGAAGAACACCACCACGGCGAGATAGATGACGAGGCTCGCCCCGAGGACGAACACTCGCCGGGCCACGGATCTAGTTCTCGTCGTCGTAGTCGTAGTCGTCCCGCTGTTTGCCCCGGCGGCCGCGCCGACCTTGCCCGCGCTCGTCGACCTCGCGCGGCGGTTCGACGGCGTGCGCCAGCTCCTTCAGGCTGAGACCGATGCGCCGCTCGTGTGGATCGACCCGGATGACGAGGAGGGCCAGCTCGTCGCCCACGTTGACGATCTCGTCCGGCCGGCCGATCGGCCGATTGGCCATCTGCGAGATGTGGAGCAGTCCGTCGACTCCCGCCTCCAGTTCCACGAAGGCCCCGAAATCCGTGAGTCGGACGACCTTGCCGGTCACCCGCGCGCCCATCGGGTAGCGCTGGGCCACCGTGGTCCACGGATCGGGTTGGATCTGCTTGAGCCCCAGACTGATGCGCTTGTTCTCGCGGTCGACGTTGAGGATCTGGGTCTCGAGATCCTGCCCCTTCTTCAAGATCTCGGACGGGTGCCCGACGTTGCGCGTCCACGACATGTCCGAGATGTGGAGGAGGCCGTCGACCCCCGGCTCCAGCTCGATGAAGGCGCCGAAATCAGTCAGGTTCCGGACCTTCCCGGTGACCCGCTGCCCGGGCCGATACCGCTCGTCGATCGTCTCCCACGGATCGGCTTCCACCTGCTTCATGCCGAGGGAGATGCGCTTGGCCTGCTTGTTGACGTCGAGGACCACCACGTCGACGTCGTCGCCGACGTTGACGAGCTTCGAGGGATGCCGCACGCGCCGCGTCCACGACATCTCCGAGACGTGGACCAGCCCTTCGACGCCGGGCTCCAGCTCCACGAAGGCGCCGTAGTTGGTCAGGCTCACCACCTTGCCGTGGGTCTTGGTGCCCGGCGGATAGGTCTGCTCCACCCGCTCCCAGGGGTCGGACGAGCGCTGCTTGTAGCCGAGCGACACCCGGCCGACTCGCGATCGAAGTGCAAGACCACGACGTCGATCTGGTCGCCGACCTGGAAGATCTCCGACGGATGCCCCACACGTCCCCACGACATGTCGGTCACGTGCAGCAGACCGTCAATGCCGCCGAGGTCGACGAAGGCACCATAGTCGGTGATGTTCTTCACCACCCCGGTCGTCATCAAGCCCTCGGCGAGGACCTCGAGCGTGTGCTTCTTCTTTTCCTCGCGCTCCTCCTCCAGGAGGGTGCGCCGCGAGAGCACCACGTTGCCGCGCCGGCGATTGAGCTTGATGACCTTGGCGCGGATGGTCTGGCCCACCATGGAGCCCAGGTTCTTGATGGGGCCGCAGGTCCACTTGGGAGCCCGGCAGGAAGGCCTTCACGCCGACGTCGACGGCGAGACCGCCCTTCACCACCTCGACCACGCGGCCCTCGACCGCGGCGCCCTTCTCGTAGGCTCGGGTGACGGCGTCCCAGACCTTGATCTTGTCGGCCTTGTCCTTGGAGAGGACGATGAGGCCCTCGGAATCCTCCTTGGCCTCCAGGTACACCTCGATGTCGTCGCCCACTTTGGGCAGCATCCCGCGGAACTCCTCGATGGGGATGGCACCCTCACTCTTGTAGCCGACGTCGACGAGGACCTCGCTGGTCCCGATGTGCACCACCCGCCCGCGAACGACCTCGCCTTCTTCCACCTCGCTCGTGGTGCCTTCGGTGTACCAGTCTTCCATCCGTTCCTCGGCCTCCCGAGCGCCCTCCTTTCCAATGCCGAGGCTGGTGCGGGTTTGCTCCTTCTCCATGCCGCTGCGTCCTCCCTAGGAATTTTTGGTCGGGCTCTGGGCGCCGAGGCCCGCCCCGCCCACCGCTCGAACGTGCTGCCATGGTACCCGGTCCGCCGGCGGCACCGGTGACCTGATCACGAAGCTCGGCGATGGCCGCCATCATGACACGGCTCGCCTCCGCGTAGCGTTCCTTCCGCGCCCTCCCCTCGGGGTCGCCAAAGGTGAGCGGAGGGCCGAAGGCCACCTTGACCTGACTGCGCCGGGGCAGCCGCTGGCCCTTCGGCCACGCCCGCCCGCTGCCCGTGATGTAGACGGGGATCACGGGCGCGCCGCTGAGCACCGCGAGCATACCGGCTCCCGCCTTCGCCTCGCGCAACTGCCCCTCGGCCCCGCGCGTCCCCTCAGGGAAGACAGGAGGGCCCGTCCCTCGGCGAGGGTGCGCAACGCCTCTCGGAGGGCCGAGGCGTCGGCCCCTTCCCGGCGGACGGGGCGCGCATTGAGACCATGGATCAGCCGGCCGAAGAGCGGGATCTTGAACAGCTCCGCCTTGGCCAGGAACGAAAGTGGTCGGTCGGAGGCTGCCCCCGACGAGTGGCGGATCGAGCACGCTCAGGTGATTCGAGCACCAGGAGCGCCGCTCCCGTGGCCGGCACGTGCTGGCGTCCCACGCTCTCCAGGCGGAAGAGCCATTGCATCAGGAGCACGGTCAGCGGCTTCAGGAACGCGTACAGCACGCTCGGCGCTCCTCCACCGCGCGGATCATCGACTCCACGACCTCCTCCACGCTCAACTCGCTCGTGTCGAGGGCGAGCGCATCCGGCGCCTTCCGCAGCGGGGCCAGGGCCGCTCGGTATCCTGCCGGTCGCGCTCCCGGACCTGCCGGCGCACCTCGGCCAGGTCCAGCGCGACTCCGCGTGACGCCAGCTCGCCCTGCCGCCGGCGCGCCCGCGTATCGAGCGAGGCGTCGAGGTAGAACTTCACCTCGGCGGCGGGGCAGACCACCGTCCCCGTGTCGCGGCCCTCCAGCACCGCGCCGCCGGGCGCGGCCAGCTCTCGCTGGAGCGGGGTCAATTTCTCGCGAACGGGCGCCAAGGTGGTGAGGCGCGAGGTCAACCCGCTGATCTCCGGCGTCCGGATCGCGTCGGTCACATCACGTCCGTCCACGCTCACGCGCTCGCCATCGACCGCGACTCGCACCGCGGCCAGGTGACGACGGAGGGCCGGCCCGTCGACGGGCGGGATCCCCGCCTCCGCCACGCTCCACGCCACCGCTCGGTACATGCTGCCCGTGTCGAGCAAGCGATACCCGAGGCGCCGCGCGAGGAGGCGTGCGGCGGTGCTCTTGCCGGCGCCCGCAGGACCGTCGATGGTGACCACGGGCTCGCGTCCCCTCACTCGTCCACCGTGCGCAGCCTCACGCCACGGTCTCCCGCAGTCTCTTGGCCTGCGCGATCCATGCCTGCAACGCCGCGCCGTCTCCGTCCTGGACGAGGCGCTCGATCTCCTGGAGCGCTTCCCGGAACCGACCGACGCTGGCCAGCAGCGCCTCCCGGTTGTCGTGGAAGATCTCCTGCCAGACCACGGGATCCGAGGCACCCACCCGCGTGGTGTCCCGGAAGCCTCGGGCCGCGAAGGCGAAGGCCGACGGTTCGAAGCGATGCGCGCCCGCCACGAGGGCGAAGACCACGAGGTGCGGGAGGTGGCTGATCGCCGCGACCACGCGGTCGTGCGTCGCCGGATCGAGCTGGCTGACCCGCGCGCCCATCCCCTCCCAGAAATTCGTGACGTCCTTGACCGCGGGGGGCGAGGTGACCTCGGTGGGGGTCACGATGACCGTGGCCTTCTCGAAGAGATCAGCCCGCGCCACGCCATACCCCGCGTGCTCCGAGCCCGCCATGGGATGGCTGCCCACGAAGTGGAAGGGACGCGCGGCGGCCAGGGCCTGGGCCGATCGCACGATGGCGCCCTTGGTGCTGCCCACGTCGGTGATCAGCGTCCCCTCTCCGACCGCCGCGGCCACCGCCGGGAGCAGACGCTCGATGACCAGGACGGGCATGGCCAGCACCACGAGGTCGGCGCCGCGCAGACCATCGGCGAGATCCAGGGTTGCGCGATCCAATGCACCATCCCGTACGGCGACGGCCAGGCGCGCCTCGTCCCGGCCGATGCCGACGATCTGGCGCGCCAGCCCGCGCGCCCGCGCGGCCTTGGCGATGGATCCGCCGAGCAGCCCGACTCCGACGATGGCGAGGCGCTGGATCACGTGCCGCTGGCCGCCAGGACCGTCTGGAGCGCTTTGATCAGCCGGCGGTTCTCCTCGGGCGTCCCGACACTGACCCGCAACGTGGTCTCCATGCCGAACGACGTCATCGATCGCACGATGACCCCTTCGCGCAGGAGCTTCTGGTAGATGACCCCCGCGTTCCGCCCCACGTCGACGAGCACGAAGTTGGCGCGCGAGGGCACGTACCGAAGACCCAGATGCTTGAAGCCGTCGTACAGGAAGTGTCGCCCCGCCTCGATCATCCGCACGCACTCGAGCGTGTGGCCCTCGTCGTCAAGGGCGGCCAGCGCCGCCACCTGCGCCAGCGAGTTGACGTTGAAGGGTTGCCGGATGCGATTCATGAGGGAGACGGCATCCGCGTCGGTGATCCCGTACCCGACCCGCAAGCCGGCCAGGCTGGCGGCCTTGGAGAAGGTGCGGAGCACGACCACCTTGCGCCCCTGCTTGACGTAGCCGAGGGCGTCGGGGAAGTCAGGGCCGAGGGCGAACTCCATGTACGCCTCGTCGAAGATCACGATCGTCCGCTCGGGCACCCGCGACATGAACCGCTCCACCTCGTCGGCGGTCACGATGGTGGCGGTGGGATTGTTCGGGTTGGCGATGAACACCAGCTTGGTCGTGGGGGTGATGGCGCGCGCCATGGCCTCCAGGTCCAGGCGATAGTCCTTCAGCATCACCATGACGCGGATCGCCCCCGCGGCCTGGACGATCATCGGGTAGACGAGAAACGAGGGGTGCGGTACCACCGCCTCGTCTCCCGGCTTCACGAAGCTGTGGACGACGAGCTCGATCAGCTCGTTGGAGCCGTTGCCCAGCACGACCTGATCCGCCGTCACGCCGTGCTTCTTGGCCAGGGCCTGGCGGAGGTAGAAGCCACTGCCGTCCGGGTAGCGATTGAGCTGGGCGATGGCCATCTCGATGGCCTTCTGCACGCGCGGGGAGGGCGGCAGCGGGTTCTCGTTGGAGGCCAGCTTGATGGCGTCGTGGATGCCCAGCTCCCGCTCGAGCTCCTCGATGGGCTTGCCCGGCTCGTACGGCTCGATGCCCAGGATGTGTTCGTTGGCGAGCGACTCCCACTGCACGTTCATGCTCTCTCCTTACGCGGCCGGGTACGATCCGAGAACCCTGAGGAACAGGGTGCGCTCGGCCATCTCCGCCAGCGCCCTGGCCACCGGCGGCGACTCGCGATGCCCTTCCAGATCCACGAAGATCACGTATTCCCACGGCCGGCTCTTGGCCGGGCGCGACTCGATCTTGGTGAGATTGAGGCCCAGGCGGGCCAGGGGCTCCAGGATCTTGTGGAGCGTGCCCGGCTCGTTGCGCATCGCGAAGAGGATCGAGGTCTTGTCCCGCCCGGTGATGCCGGCGGGCTGGGAGCCGATGACGAGGAAACGGGTGGAGTTCTGCCGGTTGTCCTCGATGCGTGCGCGGAGGACGGGAACGCCGTAGAGCCGACCCGCCAGCTCGGAGGCGATGGCCGCGGCCGACCGGTCTCCGGCCGCGATCTCCGCGGCGCCGGCCGTCGACGGCACCTCCCCTCGCGGCACGTCCGGCAGATGCGCGTTCAGCCACTCCCGACACTGGGCCAACCCCTGAGGATGCGAGAGGACGCGCTTGACCTCGCCGAGGTTCTCCACGTGCGACAGGAGGTACTGCGCGATGTCGAGGGCCAGCTCGCCGCAGATCATGGCGCTCGACTCGGTGAGGCGGTCGAGCGTGACGTCGACCGCGCCTTCCGTGGTGTTCTCCACCGGCACCACGCCGTAGTGCCGCTCCCCCCCGCTCGACCTCCTCGAAGACGTCGACGATCGTGCGCACCGGCCGATACTCGGCGGCCGAGCCGAAGCGCTGCAGGGCCGCCTGGTGCGTGAAGGTGGCGGGCGGACCGAGGTACGCGATGACCGTCGCGCTCTCGAGGGCGCGACAGCCCGACAGGACCTCCGTCCAGATCGCGCGCACGGTCTCTGCGCCGAGGGGGCCAGGATTGCTCGCGACGAGGCGGCGGAAGATCTCAGCCTCGCGCTCCGGGACATACGACGGCGCGTCCTGCCGTCGTTTGAGGTCTCCTATCCGAAGGGCGGCCTCGGCGCGCTGGTTGAGGAGGTTGAGGATTTGGCTGTCTAGGTCGTCAATCCTGGAGCGCCAATCGCCCAGGTTCATAGGGACTCCTGCCGCGACGACTCTCGCGGGCCTCCGCATTATAGGCAACGCCTCCGAGAGGCGCAACTAGCGTGGCGACACCTCACTTGTCGGCAATCCTAGCCCAACTTCCACGGTTTTGGGAGCGGAGTGCCGAGATTTCAACGAGTTGCGCGAGCGTTGAGTGACTATGGTGACTGCGCCGGGGCCCAGGTCTTCACCGGCCGCATGACCTCGGACGGCATCGGCAGGATGCGGTAGAGCTCGCGGTGGATCGCGTCGGGCGTCGCACTCTTCCGGATGCGCAGGGTCCGGCCGTCCGTCGCCGGCAGGACCACGGTGATCACCTGGTGCGTGGAGAGTTGTTCGCGCACCGTCGCCCACGACGTGGAGACACCCTGGTCGAGGCAGCGCTTCTCGATCGCGACGAGCCAGTGGTAGGCGAGCCCGCAGAGGAAGATGTGGGTCCGCACGCGGTGCGCGAGGTGATGAAAGATCGGCCGCTCATGAGGGGGCTCTTCATCGCCCGGAACGCGGCCTCCACCGGCGTGAGGAGCATGGAGAGGCGCCAGACCTCCTCGTCGCTGAGATCCTGGCGATCGGTGCGGAGCAGGTAGGTGCCGTCGAGCTGCGCGGCCCGGGTGTGGAGGTCGGCCTGGACCGTCCCGCTCACCGCGCGCGGCGCGTCGTCGTACGCGAGGGCGGAGTAGCGCGCCACGCGGGGGTACCGCTCCTTCAACCGGCCACGGGCGTCGTGGACTTGGCGGGCGCGCGCCGGCGCCCCCGGGCGACGCGGGTCTGGAGCGGGGTCAGATCGCGCAGGAACCGCTGCTCGTGCTTGTCCCGGAGGGCGCGATCGTTCTCCCCGCGGCCGTCACGGCGACAGAGGATCTGCACCTCGGCGCCCTGCACCCCGCGCTTCACCCCGACGCGGGTCTTGGGCGGGCCCGGATTGCGCGGCGAGGGCGTGCGCAAGATCTCCGTCCACCCGGTCTCGTCTGCGAAGGCGTCCCGGTGGGGGTGCCGTTCCGCCGGCCGCCCCGCCACGAGGGAGTGGTGGTCGTGGGCCCGGATCGGCGCACGATTGTCCGCGCACGCCATCCCGCGATCGATCACCACGGTGGCGCCCCCGCGGCGCCCCGTCCGCTGCTCGAGGGCGGTCAGCATGTCCGCCACCGTCGCGCGGTCCTGGCGATGGCCGTCGACCACTTCATGGGCTTGGGGAAACCCGGCGCGATCCAGGACCAAGCCCACGACGACCTGCTTGCCGTCGGGCCGGTGAGCGCGCGAGTACCCGCGCGGGGCCTGGGGCTTGTGCGGGCACTGGCCTGCGCAACTAGCGTGGCGACACCTCGGCGACGGAAGCCCGCAGCGCGCGGATCTCGGCGAGGCTGAGCGGCCGGCTGCGGCCGCGCGGCAACGTCCCCACATGGATGGGGCCGAAGGCGACCCGCCGCAAGTGGAGCACCCGATGGCCGAGGGCCTCGGCGTACCGCTTCACCTCGTGCTTGCGCCCCTCCGTGAACGCGAGGCGGAGCAGGCTCTCGTCGATTCTTCCCCGCAGCAGCTCCACCGACGTGGGGCGCGCCGGCCCGTCTTCGAGCATCACCCCCTGACGCCAGCGCAGAAGATCGGCCGGCGCCACGCGGCCCCGGACCGATGCCTCGTAGACCCGCGCGATCCGGTAGCGCGGGTGGAGGAGACGGTGTGTGAGCGGCCCGTCATTGGTCAGGAGCAGGACGCCCTCCACGTCGTAGTCGAGCCGGCCCACCGGATAGAGCCTGACCGGCGCGCGGACGAGATCGGTGACCACCGCCCGGCCCCGCGGATCGTGCCGCGAGGTCACGTAGCCCGGCGGCTTGTTGAGCAACACGTAGTGCAGGGGTTCCCGCGCGGGCAACGGGCGGCCGTCGACGGTGACGACGTCCGTCATCGGATCGGCGAGCGTACCCGGCTCGCGCGTGACGGCGCCATTGATCGCCACGCGACCGTCGAGGATCAGGCGGTCACCGCCCCGCCGGGAGGTCCGACCCGCCTGGGCCAGGATCTTGTTCAGCCTGAGCTTGGCCATCTCCGGGCTCCGCGGCGTCGGCGCTCTCCCCGCTCGCGGCGAGGTCGGGCAGCACGAGGTCGCCTTCCACCTTAGGAAGATCGTCCAGGTCCCGGAGGCCGAAGGCCACCAGGAACTCACGTGTCGTCTCGAAGAGAAACGGGCGACCCGGCGCGTCCTTTCGGCCGGCGATGCGAACGAGCCGGCGCTCGAACAGGTTCTCGAGCACCCCCTCGGAGTTGACCCCGCGCACGGCGTCGATCTCGGGCCGGGACACCGGCTGCTTGTAGGCCACGATGGCCAGCGCCTCCAGCGCCGCCCGCGAGAGGCGCACGCGCGTTCGTGCCCGGGCGAGACGGACGAGCCACGGAGCGAGCGCCGCCCGCGTGACCATGCGATAGCCGCCGGCGACTTCCGCGATCTGGAGCACGCGGGCCTCGCGCTCGTAGCGCTCGCGCAGGGCTCCGACCAGACCTCGCGCCTCCTCGACGGTCTCGAGGTCGAGCACGTCGCGGATGCGCTCGGCCTCCAGCGGAGCGTCGGAGGCGAAGAGCAGGCCCTCCACGATATCGACGGGCTCAGGCATGCGGCGCAGTCTCCTTAGAGTGCGGGAGGGGCGCGGCGCCCCCCCGCAGTCCCCCCGGTTCACGCGGCGGTGCTCCGACAGTTCCCACCATCTAGCTGTTCCCTTGCGTTTGACGCTCGATGACGATCTCGCCGAACAGCTCCGTTTGTTGGATGCGAATCCGCCCGAGGCGCACCAGCTCCAGGACGGCCAGCAGGCTCACCACGATCTCCGAGCGCCCGCGATCGCTGCCCACCAGCGAGGAGAACAGCAGCGACCAGGCATCGCGCAAGACCGAGAGGATTTCCGTCATGCGTTCGAGCACGGACGGAGGATTGGCCTCGATCTCCCGCGGCCGCTGCCGGAGCTGCTCCTCGATCAGCCGGCGCAAGGTCCGCTCGAGGAGGTGCACGCTGAGATCCTCCAGCGGGACATCGTCGATGGAGGGAAGGCCGCTCGCCGGGCGTCCCCAGAGCAGGGCCTGCTCCGCCTCGCGCTGTGCAAGCCACGCTCCGGCGACCTTGACCCGCGCGTATTCCCGCAGTCGCTCCTCCAGTTCGTGCCGCAGGGCCTCGCCTTCCTCGTCCAGCTGCTCGTCTGCCGTGGGGTCGGGCGGGACCAGGAGCTTCGACTTCAAATAGATGAGGGTTGCCGCCATGACGAGATAGGATCCGGCCGCCTCGAGATCCCGAAACTCCATCGCCTCGAGGTGAGCGAGGTACTGGTCGGTGATGGGGCGGATGGGCAAACTGGCGAGGTCGATCTCCTGGGTCCGCGCGAGGTGCAGGAGGAGGTCGAGGGGCCCCTCGAAGTCCCCGACCCGAAGTGTCAGTCCCCCAGGGGACTCGACGGCGCTCACGGAGCCAGGTGCACCGCGCGACGGACCTCGTCCATAGTGCTGGCGGCTACCGCTCGAGCGCGGCGCGATCCTTCATGAAGAACCTCTGCGATCCGGTCCGGCTTCTCGGCGAAGGCCTGCCGCCGTTCCCGGATCGGGGCCAAGGTGGGAAGCAGATGCGTCAAGAGCGCGCCCTTGCAGTCCAGGCAGCCGATGCCCGCGGTGCGGCACCCCGTCGCCAAGCCGGCGCGCTCCGTGGCCGGCGTGAAGATCTTGTGCAGGTCGAAGACGGGGCAGATGTCGGGGTTGCCGGGATCCGTCCGCCGCTTGCGCGCGGGATCAGTCACCATCGGCTTGACCTTCCGGGTCACCACCTCGGCGGAGTCGGACAGATAAATGCAGTTGTCGAGGGACTTCGACATCTTCCGGCCGTCCGTCCCAGTGACCTTGGGGATCTCGGTGAGCTGGGCGTCGGGCTCGGGAAAGACGGGCCCGAAGGCATTGTTGAAGCGCCGGGCCACTTCGCGAGTCAGCTCGATGTGCGGCACCTGATCGATCCCCACGGGAACCCAGCGGGTCTTGTACATCAGGATGTCCGCGGCCTGCAGCAGCGGATAGCCGAGCAGCCCGTAGGACGGCGAGGCGATCTCTTGCTGCTCGATGCGCTCCTTGTACGTCGGGACCCGCTCCAGCCAGCTCACCGGCGTGACCATCGAGAAGAGCAGGTGCAGCTCCGCGTGCTCGGGAATGAGCGACTGGATGAAGAGCGTGCTCCGCTCGGGATCGAGCCCGGCCCCCAGCCAGTCGGCTACCATCTCGATGGTGTTGGCGGGCACCTCGCGGGTCTCGAGCTGGTCGGTGAGCACGTGCCAGTCGGCGACGAAATAGAAGCACTCTGCGATCTCTTGAAGCCGAACCCAGTTGTGGAGGGCTCCGAGATAGTTCCCCAGGTGCACCTTCCCGCTGGGGCGCATCCCGGACAGGACGCGGTCACGCGCAGCAGCCATCAGCCCCTCGTTCTCTCCCAGACTTTCGCCGAACGGATGAAGACATAGTACGCGTAGAGTCCCGCCAGAAGAAGCCCGGGCGTGCCATCGAGGAAGCCCCCGCGCAGGAGATACATGGTGAGAAAGCGTCCGAGGGGACGCAGCACCAGGGCGACGGGCCCGATGCGCACGCCGCCACGCACGAGATCCTCCGCGGCCAGCGACGAGTACCGGTTGGCGCGCTCCAAGAACTCGGCGACGTTCTCGTAGCTCCGGTGGATGAGTGGGCCGCTCAGGCGTCGCACCTCGCCGGTCACCTCGACCGACTCGTGGACGGCGCGCTCCACGAATCGTCCGCGACCACGCCGGAAGAGGCGGATCTGCCAGTCGGGATACAGGCCTCCGTGGCGAATCCAGCGGCCCCAGAAGATGTTGCGGCGCGGGAGGGCGTAGCCGCCGACCGGGGATTGGGCGGTCAGCACTCCCCGGATCTCCTGCTGAAGCTCGGCGCTCACCTCCTCGTCGGCGTCCACCGAGAGAACCCAGTCGCCCTGCGCTTGATCCGCCGCGAAGTTCTTCTGGGCGGCGAAGCCGCGCCACGGCCGCACCACGACCCGGTCGGTGACCTCGCGCGCGATCTCCACGGTGCGGTCGGTTGACTCCGCGTCGACGACCACGACCTCGTCCGCCCACGCCAGGCTGGCCAGGCAGGTGGGCAGCCGGGCCTCCTCGTTGCGCGTGATGACCACCGCCGAGCACGTGGCTCGCGTGTCGCTCACGTCGTTGGCCGACGTCGGCGGAATGTAAAGGCCCCCTCAGCTTCCCCGGGGACCGGAGCGCCGTCCATCGGGCGCGGAGGCTCAGAGGTCATGAACGAATCGTATTGTCGAGGGGCGCCCCGGCGCAGCCGGGGCGCCCCGAGCGCCCGGGAGCTTGGGGGGCGCCCGGAGCCCCCCATGGGATCACTCGAGCAGATCCGCGACGGCGGCGAGGACGGCCTCGACCGACACCGAGGCCATGGCACCGTCGCTCCCACGCACCACCCGGTGGCCGGAGCCGTAGGGACCATTGCGCGTGGGGTCCGTCGGCCCGTAGAGTCCGACGCAGGCCACACCGAGCGCGGCAGCCAGGTGCAGGGGGCCAGTATCCGCGGCCACCATCACGCGCGTCCGGCGCAGGAGAGCCAGGAGCGCATGAAGATCGGTCGGCGGGCCGAGAATGGCCCCCGAGGCGCCGGATCCCTCCACGATGGCTCGGGCGTGATCCAGCTCCGCCGGCCCCCACAGCACGAGCACGGTGACGCCGGTGTCCGCCCGAAGCCGGCGAGCCAGCTCCGCGAAACGTGAAGGCGGCCAGCGCTTGGCTTCCCGGCCCGCCCCGGGGTTCAGCACCACGATGGGATCGCCCCCTTTGAGCCCCTGCCCGGCGAGGACGCGCTCGACGGCCGCCTCCGCGGTCGGCTCGCGCGGCAACCAAAAGGTTGCCGGAGGTGCCGTCACCCCCACGGGACCGAGAAGGGCCAGCTGTTGCTCGACGATGTGCTGCGCGGATTCGGGCGGCTCCACCCGGCGGTTGGTGAAGAGCGCGTTGAGAGGCTCCCGGCAGTGGCGGGCGGCGAACCCGATTCGGATCGGGGCCCCCGTGGCCGCGGTGAGCACGCCGCTCTTCAGATTGCCCTGGAGGTCCAGGGCCACGTCGAATCCCGTGTCCCGGAACTGGCGGAGCAGACCGCGGAACGCGCGCACGGCGTCCGCCCCTGCTCTCATGCCGGGCCGGCGCCGCCACCCCCGCGTATCGGCGACCGCCACCTCGTCGAGTGCGGGGTTGCCGCGCAGGAGCGCGGCCTCGCGATGCTCCACCACCCATGTGAGATGTCCGCGGGGAAAGCACGCTCGGAGTGCCGCGGCCACGGGAAGGGCGTGCACCACGTCGCCCAGCGAGGAGAGCTTGACGATGGCGACGTTCACGGCCGTCCGAAACGCTCCGCGATAAGGGCAATCAAGTCGCGGGTCGAGTGCTGCTTGGGATCGCCCACGATCGCGACGTGGGCTCCCAGCGCCCGGGCCGTCGCCGCTTCGGGGACCGCGTCGGCCGCGTAGTCGGTCCCTTTAGCGTGGACGGCGGGCCGCAACGCGGCGAGCAATCCGTCGGCGGTATCGTCGTCGAAGACTACCACGTGATCGACGGCGCGGAGCGACCCGAGGAGCTCGGCGCGCTCGCCCGCGGGCATCAGGGGTCGCCCCGCTCCCTTCAGTCGCGCCACCGCGGCGTCGGAGTTGATTGCCACGAAGAGCACGTCGCCGAGAGCCCGGGCCTCGCGCAGGTAGCGCAGATGGCCCACGTGGAGGAGATCGAAGCACCCGTTGGCGAGGACGATCCGCAGGCCCGCCGCGCGCAGCCGCGTGGCGAGCGTCGCCGCCTCGTCGACCGTCAGGGGCGCGGCGGGATCCCTCGTCACGAAGTGTCCGCCCACCTCACGAGGGCGGACGCTCGTCGACGCTCCGCGCCAGCTCGGCGCGTGACACGGTGGCCGTGCCGCGTTTCATCACCACCAGTCCCCCCGCGACGTTGGCGAGGTGGGCGGCGTCGAGGGGCGCCAGCCCGCTGGCCAGGGCCACGGTGAAGGCGCTGATCACCGTGTCGCCCGCGCCGGTGACGTCGGCGATCTCGTCGGTGCCATGGATGGCGATGAAGCTCGTCGCTCCGTCACGCTCCAGCAAGGCCAGGCCCTGGCTCCCGCGCGTCACCAGCAGGATGCCGACGTTCAGACGCTCCAGCAGCTGGCGCCCCGCCTTCTCCACCGAGCGCTCGTCGTCCACGGGCACGCCGCTGAGCTGCTCCAGTTCAGCCTCGTTCGGGGTGGCGGCGGTGATCCCGGTGAAGCGCGGCAGATCGTATCGGCTGTCCACGGTGACCACGGCGTTCTCGCGGCGGGCGAGGTCACGGACATGCTCGAAGACGCGTGAGGTCACGGTCCCGTAGCCGTAGTCGGACACGATGATGGCGTGTGCGCCCGTGGCCAGTGCCGCGAGGCGCCCGAGCAGCGCGTCTTCGGTGACCGGCGCGATTTCGCCCGCCGGCTCGCGATCGAGCCGCACGACCTGCTGGCGGGTGGCCCGGTACCCTCCCGCCATGATTCGGGTCTTCACCGGGGTGTCTCGTCCCGGCTCGACCACGATGCCGTCGGTCGGCACCCCGGCGCCGCGGAAGAGACCGAGCAGCTCGTCCCCAGAGGCGTCGGGCCCGATCACGCCGATCGGGATGACTCGGGCCCCCAAGGCATGGACGTTGTGGGCGGCGTTGGCGGCGCCCCCGAGTCGCACCTCGCGCTCCGTGAACCGGAGAATGAGGACGGGCGCCTCCCGCGAGATGCGGGCAGGCTTGCCCGAGAGGTACTCGTCCACGATGAGGTCGCCGAGGACGACGATGGTACGGTCGCCGAAGCCCTCTACCGCCGAGCGCAGCCGAGCGCCGTCCACCGAGCAAGTGTAAAGGTTCAGGGTTGATTGCTCAAGGATCTTGGGCCCTTGCGGATCTCACCTCCCTGTAGATCTGGGTGAATCCTTCGGCCTGGGCGGCATGGGTGAATGGCTCGGCTGAACGCCGGGCCGCATCGACCATCTCGCGGCGTGGTCCCGACTGGATCCGATCCAGTGCTCGAGCTGCCGCGGCGGCGTCGAGAGGATCGACCACGTAGCCGTTCACCTCGTTCTCGATCAGCTCGGCCCCCCCTGCCTGATTGCTGGTCACCATGGGAACGCCAGACGCGAGGGCTTCGAGATGAACGTTCCCGAAGGGCTCGTAGCGAGTGGGGAGCACCACCGCGTCGGCGGCGGCGTACCAGCGTTCGGTATCCGGGCGGGGACCGAGCAGGCGCAACCGACTCTTGACGCCGCGTTCCTCGGCCAGGGTCTCGAAGGGCGCCCGCACCCCCTTGCCGATCACGAGCAGACACGCCGTCGAGTCGCTCATGGCGGCCAGAGCCTCGATGGCCGTCGCTAGCCCTTTGCGTTCGAAGCCGCTGCCCACGAACAGGACCACGAACGTCCCTGAGGCGAGCCCGGCCTCCCGAAGCACCGCCTCCCGATGCCGGCCGCGGTGATCGGGATGGAAGCGCTCGAGGTCGACGCCGTTGTAGACCACGCAGAGGCGCGCCTCGGGAACGCCGTAGCAGCGCTGGATCTCCTGCCGCCCGCGCGCGGCGATTGCCACGATGCGAGGCGTGCGCGCGAAGAGGCGCCCTTCCAGGGCCAAGGTGATCGCGTGATACACCCGGCGTCCTCGCGGGTGCCCCATGGCCGCGAGGTAGGCGCGGTGGCATCCCTCCCCGGCACGATAGACGTCCTGCGCGAGGGTGCGCTCGTGGCTCTGCACGATGTCCCAGCGCCCGCCCCGTACGGCCCACCGCGCGGCGGCGGCCATAGCGAGCACGCGCGCGGCAGACGGTAGAGGCGGCAGCCGCAGGCGTCGGACTGTCACCCCCGCAACGGGCGCGGGGGAGCC
Source organism: uncultured Candidatus Rokubacteria bacterium (assembly GCA_963848005.1). Taxonomy (GTDB): domain Bacteria; phylum Methylomirabilota; class Methylomirabilia; order Rokubacteriales; family CSP1-6; genus CAVWFS01. The sequence continues at coordinate 316,221 of CAWKCA010000030.1, forward strand.
GGGGGTGAGCAGTTCGACCTCCTCGCCCCGCGCCACCAGGCCGCGCAGGAGACCCGCCGTGGCGTGCTCCACCCCGCCGTGGAAGGAGCGCGGGCGCGCGATGATGGCAATTCTCATCGCGAGACCTGGGCGGCGACGGCGCGCTCGACGAGCGGATAGAGACGGCGGCGCGCCGCCGCGAAGCTGTAGAGCTCTTCGCAGCGCGCGCGTGCTCGGCGGCCCAGCGCCTCGGCCATGGCGCGATCCCCGAGCAGCTGCTGTAACGCGGCGGCGAGCGCGCGGACATCACCCGGCGGGATCACGAGACCACACCCGTCGAGGATCTCGGGAATCATGGAGACCGCCGTCGAGACCACGGGGCGCGCCAGCGCCATGGCGTCAAAGAGCTTGGCGGGAACCTGGCCCTGCGTGTCGCTGGTCGCGCGCTGGGGCACGGCGACGACGTCGGCGGCCACGAGGTAGCGCGGCACGTCGGCGAAAGGAATCTCGCCCACGAGTCTCACGAAGGGCCGCAACGCCCAGCGCGCCGCCTCCGCGGAGTCAGGCTTCACGCCCACGATGGCGAGGACGACGTCGCCGGAGAGCAGGCTCACCGCGTCGACCAAATCGTCGATACCTTTGTACGCGCGGGGGGTTCCCAGGAACATCACGATTGGGCGGTCGTCAGCCCCGAGCGCATGCCGAACCAATCCCGGATCGTAGCGGGCGGGATCCCACGCGTCGGTGTCCCGCACGTGGGGGATCAGCGTTCCGCCGAAGCGGGACTGGAGAAAGCGCGAGGCCACCGTCACGGCGTCGGCGCGCCCGGCCAGGCGCTCCACGAGCCACGTCCAGGGCAGGCCGTTGGGATTGCCGAGGTTGACCGCTCGCCCGATCCGGCGCCAGGGTCGCGATCGATAGAAGAAGCCGAGTTCCCAGTCGTCGATGTCCAGCAGCAGCGGGCGACGGCGCCGGACGCGGGCCAGGAGTCCGAGGCCATAGCTCGTCGGGCGAAGCTTCGATGCATAGATGACGTCGCCGTCGACCATGTCCACCAACGCGGAGAGGCGACGGACAAACGCCGGGTATCGCCCGCCCGAGACGGCACGGTACGCCACGTCGCCGTCGCGGGCCGGCCGCCAGATCTCGGCGCCGAAGCGCGGCCCGACGACGTGTGTCTGGTATCGAGGCGCCAGCAGGCGGGCCAGCAGATCCGCTCGGCCGGTGGCGTTGTCGGAGAGGTCGAAGGCGACGACCGAGATCTTCACGTGGCACCCAGCCGCGCGTAGTGCCATTCGAGCGATTCCGCCAGGCGCTGTCCCGAGTACCGTTTGAGCACGAGGGCGCGTCCCGCCGCGCCGAGCCGGAGACGCAGCTCCACGTCGCCCCGCAGCTCGACCAGCGCCTCGCGCAGCGCCGCGGCGTCGCCACCGGGAACGAGGAGCGCGTGTGCGCGATCGCGCAGGATCTCGGGCACGATCCCGACGCGCGCGGCGATGAGGGGCCGCGCCGCGGCCAGGTACTCGAACACCACCCGGGACATGCCCTCCGACTCCAGGGGGACGTAGAGAGCCACGTCTAGCGCGCCCAGCAACGCCGGCAGATCCTCCGCGAAACCGGCGAGCAGAATCCGCCCGCCCAGCCCCTGCCGCTCCAATGTGGCGCGGATTCGCGTCTCCTGACTTCCCGTCCCCACGAAGGCGAAGCGGATGCGATCCGAGGCCTCGGCGAGACCGGCGGCGGCCTCGATCACGACGTCGTGTCCCTTCATGACGCGGAGGCCGGCCACCAGGCCCACCAGTAACGATCGGCCGTCAGCCCCCAGGCGGCTCCGCAGGCGCACGTCCGCCGGCGCCGGCTGGTAGCGCGCGGCGTCGACACCGCCCGGCAGCGCCACCGCGCGATCGGCCGTGACGAGCCCGCTCGCGACGTACTGCTGGCGAATGGTCTCGCTGACGGTGTGCACGAGCGCAGTGGCGCGCCGGTAGAGCCACCGGTTGGCCGCGTGCGGCCGGACGGCCTGCACGATGTGCCGCGTGCGCACCAGCGGGCGGGGCGTGCCACCCAGCCGGTTGGCCACGGCGGCCAGCCAGTGCTCCTTGCCGCGGTGCACGTGGACGACGTCCACCTTGGGCAGCCACCCGAGCAAGCGGTGAACGTCGGCCACGTCGGCCGCCGGCGTGGCCCCGCCGCGGAACTCGAAGACCTCGATACGGTCCACGCCTTCGGCCCGAGCCCGCTCGATGACCCGGGCCTCAGTGCCGCGCCGACACCCGAGCCACACCTCGTGGCCGCGCCGCGCCAGCTCCGAGCTCACCCGTGCGGCGAGGTAGGCGTCCGAGGACCAGCCCCGGCAGGACACGAGCTGGAGGATCCTCACACCAGTGTGCGGTACACCTCGTCGACGATGCTGACCGCGCGTTCGGCGCTGAACTCCTCCTCGACCCGGCGACGCCCGGCCAGGCCCATCGCATGCCCGACCGACCGATCTCCGAGGACGCGCTCGAGCGCCGCCGCCACGCTGTCCGGGCGCTCGTCGTCAATGAGCCATCCCGTCGCGCCGTGCTCGATGGTCTCGGGCAGCGCGCCCACGCGCCGGGCCACCACGGGGCGGCCTGCCGCCATCGCCTCCAGCGCCGCCCGGCACGAATCGTCCGAGCCGGCGGCCATGAGGGCAACGCAGTGGGCGGCCCCCAGAACCGCGGGCAGATCGCGGTCGCGGTAGCCGGTGAAGATCACGCGGTCGCCGAGGCCGAGGTCGTGGACGAGTGCCTCCAGCCGCGCGCGCGTCTGCCCCTTGCCCACCAGGAGCAGCCGCGCCTCCGGCATGCGCGCCAGGAGCAGGCGGAAGCCGGCCAGCAACTGTTCATGGCCGCGGTTGGGGGCCAGGCGCGAGACGGTCACGATGACGGGCGCCGTCCCCAGCTTGAACTCCTCGCGGATCGCGTCGCCGCGCTCGTCGGGCGAGAAGCGCGGCAGGTCCGCCATGCCGGGAATCCATCTCACCCGCGACGGCAGCAAACCCAGCTCGCGACAGCGGCCCTCGATCTGCCGCGACACCGCGAACGCGGCGGCGGTCCGCCGGTAGAGCGCGCGCGCGAGGATGCTCCGTCTCACCGAGCGGAGGTTGTGAAAGGTCCGGACGACAGGAACGCGCGTGGCGCGGGAGAGGCGGAGCGCGCTGAGCACGGCGAGCCAGTGGTCGTGCGAGTGGTGCGCATGGATGAGGTCGACGCTTTCCTAGGCCATCACGGAGCGGATTCGCTTCATGTCCCACGCCAGCGCGAGCGGCTCCCCGTGCGCGCGGAGACGCAGTCCGGCGATGGGCTCGAGGCCGGCCTCGCGGGCCTTCGCCTCGAAGCGGTCCCCGGGAATCATGCCGAGCAGCGCGTGATGGCCGCGCTGGCGGAGGGCCACCACCAGGCGGATCACGGGATCGGCGCTGCCCGTCCACCAACGGTTGGCGGCCAGGTGCAGGACCGTCAGCGGGCGACCGCCGACCTCGCTCACACCGAGCTCATCGCCAGCGCCTGATCGACGTGGGCGCGGACGGTAGACGCCTCGATGCCACGCAGGCAAGGGTGCTCGATCGGGCAGGAGCGGTAGAAGCAGGGTGCGCACGCGACGGGATGGCGCAGCACGGCGCACGGGCCGCGCGGTGCCGTCAGCCTCGGGTCGGTGGGGCCGAAGAGGGCTACGACGGGAGTGCCGATCGCCGCCGCCAGGTGGCCCACGCCGGTGTCGCCGCACACGAGCACGTCCATCTCCGCCAGCATCGCGGTCAGCAGGCCAGGCCGATCGCGGCCCACGAGATTCAGTGCGGGCGCGGCACGGGCAACCTCGTCGGCGACGACACGGTCGGCGGGCGCTCCCAGGAGCACCACCACGACATCGGCACGGGCGAGCGTCCGGCAGAAGTCGATCACCTGCTCGCGCGGCCACACCTTGGCGGATCCGTACGCGGCTCCCAGATGGATACCGATCCGCCTTCGGCCATCAATGGTCTCCGAGCCGGCGGACTCTCGAAGGAGCGCGCGGACCTCGCGGCGCTCCCCGTCGTCCGGGTCGGGCGCCGCGAGGCGCGGCGCGCGCTCGAGGGCCACGCCGCCGAGGTGCTCGACGAGCAGCAGGTACTCGTCGACCTGATGCTGTCGTGGGTTCGGCAACGGCAGCGCCTCGGTCAGGAGCCACGATCGCCCGCCGGTGGCGAAGCCCACGATGCGCCGGGCTCCCCAGTACTGGGCGGCGAGCGTGGCCTCGAGGGAGTTCGGCAGCAGGACGGCGACGTCGCCGTGGAGGGAGCGCACGCTGTCCGCCGTGCGCAGGCGCCCCATCCAGCCACGCGGGTAGTCCACGAGGACGTCCCCGAGCCCCTGCCCGGCCAGGAGCGGCGCCCAGGGGCCGGCCAGGATCAGGCGAGCCTCGCTCCAGCCTGCGCGCAGGGCCCGCACCGCCGGCACCGCCATCACGGTATCGCCCAGCCAGTTCGGCAACCGTACGATCACCGCGTCGGGCATGTGCGCTCGAAAGCCGATTGCCACTCGGCGTGTCCCGACACGAGGTCCAGCCGCACGCTCACGACGTAGAGGGGGCGCCGGCATGGGCGAAGCGGGCGGAGGCGAACCCAGTCCTTCTCGGTCGTCACCAGCCCATCGATACCGGGCGCGGCCGCCAGTGACTCGAGCGCCGCCAGGTCGCGCTCGCGGTACCAGTGATGATCCGGAAAGCCGACCACCGACTCGACCTGCACGCCCAGTTCCCCCAAGGTCGACTGGAAGCCGGCCGGTGCGGCGATCCCCGCGAACGCGAGCAACCTCGTGTGGGCGAGCTGAGCGAGCGGGATCGCTCGCACGCGTTGTGCCTCCCAGCACTCCACGGGAACGTAGCGGGCCGCGAGGACCGGACATCCGGGCGCGTATCGGCGAGCAGCCGCCACGACCTCCGGCGCGTCCTCGATCGAGGCGGTACCCGCCGCCACCACTACATCAGCCCGCGAGATCGCGCGCAGGGGCTCGCGGAGGGGGCCGTCCGGAAGGAGGCGCCCATTGCCCCACGGGCGACTGGCCCGGGCCATGACGATCTCGAGATCCTTTCGGACCGTGCGGTGCTGGAAGCCGTCATCGAGCACGATGGCGGTGACGTCGAAGCGCTCGCGCGCGACTTTCACGGCCTCGGCGCGATTGGCCCCCACGACCACCGGAACACCTGGTAGGCGGCGGGCGAGCAGGAACGGCTCGTCGCCCGCATCCTCGCCCTCGAGGCGGATCGAGGCAGCGTCCGCCACGACCTGCACCCCGCGACTGCGACGGCGATAGCCCCGGCTGACCACCGCGGGCCTGTGCCCGAGCCCGGTGAGCGTCCGCACCGCGAGCTCGACGGCCGGTGTCTTCCCGGTCCCGCCGACGGTGAGATTGCCGATCGAGACCACGGGACAGCCGACCACGTGTGAGCGCAGCACCCCGCTGCGGTACAGCCATTCGCGCGCGGCCACGAGTCCGCGATAGCCCTCGGCGAGCGCCGCCATGACCGGGCGCGGCCCCGGCCGGTCTCCCGCCTCCCATGCCGCCACGACTCTCGTCGTGACCCGGGAGGTCACTCGCGCTCCGCGCGCAGCGGCGCGCCCTGCCCGAAAAGGCTGGTCATCAGATCCAGCGTCTTCCGGACCGCGCCTTGGCGGCTCGTGACGGCCAGCCGCGCCGCCTCTCCCATTCGCGTGCGCTCGACCTGATCAGCCAACAACGCGGTGAGCCGCGCCGCCAGCTCCGGGCCGTCCCTGACCACGACGCCACCTCCGCCGCTCGCCAGCAGTGCCGCGGCTTCGCGGAAGTTCGTCGTGTGGGGGCCAAACACCACCGGCTTGCTCAGACGCGCCGGCTCGAGGACATTGTGCCCGCCCCGGGGCACCAGGCTTCCTCCCACGAACACCACGTCGGCGATCGCGTACAGCTCTGCCAGCTCGCCCACCGTATCGAGAATCATGACGGCGTCTCGATCGAGAGCTCCGCCCAGTTCGCTGCGCCGGACGACTGGCCACCCATGTGCCTGCACCAGGCCTGCGGCCTCGGCGGCCCGCTCGGGGTGGCGGGGGGCCACGACCAGGGCGAGATCCGGATGCGCCTGCCGGGCCAGCGCGTGCGCGGCCAGGACCGCCTCCTCCTCTCCGGGATGGGTGCTTCCCGCCACCCAGACCCGCCGGTCAGGCGTGAGGCCGAGCCGCTTCCGCCAGGCCCTGCCCTGCGTGCCGTCGGGGGTGGCCGCGTCGTGCTTCATGTTCCCCGTCACCACCACGCGCCCTGCCGGGGCGCCGAGCGCGACGATGCGGCGCGCATCCTCCTCCGACTGCATGGCGAACATCCGGATGCGCTCCAGGGTCGGCTTGAGGAACGGGCGAATCATCGCGTAGCGGCGGAACGAGCGGTCGGACAGACGGCCGTTGGCGATCATCACGGGAATGCCGCGGTCGTGGAGTCGGCGCACGAGGTTGGGCCACAGCTCGGTTTCCATGCACACGAGGAACGCGGGGTTGATGGCATCCACCACCCGGTCGATCGCGCCCGGCAAGTCCAGGGGAAAGTAGCGGTGCTCGGCCACGGTGCTCAAGCGCTCGCGGACCACCCGGGCGCCCGTCTCCGTGACCGTGGACACCACCAGGGGCAACCCGGGGTAGCGCTCGCGAAGCCCCTCGATGAGTGGGCATCGCGGTGATCGACTCGCCGACCGACACCGCGTGGATCCACCCCGCCCGTTCCGTCGAGGGGCTTGTGGTGGTCGTAGCCAAGCCGCGCGCGGAGATTCAGCGGCACGCCCCGGGTGAACTTGCGACTGAGGGCCAGCGGGGCATACGCCGTCATCGCGCCGGCCAGCATCGCCGTGTACACGCGGTGGATCACGCGCGCACTCGCCGCTCGGCGGCCGCGGTGACGTCCTCGAGGGCTTGCTCGACGTGCTTGGTGGCGCGGTCCTGGTCGTGGTCACGGCCTACCGCCACGGGCGCTCCGAACACCGCGGCGGCCCGCGCGAACGGCAGAGGAATCATGAACTCGTCCCACGACCCCAGGCGCCGCGCAGGGTGGGCGGCGAAGCCCAGCGGGACGATGGGCACGCCACTGAGCGCCGCCAGCGCGACCACGCCGGGCTGGGCTTGCCGCCGTGGACCGCGCGGGCCGTCGGGAATGACGGCCACGTCCTCGCCGGCGCGCAGCGCCGCGGTCAGCGCCCGCAGTGCCGCAGCGCCTCCGTGCGAGGACGAGCCGCGGGCAACCTCGAGGCCAAAGTGCCGAACGTAGCGGGCAACCAGCTCGCCGTCCGACGACCGGCTGGCGAGAACTCGGGCCGGGCGAGCGCCCGCGGTGCACCGCAGCCGTGCGTTGAGCCAGGGGATCATGAGGATCCGCCCATGCCAGACCGCGTAGATGAGCGGCCGCTGGTCCTGCCAGAAGGGGCCCAGGGCGTCGGTGCCGTCAACGACGAGCCGCAAGGTCCGCCCGAGCGCCCGCACGAGGCCCGAGGCCAGCGGCGGCGCGATCACGGCGAGGACCGCCGGCGCCCTCACCGCGCGCCCGCCGCGGTGGCCAGGACCAGCGCCGCTGCGCGGTCGGCGACGCCACCGGATCCGAGGTGCTCGCCCACCTCGGCGAACGCGGCCCGCTGCGCGGCCAGGCTCTCCCCGTTCGCCAGCAGCGCGAGCGCGGCCTGAGCCAGACCCTGCGCCGTGGTGGCTCGCCGGTACAGTTCGGGCACCACGGCCCGTCCCGCCACGAGATTGGGCAGGCTGATCCACGGCACGCGCACCAGCGCACGCGCGATCAGTTCGCTCAGCGCGGCCAGTCGGTAGCACACGACCATCGGCGTGCCGAGGAGGGCCGCTTCAAGGGTGGCCGTCCCGGAGGTCACCAGGAGCAGATCCGCGGCGCGCATGACGGCATACGTCTGGCCGCGAACGACCTGAATCTCCGAGCCCGGTCCGAGCACCGATCGCACCGCACGCTCATCGACCGTCGGGGCCAGGGCCAGGACGAAGCGCGCTCGCGGCCGAACGCCGCGGACCAGCCGGGCCGCCTCCCGCATGACGGTGAGGACGGCGCCGATTTCCGTGGCCCGGCTGCCCGGGAGAAGTCCGATGATCTCGTCCGGCCCGTCGAGGCCAAGCGCCCCCCGAGCGTCCGCCGGCGACGGCGCGTCGGCGATGCGATCCCGCAACGGGTGCCCCACAAACTCCACGGGAACGCGCGCGTGCTGGTACAGCGCGCGCTCGAAGGGAAAGACGGCGAGCACGAGCGACACCAGCCGGCGAATCGTCTTCATGCGTCCGGGCCGCCAGACCCAGATCTGCGGGGGAATGAAGTAGACCACGGGAATCCCGGCTCGCCGCGCGACCCGGGCCAGCCGGAGATTGAACTCCGGGAAGTCGATGAGGACGACGACTCGCGGAGGGGAGGGCGCCGTGATGACCGAGCGCAGCCGCCGGAAGGCACGCCGCAGGGCCCCGAGGTGCCCCACGGCCTCGACGAATCCCACGCGCGCCTGCCCGGTCACGTCAGCCACGCACTCCACTCCGGCGGCCGCCATGGCGGGACCGCCCATGCCGATCAGCCGACATTCAGGCGCCTGCGCGCGGAGGGCCTGCGCGAGCGCCGCGCCGTGGAGATCGCCCGAGGCTTCTCCCGCCACGATCATGATCGTGGCGGCCATTCGTCGTCCACGCCCACCACAGCGAGCGCCGCCGCGGCGGCCTGTGCCAGGGCCTGCCCACGCTCGAGGAGCGCCACCCGGCCCGCTTGCACCGCGAGCACGCTGGCCCCGCCCCGGGCGGCGGCGGCGATCGTATCGGAGCCCACCGCGGGGAGGTCGAGCCGATAGTCGTGATCGACGGCCACGGCCTTCACGATCACCGCGCCGCGCCCGGCCAAGGTCGTGCCGCGCTCGATGGCGGCCGTGGTTCCCTCCACCGCCTCCACCGCGGTGACCACGCCGTGGCGGAGCACCACCGTCTGCCCCACGTCATGATCGGCCAGCGCGCCGGCCACGTGGAGTCCGGCGCGCACGTCCCGCCATTCGTCCTCGGTGGGGGCGCGCGGTGTGAGGCACCCTGGCGCGGCCAGCCAGTCCCCCATGAAGTCCCGCGGGTCGAGCACGGTGATGCCGAGACCGCCGAGCGTGGAGACCACGACGCGAGACAAGTGGGAGCCCGACCGCGACCGCGCCTCCGTCTCGAGAGAGACCGCCACCGCGTCCGCCTGCGCGCGGTCGGCGCGGACCACCTCCTGTATCCAGAACTTCCCCGCGAAGAGGGCGGCGCTGACCCCTTCGTGCTGGAAGGCGGCCAGCACCGGCCCCAGCTCGGTCACCCGGCTGGGCACCACGCGATCCGCGCATTCGCCGACACCCTCCGCCTCGCCGAAGGTGAAGGCGAGGATGCGCCAGCCGTCGCGTCGCGCCTGCGCCGCCATCCGCGCGGGAAGCGGCCCGGCGCCGCAGATCAGCGCGAGGGTGCGCTCCACGGCTGGCCGGCCGAGAGGGCCATCTCCGTCCGCCCGTCCCGGATCATCCGCTCGATCTCCAGCGCCATCGCGAGGGATCGCAGGTCCTCCGTCTCCGCCCGCTCGATCGATCCGCCCGCGCGCATTTGCCGGCACGCGCGCACGAGGTGCAGGATCTCGTGCTTGAGGGGGTTGTCCTTGTGCACGAAGACGTGCTCGACGAACGAGGCCTGGCGGTAGCGGATGGCCTCGCGGTTGAGGCTGTACTCCTGGGCGGCCCGGCGCCGGATCTCGATGCTCTGATCGCTGTAGTCGAGCACGATGTAGGCATCCGGCTGGGTGATGGCCAGGGTGCGGATCTTCTCCTCGGTGGCCCGACTGGCGGTGATGACCGCGATGGCCCCCGACTCGAAGCCGATCTGGACACTCGCCACGTCGGTCACCGGGGAGTGCACGGGCGAGCCGAAGGCGGAGAGCGAGCGGGGCCTGGTGTCCACCAGGTTCAGCACGGTATCGATGTCGTGGATCATGAGATCCATGACCACGGTGTCCTGCTGCACGCGTGGCGCGAAGGGGCCGAGGCGGCGGGACTCGATGAGGATGGGGCGCTCCACGATCTTCCGCAGTTCCTGCACGGCGCCGTTGTAGCGCTCCACGTGCCCCACGTGGAGGACGACACCAGCCCGCCGCGCGATCTCGAAGAGTGCGCGCGCCTCCTCCAGGGTCGGCGTCATCGGTTTCTCCACCAGCACGCTCACCCCGCCCTCCAGGAGATCGCGGGCCACCGCGAAATGCTGGTCCGTGGGCACCGCCACCGAGGCCACGTCCACCCGGCCGATGAGGTCGCGGTGATCCGTGAAGGCCAGGGTGTCGTACTTGCGCGCGATACTGGCCGCCCGCTCGCCGTCGACATCCACCACCCCCACCAGGTCCACCTCCCACAGCTCGGCGAAGACGAGGATGTGGTACTGGCCCATGTGACCGGCTCCCACCACCCCGGCGCGCAGCCGCGGTTCCCCCGTGGCCATCAGAATACCGGCTCGCCCTCGCCCGGCTCGGGCGCTCCGGACCGGCGCCGAGCCGGACCGCAGATGCCGCGACGGCTCGCGGCAATGAATTCCACCAGATGGGTGAGGGCCGGGGTGGCCGGGAGGGTATTGCGGATGGCGGCCACGGCCCGTGCCGGGGTGAACCCGCTGCGGTAGAGCAGCCGATAGGCCTCTTGCAGGAGACGCCGGTCCGGCGCCGTCATCCCGCTCCGGCGGAGGCCGATGACGTTGACCCCGCGCGCGGTGGCCGGGGCGCCGTCGACCAGCACGTAGGGAGGAATGTCGGTGGTGACCTTCGAATAGCCCCCGACGTAGGCCAAGCTCCCGATGCGGCAAAATGGCAGCACTCCGGTCAGCCCGCCGATGGTCGCGCGATCACCGACCTGCACGTGGCCGGTCAACCCCGCGTAGTTGATCACGATCACCCCATGGCCCAGCCGGCAGTCGTGCGCCACGTGGGACATGGTCATGAGGAGGCAGCCCTCGCCGATCTCCGTCCACGCCTCGTCCTGCGTGGCCCGGTGAATCGTGACGTACTCGCGGATGGTGGTGTCCGCCCCGACGCGGACGCCCGAGCGGGTGCCCGGCTTGAACTTCAAATCCTGAGGCACGCCGCCGAGGATGCTGCCGTGGCCGATGCGCACGCGCGCCCCGACCACCACGCGCCCCTCGAGCACCGCGTGATGCCCGATCTCGGCGTCGGCCTCGATGGCCACCTCTCCCCCGATCACGGAGAAGGCGCCGATGCGCACGCCGGGGCCCAGCTCCGCCCGGGCATCGACGATGGCCGTGGGGTGGATCTCGGCCGTCGTCGCCACTTACTTCTTCGGCCCCTTGGTCTGGATGTCCTGATCGTAGGCGCGGATGACCTCGTCCGTGAGGTCGGCCTCGTTGGTGGCATACAGCACCCCCCCGCGCGAGCGCTCCACCACGAGCCAGTATCCCTTCTGCTTGCCCACGCGCTCGATGATGGACGCCAGATCGGCGAGCACCCTCTGCAGGAGCCCGGACTCCTTCTTCTCCAGATCCTTCTGGAAGTCGTCGGCCAGGCGGGCCGCGTCGCGGCGCTTGCGCTCGAACAGCTTCCTGCTTCTCCCGCCGGACCTCGGCGGTCATGAGCGGCCCCTTCTTCTCGATCTCCTCGCGCAAGCTTCTCCATGTCGACGCGCCGGGTGTCCATCTCCTTCTGCATGGTCGCCTTCTCGCGCTCCAGCTGCTCCCGCGCGGCCACGCCGGCCTGCGACCGGGCCAGCACCCGTTGCACGTCGATGAACCCGATCTTCTGGGGGGGTGGGGCCGGGGCCTGGGCCGCCGCCATCCACACGCCTCCCGCCACGGCGACCACCGTGGCAATCACGACCGCGAGCTGTCGCATACGAACTCCTCCGACGCCCGAACCAAGGCGCCTTCAGAACGGGGAGCCCACCGAGAACTGGAAGGCCCCGATCTCGTCATCGGACTTCATCCCGAAGATCTTAAGCCCGTAGTCCACGCGGATGGGGCCAAACGGGGAGATCCAGCGAATGCCCGCCCCAACGTTGCCCTTGAGTTCGGGGAACTTCGCGTTCGCCGGGTTAAGGTTCGCGAAGCCGTAGACGTTGCCGACGTCCACGAACAGCGCGAGCCTGAGGTTGAAGGGAAGCGGGATCAGGTACTCCACGTTGGCGAGGATCTGACTGGTGCCACCGGTCTGCTGTCCACTCGAATCGACCGGGGAGATCTGGCGGAACTTCCAGCCGCGCAGCGAGTTCGGCCCCCCGAGGAAGAAGCGCTCGAAGAGCGGCGACTGCTGGTCTCCCAAGCCCGCGAGGTAGCCGGCCTCGAAGCGCGCTCCGACGATGTGGTTGAACCAGATGGGCCGGAAGTGGGAGATGCTCCCCACCAGCTTGACGAACTGGTTGTCGCCGCCGAGCCCGGCGAAGTCCCCATTCACCGAGAACTGCCCGCCCTTGCTCGGGGTGGACGCGCTGTCGCGGCTGTCCCGGACCACGCCTGCCTGGATCATGGAGGTGATCGGTCGTGCCCTCCTGGTCTTGAAGCTCCTGGGTCGCCACCGAATTGATGTTGGAGATCGTGTCCCGCGAGAGCCGGTAAGCGCCCGTGGCGCGCCAGAACTCCTCGAAGGGCTTGCTCAGGCGGAGCGTGCCCCCCAGCGAGGCGTACGTGTACTCGGTGTACTCCCGCTGGAGGCTGAAGAGGTCGAAGCCTCCGGCCAGCGGCATGTCGAAGAGCCACGGGTCGGTGAAGCTGATCACCCCTTGCTGGACGAGCTCGCCAGCCCGGATGCGGATGGCCGCCTGGTAGCCTCGTCCCAGGAAGTTGTTCTGGGCGAGGTCGATGGTGCCCACGAGGCTATCGGCCGACGAGTAGCCGCCGCCGATGCTGAAGATCCCCGAGGGCTTCTCCGTGACCTCGAAGTTCACGATGATCTTGGCGGGGTCGGAGCCGGGCTGGGTGGTGGCGTTCACCGTCTCGAAGTACCCGAGGTTCACCAGACGCTGGCGCGCGGTGTTCAGCTTCTTGAGGGTGAAGAGATCGCCTTCGGCCATGGGAATCTCGCGGCGGAGGATCTTGTCCTCGCTGCGCGTATTCCCCGCGATGTTGATGCGCTCCACGTAGACCTCGGGCCCCTCCGTGATCTCGTAGGTGATGTTCACGGTGGGGGGAGAGGGGATGTTCTCGGTGCGGGGCAGCACCTCGACCGAGGCCCGCCCGATGATGCTGTAGAGATCGGTGATGCCCTGCACCGTCTCGCGCAGCCTGGTCCGCGAGAACACGTCGCCTGACTTCAGCGTGTACTGTCGCTCGACCTCGGTTGGGGGCAGCAAGGTGATCCCGGTGGTCTTGATCTCCCCCACCCGGAATTGTGGGCCTTCCACCACGGTGATGGTGACGGTGGCGTCCGCCCGCTCGCGGTCCACCGCGACGTCGGTCGTCTCCACCCGGGCCTGGATGTAGCCGTGGTCGTTGTAGAGGTTGAGGATGCGCTCCACGTCCTCGTCGAGCTTCTGGCGCTGGATCTTGCCGCGCAGGATGAAGAATTCGCGCTCCTGCGTGGTCATCGCCTCTCTGATCTGCTTGGCCGTGAGTCCCTTGTTCCCCACGATGACGATGCGGTTGATGGTGATGCGGCGTCCCTCGGCGATGGCGAACACGATCTTGACGTCGCCGTCCCCGAAGCGCTCGACCTCCGGGGTGATCTTGGCCTCCAGGTACCCGTCCTCCTCGTAGTACGTCTTCAGCGCATCCACGGACCGCTGGACTTCGACGGGGTTGTACACGCTGCCCAGCTTGACGTCGACCTTCTCCTGGAGGGTGGCCGTGCTGAAGACCTTGTTGCCCGTGAAGGCGATGTCGCGGACGAAGGGGCGTTCCTTGACCACGAAGGTGAGGCGGACGCCCCCCTCGAAGTCGGTCACCTTGGCTTGCACGTCGTCGAAGAACCCGAGGGCGAAGATCGCGCGGATGTCGTCGGAGAGCTGGGCGGGATTGAACGGGCTGCCCAGCGTGCTCCTCACCCGTCCCAGGATCACCGCCTCCTGGACGCGGCGATTGCCCTCGACGGCGAGTTCTTTAATGATGATGGGCGCCTGCTGAGCGTGCCCACGCGTCACGGCCCCCGCGCAGCCCAGGACGGTCAGGACCAGGGTCAGCCCAGCCGCGAGGTGTCGTCGCGCTCCCGCCGCCACCTCCGGACCCGGCGAGCGCCGCTCAGTGCTCGGCCAGGGCCAGAGGCGTCTCGACCGGGCGCATCTCGCGGAAGACGAAGTTCCCGCCCTCGACATCCACCTCGATGCGCGCGCTCTCCGGGACCTGTCCGCGCACGATGGCCTCGGCCAGCGGGTCCTCGACGTGGCGCTGAATCGTCCGCCGGAGCTGACGGCGCGCCGTATATGGGATCGAAGCCCTTTTCCAGCAGCGTCTCCTCCGCCGCCGGGGTGAGCACCAGCTCGATCCCCTTCTCCACGATCTGCTTGTTGATGCGCCCCACCATGAGGCGAATGATGACCTTGATGTGCTCGACGGCGAGCGCGTGGAACACGATGATGTCGTCGATGCGGTTGAGGAACTCGGGGCGGAAGGCGCGCTTCAGCTCCTCCATGACCCGGTCCTTCATCTTCTCGTAGGACGCCTCGTCGGATTCCTGGAGGAAGCCCGGAGAGGTCCGCTTGCCGATGAGGCTCGTTCCCAGGTTCGAGGTCATGATCAGAATCGTGTTCTTGAAGTCGACGACGTGCCCCAGCGAATCCGTCAGGCGGCCATCGTCGAGGACCTGGAGGAGCATGTTGAAGACGTCCGGGTGCGCCTTTTCGATCTCGTCGAAGAGGACGACCGAGTACGGGCGCCGGCGCACCTTCTCGGTGAGATAGCCGCCCTCCTCGTAGCCCACGTACCCGGGAGGGGCGCCGAGGAGCCGGGAGACCGCGAACTTCTCCATGTACTCGGACATGTCCACGCGGATGAGGGCGTTCTCGTCCCCGAAGAGGTACTCGGCCAGGGTGCGCGCCAACTCCGTCTTGCCCACCCCGGTCGGCCCCAGAAAGACGAACGACCCCACCGGGCGCTTGGCGTCCTTGAGGCCAGCCCGGGAGCGACGAATGGCCCGGGCCACCGCGGTCACCGCATCGTCCTGTCCCACGATCCGGCCGTGGAGGGCCTCCTCCATGTGGGCGAGCTTCTCGGATTCCTTCTCCTCGAGCTTCGCCAAGGGGATGCCCGTCCAGCGCGAGACGATGAACTCGATGTCCTCCTCGTTCACCGTCTGCGTCCCCTTACCCTTGTTCTTCTCCCACTCGCGCTTCAATTCCTCCTCGCGCGCGCGCAGGACCTTCTCCTTTTCGCGGAGGGCGGCGGCCTTCTCGAACTCCTGGGCCTCCAGGTACATGTCCTTCTCGCGAATGACCCGCTCGAGCTCCTTCTCGATCTCCTTGATCTCGGGGGGAGGCGTGAGGGCCATGAGGCGGGTGCGCGACGACGCCTCGTCGATAACGTCGATGGCCTTGTCGGGAAGCTGCCGGTCGGTGATGTACCGATCGGCGAGCATCACCGCCGCGTTGATGGCCTGTTCGGTGATCTTCACGCGGTGATGGGCCTCGTACTTGTGGCGCAGGCCGCGGATGATCTCGACGGCCTCCGGTACGCTAGGCGCCCGCACGATCACGGGCTGGAAGCGCCGCTCCAGGGCGCCGTCCTTCTCGATGTACTTGCGGTACTCATCGAGCGTGGTGGCCCCGATGGTCTGGATCTCCCCGCGTGACAGCGCGGGCTTCAGCATGTTGGAGGCGTCGATGGCGCCTTCCGCAGCGCCCGCCCCGATGAGCGTATGCAGCTCGTCCAGGAAGAGGATGACGTTCTCTGACTGGCGGATCTCCTTCATCACCGCCTTGAGCCGCTCCTCGAACTGGCCGCGATACTTTGTTCCGGCCACGAGGGCCCCGAGGTCGAGCTGGAGCAGGCGCTTGCTGACGAGGACGTCGGGGACATCGTGCGTCACGATCTTCTGGGCGAGCCCTTCCACGATGGCGGTCTTGCCCACTCCGGGCTCGCCGATGAGGACGGGGTTGTTCTTCGTGCGGCGGGCGAGGATCTGGATGACCCGCTCGATCTCCTGCTCGCGTCCGATGACGGGATCGAGTTTGCTCTCGCGGGCGAGCTGGGTCAGGTCGCGAGCGAACTCGTCCAGGACGGGCGTTTGGGACCGCTTCTTGGGTCGGGGATAGTACTGGTCGCCGAGAAGGGCGAGGGTCTCCTGCCGGACCTCATCGAGCCGCGCGCCCAGGGACTCTAAGATCTTGGCGGCGATCGATTGGCCTTCCTTCATGAGGCCGAGCAGCAGGTGCTCGGTGCCGATGTAGTTGTGCCCGAGCTGGCGCGCCTCCTCGATGCTCAACTCGAGGACGCGCTTGGCCTGCGGCGTGAACGGCACCTCGCCGAAGGTGAGGGTCTTGGGAAAGCCGGCCAGTGCCCGCTCGACCTCGGCTTTCACTGTCTCCAACCTGAGCCCGAGCCGTTGCAAGACGGCAGTTGCGATGCCTTCTCCGTCCCGGATCAACCCGAGGAGGACGTGCTCGGTGCCGACGAAATCGTGGCGGAAACGCCCCGCCTCTTCACGCGCAAGGATGATCACCCGACGTGCCCGTTCCGTGAACCGTTCAAACACAGGTCGCCCCCTCACCCCTTTTCGATGTCGTCCGCACAGGAATTTCCTTTCGCGGACGGCTAGTTAGTCGCCCTCACTATACCCCACCCGGCGAAGTGCTGCTAGCGTTTTTCGTCACACATCCCTCAACCCCGTGATTCTTCGGCGTCCCCACGATCCCGACTCGGCTCGTGCAGGCCCCCAAGCGCCCGCCCCTCGACCAGACGGTAGACTCGATCCGCCCTGCGCGCCAGGTCGGGATTGTGCGTCGCGATCAGAAAGGCGATCCCCCGTTCCGCTTGCAGCCGGAGGAACAGGTCGTAGATCACCTCGCTCGTCTTCGGATCGAGGTTCCCTGTCGGCTCGTCGGCCAGGATCACACGCGGCCCATTCATCAGCGCCCGCGCAATGGCCACACGCTGCTGCTCACCGCCGGACAGCTCCCCCGGCCGGTGCCGGAGGCGATCAGCCAGCCCGACGTCGGCCAGGGCGTCAGCCGCCCGCGCGCGGGCCTCGCGAGTGGCAAGCCGCTGCAAGAGGGCCGGGACCATCGCGTTCTCCAGCGCCGTCATCTCGCCCAGGAGGTTGTAGAACTGGAAGACGAAGCCGACTTCCTGGCGCCGAAAGCGCGTGAGCCCGGCCTCGCTGCGCGCGAAGACGTCTTCGTTGGCGAAGAGCACTCGCCCCGCCGTGGGTCGGTCCAGCGCGCCCAGGATGTGCAGCAAGGTCGACTTGCCCACTCCCGACGCCCCCACCAGGGCGACCATCTCGCCCGCGCGCACGATCACCGACGCGCCGCGGAGAACCCGGAGCAACTCCGGTCCCGAGCGGTACTCCTTCTCGAGTTCGTCCCCGACGAGAAGCGGCGGCCCGGCCTCACTCATAGCGAAGGACATCCACGGGGGCAAGAGCTCCCGCGCGGCGCGCGGGAAAAATGGTGGCCAGGAGGGACAGCAGGAACGTCGCGCCCACCACCAGCGCGAAGTCGCCCAAGGTGAGCTTCATGGGCAGATAGTCGATCTGGTAGACGTCTCCGGCGAGCCGGATGATCTTGAACGTGTTCTGGATCCAGATCAGGGCGAGGCCCACCAGGCTCCCGCTGACGGTTCCCAGCAGCCCGATACTCATCCCGATGACGAAGAAGACGGTGGTGATGCTCGCCCGGGACGCTCCGATGGACTTGAGAATGCCGATCTCCTTGCGCTTCTCGGCGACCAGCAGCACCAGGTGCCCGATGATGGCGAAGGCGGCCACCAACACGATGATGGTCACGATCACGAACAGGGCGAGCTTCTCCAGCTGGAGTGCGGCGAAGAGGTTCCGGTTCAGATCCATCCAGTCGCGCACCCAGAACCCGGGCCCGAGGGCGACGGACACCGCGCGCCCTACCGATTTCGCGGCAAACGGATCGGCGAGCTTCACCTCGATGCCGGACACGGCGTCGGGAAGTCCCGCGAACTCCTGGGCCGCGGGCAGAGACAGGTAGGCGACGGAGGCATCGAACTCGTGCATGCCGATCTCGATCGTTCCCGCCACGGTGAAGCGGCGCATCTTGGGAACCATTCCCACGGCAGTGAGGGCGCTCTGCGGTGAGATCAAGGTGACGGCGTCGCCCGTGACCACGCCGAGCGCCCGCGCCAACTCGATCCCGAGGAGGATGGCGGGCTCCCCTGCTATCAGCGGCTCCACCGATCCCCGGCGTATCTGGCCCTTGATACTGGCCAGCATGGGCGGCGAGGAGAGATCCACGCCACGGACCAACCCGCCGTGGGCCCCACCGGAGGGACTGCTGAACAGGGCTTGCTGGAGGACGAAGGGCGTGGCCGCGCGAACGCCCGGGACCGTCTCCAGCCGGCGCGCCAACCCCTCGGCCCCGGTCAGGCCCCGGCTCCCGAGCTGAAAGACCAGCAGGTGCGGATTGCCGGCGATGATCCGTTCCCGGATGCCGTCCTGGAAGCCGGTCATGACGGCCTGGACCACGATGAGCGCCGCCACTCCCAGGAACACGCCGCCCACGCCGATCCAGACGAAGAGGGACATGTTGGCGCGCTGTCCGCGCGCGCGCAGGTAGCGGAGCCCGAGGAACAGCTCGAACGGCATGCCGCGGCTCACTCGCCCTCCGGGGTCGTCGTCGGGACGGCGCCCCCCCTCCGGCCGGAGGTGCGGAAAGAGGATGACCTCGCGGATCGACGGCTGGTTGGCGAAGAGCATGACGAGCCGGTCGATGCCGATGCCCTCACCCGCGGTGGGGGGCATGCCGTACTCGAGGGCGCGCACGTAGTCGTCGTCGAGCCAGTGGGCCTCGTCGTCGCCGCGGGCCCGCGCCGCCGCCTGCTGGAGGAAGCGCTCCCGCTGATCGACGGGATCGTTCAGCTCGCTGTAGGCATTGGCCAGCTCGCGTTGTCCGATGAACAGCTCGAAGCGATCGACCAGCCGCGAATCTTCGCGCTTGCGCTTCGACAGCGGCGATAGCTCCACGGGGAAATCGACGACGAAGGTCGGCGTCACCAGTGATGGCTCGACCAGGGCCTCGAAGGCGTCCTTCCAGAGCACGGCCACCGGCGCCG
The DNA here is from genome assembly GCA_963848005.1 of uncultured Candidatus Rokubacteria bacterium. Classification (GTDB taxonomy): domain Bacteria; phylum Methylomirabilota; class Methylomirabilia; order Rokubacteriales; family CSP1-6; genus CAVWFS01. The sequence continues at coordinate 335,434 of CAWKCA010000030.1, forward strand.
TCGGATCGTGGCCCACCCCCCGCGCCGCGGCGGCCTCCGCCACGATGGGGGGAGGCGTGTCGGGGGTCAGCGTCAGCCCGAGGGCCTGCGACAGGCCCTCGAAGAAGGGGAGGCGGCGCCACGGCGGGGTGAGATCGATGGTGTGCTCGCCCCAGGGCAGATCGAGCCGCCCCCGCAGCGAGCGGGCGAGCTCCACGAAGAGATCCTCGGTGAGCTGCATGAGGTCGGCGTAGTCCGCGTACGCCTGGTAGAACTCCAGCATGGTGAACTCGGGATTGTGCTGGGTCGATACCCCCTCGTTGCGGAAGTTGCGGTTGATCTCGTAGACGCGCTCGAAGCCCCCCACCACCAGCCGCTTCAGATACAGCTCGGGCGCGATGCGCAGGTACAGATCCATCCCGAGCGCATTGTGGTGCGTGACGAACGGGCGGGCCACGGCGCCCCCGGGGATTGGCTGCATCATGGGCGTCTCGACTTCCAGGAAGCCCCGGGCGTCCAGGAACTCGCGGATGGCGCGCACGAGCCGGCCGCGGAGCAGAAAGATGTCGCGCACCTCCGGGTTCACGACCAGGTCCACGTATCGTCGGCGATAGCGAGTCTCGACGTCCCGCAGGCCGTGCCACTTCTCGGGCAGCGGGCGCAGGGCCTTGGCCAGGAAGCTGGAGATCTTCACGGCCACCGTGAGCTGGCCCGTGCGGGTCCGGAAGGGCTCACCCGTCACCCCGATGAAGTCCCCGACGTCGAGGGCCCGGAAGAGCGCGAATTCTTCGCCCAGCTGGTCGGCCCGCGCGTAGAGCTGGATGCGGCCCGTGTAGTCCATCAGCTCGGCAAAGCAGGTCTTGCCGTGGTCGCGCAGGGCCACGATCCGACCGGCCAGACTCACCGGACCGAAGGCCTTCAGCTCGTCCTCGCTGGCGTTCCCGAGGCCCTCGGCCAGCCCTCGCGCCCAGTGGGTCACCGGATAGCGTCCTCCGAAGGGATCGACGCCGCGCGCCCGGAGGGCCTCGAGCTTCTCGTGCCGCTGGCGGACCTGCTCGTTCTCGGGCAGTTCGCTCATGCGCGCCCCTTCGCCCACAGGAGATAGGCCTTGATCAGCTCGTCCAGGTCGCCGTCCATGACCCCCTCGACGTTGCCGACCTCGAGGCCGGTGCGGTGGTCCTTCACCAGCTGATACGGGTGGAACGTGTACGAGCGAATCTGGCTCCCAAAGGCGATCTCCTTCTTCTGCCCCGCCAGCTCCGCCAATTCCTCCCGCTGCTTCCGCTCCGCCAGCTCGTAGAGCCGCGCCTTGAGAATGCGCATGGCGGTGTCCCGGTTGCGGAGCTGGGACCGCTCGTTCTGACAGGCCACCACGATTCCCGTGGGCAAGTGGGTGATGCGGACCGCGGAATCGGCGGTGTTGACCCCCTGCCCGCCCGGCCCCGACGAGCGGTAGACGTCCACGCGGAGCTCCTCGTCCTTCACCACCACCTCGACGTCGTCGACCTCGGGGGTCACGGACACCGAGGCGAAGCTCGTCTGCCGGCGCTTGGAGGCATCGAAGGGCGAGATGCGCACCAGGCGGTGCACGCCGGTCTCGCCGCGCAGGTAGCCGTAGGCGTACTCGCCGCTCACTTCGATCGTGGCCGACTTGATGCCCGCCTCCTCGCCCGGGAGCAAGTCGACGACCTCGGCCTTGAGACCCGCGCGCTCACACCATCGCAGGTACATGCGCATGAGCATCTGGGCCCAGTCCTGAGATTCCGTCCCGCCTGCCCCGGGATGGATCGATACGATGGCGGCCTTGCCGTCGTGCGGCCCGGACAGCATGACCTTCAGCTCGAACCCATCGAGCGCCGCGCGCAAGCGCGCGAGTCCGCTGCTGATCTCCGCCTCGAGCGACTGGCCGTCTTCCTCGGCCGCCAACTCGATCAGCACGGCAAGATCCTCGGCGCTGCTCACCAGGTCCGCCACGGTGCTGGTGAGCCGCGACAGCTCGGAGCGCTCGCGAATCAGCTCCTGGGCGCGGCGGTTATCCTCCCAGAAGGTCGGAGAGCCCATCTCCGCCTCCAGCTCGGCGAGGCGCTTGTCCTTCGCGGGGACGTCAAAGATGCCTCCGGAACTCGTCGATCCGGCGATTCAACTCGGCCAGCTCACGCCGGGCATCACCGAGGATCATACGGCGTGCCCCCCGGCCGGCTGCCGCCGCAGCCCCAGCGCCAGCCCTGCGCCGGTCACGGCCAGCGAGAGCCACGCCAACCAGTCTCCGAAGCGCGTGTAGAGCGTGATAGTGGCACGCAGCGCGATGTCGTCGACGAGGATCCCGCGCTCGAACAGGGGCAGCGAGCGTGCGATCCGTCCGGTGGGTGTGATGAACGCCGAGATGCCGGTGTTGGCCGCTCGAACCACGGCGAGCCTGTGCTCGACGGCCCGGAACGGATACATCGCCAGGTGCTGCGGTGGCCCACTCGTGCGGCCGAACCACGCGTCGTTCGTCATGTTGACCATGAACCGTGCGCCATCCTTCACAAACTTTCGCACAAGCTCGGGGAAGATGCCCTCATAACAGATCACGACGCCGAACGGGGCGGGCGGGCCGGGAAAAACGAGCGGACGCGCACCGGGCTCGAGATCGGCAATGAACTCCGCCCAGCCGCGGACGAATCCGAGCAGCGCGGACAAGGGCACGTACTCACCAAAGGGAACAAGCTGGATCTTATCATATCGATCCTGCAGGCCTGCCGCGGTGACCAGGAAGGCGCTGTTGCGGTATTGCACCGGGACGCCGTCGCTCACGTCGATCGACCCCACCAGCAGAGGCAGGCGCAAGGTGCTCGCCAGTTCGGTGAGCAACCGGCCAAGCATCGGGTCGCGACGGAGCGCGCTGGGAAGCGCCGTCTCGGGCCACACCAGGAGGTGGGCATGGGCGGGGGCCGCGCGGCGGCTCAACTCGAGGTAGATCGCCAGGGTCCGCGCGGCATAGCTCGGGATCGAACTTGAGGGGTTGCTCGATGGAGGGCTGCATGAGGGCGATCCGCGTCCCCGCGGCAGGCTCCCGGTCGGCCGCCCCGAGCCGCGTCGCTCCGAAGGCCAGGGTCGCACTCACGAGGGCCGCTGCCGCCACCACTCCCGGCATGGCATGGCGCCACGGCATCACGCACGCCGCCGCGATGGCACAGTTCGCGGAGACCAGCACGAACGAGACCGCATACACGCCGCCGAGTTCCGCGATCTGGATCACCGGCAGGTCTCGGTACTGCGAATACCCGAGCAGTCCCCACGGGAACCCGCCCAGGAAGTGTCCCCGCACCCACTCCCCTCCGACCCAGATGAACGGTCCCAGGACGAGGGCCCAGGCGGGCGAGCGGCGGGCGGCCAGCCAGGCCAGAGCGCCGGCAAAGAGGCCGACGTACAGAGCGCAGTAGCCGGCCAAGGCGACCGTGGGCACGTAGACGAGGGGCCACGGGATCGCGCTGTACACCGAGAATGTAAAGTTCAGCCAGTGCAGCAGCACGAAGAAGAAGACGGTACCCGTCAGCCAGCCCCAGCCGAAGGCAGGCCGCGCCGGCCGACCTACCGCGATGACGATCACGGGGGACAGCGCGACCCAGGCGAACGCCGACAGGTCGTAGCGCGGATAGGCGAGGGCGAGCGCGATGCCCGAGGCGATGGCCGCCGCGGCGCACGCCAGCGTCCCTCGGGAGGGCACGCGGGTCAGGCGCCTACGGCGAGGCGATCGGCGAGGAACTTCGGCAGCCCCGCCCGCGCGATCTTCCGGCGTACTGCCGCTACGTCGTAGGCGACGCGACGCCCGATGATCCGGCGCGCCTCGACATCCCAGACGGCGTAGGCAGCGCGGGCGTCGCGATCACGCGGCTGCCCCACGCTGCCCACGTTGATGATGTAGCGGCGGCCGGCGTCGATCGTCACGTCGAGTCCCCCGGGCGGAACTCGGGTCCCCAGGAGCCCAGCGACCACACCGCGGGACGGTGGGAATGGCCCACGAAGCACAACCGCGTGGTGAAGCCGGCAAAGGCGCCGAAGCCGTCCTCGGCGCTGACGAGGTAGTCCCATTCCTCGGGTTGCGCCGGGGAGGCGTGCACGAGCGTCGCCTCTCCGACGTCCACCCTCAGCGGCAGCGCGGCCAGGTACCGGCGATGGTCGTCGTCGAGGCGCGTCTGCGTCCACTCGAGGGCCGCCCGCGCATAGTCATTGAACCAGTCGAGGTCGAGGAGGCCGGCCACACCGTGCTCGTGATTGCCCCCCACGAGGACGGTGGCGCGCTCCGCCACCAGTTCCAGGCACGGCTCTGGATCGGGCCCGTAGCCGACCACGTCTCCGAGGCAGATCAGCGCGTCAGTGCGCGGCGCGGCGTCCGCCAGGACGGCCTGCAAGGCGTCGAGGTTGCCATGGATGTCCGACAGGATGGCGTAGCGCACGGCCCGGGGCTCAGAGCGCCCCTCGCCACTCGCGGGCGATGCGGTCCAGGACGCCGTTGATGAAACGGCTCGACTCCTGGGTCCCGAACTTCTTGGCGATCTCGATCGCTTCGTTGATGGTCACCTTGGGCGGGACTTCGGGGTGCCAGAGGAGCTCGTAGACGGCGGAGCGCAGGATGTTCCGGTCGACCGCCGCCATCCGATCGAGATCCCAATGCTCTGCCGATTGCGCGATCAGCCCGTCGATCTTGGCCTGGTTCTGTTTGGTCCCGACGACCAGCTCCTCGGCGAAGGTCCGTGCTTCCAGGTCCACGGGATGCCGCGACCAGAACTCCGCCGCCTCCGACGTAGGATCGTCGCTGCCCCCGACGTCGAGCTGGTAGAGGAACTGCAGCGCGGTCTCGCGGGCTTTCCTACGCCGACCCACGCGCTTTGCCCTTCCCGCCCGCGAGCCCTCGGATGAATCCCGCCATCTCCAGCGCTGCGGTCGCTGCCTCCTCGCCACGATTGCCGACCTTGCCCCCGGCCCGCGCCCACGCTTGCTCTTCGGTGTAGGTGGTGACGAGACCGAAGGTCGCGGGGACGCCCGTGGTCAGCGCGACCTGGCGGATGCCGGCCGCGGCCTCCCGAGCCACGTGCTCGAAGTGCGGGGTCTCCCCGCGGATCACCACGCCCACGCAGACGATGCCGGCGTACCGGCGGGTCGCCGCGAGGTGGAGCGCGGCCTGGGGCAGCTCGAACGAGCCCGGGACCCAGTGCAACTCCACCGCCGTGGCGGGCACCTTCGCCGTCACAAACGCGTGCCGCGCGCCTTCGACGAGACGAGTCACGATGGGTTCATTGAAGCGCGCCGCCACGATGGCGAAGCGCCAGGCCGAGCCTCGGCCGGAGGGGAGCTGGCGTCGCCGCGGAGCAGAACCCGCCATGGTCGATCAGCGGCGGAGGGAGCAACGAGCGGATCGGCCGATCGAAGGTGACGACGTCCCATTCGTCCTTCCCCGGCTCGACACCTCCCCGTGAGTCCCCGAAACGTCCATCGCTCGCGGTGCGATCAATCGGGGAGCGAGGTGAGCAGGTGCCCGAGCTTGTCGCGCTTGGTGCTCAGGTACTTGCGGTTGGCCTCGTTGGCCGGGATCTCGATGGGTACCCGCTCCACGAAGTGAAGCCCGTATCCCTCGAGCCCCACGATCTTCTTTGGATTGTTGGTGAGGAGCCGAAGGTTCTTCACCCCGAGATCCGCGAGGATCTGGGCGCCGATGCCATAGTCGCGCAGGTCGGCCGAGAAGCCGAGGGCGTGGTTGGCCTCCACGGTGTCCTTCCCCTGGTCCTGCAACTCGTAGGCGCGGATCTTGTTGTGCAGGCCGATCCCGCGCCCCTCCTGCTTCAAGTAGACGACCACGCCGCGCCCCACGGCCTGGATCATGGCCAGGGCTTTCTCGAGCTGCGATCCGCAATCGCAGCGGCGCGAGCGGAACACGTCGCCGGTCAGACACTCCGAGTGCATCCTGACGAGGACCGGCTCGTCGTCGGTCACGTCGCCCATGGTCAGGGCGAGGTGGATGCGGTTGTAGACCGTCGTCTCGTAGGCCACCACGGTGAAGTCGCCGAACTCCGTGGGCAGCCTGGTCGTCGCGATGCGCCGTACGAGCTTCTCGTGCCGCCGGCGGTAGTCGATGAGGTCTTTGATGGTGATCATCGTGAGGCGGAAACGCTCGGCGAGTTCGGCCAGCTCCGGCCCGCGCGCCATGCCCCCGGACTCGTCCAGGATCTCGCAGATGACCCCGGCCGGAGAGCGTCCCGCCAAACGGGCCAGGTCCACGGCGGCCTCGGTGTGGCCGGCCCGGCGCAGCACGCCGCCCGACATGGCCCGCAGGGGAAAGATGTGGCCCGGACGCGTCAGATCCTCGGGGCGCGTGGAGGAATCGACGAGGGCCTGGATGGTCACGGCGCGATCGTAGGCGGAGGTCCCGGTGGTGACCCCCCGGCGGGCATCGACAGTCTCGGTGAAGGCTGTTCCCATGGGCGCCGTGTTGTCCGTCACCATCATGGGGATCTTCAGCTCGTCCAGGCGCTCGCCCGTCATGGGCACGCAGATCAGGCCCCGGCCGTACTTGGCCATGAAGTTGACGGCCTCCGGCGTGGCCGCGTCCGCGGCCATCACGAGATCACCCTCGTTCTCGCGATCCTCGTCGTCAACCACCACGAGCATCCGCCCCTGGCGGATCTCCTCGATCGCCGCGTCGATGGTTGCGATCCGGATCATGCGATCCCCCTGAGCTCCAGCGCCCGCTGCAGATACTTTCCGATCACGTCGACCTCGATGTTGACCCGCCGTCCGGGGTGAAACCCAGCCAAGGTCGTCGCCGCGAGGGTGTGCGGGATCAGCATGATCTCGAACATCCCCGGCCCGAGGGCCGCCACGGTCAGGCTCACGCCGTCCACGGCCACCGAGCCCTTGGGAATGAGGAGGGGCTCGAGGGCCGGACCGGACAGCGCAATGCGTATCCTCGCTGTCGATTCTACACGGGTCACCGCGGCGACCGTGCCCACGCCGTCCACGTGGCCAAGGACCAGGTGGCCGCCCAGGGAGCCTCCGAAGCGAAGCGGCCGCTCGAGGTTCGACTCCCTCCCCCGCGCGAAGATCGCCCAACGCCGTGACGGCGAGCGTCTCGGGACCGAGATCGAAGGCAAAACCCTCCGTGCGCCGGTCGACCACCGTGAGACAGACCCCGTTGACCGCCACGCTGGCACCGATCTCACTTCCCTCTCCGGTGACGGCGGCATTGACCTCCAGGCGAGCCGTCTCCCCCTCTCGGGCGAAACGCCGTACCGTCCCGACCTCTTCGACGATACCCGTGAACATCACGCCGTCTCCCGCGCCACGTCCCCCTCCACCAGGAGGTCGGAGCCGACGGTGCGGACGGACAAATCTGTCAGACGAAGCGCGTCCTGGAGCGCACTCCTGAACCACCGATGGCGGACGGGGCCTCGCGCCCCCCGAGCAGCAGGGGCGCCACGAACACCGCGATCCGGTCCACCAGCCCGGACGCCAGAAACGCTCCATGGACCTCGGCCCCGCCCTCGACGAGCAGCGCGCGGACCTCTCGCCGGTGCAACTCCGTCAACATCCCCTCGAGGTCGACACGCCCGTCGCGGGAACCGGCGCGCACCACGACGGCGCCCGCCCGCTCCAGGCGCTCGGTCCGGTCGCGCGGGGCGTCGTCGGCGACCATGACCAGGGTGCGAGCGGGTGTGGGCCCGCGCACGGCCCGAGCCTCCGGCGGGGTCCGCGCGCTGGAATCGAGCACGACGCGGTACGGCTCGCGCGGCCACGGCCGCTCCCGCCGGACGGTGAGCGCCGGATCGTCCGCCAGGACCGTCCCCACGCCGACCAGGATGGCGTCGACTTCGCTCCGCAGGCGATGCGCCTCCAGGCGGGCCGCTTCCCCGGTGATCCACTGCGATCACGATGGCGATCGGCAATCTTGCCGTCGAGCGTCATGGCCACCTTGAGCGTGACGTGCGGCCGACCGCGTCGCACGGAGGTGAGGAAGGCGCGGTTCTGACGCTCGGCCTCCTGCTGCAACACCCCGACGGTCACCTCGACCCCCGCTGCGCGGAGCAGCTCCAGTCCCTGTCCGGCCACCCGAGGATCGGGATCGACGAGGGCCGCAATGACTCGGCGGACACCGGCCGCGGCCACGCGGGGCGCGCAGGGTGGCGTGCGTCCGAAGTGTGCGCACGGTTCCAGTGTCACGTAGAGCGCGCCGTCGCGCGCCCGATCGCCGGCCACGTCCAGGGCCTCGACCTCGGCGTGGGCCTCTCCCGCGCGCCGGTGAAATCCCTCCGCCACGATCGCGCCGTCGCGGACGATCACGGCTCCGACCATGGGATTCGGCGATGTGAGGCCACGGCCGTGCTCGGCCAGCTCGAGCGCGCGGCGCATGCAGGCCTCGTCGATCTCGAGGCCCATCACGCGTCGGGGACCAAGGCGTCCACGAAGCGCGCCGCGTCGAAGGGCTGGAGGTCCTCCATCTTCTCACCGACGCCGATGATCTTCACGGGGAGCTTCAGCTCGCGCACGATGCGCACCACGATTCCCCCCTTCGCGGTCCCGTCGAGCTTGGTCAGGCACACTCCGGTCAGTCCAATCGCCTCGTGAAACATCCGGGCCTGGGCGAAGCCGTTCTGTCCGGTGGTGGCGTCGAGCACCATCAGCTTCTCGTGGGGCGCCCCGGGAAGCTGTCGAGACACCACGCGGATCAGCTTGGCCAGTTCGTCCATGAGGTTCGACTTGGTGTGAAGCCGGCCGGCGGTGTCGATCACCAGCACGTCCATGCCCCGGGCGGTCGCGGCCTTCACCGCGTCGAACACGACCGCCGCGGGATCGGAGCCGGCGGCTTGATGGATCACCTCGACGCCCACGCGATCTGCCCACGTCACCAGTTGCTCGATGGCGGCCGCGCGGAACGTGTCGGCGGCGGCGAGGAGGACCTGCTGTCCCTCGCCCTTCAGCGAGGCGGCAATCTTGGCGCACGTGGTGGTCTTGCCCGAACCATTGACACCCAACATCACCACGACCGCAGGCTGGTGGGCGAGATCGAGATCCTGGGACGCCGGCGTGAGGATGTCCAGGAGGAAGCGCCGGAAGAGCGGCCGGAGCTGGGTGGCGTTGGTGACCGTGCCAAACATCACTTCCTCGCGGGCGCGATTGACGAAGTCCGCGGCGAGCGGCGCCCCGAGATCGGCGGCGATCAGCACCTCCTCCAGCTCGTCAAAGAGCGTGTCGTCGAGCGGACGCTCGGGCTCGAGGACCGCCGCCAGCTCGCCACTCAGAAACTCCTGCGACCGCCTGAGCCCTTGGCGCAGGCGGTCCCCGAGGGCCGAGAGGAACTTCACTGGGGCTCCGCGGGCAGGACGAGTCGAGTGATGACGGCGCCACGCGCTCCCAGCGGCGGCAGGAGCTGGCCGTTCAGCTCCAGGGTCACGCCGCCCGCATTGCCAATCCGCAGCTCGAACGGGCGGTTGGAGATCCACTCGCGGACCTCTCCCGCAGGAATCGTCTCCTCGGTCGTCCGGCCACCTTCCATCCGCACCCGGATCCAGGTGGGGTCGGAGGCCCGGGCCACAAGCCGGTACGGCGTGCCCGTTCCTGCCGGTGAAGGCAAGCGGGGGTGGCGGCGGTGCAGGCGCGGCAAGCCCGGTGGAAGTCTGGGCTGCGGGGGCCGGAGCCGAGCGGCGCGGAGGAATCGGCGGAGACGCCTGGGGCGCCGACGCCATCGGTCGCGGCGGATTGACGGCAGGCCCAGGGACTGGGGAGGTCGCCCGTTCCGGCGGGGGCGCGGTCCGCGTGTCGCCCGGCGGCCTCCCGTCGCGCGACGTCCCGCCATCACCGCGGCCGGAACGGAGTGCGACGGTCACCCCCGCCAGGGCCCCGCCCAGCACGACCAGCAATGCCAGGCTGACGAAGACAGGAGCGAGGCTCCGTTTCGCACGCGGGTGGCGGCGCCGCGCTCTCGTGGCGCGGGGCGCTTGCCGAAAGGGCCGTCGTGTAGAGGGCCAGGGCCTCACCGGCGGGCTCGTTCAGCGCCTGACAGTACGAACGGATGAAGCCCTTCGCAAATGGGCCGGCGGGAAGGGTCCCGAAATCATCGGTCTCCAGCGCCTCGAGGAATCGTTGTCCGATCCGGGTGGCGTGGGCGAGCTCCTGGAGGGAGACGCCGTGTCGCTCGCGAAGCTCACGGAGATGACTGCCGGTTGACGCCATGCGGCACCTGGAGAAGTCTAGCCTATCCGCGCGCCAGTTTCACCGGGGCCACGGCGCCTCCGGCCCGGCGCTCACGCGCGCAGATTGACGGAGACGACCTTCGAGAGTCCCGGCTCCTCCATGGTGACGCCGTAGAGCGCGTCGGCCGCCTCCATGGTCTTCCGGTTGTGCGTGATCACCAGGAACTGGGTCTGGCTGGTCAGCTCGCGCAGCACGCGCAGGAAGCGATGGATGTTGGCATCGTCGAGCGGTGCGTCGACCTCATCCAGGACGCAGAAGGGGCTCGGGCGGTAGTAGAAGATCGCGAAGAGGAGGGCCAGCCCGGTGAGGGCGCGCTCTCCGCCGGACATCAGGGTGACGGACTGAAGACGCTTGCCCCGGGGCTGTGCCATCAACTCCACCCCGGATTCCAGCGGGTCCTCACCCTCCTCCGCCTCGACAAGGCGCAGCTCGGCTTTGCCTCCCTCGAAGAGCCGGCCGAAGATGCCCTGGAAGTGCGCGTTGACCTCCGCAAACGCCTGGTTGAAGCGCTCCTGGGCAGTGCGCGTCATCCCGCGCAGGGCCTTCTCGAGGTCCTTGATGGAGCGCGGTCAGATCCTCGTGCTGCGTGCGGAGAAATGACAGGCGCTCGTCCAGCTCGCGGTATTCCTCGTCGGCGACGAGATTGACGGGACCGATGGCCTGGAGCTTCTCGGCGAGCGCGGCGCATCGCTCGCGGGCGGCCGGGAAGTCGCGGGCAGGATCGTGTCGAGCGCGCAGCGCCGCCTCGTCCTCGATCCCGTACGCGCGCCGCGCCTCCTGGACCAGCTCCTCGCGGCGGACCCGCCCCTCGGTGGCGCGGAGTTCGCAGTCGTGAATCGCTGCCGTGTGCTCGCTCAGCGCCGCATCCACGCGCCGCGCCTCCGCCTCGATGCCCGAGAGCCGAGACACCTGCTCCTCGTGCTGCGTGACCGCCGCGCGCACCGCGCCCTCCATACGATCGCGCTCGCTCGCCGCCTCGTGCGCCGCCTCGTCGGCGCGCCGCTGCTCGGCCTCCAGCCAGCGCGATCGCTCGTCAAGCTGGTTCCGTCGGCTCTGCGCCTGGGCGAGCCGCTCGGGTGAGGTCTGCCTCCATCTCCTCGAGACGAACGCGCTCACGTCCGAGGGCCTCCACGCGTTCGGTGGCCGAGGCCAACTCGACCCGACACGCGGTCAATTCGGCGCTCAGCGCGGCCTCGTGCTCGCGGGAGGCCTCGATGGCGGCCCGCAGGCTGCTCATGGCGGACTCGTGGCGCGTCTCGGCCTCGTGGGCCAGCTCCAGGCGCCGCTCCAACCCCGCCAGCGTGTCCGCGGTCTGCTCGCTCTCTCGCGTGACCTGTGTCCACTCCACGCGGAGCGCGTCTCCGTGCCGGTCGAGCCTCTCGCCTTCGCGGACGGCTTGCTCGAGATCCTTGTCGACCGCGACCTTGTCACCCTCTTGCGCTCGAAGGGCCCCGTCGATCACCGCCGCCCGCTCGCGCAGGGTGGCGACGGCGTCGTCATGGACGCGCATGGTCTCCTCCTCGCGCTCGGCGGCGTGGGCGAGGCCCTCAACCTCCTCGCCCAGCTCGCGCATCCGGCGCTTGCGAGCCAGGAACGACTGCGCGCCCACGTCGTTGCCGGAGTCGTCAGCGCCACCGCGCAGGCGCCCGGTGGGGCCGAGCACCTCTCCTGCCGGCGTGACGTAGGTCGCCACCACGCCATTCCGCCGCCACAGGGCCTCGGCATCATCGAGATGCTCCACGATGGCCACCCGTCCGAGGAGATGCCGCGCGAGCCCCTCCCGGGCCGCGGTCACCGAGCGCGCCGCCCAGCGCACGCCGTTGTCATCCGGGACGGGCTCGGCGCTTCGCGGCAAGTGATCGAGCGGCAGGAACGTCGCCGTGCCTGCGGCCCGTTCGCGCAGGTAGCTCACCGCTGCTCGCGCATCCTCGAAGCGCTCCACGACGACCCACTGCAGGCGCTCGCCCAGCACGGCCTCCACCGCGCGCTCCAGACCCGCGGGAACCTCGAGGAGGTCCGCGACCGTCCCCACCACGCCGGGCAGAGCCTCGGCGTCCCCCCCTCACGCTCCCCATCGCTGGAGGCCCGTCGTCCGAAGACGGCCCGGACGCCGGCTCGGTAGCCCTCGCGGGCGCGCTCCAGCTCGCGGATCGCCTCGAGACTCGAGCGCCGCGCGGCGAGAACGAGCCGTGTCTCGGCCAGCCGGTGCTCGGCCTCGGCCAGTAATCGCGCCTGCTCCTCCACGGCGGACGCGAGTCGCTCCCGTTCGGCGACGAGCGCCGTGAGTTCTGCCGCGGCCCGTTCCCGCTGGGCCTCCAAACCGCCCCGCACGCCGGTCAGCCGTTGGACTTCAACATCCGCCTCGGCCAGCTCGCCCGCCAACCGCTCTTGGCGTCGCGTCAGCTGGGCTTGCCGCTCGCGCAACTCGCCGGCGCTGCGCATCAGATCCGTGCGCTCCGCCACGAGTCGGATCTGCTCCTGGCGTTGGCCCTCCAGGCGATCGCGATCGCCGGTGAGGCTGACGCGATCGCGTTCCACCCGTTCCCCGAGGTCGACGGCGATGCCGGTGCGCTCGGCCACGATCGTCTCCGCTTCGTGCGCCGCGTCTCCCAGGACCCCGCGCTCCTGGCCCACGGTCGCCAGGCGGTCGGCGGTCACGCGGAGATCCTCCTCGAGGCGTCGATCCTCCTCGAGCAGCTCTCGGTGCTGGATGCCGAGCTGTTCGCGCCGTTCCAGCAGCCGCTCCAGCTCGCCCTGGACCTTCTGCACGGCCTGACGCAGATCGGAGAGGCGGTGTTCGCTCTCCTGGAGCACGACGCGTTGCGCTGCCACCTGGGCGGCAAGCTGCGAGGCCTCCACCCTGAAGGCGGCCTCCGCGTGGCGCCGCTCGGCGAGAATGTCGGCGAGGCGATCGCCTTCGGCCGCGAGTTGCGCGTGGTCGGCGGCCAGCAGGGCCAGGGCCAGCTCACGGCGCTCCGCTTCCAGCGCCTTATAGTGCGCCGCCCGCTTGGCCTGACGCTCGATGGAGCCGAGCTGGCGCTTCACCTCGTCCATGACGTCGCGCACGCGCACGAGGTTCTGGCGCGCGGCCCCGAGCTTGCCCTCCGTCTCGTGCCGTTGTTGCTTGTAGCGCGCGATGCCCGCCGCCTCCTCGATGAAGACGCGCCGCTCGTGCGGCTTGGCCGTCAGGACGTGGTTCAGCTTGTCCTGGTCCATGATCGAGTAGGCGCGTGGGTTGGCGCCCGTCCCGGCGAAGAGATCGAGGATGTCGCGCAGCCGCGAGGTCGTCTGGTTGACGAGGTACTCGCTCTCACCCGTGCGGTACAGGCGCCGCGTGACCGCGATCTCCGTCCACGGGACGGCGAGCGTGCCGTCGTTGCTGAAGACGAGGTCCACCGCGGCCATCCCGACCGCCTTGCGCGAGGCGGAGCCATGGAAGACGAGGTCTTCCATCCGCTGTCCGCGGAGCGACTTCGCGCTTTGCTCGCCGAGCGCCCAGCGCACGGCCTCGGCGATGTTGCTCTTCCCACACCCATTGGGCCCGACGACACCGGTGATTCCCGGCAGGACCTTCAGAACGGTTCGCTCGGCGAAGGACTTGAATCCGAGGAGCGTGATGTGCTCGAGCCGCATGAGGTCTTGTATCACGGGCCCCCGCGCAAACCCTAAGAAAAAAACACCATCGGTTGGGGGAGAGGGCTCGGAGAGCCCCTAGATATCGAGGCTGGTCAGGCGCCCTTCAGGTAGCAGCACTTCTTGTACTTCTTGCCCGACCCGCAGTAGCAGGGGTCGTTCCGGCCGATCTTCTGGGCCGCGGAGGGCCGAGTGGACGCCGGCGTGCTCTGGCGGGGCCCGACATTGATCGAGGGCCCCCTGGCCGCGGACGGACTCTCGCCCCGGGACTCCTGAGCCCCCGACCAGCGCGAAGGTGCCGGGATCTCGGGAGGCGCCTCGGCCACCACCTGCATCTTGAAGAGGCGCTCCGCCACGGCGGCCTTGACCCGCTCGGTCATGTCCTGGAACAGGTCGAAGGCCTCCTTCTTGTACTCCATCAGCGGGTCTCGCTGGCCGTAGCCGCGCAACCCGATACCTTCCTTGAGGTGATCGATGGAGAGCAGGTGATCCTTCCACTGCTGATCGATCACCACCAGCATGGCGTGTCGCTCCAGGGCGCGCAGCAACTCCACGCCCAGCTCGCCCTCGCGCGCGGCGTAGCGCTCCTTGACCGCCGTGGCCACCAGCTCCTCGAGCCCCTCGCGGGTGGCGACCTCCTTGAACTGCGCGGGGGGGAATCCGCACGTCGAACTGCTGGAAGAGCGCTTCCCCGAGACCGGCCAGATCCCAGTCCTCGGGATGAGCATCGCGGCCCGCATAGCTGTCGAGCACGCTCGCCACCAGGTCCTCGATCCACTCGGCCACCGTCGCTTCCTGGCTCTCCCCGTCCAGGATTTGCCGCCGCATGCCGTAGATGACCTCGCGCTGCTTGTTCATGACGTCGTCGTACTCGAGCAAGTGCTTCCGGATCTCGAAGTTGTGCGTCTCCACCCGCTTCTGCGCGGTGGCGATGGCCCGCGTCACCAGCCGGTGCTCGATGGGCTCTCCCTCCTCCATGCCCAGCCGCTCCATGATCTTCTGGATGCGCTGGGAGCCGAAAATCCGGAGGAGGTCGTCCTCGAGGGACAGGTAGAAGCGCGAGGAGCCGGGATCGCCCTGCCGTCCGGAGCGGCCCCGCAGCTGGTTGTCGACCCGGCGGGACTCGTGCCGTTCCGTGCCGACGATGTGGAGACCGCCCACGCTCACCACGCGCTCGTGCTCGGGCTGCGTGACGCGGCGAGCCTCGGTGAGCGCGGTCTCCCGGGACTCGGGTGGAGCGGTCGCGGGATCGAGGCCCTTCTTGCGCAGGATCTCCTTCGACAAGAAGTCAGGGTTGCCCCCGAGCAGGATGTCGGTGCCCCGGCCCGCCATGTTGGTGGCGATGGTCACCGCGCCCGCGCGCCCGGCCTGGGCCACGATCTCCGCCTCTCGCTCGTGGTACTTCGCGTTGAGGACTTCGTGGCGGACGCCGCGCTTCTTGAGGAGCTTCGACAATTGCTCGGATTTCTCGATGGACACCGTGCCCACCAGCACCGGTTGTTCCTGGCCGTGGCGGGCGATGATGTCGTCCACCACCGCGTCGAACTTCTCCCGCTCCGTCTTGTAGACGACGTCCGGCTCGTTGGTGCGGACGAGGGTCCGGTTCGTGGGAATCACCGTGACATCGAGCTTGTAGATCTTGGCGAACTCCTCCGCCTCCGTCTCCGCGGTGCCCGTCATCCCGGCCAGCTTGCCGTACATGCGGAAGTAGTTCTGGAAGGTGATGGTGGCCAGCGTCTGGTTTTCGCGCTCGATGCGCACCCCTTCCTTGGCCTCCACGGCCTGATGGAGGCCGTCCGACCACCGCCGGCCCGGCATCATGCGCCCGGTGAACTCGTCGACGATGATGACCTCGCCGTCCTTGATGACGTAGTCCACGTCGCGGCGGTAGAGGGTGTGCGCGCGCAGGGCTTGCTGGATGTGGTGGAGCGCGGCGATGTGTTGAGGGTCGTAGAGGTTGTCGACGTGCAGGAGCCCTTCGCACGTCTCGATTCCCTGCTCGGTGAGAGCCACGGCTCGGGCCTTCTCGTCGATGATGAAGTCGCCCACCGCCTGGGCCTCGATCTCCGAGAGCTTTCCCTCCACGATGGTGGCCGCCCGCTTGAGACGGGGGATGATGCGATCGACCCGGTAGTACAGCTCGGTGGACTCCTCGGCGGGCCCGGAAATGATGAGAGGCGTCCGGGCCTCGTCGATCAGGATGGAGTCCACCTCGTCGACGATGGCGTAGTGTAGCTCGCGCTGGACCTGCTCCTCCAGGGTGAACCGCATGTTGTCGCGCAGGTAGTCGAAGCCGAACTCGTTGTTGGTCCCGTAGGTGATGTCGGCGCGATAGGCCTCCTGGCGCGTGCAGGGTCGGAGCGAGGTCAGGCGGATGTCCGAGGTCACGTACGCGGGATCGTAGAGAAACGAGGCCTCGTGCTGGATGACGCCCACCGACAGGCCCAGGGCGTGGTAGAGCGGGCCCATCCACTGGGCGTCGCGCTTGGCCAAGTAGTCGTTCACGGTGACGATGTGCACCCCGCGCCCGGTGAGGGCGTTCAGGTACGCGGGAAGGGTGGCCACCAAGGTCTTGCCTTCCCCGGTGGCCATCTCCGCGATGGCGCCCCGGTGGAGCACCATCCCGCCGATGAGCTGGACGTCGAAGTGCCGCATGCCGAGCGTTCGGCGGGCCGCTTCACGGCCGACGGCGAACACCTCCGGGAGCAGGACCTCGACCGACTCCCCCCCGCCCGCGCGCTTCCGGAAGTCGTCGGTCTTCTGCCGTAGAGCCGCGATGGAAAGCGTCGCGAGCGCGGGCTCAAGGGCATTGATCGCCCCCACCGCCGGCTGCACGCGCTTGACGTCGCGCTCATGCTTGGTGCCGAAGATCTTCTTCAGGATGGTGTCGAGCATGCCGTCACATTATACCGGCTGCCCTGAATCGACTCGCCGGTTCGGGTCAACGGCGCGCGGGGCGGGCCCCGGCGAGCAGGTCGCGGGCGAGGCTCACCGCGGCCTGCGTCTCGCCGCCGAGCATGCGCGCGATCTCCCTCACGCGGGCCTCGCCGGCGAGCGGCTCGACCGCCGCCCGCGCCCGCCCCCCGCGGACACCCTTGGCGACGCGGAGGTGATGGCTGGCCCGCGCCGCGATCTGGGCCAAGTGCGTGACGCAGAGGACCTGGCGACGCTCCGCGACCACCCCCAGGCGATCGCCGACCACCGCCGCGATCTGGCCGCCGATCCCCGCGTCGATCTCGTCGAAGATCACGGTGGGAACGTCCTCCGCTGCAGCGAGCACGGCCAGCAGCCCGAGCATGGTGCGCGACAGCTCGCCGCCTGAGGCCACGCGCGCCAGCACCTTCGGCTCGTCACCGGGGTTGGCGGCCAAGCCGGAACTCCACGCGATCCCAACCCCGGGACGAAACGGCACCGAGCCGGTCGAGGACGATGCGGAACACGCCACGATCCATACCAACGGCGCGAATCTCGCGTTGAACGAGCGGCTGAAGCCGTCCCGCCGCCAGCGCTCTCCGCTCGGACAGCTCCGCAGCGGCGGCCTCCAGTTCCGCCTCGAGCTGAGCCTGCAAGCGCTCCTGCTCGGCGACGACCTCCTCGTGCCGCGTCAGTCGTTCCAGCTCGATGGCGGCCGCATCGCGGAAGGCGAGCATGGCCTCCGCGCTCTCGCCGTACTTCCGCTTGAGCCGGGCAATGACCTCCAGGCGCTCGTCGACCTGCTCGAGGCGACGGGGCTCGACGGAGACGCCCTGGCGCAGCAGCGCGGACGGCGCGCAGCGCCTCATCGAGCAGCACCGCTGCCGCGTCAAGCGTCTCGGCCGGTGCGGCGAACGCCCCCTCCACGCGGCCCAGCTCCCGGAGGATCCGGGCGGCGCGCCCGACCCGGGACACGGCTGAGCCCGACTCATCGTCGAGCTGGGTCTCCACCTCTCCCAGCCCGGCCAGGAAGCGCTCCGCGTGCTGGAGACGCCGGCGTTCTGCGCGCAGCTCGTCCTCCTCATCCGGCTGCAGCCGCGCGGCCTCCAGCTCGCTCACCTGGAAGCGGAGCAGGTCCTCGCGCTGGGCGCGGTCGCGCTCGGCGGCGCGCAGGTGCGACAGCTCCTCGCACGCCACTCGATCCTTGGCGTGGAGGGCCGCCACGCGGTTCCCCAGCGCTTCCACCCCCGCGAAGCGATCGAGAATCTCGAGCTGCGGCCCGGTCTCGGAGAGGCGCTGGTGCTCGTGCTGGCCGTGCACCTGGACGAGATGGTCGCCCAGCCGCTCCAGGAGCGCCACGGTCACCGGCGAATCGTTCACGAAGGCGCGGTGGCGGCCCGAACGGACCAGCTCCCGTCGGACGACGATCTCCCCGTCCTCGGGCCGGAGCCCCGCCTCCTCCAGGACCTCCCCGGCGGGGCTGCCCGCGTCCACGGCGAACACGCCCTCGACCCGTGCGATCTCCGCGTCGCTCCGGATGGCGTCGGCCTGGGCGCGTGCACCCCGCAGGAGGAGCACGGCATCGATGAGGATGGACTTGCCCGCCCCCGTCTCGCCGGTCAAGACGTTCAAGCCCGCGGCGAATGGCACGGTGACGTTCTCGATCACGGCCAGGTCACGAACACGAAGCTCGCGGAGCATGGAGTCGATGCTAGGCCCGCTCTTCCCGCGCCCTCAATGCGTATCGTCGCGGCGACAGCGGCCTACCGTTCACCCCACTTTAGCTTCGTCCTCAACACGGAGAAGAAGTCCTTGTGCGGGAACTGGGCCAGCCGGATGCGCGCCGCGGCCTGACGGATCTCGACCGCGTCGCCTTCCTCCAGCTCCACGCCAATCTGCCCATCCAGGGTGAGCATGACCTGTTGCGCGCTGCGGAGGATCACCTCGATGCGATCGCGGCCGGGGAGCACAATGGGGCGGTTGGTCAGGGTATGCGAGCACACCGGAGTCAGGACGACGGCGTCCATCAGGGGAAATAGAATGGGACCCCCGGCCGACAGCGAGTAGGCGGTGGAGCCCGTCGGCGTCGAGATGATGAGGCCGTCCGCGCGGTAGGCGGTGGCATGGCGTCCTTCGACGGAGACCGACAGGTTGATGATGCGGCTCATGGCCGACTTGAGGATGACGGCATCGTTCAGGGCGATGTGCTGGGGCAGCCATTCACCGCGGCGGCGAACCCTGGCGGCCAGGAGCATCCGCTCCTCGATGGCCATCCCGCCCGACACCAGCGCCTCCACGGCCGCCATCATCTCGTCGAGGGGCGTGGCGGTGAGGAAGCCCAGACCGCCCAAATTCACGCCGAGAATGGGAACTCCGAGGTCACCCACGGCGCGCGCCATGGAAAGGAGTGTCCCGTCGCCGCCCAGCACCACGAGGAGGTCGACCTGGCCGGGGAGATCCTCCTTGCGTACCGCGGTGGCGTCGGCCCCTGCCACCAACTCACTCGTCTCCTTGTCGAGAGCCACCGTGAGTCCACGGGAGGCCAACCAGCTGAGGAGACGACCGAGCGCCGCAGGAGCCTCCGCGGCATCCGGTTTGGCCACGATGCCGACGCGGGTCATGCCGACGCTTCGACGCTCTTGTCGATAAGTGTCTCCAGATTGCCTGCCGTACGGCCATGCGTCGACAGGTACAGGAAGAACTCACGATTGCCCTTGGGACCGCGCAAAGGCGACGGAGTCACCGCCAGGACGTGCCAGCCGCGCAGGATCGCGTACCGCGCCAGGCGGCCCACCACCGCGCGGTGCTGGGCAGGCTCACGCACGACGCCACCCTTGCCGACCGCTCCGCGCCCGACCTCGAACTGCGGCTTGACGAGGGCCACCGCCTGCCCGCGAGACGCAAGGACCCCGAACACGGCGGGCAGAATCTTCTCGAGGGAGATGAAGGCCACGTCGACCACGGCGAGCGTCGGTGGCTCGTCGAACAGGCGCCGGTCAAGGGTGCGGGCGTTGGTGTTCTCCATCACGATGACCCGCTCATCGGCCCGAAGCTTGACGTCCAACTGGGCCGTCCCCACATCGACGGCGTAGACCCTGGCGGCCCCCCGCTGGAGCAGGCAGTCGGTGAAGCCCCCCGTGGATGCTCCCACGTCCACGCAGACCTGGCTCTTCACGTCGATGGCGAAATGCTCCAGGGCATGCGCCAGTTTGTCACCACCTCGGCTCACGAAGCGCTGCCGGCCGACCAACTCGACAAACGCGGTCGGCGAGACCAAAGCCCCCACTTTATCCACGCGTTGCCCGTCGACGAGTACCTCCCCGGCCATGATCCGACGGGCCGCCCGCTCGCGGCTCGGGATGAGCCCCTGCCCGACGAGCAGAACATCGATGCGCACACGCTGGGGCATGGTTCGAATTATAGGCGCGCCCAGCGGCGCGGCCGCATGAGAAATAGGAGGGCCATGCCGGCGAGAAAGCCACCGATATGGGCAAACCAGGCGACACCTCCGGCCACGTCGCCAAGCGCCCGCTCGATGAGACCATTCGCGAACTGCACGACGAACCAGAAGCCCAGAACGATGACCGCCGGCATGTGCACCAGTCTGATGAAGAAGCCGAGGATCAACAGGGTCAAGATCGTCGCATGGGGAAAGAGGAGGAGGTACGCGCCCAGCACGCCTGCCACGGCGCCGCTGGCGCCGATCATGGGTACTCGCGAGTCGGGGTGGAAGGCGGTCTGCACCAGGGCCGCCAGGATCCCCGAGAGCAGATAGAAGGCGAGATACCGCCCGTGTCCCAGGGTGTCCTCCACGTTGTTCCCGAAGATCCACAGGTAGAGCATGTTGCCCATGATGTGCAGGAAGCCGCCGTGGAGGAACATTGACGAGAACACCGTCACCACCGGGTGAGGAAGGCCCGAAGGAGAGGCGCACGTCACCGGTGAGGCGGCAGGGAACGAGCCCGAACTCGAGCACGAAGTCCTCGGCCGCGCGCGGATCCAGCGAAGCGGCCCCGACCTGGAGCGACGCTTGATAGACGAACACGAGAGCGTTCGCGAGGATCAGCAAGACGGTGACGAACGGGAACGTCCGGCTGGCGAGGTCGTCCTTCAGCGGGAACATTGGCCCGTCGCACATGATGACACGAGCGGCCCCTGGGGCACGCCAAGCCGGCTTCATCGGGAGGAGGATCGGCCACCTCTGAAAGGGCAGAATGCCGGATGGTCGGTCTGACCGCGGTCGGGCATGGCGTCGGCAGCCGCCGTACTGTCGGTGGATTCGAACTCAATAAATCAAAGAGTTACGGAGGTCGCTCCCCTGGCATTGCGCTTGCCTCTTGAATAGGCACGCATGGCAGATGGTCGGACGCAGAGGCAGGGTCGTGAAGGTAGGGTCAGTCGCACGGGGGTGAGATGTCGATGCAGTTAACCGACAGCCAGAACGAGGGAGCAATGAAAAGATTTCTTGCGGCAGTGATGAGTGTAGCGGTCATGGTCGCGTTCGTTCCAGTCAGCGACGCGGCGAGTTGCCCGCCCGAGGTGGCTCAGGCGAAGGAGTTGCTGGCGAAGAAGGCCGGCAGTGCGCGAGGGCAGGATGTGCAGGCGCCGCGGTCGCTGGCCGGAGCACGGGGCCAGGACGTTCAGGCTCCCCGGGGTCAGGATGTGCAGGCGCCTCGAGGTCAAGACGTGCAGGCGCCGCGTGGCCAAGATGTCCAGGCGCCGCGCGGTCAGGATGTGCAGGCCCCGCGCGGGCAGAACGTCCAGGCTCCCCGATCGCTAGCCGGTGCGCGTAGCCAGGATATTCAGGCGCCGCGCGGCCAGGATGTCCAGGCGCCGCGTGGTCAGGACGTGCAGGCTCCGCGCGGCCAGGATGTCCAGGCTCCTGCGCGCGGGCCAGGATGTCCAGGCGCCGCGTGGTCAGGACGTGCAGGCTCCGCGCGGCCAGGATGTCCAGGCGCCGCGTGGTCAGGACGTGCAGGCTCCGCGCGGCCAAGATGTCCAGGCGCCACGTGGTCAGGATGTGCAGGCTCCGCGCGGCCAAGATGTCCAGGCGCCCCGGTCGCTAGCCGGTGCGCGTAGCCAGGACATCCAGGCGCCGCGTGGCCAGGATGTGCAGGCTCCTCGCGGGCAGGACGTGCAGGCGCCGCGTGGCCAGGATGTGCAGGCGCCGCGTGGCCAGGATGTGCAGGCTCCTCGCGGCCAGGATGTCCAGGCGCCGCGTGGCCAGGATGTGCAGGCTCCTCGCGGCCAGGACATCCAGGCGCCGCGTGGCCAGGATGTGCAGGCTCCTCGCGGCCAGGACGTGCAGGCTCCTCGTGGGCAGGATGTCCAGGCGCCGCGTGGCCAGGACGTGCAAGCTCCGCGTGGCCAGGATGTTCAGGCCCCCCGGTCGCTGGCTGGTGCGAAGACCGGCGGAACGGACATGAGCAAGATCGCTGGGCTGGTGAAGGAAGCCGAGGCGGCGTGCAAGGCCGGCGACATGAAGACGGCCAAGGACAAGGCCACGGCGGCGCTTTCCGAACTGAAGTAACGACGCAGCCGTCGATCGAGAAACGGCCCCGGGGCCTCCACCCCGGGGCCGTCGCTTTTCCTACCCGCCGCGCTGACGTCCCGCGGTGAAGTGAAAGTGAAGGTGATAGACCACCTGGCCGCCCTCCGGTCCGCAGTTCACACCGACTCGATACCCGCGCGCGGCGAAACCCGTTGTTTCGCCCAATCGGCGCGCGGCCACGAAACAGCGGCCGATCTGCTCCGCATCACCCGGCTCGACGTCGCTGATGGAGGCGATGTGACGTCGGGGCACGATCAGGAGATGCACGGGGGCCTTCGGATAGATGTCGCGAAACGCGACGACGGCGTCGTCCTCGTAGACGATCTCGGCGGGACTCTCACCCGTCACGATGCGGCAGAACAGACACTCGACCACGAGGCACCTCCGCGATCCCTTTGCTATACTACGGACTCGTCTCGCCGGCCTTGTCTCGACCCGTGGTCATCGTATGGAGGAGATCGTCGTGGGAACCTGTCCGCGCTGCAAGCTGCGAATTCGTCGGAACGGCAATCACACCAAGCTGGGAAGCACCTGGTACCACAAGGCGTGCCCTGCACGCCCCACCGCCAAGAAAGTCTGACCCACGCACTGAAGTCGACGCGGGGCTCTTCGGGGAGTTGACCTGGGACCAGCTCTGGCTCGCGCCGGGCGTGGTCGAATCGGCATGGAGCTGATCGAGGTGTCCGCCGCGCGAGAAATGGTGGAGGGTAAGGGATTCGTAGCGCCCGACCCTCCAAATCGCAGTGATTTAACGACTTCTTCCCTGCCCCAAGCGGCACCAAGCGGCATCCCGCGTCCACCGGCGTCCACGGCTCCGCATCCTACATCATCGCCTGACAGGCGGCCCTCCGCCGTCCGCGCCCCGAACCGTTGAACCCAGCGAGGAAAAGCAAGAGGAAGGCGCCCCGCGCCCCGATCCAACCGACAGGCCGGGGCTGGCTGATGGGCTGGAGGCGACATGAACGCCCTCCGCCCTCGCCCCGCCGCTGCTGGGCCCCCGTCCCCATGACGTAAGCACTGTCCTTCGCCATAACCCGTGCTGCCGCCGTGCGGTTGGTCGTTCACGCCGATCCGGCGACAATCGCAGCCCATGATCACTACCGCCGTCCCATGATCACTACGCTGCTGCACCTCCCCCTGGTGGGCGCCGGAGCTATCGTCAGAAGTTGTGGATGAGCGAGAGAGGCGACGTCCCCTTCTGGGGAGTTGTGAGGAGCAACCCCAAGACCCCGGTGCCACCCGGGGAGAAAGGTACGCCACCTATGCTGGAGCTTATCACTGCGCAGACGGACGAGGCGGGGGCGCGGTGGTCGGGGTCACGCTCGATGAACTGGCGCGGCCGGGGCGCAACGCATGATCGCCGCCGCCCTGCAGAGCGAGGTCGACGAGTACCTGGCGCGGTACCGGGGCGCGCGGGACGCCGCGGGCCACGCGCAGGTGGTGCGCAATGGGCGAGCCCGGCCCCGCCCCGTGCTGACGGGGGTGGGCCCGGTGAGGATCGCCGCGCCGCGCGTGAACGACCGCCGCGTCGTCGCCGGCGCGCGCCAGAAATTCACGAGCGCGCTCCTGCCGCCTTACGTGCGGCGCTCGCCCCGGGTGGAGAGCGTGCTGCCGCGGTCTACCAGCACGGCCTGTCGTCGGGCGACTTCCGGGAGGCGCTGCCCGCGCTGCTCGGCCCGGAGGCGGCGGGCTTGTCGCCCAGGGCCATCGTGCGCCTGATGAAGGCGTGGACGGCCGAGTATGAGGCCATCCGGCGCCGGGACCTGGCGGACCGGGACTACATCTACCTCTGGGCCGACGGGATCCACTTCACCATCCGCCTGGAGGAGGAGCGGCTCTGTACGTTGGTCCTGATCGGCGTGCGGCCGGACGGCACCAAGGCAGTCGTGGCCCTCGAGGACGGCTACCGGGAGAGCGCCGAGAGCTGGCGGACAGTGCGGCGCGACCTCAAGCGCCGCGGGCTGCGCGCGCCGGTGCTGGCCATCGGCGACGGCGCCCTGGGCTTCTGGGCGGCCGTACGCGAGGTATGGCCGGAGACGGCGGAGCAGCGGTGCTGGGTGCATCGGATCGCCAACGTGCTGGACAAGCTCCCGAAGAGTCTGCAACCGCGGGCCAAGCGGGCGCTGCACGAGAGCATGTACGCCGAGACCCGCGCCGCGGCCGAGCGGGAGATCACGCGCTTCGCCCAGGAGTACGCGGCCAAGTACCCCAAGGCCGTGGTGTCGCTGACCGTCGATCAGGACCGCCGGCTGGCCTACTTCGACTACCCGGCCGAACATTGGCAGCACCTGCGCACCACGAACCCGATCGAGTCGACGTTCTCGACGGTGCGGCTGCGCGAAGACGTGACGAGGGGCGCCGGCTCGAGGACCGCCGGCCTGGTGATGGCCTTCACGCTGCGGCAAGTCGCCGCCGGCCATTGGCGGTGCCTGGACGCCGCCGAGCTCGTGCCCCTCGTGCGGGCGAGCGTGCGCTTCGAAGATGGAGTGCAGCGTGAGCCGCAGAAGAAGCGGAAGAAGGCCGCCGCCTGATCTCACTCAATCCACAACTCTTGACAATAGCTCGTGGGCGCCTACGGGAGGCGCTGAGGATGAGCACCGGTCACGAGCCGGATACGCGTCCCAAATACCTGTACAAGTACCGCGCCCTCGGCGAAAGCGAGACCTTCACGAAGTCCATCGTGACGAAGAGCGAGATCTGGTTCTCGCGGCCGTCCCGGTTCAACGACCCATTCGACTGCAACCTCCATGTTCCGTGGAGTCGCTCGGGCGCTGAGCTCGCTACGAGGGTGTTCGATCGCCTGTGGCCATCGGGGAACGCGTCGGCCGAGCCCGGTGCCGAGCACCGCGGCCGCCCCCGGCTCGCAGGAGACGCGGCGCAGGGCACGGGCGAGCCGACCCGCGAGAAAGCACGGGCGGCACTGACGACACTCGCCATGGGCGTGCTGAGGGAGCTGCTCGAGGGCGGAATCAAGATCAAGGCGACATGGACCGACCGGCAGGGCCACACCACCGACATTGTCGAGACCGTAAACGAGCAACGCGAGAGCCGAGTCTTCGACGTCAAGGAGAAGCTGGACGCAGCCGTCGGGGTTCTCACCCTGAGCGAATCGCCTGAGCAGATTCTCCTGTGGTCGCACTACGCCGATGACCACAAGGGCATCTGCCTCGAGTTCGACGTTGAGCGATGTGCTTCGCAGTTTCCGCGCCTCCAGCCCGTTCGCTACTCGAGCGACGCTCCGAGCGTCTCCGCGAGTTTCCCGGAGCTCGGCGAGAAGCTTCTGGCCCTCGGCGGAAAGAGACGGCGCGAAATCGTCCTCGACGTGGCCAGCTTGATCACAAGGGCATCGCGACGTCAGCAGCGGGACGTGGACGAAGAGCAAGTGCTCGCGAGCGCGGTGGCCGACCTCGATAGCTGGTTCTACACGAAATCGGTCTGGTGGGCCTACGAACGCGAATGGCGCTCGCTCGCCGGCGCCGAGGGGGCCGTCTCGTTTCCTCCGGATGCCCTGACCGGGATCGTCGGCGGCTGCGTCGAGACGGACGAGACGCTCGAGAAGGTCCGCCGCTGGCTGGTGGAGCGCGGCGCGCCCGTACCGCTCAGGCGTGCCCACAAGAAAGAAGGCCAGTTCGCGATCGAGATCCTGCCCGTGACTTGAGCGCGCGCGACCGCGGGCTCCCGTAGCCTCGAGACCTCCGGGCCCTCGCAGCTCGGCAGCCGTCTTCGCGTTCATCACGGTCACCCGGTGATCGGATCGCCGGGTATCAGCGCCCTCGTGCCCGATCGCGCAGCGCCGCCCAGACGCGCCCCGGCTCATCGGCAGGTCGAGGTGGCGGACGCCCCGCGAGGTCAGCGCATCGAGTACGGCGTTGACGGCGGCCGGGAGCGAGCCGGCCACGCCGGATTCGCCGACGCCTTCACGCCGAGGGAATTCGTCGTGCACGGCACGACGTGGTGGCCGACGCGCAGGTCGGGCAGGTCGTCGGCGCGGGGGAGCAGAGCATAGAAGGCAACATGAACGCCCTCCGCCCTCGCGCCCCCGCTGCTGGGCCCCGTCCCCATGACGTCAGCCCCCAGCCCCGCACGCTGGAGCCGTAGGCACAGCCATCGCAATCGGCGAATTCGGCGGGCGTCAGGCCGTGCCGGACGGCGATGGTGGCCCGCGGGAGCGCGCGGCGCAGGGCCAGCGCCTCGCCGAAGTGCGCCGTGAAGAAAGTGCGGCAGCCCTGCTGGAACAGAGTGCGGGCAATGGGCTCCAGTCCCAGGCCGTAGGCGTTGGCCTTGACGGCCGTGCCGACTTCCGCCGGCCGGGCGCGCGCGCAGAGGAGCCGGTAGTTCTCGCCGAGGGCCCCGAGGTCGATGAGCGCGACGGGCGCCGCCGTGAGACTCACCGGGGGGCTCGCGCGGCTCGAGCGGGCGCTCCATTCGCTCGGGACGGCCTTCGCCTCAGGACGAGCGAAAGGCCGACTCCAGCTGCTTGATCATCTCGTCCTCGGCGGTGGAGACGGAGCCGACCCCGAAGAGTCCTCCGCTGGCCTTGGCGACGGCTCGGGTGCGCTCCACGAGTCCCGCGCGGAGGGCCGCCACCTCGTCACGGCTGAGAGATTCGCAGATCCCCTGCACCATGTGAATCCAGGACGTGAGGAGCTTCGGCTCCGGCTTGCGCTGGAGCCAGCTGCGCAGCAGAGCGTGCTCGGTCGAGCCGGGAGCGATCCCGGACTTCTCGGCACGGTCGAGAATGGCCTGCTGTTCCCGCCCGTCGAGCGCTCCGTCCGCCCAGGCAACCTCCACGAGCGGGATCACGGCCAGCGCGCCCACGATCTCGGGCCGGATGCCGAGGTCGAGCAGCTTGTCGAGGATCGACGGGTTGGTGATGCCCGACGCCCTGGCCAGGGCCTCCCGGGAGGCCTCCTTCTGCTTCAGCTCGCGCAGGCGCTCCATCAGCTGCTTGTCTTCCCGGCGGAAGAATTCGTCCTCGAGCGTCCTGACTCGATCGCCCAGGACCTGCTTGCCGTCGTGCTGGTTCTCGGGCATGGGAACCTCCTCGCGTGCTCACGCCCCGGGCGCACGGAGCGTATGACCGCTGGCTCGATGATATCAGGCGACCCGGCGGGGCGGACGCGCCAGCCAGAAGCAGGCGGCGCCCACGGCGCAGAGCCCACGGCGACGAGGAAGGCGGCGCGGTAGCTCCCGGTCAGGTCGTGCATGGCGCCGCCAAACCATGGCGCCACGCTGTCCTTCGCCAGAACCTGGCCGGGGCGCAAGTGCTTGATCTGTTGATCCTGAGCTGGCCACAATCCCAGCCCGATGATCACCGTTCTGCTCTCCCTGCTTCGGCTCATCCGCTCATGTCGCGCGCGCGGGAGGCGTTGGCCCGCGGGCGATGCCGGCGTGAAACGCCGGTGGCCGGCGCCGGTCCTGAAGGGTCGCTCCTCGAAGGTGTCCTCGACCTGGCCTTCGAGGACGACCGGAGTTGGGTGATCGTCAACTTCAAGACCGCCGCGCAGATGGGCGGTGTGGTGGATCGCTACCGGCGCCAGGTTGCGATGTACGGGTGGCTCGTGCAGCGAGCCACGGGCCGCGACGCGCGGGCGGTCTTGCTGCGGGCGTAGCGACCTCCCACGGAACGCCCGCTCCACGGTGCAGCACAGTATCATGGGCCGGTGATCGAGACCGGCTCGCGCGAGCGACCGTCGGTGCCGCCGGCCGCCCTCGGCGAGCGCGGAGCCATCGGCTCCGTCATCGCCGTCGGTCTGCTCGTCCTGGCCGCGCTGATCGCCGGCTACATCTGGCTCGTGCTCTCCTGGAGCTACTCGACGGGTGAGCGGGCAGGCTGGGTCCAGAAGTTGTCCCGGAAGGGCTGGCTATGCAAGACCTGGGAGGGCGAGATGGCGATGGTCTCGATGCCCGGCTCCGTGGCGGAGAAGTTCTTCTTCACCGTGCGGGATGACGCCGTCGCCGAGCAGATCAACCGGGTGATGGGCAAGCGCGTCTCGCTTCACTACGAGGAGAAGGTCGGGCTTCCGACCTCCTGTTTCGGCGAGACACGGCACTTCGTCACGAAGCTGACCGCTGTCGAGGAGATCCCGCTCGCGCCGGGCATCGTCGTGCCGACGCCGCCGGCGCCTGAAACCGGCGCGCCGAAGAACTGACGGACACGCTGCGGCCCGCGTTCGAAATCCACGTACGCGCCGGGCACGTGCGTGGCGGCGACGCCGACGCCATCGCACACCCCAGTGGAGAACCACTCCTCGAGCCCATCCGCGACTTCCTTCGGCCCTGTCCTTCGCCAATACTCCGTTCGGCGCGCAAGTGGTTGATCTGTCGGCCCTGATCCGGCCAACAATCTCGCTCGATGATCACCCTCCTACTCCACCTGCTCAGGCTCCTCCCCTTCCTCGTCGGCGGCCACCGTCAGCTCGCGCTCGAGAACCTGGCCCGGCGCCAGCAGCTCGCCATCTACAAGCGAATGGCGCCCTGGCCAAGGCTGCGCACGACCGACCGCCTCTTGTGGGTTGGCCTGGCCAGAGTCTGGACCGGCTGGCGGCAGGCGCTGGTCATCGTGTCGCCCGACACCGTCCTGCGATGGCAGCGCCGACGCTTCCGCGAGTACTGGACTCAGCTGTCCGGTCGGTCCACCGGAGGCCGCCCTCCCGTGAATGCCGAGATCACCGCCCTCGTCAGGAAAATGGCCGCGGCGAATCCCTTGTGGGGTGCGCCCCGCATCCACGGGGAGCTCCTGAAGGTCGGCATCTACATCGCCGAGCGCACCGTCTCCCGCCTCATGCCCAAGCGCCGCCCCCAGCCATCTCAGACGTGGCGGACGTTCCTCGCCAACCACGTCCCCGACTTGGTCTCGCTCGACTTCTTCACCGTGCCCACCGCTCGCCTTCGCGTCCTCTTCGTCCTCATCGTGCTCGCTCACCACCGCCGGCGGGTCGTCCACTTCAACGTGACCGAGCACCCCACCGCCCACTGGACCGCTCCGCAGATCGTGAACGCCTTCCCGGACGAAGCCCCGCCGGCCTATCTCCTGCGTGATCGCCACCAGGTCTATGGTCAGCCATTTCGGCACCGCGTGAAGGGCATGGGGATCGCGGAGGTTCTCACGGCGCCGCACAGCCCGTGGCAGAACCCGTTCGCGGAGCGGCTCATCGGCTCGATCCGGCGGGAGTGCCTGAATCACGTTCTCGTCCTCGGCGAGCGACACCTCCACCGCATCCTGACCCGCTACTTCGTCTAGTACCATCAGGCGCGTACACACCTATCCCTCGACAAGGACGCACCTGAGCTCAGGCCCATCGAGTTTCCCGCAGCGGGCCAGATCGTACAGCTTTCCGAAGTCGGCGGCCTGCACCATCGCTACATCCGCCAAGCCGCGTAGCCAGCATCGCCGGCCTGAAACGCGCATTACCGAAACGCGCGCCACCGGGCTCTGCCCGGTCTCGCTCATCCATCGAGAATCCCTTGAGACCGCGCACGGTCGGCGGACTGAGGATTTCGATCGCCCTATCTCAACCGGGCTCCACGCTCTTGGCGCGCGGCTCTCGGATCCTCATCGAGTCGGACGAGGTTTTGGCGAAGGACAGGACGTCGAGGGACACGCGCTCCTCAGATGCCGGCTTCGACCCCCCGGCCAGCTCGCGCAGGGCCCGGCTGCGGGCCCTGTGAGCGATCTCGTGTCCCACCGCGATGACGAGGGCCACCGGCCAGTCGATGATCTCGAGGGCGGCCATGAGCGCGAGCCCCGCGTACCAGGCGAGGCGCGGATCGGCCCGCGTGCCGTGGGACGCGGAGGTCGACCTCGATGCCGCGCGCGTTCTAGGCGGCAGCCTCCGCGCCCGGCCGACAATGACCACCTTGCTCTTGGCTGCCGTGCTCATCGGTTCACCTCCCAGCGTCGAGCGATCGGAGGCGGTCAACGGGCCTTGGCGCGATGAATCAGCTCATTGAGGGGTATGCTCCGATCGAGCACCGATCGCGCGCCCTCTGCCCCTACCACGGGCAGCCTCCGTCAAGAAGGCGCTAGTCCTTGGTGTCGGCGAACGACAAAGCTCAGCAGCCGGGGCCGTCGAGTGACCTACGAATCTCGGAAAGCGAACATGCGGCCCCGGTCTGCTGCAGCGCCTGGTTCGGCGCGACTGCCTTCTGGAACTGGTCGCGAAGCATTGCCGCGTCGATGCCGCCGGCAGCGCCGATGACCACGATCTGCGTTCGCGGTGCCCGCCCGCCCCATTCATCGTGTAAGGAGAGTTCGACGCGTTTGCCGACCACCTCAAGCACTGCCCGCCGCGCCGTTGCGTCCGACGAATAGATCACGCCCTTGCCATGATAGATGGACGCCGGTAACTTCCGGGCCGTCTCTCGTAGCGCCTCCAACAAGAGCGGCTGATCGGTCTCGTAACTCCAAGTACTGAAGGCCTCGGAGTGGTTGTACTCAGCGTGTTCGTGACAGCACGCCGGGTCCGTGCCGTGAGCCGGCTCCAGGGCGTGCCGGTTCAATTCCATTCGGCCCGGGTCGAAACGCCCAACCGACAACAACACCGCAAGTGGCACGTCGCCTTGGCGAGCCTCGATCAGTCGATAACGGTGGAAGCGAGTATCCAGCCACTCCTTGATCCGATCGCGCCGAACAGAAACAGGCCGTCCCAGTGCATGCGGACGCCGGCCACCGTCTCGGCGACCGTGTCCTCGTCATAGCTCAAGTGGGTGACCATCCCGGCCCGCCGGTTGACTTGCTTCATCATGTAGCCCACGGCGTAGTGGGGCGAATGGGAGGTGTCCACGGTGTAGTTGACAATCGCCTCGGGCACGCCGAACTTCAGAAAACTGCAACCGCGGGAGATCTTGCTGGAGTTCGCTGACGAAGACATCCACGCCCTTGGCGTGCTTCAGCGTCAGTTCGCCCGTCCCCCGTCCACACGAACGACAGCCCGTTCCAGTCCAAGCGGTAGGCGGACGCCCCGTCCTTGATGTGCGAGCGTCGCCAGTGACGGATCTTGACCCCGTTCTTGTCGTAGCACAGGCCATTGTCGTCCTTCCAGTCGAACTCGTTGACCTCGACCTCGAAGCCATCCCCGATGGGGCACGCGTCGAAGTTCTCCAGGTGCCAACGCATCATCTGTTTTCATTCCGGCGATCATGGCCTTGGTGCCGAGTTCAGGAGTCCGGCCCGACGGCCCGTGGACGCGGAGCGGCCTCCAGCGCCCGGCCCAGGCGGAGAACGGCAGCAGATACGAGAGGTCGTGGTAGTGATCGACGTGCAGGTGCGACAGGAAGATGTCGTTCACCAATTGGATCGGCACTTGCACCGCGCAAATGTTGCGCATGCAGCCCGGCCCGAAGTCGAAGAAGAAGCGCCTGCATTTTCGCATGCGAAAGCTCGGCATCGACCGGCCGCCCCGAACGGACCCGCCTCACCGGTAGG
This sequence comes from uncultured Candidatus Rokubacteria bacterium, assembly GCA_963848005.1. Lineage (GTDB taxonomy): Bacteria > Methylomirabilota > Methylomirabilia > Rokubacteriales > CSP1-6 > CAVWFS01. Next base: position 367,164 of record CAWKCA010000030.1, read on the forward strand.
CGCGCGAGCGAGCCTGGTCGTGGGTGAAGTGTGCCACGCATCACCCGACTCGCTGTCGTTGTCACCCTCCCCGCCGAATCCTGGACGACAACCGCGAACGCCGGAGCGTCCCAGGTGGCCGCGGGGCAGCACATCGACCCCGAGGTCAGCCCATCGACCCGTGTGGGTCAGCATGTGGACCCCCGCGCTCCTCACGACTGGTCACACACTGAGTGAATTCGTATTGATCCTCGCCATGGACGCGGCTGGTCTTGTACTTGCAGCTCGTCAGGTGCGCTCCGCCGCAGAGGCGCGGGCACGACGGGGCGTGATCGACGCGTGCACAGGAGAAGCAAGGATTCGCAAGCACATGGTCCCGAGAGGATATGTGCGGCGCTTTCCTCTGCGCCGGGGGTGCCGGCCCCCGGTCAACCGGCTTCAGCGCCGACCGGCTTTCCCAGTTCACGACGGCTGCGTCCACGCCCCACGCTGCCGCGCAGCCAGCAGTGCGCCAACCCGATCGTCGTGCCCGTCGGCGGCGTGGCGCATTCCAAGCGGGGGTCGGCCGGGTGGCCCACGACGCGGGCCCACCCTTGTCCGGGCCCAACCGCCTCGTGACTCCTGAGCGCGCGTTCGCGCGGCGGCGTGCGACGGCAAGCATGTGATTAGGATCACGACCACCGTGAAGAACAGCGGCGTGACGATCAAGGCGGATGGTCGACTCCTGTCGGGAGACACGGCGGAGTTGCTCCGCGCGTGTCAGCAGTATTCAGGCTCGGTCGTCATCGACCTGTCCGACCTGTCCTTCGCCGACCGTGAGGGCATGGCGGTCTTGAGGATGCTGCGCGGCTGCGGAGCGAGGCTGGTGGGCGCCCGGCCCTACGTCGCGCGGGCCCTCGAGGATGAGGCTAGATGAAAAGATCCTCACCCTCGGAGTGGTGGCCGTGATCCTCGTCGTCATCGCCTATGTCGCCTGGGGCAAGGTGCAGGAGGCCCTCTTGGCCCAGGCCGTCGTGCACAAACTGACGGAAGCGGGCCTGACGCCGGAGGCGCTCAAGAAGCTGGGGGAGGCCGGCTACCAGGCCGATCCGCAGATCCTGGCGCGGGTTGCCACCGGCGGGCAGCCCCTGGGACGCTGGAAGGAAGGCCTGATGTTCGAGGGTTCTCCCCGGGTGGCACCGGGGTTTGGGGGTTGCTGCTCACAACTCCGCAGAAGGGGACGTCGCCTCTCTCGCTGATCCACAACTTCTGACGATAGCTCAGTCGTGTCACAGGCTGAGCAGTCGGAGGAACGCACCGAGACTTCGCGATGGGCGGAGCGGATTCCGAGGTACGCGCGCCCGGAGAGGTTCCAGACCGCTCGACGAATCTTGCTGGAGACAGGATGCGGCGGCGGGGTGGCCGAGCGCCTCGGGGTGAAGCGGGTGTTCGTCCTCCACGATGGGGACACGTATGGTCGGGGCATCGCCGCCGCCTTCGAGGCGGGCGCGCGGAAGATCGGTTTGGCGATCCTGGCCAACGAGGCCATCAACCGGAAGCAGCCCGACCATAGATCTCTGGTGACCAGGATCCTCGCCTCGGGCGCCGACCTGGTCTACATGGGCGGCCGAAGCGATACCGGCGCCCCGGCCATCGTCCGCCAGATGGCGGAGGCTGGCCTCGTGGCCCCGCGCGTGCGGTTCATGGGTCCCGGCCAGCTGCTCGCCGACTCGGTGCTCAAGGGCGCCACCTGTGACGCGGCGACGGCGACCGACATGCGCCTGACGTTCGCGGGGCTACCCGCCGTGAAGCTGAAGGGCATCGGTCTCAAGACGTACGAGGACTACACCAAGAGATTCGGCAAGGCGCCGGCGGGCTTCGACCTCTACGCGGTGGAGGCCGGGCGCGTGGCCATCGACGGGATCCGGCGCGCTGCCGACGAGCGCGCGAGCACCCTCATCGGGCGGCGCGAGGCGGTGTGCAAGGCGATCGCCGCCACCAAGGGCTTCGACGGCGTCAACGGCCGATGGAGCTTCGACCGCAACGGTGACGTCGACTACGAGACCGACGAACTCGATGGCACGATCTCGGGCTTCAGGGTCGTCAAGGCCGACGGTCCCATCGGATGCGCGTTCCAGTTCGACACCCTCCTTGGCCGGTAAGGCGAGGCGGAACGGCTCGGCGGATTGCGAGTCAGCCAAACCGCGGACGACCAGCCCGAAGCGGCCGGCGAGGGCCATGCCCGGCCCCGTGTTCCTAGGGGCG
>CAWKCA010000031.1:0-58780 GCA_963848005.1 uncultured Candidatus Rokubacteria bacterium
TAGACGGCCACAACGACGGCAACGGCGGTGACGACAACCTTCAGCCCGACGCCCGGAGTCGTGGCGCTGGTGGCGCGGGTCACGGCGTGGGCTCCTGATGCTTTGTGGATTCCCCGAGGCCTTCAGCATCGATCAGCATCTGCAGTCGAATGGCCATGATCTCGGCGAGGTGGATGAGGACCTTGTTCGCCACCACCGGGAAATTGAGGATCAACGCATCGAGGTCGGATTTACCGAGGGCCAGCAACGACACCGGACCACGTGCCCGGACCGAGAACCAGCGAGTGACGCCAACCCCGATGGCCGCGGCCTCCTCGAAGGAGGCCGGCGGCTCGAGCACGGCAAGGGGAACCTCCTGGGCATCGGCGCCCTGCCTCACGACCTCGACCACCCCTCGCCGCACGACGAACAGCGCTGCGGCGGGCCTGCCTTCCTCGCACACGTACTCACCGTCAGCGTACTCGCGCTCGTGGAGGATGCGGGCGACGCGCACGAGCTCGCGGTGGGCGAGGCCCTCGAACAGGCTGACCTGCCTCAGGAAGTCAACGAGGCTCCGGTGTCGTTGCGTCATGGCGCCTTCGGGCGGTTGGAACAGCGCCCGCGCCCGGAGCGCCGCGTTGTCCGCCGAGCCGGTGTTCGGCCGCGGGGGTAGCAGGAGTTCCTTCAGGCCGGGAAAGGTCAGCTTCGTTCTCAATGATGACCCCCGCCACGTATCGGCGCGGCCGTGCCCGCCGGGTCGGCGCCGGCTCCTGGCGCCGACGTCATCGCAGCCGCACTGCCATGGTGTGTCGCTACCCCCCTCGCGACGCGGCGTTCGTCCCGAGCGCGAATTCGTTCGAGCCACTGCGTGACAGCCTCGACGTCGCGCAGGGTGACCAGTTGCTCGATCTCGGTGCCGAACAACAGATCGAGCGTCCAGCTAGCCAACACGCGCAGTTTCTTCGTCAGACGCGGCAGCTTCATCCAGTACACCGTTCGCCAGAGCCCCCAGGCAACGAAGCCGGAGAATCTGAGTCCGAACACCATCGCCACCCCCGTGCGGCGCCCGATGGTGGCCAGCTGCCCTTGCATGGAATAGGCGAATGGTGTGAGAGGCCGACCCAGAATCGTTGCTTCGATGTTCTTGGCCGCCGTGCGTCCCTCGCGCAACGCGTGCTGCGCCGTCGGCGGATGCGTGCTGCCCGTGGTGCCATGGGGCACCGCCGCTGAATCGCCCGCCGCCCAGAGCCCCGGGAAGTCCGGGACACCGAGGAATTCGTTGACCAGGAGCCGGCCTTTCAGCTTCTGACACCGCAACGGCTCGAGCACGGGACTGGGCTTCACGCCGGCGGTCCAGAGGAGCGTCTCGGAAGGGATGGCGGTCCCGTTGTCCAGCTCGACCACGGAATCGTCGTAACGCGCGACCCGCGCTCCCGTGATGACTTCCACGCCTCGCTCGCACAACTTGCGCTCGGCATACCTGCCGAGTTCTTCGCCCAACTCCGGCAGCAGCCACTGGCCTGGATGAACAACGACGAGGCGGATCAATGCCTCGTTCAACTCGGGATAGTGCCGCACCGCGTCGCGCACGAAGTCGTTCAAGGCGCCGATGGTTTCCACGCCTGCGAAGCCGCCACCCGCGGCGACGAAGGTGAGGAGGCGGCGTCGAGCCGCCTCCTCGCTCTGCAGCGCGGCTTCTTCCAGAAGCGCGACGACGCGATTACGCAGCAGCGCCGCGTCGGCGAGGCTCTTCATCGTCACGGCCCACTCGGCCACGCCGGGAACATCGAAGGAGTTTGTCTCGGACCCCAGCGCAACGAGCAAGTGATCGAACTCCAGATCGACCTCGAGGCGTCCCACGCCGCCGATGCAACGCACCGCGCGCGCGTCCATGTCGATACGGTGCACCTCGGCTTGGACAAATGTCACGTGACGAAGAATGCGCCGTATCGAATTGACAATGTCGCCAGGGTACAGCTCGCCCGCCGCCACTTCGTGCAGCATCGGAGTGAACAGCACGAAGTTCTCGCGGCTCACGAGCGTCACGTCGATATCCGGGCGGCGCGCGAGTCCCTTGTCGAGATGCATGGCCGCGCTGAGCCCTGCGAAGCCGCCGCCCGCTATGACGATCCTCACCTTCTTCATCGCGTCCGTTCCACGTCCCGCTGACTCTGCGTCTTTCTCCAAGGCAAGGATCGCACCAGGGGTTCTGCCCTCTCCGGGGACGCGTTCGTGCAGCGTAGCACGTGAACGTGTGAATCCACACGCAGACGTGCAGGCAATCGGCTGCCCTTCGCCAAAATCCCGGCCGGCGGGCCAGTGGTTGATCTATCAGTTCTGATCCGGAGACAATCCCAGCTCGATGATCACCCTCCTGCTCCACCGAGCACGAACTCACCTCGCGCTCGAGAAGATGCGCCGGATGTGAGGCCAATCGAGCGGCCGGAGGTAGGTAAGGTCGTGCAGCTTCCCGAAGTCGGCGGCCTGCACCATCGCGACGTCCGCGGGGCGGCGTAGTCCAGCACGCCCGGCCGCCTACCGCCCTCCCTCCTATCCGTCGTCTTGGGCCTGTCGGAAGCGCACGGACCCTCGCCAAGCGAATCGGTCGTGGTTTTTGCGAAGCACAACTTGATGATGACCTTCAGAACTGGCAAAACATTGGCGGTTATGGAGTTCATCTTCAAGTGAGGCCCCGGGAATTCTTTGCGGCCCATCCGATCTTCACACGGGAGGAGTTCGCCCGCGGGCTTGCTGATGGGCTGAAGGCTCCGGCCCGGACCGTCGATTCACACTTGGGCCTCTACCTGCGGGCGGGCAAGATCGGGCGGGTGAAGCGCGGCGTGTTCTTCGCCGCCGGCCCTGGTGAAGCAGCCTCCAAGAGCCCCGTCGATTTTCTTCTCATGGCTAGTCGGATGGCGCCCGACGCGGTCCTTGGCTACCACACCGCGCTTGAGGCGCACGGCTACGCCCAGAGCGTCTACGAGCGGCTGTTCTTCCTCACCCAGCACAAGGTGAAGGCCTTGACCTTCCGCGGCCGTGTCTTCGTCCCGGTCGCGCCGCCGCGGGTCCTCCAGCGGGAACGTCTCTCGCACATGTCGGTCGTGGAGGTCGAGCGACGAGGGCTCCCATGCCGCGTGACGTCACTCGAGCGGACCGCCGTCGATGCCCTGGACCGACCGGATCTCACCGGCGGGCTCGAGGAGGCCTGGCGTTCGCTCTCCGCGATCCCGCTGCTCGACCTCCGCGTCGTCCTCGAGTACGTCCGCCTCAGGAACGTCGCGACGCTCGCCGCGAAGGTCGGCCTCTTCCTCGAGCGGCACAAGGACCATTTCTCTGTGCCGGCGCCCGTGCTGGAAGAGCTCCGGTCGCTTCGCCCGCGGGCACCGCACTATCTCGATCGGTCCGCGCGCGGCAAGCTCGTGGCCCCTTGGAACCTGATCGTACCGACGGTGCTCCTCGAGGGCGAGTGGGAGGCCGTTCGGTGATTGGGCCTGCGCGTATCCGGCGTCTCGCCGCCGCGAGCGGGTATCGCGAGGAGATCGTCGAGAAGGTCCTCTACCTGCAAGCAATCCTCCGGCAGCTCGCTCGCCATCCCGATCTGGAGGGCGCGTGGGCGCTCAAGGGCGGGACCGCCCTCAACCTGTTCTTCCTCGACGTTCCCCGATTGTCGGTGGACATCGACATCAACTACGTGGGCCACGGTGAGCTGGAGGCGATGCAGGCGGCGCGCCCAGCTTTCGAAGCGGCCGTGATGGCGTGCTGCGAGCGGGAAGACTGCACAGTGCGCCGCATGCCCGCCGAGCACGCGGGCGGGAAGCTTCGCCTCCGTTACACCGCGGCGGCTGGTGGGACCGGGTCGCTGGAGATCGATGTGAACTTCCTTCTCCGGCGGCCGGTGCTCGGCCTGGAACACAGAGCACCCCGCTTTCCGGCGGACGCTGGAGCCGAAACCGTTCCTCTCCTGTCGCTCGAGGAGATCGCCGCGGGAAAATTCGCTTGCGCGTCAGCGCGAGATGGTGCCGCGGCTGCCGTAGTGGTGCTCGTCGACCCAGGGCTTGCCCTCGGCGAAGCGCGTGGAGCGGAACGGCCACAGGTCGCACGTCCGCGGCTGGCCATGGACGATCCACTCCGCCAGGCACTTGCCGATGGCCGGTGAGGTCTTGAACGACGTCCCCGAGTCACCCAGCATCACGTAGAGCCCGTGCACGGACGGGATGTGGTCGATGATGGGCCGCCCGTCGGTGCTCATCATGATCATCCCGGCCCAGCCCCCGCGCATGGTGGCGCCCGCGAACAACGGGAAGCGCGCGGCGAGGGTCTCCCGGCAGAGCTTGACGTAGTCCGGGTCGACGCCTTCGTGGAAGTGGTCGGGATCGCCGTGGCTCACGCCCAGCTCGACGCCGATGAGCGTGGACGACCACCCTTCCGGCCGCATCCACGAGTGATGGATCGAGTCGATGATGACCGCGTGGGGCCGCTCGCGCACCTCCTCGGGCCAGCGGAAGACGGAGATCTGGACGCGATGGGGCTGGAGCCCGAAGTCGAGGCCGAGGGGCGCGAGGAGCCGGTTGCCCCACGCCCCCGGCACCAGCACCACGACCGGCGTGTCGATGCGCCCCTGCGAGGTCTCGACCGCCGCCACCTTGTGGCCAGCCGTGATGATCTGCGTGGCCTCACACTCCGTCCGGATGGCCACCCCGAGCTGGCGCGCGGCCGCCGCGAAGGCGAAGGTGGTGGCGTTGGGATCGGCGAAACCGGAGTCGGGCTCCCAGGCCGCGGCGCCGATGTCGTCCACGCGGATGCCGGGCATCAGGCGCTTCAGATCGTCGGTGGAGATGATCGTGGTCTTGATGCCGAGGCGTTCCTGGGTGTCGACGTTGTGGGCCAGGGCCTCCTCGTAGCCCCGCCCCACGATCTGCACGAAGCCGATGGGCTCGAACCCGCAGTCGAAGCCGGTGATCTGGCGGAAGTTGCGGAACACCTTGAGGCTTTCGTGGGCCAGGCGCGACTCGGCCTCGTTGGTGTAGTGCATGCGCACCAGCGAGCCGGACTTTCCGGTGGCCCCCGAGGCCAGCGCCCGTCGCTCGACGAGGATCACGCGCCTCATTCCCAGGGAAGCCAGCTGGAAGGCGGTGCTGGTGCCGTTCGCTCCGCCCCCGATGACCACCGCATCAGCGCTTGCCATTCATCCCCTCCCGAGGCATGGTTCGTTCTTGACACCGCCCGCAGGCCGGATAGAGTGCCGCTACGGCCCCGCCGCGCACCATGCGGCCGTCGGCATCGGTGCCGTGTCCGTCCCAACACTATCCCCGATGGAGGCCTTATGGTCCAGATCGCCCGACGTGATCTCCTGAAAGGCGCGGCCGCCCTGGGTGCCGCGGGCGTCCTCCCGGCGAGCCGACCCGCCTTCGCTCAGACCACCCAGAAGCGCGAGCTGGTGGTGGCGCAGGGCGGTGACATCTCGAAGTTCGACCCGCACTTCAGCACCTCGTCCAACGACATCCGGATCTCCTTCAACATCTTCGACAACCTCACCGCCCGGCGGCCCGATGGCAAGCTGTACCCCGGCCTGGCCACGGAGTGGAAGCTCACCGGCCCGACCACATGGACGTTCAAGATCCGGCAAGGGGTGAAGTGGCACAACGGCGATCCCTTCACCGCCGCCGACGCCAAGTGGAGCCTGGAGCGCACGTGGGACCCGAACGTGAAGACCCGCGTGAACACGGTGTTCACCACCATCGACCGCATCGAGGCGCCGGACGCGACCACGCTCGTCATGCACACCAAGAAGCCCGACCCGCTCCTGCCCGCGCGCCTGGCCTTCTACGGTGGTCAGATCGTGCCGCGCAAGTACATCGAGGCCGTGGGCAACGACGCCTTCAACGCCAAGCCCGTGGGCACCGGTCCCGTGCGCTTCGTGTCGTGGACCAAGGACGACAAGATCGTGCTCGAGGCCAGCCCGGACTACTGGGGCGGCAAGCCTGACTTCGACCGGATGATCGTTCGCGCCGTCCCCGAGATGGCGCCCCGGGTCGCTGCCCTCCTCAAGGGCGAGGTCGACATCATCACCCAGCTCCCGCCCGATCACGGCGACAAGGTGGCCGCCAATCCCTCGACGCGCGTGGCCAGCGCGCTCTACGCCGGCCTCTACGTGCTGGCCGTGAACAGCAAGGTGCCGCCCCTCAACAATCCGCTGGTGAAGCAAGCCCTCTCGCTGGGCATCGATCGCCAGATCATCGTCAAGGAGCTGTGGCGCGGGCGCGGCATCGTGCCCAGCGGCCCCATCGCCAAGGGCGACAATCACTTCGACGCCTCCCTTCCCGCCCTCGCCTACGACCCCAAGGAGGCGCGCGAGCGGCTGAAGAAGGCGGGCTACAAGAACGAAGAGATCGTCATCGAGACGACGTCGGGCTACACCGCCAACGACAAGCCGATGTCCGAGGCCATCGTGGCCATGTGGCGCGACGTGGGCATCAACGCCAAGGTCGAGATCGTCGAGTACTCGGTGCGGGCCCAGAAGAACCGCGACAAGACGTTCAAGGGATTGTGGTGGTCGGATCCGACGTCGACCCTCAGCGATCCCGACGGCATGATGTGGCGACTCCTCGCGCCCGGGGGACCGCAAGACTACTGGCGCGATGCCAAGTTCGACGAGCTGGGCGAGGCGGCGCGCTTCTCGGTCGACGAGAAGTTCCGCGGCCAGGCCTACCGCGAGATGACCAAGATCTTCCTCGAGAACTTTCCGTGGCTGCCCGTCATCCAGCCCTACGAGGACTACGGGCTGCAGAAGTACGTGGAGTGGACGGCGAACCCGAACCAGCAGTTCGAGATCCGTCGCTTCAACTTCAAGTTCCGCCGGGCCTGAGCGGTCTCGGGGCCGGGGCGGCGGCGCCCCGGCCCGCATCACATGCCTGACCTCGTCGGCTTCCTCGGCACGCGCCTGATCCGGGCCCTCGTGGCCATCTGGCTCGTGTGCACCGTGGTCTTCGTGGTCATGCGCCTCTCGGGCGATCCCGTTCCGCTGCTCCTCCCCCCGGACGCGCCGCGCAGCGAGATCTTCCGCGTCCGCGCCGAGCTGGGGCTCGATCGGCCGCTGCCCGTCCAGTACGCGGTGTTCCTCGGCAACACCCTGCGCGGCGATTTCGGCCGCTCCATCCACTTCCGCGAGTCGGCGATCTCCGTCGTGCTCGCGCGCATCCCCGCCACCCTCGAGCTGGGCCTCACCGCTTTCGTGCTCGCCACCCTGGTGGCGGTGCCCGTGGGACTCCTCTCCGCGGTGAAGCGCAATTCACCCCTCGACCACGGCGTCATGGGCCTCGCGCTGGTCGGACAGTCGGCGCCGACGTTCTTCCTGGGCATCCTCTTCATCCTGTTGCTCTCGCTGAAGGCCGGGCTCCTGCCCACGGGCGGGCGGGGAGGCTGGAATCACCTCGTGCTGCCCGCGCTGACCCTCGGGGCCTTCGCCATGGCCTCGATCGCGCGCCTCACGCGCTCGGCCATCCTGGAGGTGCTGAGCGCCGACTACATCCGCACCGCCCGCGCCAAGGGTCTCTCGGAGCTGCTCGTCGTCGCCAAGCACACGTTTCGGAACGCGGCGCTGCCCATCGTGACCATCACCGGACTGCAGTTCGGAACGCTCCTGGGCGGCGCGGTGGTCACCGAGACGGTGTTCGCCTGGCCGGGCATCGGACGGCTGGCCATCCAGTCGATCTACAACCGCGACTACCCGGTCGTGCAGTGCACGGTTTTTTTGTCCGCGCTGGTGTTCATTGCCGTGAACCTCGCCATCGACGTGATGTATGGCGTCCTCGACCCTCGCGTCCGCGCCCGCTGACGCCGCCGTCGCGGGGGAGTCGGCCGCGAGGCGCCGCCGCATTCCGTGGCTCCCCGTGCTGGGGCTCGGCTTTCTCCTCGTGCTCATGGCCGTGGCGGTGGCGGCACCATTGATCGCGCCGCAGGACCCGACCCGACAGTCGCTGCGCGCCCGGCTGGTGGGCCCGACGCTCGAGGCGGCCGACGGTCGAGCCCATCTCCTCGGCACCGACCATCTGGGGCGCGACGTGCTCTCCCGCGTCATCTACGGAACGCGCGTTTCCCTCGTCGTCGGCTTCGCGGCCGTGCTGGTCGGGGGCATGGTGGGCGCGACGCTCGGGATCGTGGCGGGCTTCCGGGCGGGCTGGCTCGACTCGGTGATCATGACGGTGGCCGACGCCCAGCTCGCCTTCCCGTTCATCCTGCTGGCCATCGGGATCATCGCCGTCCTCGGCCCGAGCTTCCCCACCCTGGTGGCCGTCATCGGCCTCTCCGGCTGGGTGGCCTACGCGCGCGTTCTCCGCGCGCAGGTGCTGGCCCTGCGCTCGCGGGAGTTCGTGGAGGCCATCCACGTGCTGGGCGGCTCGGTCGCTCGCGTGATGCTGCGCCACATCGTGCCGAACGTGACGTCGTCGCTGGTGGTCATCGCCACCCTGGAGCTGGCGCGCGCCATCGTCCTGGAGGCGACCTTGTCGTTCCTGGGGCTCGGCATCCAGCCCCCCACGCCCTCCTGGGGCGGCATGGTCCACGAGGGCCGCGAGTACCTGGACAGCGCCTGGTGGATCTCCACGGCGCCGGGCGTGGTGCTCATGCTCACGTCGCTGGTGGTGAGCCGAGTGGGCGACTGGTTCCGCGACGCCCTCGATCCGACCTTGCGGGGGGAGTAGTCGGCTGCACGCCTCGCCCCCGAGCGCGCCGGGGCGATCGACGTCAGCCTCGCCATGTGCACGGGCGGAGGCGATGCCGGTCGGATGAGCACCAGGTCGTGAGGTGCCGCTCAGATCAGCAGCGCCGCCTCCGGCGACGTAAACGCTGCGGCGCGCTGCTTCGTCTGAAAGCACTAGCGCGTCGGGGCGCCGCGCCACTCGTCGCGTGTCTCGGGAGGACCACGAATGTCGATCCGCCGGCTCGTCGCAGCGCTGCTCGGACTGACGGCCTTCGTCGAGATGCTTCTCTCCGTCCAGGCCCTCTTCGCCCAGACCCCGTCTCGCTTCGGCGATCCCCTGCCTGACCTTCCCGCGTCGCTGCTGGCTGCCTTCGAGGAAGGGCGCCAGCGATTCACCATGGAGGAGACTGCGGCCACCGGGCTCGGTCCCCTGTTCAACGCGCGAAGCTGCGCGGCGTGCCACGCTGTTCCCGTCACTGCGGGATCGGCGGCGCGCGAGGACGCCTTCACGGTCAGGTTCGGATTTCAGGTTTCGGGGCAGCCGTTCAACTCGCTCCTGAACCTCGGGGGCCCTTCGCTCCAGCGGCAGAGCGTGGCCGAGGATCTCGAGGGCTGCCACCTCCCGGGAGAGACTGTGCCGCGCGAGGCCAACGCCATCGGCGTGCGTCAGCCTCCAGCGCTGTTCGGGCTGGGACTGATCCAGGCCATTCCCGACTCGGCCATCATGGAACGGGCAGACGTGGGTGATCGGGACGAAGACGGCATCGCGGGGCGACCGAACGTGAGCAACGGCGTCATCGGCCGCTTCGGCTGGAAGGCCGCGGTGGCCACCGTGGCCGACTTCGTGGGCCTGAGCCTTGTCGGCGAGCTGGGTATCACCAACTTTCTCTATTCCCACGAGCCCTCCGCGCAGGGGGCTCCCATTCCCGCCGCCTGCAAGATCGCGGCAGACCCCGAGGACTTCGACGCCTCACGCCTGGCGGGCATCACCGCGTTCCTCTCCTTCATGAGCGCGCCGCCGCGCGGCCTCATCACCGACGCGGCGCTTCGCGGCGAGGCGCTCTTCACGCAGGCGGGCTGTGCGAGTTGCCACACGCCGGCGATGAAGACAGGCCCCAGCACGATCGCCGGCCTGGACCAGGTGGACGTGCCGCTCTACTCCGATCTGCTGACTCACGAGATGGGCAGCGCGCTCGACGACCGCATCACGGAGGGCGCGGCCAGCGGAGACCGATGGCGGACGCCGCCCCTGTGGGGATTGCGCACCCGGCACTTCTACCTCCACGACGGCCGGACGTCGGATCTGGCAATAGCGATCGCGCTGCACGGAGGCGAGGCGCGGCAGTCCCGCGACCGCTTCACCGCGCTCAGCTCGGCCCAGAGAGCAGACCTCCTGGCCTTCCTTCGCTCGCTCTGACCTCGGCCCGGCGGGTGCGCGGAGCCGCGGGGGCTGCGGACGAATTCACATCGGAGGGCCCCGGCCTGCGCCAAGATGGGCCGGGAGGAACCGGATGCCGAGCGTCGAGCTGCCCTCTCACGTCCGCGGCCAGTGGCCATGGGCGCCGCGCTTCACCACGGTGAACGGCTGGCGCATGCACTACATCGACGAGGGCGCGGGCAATCCCGTGGTCTTGCTCCATGGCAATCCCCGTGGGGCTTCCTCTACCGCGATTTCGTCCAGCCTCTCGTCGGGGCCGGGCGGCGGGTCGTCATTCCCGACATAATCGGATTCGGGCTCGCGGAGAAGCCCACGCGCGAGCACGCGCACAGCCTGGAGGGGCACGCCGCCAATCTCACCGCCCTCGTCCGCACGCTCGATCTACGGCGGATCACCCTCGTGGGCCACGACTGGGGCGGTCCCGTCGGCCTCAGCCATGCCGTGGGTCACCCGGAGACCATGCGCGCCCTCGTGGTGATGAGCACGTGGGCCTGGCCGGCGCCACCGTCGCAGTTTCACGCGCGCATCTTTCCCTGGCGCATGATGCATGCCCCGCTGGTCGGCCCGTATCTCCTCGGCGGGCATAACGTGCTGGCCGCGCGCGGTGTGTACCTGTCGGTCGTCAACCGGGAACGCTTTCGCGGGCGTGCGCAGGACGCCTACACGGCGGTGCTGCCGGATCCGGCGAGCCGGCTGCTCACCTGGACGTGGCCGCGCTGGATCCCGCTCGACGAGTCGGCGCGCGCCGCGGAGCGCTTCCGCTGGCTCGAGCAGGAGCTCGCGCGCTGCGCGCTGCCCGCGCTCATCGTGTGGGGTCGCGAGGACGACGTCTTCGACGCCCACACCTTCGCAACGCGATTCAAGGCACTGTGGCCCCACGCGGAGGGACCTCACCTGGTGACGGGACGGCACTTCCTGCAGGAGGACTCCGGACCTGAGATCGCGGCCCTCATCGTGGACTTCCTCGCCCGCCTCGACGGCGCGGAGCGCTGAGCCATGGCCCTGGACATCGCCATCGTTCCGCCGCCTGATCTGACCGATCAGCGCCGGGCCTTCGGGCTGGCCGAGGATCGCCTCGGTCACTATCCGGAGTTCCGAGACTTCTTCGTCCGGGTCTTCCACCTCGACGCCGAACCGCTGGCCCGCCCGGGCTACGTGCGCGCGCCGTCCGGCCGACTCTACGAGCTGGTCTTCGTGGGCCGGAGCGGCGAGCCGTTTCCGTCCGGCGTGGAGATCAACGCGCTCGTCCCGGCCCTCGATCCTCTCGACGAGAACACTGTCGACCGCGACCTCTAGGCGATCCTGCGCTGGATGATCGACGGGGTCGGCCCGCCCTGGACGGTCGCCGACCTCGAGGCGACCGGGCGGCTGTACCGGATCCCCGCCGCGGGCGGCGGTTCCGCCTGACGCGCGCCGTCGCGCGCTACACACTTACGGCAACCCTACTCGAGTCGCGCCATCCCGCAGGTACGCTCTGCACCGCGGGTCCTGGCGTCACGAATGGAGGTCAACCAGGGCGAGTCCCGCCGTGCACGTACTCCCTCAGTCGTCTCTTAGCCCCCGATCCGAAAATAGATCAGGCGGCAAGGTGTTGAGTGATCCGCGTGTACAGGGCCTCGGTGGCCGGGTTGGCCGTGAACCGCAGGACCTGCCGGCCATGAATGCGGGCCAGCCGCCCCGCCCGGACGACAAGCAGAAACCGCAGGGCCCGCATGCTGCGCAAGACGTAGCGATACGTGCGCTTGCGCGAGCGGCGCCGGGGCGCGGCCCCGGTGTCGAGTCGGAAGCTACGGGCGACGTTGTAGGCCAGGATGCTGAGCTGCTGCCAGGCGCTCTTGGCCCCGTAGCTGGTTCTGTCCGGAAACGGCAGGTTGTCGCGGTGGATGATCGAGTGGCTGGGGTCCGCCTTCAGCTCCGCGGCCGTAGCCGTCCGCGTACGCCGTAGGAGGAGGGCAGAGGCTGCCCTCCTCCAGGCCTGTCGATCGCGCCGAGGGACGAGGTCCTACCTCCGGAGTCGCACGACCTCCTTGCTGAGCCGCTTGCGCGCCGCGGGGCTCACGGTAAGGGTCGAGGCTCGCCGTAGATAAAGTCATCCATCATGACGATGTCATGCTTCCCCTCATCATCCGGGCCCGGGGCCACATTGCCGCTCGTGATCCGCACGCGGGCAATGCGTGCGTCCTCGAAGACGATGCCGAAGAAGGACAGGCTGGCATCGCCCGGCGCGGCGGGGACGAAGCTGCTGAAGAGCAGACGACCGTCGGCACCGAAGTACTCGATCAGCGTGCTCGCTTTGCGGTTCCCATGCTTCTTGCCAGGTCCGCTCCCGTCCGGCTGGTCCACGTCCGTGAAGACCGCGCCGAAGCCACTGACCGTCGCCGGCACCGTTCCGTTGGAGCCGGGTGCGAAGAAGAGAGCCTCGGTGATGTTGCTGCCCACCGAGGTGAACAGGCCTAAGGGCTGAAGGTGCTGAAGATGGTTCCGTAGCTCGGATTGTCGAAGAGCGTTGCCAGGCCGCCCTGGGGCCCGCCCGAAGGGGGAGCCTGCGAAAGGCCAATCCCCGGCGTGGTGAACTGGGCGCCGCGCGTGTTCTGGAACACGTTGAACGGCGTGACCGGAGTGTCCGTCGTGACATTGTTGCCCAACGCCCCGTCCCAGTTGATCTCGCGGCGACCGATGGGCTCCCCTGACTGATCGAGGTTGTTGGGGTCATTGCGATTGTTGGGGTCGCCCAGAGCAGCGCGGTACGCATCGACGGCGCCCTGAATCGAGGCGGCCGTTGGCCCGGCCGCCTGGAACACGATCGGCGGAAATTTCCCTGCGCTGCGCTGCCGGGGGAACGGGGGTCGGCGTCCAGACCACAGCACGCCGAACGCGGCTACCTGACAACCAGCATGAATTCTTCATGGTTCACTGCTCCTTTCTCCGGGGCGGTCTCATGACGCTGGGCCGACTGTCCGTTTCCTCCTCTTTCGCTTCTTCATGGTTGCAAGCTCCTCTCTATGCGCTGAATTGGTTCTGGATTCGGTCCGTTCGATGTCCCTGCCCAACTCCGGACTACCGCTCCCCCACGTTCCCTCACCTCGCTTCCCCGGAGGCGGTCCTTCCGCTACTCCGCGTCTTCCCGGAGGTCCCTCAGCACCCGGCCGAGGAAGGCGAGCATCTCCGGCAGGGACTCGAAGCGCTCGCTCCGGCCCGAGGCGACGTGCTCGACGCGACCTGCCATCCGTCCCTCCTCGGGAAGCGCCCCCGGCCGCAAGTGCACGACGAACGCGCATTCGACGGGCAGCGCGCTCTTCGTCTCGTCGGCTGGCATCGCTCCCGCTCCCCCCCAAGTGAATGCACCCGACACCGAGCGTACGGAGCGGGCGCATTCCGGTCATGAGGTAGGCGTAAGGTTTCCGTAAGAATCGGGTAAGGGAACCGCAGCGGTCCCGGCATGCGGGTCGGGCTAGAATGCCCATACCGGGAGACGCATGGCAGACTCGACCGTGTTTCGCTTCGGCCCCTTCCTCCTCGACGGGGCCAATCAGCAGCTCACCCGGGGCGAACGGGTGCTACCGCTCCCGCCGAAGTCATTCGCGGTGCTCTCCTATCTCTTGAGCCGGGCCGGCTGGCTGGTCAGCAAGGACGAGCTCCTGGACGCCGTGTGGCCGGGCGTTCACGTCGGAGAGGCCGTGCTCAAGACGAGCATCCGCGAGATCCGCAAAGCGCTGGCCGACCCGGCCCGATCGCCCGTGTTCATCGAGACTGTTCACCGCCGGGGCTATCGGTTCATCGCCTCGGTGACGGAGGCGACGCCGGCGGAGCACGACGATCGCCCCCCGCGCGCGCGCGACGTGCCGGCCGATGCCGTCGGCGCCCGCCCCGAGGTGGGGACGCGATCCTTGGACCCGGTCGGGCGCGACGCGGAGCTGGATCGCCTCGAGCGCTGCCTCGACCGGGCCCTCGAGGGGCAGCGTCAGGTCGTTTTCGTCACCGGGGAGCCCGGTGTGGGGAAGACTACCCTCGTCGACTTGTTCCTGGACCGGCTGGCCGGCCGGGGCATCTGGGCGATGCGCGGCCAGTGTCTCGCCCTCTACGGCGCGGGAGAGGCCTACATGCCCGTGCTCGAGGCCCTCGGGCGACTCGGCCGCCTGGACCCCGGCAATCGCGTCGTCGCCGTTCTCGAGCGCCATGCGCCCACCTGGCTCGTGCAGTTGCCGTCGCTGGTCGGCGCCGCCGACCGCGATCGGCTCCAGCGGGAGATCCTGGGGTCGACGAAGGAGCGAATGCTCCGCGAGATGGCCGAGGCCCTCGAGGCGTTGACCGCCGAGACTCCGGTGGTGCTCGTCCTCGAGGACCTGCACTGGAGCGACTACTCCACCCTCGATCTGATCGCCTCGCTGGCGCGCCGCCGGGAGGCCGCGCGCCTCCTGGTGCTCGGCACGTTTCGCCCGGTCGACGTCATCATCCGCGCACATCCGCTGCGGGCGGTGAAGCAGGAGCTCTCCGCCCACGGGCAGTGCGAGGAGCTCCAGGTGGAGCTCCTGGCCGGGGCCGCCGTGAACGAGTACCTGACCCGGCGGTTTCCCGACGGCGCGATCCCACCGGAGCTCGCCCAGGTCATCCATCGGCGCACCGACGGCCATCCGCTGTTCATGGTGAGCCTCGTCGACTATCTGCTCGCGCGCGGAGCGCTCGAGCGTGTCGAGGGGCGATGGACGCTGAGGGCGGACGCCGCCCTGGCCGAGGTCGCGGTGCCGGACAGCGTGCGGGACGTCATCGAGCGTCAGTTCGAGGAGCTCGGCGAGGTGGAGCGCGAACTCCTGGAGACGGCGAGCGTCGCGGGGCAAGAGTTCGCTGCGGCGCTCGTGGCGGCGGCCCTCGACTCGACGCTGATGGCGGTGGAGGCACGCTGCCAGTCGCTGGCCCAGCGCGGCCACTTTCTCAAGTCGCGGGGTATCGCCGAATGGCCGGACGGCCAGCCGTCGGAGCGTTACGGCTTCGTCCACTCGCTCTACCGGGACGCGCTCTACCAGAGGCTGCCGACGACGCGCCGGCTGGAGCTGCACCGCCGCATCGGCGAGACGATGGAGCGCCTTCACGGGCCCGACGCGGGCGACGTCGCAGCCGAGCTGGCCACGCACTTCGAGAAGGGCCACGAGGTGGAGCGCGCGGTTCGTTATCTCGTCCGGGCCGCCGAGAACGCCGCTCGGCGCTACGCCAACCGGGATGCGACCGACAGTCTGACACGCGCGCTCGACCTGCTCGATCGCTCACCCGCGATCGAGCGGGACGACCTGCGGCTGGCTGTCCTGGAACGCCGGGGCATGCTGCACCGCGCGACGGGGCAGAACCATGATGCGGCCGCCGACTTCGAGGCACTGGCCCGATGCGCGCGCGAGAGGGGCCGCACCGAGCACGAGGCCAAGGCGCTCTTCTACGTCGCCACCGCCGTGTTCGCCGTGGACGGCGACCGCTGCCTGGCGGCGGCGCAGCGGGCCGTCGATCTCAGCCGAGACGTCGGCGACGAGCTGTTCAAGGCCCGGACGCGCGGTTCGTCGGGCTACTGGCACTCGATCCTGCGCGGCTGGCGGCCGGACGACGCCCGGGCCTGCGAGGAGGCGGCAGCGGCGGCGCGCCGGAATCCCGACCGCGCCCTGTTGAGCCTGCTGCTGGCGCGCTCCTCCTACTTCCAGCGCCTCGCTGGGGCTTATCGGGGCGCGTTGGCGACCGCGGAGGAGGGCTTGGATCTGGCTCTCGAGATCGGCGACGCGTACGAGTACCTCTTCTGCCAGTATGGGCGCTCACAGGCCTTGCTCCTGCTCGGGCAGTGGGGCGAGACGCTCCGGGTGGCCGCCGCGGGCAGCCAGATGGCGGAGCGAAACGGCTCGCGCCTCTGGCAGGTCTTCTTCCGGCTCGCCACCGCGTCGCTTCATCTCCAGGCCTTCGACGTCGAGGGGGCGAGGGATCTCGCCCAGCTCGCCGTCGGCGAGGCGCGCGCAATCCCCCATCCGTACTGCGAGCTCCTCGGACTCATCGTGCTCGCCTGCGCCGAGCTGGGCCTGGGAGAGAGCGCGGCGGCCATTCGCCGTCTGGAGATCGTCGCCGAACGGATGGATGCCGGCGAACCCAGGGACTTCTATCTTCGGATGCCGCTGCTCCATGGGCTCGGTGAATACCGGCTCGAGCGAGGGGACATCGATCGGGCTCACGGGGTCGCCACCGAGCTGTGCGAGGCGGCGGTCCAGCCCGGGGAGCGCACGTGGATGGCGCTCGGCGCACGCCTGCTCGCACGGGTCGCCGCCGCGCGGGGCGATCACGATCGCGCTCGGGCCGAGATCGCGCGGGCCCTCGCGACCCTCGAGGGGGCGGAGGCTCCGCTCGCGGCCTGGCGCGTTCACGCCACGGCCGCCGAGCTGTGCGAGCTGCGCGGCGAGCCCGGCGAGGCCCCGCGAGCCTGGGAGGCGAGCGCCGAGACGCTCCGCCGGCTCGCGGCGTCCCTGGCCGACTACCCGGCGCTTCGCCAGCGCTTCCTCGAGAGCCCAGCCGCGCTGCGCATCCTGGAGCGCGCCGAGCGAAGCCGCGAACGCGGAACCGGGTCGGATCCCAGGCCGGCTAGAACCTCCGGCCGTCGCCGGGCCGGCTGAAACGAGGCGGTTGCGGTAGCGGCGTCCTTCCGCTGCCCCTTCTCGAACGTGACCAGCGGCACCCCCCTGCTCGTGCGTGAAGGCGTGACTCGCGGCGACGAACCCCTTGCTGAATGGGGTCCATCAGCGCCGACGAGGCGAACGGCTGACCGCGGTGCCGCCGGAACAAGGCGGCGACCCACTCGCGTACTGCAGCCCGGG
Source organism: uncultured Candidatus Rokubacteria bacterium (assembly GCA_963848005.1). Taxonomy (GTDB): domain Bacteria; phylum Methylomirabilota; class Methylomirabilia; order Rokubacteriales; family CSP1-6; genus CAVWFS01. The sequence goes on from CAWKCA010000031.1 coordinate 16,949, forward strand.
CACATAGGCGTTGAGGTACATCCGGTCGATGCCCTCCACTTCCAGGGCGACGTGCTCGCGGAAGATTTCGGCGACGCTCGTTGGGAGGCTCATGGCTGGCTCCGGTCGATGGTGGTCCCTCGAATGCGTGGCTAATTAGCTGTCCGGGAGAACGTCGGTGTCGAGCGCGCAGTCGGTCAGCCGAGGTGGAGGATCTCGCGGGCGATGACCAGGCGCTGGATCTCCGACGTTCCCTCGCCGATCTCCGTGAGCTTGGCGTCGCGGAAGATGCGCTCCACGGGGAACTCGGTGATGTAGCCGGCGCCGCCGTGGATCTGGACGGCCTTGGTCGCCGCCTTCATGGCCGTCTCGGAGGCGAACAGCTTGGCCATGGCCGCCGTGTGCATGGCCGGCTTGCCCTGGTCTTTCAGGTAGGCCGCCTGCAGGGTGAGGAGGCGCGCGGCGTCGACCTCGGTGACCATCTCCGCGATCATGCCCTGCAGGCCGTTGAACTCGGCCAGGGTCTTGCCGAAGGCCGAGCGCTGCTTCATGTACTTCACGGCCTGGTCGACGGCCGCCTGCGCGATACCCACGGCCATGGCGGCCATGGCGATGCGGCCGCCCTCCAGCACCTGCATGGCGTTGACGAAGCCCATGCCCTGCTCGCCGCACAGGTTGGCGGCCGGCACGCGGGCGTCCTCGAAGATCAGCTCCGCGGTGTCGGAGGCGTGCAGTCCCAGCTTGCGGTAGGGCTTGCCGGCGGTGAAGCCGGGCATGCTTTTCTCGAGCACGAAGGCCGAGATGCCCCTCGACTTCTTCTCTGGATCGGTGCGCGCCATGACCACGGCCACGCCGCCCACGCTGGCGTTGGTGATGAAGGCCTTGCTGCCGTTCAGCACCCACTCGTCGCCGCGAAGCTCGGCGCGGGTGCACAGGGCGGCCGCGTCGGAGCCGGAGCCGGGCTCGGTCAGCCCCCAGGCCCCGAGCACCTCGCCGCTGGCCAGCCGGGGGAGGTACTTCTCCTTCAGGGCTTTGGACCCGGAGAGGGCGATGTGGTTGGTGCACAGGGAGTTGTGCGCCCACATGGTGATGCCGACCGAGGCGTCGCCCCGGTTCAGCTCCTCCACGATGAGCGCGTAGGAGACGTAGTCGAGCCCGGCCCCGCCGTACTCCGGCGGCACGAGGACGCCCAGGAGCCCGAGCGCGCCGAGCTTGGCCACGATCGCGTGGGGGAACTCGTGGCGCTCGTCGTACGGCGCGATCTTGTCGCCCAGTTCCGCCTCGGCGAAGTCGCGCGCGACGTCGCGGATGCGCCGCTGATCGTCGGTCAGTTCGAAGTCCATCTCAGCCCCGGGGCGTCGTCGCCGTCAGCGATTCAGCTGCGTGGTTCCTTCGCCTTCAGCTCGTGCTCGTGCGCGCGGACGAAGGCCCGGATGTCGTCGGCCATGTCGAGCAGCTTGACCCACTGCTCCTTGTAAAGCGTCACCGGGAAGCGGCCGAGCCCGTAGACCGACAGACCACCCTTCTCGCTGACCTTGAGCGACACGCCGCGGGTTGTCCGCGCTTTCAGCGCCTCGTTCTCAGCCCGCAGTCGCTCCAGCTCCGCCCGTAGCGTCTCGTCACTCATCGACGTCTTCCTTTCTTCTCGTCCCGCGGTGACCCCTCGGCGCGCTACACCGCGGCGCGGATGTTCTCGTGGACGAACCGGATGATGTCCTGAGTGGACGTGCCCGGGGTGAACAGCTCCTTGACGCCCATGGCCTTGAGGGCGGCGATGTCCTCCGGGGGAATGATGCCTCCCCCGAACACCGCGATGTCCTCCGCCCCCTTCTCCTTCAGCAGCTCCAGCACCCGCTTGAACAGATAGTTGTGCGCGCCCGAGAGCACGGAGAGACCGATAGCGTCGGCATCCTCCTGGACGGCGGTGGCCACGATTTGCTCGGGCGTCTGATGCAGGCCCGTGTAGATGACCTCGAAGCCGGCGTCGCGCAGGGCGCGGGCCACGATCTTGGCGCCGCGGTCGTGCCCGTCGAGTCCCGGCTTGGCCACGACCACCCGAACCTTGCGCTCGCTCATCCCTGCCGTCCTCCCAGCGCGGCGCGGATCGACTCCGCCGCCTTGGCAATCAGCTCGCGGTCCCCGGGCACGATGGGCCAGTCGAATCCCTTGCCGTCGCCCAGCCAGCGCGGGATCAGATGGAGATGAAAGTGCGGCACCGACTGGAAGGCCCCCGGCCCGTTGGCCTGCAGCAGATTGAGCCCGTCGGGCTTCAGCGCCGTGCGCAGGGCGAGGGCCACGCGCTTGGCCGTGCCGATGGCGGCGGCGAGATCGGCCTCGTCGGACTCCCAGATCGTGGCCCCGTGGCGCTTGGTCACCACCAGGCAGTGCCCTCGGCTCAGCGGGTTGATGTCCATGAAGCAGAGGGTCCGCTCGTCCTCGTGGACCTTCACCGAGGGGATCTGCCCGTCGCGGATCTTGCAGAAGACGCAGTCCGTCATGCCCTCACCTTAGAGCCGGGAAGCCCCTACGACCTCGACGGTCCAGCCGTGGGTGTCGGGGGCCGTCCCGTACTGGATGCCCACGATCGTGTCGTAGAGCTTCTGGGTCAGCTCGCCGATGTGCCCACCACTGATCACGATGCGGTGGTGCTTGAAGGCCAGCTCGCCCACGGGCGAGATGACGGCGGCCGTGCCGGTGCCCCACATCTCCTTGAGCGTCCCGTCCGCCGCGGCGGCCACCACCTCGTCGATGGAGAGCTGGCGCTCCGAGACGGCATACCCCCAGTCGCGGAGCAAGGTGAGGACGGAGTCGCGCGTCACTCCGGCCAGGATGGTGCCGGCCAGGGGCGGCGTGATCACCTCGTCGCCGATGCGGACCATGATGTTCATGGTCCCGACCTCGTCGATGTACTTGTGCTGCCGCCCGTCCAGCCACAGCACCTGCGTGAAGCCTTTGTGCTTGGCCTCCTCGGCGGCGTAGAGGCTGGCCGCATAGTTGGCGCCCGTCTTGGCCCCGCCCACGCCGCCTTCCACCGCGCGCACGTGATGCTCCTCGGTGAGGATCTTCACCGGATTGATGCCCTCCGGGTAGTAGGCACCCACCGGCGAGAGGATGACATAGTAGAGGTACTGCTTGGCCGGACGCACGCCGAGGAACGGTTCGTTCGCGATGATGGTCGGGCGAATGTAGAGCGACGTGCCCACCGTTCCCGGCACCCAGTCGCGGTCGACATCGACCAGGCTGGTGAGTGATCGCAGCGCCAGCTCCGGCTCAAGCGGCGGGATGCACAGCCGCCGCGCCGAGTTGTTCAGCCGCTCCACGTGCTTCTGCGGCCGGAAGAGGCGGATCTTCCCGTCGCGCCCGCGGAAGGCCTTCAGCCCGTCGAAGACGGCCTGCGCGTAGTGCAGGACCGCGCCGGCCGGATCCAGGCTCAGGGGGCCGTACTCCTCCACGCGCGGGTCGTACCAGCCCTTCTCCTCCTGGAAATCGCACAGGAACATGTGGTCGGTGAACACGGTGCCGAAGGTCAGGTCCTTGTCCTTGGGCTTGGGCTTCCGTGTCGTCGCGAGGTTGATGCGGATGGCGTCACTCATGCCAGTGTCTCCCCTCTCTTGCGCAGCCCGCGGACCTGGGAGCGGTGATCGAGCAGATGCAACCGCGCCGTGAGGGCGTAGCCCTTCCAGCCCAGCTCCGCGTCGAAGATCTCCGGTTCCACCCGGCCGTCGGGCAGGGTTCGGTTGATGACGAGGACCGTGCGTACGGTAGACGCGGGGGTCGCCTCGCTCTCGACCGCGCGGCCGAGCAGGGCGTCGAACTCGGCGTTCGCCGCGGCCAGCTCGGCCGTGAGATCCTCCCAGGGCACCCGGTGAGCGGCGCCCGACGTCAGCGCCTCGTACACGGGCGGCGCGGGTGGCCGCCGCCCCTCGAGCAGGTGTCGCAGCTCGTCCGCGTTGCGGATCGTCGTCTGGGCGAGATGATCGACGATCTGGGCGATCGTCCACTCGCCCGGCACGACGACGGCGCGCGCGGTAGCCTCGTCGAGGCCCTCGAGGGCCGCCTCGAACTCGCCCACGGCGGCGCGGAAGCGGGCGAGCACGTGCGGGCCGGGCATCGCCTCCGCGCGCTCGGTCAGGTACTCCATGGCCCGCTGTCGCTCCGGTGAGAGCGTCATCGTGGTCATGCTCGTCTCCTCAGAAATGGTCGCGCGTGTCGCATCAGAAGATGATGGGCTCGCGGTACAGGCCGAACACCTGGCGGTACACGTCCGAGATCTCGCCGAGGCTCACGTAGTCCTTGACGGCGTCAATGAGCACGGGCATCACGTTGCCGCCGGTGCGGCAGGTGTCGGCGAGCTGCTTGAGGCGCTTCTCCACCTGCGCCGTGTCGCGGGCGGCCTTGACGCGCGTGACCTTCTCGAGCTGCTCGCGCTCGATCGACTCGTCGATGCGCAGGTAGTGGATGGGCCTCTCCTCGGCCATCACGTACTTGTTGACGCCCACCACCACCTTGTCGTTCCGGTCGTCCATGAGCTGGTAGCGGTAGGCCGCGTCGGCGATCTCCTTCTGGGGGAAGCCCGCGTCGATGGCCCGGATCATGCCGCCCATGGCGTCGATCTGGCGGATGTACTCGAGGGCGGCCACCTCCATCCGGTCGGTCATCCGCTCCAGGTGGTACGAGCCGCCGAGAGGATCGATGCTCAGGGCCACACCCGTCTCCTCGGCGATGATCTGCTGGGTGCGCAGGGCCACCGTCACCGCTTCTTCCGTGGGCAGGGCCCACGTCTCGTCGTAAGAGTTGGTGTGCAGCGACTGGGCGCCCCCGAGCACCGCGGCCAGGGCCTGGATGGCCACGCGGGCGATGTTATTCAACGGTTGCTGCGCGGTGGCGGAGACGCCGGCGGTCTGGGTGTGGGTGCGCAGCCGCATGGACTCGGGCTTGGTGGCTCCGTAGCGCTCCTTCATGAAGCGCGCCCACATGCGGCGGGCGGCCCGCAGCTTGGCGATTTCCTCGAAGAAGTCGTTGTGGATGTCGAAGAAGAAGCTGAGCCGCGGGGCGAAGTCGTCGATGTGAAGTCCACGCGCCAGGGCCGCCTCGACGTACCCCAGCCCGTCGGCCAGGGTGAAGGCCAGCTCCTGCACGGCCGTGGAGCCCGCTTCGCGGATGTGGTAGCCGGAGATCGACACCGGGTTGAACTTCGGCACGTGCAGGGACGTGAACTCGATCATGTCCGTCACGATGCGCACCGCCGACTCCGGGGGCGAGATCCATTCCTTCTGGGCGATGAACTCCTTGAGCATGTCGTTCTGCATGGTGCCGCCGACCTTCGTCCACGCCACGCCTTGCTTGTCGGCCAGGGCGAGGTACATGGCGAGGGCCACGGACGCCGTGCAGTTGATGGTCATCGACGTGGTGACCTGATCGAGCGGGATGTCGGCGAAGAGGCGCTCGAAGTCCGCCAAGGTCGAGATGGACACGCCTTCCCGGCCCACCTCGCCGCGCGCGCGGGGGTGATCGGCGTCGTAGCCCATGAGGGCCGGCATGTCGAAGGCGGTGGAGAGGCCTGTCTGCCCCTGCGCCAGGAGGTACTTGAAGCGCGCGTTGGTGTCTTCCGGGCGCCCGAAGCCTGCGAACATCCGCATGGTCCAGAGGCGTCCCCGATACATCGTCGGGTACACGCCGCGGGTGAAGGGATACTCGCCAGGATAGCCGAGCTTCTCCGCGTAGGACCAGTCGCCCAGGCTCTCGGGTGTCGACACCGGCTCCACCGGAATCCCGGAGAGCGACTCGAAGCGCGCGGACCGCTCGGGCGCACGCGCCACGAACGGGTGGTAGGTCTCTTGCTCCCAACGGTCCCGCTCGCTCACGCGCCTTCCCTCCCCGAAACCGTCGCCAGAGACAGGCTCATGCCGCCCCTCCCAGCACGTCGCGCGCGATGACCAGCTTCTGGATCTGCGAGGTGCCCTCGTAGATCTGGGTGATCTTGGCGTCGCGCAGATACCGCTCGACCTCGTACTCCTTGATGTAGCCGCACCCCCCGTGGACCTGCACCGCGTCGACGGTGACCTTCATGGCCATCTCGGAGGCGAAGAGCTTGGCCTTGGACGCCGCCACCCCGTAGGGGCGGCCGGCGTCTTTGAACGACGCCGCGCGCAAGGTGAGCAGGCGGGCCGCCTCGATGGCCGTGGCCATGTCGGCCAGCATCCACTGCACCATCTGGTGGTGGCCGATGGGAACGCCGAAGCTCTTGCGCTCCAGCGCGTAAGTGCGGGCGCGATCGTAGGCCCCCTCGGCAATGCCCAGCGCCTGAGCGGCGATGCCAATCCGACCGCCGTCGAGCGAGGCCATGGCGATCTTGAAGCCCATGCCTTCCCCGCCGAGCCGCCAGGCCGCGGGCACGCGGCAGTCGGTGAAGAGGAGCTCCGCCGTGTCGGAGGCGCGCAAGCCGAGCTTGTCCTCGGTCTTGACGACCTCGAGGCCCGGCGTCCCTTTCCGTACCAGGAAGGCGGAGATCCCGTGATGCGCCTGGGCCCGGTCCGTCTGGCAGAAGACGAGGACCACGGACGCCTCGCGCCCGCTCGTCACGAAGAGCTTGCGGCCGTTGAGGAGGTAGTGCTCGCCGTCGCGGCGGGCCAGCGTATTCTGGTTCGTCGCGTCGGACCCTGCCTCGGGCTCGGTCAGGGCGAAGCAGCCAATCTCGCGGCCCGCGGCCGCGGGCTTCAGGAATTCCTCTCTCTGCGCGTCGGTCCCGAACTTGAGGATGGGATCGCAATACAGCGAGTTGTTGACCGACATGACGACGGCGTGGGAGGCACAAGCCTTGGCCACCTCCACCAGGGCCACCGCGTACGAGACGGTGTCGGCCCCGCTCCCGCCCCAGGCCTCGGGGACGGCGATGCCCAGGAGCCCCAGCTCGCCCATCCGCTTGACGGTCTCGTGCGGAAAACGGCTCTCGCGGTCGAGGTCCGCCGCGATCGGCTTGACCTCGCTCTCCGCGAACTCGCGCGCCATCGCCTGGACCATCTGCTGCTCGGACGTCAGCTCGAGTCGCATGGGCCTCTTCAGCCTCGCGCTACGAGTGCTCTTTGAGCTTCTTCAGCTCTTCGGTAAGCGCGGGGACGACCTCGAAGAGATCGCCCACGATGCCGTAGTCGGCGATCTTGAAGATGGGCGCCTCGGGATCCTTGTTGACGGCCACGATGACCTTGGAGGTCCGCATCCCGGCCAAGTGCTGGATGGCACCCGATACGCCGAAGCCCATGTAGAGCTTCGGCGAGATGGTCCGCCCCGTCTGGCCGATCTGGAACCGATGCGGGCGCCAGCCCGCGTCCACCGCGGCGCGCGAGGCGCCGACGGCGGCGCCGATCACTCCCGCCATCGTCTCGAGGATGACGTAGTTCTCCGGCCCCTTCATGCCGCGGCCTCCCGAGATGACGATCTCCGCCTCGGTCAGCTCCGGCAGTCCGGTCGAGACTTCCTCGCGGCGCTCCACGAGCTTCATGGCCGCATCCGGTGGCGTCGCGCTCGGCCGGTCCACCGTCGCCGTCTTCCCCGGCTGCGCCTCCGCCGGGCGGAACACGTTCGGACGCAGGGTGGCCATCCACGGTGTCTTCGCCCACGTCACCTTGGAGAGCAGCTTGCCCGCGTACACCGGCCGCGTGGCGATCAGACGGTCGCCCTCGGCGGCGAGCGCCACGGAGTCTGCCGACAGCCCCACGCCAAGCCGCGCGGCGAGCCGCGCCATCAGCTCACGCTGCCGGCTGGTCACCGGGGCCAAAATGGCCTTCGGCGATTCCGTGCCGGCGAGGTCGGCCACGATGGGCGCCCACACTTCGGCCCGGTACGGCGCGAGGGCGGCATTCTCGAGGAGCACGATGCGCGTGGCCCCCCACTCACCGAGCTGCTTCAGTCCCTCGTCGCTGGCCTTGTCCGTAAGCCACAGCGCCTCCACCGGACCGAGACCCAGACGGGTGGCCTCGCCCAGCACCTCCGCCATGACCTTCTTCGGAGAGCCCTTTCGATCGTCTTCGACCATGCACCAGATCGCGCCAGCCATGTCTCTCAGCCCCCCTCAGATCGCCTTGGCGTCTTCGCGCAGTGAGCGCACGAGTTCCTTCACGGCCGTCGGAACGTCGCCCTGGATGATGCGCCCGGCCGCCCGCGGCGGCAGCGCCTCCAGACTGATCAGGCTCAGTTGCGGCGTCTCGCCGGCGAGGCCGAGGTCACCCGCCTTGAGATCCTTGATCTCCTTCCGCTTGGCGCCCATGATTCCCTTGAGCGTGGGATAGCGCGGCTCGTTCAGTCCCTTCTGCGCCGACACCACGGCGGGCAGCGGCAGATCGAAGAGCTCGAGGCCACCCTCCACCTGTCGTCCCACACGGATGTTCTTGGCGTCGGCGTCCACGGCCTCTTCCATGATCCAGGAGGCGCACGGCCACCCGAGGATCTCGGCGAGCTGGGCGGCCACCGCACCCATGTCGTCGTCGATGGCCTGGCGGCCGCAGAGCACCAGGGCCGGCCCCTCCTGCTTGATGGCCGCGGCCAGGGCACGCGCCGTGGTCAGGGTGTCGGCCTCCGCCCACGCGGGATCGTTCAAGTGGATGGCCCGGTCCGCGCCCATGGCCAGCGACGAGCGCAGCGTCTCCTTCACCCGATCGGGACCGAGGGAGATGACCACGACCTCACCCTGGCCGCGCTTCTCCTTGATGCGAAGCGCTTCCTCGACGGCGAACTCGTCGTAGGGCGAGACGATCCAGGTGATGCCGGCGGTCTCGATGCTCTTGCCGCCACCGGCGACCTTCACCTGGGTCGCCGTGTCGGGAACCTGCTTGATGCACACGACGATCTTCATGCATGCGGCTCCTGTTCGGGGAATTTCACCGCTCGCCTCGGACGGCGGGGCCCCTGCCCCGCGACGTCCTACAGTTCGCACTACCACGCCCGCGGATTCGGACGTCGCGTCGTACCGCAGCTCCCGGGTGATGCGGAAGCGATCGCCCGGGATGAAGACGTGATCGAAGACCACGGGATCGCCGCCCGAGCCGTAGGAGACGCGTTCCGACTCGAAGGCGGGCACGCCGGGACGGCAGCCCAGCGCGCGGGCCGCCCGGCGGGGCAGGCGCACCGCGGACACCGTCTCGGCCGCGCGTTCGATGGCGATGCCGAGCTTGTACTCCAGCACTTCGTGCAGCGGCGTCACCCCGAGATCGGCCTTGGCCACCTCCTCGCCGAGGTGCGCCGGCAAGAGCGAGCGCTGCAGACTCATCGGGCGCGCGTCGACGAGGCGCAGGCGCTCCAGCTCGAGCACGCGTGACCGCGGGCGCAGGCGCAGGGCCGCCGCCGCGCGGCGGTCGGCGGTCACGAACCGCGCTCCCAGCACGCGCGTGGCAACGTTCTCGCCCTGCGCGCTCAGGTCACCGGCGAGACGGCGGAGCTGGAGGATGTCGTAGTCGACCATCGGGGCCGTCACGAAGGTGCCGAGCCCGTGCCGACGCTCGATGAGGTGCTCCCGCTCGAGCGTCTCCAGCGCCTGGCGCAAGGTCATCAGGGTGACGTCGAAGCGCCGGGCGAGGGCGCGCTGGGTTTCCAGACGGGTGCCGGCAACGAGGTCGCCTCGCCGGATACGCTCGCGCAACGCCTCGGCGATCTGGAGATATCGTGGCATCCGCCCGTTCACTGCCGACTCCTGTGTCGGTGTTCTAGAACACCCTGAGGTCGCCTCACCGCGAAGCGCAGGTCATCGGGAACGAAAACGCGCGGCGCAGCGGGAGCCCTAGTGTAGTGCCGGTTCAGGTGCAGGGGCAAGCCCACCCGGCCCCGCGAGCCCTATCGAGGAGCGCCCCTATCGAGGAGCGCCCCGGGTTCCCCGGGGCGCTCCGAGCGTTGGGGGGTATGGGGGCCATGTCGGGGCCCCCATCTCTATCGTCCGGCCAGCTCCTGGCTCAAGGTCACCAGGTGTGCGAGCTTCGCCCTCGCCGCCCCGGTGTCGATGGACCGCGCGGCCACCGTCACGCCCTCTTTGAAATCGCGCGCCTTGCCGCCGACCACCAGGGCGGCCGTCGCGTTCATGAGCACGATGTCGCGCTTGGGCCCGGGCGCGCCGGCAAGGATCTCGCGGATGATCTGCGCGTTCTGCTCGCGGTCGCCGCCGCGCAACTCGCCGATGGCCGCGCGACTCAGCCCGAAGTCCTCGGGGCTCAGCGTGAAGGTGCGGACCACGCCCTCGCGCACCTCCGAGATGCGGTTCGCTCCGGTGTTGGAGATCTCGTCCAGGCCGTCGGCGCCGTGCACCACGAACGCCCGCACCGTGCCCAGTTCCGCGAGCACGCGGGCCAACTTCTCGGTGAGGTCGGGCGCCGCCACCCCGATCACCTGGGCGTTGGCGCCGGCCGGGTTGGTGAGCGGGCCCAGCAGGTTGAAGACGGTGCGGACGCCTATCTCGCGGCGGGCCGCCATCACGTGCTTCATGGCCGTGTGCAGCAGCGGCGCGTAGAGGAATCCGATGCCCACCTCGTCGACGCATCGACCGACCTGAGCCGGGGTGAGGTCGAGGTTGACGCCCAGGGTCTCGACCACGTCGGCGGAACCGCACAGCGAGGATGCCGTCAGGCCGGACATGGAGCGATTGCCATGCTTGGCGACCTTGAGGCCCGCTCCGGCCACCACGAAGGCCGTCGCCGTGGACACGTTGAAGCTGCCGGAGGCATCGCCGCCCGTGCCGCACGTGTCGATGAGCATCTCGCGGTCGGTGCCGGTGAGCGCGGCCACGTCCTCGCCCCGCGTGCGCACGCGGGCCACCTTCTGGCGCATCACCTGGGCGAGGCCGATCAGCTCCTCCACCGTCTCGCCCTTCATGCGGAGCGCGGTCAGGAACGCGGCGATCTGGGCGTCGGTGGCGGCCCCCGACATGATGGCGTCCATGGCGCCGGCCGCCTCGATACGGGTGAGGTCGCGACGCTCCACCAGCGCTCGCACCGCTTCCGTGATGATCGGACTCGTCATGCCTCCCCTCCAGAGTCGCCGCGCTCAGGCGACTGTATCCCAGACCCCCCACGCGTGCACCCACCGCCACGTGCGGACACCGCCCGGCGAGGAGCACGTCCGAGTCGGTACCGTTCGCGCGCGGGCTTGGCCCGCGCCATCCGTTCTGGGGGAGGTCTCGGAGGGGGCCGTCGACGGCCCCCTCCGATTTAAAGCCCGAGGTAGGCCCGCTTGATCTCGTCGCTCGCCAAGAGGGCGGCGCGCGAGCCGCTCAGCACGATGCGCCCGTTCTCGAGGACGTAGGCGCGGGTGGACAGCTCGAGCGCCTTGCGCACGTTCTGTTCCACGAGCAGGATCGTCATCCCCTCGGCGTTGATCCGCTGGAGGTTGTCGAAAATCAGCTTCACCATCACCGGGGCGAGGCCGAGACTCGGCTCATCCAAGAGCAAGACGCGGGGCAGGGACATGAGGCCCCGGCCGATGGCGCACATCTGCTGCTCGCCCCCGGAGAGCGTTCCCGCGAGCTGCCCGTGCCGTTCGGCCAATCGAGGGAAGAGGGTGCACACGCGGTCCAGGGTTTCCGCGCGCCGGGCTCGGCTCTCCGCGCTGCGGGCGCCCAGCTCGAGGTTCTCGCGGACGGTCATGCTCGGAAAGAGCTGGCGTCCCTCGGGGACGTGGGCGATGCCCCGGCTCACGATGTCCGCCGGAGCCAGGCCCCGGATCTGTTGGCCGTCCAGCTCGATCGTACCGCGGCGCGGCTTCAGCAGGCCCGTGACGGCGCGCAAGGTGGTCGTCTTGCCCGCGCCGTTGGAGCCGACCAGGGCCACGAACTCGCCGGCGCGCGATCTCCAGCGAGACGTCGCGCACCGCGACCATGTCGCCGTAGGCCAGCTCGAGCGCGTCAAGCCGGAGCAGCGCCGACATGTGCTTCTCCCGGGTCGCCCAGGTACGCCTCGATCACGCGCGGATCGTTGGCCACTTCTCGAGGGAGACCCTCCGCGATCGTCTCGCCGTAGTTGATCACAATCACGCGCGCGGAGAGACTCATGACCGCCCGCATCACGTGCTCGATGAGCAGGATGGTGATGCCCGTCCCGTTGATGGCGCGGATCAGCTCCACGATGCGCTCGGTCTCCGCGGCATTCAGTCCCGCCATGACCTCGTCGAGAAGCAATAGCGACGGGCGAGTGGCGAGAGCCCGCGCCAGTTCGAGCCGCTTGCGCTCGGCCAAGGTCAGGCTGCCCGCCGGCTGCTCCATCTTCACGGCCAGTCCCACCTGCTCCAGCACGGCCCGCGCGTGGGCCTGCGCCTGCGGCCGGCGCGGCTCGCGGGCCAGCGCGCCGACCTCGACGTTGGCGAGCACGCTCAGGTGCGGGAAGGGCCGCACGATCTGGAACGTGCGGGCCAGGCCGAGCGCGCAGATGGCGTGCGGCTTGAGACCCACGAGGGATCGCCCGCGCAGGCGGATCTCACCGCCATCGGGGACGTGGAACCCGGACAGCAACCCGAAGATGGTGGTCTTGCCCGCCCCGTTCGGACCGATGAGGGAGACGATCTCGCCCTCGCGCAGGGTGAACGACAGATCCCGGACGGCCTGCAGGCCTCCGAAGCGCTTGGAGAGCCCGCGCACGTCGAGCAGCGGCAACACGTCAGCCATGCGACCGCGCGCTCACGAGGGACTTGAGATAAGGATAGGCGCCCCGGGGGATGAACAGGACGACGAGGATGAGCAGGATCCCGTACGCGATGAGGTGGGCCCCCGCCCAGCCTCCCTGCCCCAGGTAGTGGCGGGACAGCTCGGCGAGCGGGCTCAGGATGAAGGAGCCCAGGATGGGACCGAGCAGGGTGCCCGTTCCGCCCACGATGGGCCGGATGATGATGTCCACCGAGAGGGGGATGCCGAAGACGGAGTTGGGCTGGAGCGAGAGCAGGTAGAAGGCGTAGAACGTGCCGCCCACGCCCGTCAGGAAGGACGAGATGACCATGGCGGTGAGCTTGTAGCGAAACGCGTTCACGCCGAGGGCCTCCGCCGCTTCCTCGTCCTCGCGAATGGCCGCGAGGTACGCCCCGAGGCGCCGATGCTCGACGAGCCAGGCCACGGCGGTGGCCAGCAGCATGAGGGCCAAGGTGATGTAGTAGTGCGCCCGGTTGTCCCGGAACTGGAACTGCCACGGATTGCCGGTGAAGCTGATGTAGTAGCCGATGGCCCCGCCCGTCACCTCGAGATTCCCCACGGCGATGCGACAGACTTCGGCGAAGGCCACCGTGAGCAGCACGAAGTAGAAGCCGCGGAGGCCGAAGCGGAAGCCGAGGTAGCCGATGACGGCGCCGAGCACGGCGGCCAGGGCCCCGCCCACGAACATGCCGAGCCAGGGCGTGAGCCCGACCTGCTGCGACAGGATCGCGGAGACGTAGGCCCCGATGCCCACGAAGGCCGCGTGGCCGGCCGAGAGCTGACCGGCGTACCCGCCCACGATGTTCCAGGCCTGGCCGAGGAAGGCGTAGAAAAAGATGAAGATGAACACGCTAAGGAGATACGAGCTGAGCACCGCGGGCAGCGCGACCAGGATGAGGACGCCGGCGAGGGCGGCCCACCTCATGGCGCGCGCCTTCCGAACAGACCCGCCGGACGGAACAGGAGCACCACGATGAGAAGGGAGAAGCTCACCAGCTCCTTCAAGGACGGGGCGAGGAACACCGCCCCCAGCGACTCGGCCACGGAGACGAGCAGCCCGCCCACGAAGGCGCCGAGCAGACTGCCCATGCCCCCGATGATCACGATGTTGAACGACGTCACCGAGAGCTGCAGCCCGGTGGTCGGCTGGAAGGGCACGATCGGCGTCACCAGCGCTCCCGCCGCTCCCACGCAGGCGGCCCCGACGGCAAACGCGATGGCGTAGACGCGCCGCACGTCGGTGCCGATGACCAGCGCGCCATACGGGTTGTCGGCCGCGGCGCGGATGCTCCGGCCGATGTCCGTGCGAAAGAGAAAGAGGGACAGCAGCAGGCTCAGCACGATGGCCACCGCGAAGGTGACGAGGCGGGCCACGTCGATGAAGAGCGGACCCAGCCACACCGCCGAGGTGCTGAGGGCGGAGCGGACGCGCTGAGGCTCGGGCCCGAACACCACCAGCGCGACATTCTCGAGCACGAGGGCCACGCCCAGCATGAGGAGGATCTGCATCTCGTGGGGCGCGTCGATGATGCGGTTGACGAGCCCGCGCTGCACGGCCAGGCCGAGCACGAACAGCGCCGCCGCGCAGACCACGAAGCCCACGTAGGGATCGACGCCCACCCGCGTGGCCAGGAGCCACGCCAGGTACATCCCCCACACCATCATGTCGCCGTGGGCGAAGTTCACCACGCGCATCACCCCGAAGATCAGGGTGAGACCCACGGCCATCAGGCTGTAGACGCCGCCGAACAGCAGGCCGCTGATCAGCCCCTGCGCGACGAGGATCGAGAGCCTCCCGCCCTCGCCTAGGCCTTGGGCCGGGGGAAGACGAACTTCTGGAGGGCGGCCTCCTTGGGCCACACGGCCACCGGCTTCTGGCCGAGGATCTCGATCATGGTGGGGATGGCGTTCGGATTGTCGCCGATCTCGTTGAAGATGATCGGCCCACCGTACTGCATGAGACCCGCCGTGTAGTTGGTCTTCCTCAGCGCGTCCACGATGGCGTCGGGGTCCGTCGACTTCGCACGCTCCAGGACGTCGGCGATGACGAACATGCCGTCGTAGGAGTAGCCCGAGTTCGTGTCAAAAGTCTTGCCCGCCGCGCGCTTCTTGTACTCCTCGGCCACCGCGTTGGTCTTCGGGTTCTTGAAATTCGGCCACGGCACGCTGGCCATGACGTACTCGAGGTCCTGCTTGAGGGCGGCGAGCTGACCGGCCTCGTAGAGCCCGGGGCCGCCCGGGCTGACGATGCCCATCATCTCGATGCGCTGCTTGCGGATCTCGGGCAGCAGCACCTGCGCACTCGCCGGACGCGTGATGGGGGCGATGACGTCGGGCCTGGCCGCCTTGGCGCGGGTGACCTCCGTCGACAGGTCCTGGGGC
Organism: uncultured Candidatus Rokubacteria bacterium; assembly: GCA_963848005.1. Classification (GTDB taxonomy): domain Bacteria; phylum Methylomirabilota; class Methylomirabilia; order Rokubacteriales; family CSP1-6; genus CAVWFS01. The sequence continues at coordinate 31,962 of CAWKCA010000031.1, forward strand.
GGCTCGGGCCACGGGATGACATCGACGATCTCCCACGACGGCTTGGCCGCTTCGTAAGCGGCCTGGAATCCCTTCGCCGAGTTCTGGCCGAAGAGGTCGTTGCAGTACATCAGCACGAGGCGCTTGGGCGAGACCCCGGCCTCTTTGAAGATCTCGGAGAAGTACTGGACCGCCTTGCGGCCGAAGGTCGAGCCGGTGGGAAAGTTCCGATAGACGTACTGCACCTTCTGCTGGCCCTCCCGCACGGCCTTGGCCACGTTGGCCGTGATGGGATCGGCGGCCGCGATGTCCACGAGCAACGGAATGCGCCGCTGCTGGGCCACCGGCACGATGGCCGCCGTGCTGCCGGAGTCGAAGGACCCCATCAGCATCTGGGCCCCCTGGTTGATGACCCGCTCTGCCTCCGTGCGCCCGACGTCAGGCTTCGTCTGCGTGTCGCCGAGCAGAAGCTCCAGCTTCGCGCCGCCCAGCGACTTGATGCCTCCCCCAGCATTGATGGCGTCGGCGGCCATCTGCGCCCCCAGCCGGCAGGCCTGCCCCGGTTCGGCGAGAGGTCCCGTCACCGGATGGACGACGCCGACCTTGAAGACCTTCGGCTGCGCGCGCAGGGGGAGGGGAAATGAAGCGACGGCGGCCCCGGCGGCCGCAGTCACGAGGAAGGTACGCCGGGTGCGGCAAGGCATCGTCATGCGGCATTCTCCTTGCTGGAGTCGAGCGATCCCCCAGCGTTGTAGCGAACGGCCAGCGCCCATGTCAACGAGACTGTGGCAAGGTCGGATTTCGCGAGAGCTTCCTTGGCGAGCCGCCAGCTCACCGGACATCCTCAGGGCTCTTTCGTCCACGCCTCGAGCAAGGTGTGACCAACCGCCAGCACCACCGGGCCGATGAAGATGCCGACGAAGCCGAAGGCGATCAGCCCGCCGATGACGCCCGCGATGATGAGGAGCAGGGGCAGGTCCGCACCCCGTCTGATGAGGAGCGGTCGCAGGAAGTTGTCGAGGCTGCCGACCACGATCATCCACAGAAGAAGGACCGTGCCCAGGACCGAGTGGCCCTGCCAGTAGAGCCAGATCACCGCGGGCAGGAGCACCAGCACGGGCCCGAGCTGGGCGAGGCACAGGACGAACATCACGGCCGTCAGGATGGCCGCGAAGGGGATCCCCACGACGGCGAGGCCAACCCCGCCCAGGAAAGCTTGGACCAGCGCCGTCACCACGACACCCAGCGCCACCCCGCGAATGGCCTGGGCGGCGAGCCGCACCACCGCCTCGCCCTGCGCTCCGGCCAGCCGACGCGCGAAGCGCATCACCCTCGCTGCGGTCGCCTCGCCTTTCGCGTACAGGACCGCGGCGATGATGACGGTCAGCAGGAATTGCAGGGTCATCATGCCGAGGTTGCCCACCTGGCTGACGAACCAGCTGACGACCTTCCCCGCGTAGGGGGCGAGCCGCGCGGCGAGATCTTCCGCGCCCGCCGCCACGGCCTGCTCCCACGCGGCGGAAATCTTCGCGCCGATGAGCGGCAGATTGCGCACAGCCGCCGGGGGCGGGGGCAGCTTCATGGTGGCAAGCGAGGTTACCCAGCCCGCGATCCGGTCGGCATTGTCGACGATGGTGTTGATGGCCAGGGCCAGTGGCACGAGGAACACGAGCAGGAGCGCGATCGTCATGACGACGACCGCGAGCGAGCGCCGATTCCAGAGCCGGCGCTGGATGCGCAGCATCAGCGGCCAGCTCGCCACCACGATGGTGGTGGCCCAGATGAGGGCCGGGAGGAACGGCTGGAGGATCCAGAACGACACGGCAATGAGCCCGGCAATGAAGAGGATCGCCAAGGTGATGCGCGCGAGATCGGGCGACGGGCTGGTCATCCGTCCTCCCACCCGGCGCCGCGCGACACCGGCGGAGGCCTCACCGTACCACCCGAGAGGGCGGCGGCGACCTCCAGGAGCTGACGGTCGCACTGCCGGGCCTGCCCCTCCTGCAACTGTTTGAGGAACACGAAGAGGAGCGACTCGATCCCCTGGTTCTCGTAGAGTCCGCCGTCGCCGGTGTGCCAGTAGAGGTCTTCGTCACCCACCCGGAAGGTGATCGGGCCGACGAGCGGAGGGAAGGATGCCGACCCGGTGACGGCCGCCGCCAGCCGCACGGGGCACGGATCGAGGCCGATCTCCAGCGGCGTGACGGGGAGCAGCGTCTTCCAGCGCTCCGTGAGGGGCGGGGGAATCTCGGCGGGTTTTCCCGCCTTGGCCAGGGACGCTCGCAGAGCGTCGAAGAAGTCGTAGCGCGAGGCCTCGGCGGGCAAGGTGGTGAGCGTGAACCGCCGGCCGTTGTTGTAGAGCGTGGTGTTGACGATCAGATACGGACTATCTCCGCGCGTCTCGCGCCGGCCGAGATCCCCGAACGTGAACCCGCCCAGGAGCCGCTCCTCGAGGATCTCGAAGAGCGACCGCGCCGCGAGCGCGGAGTTCGTCCACGCCAGCACAACCGCCAGCCGGCCCCCCTTCCGCCATCCCATACCACCAGCAATCTTTGCGATTCTCATCAGCATCCTCCGGAGCGCTCGACGACAGGTCGGTCGTCCACCGCCAGCGAGTGCACAGTATGGGGCCGACGTTGCCGCCTGCACGAAGATCACACCGGGGGCGAGGGCGCCGCCGTCCGGCCGGGTGCACCGGCCACGCGGTTGACGTGGTGACCACCGGTGACTACCATCGGGTCATGAAGGTCGTCGGGATCAAGCAGCTCAAGGCAAAGCTCTCCGAGTACGTTCGCCTGGCCAAGGCAGGGGAGACGGTGCTCGTCACGGAACGTGACGAAGTCGTCGCGGAGCTTCGCCCGGCGCGACGTCAGACGCCGACGTCGGGGCCGATCGAGGATGTCCTGGACACGCTGGCCGCCGCGGGCGAACTCACGCGGGCTGCCCAGCCGAAAGGCGGCTGGACGTGGCGGAGCCGCGGTCTCGGGCTTCCTTCCGGGACGGCCCAGGCCTTGCTCGACGAGCTGCGACAGGACCGGCGCTGACCGGTCTCGTGCCCCTCGGCTCCCCGCTCTATCTCGACACGTCCGCCGCCCTGCGCGCCACGCTCGAGCGCGGCACGACGCCGGAGATCGAGGCCCGTATGACCTCGGCCCCTGTGCTCGTGACGTCCCGTCTGTCCCTGGTCGAATCGGCGCGGGCCTTCCATCGGCTCCGCCAGCAGGGCGGCATTGCCGAGGGGCGCCTCGCCGATGCGCGGCGTGAGCTGGATACGCTCTGGAACCGCTGCGAGTTGTGGGAGCTGAGCGCCGCCGTCTGCGATCTGGCCATGCGCGTCGCGCCGGACCGGGTTCTCCGCACCCTCGACGCGCTTCATCTGGCGACCTTCCTCATGGCACGCCGGCGCATCGACGGCCTGGAGATCCTCACCGCCGACGCGCGCCTCGAAGAGGCCGCCAGCTCCGCGTAACGCCTGCGGCGCGAGGTCACCAGGCGGCAGGGTCGCTTGCTCCCTCGCGGGGGGTCGTGTATTGTGCCGCAGCCGACGGTATCGACGCCTTCGCTCCGACTCCGCCACTCGGGAGGCCGCAATGATGCGTGCGACGAACACCACCAGAATCAATCGCCGGACCTTTCTGCAGCGGCTGGGCCTGGCCGGCGGCGGCCTGGCCGTGGCCGCCCACCTGCCTCACGCGTTCTCGATTGCCCACGCCCAGAGCACGTTTCAGCTCAAGGCCTCGGATCCCAACGCCAAGCCCGGGGGCACCCTGCGCTACGGCGTTCACACCGCGCCCGTCCACTTCGACGTGCACCAGTCGGGCACGGTGGCCAACATCGGCGCCCAGGCGCCGATGTACGACAACCTGATCCGGCGCGATCCGCGGGACGGGCAGACGATCATCCCCGACCTCGCCTGGAAGTGGGAGATCGCCCCCGACGGAAAGAAGTACACCTTCCATCTCCGGAAGGGCGTCAAGTTCCACGACGGAGCGGAGCTGACGGCGGAGGACGTGAAGGCGACCTTCCAGCGCATCGTCTCCCCGCCCAAGGGCGTGGTGATCCCCCGGTCCTCGCTCTTCACGACGGTGAACGAGATCGCCGTGCTGGACCCGCTGCGCATCGAGTTCAGGCTGTCGGAGGCGCGACCCCAGGCCTTCATGCTGGGGGCGTTCGCGAGCGGCTGGAACATCATCGTGCGCAAGAAGTCGCTGGACGACAATAACCAGAACCTCCGGCAGATCATGAACTATCCCGGCACCGGCCCCTTCCGCCACGTGTCGCGCAAGGACAAGGAGGTCTGGATCCTCGAGAAGAACCCCAACTACTGGAACAAGGGACTGCCGTACGTCGACAAGCTGGAGATCTACCACTTGCTGCCCTTCTCGCCGGAGCTGGGCTCGGCCCTGCTCGCCGGCAAGATCGACTATGCGCGCCTCCTGGACCCGGTGACCTGGCGCAAGGCCAAGCAGACGCCGGGCATGAGCGGCGCCGAGTTCAACCAGAGCGTGATCCAGGCCGTGTGGGTCAACAACAAGAAGAAGCCGTTCGGCGACCCGCGGGTCCGCCGCGCGATGCATCTCGCCCTCGATCGACACGTCCTCGTCGACGTGGTCAAGGACGTGGCGCCCATGATGGTGGGCGGCTTCGACTACCCCTTCCACGAGCTGTCGACGCCGGCGGCGGAGCTACAGAAGCGCCTCGGCTACCAGACGGACCCCAAGGCGGCCATCCAGGAGGCGAAGAAGCTCATGGCCCAGGCCGGGCACGCCGGCGGCCTCAAGAACGTGGACTTCCTGGTGCGGGGTGGGGCGAACACCTTCAAGCTGTGGTCGGTGGCCATCCAGGCCATGCTGAAGGAGAACCTCAACATCGAGAGCAACCTGCGCACGGTGGAGATCTCGCAGTGGTTCGAGGATGCGGGGGCGGGCAACTTCGACCTGGCCGTCAGCGCCGTGGTCTCGAGCCTGATGGACCCCTCCGACTACTTCAACGCCTGGTACAAGACGGGCGGACCCCAGAACTACTCGAACTGGAGCAACGAGCAGTTCGACACGCTCCTCAAGCAGATCGATCGCGAGCTGGACGTCAACAAGCGCCGGCAGCTCGTCCACCAGGCCGAGGCGATCATGGAGCAGGACCCGCCGCTCCTGCCCGTCGCCTACGAGAAGATCTGCGACGCGTGGTACAACCGCGTCCGCGGCCAGAACCCGGCGACGTTCTTCGGCATCTACGACGTGACGCGGTGGGACACCGTCTGGATGGCGCAGTCGTAGCCCGGGTGATCGAGGGCCGGCCGTCTACCGACGGCCGGCCCGTCCCTCCCGCGTGAAGCCACCTCATCGAGCGAGACCGTGCAGAAGTACCTCCTGCGCCGCGCATTCTTCGGCCTCGGCACACTGATCGGCGTCTCGCTGATCGTGTTCGTCGTGCTCCGGGTCCTGCCCGGCGATCCGCTGGTCGCCATGTTCGGGATGGAGGGATTCACCAAGCTCAGCCCGGGCGATCGAGCGCATATCATGGCCGACCTCGGGCTCAGCGATCCCCTGCCGATTCAATACGTACGCTGGCTTCGGGATATCGCCACCGGCAGCCTCGGCAAGTCGTTCTTCCGGGGCGAGAAGGTCTCCGACGTGATCCTGCACCGCGGGCCGCTCAGCGCCGAGATCGCGTTCCTCTCGCTGGTCATCTCGTGGCTGGTGGGGCTTCCCGTCGGTCTCATCAGCGCGTTCCGGCCCAACCGCCTATCCGACAACGTGGCCCGGTCCCTGTCGATCCTCTTCATCGCGATTCCGGGATTCTGGCTGGGCATGCTGGTCGTGCTCGCCGCGCTCTTCTGGTTCGGCTACAAAGCGCCCTTCACGGTGATCCACCTGTGGGAAGACCCGTGGAAGAATTTCCAGGTGGTGATCGGACCGGCCATGGTCCTGGGGCTCGGCCAGGGCGCCTACATCGCGCGGATGTCACGCTCCTGCCTGCTCGAGGTCATCCGGGAAGACTACGTGCGGACGGCCCGGGCGAAGGGGCTGATCGAGGGGTTGGTGATCTTCCGGCACGCCCTGCCCAATGCGCTCCTGCCCGTCATCACCATCTCCGGCATCCTCCTGGGCTTCGTCCTGGGGGGCTCGGTGGCGGTGGAGCAGGCCTTCGGGGTGCCGGGGCTGGGCCGCGCGCTCGTGGTCGCCATCATCGAGCGCGACATCATCGTGGTGCAAAATCTCGTATTGCTCTACGCCGCAATCTTCGTGCTGGTCAACATCGCGGTCGACCTCTCCTACGCCTGGCTCGACCCGCGCATCCGCTACCGGTGATGAGCGCGTTCTGGCAGTTCGCCCGCCGGAACCCGATCGGGATGGTCGGAGGTGTCGTCGCCCTCCTGATCGTGGTGGTGGCCGTCACCGCGCCGCTGGTGGCTCCCGCCGACCCCCTGAAGACCAACTTCCGCCGCATGACCAAGCCCCCCGACGGGCAATCGTGGCTCGGGACCGATCAGGTGGGGCGCGACACGCTCAGCCGCGTCATCTACGGTGCCCGCACCTCGCTGTTCGTGGCGATCGCCGCCGTCCTCCTCGGCACCACGGTCGGGTCGCTCTGGGGTGTGGCGTGCGGCTATCTCGGCGGCCGCTTCGATCTCATGAGCCAGCGCGTGATGGAAATCCTCCAGTCGTTCCCGGATCTGATCCTGGCCATGGCGATCTCCATGGCCATCGGCACCGGTACGACGGCCGTCATCGTGGCCATTGCCATCACGCGCCTCCCGTTCGGCGGGCGCGTGATCCGCTCGGTGGCCCTGACTATTCGCGAGCTGGCCTATGTCGAGGCCGGCCGGGCAAGCGGTGCGTCCCAGCTGCGCATCATGACCCTCCACGTGCTGCCCCAGTGCGTCGCACCGTACCTCGTGCTCGCCACCACGCACCTGGGCGTGGCCATCGTGATCGAGGCCGCGCTGGGCTTCCTCGGCGTGGGCATCCCGCCGCCGACTCCCACCTGGGGCAACATGCTGGCGGACTCCCTCACGGCGCTGGTGCCCCAGTGGTGGCTGGTGTTCTATCCCGGCTTGGCCATCACGGTGACCGTGCTCGCCTTCAACCTGCTCGGCGACGGGATCCGCGACGCGCTCGATCCGCGGCTGGCCCCGAGCTGTCGCGCGCGCTGTTCGACCGGCGCCGCCAGGGGAGCTGACGAACCCTTGATCGGAACCGCCCGGAGGCCGGGTTCTCGGCGCCCGAGCGAGCGGCGAGCGGGTACGGGGTCCGCACCCCCACTCCACCAGCGTCGCATCCAGGCCCGGCGAAATGCCGGGAACGTATGAGATCGTAGGCGTTGACGCCTTGCCGTCGGATGGCTACCTTGGGCCAGAAGGCCGAGCCAGGTATGAGCGAGGAAGTTCGCACTCGCCGCTGGACGCGGAAGGAGTACGACAGGCTCGTCGAGCTCGGCCTCCTCCACGAGGATGAGCCGATCGAGCTGGTGGGTGGACAGCTCCTCGTCTGTGAGCCCCAACACGCGCGCCACGCGACGGCCATCCGGCTCGCCAACCGCGCGCTACGACGCGCATTCCCCGACGACGCCTGGGAGGTCAACGTTCAGCTGCCGGTTGCCCTGGACGACGAGTCCGAGCCCGAGCCTGATCTATGCGTCGTCCCGGGCGCCGCCCGGGATTACGTGACCGCTCACCCGAGCGTCCGGTCCTCGCTCGTGGAAGCGTCGGAATCGACCCTGCAGCTAGACCGGCACGACAAGGGCAGTCTGTATGCCCGGGGCAGGATCGCTGACTACTGGATCGTCAACCTCGTGGACGATGTCGTCGAGGTGTACCGCGAGCCCGCGCCAGCGGCTGAGGCCCGGTATGGCTGGGAATATCGGAGTGTCCAGCGCCTGGGCGCGGGGCGAGCATCTCGCCCCTGGCCGCCCCGACCGCAACGATCGCCGTCGCCGACCTTCTTCCCTGAGGGCCAGCGCGCAGCCTGCGCCACAGGGGTGACGGGGGCGCGTGCTATGATCCGCGACGTCGCGGGCCATGAGGGCCGCGCGACATCCACACAAGGGCCATGATCGTCCACCTCAACACGCTGCCCGAGGCCGGTCGGCTCCAGACAGGGGCTCGGTGAGCGCGCCCGCCACGCCGTCGGCCTGCTCCTGGAGCTGATCGAGGAAGGCCACGTCGATCCCCGCGCGCTGTCCGCGCTGCGCGTGCATCTGGACTGGATCCAGTACCGAGCCAACTTCCGCGACCCGGTCATCGCCCGGCGCGCCACCGACGTCCGCGGCGAATCGCTGGCCCTCGCCGAGATCGCCATCGACCTGCGCCAGGCCGAGCCCGAGCGCCTGCGCGAGGCCCTGGCCGAGGCGCTCTCCTCGATGAACCCGGGCCCGCCGATCCGCACCCGGAAACACCGCGCGGCGGACGGGACGGGTGCATCTCGAGGCGTTCGCCCCGGTGCGCGAGAGCGTCATCTGGCGATTCAACCGGCTCTTCTGGCAGCGGGTGGCGGACTGGGAGGCGGCGTCCGGCCGCACCTTCGAGCAGGCCCTGCCCAGCGGACAGTCGGACGCCAATCATCCCGAGGCGGTGGCCGACGCGGTGGCAGACTTCTGGACCTTGCTCCGCGACCTGGACAAGCGCGGTCAGCCGCCGGCGGACATCTTCGTGCTCGAGATCGGCGTGGGATCCGGCACGCGGGCCGCCCGGTGGCTGGATCGCTTCAAGGCCCTCGACGAGGAGCGCGGCACCGGGTACTACCCGCGTCTTCGCTTCCTCCTGGGCGACTACTCGATGGCCACCCTGGAGCGCGCCATGGCCTCCGTGGCCCATCACCGCGACCAGGTGAGCGTCATCGGCATGGACGCGCTGGATCCCCTGCGCACGCTCTCGTTCCTCCGCTACAAGATCCTCTCCATCCACCTCACCAACGTGTACGACAACCTGAGCCACGACGAGCTGGTGCGCCGCGACGGCCGGCTCCACCTCGTCGAGACGCGCGCCTATCTCCACGACGAGGACGCCGCGCGCATCGCGACAGCGGCCGGCGTGGCTGTCGCCGACCTGGCCCGGACCGTGGAGCGGCTGCTCGAGAGCGGCCCCGATCTGTTCGGCGACCGCGCGCGGGGCGTGGCGTTCTGGCGCGACGTCTGGAGCGCCCTGCGGCTGGAGGAGCGGCTGGTGGCCCTGGAGGACACAGCCCAGGTGCCCTTGCCGACCGGGCTCGATCAGAGCCATCTGGAAGATTTGCTCGGCGACGCTCCCGACGACGTGCGCTTTCACCTCTCCCGTGGCGCCGCCGAGAGCTTCGTCAATACCGTGCCCCTGCTCCACCCGCGCGGCTATCTGCAAGTCCAGGACATCTTCGTCACCACGATGAACGAGTACCGGCAGGGCTTTCGCGGGCCCGGCAAGCTCGACGGCTCGGTGGTGACGTGGGTGAACGGGGCGCTCCTCAGAGCGGTGGGCGCCCGCGCCGGTTACGACGTGCACTTCGCGCCGTTCCGTTACCGGCCGGGCTCGCGCACGACCATCCTCTACACCACCCAGCGAGACTGACGCCGGGGAGTCGCCATGACCCAACCGCCTGCGCTGCCCTTCCTGCCCACGGCCGTGGTCGGCAGCTACTCCATGCCGGGGTGGCTGGAGCGCGCGAAGAACGATTATCTGCAGCGCGCGGATCAGCCGCCACGATCTCGACGAGATCCACGACACGGTGGTCAAGGCGGCCATCAAGGATCAGGAGATGGCGGGGGTCGACGTCGTCGCCGACGGCGAGCTGCGCCGGGACAACATGATCGACCACTTCGCCGTGCGCCTGCCCGGCGTGCAGATCGACCACGCCTCCAAGAAGTTCTACTACGACTTCTACGACAGCGTGGTGCGCGCCCGCATGCCCAGCGGGTCGCTCGGCCTGGTCGAGGAGTTTCGCTTCCTCCGGCGCTTCACGGAGCGGCGGGCGAAGGTGTCGATCACCGGACCGCACTCGCTGGTCAAGCGCATCCGGAACGAGTACTACCCGAGCGAGGAGGCCTTCGCCCTCGACATCGCGCGGGTCATGAATCTGGAGCTGCGCGAGCTGGCCAAGGCCGGCGCCACCGACATCCAGATCGACGAGCCGTACTACTCGGGCTTCCCCGAGGACGTGCCGTGGGCGATCAAGGCCATCAACGCGATGGTCGATGGCGTGGACACACGGCTCAGCCTCCACGTCTGCTACGGCAACCGCTACGGCAAGCCCTCGTGGGAAGGAAGCTACCGCTACCTGTTCCCGGCCGTGCTGGAGGCGCGCGTCCACCAGCTCACCCTCGAGTTCGCCCGCCGCGGCGAGGACGACGTGCGGCTGTTCCACGAGTTCGACTCGCCCTTCACCCTGGGTCTGGGTGTCATCGACGTGAAGAGCCACGACGTGGAGACGCCCGCCCTGGTCGCCGAGCGGATCCGCGCCGCCCTGGAGATCGTCTCGGCCGACCGGCTCGCCGTGAACCCCGATTGCGGCTGCCTCCACCTGCCCCGCGACGTGGCCTTCGCCAAGCTCTGCGCCATGGTGGAGGGGACGCGCCTCGTCCGCCGCGAGCTCGCGGGAGCGATGAACCCGTTCCCCGAGGCCCTCCGAGACGGGCCGCTTCTGCTACGTGGTCGAGCTGGTGGCCTCCGCCCTCCGGCGCGAGGCGCAGGTGCTCGAGGTCGGCCTCGCGCCTGGCCAGCCTGCCCGACGTGGTGGCCGGCAGCATCACGAGCTACGCCGGCGGGGCCATCGGTCACGACCCGATCCGCGTGGGCACGGCGGCCCGGGCCCGCGGGCTCACGCCCAACATCCACGTGACGTGCGTGAGCCAGGATCGCCAGCGGTCTCACCAAGACCCTCGAGGACCTGCACGCGCTCGGCATCGAGAACGTCTTCGCCCTCACCGGCGACTATCCCAAGGCGCCGGTCGGCACCGCCGCCCGTCTTCGATCTCGACTCCGTGCAGCTCGTGCGCCTGATCGCCGACCTGCGCCGGCAGGGCATGGCGCTTCCACATCGCGGTGGCGGTGTCGCCCTTCAAGTACGTCGAGGCCGACTGCGTCTACCAGTACCTCAAGCTCGAGAAGAAGATCGCCGCGGGCGCCGACTGCGCCATCACCCAGGTGGGCTGGGACAGCCGGAAGTTCCGCGAGCTGATGAGCTACCTCCGCGAGCGCAGACCTCGCGCATCCCCGTGCTCGGCAACGTCTACGTGCTGGGGCTGCGCGCGGCCGAGAAGATGGCGCAGGGCGAGCCGCCGGGCTGCTGGGTGTCGCCCGCGCTCCTGCGAGCGCGTGCGCGAGGAGAGCGCCAGCCCCGACAAGGGGCTCGGGGCGCGGCTGGAGCGGGCCGCTCGCCTGGTGGCGGTACTGCGCGGGCTCGGGTATGCCGGGGCCTACATCGGCGGCACCCACGACGCCGAGCAGGTCGGCGTGGATCATCCGCCGGGGCGAGGAGCTGGCGCCGCGCTGGGAGGAGCTGGCCGAGGAGCTGGACTTCGGCGCGCCTGACGGCTTCTACCTCTATGAGAGCGGCGCATAGCCCAAGTCGCGCCGGGCATGAGCCCGACGAGGCAGCGCCCGGCCGGCGCCCGCGCCGGCGCCGTCGGCACCCGAACCGCGACGCGGGGCAGCACCGAGCGACCGCCGCGATGCGGCTCTGGTGGCGCAGGCTCGTGCCGCGACTGCTCGACCTCTTGGGCCGCCTCGTTCCCGGTCACGCGCGACACCTGGCTCCGCCGGGCGCTGCGCGCGCTGGCCGGCTGGGCCGATCGCCGGCCCCGCGTGGCCGCCGGCGTCGAGCGGCTCGAGCTGCTGGTCAAGCAGCCGCTGTTCGGCTGTCAGGCCTGCGGCAACTGCGTGCTCAGCCACATGGAGTACGTCTGCCCGCAGACCTGCCCCAAGCAGATGCGCAACGGGCCGTGCGGCGGAACGTCGTTCGGCCGCTGCGAGGTGGTCGACCAGCCGTGCATCTGGACGGCGGTGTACGAGCGCGCCAAGGCGCAGCGCAGCGCGTGGCCGACCTTCGCGTCTACATCCCGCCCCCGGACCGATCGCTCCAGGGAACCAGCTCGTGGATCAACTACTTCCTCGAGCGAGACGGCCGCCCGCGCGCTCTCGGCGAATCCGCTATCCGTTTGACACTTCGCGCTCGCACTCCGCTATACCCGGCGCAACTCACCAACTGGCCCCGACGAGGGGCGCCAGGAGGGCACTGCAATGAGGCACGTGTGGATGGTCGTCGCCCTGTCCCTGATCTGGCTCTTCTCCGGCTCCGCCGCCGCTCAGGACAAACCGATCGAGCTGAAGTTCTCGAGCTGGGTCAGCGCCGTCCACGGCCATCACACGGGCGTGATGGTCCCCTGGGCCAAGATGGTCGAGGAGAAGAGCGGCGGCCAGCTCAAGGTGACCATCTACCCCGGGGGCACGCTCGGCAAGCCCGCCGATCACTACGACATGGTCAAGGACGGGATCGTCGACATGGGGTTCACCACCCCGGGGTACACGCCCGGCCGGTTCCCGCTCATCACGGTGACCGAGCTGCCGCTGGGGCTGTTCAAGTCGTCCCGGGGCGGCAGCCTGGCCGTGATGTCGATCTTCGACAAGCATTTCAAGAACGAGTTCAAGGACGTGAAGGTGCTCTGGTTCTGGGTGCACCCGCCTGGCCACTTCCACCTGGCCAAGAAGCAGGTCAAGGTGCTCGAGGACCTGAACGGCCTCAAGATCCGCGCGGCGACACCGATGCTCGCCACCATGGTGAAGACCCTCGGCGCCATCCCCGTGAGCATCCCCGCCCCCGACACCTACACCGCCCTCGAGCGGGGGACGGTGGACGGGACCATCTTTCCGTGGGAGGCGATCTCGTCCTTCAAGATCGCCGAGGTGCTCAAGTATCACGTGGCCTCTGGCCTCTACGTCGCCCCTCTGTTCACGCTCATGAACCAGAAGAAGTACGACAGCCTTCCCCCGGACCTGCGCAAGGTCATCGACGATCTCTCCGGCCCCTGGGGGGCCGAGTTCAACGGCAAAGTCTGGGACCAGAACGAGCTCGTGGGGATCGAGGCGATCAAGAAGGCAGGTGGGACCATCTACACCCTGCCTGCCGAGGAACGCCAGCGCTGGCTGGCCAAGCTCAAGCCGATCGAGGAGGAGTGGCTGAAGAGCATGGAGGCCAAGGGGCTGCCCGGCCGTCAGCTCCTCAGCGATCTGCGGGAGGCCATCAAGAAGTACGACCCGTAGGCGCCGAGACGGGACGGCGCTCTTCACATGCGGAGGTGGCTGGACGGCTGCGAGCGGGTGCTGACCCTGGTGGCCGCCGTCGCCACCTTCAGCATGATGGTTCTCACGACGGCCGATGCGGCCGGGCGCTATCTCCTGAACCGCCCCATCCTCGCCGCCTACGAGCTCACCACCAGCTACCTGATGGTCGCGGTGGTCTTCCTGGCCATGCCGTACGCCTACCGGCAGGGCGCGAACATCCGCGTGACCTTCCTCGTCGACCGGCTGGGCCGGACCCCGCGACTGGTCATCGACCACGCCGTCCAGATCATCTCCATCCTCTACTGCGCGGCCCTGGTCTTTGCCACCTTCCAGCAGGCGCGCCACATCCTGACCACCAAGACGACGTTCGCGACCCTCGACCTCCCCCTGTGGCCCGGGTACATGGTCGTCTCCGTCGGGTTGTTCCTCACCGCGCTCATGATGCTGGTCGACCTCGGCGAGGTGCGGACGGGACGCTCGAGCCTCTTCACCGGCAGCGACTAGCGCGATGGTCTATCTGCCATTCCTCGTGATGGTGGTCGCCCTGCTCCTGGGGGTCCCGATCGCCTTCTCGCTGGCCACGGCGGGGATCGTCGGCATCTTCCTGCTCGGAGGCGACGTGAACGTGGTCCTCCGGATCCTGGGCACGACGCCGTTCGGGGTCACCGCCGAGTACGTGCTGACCACGATCCCCATGTTCATCCTGATGGCGTACTTCTCCGCCGGGAGCGGCCTCGCCCGCGATCTCTACACGGCCGGCGCCCACTGGCTCTCGCGGGTCAAGGGCGGTCTGGCCATCGCCACCGTCTTCGCGTGCGGAATCTTCGGGGCGATGTCCGGGGCCAGTCTGGCGGCGGCGGCGGTCATGTCGGGCATCGCCATGCCGGAGATGCGCCGCCACGGCTATTCGGACGAGCTGGCGGCGGGCTCGATCGGGATCGGCTCGACCCTCGACATCCTCATCCCGCCGAGCGTCGGCATGGTGATCTATGGCATCGCCACCCAGACCTCGATCGGCAAGCTGCTCATCGCCGGCGTGGTCCCCGGGATCATCGTGGCGTTCTTCCTGGTCGTGGCCATCCTGGTCTGGGTCAGGGTCCGACCTTCCCACGCTCCGGAGACCTACATCGTCACGGCCAGGGAGCGGTGGGCGAGCCTGCGGCGCATCTGGTCGAGCCTGCTGCTGATCGTCCTGGTCGTGGCGCTGCTCTACACGGGCGTGGCCACCCCGACCGAGGTCGGCGCCCTCGGCGCCTTCCTGGCCGGGGTGATCGGCGCCGCCTTCGGCCGTCTCACCTGGGCCGGCGCCTTCGAGGCGATCAGGCAGACCATCAAGACCTCGGCCCTGATCTTCATGATCCTCATCGGGGCGACCGTCTTCGGCTACTACATGGCGATGAGCAAGATCCCCCAGCAGGTCGTGGCCGCGGTGACCGAGCTGAACCTCAACCGCTGGGTCGTCATCGCGGGAATCGTGGTCGCCTACTTCGTGGTGAGCATGTTCATGGACGAGCTGCCCCTGTTGCTCCTGACCTTGCAGTTGACCTTCCCGCTCATCGTCGCCCTGGGGTTCGACCCCATCTGGTTTGGCGTCATGTCGATGCTGATGGTGTCGATGGGCCTCGTGTTCCCGCCGGTCGGCATGATCGCCTTCGTGGTCAGCTCCAGCGGCAACGTGAGCCTCATGAAGGTCTACACGGGCACGAGCATCCTGATGATCGCCCTCGTCCTGACCACGGTGCTCATCACGGTGTTCCCGCAGATCGTCCTCTGGCTCCCGAACACCATGCGCTGACCGCGTGATCGCGCGCGGCGGACGGCCAGGCCGACCGCGGCCGGCCGGCGACCGGCCTGGCCGGGAAGCGACGCGGTTAGGCCGCGTCGCGGAAGCGCCGATCGATCTCCTGCTCGGCCCGCTCCTTCGCGTAGCCGTACCGTTCCTGCAGGATCCCGACCAGCTTGTCGCGATTGCCTTCCACGCGGGCGAGGTCGTCGTCGGTGAGATTGCCCCACCACTCCTTGACCTGTCCCTTCGCCTGCTTCCACTTCCCGGCGAACACGTCGGAATTCATTCCCGACCTCCTTCTGGGCCAAGGCCCACCGAGGGAAGGTGCAGGCGTGATGCCATTGACCGCACCCGTGGTCACGACGGCCACGATCGCCGGTGCTTCTCAGTCCGGGAAAGATCGTGAACACCAGGCGAGCGAGGCTCGACGGAACCGTTCTTGCGAGAGCGGGTGCAGGAGGACGCTATGACCACTCAGGCTGCCAGGATCGCCACGAGCTACAAGCCGAAGTCGTTTATGCTGAGCGGGCTCACCGGCATCTCGGACAAAACGCTGGAGATGCACTTCAAGCTCTACGAGGGATACGTCAAGGAAACGAACCGGCTCACCGAGCGCATCGCCGAATTCCTCCGTGACGGGAAGGTCGACCAGGAGGAGATGCCCGCCTACGCGGAGCTCACGCGGCGCCTCGGCTTCGAGTACAACGGCATGGTCCTGCACGAGCTGTACTTCGGAAACATGCGCCGCGGCGGCGGCGGAGAACCGCAGCCGAAGTCGTCACTGCGGCGAGCGGTCGAGGCAAGCTTCGGAACCTGGGAGGTGTGGAAGACCGACTTCACGAGCATCGGCAAGATGCGAGGCGTGGGCTGGGCCATCTGCTACCAGAATCCCGAGACGGGCAAGCTCTCGAATCACTGGATCACCTTGCACGAGACCGGCAACATCGCCGGCTTCCACCCCATCCTCGTCATGGACGTCTGGGAGCACGCCTTCCTGCTCGACTACGCTCCGGCCGACCGCCCCAAGTACATCGAGGCGTTCTGCTCGAACATCGCCTGGGAGGCGGCCGAGGCGTCGTCTGCAGCCGACCTCGCGCTGACCTGCTTCACCCACGGGGAAGCGATCTCTGCCGGGGCACGGGCCCCGACGACGCGCGCCGCGCGGAACCATCGACGGATCCCGCGCGGCGCGCGCCGCGCTTCAGGCCGCGTTACGCCGCCCCGCTCGGCCTCGCTTCGGGGGGATCTGTGGCCCCGCTGCGGCGAGCCTCGCTCAGGGCGATGGCCACGGCTTGCTTGCGCTTGCGCACCGTGGCACCCGAGGACGATTTCAAGGTGCCGTGCTTGTACTCGCGCATGACCTTGGCCACCTTCTTCGTTCCTCCGGCTCTCCGCCGGGCGTTGACCATCGGCTGACTCCTCAGCGCACGCCGTGCCGCTCGCGCTGCGGCTCGCCCTTGGTCGGCTCGTCGGGCTCGTCGAGATCATCCATGGGCTCCTCGTCGAGCTGCACGGGCCGGCCGATCGTGTCCTCGTCGCTCCGCTCGCGAGGGCTGCCCGGGCGGCGCTCCATCGGCCCCGGCTGTCGCGGCAGGGGCTCTCGCTGGTCCGGCTGTCGCGGCAGCGGCTGATGCGGTTCCGGCGGTCGCTGCTCGGCCGTGTCGCTGGTCCGGCTTGTCCTTCCGCATCGGCGACTCGTGCTCCCGTCGCTCGGTGTCCGTTCTGCTCTTGGCACGCTCGTTCGTCTTCACAGCCCTTCCTCCTTTGCCACGACTCGTAGCGAGTCGTGGGAACTCCCGTGGATTCACTGCTCACTGCCGTGGCTTGTAGGGAGCAAGGGGTGCGCCATCTAGGCCGGGGTCTCCGCAAGTCGAGTCACCGCGATGCTTTTCGCTTCGGCTCACGCCGGACCACCACGTGCAACTTCTACAACGAGCCCTGTCGAGAAGTGCCTCGGGGCCGATCGTGTCGATTGCGTGGGAGCCTCGCCGCCGGCTAGTATCGCGGCCACGCCGAGCGCATCCGGCGGGAAGGGGAGGCACCGATGCTTCTCACGACGATCGCCGGCAGCCTGCCGAAGCCGACGTGGCTCGCCGCGCCCGAGACGTTGTGGGCGCCATGGCGACTGCCTCCCGACCGTCTGGCTGACGGCCAGCGCGACGCGGTGCTCGTGGCGCTCAAGGAGCAGGAGGCGGCGGGCATCGACATCGTCACCGACGGCGAGCAGTTCCGCCAGCACTTCGTCCACGGCTTCCTGGAGCGGCTCGACGGCATCGACTTCAGCCGGCGCGTGACCATGGGCATCCGCGCCGACCGCTACCAGGCCGAGGTGCCCATCGTGATCGGGCCCGTGCGCCGCCGCGTCCCCGTGCACCTCGACGAGGTGCGCTGGGCCCGCGCCCACACCGACCGTCGCCTGAAGTTCACCATCCCCGGGCCCATGACCATCGTCGACACGCTGGCCGACGAGCACTATGGCGACCGCGAGCGCCTGGCCATGGAGTTCGCGCGGATCATCAACGAGGAGGCGCGCGACCTCGTGGCCGCCGGGCTCGACGTGCTCCAGCTCGACGAGCCAGCCTTCAACGTCTACCTGGACGACGTCGAGCGCTGGGGCATCGCCGCCCTGCACCGCGCCATCGAAGGCCTCGCCTGCCGGACGGCCGTGCACATCTGCTACGGCTACGGCATCAAGGCCAACATCGACTGGAAGGCGACGCTTGGAAGCGACTGGCGTCAGTACGAGCGGACGTTCCCGCTGCTCGCCGGGAGCCGGATCGACCAGGTCTCGCTGGAGTGCGCCGGCTCGCGGGTGCCGGTGGAGCTGCTCGGGCTCCTGGCCGGCAAGGACGTGCTCGTCGGCGTCATCGACGTGGCCACCCACGCGGTGGAGACACCGGCCGAGGTGGCCGCCACCATCCGCCGGGCCATGGCCCATGTGCCGCCCGAGCGGCTCTATCCCTGTACCAACTGCGGCATGGTGCCGCTCCCGCGCGCGGTCGCGCGCGGCAAGCTCGAGGCGCTCGGCGCCGGCGCGCGACTCGTCCGGCGCGAGCTCGGAGGCTCCTGACCCATGTACGAAGTCCTGGCCCTCAAGTACGGCGAACGCGACACCACGGCCTGCCAGTTCTTCTATCGCGAGTCCTCGCACGAGAAGATCACCCTCGACTACTTCGTCTGGCTCATCACGGGCGGGCCGTATCCGGTGCTCTTCGACACCGGCTTCCAGGAGGATGACGCGGAGAAGCGCGGCATCCGCAACTACGTCCGCCCGTCGGAGATGGTCGAGCGGGCCGGCGTGAAGGTGGCCGACATCCCGGTGGCCCTCATCAGCCACCTGCACTACGACCACTGGGCCGGTCACCGGCTCTTCCCGGCCTCGGAGTTCTGGATCCAGCGCGACGAGGTGGCGTTCTGGACGGGCCGGTACGGGCGCTACGAGGCCTTCAGCGCCTCGCAGAACGTCGGCGCGCTGGCCAATCTCACGACCCTGAACTACGCCAACCGCATCCGCATCATCGAGGGCGAGCACGAGGTGCTGCCCGGCATCCGCGTCCACCGCGTGGGCGGCCACACCGCGGGCCTCCAGATCGTCACCGTGGAGACGGCGCGCGGCCGGGTGGTCCTGACTTCAGATGCCTCGCACTTCTACCGCAACGTGGAGCGCTACCAGCCGACGCAGATCATCACGAACCTGCCCGAGATGCTGGCCGGCTTCGATACCATCCACGCGCTGGCCGGCGTCCGAGAAGCTGATCGTGGCCGGCCACGATCCGCAAGTGTCCGAGCGCTTCAAGCCGGCGGAGCCGGGGATCATCAAGATCGCGTGAGGCCACGGGACTGCCGACGACCGCGAGGGCAGGCGCCCGGGATCTGGCCTGGCGGCGCCTACCGCTGCGAGCGGTCGAGCCGGAACACCATCTGGGTGGGGCGCACGAAGCGGAGCGCGACGAGCAGGATCACCATCACCGTGGCCATGTACATCAAGGCCATGGCGTCCACCGAGTACACGGGGCGCACGCCCCCCGCGAAGACGTTGTAGAAGAGGGCCACCACCAGTGTCTGCGAGCCCGCGCCGGACACCAGGAACGTCAGCTCGAAGTTGGAGACCGTATTGACGAGGATCAGGACACCCGCGGTGAGCAGACCAGGCACCGTGAGGGGCAGCAAGATCCGACGGAAGACCTGAAATCGGTTCGCCCCCATCATGGCGGCGCCCCACTCCAGATTGACGCTGATCTGCTCGAAGAACGGGATCAGGACGAAGATGGCCAGGGGCACCATGGGCACCAGGTTGGCCAGGATGACGCCGGCCACCGTCCCGCCGATGGCGTAGCGGTAGAGCGTCGTGGCCAGCGGAATGCCGTAGGTCATCTGCGGGATGAGCAGGGGCAGGAAATACAGCAGGAGCAGGAGCGCCTTCCCGCGGAAGTTCCGCCGCGCCAGGATGTAGGCCGCCGGGAATCCCAGGAGCAGGGCGAGCACCACCACGGCCAGCGCCACGAAGACCGTCACCCCGAGCACGCGGCCCAGCTCGAAGTTCGACCACGCGTAGGCGAACCACTCGGTGGTGAACGCGGTCGGCAGGGGCGTCCCGAACCACCGTTTGGCGAAGGCGCTGACCATCACGTGGCTGACGATGCCCGCCAGGTTCAGGATGAATCCCAGCACGAACAGGTAGAGGGCCAGCCCCCACAGTCGGCCCCGCAGCGTGCTCAACGCTTGCCGCCTCCCAGGGTGGGGGCCATGACCATCTGTCGCCGCAACATGACGATCAGCACGAGCCCCGCGAGCTGGAACAGGCCCATGACCACCGCGATGGCCGAGGCGTAGGACATGTCGTAGTGCTCGAAGGCCTGCTGGTAGGCGGCGATGGCGATGGTGCGCGTGGCGCCTGCGGGTTGCCCGAGCAGGATGGCGGAGGGGAAGACGCCAAAGCTCATCACGAAGACCAGCGCGAAGGCGATGGCCAGTCCGGGCGCGATCAAGGGCAGCATGACTCGAGAGAAGACCGTCCACGACCCGGCCCCCAACGTCCGCGCCGCGTTCTCGAGACCCGGATCGATGCCCGAGATGTAGCCCAGGAGCATGAGGAAACAAAACGGGAACTGCTGCATGAAGAGCGAGAGCATCACCCCGGTGTAGTTGTGGGTCAGGGTCAAGGGCTCCGACAGTACTCCCAGCGCGAGCATGGCCTGATTGAACCAGCCCCGGCCACCGTAGAATCCCAGGATACCTTCGGCGAGCAGGATCACGCCGAGGGAGATCGGGAGTACGAGGATCGTGGTGATCGTCCGCTCCAGCCAGATCCCGCGCCGCATGCCGTAGGCCAGCAGCAGGGCGACGACGACCACGATGACGGAATTGGGGACGGCGAGGCCGAAGGTGATCCCCACCGTCCGGTACTGCCACTCGTCGCTGAAGAAGGCGACGTAGTTGGCCAGGCTGAAGCCGGGCAGCTTGGGCGGTCGCAGGCTCAAGTAGATCCCGTGAAGGAACGGGTAGACGAACATCACCAGCACGTAGAGGAGGGACGGAACGAGACAGAGGAGGGCCATCGCGTCCAGCTCGCTCGCCTCCCCGGCGCGACGCCGGCTCATGACGCCGCCCCGGCCGCCTCGGCGGGAAGGACGATGACGCGCTCTGCCGGGAACGCCGCGGTCACCGCATCGCCCGGCGCCACGCGCTCTTGTGTGCGCACCCACAGCCGCGGGCCGGCCTGCAAGGTCAGGACCGCCTCGCTCTCCCGCCCGAGGTACTCGACGATCTCGACTTTCCCGGGAAATCTGTTGAGGCCGGCGGCCTCGTGGCCGAGCTGCACGTCGTCGGGGCGAATGGCCGACACGGCGGCGGCCCCGGGCGCCAGGGCATGACGCGTGCGCCCGCGGATACGCATGCCGTGGCCCGCCGTCTCCACCCCGCCATCCGCGTCGACGGCGACCACCTGCACGGGAAAGAAGTTGCGGAACCCCATGAAGTCGGCCACGAACACGCTGTCCGGCCGATCGTGAATCTCGGCCGGCGGACCCGCCTGCATCAAGACGCCGTCGCGAAGCAGCACCATCCAGTCGGAGAGGGAGAGGGCCTCCGTCTGGTCGTGCGTCACGTAGATGCACGTGAGGCCGAGGGTCGCGTGGAGCCGCTTGATCTCCGCCCGCATCTCGACGCGCAGCTTGGCGTCGAGATTGGACAGCGGCTCGTCCAGAAGCAGGAGACGCGGCTGCAGGATCAGGGCGCGGGCGATGGCCACCCGCTGCTGCTGGCCCCCGGAGAGCTGGCCCGGGTATCGCTCCTCGAATCCCGGGAGCTGCACCAGCTCCAGCATGGTGCGCACGCGCTCGGCGATCTCCGCGGCCGGCCGGTGCTGGAGCTGCAGGCCGAAGGCGATGTTGCCGAACACGGTCATGTGGGGAAAGAGGGCGTAGTTCTGGAACACCATGCCGAAGCCGCGCTGCTCGGGCCGCAGGTGATCGATGCGCTCGCCGTCGAGCCATACTTCACCTTCGCTGGCCGGGATCAGGCCGGCGAGGATGTTCAGCGCCGTCGACTTGCCGCACCCGCTGGGGCCGAGCAGGGTGACGAACTGCCGGCCGCGCACTTCGAGGGCGAAGTCGCGCAGCACCGTCTTCGCCCCGAAGCGCTTGGTGAGCCGGAAGCGCAGCGAGTCGAGCTGCGGCGGGCTCACTGCTTCTTGATCTTCTGCGCCCCCACCTCCTTGTCCCACCGATCGATGGCGTAGTTCAGCTTCTTCACCTCGAGCATGGGCGTGACCTTCCACTTCTTGCCGATCTCGTCGTACTCCGGGCGCCAGATCTCCTTCACGTACTTCTGGAGATCAGGGGGCGCCTTGTCGAGGGTGGCCGCCTTGATGGAGGGGCCGATGAACGCCCGCCACGTCAGGACTTGCTGGTCGGGCCGGCGCATGAACTTCATGAGGTCGAGGATGACCTCCAGCTCGGCCGGCGACACGCCCTTGGGGATCGCCCAGTAGTGGCCGTCGATCACGAACGTCGTGTTGTCGAGGATGGTGATCTTCGACTCGGGCGGAATGATGCCCTCGGCCCGGGGCTTCATGTCCCACTCCATGATGCCGGCGATCATCCAGCGCTGGTCCTGGGCGAACTCCTTCAGGGTGAATCCGGTCCCGGTCGGGTAGTAGTCCATCGTCTGGCCCAGCTCCTTCAGGAAGGCCCAGGTCTTGTCCCAGCCCTTTTCCGGGATCCTTGGGATCCTTGTCCTTCAGGATGTAGGGCATGCCGGCCAGGATGGAGCGGCCGGGCCCGCTGTTCGCCGGCCGCGCATAGAGGAACTTGCCCGGGTTCGCCTTCGCCCACGCCAGGAGCTGCTCGGCCGTCTTCGGCGGATTCGGCACCTTCTTCGGGTTGTAGATGAAGACGGGCCCTCCGTTGCTGACCACCGACGGCATCAGGTAGCCCTCGGCCTCGTCCTGGAGGGCCTTGCCCGCGTCGGTCAAATCGTCGCGGGGAAACATGGCGTCGTACGTCGGGAACAGCTTGACGAGCTGGCCCGCCGCGATGAGCTGGGAGGCGGCGGACTGGCCGGTCATGATGAGGTTGACGTCCAGCCGCCCGGCATCCTGCTGGGCCTTGATCTTGGCCGGCAGCTCCGGCTCCGGCGCCCGCTGGGTCCTGATCTCCTTGACCTTGTTCGGGAACGCCTTCTTGTAATTGTCGAGGATCACCTGGACCGAGCTGAGGTCGCCCGCCACGTCGATGACGGAGATCGCGACGGGCTGCTGGGCAAGGGCCGGCCAGCCGATACCGCCCAGCGCGACTGCCAAGGCGAGGAGCGGGACCCCGGCCAGAATGCCACCACTTCGTCGTGGGACGTCGATGCATGGCCTATCCTCCTGGGCCCAGCCTTCCGGGCCCCTCACGGGAATCTGACGCCTGGAACTACGGGGCTGACAGGTTGCCAGAGCTTAGAGCGGCCCCCGGATGCATTCAAGGCCGCTGAGCGCAGCCGGTCCTCGATGAGCGCCCTGGGGTGGACCTTCCCCTGGATGTAGCCGAGGGTCGAGGTCGCGCCTACCTCGCCAAGGGGTGCAACACTCCGATCGCCCAGCCTACGTCGAGGCGTTCGCCTATCCAGCCTGGCATTGCCGTCCGCGCATGGAGATGAAGCCCCTCGGCGTCGCTTCGCGCGACGAGGACTCTTACCGGATCGGCCGGCACTTCGGGGGGAGGCGGGACCTCGGGCAGGAGCCGGCCATCTGGCTGCCGGAATCGAAGCGCGCCGTCCGGCTGTCGATCGATTTGGTAGCCCTCCTCATGGACGGCGCGGTGGTGCCGGCGACATTATGCCGACTCCGGTTTTATGCCGCGTTCGGCCTCGGTTCGGAGGAGCGCGGTCATTCGTACGCGGCATAATCAGAGCGCCTCCAGGAACGCGAGAAGCCGGTCAGCCGGCCGATAGCGCTTCCGCCCCACGCGCAGCGGTGCCGTGCGCGCGATCGCGCGCTCCTTGATCGAGAGATCCGCGTGCAGGTAGATCTCGGTCGTCTCGACGGACTCGTGGCCGAGCCACAGCGCGATGACCGAGCGGTCGACGCGCGCCTGTAACAGCATCATCGCGTTGGTATGGCGAAGCACGTGCGGGGACACGCGCTTTGTCTGGAGAGACCGGCACCTCGTCGCGGCGGAGAGGCGGTGCTTTTCCGCGACGCGTTCGACCGCATCGCGGCTCAGCACATCGCCGCGACGACTGGCGAAGAGGGGCTCCGTGGGCGAGGGGGCGCGCTCCTTGAGCCACGCGCGGAGCACGCGGGTCGTCTGCACGGTCAGGGGCGTGACGCGTTCCTTGCGTCCCTTCCCCCGGCACCGGACATGCGCTCCGCCTCGATCCAGCCGGACATCTTCGACGCGGAGCTGCGTCAACTCAGAGACGCGCAGGCCGGTCTGGATCGCCAAGAGCAGGAGCGCATGATCGCGCCGTCCGCTCACGCTGGCCT
Organism: uncultured Candidatus Rokubacteria bacterium; assembly: GCA_963848005.1. Lineage (GTDB taxonomy): Bacteria > Methylomirabilota > Methylomirabilia > Rokubacteriales > CSP1-6 > CAVWFS01. Next base: position 55,944 of record CAWKCA010000031.1, read on the forward strand.
GGTCCGGCGCCGCGAGGAGGGCCTCGACCTCCGGGCGGGTGAGGAACGCGACGAGGGGCTTCTCGGCGCGCGTGGGCGGAATGGCGAGCACGCGCTGGATCACCGCGGCGTGGGCGGGCTCGCGCAACGCGACGTACCGGAAGAAGGAGTGCACGGCGGCGAGGCGCGCGTTGCGCGTCGCGGCGCCATTGCCGCGCTTCGCTTCCAGGTGCGCCAGAAAGCGGGCGATGAAGGGCGCGTCGAACTCCCGCAGGTCCAGGGCGGCGGGGGCCTTCCCCAACGTCTGGTGGGCGAACGCCAGCAGCAAGCGGAAGGCATCGCGGTAGGCGGTGATCGTGTGCGGGCTGGCGTGGCGTTGCTGCAGGAGGCGCTCGGTGAAGAACGCCTGGAGGAGGGGGGCCAGGGTGCTCATGGAAGCGCCCCGAGCGCGCGCTGGAGCTTGCGGCCGACGAGCGCCATCAGCTCGGGGGCCGCGGTCAGGTACCAGTAGGTCGAGGACGGGTGGCGATGGCCGAGATACGTCGACAGCCTCGGCATCCGCGCCTCGACATCGGCGCCGGCGCGGTGCCAGCGCACGAGCGTCTGGACCGCAAACGTGTGCCGGAGATCATGGATCCTCGCCCGGGCGCGCGTGATCCCGGCGCGCCGGCGCAGGGCCGCGAACGTGTGCTGAACGTTGGTGTAGAGGAGGCGCGTGCCGGTGAGGGAGACGAAGAAGCTGGGGGAGCGCGGGGTGGCGTGCACGCGCCCCCGCGCGGCGGCGTAGCGCCGCAGCGCGCGGACGACCGTGGCGTGCAGAACGACTTCGCGGGAGTGACGGAACTTGCTCGCGCGGATGACGAGGAGCTGCTGGCCCCAGTCGACGTCCCGGGCGTCGAGCCGGATCGCTTCGCCGACGCGCAGGCCGGTGGCGGCGAGCAGGCCGAAGAGCGTCTCGTGCGTCAGGCCTCGGAACGTCGACGGCATCGAGCGCGTGGCCTGAAGGAGCTGGCGGATCTCCGCGGGCGAATAGAGGACGGGCGTCGCGCGTGGGAACCGGGCCGGGAGCAGATCGACGGCAGGAATCTCGTGCCGCGGATCGATGAGATGCACATGGCGGGCGAAGCCGCGGACCGTCGAGAGCTTCGCGGCCCACCAGCCCGGGTGCGCGCTGGCGGGCTGCCTGGCCCACGCGAGCGCGTGCGCGGTCGTAATCCGCGCCCCCCGGTGGGCCTCGACGAACGACACGAAACTGGAGAGCAGCCACCGGGTGCGCGCGGTCTTGAAGCCCAGCGCGCGGCGCGTCTCGAGGTACTCCGCGAGTAACGGGCGGAGCGCCGTCATCCGCGCGCTCCCGGCCACGGCTGGACGAGGGGGCGCAGCGAACGCCGATCAACCGTGGCGTAGATCGCCGTCGTCTGTGTGCTGGTGTGGCGAAGCACCTCGGCGATCTCCTCGAGGGAGGCCCCCTGGCGGAGCATTTCGGTCGCGGCCGTGCGGCGCAGACGATGAGGCGAGACGGCCGCGAGGCCCGCCCGTCTCGCGGCCGCGCGTACGATCGCCCCGACCGCGTGCAGCGGCCGATGCGGCGCGCGCTCGCGGAGGAAGACGCGTCTCATCGCGCTGCGAGGACGGTGGAGCACATAGGCGCTCAAGGCGCGGCCGACGTCGCTCGGAAGCGGCAGCGGCGCGCGCGTCTTGCCCTTGCCGTGGACGACGAGCTCGCCCCCCCGCCAATCGATGTCATCGAGCGTCAGCGCGAGCACCTCGCCGGCCCGCAGACCCAGACGGGCGAGCAGCAGGATGACGGCCACATCGCGTTTCCCGCCGCGCGTCCGTCGATCGCAGCCGTGCAGCAGATGGCGGAGTTCCGTCGAGGAGATCCCGTGCGGAAGGGCGCGGTCACGCCCGCCGACGGTCGCCGGCACGGCCTCGGCAAGCGAACGCCCGATGAGTCCCTCGACGAAGAAAAAGCGCAGGAGCGCGCGGAGATCGGAGCCGACGCCGGCGAGCGAGGCGGGCGCGTGGGCACGAGACATCCCCCGAAGAAAGGCTCGGACATCGCTGGGCGTGAGCGTGCGGAGCGCCGCTCGCGTCGCACCGCGATCGGCAAGAAAGTCCGACGCGACGTCGAGGCGCCGGCGGATGGTCGACGACGCGAGCCCTCGCTCGCGGGACAGATAGTCCGCATAGCGAACGAGCAGGCGCTCGAGAGGAGTCCGGGCTCGGGCCGTGCGCGGAGGCGGCACGATGCCGCGGCCGCGTAGGTGCGTGAGAATCGGCTCGAGGCCGCGCAACGCGAGCCAGCACGTGTAGCCAGCGCGCCGCCGTGACCTCAGGAACGCGGCCACACGCTCGTCGGTGAGGTGTCCTGCACGAAGTCGGCGATGGCCTAACCACCGGCTCACGTGTGAAAACAAACGCAGCTGGTTTCGCACCGACAGTGGGCTGTACCCCAGCGCGAGAAGTGCTGCGAGGCACCCGCGTGCATACGGCTCGAGCGGACCCGCGATCCTGACTGTGAGCAAACGAATCATGGACGCCTCCTCCTCGGCAACGAGCCGAGTCGAACAAGCGTCCTACGCGGGCGGTCGGATTATGCCGCGTACGTCAGGCGAGCCGAGGACCGGCTCACGAGGGAAGCGGCCACGGCGCTGTCCGCCAACGCGGCATAAAACCGGAGTCGGCATAATGCCGCTTATGCCGATATCGGCATAAGCGACAGAGCATGGCGAGGTTCGACAGCGTGGTGGGGCCTCCCTGGGCCCAGTGACGGATGTGATGGCCCTGGCCGAACCGGACGCCGCAGCCCGGGAAGCGGCAGCCGCGGTCGCGATGGTGCAGCGCCCGCCGGATCG
>CAWKCA010000032.1:0-84638 GCA_963848005.1 uncultured Candidatus Rokubacteria bacterium
AACTATCCCAACTTCGTCACCGCGCCGGTAGCGAGGCCCATGACCGTCCGCGACCTGCTCAGTCACACCTCGGGGCTGACTTACCGATTCATGGAGCGGACCAACGTCGACGCCGCGTACCGCAGGCTGGGGGTGGCCGACCGGGCCCGCCCCGGCACGCTACAGGCCGAGGTGGCACACGCGCGGAGCTCCCCTCGAGTTCTCGCCGGCGCGCTGGAACTACTCCGTGTCCACGGACGTCGTCGGGCACCTGATCGAGGTCATCTCCGGCCAGCCACTGGACGCGTACCTGCGCGAAGCCATCCTCGATCCGCTGGGGATGCGGGACACCGGCTTCGTGATCGGAGACGAGCAGATCCCGCGCTTCGCCGCCAACTACCTGCGCCAGGCCGACGGGACCCTGAAGCTCATCGATGATCCGGAGCAGAGCGAATACCGCGAGTGCAGCTTCCTCTCGGGCGGAGGCGGCCTGGTGTCGACGGCGCCGGACTACTTTCGCTTCACCGCCTTGCTGCGCGCCCGGGGCAGTGGACGGCGTGCGTGTGCTCGGGCGAAAGACGGTGGAGCTGATGACCACCAACCACCTGCCCGGCGGCCAGGATCTGACCCAGCTCGCCCAGGCGGGCATGTTCACGGAGACGGCGTACGCGGGTGTCGGGTTCGGCCTCGGCTTCTCGGTCATGCAGTCGCCGGCGCGGGCGCACATCCTGGGGACGCCGGGCGAGTACGCGTGGGGCGGGGCGGCGAGCACGGCCTTCTGGATCGATCCCGCCGAGGATCTCATCGTCATCTTCATGACGCAGCTCATGCCCTCCTCGTCGTACGCGCTGCGCCGCGAGCTGCGGGTTCTGACCTACGCGTCGCTGTTCGATTGACCGCCCTCCCATCCGAGGCGCGTCGGGAGGAATCACATGAAGATCGGACTATTGACGGCGGGCCTGGGCCGGGCGGCGCATCCGCGCACGCTCCGCACGATTGCGGAACATGCCGAGCGCCTGGGCTTCGGCACGCTCTGGGCGCCCGAGCATGTCGTCCTGTTCGATCGCTACACCAAATCGAAGTATCCGTACTCGGAGGACGGCGCCTTCGCCGTCCCCAGCACGACCGACTGGATGGACCCGTTCGTGGCCCTCACCTACGCCGCCGCGTACACCAGCACCATCCGCCTGGCCACCGGCATCTGCTTGGTGCCCGAGCACAATCCGCTGGTGCTCGCGAAAGTGATCGCCAGCCTCGATCGCCTGAGCGGCGGACGCTTTGCCCTGGGCGTGGGCATCGGCTGGTCGGCCGAAGAATTCAACGCGCTCGGCATTCCCTTCGAGCGGCGCGCCCAACGCACGCGCGAGTACATCGCCGTGATGCGCAAATTGTGGGGCGAGGAAAGCACCACGTTCCATGGCGAGTTCGTCAACGTCGACGAGGCGCGCAGTTTTCCCAAGCCGGTGCGGGGCGGCAAGGTGCCGATCATCTTCGGGGGCGAGACACGCCGGCGCTCAAGCGGGTCGCGGAGTACGGCACCGGATGGTTCGGCTTCAACCTCACCCCCGAGGCCGCCACGGCCAAGATCGAGCAGCTCACAGGTCTGATGCGTGAGCGCGGGCGTTCGCTCGGCGAAGTCGAGATCATCATCTCGCCCTATCTGCAAGAGATCGCGCCGCGAGCCTCACCGCCTACCACGCGGCGGGGGTCAGCGAGGTCGTTCAGCTCCTGCCGATTCCCGCTGCCGACGCGAAGCTCCCGGACGCGCTGGAGCAGATGGCGCGTGCTTGGGTCGAGCCGGCGGCCCGGCTCGGCTGATCATTTCAGGTCGCTTTCAACTCGATGCTGCGCCCGCCCACGAGAGCCATCTCCATGAAACATACGGTCGCGCCGCTTGAATTGCGGCGGTCTAGCAAGGTCAGCGCGACAACTTCATGACCTTCCCCTGAAACACGTTGGTCGGGTTGGTCTGGATCATCCAAATGTCCGCAGCTGGGGATCGAGGTCGCGGTTGCGCCGCTTGTGGGCACGCGCAGCGGCCGCTCGGCCTCCTTCTGGATGACGGGCTGGTACTCGGCGGTGGGGTTCCGGCGCTTCGCCTCCGGATGGCGGAGCGCCTCGACGCCCTTGGGGGATGACGGCTTCACCCTTCTGGCCATGACTCTACCTCGCCAGGGGGTGCAAGACGCCGATCGCCCAGGTCACGTCGAGGCGCTCTCCCGTCCAGCCCGGCATTGCCGTCCGCGGATGGAGATCGAGCCCGTCCGCCTCGTGCCGCGCCCGGAGCACCTTCACCGGATCGCCGGCGACTTCGGGCAGCGGGGGGACCTCGGGCACGAGCCGGCCATCCGGTCTGCGGAAACACAGCGCGCCGTCTGGCTGCCGGTCGACCTGGTAGCCCTCCTCGTGGACGGCGCGGTGGTGCCGGCGGCAGAGCATCGCGAGGTTCGACAAGGCGGTGGGGCCTCCATGGGCCCAGTGACGGATGTGATGGCCCTGGCCAAACCGCACTCCGCAGCCCGGGAAGCGGCAACCGCGGTCGCGATGGTGGAGAGCCCGGCGGATTGCCGGAGGAATCGTCCGGGTCCGGGCGTCGACCTCCACGACGCGGCCGTCTCCGCCGTGGCGCATGACCACCCGGCTCGCGTCGCAGGCCAGGCGCTGGGACGTTCCAGCTGGAACGCGGGCGCCGTCGTCGAGCGCCGACTGGCGGCGCATCCGCCTCCGCCAGGACCTCGGCATCGACGTGGATCACGACCTGGTAGCGCTCGCCGGAGTTCCCGGGGTCGAGGCCCTGGTGGAGGGCCGTCTCCGCGAGCAGGGCGAGGGCGTCCGCCTGCTGCTGCTCCATCGTCGGTGGGTCGGCGTCCGGCTCGCGCCTTCGCCCTGCTGGTAGAGGGCCTCCCGGGCGGCGGCCAGCGCCTGCACGAGCAGGGCGCCCACCTCCGCGGTCAGCCGCCCCTTGATCCTCACCGTGCCGTCGCTGTCCGGATACACGTGCAGGGCCCGGCTCGCGTGCTGCAGGACCGCCTCGCGCGCCTCGGCCTGCCGGTCCACCCGCCGCCAGCCGCGCACGATCCGCGCCACGTGCTCGGTCGTGCCGGCGCGGCCCACGCCGAGCAGCCGCTCCTCGGTTTCGGCAGTCGCCACGCGCGTCAGCTCGCGGACCTTCGAGTACGACAGCTCGCCGCGGGCGAGAGCGCCGGCCAGCAGGGGCAGCGCGTCCAGGGCGCGCGCCACCCGCACATGTTCGCGGGCGGCGCCCGGGGCGAGGCCGACCCGCCAGGTCAGCCAGGCGGCGCAGGAAGGGAAGCCATTGTTCCAGCCGCCGCGGGCATCGAACTCGCGGATGAGGTCGAGCAGCCGAGCGGTGGCGGCGTCGAGATGCGCCGACAGCTCGGCGATCTCGTCGCCGAGGCGCTCCAGGTCGGGGCTGGGTCTCTGGGGAGCGAGCGCGTCCGTGTTGGACGCTTCCGGGGCGGGAAGCTCGAGCGTGCAGACGTCCATGGGCGAGTCCCCCTTCTGCTGGAGCGACTCTATACCCGTGTTTTACCGGCCCCTGCGAGGCACGCCCATGGGCGATCGGGCAACGATCCGCGCTTTTTGCGGAGCCGACGCCGAAGTGGCTCTGGCCAGGCTCTGGGGCGCAGTGGAGCGGCATCCCGACCGCACCGGCAACCGATGACCGCTGCACATATGAACGGGCGTCAAGCGGAAACTGCTGGCCGGCGCGCTCGATCATGGCGTCGAACGCGCTCTCCACCTTAACCTGAAGTGGGTGTCGATCTGGTACATCTCGGTCAGCTCAGCGAAGGCCACCGGCCCGGCGTCCGGAGGTTGTTCACCCCGGGGAGCGCTCCCGGTGGGCCTCGAACTGATCGACTCTGCACCGCCCCGATGACGTTCACGCGTTGGCTGGGAACGCCGCGCATGATGCGCGGCGTTCCCATGCAATCGGTCGGGCGGCCTCTCCGGCACCTCGGACAGGTTCGTGACATCTGGCTTCTCCGGCAGGTCAGCTCTATCTACTTGCCCGACCCTCGGAGACATGTCAGCCCCCCGATTGCCCGGGGATCCTGACGCCCTTTGCCCCGTCCGCCTCTCAGTACTGTATGATTCCCCCGAAGTCGACGGCGATATGAGTGCCGGAATCATCGGACGTAATAACGCCCACAAAATACGTCCCTCCCGACACGTCGCTGAACCGGCCAGTCCCCCAGTGAACGTGTAAGTGCCACGGACGGTCAAACCGGTCGGACCCAAAATCGGTGGTTGACCCTTGACCTCCGCGCAGAGTTTATCGCCATTGGCCGCGGTAAACTCCGTGATCCCCTCAGGACTGCCATCCTCACGAACGACCACACAGGACAGCCGAGTGAATCGGCCCAGGTACGTCGCCCGACCCGCACCGACAGCAGTCACCTGGCAACTAGCCAGGCAATTACCGTCGACACGGGGGGGCGCCGGTCCGCACTTCATCCACATGGCCCCTGATCAGACGCCAATCGTCCCCGAAGGCGGGGAGAGCAAGTCCCACGATCGCGGTGACGCCATCACCAGGCTTGCCGTTCTCCAGCTGTGAGCCTTGAGCATGTCCTGACCTCCTTGAAACGAGTTGCCGAGCCGCTGATTTCCCCACACCCTATTACTTCGCCACCTTCGTCGCTGGTCCCTGGAGCACGTTGTTGGGGTTGGTCCGGATCATCTGAAGGGTCTTGGCGTCGGGCGGGATGAAGTTCCCCGTATAGACCTGCATCCCCGGCTCCGTCGTGTACACCTCCATCGTCCGGCCCGAGCCGGGATCGGAGAGGCGCCCGGCAAAGCTCAACTCCTGCCCGCGCTTGTTGAGCACGAAGTTGTGATCGTAGCCGGTGCCGTTCTTCAACTGCAGATCGCTCTCGTTGATCCGGGCCCCGATCTTCTGGGGAAGGATGAAGTCCATGGGCGTCCCCTTCACCGCGCGCAACTCCCCCGTCGGAATCGAGGTGTCATCGATGGGCGTGAAGCGGTCGGCGTTCAGCATCAGCTCGTGGCCCAGGATGTCGCCGCGCCCTATACAGCTCGTTGGGGCCGTTGTTGACGGGGAGCTGGTACGTCTGCCCGTTCAGGACCAGCGCCCCTGGGCGATGCGGTTCGCGTAGCGCCCGACGATCGCCCCCATCGAGGCCCGTCCGGCCATGTACTGGTCGAGCGTGTCGTACCCGAGCACGACGTCGCCCAGCACATTGTTTCGGTCCGGAACCAGGAGCTGCACGATTCCCTTCTTGCCGTTGACGTCCTTTTGAAATGCCTGCGGCGCGACGGCCATCATGACCAGACCGAGGACCAGCAATGCGAAGGCGCGTTTCATGTTCTGACCTCCTCACGAGGTGGGTACCGCGTCGGTCGGGGTGTCCGATTGGCCGGTACGCACGGGCCGGGCGGGTTCGGCGAACGCCGTGACCATCTGCTCCCCGGCGAGCCGGGGCGCACCCTGGTAGAGGTAGCAGGACACTGCGCGGTGACGATCGGTCCGAAAGAGCGGGGGCGCGGTCTGGCGGCACGGCGACGTGACGGACGGGCAGCGGTCGGCAAATGTGCACCCCGCCGTGGCCACGCCCTGGGCGCCGGCGGAACTCGCGACGCCATCGGACGTCCAGGTGCGCTCGGTGCTGACCAGGGGGATCGAGGAAATGAGGAGCTGCGTGTACGGGTGCTGCGGATGTTTGACCACCAGCTCCACGTCGCCGGCCTCGGCCACGGAGCCGCGATACAGCACCACGACGTTGTCGCTGATCTGATAGGCCGTGGCCAGGTCGTGGGTGATGTAGATGATGGAGATGCCGAACGTCAGATTCATCGTGCGCAGCGAAGCGAGGATGGTGGCGCGCAGGGACGCGTCCACCATCGACACCGGCTCGTCGGCCACGATCAGGCGGGGCTTCAACAGCAGGGCCCGCGCCACCATGACCCGCTGGCGCTGCCCTCCGCTCAACTGGTGTGGGAAACGGCCCAGGGTCTCTTCGGGGCGCAGCCCCACCTGCTCCAGGACGCCTTCGATCAAGGCCCGGGCCTTTGCCTTCGAGGCTGCCAACCGGAACTTCGCCACCGGGGTCGTCAAGACGTGATCGACTCGGTAGAAGGGGTTGTAGACCTCGTAGGGGTCCTGGAAGATGACCTGCACGTTGCGGCGGAAGGCCCGCCAGGACGCCCGCGACATGGTCTGGAGATCCTGGCCCTCGTAGAGGACCTGCCCGCGCGTCGGCCGCAGCAAGCCCAGGAGAAGACGGCCCAGGGTCGTCTTGCCACTGCCACTCTCTCCGACCACGGCGGTGATGGAGGGGCGCTCGCCGTCGACGGCCAGCGACAGATCCGCGAGGGCGATGGTCGCCTGCCGGTCGAGCACGCGCCCGCCGAAGATCTTGCTCACGTGTCGGGCCTCGAGCAAGGCAGCCATGCCGTCCTAGACCAGGTGGCACGCGGCCCAGGTACCGGCCCGCGCCTCTCTGAAGAGGGGCACCTCTGTCCGGCAGCGATCCTCGGCCCAGGGGCAACGGGGGTGGAACGCGCATCCCGGGGGCAGGTCCTGCAGCGGCGGGGGAAGACCGGGGATCCCCTGGAAGGCGCCCTTGCGCTCCAGCGACGGAAGGCTGGCGATGAGCATCTGCGTGTACGGGTGCAGCGGCTTCGCGAAGATGTCCGCGGACCGGAGAGAGCTCGACCAGCTTGCCCGCATACATGACGCCGAGTCGGTCGACGAACTGGGCGATCAGCCCCATGTCGTGTCCCACGAGGATCACGGAGGCCCCGACGTCCCGCTGCACCCGCGCCAGGGTCTCCATCACCTGCTTCTGCACCACCACGTCCAGGGCGCTGGTGGGCTCGTCGGCGATGATGACCCGGGGGCGCAGGCTGATGGCGATGGCGATGCACGCCCGCTGCTTCATGCCCCCGCTCAGCTCGTGGGGAAACATGGTGGCGACGTCTGGCCTCAGGCCGACCGAGTGCAGGAGGTCGCGCACACGCTCCTCAAGCTGCCGCCTGGACAGCGCGACGTCGTGATCCCTCAGGGCGTCTGCGATCTGGTCCTTGATGCGCATCACCGGGTTCAGCGAGTTCATCGATCCCTGTGGAATCAGGGCGATTCGCGCCAGCCGCACCTGTCGCATCTCCTCCTCGGAGAGGGTCATCACGTCGACGCCGTCCAGCCAGACCTCACCGGCTTCGATCCGCCCGGGCGGCTTGATCATGCGGAGGATGGCCAGCACCATCGTGGATTTGCCGGAGCCGGACTCTCCGGCCAGCCCCAGGCGCTCCTCGGTGTCGAGACGAAAGCTGACATTGTCGGTGGCTCTCACCGCGCCGCGCGGGGTGTCGTAGAGCACCCGGAGACCTTGGACGCGGAGAACGTCGGGCTTCAGATCGCCCTCCGGAGCCTGGGGTTGGCGATCTCGTCGAGGCCCACGCTCAGGAAGAAGAGGCCGAGGAAGACGAGGAGGATGATGGCGATGGGGGCTGTCCACCACCACCACCAGCCGTTGATGAGGGCCGCGTTGTAGTTGACCCAGTAGAGCGTCATGCCCAGGGTCGGCGAATCGATGGGCCCGAGCCCCAGGACCTCCAGGCCGATGGAGGCCAGGATGGCCGTCGACACCGCATTCACCAAGGTGGCGGCCAGGTAGGGCAGCAGGTTGGGCATCAACTCCACGACGATGATTTCCGGGCCGCTCATGCCCGAGAGACGGGCCACTTCCACGTAGCCGCGCTCCCGGAGGCTCAGGACCTGGGCCCGGATCGTCCGCGTCGGCGAGAGCCACGCGATCGAGGCGACGACCATCGCCATCTGATCGACGGTCAGACCCTTCTTGATCGAGACCGCGATGATGATCAGTACCAGCAGGCCCGGCACGGTGAGACCGACGTCGGCGATGCCCCGGATGACCGAATCGACGGTTCCCCGGTAATACGCGGCCACGAAGGCCAGGATGGATCCGACGCCCACGCCGAGGACGCCGGCGATGAACCCGATGCGCAGGGTCAGCGGCGTCCCGGCCACCATCGTCGCCAGCAAGTCTCGACCTTGCCGATCCGTGCCGAAGGGATACGTCCAGGAGGGCGGTCGGAGAACGGGCGCGGAGAGCGCTCGGGACTTGCTCGTGTCCACGAAAACGTGCCCGAGCCCCACGAACAGCACGAGCGCCGAGAGCAGCGCGATGCCCACGACCAGCGAGGTGTTGCGCCCCATGTAGCGCAGAACGGCCGCCGGCGCTCCCGGTCGCGTCGCCGCGGGTATGGGCCGGCCCGACTGCTCGCGCCCCAGCGCCACGCTCTCACGCCCGCCGGTAGGTGATGCGGGGATCGAGCAAGGGATAGAGCACGTCGAGGATCAGGGTCGCCAGGCCCAGCGCCACGATGACGATGAACACGATCCCCTGGATGAGGAAGTGGTCGTTCTCCTTGATGGCCAGGAACAGAATCGTCCCCACGCCCGGGTAGCCGAAGATGACCTCCACAAGGACGGCGCCCGCGAAGATGTTGCCCAGGGCCAGGGCCAGGGCCGTGGTCTGGGGGAGAATCGCGTTCCGCACGCAGTAGCGCAGGAAGATGGTCAGGCTCCTGAGCCCCTTGGCCTCGGCGAAGGTCACGTAATCCTCGCCCTGGGTGGTGACCATCATGCCGCGCATGGCCAGGGCCCACCCGCCGGTGGCCACCAGGATGATCGACAGCGCGGGCAGGATCGCATGCCGGAGCACATCGCCCACGAAGGCGACGGTCAGCGCGGGGAAGGCCCCGGGGCTGTAGCCGCCGAACATCGGCAGGAGGTTGATCTGGAAGGCGAGCAGATACATCAAAAGTAGCCCGCACAGGAAGAAGGGAATGGCGTGGAAGGCCCACAGGGGCGGCATGAGGAGACCCATCCACCGGGGCGCCCTGGGCCACGCCAGGAGCGCCCCCAGCAACGTCCCGATGGCGAAGGAGAGAAGGGTGGTGGTGCCGAGCAGGCCGACGGTCCAGGGAATGGCCTCGGCGATGATCTCCCTCACCGTGCGCGGGTAGTTCGAGATGGAGTAGTTGAAATCGAGGCGGGACACGTCGTGGAGGTAGGCGAAGTACTGAACCCACAGCGGCCGGTCGAGGCCGAAGCGCCGCTCGTACTCCTTCACCATGGCCTCGAGGCCCGCCTGGACGTGGCCCCCGAGTGAAGCCTGCTGGAGCAGGGTCGCCCGAACCGGGTCCTGCCCGGACAGTCGGGGCAAAAAGAAGTTGAGGGTCGCGGCCAGCCACACGATCAAGACGAACACGCCACACCGCCTGGCCAGGTAGTCAGCCTGCACGGCGCCTCCCGAGCCCCAAGGGGCGGAGCGGACGCTCCGTCCCTTCGCGGCGGTTCGACCCGGCGCGGGTCACTTCAGCTACTGGGTGGGCTGGAGGTTCCAGAGGACGATGGCGTACGTCAGATGCCAGAAGGCGCCGTTCACGTAGGGATTCTGCTCGGTGGGCCAGTTCGTCCAGTAGGTGGTGTTCATGGGGATGCGATGGAAATTGTGCACCAGGGGGATGTCGGGAAGGTCTGGGATCCAGATCTCCATGGCCTTGTGGAACAGCTCCACCAGCTTGGCCTTGTTGTTCATATCGGTGACGAAGACTTCGTCGACGATCTTGTTGTAGGCGTCATTCTTCCAGCGGGCGAAGTTGACGAGATGGGCGCCGGGGACGGCCACGCTCGTGCTCTGGTAGAGCCGCAGGGTGTGGTACGGGTCGTTCACGCTCCCGCCGTGGCCATAGATGGCCCCCACGTACTGCCCCTTCTGGAACCGGTCGTCGAAATCGGGGGGCAAGCTCAAACTGGCGTCGACACCCTGGCGCTTCAATTGCTCGGTCAGCACCGGTCCGATGGAGGGGCCACTCCCGCCGAAGCCGATGATGTCCAGCTTGAGGCGATTGCCCTGGGCGTCCGCCCAGAATCCCGCGCTGTCCTTCTTCCAGCCCTTCTTGGCGAGGAGCTCCTCGCCCTTCTTGGGATTGAATTCCAGCGTGTTGTACTTGGCCAGGAGATCCTTGACCGCGGCGATGTAGGGCCGCAGCCCGGGATACTCCGGCAACGGGAGCGGCGACGCCACCGAGGCCCCGAGATAGCCCACCTCGACGATCTGCTGGCGGTCGATGAAGTAGCTCAGCGCCCAGCGGATGTCCTTGTCGTTGAAGGGGGGCTTCTCGTTGTTGACGTACAGGGAAATCGGCCACCAGTCCATGTAGCCGTAGGGCGGCTTCTGGCCGGAGTAGGTGATGATCTTGGGGTTCTGCCGGAACACCGTCAGATAGGTGGCGGGCTGCATGCCCTGGCCATAGTCGACCTGATTCGTGATGAGGGCCTGGGCCAGCTGTTGCTCGCCCGCCGAGGGGAGCCAGATGTTGCGCTCGACCCTGGGCATGGGCGCCAGGCCGGCCTTGGCGGCCCACCACTCGCCCCGGCGGTCGATGATCTTCTGCTGGGGCGAGGCAAAGACCACCTTCCAGGGACTGGTGGTGATCGGCCAGTCCTTGGCCAGATCGAAGTGCTTGAAGGTGGTCCAGTCCTGACCCTGGAAGATGTGCTTGGGCACGATGTAGACGCCGATATCGAACTTGTAGGTCATGAAGTAGAAGAAGCGAGGGGCTGGCACCTTGAACTTGACCACCACGGTGTTGGCGTCGGGGGTGCGGGCCTCCTGCATGAACTGCTGGACGTCGACCCCCCACCGGACCTTGGGGCCCAGGTCGCGGAGGCTGTTCAGGGTGTAGGCCACGTCCTCCGCACTGAACGGCGCGCCGTCGCTCCACTTGATGCCCGAGCGCGTCTTGATCGTCAATTCCCTGAAATCTGGGCTGTACTTGTAGCTCTCGGCCAGCCAGGGATATTCCTTGTCGGCGAAGGCGCTGTAGTAGGCCAGGGGCTCGTAGAGGATGCCCGGGCCATTCTGGTGATTCGACCCGATGGCGTAGGGATTCCACAGCTCGTAGTCGATCCAGCGGCCGTCGCGGCTGCCCGACCACACCAGGGTCAACGTTCGGTTGCGGGGAACGCTCTTGGGCTGAGCGGACGCCCGCACCACGGGCGCCAAGGCCGCCGCGCCTGCCGCCAAGGTGCCCGCCTTGATGAGGGCTCGTCTGCCGAGTCGTCCTCGGTCGCTTCTCTCAGCCATGGCCTGCTCCTCTCACTCCCCGGGTCCGGCTGCCGCGGTGATCCTGCTCCGCGACAGAGGCATCGTCAAGTCTGGTGGTCGAGGGAACAACCCTTCAGCGGACGCCGCCGATCACGTCCCGGGCGAACCATTCCATCTGGTCGAGCATCTCGGCGACCGACTCGTGCGGGAACTGGAGCGCGCAGACGTGGTCCACCCCGGCGGCGGCCAGCCACGCCAGCTTGTCGACCACCTTGGCCGGGCTGCCAATGAGGTTATTGGCCTCGGCCAGGGCCGGATCGCGCCCCGTGTGGGCCAGCGACTGCCGGTGGCGGACCATGCCGGTCTGCCGGTAGCGCGCGCTCGCCTCCTCCGGCGTGCGCCCGAGCATGACCGTGAACTGTACGGCGGCCTCGACGTCCTTCGGATCGCGCCCCGCCTCGGCGGTGAGGCGGCGGAGCAGCGCCGTGCGACCCCGCACTTCCTCGAAGGGGCGCCAGCCCGGCAGCCATCCCTGCCCGAGCCGCGCCGCACGGGCGACGGCCTGCTCGTTGTGGCCGCCGACGTAGATCGGAAGCGGCCGCTGGCGTGGCTTGGGGGCCAGCTCGACCTTGTCGAAGGCGACGTGACGGCCGGCGAAGCTGGCCTCGCGCTCGGTGAAGAGCAGGCGGAGCGCCTCCAGGCCCTCGTCGAGCAGGTCGCCTCGCCGGACGCTCGCGCGTCGCGGCCACTGCGCCAGGAATTCTTCGCGATAGGCGCCGAGGCCCACGCCGAGGACGACGCGCCCGCCGGTGAAGTGGTCGAGGGTGGCGACCTGCTTGGCGAGGAGCACCGGATCGCGCAGCGGAAGGACGATCACGCGCCGTGCCGAGGTGAACTCGCTGCGTGTGGGCGCCCACCGTGGCCAGGGTGACGAGGACCTCGTAGAAGTTGGGGGGATCTTTCCACTTGGTCCGGACGTACGGCGCCGCGGTGATGTGGTCGTTGCCCCACACGCCGTCGAAGCCCAGGCGCTCGGCGGCCTGGGCGAGGCGGACGAAATCGGCGGGCGTCGCGAAGGGCACGGGGTTCACGAGCCCCTCCGTGCAGGTCGGGAGCTGGACGCTGAAGCGCATCGCTATCGCGCGACCGCCGCCAGAGGTGCGCGCCGTCTCTTCGGGCGAGTAGAGACCGGCGAGCGCGATCTCGTCGAGACCGGCCTCGCGGTAGGCGGCCAGACGTGCCCGCACCTCGGCGGCCGTCCCCGACGCGGAGTGGCGCCGGACGACGTCATCGCTCACAAGGGCCTCCGCCGCGGCGAAATCCTCGCGGCCGATGGCCAGGCGCACCGCCGCCTGATCGAGCTCAGAGCCGGCGAGGGCGAGGTTCTCGGCGTGATGCGCGCTGCGCAAGCGTGATGGCGAGCTGGCGGCGGAAGCGGCCCAGCGCGTCGGCGGAGCGCGCAGCCACTGCCGCGTAGACGAGCCCCACGCGCCGGAACGGGCGCCCGCCGGCACCGCGCGCGGCGTGCTCCAGCGACCACCGCACGAACCCCACCGAGGACGCCGCGGAGAGCACGACTCCGTCGGCGATGCGCCCCGCCAGCTCCAGCGAGCGCGGGCCGTGCTGCCGCCAGCAGTATCGGCACCCGACCCTGCCCCGGACTCGAGCCGCCGGCCCCCGATGCGATAGAGCTCGCCCTTGTAGGTGACGGGCTCTCCGGCCAGGAGCAGGCGGGCGATCTCGACCGTCTCCGCGAGGGTCCGGAGGGGGCGGCGCGGTTCGATCCCGGCGTCGGCGAGATCGCCGGGCGCGCCCGTTCCGATGCAGAGCGTTACCCGGCCCGGGGCCAGCTCGTCGAGGGTGGCCGCGGCCATGGCGATGTGCACCGGGTGCATTGCGTGCGGGCTCATCGCCATGAGGACCACGCGCGCCCGTTCCGTTGCCGCCAGGACCACGGCCGCCGACGCGGCGGGGTCGCGCAGGAAAAGGTGGCTGGATACGAAGAAGCTCGCCGCGCCCGAGGCCTCGGCCCGGCGCGCCTGCTCGCGGAGCGCGTCCAGCGGATTGCGCCCATCGACGGCGACGCTGATTGCTGGCGACGGCGTGGCGGCGGGCGCGGCGGCACTCACGGCCGGCACCACCCGGGGCCAGGGCGACGGGGCGCACACGCACCGCGTTGCGCGGCCGAACGTCACGATCCTGCGTGCCTGGTGATGAGCATGGACAGATCCTCGCGAGGCGGCCGTGGAGTTGGTCCACAATCTGCCATCGGCTCCCGCGCTTGACAAGCCCTGGGCCCCGCCCCACGATGGCCGGGTTTCACGAGAGTCGTGTACGGTCCCACCCGAGCCGAGATGCCAACGAGCCCGCGCACCATGCTCCAGCGCCCCGAGGTCGATCCGGTCGATCTCCGGCTCCGGGACCATGTGAGCCGCGCCGCGCCCGTGCACCACGCGCCACCGCCTGAGCGGTGACCGAGCTTCACCGCGTCATCGAGCTGGCCGCGTCACCTATCGCCGTGTGGGAGCGCCTCTGGGACATCCACGCCCTCGCCGGCTGCATCCCGGGGTGCGGCGACGTGGAGGCGATCGAGGAGCGCCGACGGTACCGCGCAACCATTCGCGACAAGGTCGGGCCGTTCCGCATCGCCATTCCCCTGGAGATCCTGTCGAGGCCTCGCCTCCTGAGCGACTGGTCGTCTCCGCGTCGGGCCGCGACAGCACGCTCGGGAGCCCCGTGAGGGTCGGGCTCACGGTAACGCTCGCCGGGGACACCGCCGGGGGGACGCGCCTCGCCCTCGACGGGCAGGCCCAGATCGGCGGCAAGCTCGCCACGCTCGGCCAGGGCGTGATCCAGCGACGGACCAAGGACGTGCTCGACCAGTTCGCGGCCAACCTCGCCGCCCTGTTCCGGAGCCCCGGCGACGCTGCCCCCGTGTTCTATCCACCGGCGCGGGGCGAGCCATGAGACTCCTGCGCCGTGGCCGACCAATGCCGTATTCCACTACGGCATCTGTGCTGGTACCGTGACGCCGGTGAAGACGCGCGATCGACACCAGTTCCCTCGTGGCCTACCTGTCGGGGAACCTGGGCCAGGACGTCGAAGCCACCGCGATCGCACTCGAGCACCGCCTGGCCTCTTGCCTCCCGTCGTCCTCTCGGAACTGCTGAGCGATCCTGTTCTGCCACGGCCGGTCAAGGGACTCCTCGTCGAGTTGCCCCTCCTCGAGGTGACGGAGGGGTACTGGGAACGAGCCGGCTTGCTCCGCGCGCGCCTCATGGGCCAAGGCCAAACGGCACGCCTCGCCTACACCCTCATCGCGCAATCCTGCCTCGACCACGACGTCGAGCTGGTCACGCGCGATCGCGACTTCCGGCATTTCGCCGGCGCTGCCGGCCTCCGACTACTTCCCCCACTCGCCGAGCGGTAGCCTCCCCGAGCCTGGGC
This sequence comes from uncultured Candidatus Rokubacteria bacterium, assembly GCA_963848005.1. Taxonomy (GTDB): domain Bacteria; phylum Methylomirabilota; class Methylomirabilia; order Rokubacteriales; family CSP1-6; genus CAVWFS01. Next base: position 14,550 of record CAWKCA010000032.1, read on the forward strand.
GCCGCTGGGCGGCAGTCCGCCCTGGACTGGGCGTCGTGCACCCTCCGGGCTCGCAGCCCCGCCCGACTGTTCGGGTAATTCCCTCGCTCCAATGGGCCCTTCGAATCGTCGCCCGGCAGATCCCGGAACTGGGCGCCCGATGCGTCGCGGCGGGTCACCGGAGCTCGGCGATGATGGCGGGAATGAAGTGGACGCCGGGTCCCTCGCATTCTATCCTCACGCCTGGGCGCCAAGCCCTGAGTCTGAACCGCCCCGGGAGGACCCGCATGCCGCAGGCCGCCGTCGAGCTGAATGGCGTCGCGTACCGCTGGCCGTCGCGGCCCGTCGTCGTGGTGTGCATCGACGGAGGCGATCCCGCGTACTTCGAGCGGGGCATCGCCGACGGGGTCGTGCCGAACGTGGCGCGGTTCGTCAAGACCGGCTTCAGCGCGGTGGCCCAGGGGAGCGTGCCGAGCTTCACCTGCCCCAACAACATGTCCATCGCCACCGGCGTGCCGCAGTCCGTGCACGGCATCTCCGGGAACTTCTACCTCGAGCGCGACACGGGCCAGGCCGTGGTGATGACCGGGCCCGAGCTGCTCCGCGCAGGCACCGTGATGTCGGAGTTCTCCCGGCACGGGGCCACGGTCGTATCCATGACCGCCAAGGACAAGCTCCGCGCGCAGCTCGGCAAGGGGATGGATCTCTCGCGGGGCAGCGTGAACGCCTCATCGGAGCTGGCCGGCAAGTGCACCGTGGAGGAGCAGGGCATCGAGCACCTGCTGGAGTTCGTGGGCCGGCCCCAGCCCGACATGTACTCGGCCGCGCTGTCGCTGTTCGTGCTGGAGGCGGGGGTCAAGCTGCTGGAGGCGCGCCGGCCGCTGATCAGCTACCTCTCGCTGACGGACTACGTCCAGCACAAGTACGCGCCGGGCGAGGCCGAGGCCGATCGCTACTACCGCGACATGGATGCCCTGTTCGGACGCCTCGACCGGATGGGCGTGACCCTGGCCATCACCGCGGACCACGGCATGAACGACAAGTCGCGGCCCGACGGCTCGCCCAACGTGGTCTGGCTGCAGGACATCCTGAACGACGCGTTCGGCAAGGGCGCGACCACCGTGATCTGCCCCATCACCGACCGCTTCGTCGCGCACCACGGGGCCCTGGGCGGGTTCGTGCGCGTGTACTGCCACGGCAGCCTCGATCCCGAGGACGTCATCCGGGTCGTCCGCGGGGTGCCGGGCATCGAGGCGGCCTACGACAAGTGGACGGCGGCGCGCTTCTTCGAGCTGCCCCTGGACCGGGAGGGCGACGTCGTCGTGGTCGGCCGGGTCGACACCTGCATCGGCGCCTCCGAGGCGGATCACGATCTCTCCGGCCTCCGGGGCCACCGGCTGCGCACACACGGCGCGCTGCACGAGAGCCGGGTGCCGTTCATCCTGAACCGCCCCCTCCGGCCGGAGTACGCGGCGCGGGCCGCGCTGGGCGGCCTGCACAGCTACCACCTCTTCGACTTCGCCATCAACGGCGTCGAGTAGCGCCGGTGAGGACGGGGCGCGCGGCGATCTACGAGACGGCGAACGGACCGTTCATCGCCACGGAGTACCCCGTGCGGCCAGCGCGGGCCGGCGAGGCGCTGGTCCGGGTGGCGATGTCCACCATCTGCCGCTCTGACATCCACTCCTACGAGGGCCGGCGGCCCAACCCCACGCCGTGCATCCTCGGGCACGAGATCATCGGCGTCATCGAGGAACTGGGCACCGGTGTCGGCCGCGACCTGCGCGGCGAGCCCTTGCAGGCCGGCGACCGCGTGACCTGGACCGAGTACTTCTTCGACGGAGACTGCTACTACCGCGATGTGCTCGACATGCCGCAGAAGTGCCCCGGGCTGCGCAAGTACGGCCACGACCGCGCCGACGCGGACCCCCACTTCACCGGAGGATTCGCGGAGTACTGCTACGTCCTGCCCGGCACCGGAATTTTGAAATTGGCGCCGGCCCTGACCGACGAGGAGGCCACGCCGCTGAACTGCGGAGTCGCCACGATGATGGCCGTCACCGAGGCCGCCGCCATCGGCATGGGGGACACGGCGGTGGTGCAGGGGCTGGGGCTGTTGGGCCTCTACGGCGTGGCCATCGCGGTCGCGCGGGGCGCCCGCCTGGTCATCGGACTCGACGCGGTGCCGGCGCGGCTGGAGATGGCGCGTCGCTTCGGCGCCGGCCTCACCCTCGACGTCGGCCGGTCGAGCGGCGACGAGATCGTGCGGCAGGTGCGCGAGGCCTGCCGCCCCGACGGCGCCGACGCGGTGATGGAGGTGTGCGGCGTGCAGGACGTGATCCCCTCGGGGCTGGCCATGCTGCGCACGGGGGGCCGCTACGTACTGGGCGGCCTGGTCAACCCCGACGCGCACGTGACGATCGATGCCAACGTAGTCGTGCGCAAGTGGATCACGCTTCGCGGCATCCACAACTACCACCCGCGCCACCTGGTGCAGGCCCACGACTTCGTCCTGACCAACCGGGGGCGATTCCCGTTCGCCGAGATCGTGGACTCGCGTTTCGCGCTGAAAGATTTGGCCACAGGCTTCCGCAAGGCGGCCGAGCGCTCCGTGCTGCGCGCGGCCATCGTGCCGTGACCACATGGGCGACTCCGGGCGTCCCTCAAGGTCCCCGGCGCTCGTCGCGCCCCTGAGCGGCTCCCGCCACTGTATCGGTCCGGCGACTCTTGCACCTGCTCCGGCAGGCGACTATTCTCCTGGCACTATGGGTCCCGAGACAGACGTTCCAGGGGGCCCCCCCGAACACCGGATATGGTTCTTGTCGGACCGGGACCCCGCCCGCTCACCCACGCCCGCCGAGACTCCTTGACCGCGTGCGGGAAGCCGGTCCGCCTTCGCCACGGCAGTCGCAGCACCGAGAAGTCCTACGTCGGGTGGATCCGCCGGTACATCCTCTTCCATGGCAAGCGGCATCCCGGCGAGATGGGCGCGCCCGAGGTCACGCGCTTCCTGAGCTTCCTGGCCGTTCAGGGCACGGTCGCCTCCTCCACCCAGAACCAAGCGCTGAGCGCGCTTCTCTTCCTCTATCGCTACGTTTTGCCCGCTGGCTCGCATGCGCTCGCCGCGGGTTGCTTACCGCGAGCGTTATGCGTACTGCCGGCCGTGCTCTACCCAGCCTAGCCTCGTAGCCCAGGTGAGCTAAGCTAGGAGGACGCTGAAGCCGAAGGCGGGCCAGGCACACCATGGAATGTTCACGGTGCCACCACGAGAATACTGCTGGCCAGAAGTTCTGCGGGGAGTGCTGGCGCCCCGCTGGTAGCCGTCTGCCGCTCCTGTGGAGCGTCGAATCCTCCGGCTCAGAAGTTCTGCGGCGAGTGCGGAGGGTCGCTGATCCAGGACACCTCAGTGACCAAGTCCCCCTCGCCGCAGACCTACACCCCCCGACACCTCGCAGAGAAGATCCTCACCTCCCGCGGCGCACTCGAAGGCGAGCGGAAGCAGGTCACTGTCCTCTTCGCCGATGTCAAGGGCTCGATGGAATTGCTGGCCGATCGCGATCCCGAGGAGGCGCGCAAGGTTCTCGACCCCGTGCTCGAGCACATGATGGAAGCGGTGCACCGCTACGAGGGCACCGTCAACCAGGTGATGGGGGACGGCATTATGGCGCTCTTCGGCGCACCGCTGGCCCATGAAGACCATGCGGTGCGCGCCTGTTACGCCGCACTTCGCATGCAGGAGGCGATCCGCCGTATACCGAGGAGGTCCGCCGCGCGCACGGCGTCGAGGTGCAGATCCGCGTCGGACTCAATTCCGGTGAGGTCGTGGTGCGCTCGATGGGAGCGATCTGCGAATGGACTACACCGCGGTGGGGCAGACCGCCACCTCGCCGCGCGGATGGAGCAGCTCGCGACCCGGGAACGATTCGTCTCACTGCGGACACGCTGGCTCTGACCGAAGGGTATGTGGCGGTGAAGCCGCTCGGGCCGATCCCGGTCAAGGGACTGGCGGCACCGCTCGAGGTCTACGAGCTCACCGGCGCCGGACCCGCGAGGACGCGGCTCCAGGCCTCGCGCACGCGGGGGCTCACGCGCTTCGTGGGTCGTGACGCCGAGATGGATCAGCTCCGCCGGGCAGCGGAGGAGATCCGGCGCGGGCACGGGCAGCTCGTCGCGGTCGTCGGCGAGCCAGGCGTCGGGAAGTCGCGCCTCTATTACGAGTTCATCCACTCTCACCACACCCATGGGTGGCTCACGCTCGAAAGCGCGTCGGTGTCCTACGGCAAGGCCGCCGCGTACCTGCCGCTGGCCGACGTTCTGCGCAGCTACTTCAGGATCGAGAGCCGCGACGATGTCCGGGCGATCCGGGCCAAGGTGACCGGCAACCTCCTGACGCTCGACGAGGCGTTGAAGCAGGCGATCCCGCCAGTCCTCTGGCTACTCGACGCGCTCCCCGAGGGCAGTCCGCTGCTCGCGCTCGATCCGGCCGACCGGCGGCGGCGCACGCTCGCTGCGGTCAAGACGGTGCTGCTCCGCGAGAGCCAGGTCCAACCGCTTCTGATCGTGCTCGAAGACCTCCACTGGATCGACCCCGAGACGCAGGCGTTTCTCGAAGCGCTCGTCGAAAGTCTTCCCGCGGCGTCGATCCTGCTCGCCGTGAACTACCGACCCGAGTACCGCCACGCCTGGGGATCGAAGACGTACTACCGGCAACTCAGGATCGACGCGCTGCCGCCGGAGAGCGCCGACGAGCTCCTCGTCTCGCTCCTCGGCACAGACGCGAGCATCTCCTCGCTCAAGCCGCTGCTGATCGCCCGCGCCGAGGGGAATCCCCTCTTCCTCGAGGAGAGCGTGCGCACGCTGGTTGAGGTCGGGGCGCTCGCCGGCGGTCGCGGTGCGTACCGGCTGGTCAAGCCACTCGCCACTATCAGCATGCCGCCGACGGTGCAGGCCATCCTCGCGGCGCGGATCGACTGGCTGGGCGGCGAGGACAAGCGGCTCCTCCAGGCCGCCGCTGTTGTCGGTACAGGACGTGCCGTTCGCCCTGCTGCTGGCCATTGGCGACCTTGACGAGGACGGGCTGCGACGCAGCCTGGCGCGATTGCAAGCGACGGAGTTCCTGTACGAGGCCCGCTTGTTCCCCGAGCTCGAGTACACCTTCAAGCACGCGCTGACGCACGAGGTCGCCTACGGGAGCCTCCTGAGCGATCGCCGGCGCGTGTTGCACGCAGCGCTCGTGCGAGCGATCGAGCGACTCCACGCTGATCGCCTCGACGAGCACGTCGAACAACTCGCCCACCATGCGCAACGTGGCGAGCTTCGCGACGAGGCGATCAGGTACTTGCACCAGGCGGGCGCCCGAGCCGCCGGCCGCTCCGCACACCGTGAGGCGATCGCGCTCTTCGAGCAGGCGCTCGGCGTTCTCGCGGAGCTCCCCGAGACACCGAACACGCTCGCCGTGACCGTCGATGTCCGGATCGCTCACGCCAGCGCGCTCATGACGACGAAGGGAGTCGCATCGTCCGAGGTCGAGACGGCTGTCCTTTACACGCACGAACTGGCCTCGCGTCTCGGGGATGCCGGGCGTCTCTTTCTTGCGCTCTGGGGACTGTGGCGCATGAGCAACGGCCGTGGCCGATATCGCGAGGCGCTGGAGTTGGCGGAGCGGCTGCTCGCGGTGGCCGAGGCGGACGGCGACAGCGGGAGACTGCTGGAGGCGCATCACTCGCTGTGGACGACGGCGGGCGCGATGGGCGAGGCTGTCGCGGCCATTCCGCATTGCGAGCGTGGCATCGCGCTGTACGATCCGGCCCGTCACGCTCCCCCAGCGTTGCTCTACGGTGGCCACGACTCGGGCGTTTGCTGCCGGTCCCAGCTTGCCCTCGCCCACTGGTTCCTCGGTTATCCGGAGCGCGCGGCCGGTGCCATCCGCGATGCGCTCGCTCTCGCGGAGAACCTTTCCCATCCGCCGACGATGACCATGACGCTCAGCACTGCCGCGTTTCTCACATATCAGATGGGAGACCACGACGCCGCTCGCAAGGCCGCCTCGCAGATAATCACGCTCGCCAAGGCGCACGAGGCCACGCGGTGGATCGATGTTGGCCTGGTCATCCTAGCCTGCGTCGAGGCACGCCAACACGGCAATTACCAACGACTCAACGAGCTGTACGAGCGCTTGCTCGCTCGCAGCCTGGAGAGTCCGGCGGCGTGGCGGGGAGTGATCAACCTCGCTCTCCTGGCCGAGTGCCTGAGCGAGGTCGGAGACGTCGACAGGGGCCTCACCGTGCTCGACGCAATCCCGCCTGAGCACCGAGAGCTTGTCCTGGCACCAGAAATCCGCCGGGTGCACGGAGCGCTCCTGCTACGCCGGAACGAGCGTGACCGCGGCGAGCGACAGCTCCGGGAGGCGATCGAGATGGCGCGGCGCCGCTCAGAGCGGATGCTCGAGCTGCGCGCCATCACGAGCCTCGCCCGGCTGTGCCAACAGACAGGCCGGCGGGGCGAGGCCTACCAGATGCTTGTCGAAATCTACGGCTGGTTTACCGAAGGGTTCGACACAGCCGATCTGCGAGAGGGAAAGGCCTTGCTTGGCGAGCTGTCCGACGCGGGCGACCGAGGAGACAGATGAACGGGTCCGACGCGCGCGGTGGCTGGGACAGAACGGTGCGCCTGCCCTCGGCTATCTGTCTCAGATCTTGGCCGGTCGGGTCGCCCTGGCGGAAGGACGCAAGACACCTCAGCAAGGCGAATAGTGTTTCGACGGCCCGCTAACAAGCCGTCCGCCTGTGGTGACTCAATGAGGCGGGGCCACCGTATCGATGCCGAGACCACGTGAGCGACACTCTCCGTCGGGTCATCGAGCTCATCCGGGAAGGGAACGTTCTGATCTCGGCCCACGGCTACGACGAGATGGGCGAGGACGGAATTCTCGCCGGGGAGGCGATCGAGGGAGCTGCGGCAGCAACGATGGTTGAGGACTACCCGGAGTACGACAAGGGACCGTGTACGCTGGTGCGGCAACGGGATCGAAACGGGCGTCCGATCCACGTGGTTTGGGGCATCCCGCGAGGCCAGATGTCGCCGGCCGTGCTGGTCACGGCCTACCGGCCTGATCCGACACGGTGGACCGACGATTTTCTCCGGAGGAGAGGATGACCAACCGGCGCCACACCAAGCTCGTGCGCGAGGGGACTTACGCCGCGGAGGTGGAGATCGAGCTGATCGATGGGGAGGGGGGTTGGGCTCCCTATCTCTCGCCTGCTGATGCTGGGCGGCTCGACGAAGTGCGTGCGGCGCTACGGCGGGGGGATGTCCGGGCGGCAGCGCGGCTCGGGCGTGTGTTCAGCCTCACGCCCCTCTCGGCATGAGACAGGCGAACAAGCGCATCCAGCGGACGAGGCAGGGCCGCGCCGCGGATACGCCGCGTTGGCGTCAAGTGAAGTCAGTACCTTGTCCCTCTCGGTCGAGTCGGCTACACGCACGTTCCGTTGGGTCCGTTCGACCTCGTCTACCCGTTCTTCCAGAAGCCCAATGAATGGCCCAGCACCGACCACATCCATCTATGCGTCGTCTGCTCGGAGCAAGAGCGCAATCATCTCGCGTTTCGTGACTACCTGCGCACCTATCCCTTGGTCGCAGCCGAATACGTCAAGCTCAAGCGAGAGCTCGCCACGGCCAACGACGGCACGACGCTCGAATCCCGGCAACGGTACTCGCTATCGAAGACAGAGTTCGTCACTTCCGTGCTGGAACGTGCTCGCGGTAGGCTATCCTCTGCATCGCCGCGATGACGCCTAACCCTTCCATCGAGCGGACCTCCACCAGCTTGGCCCCGCGAGGCGCCGAGGTTTATCTTGCGCTTCGCGGGGCCAAGCCGTTTCCGGCCGCTCATGTCAAACGTTTGGCGCCGGCCTCACCCTCGACGTCGGCCGGTCGAGCGGCGACGAAATCGTGCGGCAGGTGCGCGAGGCCTGCCGGCCCGACGGTGCCGACGCGGTGATCGAGGTGTGCGGGGTGCAGGACGTGATTCCATCGGGCTGGCCATGCTGCGCACGGGGGGCCGCTACGTGCTGGGCGGCCTCGTCAACCCCGACGCGCACGTGACGATCGACGCCAACGTGGTCGTGCGCAAGTGGGTCACGCTTCGCGGCATCCACAACTACCACCCACGCCACCTCGTCCAGGCCCACGACTTCGTCCTGGCCAACCGGCGGCGATTTCCGTTCGCGGAGATCGTGGACGCGCGCTTTCCCCTGAAGGACCTGGCCACGGGCTTCCGCAAGGCCGCCGAGCGCTCCGTGCTCCGGGCCGCCATCGTGCCGTGAGCGCCGCCCTTCCTGACGCGAGGTCGCTTCTGAAGGCACCCGATCTCGGCTTCCGCCCCCGGGGTCTCTACCTCGGCGGCGAGTGGGTCCCGAGCGCCAGCGGCAAGGCGTTCGAGACGATCAACCCGTCCACGGGCGAGCGCCTGGGCGAGGTGCCGCTGGCCGGCGCGGCCGACGTGGACCGCGCGGTGCGGGCGGCGCGCACGGCGTTCGCCGAGTGGTCGCGCGTGCCGGTCAAGGAGCGTGCCCGCGCGCTGGAGGCGCTGGCCGCGCGGATCCTCCGCGAGAAGGACGGGCTCGCCCTGATCGACGCCGTGGATGCCGGCAACGCCATCGCCGGCATGCGCGCCGACATGGTGTGGGCGGCCGATACCCTGAACTACTTCGCCGGGCTGATTACCGAGATCAAGGGCGAGACCTCGTCGCGGGGCCCGCGCCAGCTGAACTTCACGCGGCGACAGCCCTGGGGCGTGGTGGCGAAGATCAACCCGTTCAACCACCCCTTCCGCTTCTGCGCCGAGAAGGCCGCGGCCCCCCTGGCCGCCGGCAACTGCGTGGTCGTCAAGGGCTCGGAGCAGGCGCCGCTGTCGAGCCTCAAGCTGGGCGAGCTGTGCGAGGGCCTGTTCCCGCCCGGCGTCGTCAACGTGCTGACCGGCGACGGCACGACCGGGTCGGCCCTGGTCCGCCACCCGGACATCAAGCGCATCGGGTTCGTCGGCTCGGTGCCCACGGGCCGGGTCATCGCGCGCGAGGCGGCCGAGGGGCTGAAGCTCGTCACCCTCGAGCTGGGCGGCAAGAACCCGATCATCATCTTTCCCGACGCCGATCCCCGGCAGGCCGCGGCCGCGGCGATCACGGGCATGAACATGAACCGGCAGGGCCAGTCGTGCAGCTCGACCTCGCGCGTGCTCGTGCACCGCTCCCTGCATGACCGCGGTCGTGGACGAGCTCTGCCGGCAGGCCGAGGCGCTCCCCGTCGGCCTGCCCTGGATCGAGGGAAACGAGCTGGGGCCGATCGTCTCCCGGCGCCAGTTCGAGCGCGTCATGGGATACATCGAGGCCGGTCGGGCCGAGGGGGCCACGCTGGTGACCGGCGGCCACGGACCATCGGATCCGGCGCTGGCCGGCGGCTTCTTCGTCGTCCCCACGGTCTTCGACGGGGTGACGCCCGACATGCGGATCGCGCGCGAGGAGATCTTCGGCCCCGTCATGTCCGTGCTGACGTGGGAGGACGAGGCGGGCATGCTGGAGGTCGCCAACGGCCTCGAGTACGGGCTGACCGCGGCCATCGTCACCAACGACCTGGCGCGGGCCATGGAGACCGCCGAGCGGCTGGAGGCGGGCTACGTCTGGATCAACTCCAGCGGCCGCTACCTGGGCGCGCCCTACGGCGGCTGGAAGCAGAGCGGGCTCGGGCAGGAGGAGTGCTTCGACGAGCTGCTGAGTTACACGCAGGTTAAGAATGTCAACATGCGCTGGTAGGCCCTTGTCCGGCGGCTCGGCCCGATGGTAGGGTGGCCGCCGCGGGGCCAGGCGAGCGGTCGACGCGCGCCGGCCACCGCCCGACACGGAGGAACGACGATGGGTGCAGTGAAGATCGCGAGGTGGCTCGTCGCCGCGGTGGCCGTGCTGGCCGGCGCGGCGCTCGGCGAGGCCCAGGGCACGGCCAAGCCCGGCGTGCTGACCGTCGGCTTCATCCCCGCCGAGGACGCCCGCGCCATGGTGCGCCAGTCCGCGGCGATCCTCGAGATCGTCGCGCAGCACACCGGGATGAAGGTCGACACGTTCGTCGGCTCCGACTACAACGCGACCATCGAGGCCCTGCGCAACGGCCACGTGGACGTCGCCCTGCTCGGGCCGTTCTCGTACGTCCTCGCCACCACCCAGGCGCCCGTGGAGGCGTTCGCAATCACCGTCGTCGCCAAGACGATGCAGCCGAGCTACAAGTCGATCATCATCGCGCGCAAGGACAGCCCCATCGACTCGATCGCGACCCTCAAGGGGCGGACCTTCGCGTTCGTCGACCCGGGCTCGACGTCGGGCTACATGGTGCCGGCCGCGGCCTTCGTCAACGCCGGGATCACGCCCGAGCGCGACTTCGCCCGGGTCATGTACTCCGGCGGACACGACGCCACGATCGTGGCCGTGGCCGAGGGCAAGGTGGAGGCCGGCTCCGTGGCCGACCGCATCTTCGAGCGCGCCTGCGCCAAGGGCCTGGCCGACTGCGCCACGCTCAAGACCGTGTGGCAGTCGCCGCCGATCCCGAACGACCCGCTGCTCTACCGGAAGAACCTGCCCGAGGACCTCAAGAAGAAGATCCGCGACGCGTTCTACAGCGTGAAGAACCTGCCGTTCGGCGAGATGGGCACGGTGGCCCGCTTCGATCCCGCCACCGACAAGGACTACGACCCCGTCCGGCAGGTCGCCACGGCGCTGAAGCTCGACCTCAAGAAGATGAAGTGAAGACATGGGGGGCTCCGGGCGCCCCCCAGTCCCTCAGCGGCCGCCGTGGATCACCAGGCCATCCTGGCGTCCGCGGCCCGGCCGTGGCGGCTCCGCCACATCCTGCTGGCCGCGGCCGCGCTCGCCTTTCTCGCCTGGTGCGCCGACGGCGTGGATCTGCGCCCGCGCGAGATGGTCCAGGCGATGCCGGTCATTGGCGTGTTCTTCGGCCGGATGTGGCCGCCGCGCTGGGAGTTCGCCCCGACCATCTGGCGGCCGGCCCTGGAGACGCTCTACATCGCCCTCTGGGGCAACGTGCTCGCCGCGGCCGTCGGCCTGCCCCTCGGCATCCTGGCCGCCGGCAACGTCGTGGCCTCGCCGCTGCTGCGCCACGCGGCCAGGGCGGTCCTGAACCTCCTGCGGAGCGTCTCCGAGCTGATCTGGGCCATCTTCTTCGTGGCCGCGGTCGGCCTCGGGCCGTTCCCCGGCGCGCTGGCCCTCGGGATGAACTACGGCGGCATCCTCGGGCGCCTCTACGCCGAGGCCATGGAGAACGTCGAGCCCGGGCCGATCGAGGCGCTGCGCGCGACGGGGGCGAGCCGACTTCAAGTTATCCTCTTCGCGATCTTCCCGCAGGCGCTGCCCCAGTTCGTGACGTACAACCTCTACTGGTTCGAGGTGGCGGTGCGCTCGGCGACGGTGCTCGGCATGGTCGGCGCGGGCGGGCTCGGCTTCGAGCTGATCACGACCATCCGGCTCTTCGAGTGGCGGGAGACCGGGCTCGTCCTGCTCGTGATCCTGGGCATGGTCACGGCCATCGACCTGGCGTCCACGTGGATTCGCGGCCGGATCTATTGAAACTGGGGGGCTCCGGGCGCCCCCCAGGCCCCCCGGGCGCTCGTCGCGCCCCGGGTGACCCGGGGCGCTCCTCGATTCACCGCGGGCCTCTGGCGTGATCTCGATCCAGGGGCTGACGAAGACTTATGCGGGCGGGGTGACCGCGCTGCGCGAGGTCAGCATCGACGTCAAGGACGGCGAGTTCCTCGTCATCCTGGGCCCGAGCGGCGCCGGCAAGTCGACCTTGATGCGCTGCATCAACCGCCTGGTCGAGCCCACCGGGGGGCGGATCTTCCACGACCGCGACGAGATCACCGCGCCCGGCCGCCGGCTGCGCGACGTCCGGCGCGACTTCGGGATGGTCTTCCAGCAGTTCAACCTCGTGCGGCGGCTGTCCGTGCTCACCAACGTGCTGACCGGGCGCCTGGCCCACCGCAGCGCCTGGCGCAGCCTCTTCTACAGCTTCTCGCCGGACGACAAGCGCATCGCCGTGGAGTGCCTGGCCCGCGTGAACATGGAGGCCAAGGCCTTCCAGCGCGCCGACACGCTGTCCGGCGGCGAGCAGCAGCGGGTGGCCATCGCGCGCGCCCTCGCGCAGCAGCCCCGCGTGATCCTGGCCGACGAGCCGGTGGCCAGCCTCGATCCTCGGATCGCCCGCCAGGTCCTGACCTACCTGAAGCAGGTCACCCGCGAGCTGGGGCTGACCGTGCTCTGCAACCTCCACCAGGTGGAGTACACGCGCGAGTTCGCCGAGCGCGTGGTGGGCATGAGCCGGGGCACGGTCGTGTTCGACGGCCCGGCCTCCGACCTGACCGACGAGGTGCTCCACCGGATCTACTACCGCGATCCGCACGCCGCGGCGGCCGGCGAGGAGGACGGAGGGCCGTGAGCGCCCTCGCGGCGCCCGCGAGCGTCGCCGAGACGCTGACCCGGATCGGCGCGGCGCGCAACCGCCGCCTCGCGCGGGCGGCGGCCTGGGCCGTGCCCCTCGCGGCGATCCTGGTCTTCTCCGGGAGCCAGATCGGGCTGAACCCGGCGGCCGTCGTCCGCGGCGTCCCCTTCATGTGGGACTTCCTCACCCGCATGTTCCCGCCGGACCTGAGCTACCTCCACCTCCTCACCGGCGCCACGATCGAGAGCGTGCAGATCGCGGTGTGGGGCACGGTGCTGGCGATCGTGTGGTCGATCCCCCTGGCCATCCTGGGCGCCCGGAACACCTCGCCCCATCCCCTCGTCTTCCACGCCACGCGGGTGCTGCTCAACGCGCTGCGGGCCATCAACGAGCTGGTCTTCGCGCTCATCTTCGTCAGCGCGGTGGGCCTGGGCCCGTTCGCGGGCGTGCTGGCCATCGCCATGCACGCCACCGGGATGCTGGCCAAGTTCACCGCCGAGGAGGTCGAGGGCGTGGACCGCGGCCAGGTGGAGGCGCTGCAGTCGACCGGCGCCGGGCGGCTCCAGGTGATCCTCTTCGGGGTCGTGCCGCAGGTGATCCCGGCCTTCGTGAGCTACGCCATCTACCGCTTCGACGTCAGCATCCGCTCGGCCACCGTGCTGGGGCTGGTGGGCGCCGGCGGGCTCGGCTTCTCGCTGATCAAGACCATGAAGCTCTTCCGGTACCACGAGACGGCCACGTGCATCCTGGTGATCTTCGCCCTCGTCCTGGTGTCGGACTGGCTCTGCGCGAAGCTGCGGGCGCGCGTCCTGTGAGCCGCCGCGCCCTGCTCCTGGCGGCGCTGCTGCTGGCGGGGTGCGGCCAGAGCGCCGAGCGCGCCGACGAGGCGCTCAAGAAGGGCACGGCGCTCGTCGCCGAGGGCAAGTTCGAGGCGGCCGTGCCCGAGCTGGCACAAGGCCATCGAGCTGAAGCGCGACTCGATCGAGGCGCACACGCAGCTGGGCAACGCCTACCGCGGGCTCAAGCAGTACGACCAGGCGTTCGCGGCATACCGGGCGGCCAAGAAGATCGACCGCCTCGTGCTCACGCCGCACCTGGAGAACGCCCGCGCGCTGGTCGAGGCCGGCCAGGTGGAGGCGGCCATCGACCAGCTGAACCACGTCATCGAGCTGGACAGCAAGAACCTCGACGCGATGCTGCTCCTGGCCCGCGTGTCGATGATGCCGCGCCCCCTGCCGGCGGGGCGGCACCGGCGTCCCCCGGGAGAGCCTGGAGCGCGCCGAGCTGAACCTCGAGAGCGCGCTGAGCCTGGCCCCCGACAACCTCGAGGCCCACCATCACCTGGCCCTGGCGCGCGAGCAGCTCGGCAAGAAGGCGGAGGCCCGCGCGCAGTGGGCGAAGGTCCAGGAGCTGGCGGCCGGCAAGCCCGACCGCGCGACCCTGGCCGCCGAGGCCGCCGCCGCGCAGGAGCGGCTCAGGCCCTGACCGGCGGACGGTGATAGGTCTTTCGGCGCCGCTCCCGATCAACACCGGACGCGCTGGGTCGTTTTCGCTGCCGGGCATGTCGATCCCGAGCCCGTCCGTTCGACTGGCGCGGAGCGACGACCTGGAGCGAGGATCTCGATAACCTGCTGCCGTTCTATCCGGCCGGGCCTCTCGGTGGCGATAGCCGCGCCACGCCTCGCGCCAGCGCCGGCCCCGGGTCGGGGCGCTGCCCCCGAGCCCGGAGCGCGGCGCGTTCGCGCGCGGCACGGCGTTGCCCGGAGATCGGGCCGCAATCGAGGGTCCCTGTCTCGCATGAGGACAGTGCCCCATCGAGTCGCCTGTTGACACGCGCGCCTTGGCCCTGGTACGGTCCGCCGAACAAAGTGTCGGGACCCCGAGGCCCCCTCGGCGATTCAGATACAGCGTCGTCTACTCGTCGCGGGGTGGGTCTCCCTGAAACCGGCGGGGTCCCGTCCAAACACAGGAGTGTGCTTGGCCCGAATCCGAGAGCCTCCGCAGCCGTCTGCCCCGGGTTCAGCGCTCGCTCAGCGTCGACCGTCCCTCAATGTCCGCGGGAGGTGCCTAAATGGCGGCAGGAATCCGACGTTACCGGGCGTTCGTCACCGTCGTTGCCTTCGCTCTGCTCGGCTCGATGGTCGTGGCCACCTCGGCGACGGTCCAGGCGGCGGAGCCTCCGCGCCGAGGCGGCGTGTTGCTCGCGGTCATCGGCGCCGACCCGCCGAGCCTCGATCCGCACCAGGAGAGCACCTTCGCCAACATTCAGCTGGTGGCGCCGCTCTACAGCACGCTGCTGCAGTTCGACCCCTACAGCTACCCGAAGATCATCGGGGACGTGGCCACCGAGTGGAAGATCTCGCCCGACGGCCTCACCTACACCTTCAAGATCCGTCCGGGGATCAGCTTCCACGACGGTTCGCCCCTGACGGCGGCCGACGTCAAGGCCACCTACGACAAGATCGTCCGCCCGCCGGACGGGGTGCGCAGCGTCCGGAAGAACGCCTACACGGAGATCGAGCGCATCGAGGCCCCCGACGCCACCACCGTGGTGTTCAAGCTCAAGTTCCCCTCCGCGTCCCTCCTGGCGAACCTGGCCTCGCCGTGGAACGTCATCTTCCCCAAGAAGTACCTGGACAAGGACCCCAACTACTTCAAGACGAACGTGATGGGCTCGGGGCCCTTCAAGTTCAAGAACTACACGCGCGGGTCGACGTTCGAGGGGGAGCGAAACCCCGACTACTTCATCAAGGACCGGCCGTACCTCGACGGGTACAAGTTCTTCATCAGCCCCGAGACCTCGGTGCGGGCCGCCGCCATCCGTTCCGGACGCGCCTACATCGAGTTCCGCGACCTGCCCAACTCTGAAGTCGAGGCCATCAAGAAGCAGCTGGGCAACAAGGTCACCGTCCAGGAAACGCCGATGGTCGGCCAGTTCGGGATCGCCATCAATAACACCGCGAAGCCGTTCACCGACGTTCGCGTCCGCAAGGCCCTCACCTTGGGGTTCGATCGCTACACGGCCGGGAAGGTGCTGTACGGGATCACCGGGCTCAAGCTCGTCGGCGGATTGATGCGCCCGGGCACGGAGTACGCGCTGCCCGAAGCCGAGCTCCAGAAGATTCCCGGCTTCTGGAAGGACGCCGACAAGAGCCGGGCCGAGGCCAAGCGGCTCCTGGCCGAGGCCGGCTACCCCAACGGCCTGAAGGTCGTCCTGAAAAACCGCAACGTGAAGCTCCCCTACCAGGATTTCGCGGTGTACGCGATCCAGGAGTGGCGGAAGATCGGCATCGAGGTGGAGAACCGGCCGCTCGAGACGGCGGCGTGGTTCTCGGACGGGCAGGACACCGGCAACTTCGAGCTGATCGTCGCCCCCACGGTCGAGTTCGCCGACGATCCCGATCAGTTCCTCGGCCGGTACGTCACGAAGAGCACCCAGAACTGGGGCCGCTTCTCCGACCCGCGGATCGACGACCTGTTCTCGCGGCAGGCGCGGGCCCTCGACCCCGCCGAGCGGAAGAAGCTCTGCAACGAGATCGAGAAGCTCGTCCTCGAGAACGCGTACTACATGCCGGGCCTCTGGTGGACGCGGAACGTCGTGCACTTGACCAAGGTCAAGAACTACGTGGCTCCGCCCAGCCACTACACCAACCAGAAGCTCCAGGACGTCTGGTTGGCCGAGGATTGAGCGTCCACGGAGGTTGACAGCAATCACCAATTGACAGGTGCGCGGGCCCTTGGTAGCGTCCGCCGCAGGCTAACGTTCTCACTGTCCACCGTCCCCCAACGTTCGCGGGAGGTGCCCGATGGCGGCAGGAATCCGACGTTCCCGGACGCTCGTCACCGTCGTTGCCCTTGCTGTCCTGTTCGGCTCGGTGGGCGTGGCCATCCAGGCCACGGGCCAGGGGTCGGAGACCCCGCGCCGGGGAGGGGTCTTGCTGGCGGCCATCGGCGCCGACGCGCCGGGCCTCGACCCGCACCAGGAGCAAACCTTCGCCACCCTCCAGCCGGTGGCCCCGCTCTACAGCACGCTCTTGCAGATCGATCCCTACAGTTACCCGAACGTCATCGGCGACGTGGCCAGCGAGTGGAAGATCTCGCCCGACGGGCTGACCTACACGTTCAAGATCCGTCCGGGCATCCGATTCCACGACGGCTCGCCGTTGACGGCCGCCGACGTCAAGGCCAGCTACGACAAGATCCTCTTCCCACCTGAAGGGGTCCGGAGCATCAGGAAGCACCACTACTCGGCGGTCGCGAGCGTCGAGGCGCCGGATCCGAGCACCGTGCTGTTCAAGCTCAAGTTCCCGTCGGCCTCGCTCCTGCCGAACCTGGCCTCGCCGTGGAACGTGATCTTCCCGAAGAAGTACCTCGACAAGGATCCGAACTACTTCACGAAGAACGTCGTCGGTTCCGGGCCGTTCAAGTTCAAGAACTACACGCCCGGATCGACGTTCGAAGGCGAGCGGAACCCCGACTACTTCGTCAAGGACCGGCCGTACCTGAACGGGTACAAGTTCTTCATCAGCACCGAGACGTCCGTACGGGCGGCGGCGATCCGGTCCGGCCGCGCCTACATCGAGTTCCGCGACCTGCCGGACTCGGAAGTCGAGGCCATCAAGAAGCAGCTCGGCGACAAGATCGTCGTCCAGCACACTCCCTTCGTCATCAATTTCGGCGTCGCGATCAACAACACCGTGAAGCCGTTCACGGACGTTCGCGTCCGCAAGGCGCTCACCCTGGGCATCGATCGCTACACGGCGGGCCGGGCGCTGTTCAGGCTCACCGGCCTCCAGGGAGTCGGGGGGCTCACCCGTCCGGGCACGGAGTGGGCGATGTCGCCGGCCGAGCTGGAGAAGTTCCCCGGCTTCTGGCGGGACGCCGAGAAGAGCCGGGCCGAGGCGAAGAAGCTCCTGACCGAGGCGGGCTACCCCAACGGCTTCAAGGTCGTGCTGAAGAACCGCAACATCAAGCTGCCGTACCAGGACTGGGCGGTGTACGTGATCCAGGAGTGGAGGAAGATCGGGATCGAGGCCGAGAACCGGCCGCTCGAGACCGCGTCCTGGTACGCGGACGCACGGGACCAGGGGAACTTCGAGATGACGGTCTATCCCTACGGCCACTTCACCGACGATCCCGATGCGCTGCTGGCGCCCTTCATCACGGGGTCGCCCCAGAACTGGGCCCGGTTCTCCAACCCCGCCATCGACGACCTGTACGCGCGGCAGGCCCGGACGCTCGACCCAGCCGAGCGCCGGAAGCTCGTCATCGAGCTCCAGAAGATCGTGCTGGAGAACGCGTACCACATGCCGGGTCTCTGGTGGACGCGGAACGCCGTGCACTGGGCGAAGGTGAAGAACTGGATCGCGCCCCCGAGTCACTTCACCAACCAGAAGCTCCAGGACGTCTGGCTCGCGGAAGATTGAGCGGGCGAGGCTGACGGCGACATGCGCACCTACATCCTGAAGCGTCTCCTCCTGATCATCCCCACCTTGCTCGGGGCCGCCGCCCTGGTGTTCATGATCATGCGCGTCATTCCCGGGGACGTGGCGCTCCTGATCTTCGGTGGCGACCAGGCCGGCCACATCGATCCCAAGCAGCTCGCCGCCATGCGCAGCCGACTCGGGCTGGACCAGCCCCTGATGGTGCAGTTCGGGACGTGGCTGTGGGGGGTGCTCCGCCTCGACTTCGGCAACTCGCTCTGGACCGGGCGCCCGGTCATCGAGGAGCTACTCGTGCGCCTGCCCCTGTCCCTCGAGCTGGCGCTGGCGGCCACGATCGTCTCGGTGCTGATCGCCATCCCCTTCGGCATGCTCGCCGCCGTGCGCCAGGACGGCTGGGTGGACTACGTCGTTCGCGTGATCAGCATCGGCGGCCTCGCCATCCCGTCGTTCTGGGTGGGGATCCTCTGCATCCTGTTCCTGGTGATCTTCTTCGGCTGGGGGCCGCCGCTGGAGTTCACGCCGCCCTGGGTCAATCCCTGGGCGAACTTCCAGCAGATGATCTGGCCGATCCTCACCGTGGGCTATCGGTACGCCGCCGTCACCACCCGCATGACGCGGTCGACGGTGCTCGAGGTGCTGCGCGAGGACTACATCCGCACGGCCTGGGCGAAGGGGTTGCGCGAGCGGGTCGTCGTCGTCCGCCACGCGCTGAAGAACGCGATGCTGCCGGTGATCACCCTGATCGGGACGGAGTTCGCGTTCCTCATCGGCGGCCTGGTCGTCACCGAGACCGTGTTCACCCTGAACGGCGTGGGCCGCTTCGTGGTCGATGCCGTGGCCCACCGCGACTATCCCGTGGTCCAGGCGCTGGTCTTCCTGATCGCGTTCAGCTTCGTGATCGTCAACCTACTCGTCGACCTGACCTATGCGTGGTTCGACCCACGCATCCGCTACCGGTAGCGATGGCCACCAACCACGCGCTGACCCACGTCGCCGCCACGGTGCCCCTGGCGCCGCAGCTGACCATCGGCGAGACCATCGTCAAGTTCATCCGGACGAAGCCGCTGGGGGCCGCCGGCGGCTTCATCATCCTGGCCATGGCCTTCGTCGCCTTCTTCGCGGAGGCGCTCGCGCCGTATGACCCCTACCTGGGGAACTACGCGCTGCAGTTCGCGCGGCCGAGCGCGGAGCACTGGTTCGGGACCGACGAGTTCGGGCGCGACATCCTCAGCCGCATCATGTATGGCGCGCGCATCGCGCTCGTGGTCGGCTTCTCGGCATCGTTCGCGGGGTGCACCATCGGCGGGCTGCTGGGCGTGATCAGCGCCTACTCGGGCGGGAAGGTCGATCTCCTCATGGAGCGGCTGATGGACATCCTGCTCG
Organism: uncultured Candidatus Rokubacteria bacterium; assembly: GCA_963848005.1. Classification (GTDB taxonomy): domain Bacteria; phylum Methylomirabilota; class Methylomirabilia; order Rokubacteriales; family CSP1-6; genus CAVWFS01. The sequence goes on from CAWKCA010000032.1 coordinate 33,851, forward strand.
CCTTCCCGCAATTGATCCTGGCCCTCGCCATCGCCTCGATCCTGGGCCCCTCGGTGCGGAACGTGATCATCGCCGTGGCCATCCCCGTCATCCCTCGGGCGGCGCGCGTGGTGCGGGCCACCGCGCTGTCGGTGAAGGAGCACCAGTACGTCGAGGCCATACACGCGCTCGGCGCCGTGCGGCGCCGCGTCATCCTCCAGCACATCGTCCCCAACGTCATCGCCCCGTACCTCATCTTGCTGACCGCGCAACTGGGCGGCGCCATCCTGGCCGAGGCGGCCCTGAGTTACCTGGGCCTGGGGACGGCCGAGCCGACGCCGTCGTGGGGGCTGATGCTCTCGGGCTCCGCCCCGTCGTATGCGGAGAAGGCGCCGTGGATCGCCCTGTTCCCCGGCATCGCCATCAGCCTGGGCGTGTTCGGCTTCAACCTCTTCGGCGATTCGCTGCGCGACGCGCTCGACCCGAAGCTGCGCACCAAGGGCTGAGGAAGGGCGGCCCGGTCAGGCCCGCCGCTCGGAGGGCAAGGTGGAGGAGTTGTCTTCGCTTCGTGCTTACGACCCTGGTTGAGTCTCCGCGCGCTGCGGCGGCACGTGCTGTGCGCCCACCTCCGAGCCGAGCGGCTCCGGGCGCGCGGGCGGGCGCCCGATGCGCTCCCGCAGCCCGTCCGAAAGTTCCAGTGCCGCCTGCCCAGCGAAGTTCATGAAGTATGAAGCCGTGACCCGCGCGCCTTTCTTGACGACCGTATCCCGCTCGATGAGACGAGCGGTGATGAGGGCGTTGACCGTCATCGGGGGGAGCTCGACGGTGCCGATCCAGCACGTTTGCTGCGTGCCCGCCTCGCTTGGCTCAAGCCGTACGAAGAGCACCCCGCCCTGAGCCATCCGCTTGAGCACCTCATGTTGCCGTTCGCTGAGATTCATCGCGGCGCGCGGCCTTTGACCACGCGGTAGCGCCCGTCGGGAATCCGCTCGACCCGCGCCGCCTGCTCCAGCTCGTCGAGCAACTCTTCGATTCGTTTGGTCACGGGCGCTTTCATCCCAATGACCGATCCCGCCTGGAGCAACTCGGCCGCGAGCGTGGCCGCGGTGACTCCGGCTCCGTGGGCCTTGAGGGCGGCCACCACCTTGGCCTGAGGCGAGATGGGCTCGCCACGCCGGAGGGGGGCGAACATCTTCCAGTCGTCCCGGTCATTCATCACGGCCCTGCGATGCCCTCGTCACTTACGGCGCCTCTGCGGTTCACGGCCGCTCGCGCGACGCCTGATTCCAGGCGAGGGATTCTCACGCTTCTCCTCAACTCGCTGGACTTGACGCGCGACCGTGCGAAGGTAACGGACCGCCTTGGCTTGCCCCTCGATGTTGGCGAGGAGGGCGGGATCGTTGTCGCGCCTCAGGCCTTCCTCGACCAGAGCTCGGAGAACGATCTGCAGGCTCACGGGGAGCTTGTACGTGGTCGTCGCCTTCCCGGCCAGGACCCTGGCCCGATCCAGGACGTCCTGGGGAAGGATGAGCAGGACTCGCGTCTTGTTCGTGAACATCGCACCTCCCGTCTCGGCGCCCACCCCTCCGGGGGGACGCACCCTGAATATAGCAGTTACACTTGTTATATATTTCGGTATTTGATATATATCAAGGGTCAATCTCGAGACGCACCGGCGCCGGGAAGGTCGGGGCCCCGAGACGAGGGGACGCGTGATGAATCTCCAGATGTTCGCGACGTTGGTGCTCGTGGGATTGCTCACCGGTTGGCTCGCCGGATTCGCGATGAAGGATGGAGGGCATGGGTTGATCTGGGACCTCGCCCTCGGCCTGGTCGGGAGCACCGGAGCGGGCGAGATCTTGGCCGTCCTGGGTCTCGCCTCGGACCCGGGGATCTTCGTGGCGGCGGTGGTGGCGTTCGCGGGGGCGGCCGTCGTGATCATCGCCCAGCGTCAGGTCTGGCACGCGCACGCCTAGCGACGCGAGGCTCAGCCCGGGGGCGGCCAAGCCTCTATATTTTATATATAGTCTATATATTATTTGACACGGCACCGGGGACGGTGTGATACTGATGGCGTCTGGTCCGGTCGCGGTTCGTCGTGGACCCCCTCCCTCCCCAGACCACGGCTCTGGCCCCTTCTTCCGCGCTCCAGAGCGTGTCCTCAACCGCGGGAGACCTGTTCGGGGGTGCGAGATGGCGCATAAACTCTTCATCGGCGGCCTGTCCTTTTCCACGTCGAGCGAACGTCTGCGGGACCTGTTCACCCAGGCCGGTACCGTCGAGTCGGCCACCGTCGTGATGGACCGCGATACCGGCCGCTCGCGCGGATTCGGCTTCGTCGAGATGGCCACGGCTCCCGATGCGGAAGCCGCGGTGGCCAAGTTCAACGGTCAGGATGTCGATGGCCGGACATTGAAGGTCGAGCGGGCCAACCCCGGAGGCTCGGGCGGACGTATGGGCGGGCGGCCGAGCGGACGCTGGTAACCCGCGCGCGATGCACGTCGCGGCCTTCTCGTCTCCGCGGAGTCCCGAGTGGCGCTGGCGCATCATGAGCGCCGATGGCGAGATGGTCGCGGAATCGCACCAGATGTTCCCGACCATCGCCGCCGCCGTCGCCCAGGGCACCCAGCGCCTCATCGAGATGAACGTCGGCAATCGCGCGGAACTCGACCGCACGTATCGGTGGAACAGCCAGCACCGGCGCCGGTGAGCGATGGGGCCGCTCGATCCGGATACGGTCACCGCGTTTCTGGAGCGGCACGCGGCCAAGCGCGACCTGACGACTGAACGCATGCTCAAGGAGCTCGAAGCCGACGGGTTCTGGCCCTCGGGCTGGCCGCTCGCCCGCCGGCTCGCCCATCAACGGCGAGTGCTGCGCGGGAGAATGAGCGCCGCCGGCGTGCCGCACCTCCTCCTCCAGTCGGATCCGCTCCCGGCCTGGATCACCGACGATCACGCCCGGGCCCTGCTGTCCTGCCTGGGGAGCGATTGGATCGACCTCGAGCGGGTTCGGGGCCAGGCGCTCTCCATCAATTGGTTTCCGGCGAGCCTCGAGGAGTTGGGGCAGGTGTTCGCGCTGGAAGCAACCGTGGGCACCGAGCGGGGTTGGCGCTCATCCCGCCCTCCAGGACAGCGAGGGGCCCTTCGTGGTGGGCGTGTGGGACAACGCGAGCAGCCCGACGCCGATGGTGATCTACAAACACTTCGAGGCCTGGACCACAGAGGATGCGGCCCGGATCATCGCGCACGTCCGAGCTCAGACAGAGGAGCAGCAGGCCGAGGTGCGGGCGCTCCGCGAGAGCCTGTCGGACCGTTGCCACAATCGGATGGCGAGGAGTCCGTCGCGAGAGCCAGCACCGAGCGTCGTGAGGGATCGCCGGGTGCTCCCCATCCCTGGTGTTGAACCGTGTCGTGCTGTTCGTGCCATCTCACGGAGGTGTCTCATGGCAATGCAGGTACCATGGCTCAAACCGGCGGCCTGGGGCGTGATCATCGGCTCCGTCGCAACCATGATCATCGGGTTTTCCTGGCTCGGATGGACCCTCGGCGGCACCGCCGAGCGCGCGGCGTTGGAACGGGCCAACTCGGCCGTGATCGTCGCGCTCACCCCCACCTGCGTCGCGAGCTTCATGCAGCAGCCCAATGCCCCGGCGAAGCTCGCCGACTTCCAGAAGACCGACTCGTGGAAACAGCGGCAGGCCATCGAAGACGGCGGCTGGGCGACTCCGCACGGGGACAAGACGCCCAACTCCGGACTGGCCAGTGCCTGCGCCGACGCGCTCGTGAAGGCCAAGGTGTAGCGCGGGCCGTCGCCCTCGCGACGAGCCGCTCACTGCCTCGAAGGGGTGAGCGGCGCTGTCCCCGTTTCTTCCGCAGCATCGTGACGGCCCTGACGGCGGTCCGGGCCGCGCGTCTCGTGGGCCCAGACGATGAACTGCGCTGAGGTTCGCCGTGCCCAACGCGGCGGGGAGCGCGATATCGACGCGGCCGCGCGCGATGAGCGGCCGCCCGATGCGGGGCCGGTTAGGGCGCGCGTCGAGGGGCTACCCGGCGCCGTTGCTGCGTCTGAAAGGTATTCGCCGCACCCGCGCTGCGGCCCGACGATCCCTGTCAAGGAGACATCCGTATGAACCGTGCCTGGGCGATTCCCATCGTCGCCGTCGCGCTGAGTCAGATCGCCGTGATCGCGACGTCGATCTACCTGCATCGGGCCTTGGCGCACCGGTCCCTGCGTCTCCACCCGGTAGCCGACGTCGTCTTTCGCGCCATTCTGTGGCTGACCACCGGACAACGCCGACAAGAGTGGGTCGCCGTTCATCGCAAGCATCACGCCTTCACCGACCGCGAGGGAGACCCGCACAGCCCGCGGCTGCTTGGCTTCTGGCGCGTCCAGCTCTTCAACGTCTATTACTACGCCCGGGAGTGCCGGAACGCGCACACCCTCGCCACGTTCGCCCCGGATCTGCCCGAGGATCGTCTCGATCGGGCCGTGTTCTCCCACGGCCTCCTGGGCCTCGGCGTCGGCCTGACCCTGCTGTGTGTCGTCATCGGATTCTGGCCTGGGCTCATCGCCGGCCTCGCCCACGCCGTTCTCTACGTCTTCGTGCTCGCGCCCCTGATCAATGCGCTCGGCCACTGGCGCGGGCGTCAGAACTTCGAGAACACGGCGTACAACTCGCGCCTCTTCGCATGGGTCAGCGGCGGCGAGAGCCTGCACAACAACCACCATGCCCATCCGCGCTCGGCGAAGTTCAGTGTCCGCGGCGCGGAATTTGATCCGTCGTGGCCGGTCATCCGCGCGCTGGCCGCCCTGCACCTGCTCGTCATCCTCGGACCGCCGGTGGCGCGGGCGCGCCCATCGGCGGCGCGCGGCGTGCCGCTCAGGCGGGTACCCACGAGGACCACCGGTTGATCCCTTCGCGGCTCCGCTCTCCGCGAGGGTGACGGGCTGGCGTCACTCAAAAGCCTTTCCGTCTCATGCAGCTGCGATAGGCGGCCTGATAGTGGGCCTGCTTGGCGCCCTCCGCCTCCATACCGTGGATTTGCGGATCGGACGACTTGATTGTGCCCGTGGAGTCTGGCGGATTCGTGGTCAGCAGCGCGCGCGAGATCGGCCCGCGTGCGGTCGCCCATGGTCGGCGAGGCCGTCCCTGCCCTGACCCCTTCGAGGGCTTCCAGATTACAGGCGGCGAAATCGGTGGCGGTGGGGACCTGGCCGTCGGCCGCCTGCGGGGTGGCGAGCGCGACGAGAAGCATCAGGCCGAGAGCAAGTACGGCATGGTACGGCATGGCCATTTCATTCTCCTTTTCAAAGCCCGGAGGCAGAGGGGTCTAGACCGGCCCCGCGGTCAACCCACGTGCGTCGTTGGAAATCGAGTACCGGGGGGGCCGGCTCCCGTGCGTCCTCGGACCAGCTGCGTCAGCGGGCATCGATAGAGGAAGACACTGGAGAGAGACACACCGTAGCGCGCGAAACTCGATCAGCGCGGTCTTGACATGCGACGGGGCGACTGATGCGATTTTCCGACGAAGCTCATCCGTACACGCATCCGTCCAGGCTTCAAGGTCTTCCTCTTGAATGTGTAGGAGTCGGTCTTGCGTGAATCCGAAGCTTGCCCGCTGGAGGATCTCAAACTTCTTCTCGACGATCGTTCGTTGTGTGTCCGTCAGGGGCGGGTTCTGTTCTCGCTTTGGCCGTGTGAAACGGATCGTGAACATCTCATCCCTCCGCTGAGGCCTGGCCTGCTGATTCTTTCCCGTTGTCCTTCACGATCCGGTACAGGACCCACCCGCTGCCGTCGTGACCTCCGGCGCGCTCGGCGCGCTGGAGCAAACTCGGCCTCCCACGCGCTCGAGCCGTTGGATGCTCCGCGAGAACGGCGTCCCGGCCTACGAGTACCGCCGCGGCTGGTGACGGTGCTTCAACGCCATAACGCGCCAAGATCCCTTGCCGCTCGTGGTAGAACTCCACTCGCCACCTCATCCCGCACCTCGTGGTCTGTCCCGAATCTGGAGCCTCGGCTCACGTCCTCCGGCCGCCCTGGAAGCGGAGCAGGATGAGGAACAAGTTGACGAAGTTCAGGTAGAGAGAGAGGGCGCCCACGATCGCGTACGAACCGTGCTGCCCCGGGGCAGTCCGGCCGCCATCTGCTTCAGCCGCTGCGCGTCCCAGGCCGTCAACCCGGTGAAGACGATGACGCCGACCACGGAGATGAGAAACTGGAGCCCATCGTTGGGCCAGAAGAGGCCGAGGATCGACGCGAGCACCAGCCCGATGAGCCCCATCCCGATGACCCCCATATAGAGAGACTGCCTTCTTCCTGTTGTGTCGGCTTCACCTGCATCGCCATCCTCCTTGCTTCCCGAAGACAGTCTCCGCGTCTGGTCAACGGGCGGACTCGCGCAGGTGTCCACTCGTGACGGCCCGCATCACGTGCCCAGCACCCTCGCAGGCATCGCGCCCTGCGTCCCCTTGCGCCCGCTGGATGGACGAGGGAGCAGGCGTCTCCGGGCGGCGGGCCGAGCGGCCGCCGCCCGGTCACCGTTTTGTCGCACCAGAAGGGTCGCGAGCATTTCGATCGCCCGCGGGTCGAGGGCCCGGTCGTCGATGATCACCTGCACCGCGGGGCCGGCGAGCCCCCGGACCCGCTCGACCGCCGCGGTGGAACACACGATGACGTCCACTCGCCGCAGCAGGCGAGCCAGTGCGGCCCCCTCGGCGGGGCAGGCCCCGACGAGGGCGATGTTCGGCAGGCGGGCGTTGGCAATCGAGTGCTCCAGGTTGTGGGCGGTCTCCGCGGCGGCGGAGGCCACGCCTACCCGCGTTCCCGCCGGGAGCTGGGCCAATCGGTGGAGGGTCTCGAGATGCGCCTCGGCGAGGAGCGCGATCACCGGGACCCCCCGGCCGCTCAGGAGCCGCTCCACCTCCGGGAGATGGCAGAAGCTCGTGACCGCCGCGACCCAGCGGCCGGGTCGCTTCTGGCGCTGCACGGTCGTCGCCAGCTCGCCGAGGAGTACCTGGTCGACATGGACCGGGAGGTTGGCCTCGAGTTGCCGGGCAAAGAAGTCGAGCTCCGGCGGGCTGCACTCCACGAGGAGGACCTCGACGGCCCCCTGGAGGGCAACGGGCCGGACCCCGGCCAAGCTCAGCACGCCCACCGCCACGTCGTCGGCGGTCATCCCGAGGGCCGCCGCCCGGATCACCGTATCCTGCAAGAAGCCGGCACGGAGGTGCATGGCGGGGCGGGCGGGCGGCGCCGGGGCCACAAACACGCCCTTCCCCCGCCGAGTCTCCACGTGTCCGCTCAGCTTGAGATCCTCGATGACGCGCGCGATGGTATTCGGGTTGATGCCGAGGAAGCCGGCCAGCTCCCGGATGCTGGGCAGCGCTTGCTCCCGGGCGACCCCACCACCCTCGATGACGTGCTTGAGCTGCTCCGTCAGTTGCCGCCGGATGGGGATCGGGCTGTGCGCATCGACCTGCAGGTTCATGGCGATCGTCATACTGTATGAGTAAGATAGTACACTAATGCAATACTGTCAAGCCGCGGCCCGGGGAGTTGTCGGGAGCACATGATCTGACCGCTCCCGAGAGCAAGTGATTTGACCGCTCCTTGCGGGCGGAGGGTGTGGGATGGCTCCTCAGGAGGGAGCCATGAGTTGCTACACCCAGGCCGCCGTGGAGTGGGCCATGAAAGTGCAGGACGTCATCTTGCGGGCGTTGAGCGGAGAACTGAGTTGGATCCAAGTCGCGGACATCCTGGGGCTGAGCGCCCGCACCGTTCGTCGTCTGCGCTGGCGCTATGAGCACCACGGCTATGCCGGCCTGCTCGATCGCCGGCGCCGGATCCCATCCCCGCGCCGCGTCCCCGTCCAGGAGCTGCAACGCATCTTGCGCCTGTATCGCGAGCGCTACGCCGGGTTCAATGTGCGTCACTTCTGTCAGATCGCTCGGCGCGAGCACGGACTCACCTTCTCCTACACCCTGGTGAAGATGGCGCTGCAGGGTGCGGGACTCGTGGCCAAACGCCGCCCGCGGGGGCGCCACCGCCGGCGCCGGGAGCCGCGGCCGTGCTACGGCGAGCTGGTGCACCTAGACGGCAGCCGGCATGCCTGGTTGGCCCTGGTGCCCGGCGTGATGCAGACCATGCTCGTCATCGTGGACGACGCCACCAAGCAGGTGCTCTATGCCCAGCTCGTGGAGGGCGGCGAGAGCACGGCGGCCATCATGACGGCGCTGCGGGAGGTGCTCACGACCTTCGGCCTGCCGGGGGCCCTCTACACCGACCGCGCCGGCTGGGCGGTGTCCACGCCGACCTCCGGCAGCGCCCCCGACCGCACCAAGCTCACTCAGGTGGGTCGCGCGCTGGTCCGGCTCGGCATCGAGCACATCCTCGGCTTCTCGCCCCAGGCCCGGGGGCGCAGCGAGCGGGCCAACGGGACTCTGCAGGGCCGCCTGGTCAACGAACTCCGCGTGGCCGGCATTCGCACGCCGGCCGCGGCCAACCGCTATCTGCGCGAGCGCTTCATCCCCGACTTCAACGCCACCTTCGGCCGAACTCCGGCCGATCCCACCAGCGCCTTCGTCCCTGTCGGCGCGCACGACCTGGACCAGATCCTCTGTCACGAGGAAGAGCGGGTGGTGGCCCGCGACAACACCGTCCACCTCGACGGCGTGGTCCTGCAGATCGACAAGCAGCGCGGCCGCCGGACCTGTGCCGGCCTGCGCGTGCTCGTTCGGCGCCATCTCAGCGGCCAGCATTCCATCTGGTGGGGCCCGCGCTGTCTCGGCCGCTTCACGGTGCACGGCCAGCCGGTCCGCGAGAAAGCGGCCTAACCCTTGGGAGGCGAGTGGCCAGATCACTTGTCAAACCGGAGCGGACAAATCACTTGCTAACAACAGCCGCGGCCCGGGGAGTAGAAGACCGCCGATGCGTGGGTGTAGGCCCGTTGGTGGGATCGAAATTGTCTCAGTGTACTATTTTAGTGGTACAGTGAGCCCGCTGGACAATTCCACCAGCCGCGCTCACACCACCGGGAAGAGGGAGGGACCTCCACAATGGCTCAGGCAACCAAGACGCAGTTGCGCCCGCTCCATGACCGCGTTCTCGTCAAGCGCCTCGAGGAGCAGGAGGCCAAGCACGGCCAGCATCATCATCCCCGACACCGCCAAGGAGAAGCCGCAGGAGGGCAAGGTGATCGCCGTCGGCACCGGCAAGGTCACCGACGAAGGCAAGCACCTGCCCCTCGCGGTCAAGCAAGGCGACCGGATCCTCTTCGGCAAGTATTCCGGCAGCGAGGTCAAGCTCGACGGCGAGGACTACCTCATCATGAAGGAGGAGGACGTCCTCGGCATCGTCGGCTCGTGACCGAGCGGCTCGGCCGCCGTCAACCATTCATGCACACTCGGGAGGAACGTATCCATGCCTAAGCAGCTCCTGTTCAACGAGGAAGCCCGCGCCGCGCTCTTGCGCGGGGTCAACATCATGTCGCACGCCGTCAAGGTGACCTTGGGGCCGAAGGGGCGGAACGTCGTCATCGACAAGAAATACGGCAGCCCCACCATCACCAAGGATGGCGTGACCGTCGCGAAGGAAGTCACGCTGAAGGACCCCAACCACAACTTGGGGGCCCAGATGATCAAGGAGGTCGCCGCCAAGACCTCGGACGTGGCCGGCGATGGGACGACCACGGCGACCGTGCTCGCCCAGGCGATATTCCGCGAGGGTCTCAAGAACGTGACCGCGGGCGCGAACCCGATGGGCCTGAAGCGGGGGATCGAGCTGGCGGTCGAGGCCGTGGTCGAGGAGCTGAAACACATGTCCAAGACCACCAAGGACAAGAAGGAGATCGCCCAGGTCGCCACGATCGCCGCCAACAACGACAGGACGATCGGCAACTTGATCGCCGAGGCCATGGAGAAGGTCGGCAAGGACGGCGTCATCACCGTCGAAGAGGCCAAGGCGATGGAGACCACCCTCGACGTGGTCGAGGGGATGCAGTTCGACCGCGGGTACCTCTCGCCGTACTTCGTGACGAATGCGGAGCGGATGGAAGTGGTGCTGGAGGACGCCCTCGTCCTCATCCACGAGAAGAAGCTCAGCGCGATGAAGGACATGCTGCCGCTGCTCGAGCAGGTCGCCCGGGCGGGCAAGCCGCTCCTCATCATCGCCGAGGACCTGGAGGGCGAGGCCCTGGCCACCCTGGTGGTCAACAAGCTGCGCGGGACGCTCGCCTGCTGCGCCGTCAAGGCGCCGGGCTTCGGCGATCGCCGCAAGGCCATGCTCGAGGACGTCGCCACCGTGACCGGCGGCAAGGCGATCACCGAAGACCTCGGGATGAAGCTCGAGAACCTCAAGCTCGACGACCTCGGCCGGGCCAAGAAGGTGGTCGTGGACAAGGACAACACCACGATCATCGAGGGCGCCGGCCAGACCAAGGCGATCCAGGGCCGTATCAAGCAGCTCCGGGCGCAGATCGAGGAGACGACCTCGGACTACGACCGGGAGAAGCTCCAGGAGCGGCTCGCCAAGCTCGCGGGCGGCGTCGCCGTCATCAAGGTCGGGGCGGCCACCGAGACCGAGATGAAGGAGAAGAAGGCCCGGGTCGAGGATGCGCTCAACGCCACGCGGGCCGCCGTGGAAGAGGGGATCGTGCCGGGGGGCGGCGTTGCGCTCCTCCGGGCGTCGGAGGTCCTCGAGAGCCTCAAGCTCTCGGGCGACGAGGGCACCGGGGTCAGTATCGTGCGGCGCGCCCTCGAGGAGCCAATCCGGACAGATCGTGCAGAACGCCGGGCTCGAGGGTTCCGTGGTCGTCGCCAAGGTCAGGGCGGCGGTCCCGAGCACGCACGGCTTCGACGCCGAGACCAACGAGTACGTCGACCTGATCCAGGCGGGGATCATCGACCCCACCAAGGTCGAGCGCGTCGCCCTGCAGAATGCGGCCTCGATCGCGTCGTTGCTGCTCACCACCGAGGCGGTCATCACGGACACCCCGGAAGCCGAGAAGGCCGACCCATCCATGGCGCACGGGGGAGAGTTCTAGCCTGGCCGCGGCGCCCAGGGCGCCGGCGACTTCCGAAGGACGTCAGGCGCGCGGCGGCCGGCCCGCCGCGCGCCTGACCACGGAGCAAACGTCGCGCCGTCACGTTTGGCGTCCGGGGCGCTCGCCGGCCTAGCCAGCGCAGCACCGGCGAGCGCCTGTGCCGTAATGCCAAGACACTCTTCGCGCTCGCGAGGTGAACACAACCAGACCGAGCGCGTGGGCCGTGAGTTCGGCGACGTCGCGGCGACATTCGAAAGCATTGCGAAACTGCGCGACTCTCCCCGCCCGACCACGGCTCCGCGCGAGGGCGAAGCGGGTGGTGGCGGCGGTCCGGCGCTCCGGATGACGCCGCACGTGGCCCGAACACGACGCACCGGGCCCGTGCACCTGGTCGGCGCACCTCGCGCCATGCCGGCGACGGGGTGCGCCAACAGAAGCGCAACGGAGCGAAGAGATCCTCCTCACCTCTTTCGGCGTACTCTCGCGGCGATCGCCGCGCTCGTTTCACCTGGTTTTTCGCCCAGCCTCCTAGACTAGGAGCGTGAACCTCATCCCGGCGCGCGGCGCGCCGAGGGAGCCGCCGGCGCGGCCGCGACGGAGGGTACCGGCGCCGACAACAGGAGAGCCGACATGACAAAGTTCATTAACATCTGCGCCTCGGAGAACGATCTCTTTGCGCTCGACGAAGAAGGGGAGGTATTTCAGTACGATTTCAACGCAAAGAGCTGGGTCAAGCTCTCCCCAAGCCGGTCACAGGACGGATCACAGGACGAGGAGCGGCTCTGAGCGTGGACGTGGCCGGGGTCGGTGACCATCTCGCCTGCAAGGCGCGCCAGAAGGACTCCGCAGCCGTGGTAGACTTTCGTTGCCTTCCACAGGGTCTCCGGGCTGACGCACCGGCGTCGCGCTTTGTGGCATCTGGCCTGACCTTCCCCTCGGATCCGCATAGTGAGCGCGCTCTCTGCGTTCGCACGCCGGGGCGAGCCGATGGACCACAGAAGCGGCTTCGTCGGGCAAACCGGTCGCGATCCTCAACCCAGAGCGCCTCGCCCAGCGGAATCATGACGGAGCGTGCCCATGGCGCAGAAACTCTTTGTCGGAGGGCTCCCCACGTGGACTGAACACTCGGCCCTGATCATCGAGGAATCCTTCGACGGGTTTCCGCGGACGATCGCGGCGGCCGTTGCCAAGGGAACCGAGCGCCACGTTCTCATGATTCGGGTCGACCCCGCGCAGCCCGTGCGCGTGCCCCGATGGGCGTCCGGGGCCGCTCGGTGAAGATCGAGGTTTTCGACAACCAGATCGAGGGGGCGCTCAAGGCGCTCAAGAAGCAGATGCTCAAGGACGGCATCTTTCAGGAGATGAAGCGGCGCGCGCACTACGAGAAGCCGTCGGTCAAGCGCAAGCGCAAGCAGGCTGTGGCGCGAAAGAGGCGGCAGCGCGCGCTGAGGCGTTCGAGGCCCTGGAACGACGACTGAGACGTTGTGGTTGAGGTGGTGGGACAGTCCACCTGCCTTGGCGGGACCGGGTCTCTGGGCTAGCGTGGCTCGCCCCATTTCCCCCCTGTCAAGCCATTTAAGAAAGTTACCGACGCGGGAATCATCGCGCCGTCTTCGATGTTCCCGAGCGGGAAGGGCGGGCGGCCAAGTGGGGGCTCGGATTGATGCTCAACCGCTTGCGCACGACGCGGCGTACGGGAGCGGCGGGACTGGTCGGCGTGGGGAGCGCACTGTGCCGCGGGTTGGCCAGGGCATAGATGCGCTCGAGGTGCTGGTCGATCGTGCGGGCCAGGGCGAAGGGGTCGAGCCGGTCGCGCTGGCGCTGGAGCTCTGCCACGACGTCCGGGCGGAGATCCGGGCAGGCCAGCACGCGCTCCAGCGGGGTGCGGGGCGCGTCGTACCGGCGGCGAACGCGCGCCCCGACGCGCTCCTTGCTGATGAGCTTGACTGAGGGCAGGAACAGGTTCTGGAAGAGCCGCAGCTCCCGGCGGTAGAGGGCGTGGATGGCGGCCTGCGCCGCCGGGCTGTCGTAGCGCACGTAGCCCAGGAGCTTGCGGACGTGGGTCCAGTTCTTCTGCTCGATGTGCGCGTTGTCGTCCTTCTTGTAGGGCCCCCCGCGGGTGAACTGGATCTCCTGCGCCTGGCAGTAGTCCCACAGATGCTGGTTGATGAACTCCGAGCCGTTGTCCGAGTCGATGCCCCGCAGCCGGAAGGGCAGCGCCTGCCGGAGTTCCTCGAGGGCCGCCTGCACCGCGACCTGGCTCTTGCCCAGCACGGCCGCCGTCTCCCCCCACGTCGTGGGGATGTCGGTGAGATTGAGCGAGTGCACGAACTCGCCGTCCCCCAGGCTGCCGCAGTGGGCCACCAGGTCAATCTCGGTGAAGCCCGGGGTCGCCACGTCCCAGCGGTCCGTCCGCAGCGGGATGTGATGCTTGAGCAACGTGCCCGGCTTGGTCTGCCCCTACAGTCGCTTGGGTGAGCTGCCGCCGGTACGGAGCCAAGCGGCGACATCTGGCGGGGGCTGATGGCGAGCCGCGGCGCTCCACCGCCGGCCGTAGCCTCAGCCGCCGGCGCGCCCAGGGCAGCCACAGCGGCCGCAGGGCCTTGAGTCGCAGCGACCAGGGGTACCCGGCGGCCTCCCAAATGGCGCGCCGCGCCTCGACGACCGCCGGACGTCACGGCCCGCGGCGGCGGGGGGCGCCGTTGAGCAGCCGGATGGCGTGCTTGCGGTGATAGCCCGTCACCGCGCAGAACTCATCGAGGATCCGGCGCTTGCCCGGGCGGCCTGCCCGCCGGTACCGCTGGTAAATCACTTGCACGTACTCTCCCTTGCTCTGCGCACTCACGATGACTCTCTCCATAGGTGGGGGAAAGTAACATCGCAAATGGCGCGACGATTTTCGCTGGGTAACATTTTAGACGGCGCGATACGCCCCCCTGATAGCCGCCCGCGTGGTATAGTCCGCTCGCCGACACCTCGGCCCCTCAGGTTGGCGCTCCTGGCGCCAGGACCCCGGTGATGTGTGCTTGCTCTTCTGTCTTCTCATCGGGGGCCATCAATGAACACGGGTCGTGGTCTCGTCAATCGCATTCTGGACAAGGTTGTCGCGAATGACCTACCGCGGGAGCAGCCGGTGAAGACCTCGAGCGGCTACGGTCAGGGTAATCCGTGCGACGCCTGCGGTGAGCCGATCCTGAACGCCCAGGTCGAGTACCAGATCGCGCTCGGCAACCGTCTGTTTCGGCTCCACCTTGGCTGCTACTCGCTGTGGACGGCCGAGGTGCATCGTCGACGCTGGGTCGCGACGGCGCGGCCATCAGAATCACGCTCGTCACGCGCCCGTCTGGTTGCGTTCCGCCCCATGCCTGATACGAAGAGATCGGCTGCTCCGGCGCCCCTCGCCCGCATCCGCAACAAGCTCACCGCGAACATCCTGCCGAAGACGCTGCCAGGGAGCGCGACGCGCCGGAAAGGCGACGGCCAGCCGTGCTCCGGGTGCGACACCCCGATTGATCCTATCCACATTCAGTACGACATGGACTTCGGCGGCGGGCAGATCATCCGTCTCCACGCGGACTGCGAGCGGGGCTGGCGGAGGGAGACTGGGAACGAGCGCTGCACGGCCCCTGCTCGACGCGCACCCGACGAAGTCGACCCTCGGGCTTCGCCGGGCGCTGGGGCCCGTCCGACTCGTCGCCGTGGCAGCCCAGATCGGTAGGTCCTACTACCAGGCAGAACCAAGCCCTCCGGGTCCTCGATGATCGAGGACCCGGAGGGCGGGTCGGGTGCGTTGGTGGAGGCGGTGGGAATCGAACCCACGTCCGAAAACCCTCAGCCGCAGGCGTCTACGTCGATAGTCGGTTTACTTCACTGCTTCTCGCCCCAGAAGCCGTCCAGCCGACAGGAGGACCTCGGGGCCAGCCTCATTGTTCTCGCCCTTCCCCTGAGGCCAAGTTCAGGGCCAGTCACCGGAATATGACGCCCGTTCCCGGACCCCGGCGACCCGATCCGGCGGACGCTGGCGGGTGTTAGGCCGCCAGGGCTAGCTGAGTGTTGGCAGCTATGCCGTTTCTCTCTATTTAACGAGGGGAGAGAAACCTCGAGACGCAGCCTGGACCTCGCTGATTCCCGTCGAAACCTGTCGCCCCCTTGTTCGGATGTCACCACTCGCGGCGGCTGCCGCGCGCCGCCCGATCCATCTCTCGCCGGACCTCGCGCTCGCGGAGGCTCGACCGCTTGTCGTGGAGTTTCTTGCCGCGTGCCAGCCCCAACTCCAGCTTCACGCGCCCCTTCTTGAAGTATAGGCGAAGGGGAACCAGGGTCAACCCGCGCTCGGCTATCTTGCCCGTGAGGCGGGCGATTTCGCGCTGGTGCAGGAGCAGCTTGCGATCGCGCTCGGGCTGGTGATTGGCGTCGGTGCCGTGGCTGTAGGGGCTGATGTGGCAGCCGCGAAGCCAGGCCTCGCTGTTCCGGACCGTGGCGTAGGAGTCCTTGAAGTTCACCTGCCCGGCCCGAAGCGACTTGACCTCCGTGCCTCTCAGGACGAGCCCCGCCTCCAGGGTTTCGAGGATCTCGTACTCGTGCCGCGCCTTCCGGTTGGTGGCGACGGGCTTGAACTCCTCCCTCGTGGTCATCGGGGGCGCTCACCCCGCCTTGAAAGGCCGCGCGGTCCAGCGGTATCATCTGGTGCTCATCTGCGTCCGGGCCGAAGTGGCGGAATTGGCAGACGCGCATGATTCAGGGTCATGTGCCCGCAAGGGTGTGGGGGTTCGAGTCCCCCCTTCGGCACCACGCAGAATCAAAGGGTTGCCTGACCTCCCTCTCTGAGTCTACGCCGGCCGCGGGGCTGTGTGCTGACGTTGTGCCGATGTGTCTCCGTCCTCACGTGTGCTGATCCGTGCGCTGAACCGGCAGTGTAGCCGCAGGAATCGCCGTGGACTGATAGAATCCGCGGCGAGCGATGAGGCAGCGGCGGCGCAGCGCACGTCAGGACCCACGCTGGGGGCGATTACCCCGGAGGACGCTCAGAGGCAACGACAACCCTATAGGTCCTGATGGGGGATCACCCATCGCGATTCTCGCCGGACCAGATCTGGTATTCTCGGGCAGCGGCTTCGGTCGCTCTTCGTCAGCGAGGCGCCCTGCTTCGAATACTCGGCCTACCACGGTCGCGACCCCGCCCCGGAGGTTGATCTCGAGAGCCGGACGGCCCAGCTGCGAGAGACATCCGCATCAAGCTCGGTCGTCTCAACGGGCTCCTCGGCCGCCTCGAGGACAGCGGCGGCGATGAGAGGCGCCCGTGGCGGCCTACGCCATCGTGCTGCTCCCGCCGGACATCTCCACGTCTCTGGCGGTCCGCGTGGGGTACCCTGATGGCAACGCTCGGCCCTGCCGCGCTGACGGCGCTCAGGATGGACGGGGCGCCGGGGCTGGCGCAGGTGCCGGATATCGTGGTGGACGCGGGCGGCGCGTGGAAGCTCTTCCTCGCGCGCGACCTGCGCCGGGCGGGAATCCAGCTCGACATCAGCCGCGCCGCCGCTGACCTCTGGGAACATGGGGGCCCCGACATGGCCCCCAAACACCCTGCGCTCGGAGCACCCCGGCGAAGCCGGGACGCCCCTCGATATCCTCGCGGCCTCTGAGGGTAGCGGCTACGCGAGTTCGGTGAGGCTGACCATACGCCCCTGCGCAGACGAGCGGGCCGCGGCCTCCACGACGGCCACGGCGTGGAGGCCAGCCGCGACCGGGACGAAGTTGGGGCCACGCCCTTGGCACGCGGCGAGGAATGCGGCCAGCTCGATCCTCAACGGCTCTCCCTCGCCAACCTCGAGGCTCTCCTTGCCGCGATCGATCGTCTCCCACGCATCACCGCTCCTGGCAAACGCCTGGGCGTGGAGCGTGACGGTCCCCGCGCTGAAGTCGGCGACCAGGCGCCCCGTCTCCCCCACGATCACGCACTCGCGGAACGTGCCGGGCACGAAGTAGCTGGCTTCTACCAGTACCGGCACATCGCCGTAGCTCACGATCGTCACTGACATATCGTCGAGGCCTCGCCCGAGATAGTCGCGCTGGAGGGCCATCACGCTCGTCGCCTCTCGCCCAGAAGGTAGGCGCAGAGGTCGAAGTAGTGGATGGCGTCGGTGCGCGTGACCCCGACGTCGGTGCGCGGCCGCTTGAAGCCCGCGAATCGTCCCGTGGCGTACCGGACGGCGCCGATCCGCCCGTCGCGGAGCGCCGCACCCAGGGTCACGGTGACGGGATGGAATCGGAAGATGTGCCCGACCTGGACCACCTTCCCCGCGGCGCGGCCGTCTCCGCAAGCGCGCGGCCGTCCGCCCAGGTCGCGCTCAGGGGCTTCTCGACGAAGCAATGCCGGCCGGCAGCGAGGCACGCGCCGACGATCTCCCGGTGGCTGTCGGCCGGGGTGACGACGTCGACGGCGTCGACCGCGGCCAGCACCTCGCGATAGTCGCTCGCCACTCGCCCCGGCGGGACCCCCTGCCTCTCGGCCCAGGCGCGGCGAGCGGGAGAACCGTCGGCCACCCACACCTCTTCGCCCAGCGTGCGCAGGACACGAAGGTGTTTTTCCCCCAGCGGCCGAGTCCGATCAGGAGGATGGCCACGTGGCGAGGCTACTCGTGGATGAGATCGCCCCCGAGATCCTCGGCGACCTCGTAGCGCAACAGGCGATCCTTCATCCAGCGGACGACGAGCAGGTCGGCGAGGGCGACGAAGGCGCGATTCAGGATGCCGTACTTCGACTGGCCGAAGCGCCGCGGGCGGTGAGTGACGGGAACCTCGATGACGCGATAGCCGCGCATCCTGAGGAGCTGCGGGATGAACCGATGGAAGCCGCGGTAGAGCACGAGGTCGCGCAGGCACTCGCGGCGAAAGGCCCGGAAGGTACACCCGCTGTCCTGGATGCTCTCGTCAGTGACCGCGTTGCGGATCCCGTTGGCGACCCGGGAGGACACGCGCCGGACGATCGAATCGCCCTCGCCCCGCCGGGCCCGCCAGCCCGTGACGACGTCCCAGCGATCGAGGAGGGAGAGCAGGTGGAGAATGTCGCGCGGGTCATTCTGGAGGTCGGCGTCCATGCTCACCACCCAGCGCCCACGGGACGCCTTGAAGCCGGCGTCGAGGGCGGCGGTCTCCCCCGCGTTCTCCTTGAACCGAATCAGTCGGACGCGCGAGGAGGTCTCGCGCAGACCGCGGATGACCTCCGCACTGCGGTCGCGGCTCCCATCGTCGACGAAGACGATCTCGTAGTCGAGCCCACTTCCGTCCAGCACCTCGCCCAGCTCCGCGTAGAGCGGGATGAGATTCTCCTCCTCGTTGTACACGGGGAGGACGACAGACAGGTCAGCGCCTGTGAGCGAATCGCGTTGTCGAGGGGCCCCCCGGCGGGGCCGGGGCGTCCCGAGCGTCGGGGGGCTTGGGGGGCGCCCGGAGCCCCCCATGTACTCAGGCGCGGGCAATGCCAGAGGCCGCGCGGGCGTGCGAGCCCTGCCACTCCGCCACCAGTGTCTGCGGGAGCCCCAAGCGGTCCAGCACACGGGCGACCGTGTGGTTCACGAGGTCGTCGATGTCCTTGGGGCGGTGGTAGAAGGCCGGCATGGGAGGCAGGATCACGGCCCCCATCTCGGCGAGCGCCAGCATGCACTTGAGGTGCCCGACGTGCAGCGGCGTCTCGCGGACGAGCAAGATGAGAGGGCGCCCCTCCTTCAGCGTCACGTCCGCGGCCCGGGCGATCAAGCTGTCGGAGTAGCACGCGGCGATGGCTCCCGCCGTCTTCACGCTGCACGGCGCGATCACCATGCCCGCCGTGCGGAACGAGCCGGAGGCGATGGAGGCGCCGATGTCCCGGTGATCATGGCGGTGATTGGCCAGCGCTTCGACCTCGGCCACGCTGTACTCGGTCTCCTCCACGAGGGTTCGCTTGCCCGGGGCCGAGATCACGAGGTGCGTCTCGACGTCGGCGACGTCGCGGAGGACCTGCAACAGGCGGATGCCATAGATGACGCCGGTGGCCCCGGTGATCCCGACCACCAGCCGTTTCACGTGCGGAATCGCCTTCGCAGCACCTCGTCGCGGGTCTTCTGGTAGAGGATCTCCCACTCGCGACTGCCCTCCGGGGCGCGGCCGCGCGTAGGAACCCAGGGTTTTCCGAACCTCGACGTCGATGGAGTCGTCGAGCTTCGATTCCTCGGTGAGGATGCGCACGATCTCGGGCCGTACGTCGTCGGGAGCCTTGACCTGGATGCCGGGGAGGGCCCCGAGCTCCTTCACGATGAGATCGGCGAGGTGGAAGATCCGCTCGCGACTCATCCGCATCAGAGGATGAATCCCCGCTCCCGCGCGAGCTTCTCCTTGACCTTGCCGAGAAGCTGACGGTACTCGGCCCCCGATTCCTTGATGGCCTTGGCGTGCTCCAGGAGAAGTTGGCGGGCGTCAAGGTCGAGGCGCTCCTCGAGGGCGATGTTGGCGATGACGACCTGACGGACTGCCGCGCGAGCCGCCGCCTCGTCCTTGCACTCGATGATGCGCCTGGTCGAGAGCCGCTTCAGGATGGCATCGGCCATGCGCCCAGCGACCTCTTCCCGCCGCGACATAGGCGCACACTACACGTCGCCGACGCGGAGTGTCAAGGAAGGGGCAGCTCGATGAGCGCCGAGATCAGCGACATCCGTCGAGCGTTCGCTTCGCCTGTCCAACGAGATAGACAAGCGCGACGTCGTGCGACACCACCGTGGCGTCCGCGGCGGTGGTGAGGCGATCGTACTCGTCGGCCACCGCGATGATACGGGCACCGATGGGGATGGCCTCGCCTCGCAAGCCATCGGGGTACCCGCTGCCGTCGAGGCGCTCGTGGTGATGGCGGATCATGGGCGCGGCGAGGGCGAGGACGTCGAATGGCGCGACGAGCTGCGCGCCGATCACCGGATGGCGCCGATGAATGACGTCGGCGCCATCAACCGTCTTCGGCGCACAGATCGTGCCGATATCGTGGAGCTGCCCGGCCAGCGCCACGACCTCGGCCTCGTCCGGGGTGAGCCCGATGGCCAGGGCGAGAGTCCGGCTGAGCGATCCCACGCGCTCGGCGTGGTCACGGGCGGACGGCTCGTCCTGTTGTAGCGCGTCCGCCAGCGCGCGCAACCGACCCTGAGCGACGTGGTGTTGCCAACGTCGGTCGAGGGCTGCCGCCGGAGTCCGCGGCGTGAGCCTCCCGCGCGGCGGCAAGCCATCGATAGGCTCTCGTCGTGTCGGGCGCGCGCGCCTCGGATCCTGGTGGCCACGGCCGAGGGCATAGCCAGAGGCGTGCCAACCGCGAAGACCGCTCTCCACGTCGCGAGCGCGGATCCGCGACATCGGACGGGCGTGGCAAGGGACAGGCACCCTGCCCAAGGAACCGGGCAGGCGTTCGCTATTGACCTCGTCCGGCGACGGCCAACCGAGTGAGGGCTCGCATGAGCGCGACGAGCGCCCGGCTATAGTCGGTGTCTTCCTGCGTTCGCCCGGCCAGGCGGCGCTCCGCCCGCTCGCGGGCCCGCTCGGCCCGCGCCCGATCGATCTCGTCGGGCCGCTCCGCGACGTCGAGCAGCATGATGACCTTGTCGTTGCGAACTTCGGCGAACCCCCCGGCCACCGCAAGGTGATACTCCTCACGGCCGATCCGGTAGGTGACCTCGCCAACCCCCAAGGTCGTCAGGAACGGCGCGTGGCCTGGCAGCACGCCGAAGTATCCCTCGGTCCCCGGGGCCACGACCTCGTCGACCGTCTCCGCGACGATCTGTCGGGTCGGGGTCGCGATCTCGAGGGTCAGGCGGTCGGCCACTCAGGCGACCTCGCGCAGCTTCTTGGCCTTGTCCATGGCCTCGCCGATGTCGCCGACCATGTAGAAGGCTTGCTCGGGCAGGTCGTCGTGCTTGCCCTCGACGACCTCCTTGAAGCTCTTCACGGTGTCGGCGACCTTCACGTAGCGCCCCGGCGAGCCGGTGAACTGCTCGGCCACGAAGAACGGCTGCGAGAGGAACCGCTGGATCTTGCGGGCGCGCGAGACCGCCAGCTTGTCCTCGTCCGACAGCTCCTCCATCCCGAGGATGGCGATGATGTCTTGCAGATCCTTGTAGCGCTGCAGGATCAACTGCACGGCGCGGGCGGTGGCGTAGTGCTCCTGGCCCACGATGTTGGGGTCGAGGATGCGCGAGGTGGAGGCCAGCGGGTCCACCGCCGGGTAGATCCCGAGTTCGGTGAGCGCGCGGCTCAGCACGGTCGTCGCGTCGAGGTGGGCGAAGGCGGTGGCGGGCGCCGGATCAGTGATGTCGTCGGCCGGCACGTAGATGGCCTGCACCGAGGTGATCGAGCCCTTCTTGGTCGACGTGATCCGCTCCTGCAGCTGGCCCATCTCCGTCCCGAGGGTGGGCTGGTAACCGACGGCGGAGGGCATGCGCCCGAGGAGCGCCGACACCTCGGAGCCCGCCTGGGTGAACCGGAAGATGTTGTCGATGAAGAGCAGCACGTCCTGCCCTTCCTCGTCGCGGAAGTATTCGGCAGCGGTGAGGGCGGTGAGCGCCACGCGCAAGCGCGATCCGGGCGGCTCGGTCATCTGCCCGAAGATCAGGGCCGTCTTCTCGAGGACGCCCGACTCCTTCATCTCGTGGTAGAGGTCGTTGCCCTCGCGGGTGCGCTCCCCGACCCCGGCGAAGACGGAGATGCCGCCGTGCTGCTTGGCGATGTTGTTGATCAGTTCCTGGATGAGCACGGTCTTGCCCACGCCCGCGCCGCCGAAGAGCCCCGTCTTGCCGCCCTTGGTGTACGGCTCCAGCAGATCGACGACCTTGATGCCGGTCTCGAACATCTCGATGTTCGTGGACTGGTCCTCGAACGACGGGGCCGGCCGGTGGATCGGATAGAACTTCTTGGCGCCGATGGCCGGCCCCTTGTCCACGGGCTCGCCGATGATGTTCAGGATGCGGCCGAGCGTCTCCTTGCCGACGGGGATCGTGATGGGCGCACCCGTGTCCTTCACCTTCATGCCGCGGGTGAGGCCGTCCGTCGCGGCCATGGCGACGGTGCGCACGTGACTCTCGCCGAGGTGCAGGGCGACCTCGAGGACGAGCTTCTGGGAGTAGGAGAAGATGTCCTTGTTCTCCACCCCGGCCACCTCGAGGGCGCTGTAGATCGCCGGCAGCTGGCCCGGCTCGAACGCCACGTCCACGACCGGTCCGATCACCTGGATGATCGATCCCTCGCTCATGCTTCGGCTCCTTGCTTGAGCGCCTCGGCGCCCCCCACGATGTCGAGCAGTTCCTTGGTGATGCGTTCCTGGCGGGCCTTGTTGTACTGGATGGTCAGCACGCCGATCATCTCCTTGGCGTTCTGGGTCGCCGCCTCCATGGCCGTCATACGCGCGCCGTACTCGCCGGCCAGTGATTCCATGAGGGCCCGGTAGACCTGCGTGCGCACGTGCCGTGGCAGCAGGTCGCCCAGGATGGCCTCGGGACTCGGCTCGTAGATGTAGTCCACCGGCGCCTCGCCCCCACCCTCCACATGAGCCCGCGGGATGGGCAGGAGTTGCTCGCGCACCGGGCGCTGCACGGCCACGGAGCGGAACTCGTTGTAGATGAGGTAGACCTCGTCCACCTCACCCTCGAGGTACTGCTGCATGAAGTAGTCGGCGAGCTCCGTGGCATGGCTGTAGGCAAGCCGATCCCAGAAGCCGATCATGTCGCGCTTGATGGTCCACTGCCGGCGCCGGTAGAAGTCGCGCGCCTTGCGCCCCACCACCACCAGGGTCAACGCGGTGGCGTTCGACTCGCGGATGAACTCGAGCGAGCGCCGGATGATGTTGGCGTTGAAGGCCCCGGCCAGGCCCTTGTCCGCCGTGACGATCGCGATGAGCCGGCGCGGCCCCTCCCGCTGCTCGAGGAGCGGGTGGACCGCCCCATCGGACGACTCCGTGCTGGCCACGAGGTGGCCCAGGAGCTCCGCCATCTTGCTGGCGTACGGACGGGCCGCCAGGATCCGCTCCTGGGCGCGGCGGAACTTGGCCGCCGCCACCAGCTTCATGGCGCGCGTGATCTTCTGCGTCGACTGCACAGAGCGGATCCGCTGGCGGATGTCGCGGAGTGTGGGCATGTGCGAGTCGGCCTGTCAGGCGGCCTTGATGCCCTGGACGGCCATGAACTCCGCCTTGCCGTCGTTCACGGCCTTGGTCAGGGCATCCCGCACGCCTTCGCTGATCTCCTTCTTGTCGCGCAGCTCCGCCAGGATCTGCGGCTGCTTGCGCTCGAGCCAGCCGTAGAAGAACTCCTCGAAGGAGCGCACGGCATCCACCGGCACGTCGTCCAGCAGCCCCTGGGTTCCCGCGAAGATGATGGCGACCTGCTTTTCGACCGACAGCGGCTGGTACTGCCCCTGCTTGAGGATCTCCACCATGCGCTGGCCGCGCGCGAGCTGGAGCTGGGTGGCCCGGTCGAGGTCGGAGCCGAACTGGGCGAAGGCGGCCAGCTCGCGATACTGCGCGAGGTCCAGCCGGAGCTTGCCGGCGACCTGCCGCATGGCGCGGATCTGGGCGGAGCCACCCACCCGCGACACGGAGAGGCCCACGTTCACGGCCGGCCGCACGCCGCCATAGAAGAGGTCCGCCTCGAGGTAGATCTGACCGTCGGTGATCGAGATGACGTTGGTCGGGATGTAGGCCGCCACGTCGCCGAGCTGGGTCTCGATGATGGGCAGCGCCGTGAGCGATCCACCCCCGAGCTGATCGTTGAGCTTGGCCGCCCGCTCCAGCAGGCGCGAGTGGAGATAGAAGACGTCGCCCGGATACGCCTCCCGACCCGGCGGGCGCCGGAGGAGGAGCGAGAGCTGACGGTACGCCGTGGCGTGCTTGGAGAGGTCGTCGTAGATGCACAGCGCGTGGCGCCCGGCGTCGCGGAAGAACTCGCCCATGGTGACGCCGGCGTACGGCGCGATGTACTGCAGCGGCGCCGGTTCCGAGGCCGAGGCGACAACGACCGTCGTGAAGACCATGGCGCCGGAGTCCTCCAGCACCTTCACCACCTGGGCCACCGTGGACTGCTTCTGCCCGATGGCCACGTAGAAGCAGAAGACGTCCTGCCCCTTCTGGTTGATGATCGTGTCGATCGCGAGGGCGGTCTTGCCCGTGCCGCGGTCGCCGATGATCAGCTCGCGCTGCCCGCGCCCGATGGGGATCATCGAGTCGATGGCCTTCAGGCCCGTCTGCAGCGGCTCCTTGACGGAGCGGCGGTCGACCACGCCGGGCGCCTAGCGCTCGATGGGACGGGACTCCGTGGCCTGGATGGGCCCCTTGCCGTCCACGGGCTGGCCGAGCGCGTTGACCACGCGACCCACCAGCCCGTCCCCCACCGGGACCTGGGCGATGCGGTTCGTGCGCTTGACGACGTCGCCTTCCTTGATCAGCGTGTCGTCGCCGAGGAGCACGGCGCCGACGTTGTCTTGCTCGAGGTTCAGCACCATGCCGACGACGTCGCCGGGAAACGCGAGCAGCTCGCCCGACATGGCCCGGTCCAGGCCGTAGATTCGCGCGATACCATCGCCCACCTCGATGACGCGCCCGACTTCCTGGAGGTCGACCTCGGCCTCGTAGCCCGCGAGCTGGCGCTTGATGATTTCGCTGATCTCGCCTGCCTTGATCATGCCCGTTCCTTTGTAGCGGCGACGCGTGCCCGGCTCGAGCCGCAGGTGGCCTGAGCGAGAAGCGCGTGGCTGCGCTCTGTAGCGGCGACGCGTGCCCGGCTCGAGCCGCAGGTGGGCCGACCGGGGCGCGCGTGGCTGCGGTTTTCATCCCTTTTCGAGGCGCTGGCGCATGCGATCGAGCTGGCCCTCGAGGCTCCCGTCCACCACGTAGCTGCCGCTCTCCGCGATGAAGCCGCCGAGGAGGCTGCGATCCACCGCCTCCTCGAGGATCACCTCGTTGCCGCCCAGCGCCCGCTGGAGCCGAGCGGCCAGCATCCGCCGCTCGTCGTCGGTCAGCGCCACGGCCGTCCGCACGCGCACGCGCACGCGGGCGAGGTCGCGGTCCACGAGGTCGCGGTAGACATCGCCGATCGCGGCCAGCTGATCCGCGCGCCCCTGCACGGCGGCCAGGCCCACGAGGTCGCGCGTGAGCTGGGAGAGCCCGAGCCGCGACGCGATCTCCACGGCGGTTGCTCGCTTGGCGGCGCCCGTCACCCACAGCCGCGCGAAGAAGTCGTGGAGCGCAGGTTCGGCCTTGATCTGCGCGGCCACCGCGTCCAACTCCTGCCCGACCGTCGCCACCTGGCCTCGCTCCTTGGCGAGATCAAAGACGGCCTTGGCGTAGGCGTGGGCCGCGCGGTGATGCTGGGGCACGCGCTCAGTTCCTCAGCCGGCCGACGGCCTCGGCCACGATCCGCCGATGGTCCGCGTCGTCCAGGCTCTTGCTGATGAGCTTCTCCGCCACCCCGATGGCCAGGTCGGCGACCTCACGCCGCAGTTCCTCGCGAGCGTGACGGATGTCGGCATCCATCTGGGCACGGGCCGACGCGACCAGTCGCGCGGCCTCGGCGCGCGCGGCGTCCACGAGCTTTCTCTGCTCCTCCGCCGCCTCCTTCAGCGCCGCGGCGCGGATGGAGGCGGCCTCCGCGTGAGCGGCACGCAGCCGGTCGGCGTTCTCCTCCTGCTGCCGGGCGGCTTCCGCGCGGGCGCGCTGCGCTTCTTCCAGCGACTTCCTGATGGCCTCGGTGCGCTCGGACATCTTGGCGATCAGCGGCTTGTAGAGGAGCCTCTGGAGCAGATACAGCAGGATCAGGAAGTTGATGCCCTGGATGATCAGCGACTTGTCGAGGTTGATGAGGCCGCCGCCGCCGTGGGCGCCTTCGGAAGCCGCCCACGCGAGCGCGGGCAGAACTGGGGCGCCGATGGCGCCCAGCGTGGCAGAGATCCACGTCCATCTACGCTGAGGCATGAGGAATCTCCCGGTCTCGTTCAGTCGCGGACGAGGTTTGTGAAAAGTATCACTCGGCCGTTGGCGAAGTCAACGGCCGAGATGGTCGCGGCTCCCGCTCGATGACACCACCGCCCACCACTCGATCGCCCTGGTACCACACCACGGACTGCCCCGGGGTGATGGCGCGCTGGGGCTGCCGGAACACGACCTCGGCCACGCCCCCGGCGATCATCCGAACCGTCGCGGCCGCCGGTGGGTGATTGTGGCGGATCTTGGCGTCGACCGCGAGCGGCGCGGTGGGTGGCGGGCAGGAAATGAAGTTGACCGCGGTCGCCAGGAGTCTCACGCGCTCGAGGTCCTCCACCGGCCCCACGCGCACGGTATCCGTGTCCGGATCGAGATCCACGACGTAGAGCGGCTGGCTGCTCGAGAGGCCGAGGCCCTTGCGCTGCCCGATGGTGTAGTTCGCGACTCCCGAGTGGGCGCCGAGCACGAGCCCGGCATCGTTCACGATCTGTCCAGGCTGGAACACGTCGGGACGACGTCGCTGCAGAAACCCGCGATAGTCATGGTCCGGGATGAAGCACAGCTCCTGGCTCTCGGGGGTCTCTGCCGTGGCCAGGCCCAGGCGGCGCGCGTGGTGCCGGACCTCGTCCTTGGTGAGGTCGCCCACCGGAAAGCGGGCCGAGGCGAGTTGCTCCTGGGTGAGCGACCAGAGGAAGTCCGACTGATCCTTGCGAGCATCGCGGCCGCGACAGAGCAGGTGGCGGCCCGTCGGTTCGTCGTAGGTGACGCGCGCGTAGTGGCCGGTGGCCACCCCCGCCGCGTCCCAGGCGCGCGCGCGGCGCAGCAGAGAGCCGAACTTTAGATCCTTGTTACATGCCACGCATGGAACCGGAGTTCGTCCGAGCCGATAGGCGTCGGCGAACGGCTCGATCACCGCACGGGCGAACTCCTCTTCGGAGTTGAGCAGATAGTGCGGGATGCCGAGGCTCCGCGCGACCTGCCGCGCGCCATCGGTCGCCTCGAAGGAGCAGCAGCTGCCGAAGCGGCGCGCGGGATCGTCCGGCTCCTTCCACGGCCACACCCGCAGGGTCACGCCCACGACGTCGTGACCCTGCGCGACGAGCAGGGCCGCTGCGACCGATGAGTCAACCCCGCCGCTCATGCCCACGACGACTCGTTCCGTAGACCTCGCTGGTGGCGCGTCCATTATTGTGACCCTGTTCACATGCTGCAGCCCCGCCGTCAGAGCGGATGTGATGCGCTCCAGCTCCTCGGCGGTCGCATACGTGATTTCGATCTTACCTCGCCTATCGTGGCCGATGATTCGCACCCGAGTCATCAGCGCTCTCTGGACAGCTTCTTCGAGCGCCGTCAACTCCGGTGAGCGGCGCCGCCGCGGCGCCCTGACGGTGCGGCGAAGGTTCACCCCTTCCTCCGTCGCCCGCACGGACCACGAATGCCTGAGGATCTCGTCCCTCAGCTTGAGCTGCTCCGAGGGCAAGGTCAACGCGAGAAGCGCTCGGGCGTGGCCCATGGTCAGGCGACCTGCCTTGAGATCGTCCTGAATCGCATCGGGAAGACGGAGCAGCCTCAGGCTATTCGCAATCGAGCTTCGGTCCTTGCCGATTTTCTGGGACAGCTCCTCCTGAGTCCAGTTGAATTGCGCCAGGAGTTTGTTGTAGGCCTCGGCCTCCTCGATGGCGTTGAGGTCCTCCCTCAGGAGGTTCTCGACGAGCGCCAGCTCGAGGCTTTCTGCGTCGGTCGCCTCCCGGACGATCACCGGGATTCTCTCCAGACCGGCTTGGCGGGCGGCCCGCCACCGTCTCTCACCGGCGATCAGCTCATACCCATGCGACGTCTTGCGCACGATCACGGGCTGCAGAACGCCGGAGGCCCTGATCGACGCAGCGAGTTCCTCGAGTCCGGCCGGCCCGAAACTCTTGCGTGGTTGGTTCGGGTTCGGCTTGACCTCGTCGAGGGACACCTCGATGAGGGCCTCTCCCTCTGTCGGGCTCGATGCGAGCAGAGCCCCGAGGCCGCGCCCCAGCCCTCGCTTAGGGACCATTGAGCACCTCCCGTGCGAGCTCCAGATACGCGACGGAGCCGCTGGATTTCAGGTCATAGAGCATGATGGGCTTCCCGTGACTGGGTGCCTCGGTCACTCGTACGCTCCGCGGGATCACGGTCTCGAGAATTTGTCCCGGGAAGTACCGGTTTACCTCATCCCTGATCTGGAGGGCCAGGCTCGTCCTTCCGTCGAACATGGTAAGGACGATGCCGGCGACCTCGAGCCGAGGATTGAGCCGCTCCCGGACCCTCGATACCGTCTTGATGAGGTGGGCCAGCCCTTCCAGCGCGTAGAACTCGCATTGGAGCGGGACGAGAACCTTGTCAGACGCGGTCAGCGCGTTCAGTGTCAGGAGGCCAAGAGAGGGAGGGCAGTCGACGATCACGTATGACAGCCTCTCTCTCAAAGCTCCAATGGCTTCCTTGACGACGTACTCACGCTTTGCGGCCCCGACCAACTCGATCTCGGCTCCGACGAGATCGATGTCAGAGGGGATGATGGAGAGTCCGGGGACGGCCGTTGCGTGGAGAGCGGCCTCCGCCGGTTCCTCACCGAGCAAGACGTGGTAAACCGTTGGGTAAAGACCCTCCTTTGCGACACCAAGCCCCGTGGTTGCGTTTCCTTGTGGATCCAGATCGACGAGTGCGGTCTGGTGGCCTGCCAGAGCAATGGCAGCAGCGAGATTCACAGCAGTCGTCGTCTTTCCGACGCCGCCCTTCTGGTTCACGATGGCCAGAACCGTTGCCAATTAAACGCTCCTGTTCCACGTGGAACGCCGAGCCGCGGACATGATAGCACCATCGGTCGTGGCCGCCTTCATGCTCAACGACCGCTGGGCCCTGTTATGGCTCTCCCCAGAATCATGCATGCGGAATTGCTCCAAGAAGTGCCAACGGGTCTCCGCCATCCGGCTTGCGCGGACAGCGTGATGTTCCACGTGGAACACAGCGAGGCCGGAGGACTATCGAACGAGAAAGTGGCGGGGCAAGCCCGTGATCGGATTGACGACGCGCAGTGAGCGACTCATCGGCAGGTCGATCTCCCCGGGGGATCCCGCGACCACGACCGTTCCTCCCCCGGAAACCAACCTCGAGCCAAGGTCGAGCATGGTCATCGCCTCGCCCGCGCACCTGGAAACGACGGCGTCGAACCTCCTGCCCTCTTCGATGAGTGTCTCCGCGCGACCGTGGACGACGGATGCCCCGGTGAGACCCAACGACCTGATCGCTGTCAGCAGAAAGGAGGCGCGCTTCCGCCGTGACTCCGCCATAACCAGGGAGACGGCGGGCCTCACGATCTTGATCGGAATACCCGGAACTCCGGCACCGGAGCCGATGTCGAGCAAGCTGGCAAAGGCACTGGGAAGGGCTCGCAGGAAGAGCAGGCTGTCGAGGACCACATTCTCGACCAGCCATCCAGCCTCCGAGGACCCGACCATCCGGTAGACCCGGTTCCAGGACGCCAAGAGCTCCAGATAGCCCGACAGCGACCACGCTTCGTCGTCTGTCAACGATCTTCCAAGAATCCTGGCCGCGCCGTGACGGAGCTGAGTCTCCGCCTCGGTCACTTGCCGACGCAGAACCGCGCGAAGACCGTGTCGAGGACCGAGTCGCCGACCTCGACTCCGAGGAGTCCACTCACCGCGTCGAGGCCGGCCCTCAGTTCGATCAGGGAAATCTCGGTCGGATGGATAGACAGCGCCGTCCAGGCCCGGCGTATCGAGTTGGCGAGAGTCTCCAGCAGTTCGATCTGACGCATGGTGGCCACGATGGCGCTCTCGTCAGCATCCGCACCTGATCGTTGCTCGACCTCGGTGCTCAGCCGTGCGCGAAGCGCGTCCAGTCCGCCGCCGCTCTTCACCGACGCCGGGATTACCCCGGCGGGAGTCCTGACTGGCGCGCGGTCCCAGAGATCACTCTTCGAGAGGGCGGTGATGTGAGGCCTCTCCGGAAGGTTGTCCATGAACCGCCAGTCTTGCCCCTCAGATGAGCGACTGCCATCGACGACGACCACAAGGATGTCGCTTTCCTCGACCGCATGTCGAGCCCGTAGCATCCCCTCGGCATCGACATGGTCGCGTGGCGCACCGATCCCGGCCGTATCCAGCAGACGAATGGGCACCCCGCTCACGACAATCGTGCCTTCGATGACATCGCGCGTCGTTCCGGCCTCGGCTGTCACGATCGCGCGCTCCCTGCCAAGCAAAGCATTGAAGAGACTACTCTTTCCGGCGTTAGGAGGGCCAACGATCGCGATCGTCAGGCCGGTGTGGGCGACCTGGCCCCTGCGGGCGGCGCTCAGCAACAGCTCCGATTCGTCCTGCAAGATATTGATATTCTTACCAACAAGGTGCGCCTCTGGAGTCGTCGCGTCGTCCGGGAAATCCAGCGCTACCTCCAGGCTGGCAACGACCTCCAGAAGCCCCTGCCGCAGGGCCCAGAGCCGCTTCGACAGATCACCGGCGATACCGCGGGCGGCCAGGGTGACGGCCCGCTCCGTGCGGGCGCTGATGAGCAACGCCACCGCCTCGGCCTGGGCCAGGTCGAGGCGGCCGTTGAGGAACGCGCGGCGGGTGAACTCTCCCGGCTCGGCGAGCCGCGCCCCCTGGCCGACGAGGCGCTCGACCAGCATTCTCGCCAGGGCTGGTCCCCCATGACAGGAGATCTCCACGGTGTCCTCGCCGGTGTAGGAGCGGGGAGCGCGCATCACCGCGCATAGCGCATCGTCGATCGCGCGGCCGGTTCGAGGGTCGACCACCGTCACCCTTGTGAGCCGATGCGACTCCAGACTCGCGAGGGCCTTCCCTGAACGGATCAGTGGGGCGGCCACCTCGACGGCCGCCGGACCCGTCACCCGCACGATCGCGATCGCGCTCTCGCCCGCCGCCGTCGCGATCGCGGCGATGGTGTCGCTCCCTGTCGCGTCAGGCGCGTGCGGCGTGCTTGACCTCGCGGCCGGCGCCCTTGGACGCCCGCCCCCGGTCCATGTACATCTGCTGAAGGATCTGCAGCACGTTGGACAAGAACCAGTAGAGCACCAGGCCGGACGCCACGCTCAGGAACATGAACGTGAAGACGAAGGGCATGAAGAGCATCATCTTGGCCTGGCGCGGATCCCCCATGACCGGCGTCATCTTCTGCTGCACGAACATCGAGATCCCCATCAGAATCGGCAGCACGTACGTGGGATCGTGACCGGCCAGATTGCAGATCCAGAGATCCTCCCCGCCCAGGAGCGGCACCCACGCGGGCATCCGCCCGAAGCAGAGGAAGGGCGCGTTCTGCAGATCGACGGACACGGAGAGCGCCAGGTAAAGGGCGTAGAAGATCGGCACCTGCGCCACCATGGGAAGACACCCACCGAGCGGATTGACCTTGTGCTGGCGGTACAGCTCCATCGTCTCGCGCTGCAGGCGCTGAGGTTCGCTCTTGTACTTGCTCCTCAGCGCGTTGATCTGCGGCGTCAAGGTCTGCATGGCCTTCATGGAGCGCATGCTCATGATGGTCAGCGGAAAGAAGAGGATCTTGGAGATCACCGTCAGGATGATGATGGCCACGCCATAGTTCGCGACCACGCGGTCGTGGACCCAGTTCATCACCCGCAAAATCGGCATCCCCAGCCATTCCATCGGGAGGCCGCCCCAGGCGCGGGGGACCGGAAAGCCGCCGAAGTTGATGGACCCCTGCAGGCCCAGTGCCTCCAGCCGATCCAGCTCCTTGGGCCCCAGGTAGATCACCACGTGGCCCTCCCACGCCTGCCCGGGGCCGATGGTCGGCGTCGCCGTGGCCGCGATCATCGCCTTGGCCGCGGCTGCTTGTCGTCCTTCGGCCGAGGCTCAGCGCTCACCTCGAGCTTGAACCCCGGTGTCTTGGGGATCAGCGCCGCGAGGTACCACACACTGCCCATGCCGATCCACTGGCCGTCCACCGTATGCTGGCCGACCGCCGCGAGGTTCTCGATCCGCTGGAGGTGGCCATTGGTCTGCCAGAGGATCTCGGTCGGATGCTGACCGGGGAACTTCTCCACCTCGCCCTGCCATGACTCCCGCGTGACCCAGGGGAGGCTGATTCCGACGGCGCGGGGCGCGCCACCCGGGTTCTCGACTCGGATCAGCGCGTCGATCGTGTAGTGATTCGCGTCGAAGCGTAGTGTCTCGCGAATGCGGAGCCCTCGATCCTCGCCCGTCAAGACGAGATCTCCAACCGGTCGCTGAGGACCGAGCGCCAGGGTCTCGGCGCTCAGCTCGAGTGGCACCACCCCTCGGCCGCTTCCGGCGTCGACGGTCAATCCGGCCGGCCCCAGGCTACCCACGATCACCATGGGCTTGTCGCCGCGGTACCGCAGATTGAACTCTTGAAGCTTGCCCCCCTCGCTGCTCACGACTGCGACGAAGCTGGGGCTCTCGACGCGCGCCAGCCTCTGGGCCGGCCTGGTCGTCCTCGGCTGGGTCTGCTCCTGGGGCGTCTGTTCCACCTTCGGCTGCGGAGTCGGTGCCGCGGTCGGGGGTGCCGACTGGACCGGTGCTTTCGGCTCTGAAGGGGTCTTCTGTGGCGCGTCGCCCTGACCGAGGAAGAACGTCTGGTAGACGATCAGGAGCGCCGCCATGAGAACCGCCGCGATAATCGCGCGCTTTTCCATGGGTCAGGCGTACTCGCGCCGACCCGGCGGGGGATCGTAGCCGCCTGGGTTGAACGGATGGCACCGCAGCAGCCGCCGGGCCGTCAGGGCGGAGCCCCGCGCGAGGCCGTGCTCGCCAATGGCCTGAGCGGCATACTCGGAGCAGGTCGGAGAAAACCTACAACTCCTCGGAAGAAAAGGAGAAATGGCCGTCTTGTAGACGGCGAGCATGGACAGGATCAGGCGAGCTACCATCAGGTCGATCGCGCTCCGGGGATACTGCGAAACGCTCTCTGCATTTCTCCAATCACTGTCGCCATGGGGGCCGTCAGCATCGCGGGGCGCCCGACGATGACCAGGGAAACCTTCGTGGGGGCGGCGCCCCGAGTGCTCCGGTAAGCCTCGCGCAGCCGCCGCTTCACGCGGTTCCTCGCCACCGCACCGCGAACTTGGCGGCTGACCGTGAACCCCGCACGGCGCGCGGGATCCGATTCGATCTGACGCCACAGTACGAGCATCGAGGGGCAATCGACGCGTTGGCCATTCCGGAAGAGGGCCTGAAACTCCGAGCTGCTGGTCAACCGCTCGCGTCTGGGGAGGCGCCCTGCTACACCGTCAGGCGTTTGCGTCCCTTCGCCCGCCGCCGCTTGAGCACCTTGCGGCCCCCTTTGGTCGCCATCCGACTCCGGAAGCCGTGCGTCTTCTTCCTGCGGCGGACATTTGGTTGAAACGTTCGCTTCATCGGCCCGACTTCCCCTTTCCTCGCGTGACCAGCACGGACAGAACCCGGCCAGTTTAGGCACCGGGCGGGGGCAAGTCAACCAGACGATCCTCCTTGCGACGGGCTTCGCCGCTGTGCTAAGTTGCGGCTTCGTTACTCTACCGATTGTGTAATGTCCTGGCCAAAGCCTCTCTCCAGTTATCCACACCTGTGGATAACTGTGTGTGTAAGTGGGGGTTCTGTCTATGCTCGCCGGCCTTTGGGACCGCCTCATCGAAGCCGTCTCTCGCCTTATCCCCTCAACGGCTGTAGATTCCTGGGTCCGTCCATGCCATCTGGTCGCCTTGGAGGGCGACCACCTGAGGATTAGCGCTCCCAACCGCTTCGCTCGCGACTGGCTGGTGCAACGCTACCTGCCGGCCCTCGAGACGGCGGCGGCCGAGTGTCTCGGCGGCCAGCCGCGAGTCTCCGTCGTCATCGACAGCGCGGGGGATCTCCAGGACCTCGAGGCGGCGCCGCCTCCACCGACATCCGCCGCACGGGCCCATCCCACGCTCGAGACACTGAATCCGCGTTACACGTTCGACACGTTCGTCGTCGGGTCCGGCAATCAGTTCGCCCAGGCGGCAAGCCAGGCGGTGGCCGAGCTTCCCTCCCGCGCCTACAACCCGCTCTTTCTCTACGGCGGAGTCGGCCTCGGCAAGACGCATCTGCTTCACGCGGTCGGCCATCAGAGCGTCAAGCTCTTTTCCCGGATGACGGTGGCCTACGTGTCGACAGAGCGCTTCACCAACGAGCTGATCAACGCCATCCGCTACGATCGCACCGCGGAGTTCCGCGGCCGCTACCGGACGATCGATCTCCTCCTCATCGACGACATCCAGTTCATCTCCGGCAAGGAGCGCACGCAGGAGGAGTTCTTCCACACCTTCAATGATCTCTACGAGTCCCGGAAGCAGATCGTCGTCTCCAGCGATTGCTCCCCCAAGGACATCCCGGACATCGAGGAGCGCCTGCGCTCGCGCTTCGAATGGGGTCTCATCGCGGACATCCAGCCTCCGGACTTCGAGACTCGCGTGGCCATTCTCAAGAAGAAGGCGGCCATCGAGCGCGTGCGCCTGGGTGATGACGTCGCCTACCTCATCGCCAGCCGGGTCAAATCCAATATTCGAGAGCTGGAGGGATCGCTCACCCGGCTGATCGCCTTCTGCGCCCTCACCGGACGCGAGATGGGCATGGACCTCGCCCAGGAAGTCCTCGCCGAGCTGTGGGGCGACGAGGACAAGGTCATCACCATCGAGCAAATTCAGCGCCGCGTGGGCGATGCCTACGGCCTCAAGCTCTCGGAGCTGAAGGCGAAGTCACGGACCAAGACCGTGGCGTTCCCGCGGCAAGTGGCCATGTACCTCGCGCGCCAGCTCACCCACGCCTCGCTCGCCGAGATCGGCCGCGCCTTCGGCGGCAAGGATCACAC
Source organism: uncultured Candidatus Rokubacteria bacterium (assembly GCA_963848005.1). GTDB lineage: Bacteria > Methylomirabilota > Methylomirabilia > Rokubacteriales > CSP1-6 > CAVWFS01. The sequence goes on from CAWKCA010000032.1 coordinate 68,709, forward strand.
GACCGTCCTGCACGCGGTCGAGAAGATCAACCTGCTCCTCCAAGAAGATCCCAAATTGCGCCGGAGCGTCGACGGCCTTATCCAGAGCATGACGCTGTGATCCACGCTCGCCCCCAGGGCGTTCACGCCGTCATCCACCGATCGACCCCCATGCGCAGCCGCACCGTTCCGGGCGATCCGTCACTTCTCCACGATCCACAGCCCCGACGGCTACTACTACGACGGTTTCTTGTCTCTCTCCTTAGCAAAGCTGGAGAATCCTATGGAAGTCCTGCTTGAGCGCGATGCGTTCCTTCGCGGCGTCCAGATGGTTCAGAACATCGTCGAGCCGCGGCAGACCTTGCCGATCCTCGCGAACATTCTCCTGGAGGGTGAGGGCGAGACGGTCCGTGTGACCGCGACCGATCTCGAGGTGGGCGCTCGCGTCACGGTTCCGGCCCGCGTGGCGAACAAAGGCGCGGTGACGGTGAGCGCCCGGAAGCTTGCGGAGATCGTGAAGGAGCTTCCGGCCGCGGCGCTGACCCTCAAGGTCGGCGACAACGCGGCGGTGAGCATCCGCTGCGCGGGCGTGAGCTACCGGCTGGTGGGACTCCCTCCGGACGACTTCCCTCCCGTCGTCCCCGCGTCGCCATCGTCGTGGATTCCCATCGAAGCCAGGGCCTTGCGCGAAATGCTCCAGCAGACGAGCTTCGCCATCTCCCACGACGAGAACCGCTATGCCCTGAACGGCGTGCTCTTTTCCGTGCAGGGCAAGCAGGTTCGCCTGGTGGCGACCGACGGCCATCGTCTCGCGGTGTCCGTGCGAGGCCTCGGCGAGAGCGCGACCCCGGTGACGGGGATCGTTCCCCGCAAGGCGGTGACCGAGGTGATGCGAGTGCTCGGGAGCAGCGAGGACGTGCAAATCGCCATCACCGAGAACCAGTTCGTGTTGCAGATGCCGAACTTCGTGCTGACGGCGCGGCTCATCGAGGGGCAGTTCCCGAACTACGAGGCGGTCATGCCCAAGGGGCACCCGGGCCGGTTGCTCGTCTCGCGCGCCACCCTGCAGGGAGCGCTCCGGCGGGTCGCCGTGATCGCCGAGGAGCGGAACAAGCCCGTGAGGATGACCTTGACACCAGCGTCACTCAAGCTCTCCGCGTCCAGCCAGGAGCTGGGAGAAGCCGAGGAGGCGATCGACGTCGACTACACGGGTCAGGAAGTCATCATGGGCTTCAATTCTCGATACCTCCTCGACGCCTTGTCGGCAGTCGAGAAGGATCCGGTGGCCTTCGAATTCAAGGACGGGCTGAGTCCCGGTGTCGTCAAAAGCGTCGAGGACGAGGGGTACTGCTGTGTTATAATGCCGATGCGGATCTGAGACCATTTTTAGCCATATACAACAGGGGTTTATAGAGGGTGCAGATTGGTTGGATTCAGCTGGTTGACTACCGAAATTACTGCACCCTGAGCTACTCCCCAGCGCCGAGGCTCAACGTGGTCACGGGGGCCAACGCGCAGGGCAAGACCAACCTCCTCGAGGCACTAGGGCTTCTCCTCACGGGGCGGTCTTTCAGGACCTTTCGTCTGGGCGAGATCCCGCGCTGGGGCTGCGAGTCGGCCTCGCTTGCCGGGGAGCTTCGCCGCGCTGATGGCGTCTCGGCCGCACGGCGCACGATCGCCAGGAACGATGGAGGAGCGTGGAGGGTTGCGGGAGAGTCGTGTCCCTGGGCTCGGGCCATTGCGTTCGGCTGGCAGGATCTTGCCATCGTGAACGGTTCTCCTGCCGCGAGGCGAGACTTCGTGGACGGATTCGCCGGCCGCCTGTATCCGACTCACGTGGCGACCCTGATCCGCTACCGTCAGGTGCTCGCGCGCAGGAACCGTCTCCTCCAGGGTGGCCCTGCCGAGGCGCGCCAGGATTGCCTGGCGCCGTGGAACGAACAGCTGGCCTCCGTGGGACTCGAGCTGATCGATCGGCGCCGCCGTGCCGTGGCGGCGCTCCAGGACGAGGTAGCCCGCGTGTATCCGGCTCTGGCCGGGGCGAGAGAGAAGGTGGAGATCCGGTACCGCTCCTCCATGGGTGAAGTGAGCGATCGGCCTGGCTTCATCACGGCCCTCGAGCGGGTGCACCGACAGGAACTCGGACGCGGACAGACCTTGGTGGGTCCGCACCGCGATGATCTTTCGATCGAGCTGGACGGCATCGACGTCCGCACCTTCGCCTCGCGCGGACGTCAGCGGCTCCTCGCCCTGTCGCTTCGGCTGGCCGAGGTGCTGCCCGTCACGGAGGCGACGGGCACCCCGCCGGCGCTCCTGCTCGACGACGCGCTCTCCGAGCTGGATCCCGGCGTCCGCGCGAACGTCCTGAGAGAGGTCGAGGGCGCCGAGCAGGTGTTCCTCACCGCGCCCGAGCCCGTGAACGCGCCGGGGGCCGCGCCCTGGGAAGTAAAGGAGGGAGGGGTTGTCGTCGCATGAGCGCTGAGACCTATACGGCGAGCGATATCAAGGTCCTCGAAGGGCTGGAGGCCGTCCGGAAGCGGCCGGCCATGTACATCGGGGACACGGCGGCCTACGGGCTGCACCATCTCGTGTACGAGGTCGTCGACAACTCCGTCGACGAGGCGCTTGCCGGCTACTGCGACAGCATCAAGGTCATTCTCCACTCGGACGGCTCCTGCTCGGTGGGGGACAACGGCCGCGGGATTCCCGTCGACACCCACAAGGAAAGCGGCAAGGCCGCGGCGGAGGTCGTGCTCACCGTCCTCCACGCCGGCGGCAAGTTCGAGCACTCGGCCTACAAGGTCTCGGGCGGCCTCCACGGCGTGGGCGTGTCGGTGGTCAACGCGCTCAGCGAGTGGCTGGAGGTGGAGATCCGCCGCGGCGGGCGCGTGTGGACGCAGCGCTACGAGACAGGCGGCACCCCGACCGGACCCCTCACCGCCGGGGAGAAGACGCAGAAGCATGGGACGATTGTCCGGTTCAAGCCGGATGCGTCCATCTTCGAGGAGACGACGTTCTCCTTCGACACGCTCTCCAACCGCCTGCGCGAGATGGCCTTCCTGAACCGCGGGCTCAAGATCGTCATCGAGGACGAGCGGGACGGGCGCAGCCACACGTTTCTCTACAAGGGCGGGATCGTCGAGTTCGTCAAGCACCTGAACCAGAACAAGACGCCGGTCCATCCCAAGGTGCTCTACTTCGAGGGCAAGCGCGGCGACATCGAGGTGGAAGTCGCCCTGCAGTTCAACGACGGCTACCAGGAGAGCGTCTTCTCCTTCGCCAACAACATCAACACGCGCGAAGGGGGCACGCACCTCACCGGCTTCCGCGCGGCCCTGACCAGCCGCATCACCAGCTACGCGGAGGCCAACAACTTCCTCAAGGGCTTCAAGGGCAGTATCTCGGGCGACGACGTGCGGGAAGGGCTCACCGCCGTCGTGTCCGTGCGGCTGCCCGAGCCGCAGTTCGAGGGCCAGACCAAGTCCAAGCTCGGCAACAGTGACCTCAAGGGACTCGTCCAGCAAATCGTGAACGACAAGCTGGCGGAGTCCTTCGAGGAGGACCCGACCACCGCGCGGAAGATCGCCGACAAGTGCGTGCGCGCGGCCCAGGCGCGCGAGGCGGCCCGCAAGGCCCGCGACCTCTCCCGCAAGGGGGGCCGCGACGACGAAGGCCTCGCGGCCAAGCTGGCCGACTGCTCGGAGCGCGATCCGCAATACCGCGAGCTGTTCCTGGTGGAGGGCGACTCCGCGGGAGGCTCCGCCAAGCAAGGGCGCGAGCGCCGCACGCAGGCCGTGCTCCCCCTGCGCGGCAAGATCATCAACTCCGAGAAGGCCCGCTACGACAAGGTGCTGTCCCACAACGAAATCCGGCTCCTCATCTCGGCCCTGGGGACGGGCATCGGAACGGAGGAGTTCGACCTCGGCAAGCTCCGGTATCACAAGGTCATCCTCATGACGGATGCCGACGTCGACGGCGCGCACATCCGCACGCTCCTGCTCACGTTCTTCTTCAGGCACATGACCCAGGTGATCGCCGGCGGCCACCTCTACATCGCCCAGCCGCCGCTCTTCAAGGTGAAGAAGGGGCGCAGCGAGAAGTACCTGATGAGCGAGCGGGAGTTCGAGGACTTCTTCCTCTCCGCCTGGGTGGAGGGCGCCACGGTCAAGGTGCCGGGAATCAAGCAGCCCCTCACGGGCGACGCCCTGATGGAGTTGTTGCGGCAGGTGTCCGAGTACCGGGTGCTGTTCGGCAAGCTCTGCAAGCGCGGCGTACCCGCCCCGATCCTGGGCGAACTGCTCCGCCAGAAGTTCCGCGGCACCAAGCGCGGGGTGGGCCACGACGAGATCGGCGGGGCGGTGGTCGCCGCCGCGGCGGCGGTGAACGGGCATGACGTCTCCGTGCAACCGGGCGAGCCCCCGGCCGGCCATACCATCGTGATCGGCGGGACGCCGACGGTCTCCTTCAGCACCGATCTCTTCAAGTCCGGCGACTACAGCGCCTTGCTCGATGTGTGGGAAAAGGTCGCCGCGGCGGCCAAGGGACCGACGGCCGTCACGGAAGGCGGCAAGGAGGCGCCGGTGGCCGGCGTCGACGCGCTCCATCGCCTGGCCCTCGAACGCTCCAAAGTGGGCGCGAGCTTCCAGCGCTACAAGGGGCTCGGCGAGATGAATCCCGAGCAGCTCTGGGAAACGACCATGAACCCGGAGACCCGCACGCTCCTCAAGGTCACCATGGAGGATGCGGTGGCCGCCGACTTGATGTTCACCGTCCTCATGGGCGATGCGGTGGAGCCACGGCGCGAGTTCATCGAGAAGAATGCACTCGACGTCGTCAATCTAGATGTGTAGGATTTGCGGAGAACGGAGGGCGTCGGGTTCCGGCGTGAAGCGCGGGTGGCCTGTTCCGGGCACGCGTGGCTCCGTGCGGACACGCCGGGAGGCCTATGCCTAACGAGCGCCAGATTCCGGTCCCCATCGAAGAGGAGATGCGGAAGTCCTACCTGGACTACGCCATGTCCGTCATCGTGGGCCGCGCCCTCCCGGACATTCGCGACGGGCTCAAGCCCGTGCACCGCCGCGTGCTCTTCGCCATGCAGGATCTGGCCCTGGCGTGGAACCGCCCCTACAAGAAGGCCGCCCGGGTGGTGGGCGAGGTGCTCGGCAAGTACCATCCTCACGGCGACTCGCCGGTGTACGAGGCGCTGGTGCGCATGGTGCAGGAGTTCTCCCTGCGCTATCCACTGGTGGACGGGCAGGGGAACTTCGGCTCCATCGACGGCGATCCGCCGGCGGCCATGCGCTACACGGAGGCCCGGATCGCCAAGATCGCCCACGAGATGCTGCAGGACATCGACAAGGAGACCGTCGACTTCGTCCCGAACTTCGACGAGTCCCTGGAAGAACCGACGGTCCTGCCCACGCGCATCCCGAATCTGCTGATCAACGGCTCGGCGGGCATCGCGGTGGGCATGGCCACCAACATCCCGCCCCACAACATCACCGAGGTGATCGACGGGCTCGTCATGCTCGTCGACGATCCGGAGACCTCGATCGAGAAGCTCATGAAGGTGGTGACCGGGCCGGACTTCCCGACGGCCGGGTACATCTACGGCGTCTCCGGCATCCGCGAAGCCTACACCACGGGTCGCGGGACGATCACCCTGCGCGCCAAGGCCCACGCGGAGAAGCTCCGGGGCGGGCGCGAGGCCATCATCATCACGGAGCTGCCGTATCAGGTGAACAAGGCGAGCCTCATCGAGAAGATCGGGGAGCTGTCGCGCGAGAAGAAGATCGACGGTATCTCCGAGATCCGCGACGAGACCAACCGCGAGGGCATCCGCGTGGTGATGGAACTGGGGCGGGGGGAAATCCCGCAGATCATCCTCAACCAGCTCTACAAGCACACCCAGATGCAGACGACGTTCGGCATCATCATGCTCGCCCTCGTCGACCGCCGGCCCCAGGTGGTGAACCTCAAGCAGATGCTCGAGGCCTTCGTCAAGTTCCGGCGCGAGATCGTCACGCGGCGCACCCGCTACGATCTGGCGCGCGCCGAGGAGCGGGCCCACATCCTGGCCGGCCTGCGCAAGGCCGTCGAGCAGCTGGACCTCGTCATCCGCATCATCCGCCAGGCCGAGAACGCGGACGCCGCGCGCGACGCCCTCATGAGCCGTCTGGATCTCACGGAGATCCAGGCCAAGGCCATCCTCGACATGCAACTGCGCCGGTTGGCCGCCCTCGAGCGGCAGAAGATCGTGGAGGAGCACGAGCAAATCTTGAAGACCATCGAGGAGCTGAAGAGCATCCTCGCCTCCGAGACCAAGCTCATGGGGCTGATCCGGGGCGAGTTGCTGGCCATCAAGGAGGAGTACGGCGACGGCCGACGCACCGAGATCCTCGCCGAGACCACCGAGCTGACCATCGAGGACCTGCTGGCCGACGAGGAGATGGTGGTCAGCATCACGCGGTCGGGCTACATCAAGCGCACGCACGTCGAGGCCTACCGCAGCCAGCGCCGCGGCGGCAAGGGCGTGACGGGGATGGAGACCAAGGAAGAGGACGTGGTGGAAGACCTCTTCGTGGCCTCCACCCACTCGTCGCTCCTGTTCTTCACCAACCTCGGCAAGGTGCACTGGCTCAAGGTGCACGAGATGCCCGAGGGCGGGCGCCAGGCCAAGGGCAAGGCCATGGTCAATCTCCTGTCCCTGGGCGAGGGCGAGCGCGTGGCCACCTGCGTGCCCGTGCGCGACTTCGCCTCGGGCGGTTACGTCCTCTTCGTCACCCGCAAGGGCAAGGTGAAGAAGACGGAGCTGGAGGCCTACTCGCACCCGCGCGCGGGCGGCATCCAGGCCATCGGCCTGGACGACGGCGACCAGGTCATCAAGGCGCTGCGCACCGATGGCCAGCGCGAGGTCATGATCGCCACCAAGGCCGGCATGATCATCCGCTTCGCGGAGGACGAGGCCCGGCCCATGGGGCGCGGCGCCGCCGGCGTGCGCGGCATCGAGCTGGAGGACGACGACGAGGTCATCGCCGCCGACGTCGTCCAGGAGGGCGTGCTGATCCTCACGGTGACGGAGCGCGGCTACGGCAAGCGCACGCCCCTCGAGGAGTACCGCCTGCAGGGCCGAGCGGGGAAGGGGATCATCGACATCAAGACCGGCGGCCGCAACGGCAACGTGGTCAGCATGCTCCAGGTCCACCCGGGCGACGACATCCTCGTGATCACCACCAAGGGCAAGATCATCCGCTTTCACGCGGACGACGTCTCCGCGCAGGGCCGCAACACGATGGGCGTCCGGATCATCGACCTCGAGCCGGACGACCGTGTGGGGTCAGTGGCTCGCGTGGACGCCGAGCAAACGCCCGCCGAAACCGCGTAGGCGTCGTGCTCGACCTCAAGCTCGTCCGGGAGCATCCCGAAGAGGTCGAGCGCGGCCTGGCGAACAAGGGCGGCGCCGAGTACGTCCGCGAGATCCTCGCCCTCGACGGCGAGCGCCGCCGCCGCCTGCGCGAGACGGAAGAGCTGAAAGCACTGCGCAATCGCGCCTCCGAAGCCATCGGCCAGGCCAAGCGCCGGGGCGAGGACGCCTCCGCCGAGATGGCGCGCATGCGGGAGGTGGGCGACCGCATCAAGGCGCTCGACGGCGAGGTGGCCGCCCTCGACGAGCGCATCCAGGACCTGCTGGCCCGGGTGCCCAACCTGCCGCACCCCTCCGTGCCCCCCGGCGAGAGCGACACCGACAACGTGGAAGTGCGCCGCTGGGGCACGCCGCGCTCGTTCGCCTTCGCCCCAAAGCCGCACGAGGAGATCGGCGCCGAGCTGGGGCTGCTCGACATCGAGCGCGCGGTCAAGATCGCCAAGGCGCGCTTCGCCGTGATGTGGGGGCCGCTGGCGCGTCTCTCGCGCGCGATCGCCCAGTTCATGCTCGACCTGCACACGCGCGAGCACGGGTACACGGAGCTGTGGCTGCCGCACCTCGTGAGCGGTGAGACGATGCTGCGCGCCGGTCAGCTCCCGAAGTTCGAGGATGGCCTCTTCAAGACCGTCGAGGCCGACGAGAATCGCACGCTCTATCTGATCCCGACCGCGGAGGTGCCGCTCTCCGCGCTGCACAGCGGCGAGATCCTGCCCGCGCGCCTGCTGCCCCTGCGCTACGCCGCCTTCACCCCCTGCTACCGGCGCGAGGCTGGCACCTACGGCAAGGACATGAAGGGCATCTACCGCCAGCATCAGTTCGACAAAGTCGAGCTGGTCAAGATCACGACGGCCGAGCAGTCGTACGCGGAGCTGGAATCGCTGGTCGGCGAGGCGGAGACGGTTCTGCGGCGCCTCGACCTGCCGTATCGCGTGGTCGAGCGCTGCGCGGGAGACGTCGGCTTCAGCGCCGCCAAGGGCTACGACGTCGAAGTGTGGCGCCCGGCGATGGCCACGTACACGGAGATCTCGTCCTGCTCGAACTACGCAGACTTCGGAGGCCGGCGCTTGGATCTCCGCTATCGACCCGAGGGCGGCGGCCGCACCGAGTACTGCCACACGCTGAACGGCTCCGGTCTCGCCGTGGGCCGCACGATCATCGCCGTGCTCGAGAACTACCAGGAGGCGGACGGGACGGTGACGATTCCGCCGGTCCTGCGCACGTACCTGGACGGGCTGGAGCGCCTGACCCCGCGTCGCTGACCGCCGCTGCCAGCGGCCTGGCTCTCATGTCGGATGTCTCGTGGGCTACGGCAGCCACAGAGTCCGGAAGCCGGCCGCAAGCTCATCGGCCCCTGTGCTAGTCTCCGGCCCGGGAAGGCCGCCAGAAGGACGGCGAGTCTCCCAGGAGGAGCGGGCCATGGCCGACACGATCCGCAGGGTCGAGTACTTCTACGTTCAGGCCCCCAACAAGCCCGGCGTCGGGGCGAGCCTCCTCGCCGAGCTGAAGAACGCCGGCGTCAACCTCGTGGCGTTCTCCGGCTTTCCGAGTGGACGGGGCGCCCAGATCGATTTCATCCCCGAGAATCCAGCACTCTTCCGGGCCGCCGCCCGCAAGGCGAAGTGGAAGGTTGTCGGCCCCAAGCGTGCCTTCCTGGTCGAGGGCGACGACCGTCAGGGCGCGGTGGCCGATCTGATGGCGAAGCTGGGTGACGCCAAGGTCAACGTGACGGCAGTCGACGCGGTCTGTGCGGGGGCTGGCCGCTACGGCGCGCTCCTGTGGGTGGCGCCGAAGGACGTGTCGCGTGCCTCGAGGGTGTTGGGCGCGAGCTGACCGAACTCAGGGCGTCTTCGTGTAGGTGGGCGAACCCGTGTAGAGACTGCCCGAGCTGATGAAGAAGAAGTACGGCTCGGGCAGGGCGGCCGCGTATCCCTCCTCCTCCCGCTTCTCGATGCAGTCCGCCTCGCGGTAGACCACGTCCTGTGAGGCGTCGAGCCCATGCCAGAAGGGGGTCTGGACGATCCCGCACTTCGCCAGGCCCGTCGCGGGTGGCTTCTGGAAGCGCATGTAGGCACAGCCTCCGGCCACCAGGCCGACGAGCGCGAGAACCACCAGCCGCTTCGCCATGATCGCTCCCTCCGAATGCCCGGCGCCTTGCTGGCGCCCGAGGGCCCCATTCTAGCCGCGGCCGCCCTTATGCGCTGAAAATCCTCTGTCGTGCGCGCGACATGCAGGTCGACCTCGCCGGGGGTGAGGGTCTTGGTCTACACGCTGCAGCGCGAGGCGGTCTTTGGTCGTCCGGCGGGCGTCGCCGTCATCTATCGCTGGCCGGCCGAGCCCGAAGCCGAGAAGAGGTGAGGAGGCGACGGCCATGGGGATCCTCCTCCTCCGCGTGATTCACCACAGTTTGAGTCTCGGACTTGGCGCCATACCCGACGAGTGCGCCGACGCCCTCAGGGCGCTTACCGGTAACGTCTGCGAGCGGGCTCCTATCTCCCAGGTCACCGCCGTGGACTTCGCTGTCCGGAGGCTCGCCTCACCGGAGCTCGCTGCGGCTCCGCGTTCGGCGGGGCTCGCCTACGCGGTCCAGGGACCGCGGAACCAGGTGGCCATCGTGGTTCGCGCCCCGGCGGTTGAGAGCCCGCCGGCGCCCGCTTCGACCTCCGGCCTCGGCCCGGCTTCCACCGCGGCGGCGTCACCGGGTCGTGAGGTGAAGGTGGCGGAACGTCCTGCGGCGCGTGGCAGAGCGCCCAGGACGTTCCTTCACCAGCGACGCGCCCCAGCGCGCGAGCTGCACGCCTCGCCCGCCCGCCTCCTTTCGAGAGCAGCCACTCCACTACAAGCCGGCCCTTGAGCGCCTCTTGTCCGATCGTGGCGGCCGTGGCTCGTTGAGGACCTCGAGACTCCGATGGCCTGCCTCGGGGCCCTGGGGAGTTGTTGCTCAGGTGGGAGCATCCCGACTAGGGTAGGGCGTCTCGGTTCAATCTCCGCGGGTAGGAGGCCTCGGATGAGGTCCCCGGCGCGATGAAAGCGAGAACACATGGCCACCTTCACCGAGCGACTCGACGTCCTCACAGGGGAATCGGCCCGCCTCGAACAGTATTTTCGGACTCTGGCGCCGGAGGCGTGGACAAGACCTAGCGCCTGCGCGCAGTGGCAAGTGCAGGACGTGGTGGCTCACCTGGTTGGGGTGGCGGAATTCTACGCCGGCACTGTCGTCCGGGGCCTGCAAGGAGAGACGTCTCCGCCCGCCGGCCGGGCGCCCGCTGGAGCAAGTACCGGCGCCTCGGCCGCCGAGGGGATTGCCCAACGTTCGATTGCGGCGCGGAAGACTCTCGGCGATCGGTTGCTCGCCACCTTCGCGGCCACGGGCAATCACCTGAACCAGACGCTAGGCAGCTTGACTCCTGAGCAACGGCAGAAGCCTTGCTACCACCCCGGGGGCATCGTCGCGGCGCAGAACTTCATCGAGCTACGGCTCAAGGAGCTCGCCGTTCACGAATGGGACATCCGCTCGGCGTTGGAGCCGGACGCGCATCTCTCCCCGGCTAGCTTCGGGGCTATTCTGGCGACGATTTCCGAATCCATCGCCTCGGGCTCCCTGCGTTGGGCGTTCTGGTCCGGCCCGCCACCGGCCGCGCCGGTGCGCTATCGCTTTGTGATTGCTGGTCCAGGTCCGAGCAAGTCCGATCTGATCATCGATGGCAATACCATACGTATGGAAGACGCCGGGGCCGCACCAGCCAACGTGACGTTCGGTTGTGACACGGAGACGTATATTTTGCTGGTGTACGGCCGCCTCGATCTCGAGGCCGCTCTTGCCTCCGGCCGATTGCGCGTCGAGGGCAACCGCGAGCTGGCCCGCGCCTTCGGCCAATGGTTCAAGGGTATTTGACCTGGCGCGGGCGATGAGCCCGAGATTTCTCGTCGTGGTTGCGTTCCTCATCGAACGCGATGGGCACGTGCTCCTTCTCAAGCGTGCGGCATCGAAGGATCACGCCCCCGGGGAGTGGGAGCCGGAAGCGCGGCCTCGCCGACCATTGCCGTGCGTGAGCGAGGGCCGGCCGCGGGATTCCCAACCCTCAACACGTCTCTGACCCGGTGACGCTCTGGCTCGCGGCAGCGCTCGCCGCGGGCTGGTGACGGAGGTGGCTGGAGTGAAGGCCGCGGTCCTGAGTGTCGTCGCCGCGCGCGGCCAGGCCGTCGTCCTGCTCGGCGCAGCCCTGTGGCTTAGCGGATGCTTGACGCTCACGCCCGAGCAGAAAGCCACGCTGGCTGACTACCAGGAGCGGGCCAACAAGGTGACGGCCCTCTACGGCGTGGGTCGGGTCGCGTTTCTCGTTGGCGCCCACAACAGCGCGGCGGGCGGAACCATGAGGTCAGGCGGCCTCATGACCATGGAGGCTGAGGCGCTTGACCGCAGGGATGATGTGCTGGTGGCCCACGAACTGGGCCACTGGGTGCTCGACCACGCTGGCCGGCCGGTGTTCTCGGTGGACGATCGGTATCGGCGAGAGATGGACGCCAACGCCGAGGCGGTCAAGATCCTCGTCATCGGCTGGAGCTGGACTGAGGAGCGGGGCTTCCGCGCCGTCCTGGATCGCCTGTGGCGCCACAAGAACGCCGTCGACCGCCGCGCGGCTGCCGTCCCGGACGGCCACCATCCCGACCCTTGTGCGGAGATCGCCGACTTGGTACGCCGCTACCCGCAGTACGCCGAGTTCGCCATGACTCGTAGTTGCCGGTAGACGCCGCCGCTGCGCGAGCTGGCACGGCTCCCGATGGAGAGGGACCAATGAGCGCGACGGCGGCGCCAGCCGTCGCTGGGACTTCGAGACGACTCGACTCGGCTAAGAGCGCTGCGACGTGGGAGCCGGCCGGTGTATCGTGAGTGTCGGTCTTTTTTGGACCCGGAGGGCTAGCCTCAACTGGTAAGGCAGTAGACTTGAAATCGGCTCAGCCGGTCATCACGCCAGATCGCTCCTGCTCACTCGATGTCGCAAAACGACTGCTTTGACGCGGGCTCACGGGCGATAAGGGTCGACGCACCGAGTGAGCGCAAGCGACGCCAAATGAGCCCTGGCGAGCCTGGCGACTTCGAGAAAACTTTGAGTTCTCAAACCCCGAGCCCGACGAAGAAGAGCCGATCGCGGCGCCCCTCATAGGACCCCCCACCTCGGTCATTTGGGCTGACGTGCCTCACGGCGGCCGAGAGCTGTGGCGTCCGGCGCGTTCTGAGAGCGAGGCTGCCTCCCTCGCCATCGCCACATCGGCCGTGGTCCGATAGGTACACCCATCCATTCCACGGCGCTTCTGACAGGCGAGACGTGAACGGGCAAGGAGCTAACCCCAATCCCGAAATAGATCAGGCGGCAAGGCGTTGAGTGATTGTCGCGTAGAGGGCCTCCGTCGCCGGATTGGCGGTCAAGCGGAGCACCTGCCGGCCGTGGATGCGGGCCGCCGCCCAGCGCGGACGACGAGCAAGAAGCGCAGGGTGCGCATGCTACGCAGTACGTAGTTGTAGGTCCGCTTGCGGGTCCGGCGCCGGGGGGCGGCGTCCGTGTCGAGCTGGAAGCTGCGGGCCACGTTGTAGGCGAGGATGCTGAGCTGTTGCCAGGCGCTGTTAGCCCCGTAGTGCTTGGTGGGCACGACGTCGAGGGCGACTTCCCTCTTGAGTTCGGCCAGGGTCTTCTCCTGGGCGCCGCGGCCCCCGATGAAGGCGTACAGCGCGGGCAGGGTCAGCGCCATGTTGGTGGCCACGGCGTAGTACTCGAAGTGCCCGTCGTCGGGGGTGAACAGATCGAGCTGGAAATTCTTGGGGCTCTCGTGGCGCACGTGTTTGCGGTAGAGCATCACGCGCAGGCGCAGGTTCCATTGCGGGATGTCGAGCTGGTGCTCGAAGCCGGTCACGTCCGGCGCCAGCGGGTGCCACTGATCCCGTTCCGCGGCGAGCTGCTTGAGGGGCAGCCAGCTCCAGTACCCAACCTTGATGGCGTAAGCGCAGCCCCGCGCCGCCAGCAGCCGGAGCACGTCGCGCTGGAAGAAGGCCGCATCCATGCGGAATTCGAGGGGCACCGCCCAGCCCAGGCGGTCCCGGAGAGCGTCGATGGTCTCGCGGAGGAAGGCCGCCGCTTGCTTGGAGTCATGGACGTTGCCCGGTCGATTCTTGAGCCGCAGGATGTGGCCGGTCTGGGCGACGTGGGCGAGGAGCGGGTAGTAGCTGCGATCTTTCCGGTGATGCGGATTGAAGCCGCGGAAAGCCCAGGCCACGGTGGCCCCGGTGCGGACGACGGTGCCATCGACGTCCAGCGTGAGCCGGGGGATCCGCAACTGCGTCAGGCTATCGAGGACCACGGCCTGGTTGAGCTCGATGAGGGGGCGCAGGGTGTCCTGGGTAAAGCGACGGAGCCAGTTGCCGACGGTGCGCGCGCTCGGCACCCGGGCCAACCCGCAGAAACGGCGGACGAGTGGGTCGCTGGCGAGATAGCGCAGGTGCTCCAGGCGTCGGCCCCGACGTACAGCAGCGCGAGGACCAGCAAGCCGAGCTGCGCACCGGAATAGTCGCCGTAGAGCAGCACACGCGGTGCGCAGCCGGTGGGGCAAGGCGAGCCGACGCGCGTAGCGCCGGAACAGCTCGAGGCCGCCGAACGAGGTGAGCTGCTGGGGAACGAACTCGATGGGCAGATCTCGCTTGACCACCTGTCGCAAGGTGCCTACGCTCAAGCGCATCAGAGGGGCCTCCACGATCCGAAGAGTGACGTGGGCACGTCCGCTCTTTTGATTCGCTGGAAAGCCCCTCTGATGCATGTCCGGCGTCGTTCGATTCACAATCTTCTTTCAGATTGGGGCTAATCGTGGGGAGTTGCACGGGCCGCCTTTCCGCCGACGGCGACCCACCATCCGCATAAATGGGGCAATGATCTCCCCCACTGATTGGTGGTCCTCTTGCGTGCAGCGCGGTTAGAATCAGGCCCGGCATGCCCCTCGGCAAGGCGGACACACGGGCCAAGCTCATCGATCCCGGCGCTCCACGCCCGTGGGTGGACGGAGGACCTGATCCGCCGCGAGGAAACGGCCGGCGCCGTGGATGTGCTCGACGGCAGGGCCAGACGCCGCGCACGCGGGCGCACCGACTACACGCTGCGAGTCAAGGTCGGCGGCGAGAGCCAGCCGGTGGCCGTCGCCTTGATCGAAGCGAAGGACGAGCAGCTCCACCGGCCTGGGGCTCGAGCAGGCCAAGGCCTACGGCGCCTGCCGGCGGCTCAACGTGGCCTTCGTCTTCTCGTCCAACGGCCACCTGTGCGTTGAGTACGACCCGCTCAGCGGGCTCACGACCCCGCCCCGCCCGCTCGCCGACTCCCCACGCCGGACGAGCTGCGCGGCGCTACGAGCAGGCCATGGGGTTCAGTCTGGCGGCACCGCAGCCCCGCCCCTGATCAGCGCTACGCGGGCGGCGAAGAGGCACGCGCCGCTACTACCAGGACGCCGCGATCCGGGCGGTGTTGGAGAAGCTCGCGCGCGGCGAGACGCGCGCGCTGCTGTCCCTCGCCACGGGCGCGGGCAAGACGTTCATCGCAGTCAACCTGCTCAGGCGGATCGGCGATGCCGGCCAGCTCCGCCGGGCGCTCTTCGTCTGCGATCGGGACGAGCTGCGAGGCCAGGGCCTCGGCGCCTTCCAGAACGTCTTCGGCGCCGACGCCGCGCCCGTGTCGGGCGGCAACCCGCAGAAGAACGCGCGCATCCTCGTCGCGACCTACCAGACGCTCGACGTGGACACCGACGAGGCCGACGCCAACTTCCTCGACGACCCACTACCCGGAGAACTACTTCAGCCACATCGTCATCGACGAGTGCCATCGGTCCGCCTGGGGCAAGTGGTCATCAGGTTGAAACGCAACCCGGAGGCCGTTCAGATCGGGCTCACCGCCACGCCGCGACGCTCGAGGTCACGAGCGACCAAGGAAGCTCAGGACGACGCCAGGGTCTCCGCCGACAACCTCGCTCATTTCGGTGAGCCGATGTACGAGTACGACATGAGCCAGGGCATCGAGGACGGCTACCTGGCCGCGTGCGAGATCGTCCGGCGCGATGTCTTCTTCGACGACAAGGCGCAGCCCGAGCGGGAACCGGGCTCGATCAGGAGGACCCAGGGAAAGACGCTCCGGGATGCCGACACCGGTGAGCCGCTTGGATGGGTCACGGCCCGGGCTCGCTACGACGCCACCGCCTTCGAGGACCGGCTGCTCCTGCCCGAGCGCGTCGCCGAGATGAGCCGAGACCTGTTCCGGCACCTCCTGGCCACCGGCGGTCCCGAGCAGAAGACCATCGTCTTCTGCGCCCGCGACCGCCACGCGGACGACGTGGCCGTAGCGCTCAACAACCTGTACGCGCAGTGGTGCGCCGCCCAGGGCCGCCCGCCGCCTTGAACCCTACGCCTTCAAGTGCACGGCCCACGTCAGGGGGGCGCCGACTACCTGCCCGATCTCCGCGGGGCCGCCCGCCACCACTTTCGTCGCCACCACGGTGGATCT
>CAWKCA010000033.1:0-98166 GCA_963848005.1 uncultured Candidatus Rokubacteria bacterium
CGCCTCGGCGCGGCCACCGTGGCCCTCGGCCTCGCGCAGGGCGCCTTCGGCCTGGCCGTGCAGTACGCGGGCGAGCGCGAACAGTTCGGGCGCCCCATCGGGCGCTTCCGGAGCTAACTGGGCTCGCTCATCGCCGACATGGCCATGCAGATGGAAGCTCATCAGCCAGATGATCTACCGCGCCGCCGCCAACGCTGGCCCCGGCCTGCCCGACGTCACCGAGGCCGCGATGTGCAAGGTGCAGGCGAGCGAGATGGCCGT
Organism: uncultured Candidatus Rokubacteria bacterium; assembly: GCA_963848005.1. Lineage (GTDB taxonomy): Bacteria > Methylomirabilota > Methylomirabilia > Rokubacteriales > CSP1-6 > CAVWFS01. Next base: position 262 of record CAWKCA010000033.1, read on the forward strand.
GAAGGTCACCAACGATGCGCTCCAGATCTTCGGGGCCACCGGCTACTCGCGCGAGATGCCGCTGCTCGAGCGTTTGGTGCGCCGAACACGGAGGATGTTCATGATCGCCGGCGGTACCGTGCAGACCTTGCGCAACGTGGTGTCCAACGCCGTCCTCGGCCCCATGGGCCAGCGCGAGTGAATCGAGGCGCGCCCCGGGTCGCCCGGGGCGCGACGAACGTGCGGGGCCTTCGAGGGGCACCCGGCTTCGCCGGGGTGCCACGAGCGCAGAGGGGGTTGGGGGGCGCCGGAGCCCCCCAGTGTACTGAGGCGAGCCGATGAAAAGAAGACGAGCCGTGTCCTACAAGGAGTCGTCATGTCCCCCAAGATGCCCGACCCGATTATCGAGACCGCACGGGCCATGCTGCCGGCCGGCTTCGAGCTGGAGATCGTCGACCAGAGCGATCCGAAGTTCCCCACGGCCATGCTCGACGCCGACTTTTTCCTGGGCTTCGCCCGCGGCGGCATGGGGCCGGAGTTCTACCGGGCGTCGCCGAAGCTCGAGCTAAATCCACTCATCAGCGCCGGCTACGATGGGATCGACGTGGAGGCGGCGCGGGCCGCCAAGCTACCGGTGGCCAACAACAACGGAGCCAACTCGGTGGCGGTCTCCCGAGCACACCCTCATGCTCATCCTGGCCGTGGCCAAGAAGCTGGTGTGGCAGCACAACAACGTGGTGGCCGGCAAGTGGCGCATCGGGGACTTCGCGGCCACGCGCCTCTACGAGGTGCAAGGCAAGACGCTTGGTATCGTGGGGCTCGGCAACATCGGCAAGAAAGTGGCCCGGCGCGCGCAGGCCTTCGAGATGCGCGTGAGTCCTCGACGTCTTGCGTTTGACCGAGGATCAGGAGGACGCCCTCGGAGTCCGTTTCGCCCTCTTCGAGGAGCTGCTGCGCACCTCGGACATCGTCACCCTCCACGTGCCCTTCGGCGACCGCACGCGCGGCATGAATCGGGGCGCGCCAGTTCTCGCTCATGAAGCCCACGGCGATTTTCATCAATACCTGCCGGGGCCCCGTCGTCGACGAGGACGCCCTCTACACGGCGCTCACACGCAAGCAGATCCTCGCCGCCGGCCTCGACGTGATGGTGGAGGAGCCACCCAAGGCGAATCACCCGCTCTTCACGCTCGACAACGTCACCATCACCCCGCAGACCGAGGCCGACCTGGGAGAACTCAACCAAGGCCTTCCGCAACGCCTTCCGACAACATCCAGCGCGTGGCCGCGAGAGAACTCGACCACAACGGGGTACAACGCGAACTCCAAGATCTGGTTCGTTAGAGATGGGGGACCTCGAACGGGCCCCCCAAAGCCCCGCGCTCGTCGCGCCCCGGGGACACCCCGGGGCGCTCCTCGAGACAAGCCGTCACCGCGGCAACCCGGCGTGGGATGGGTGTCCATCAGGGGTTGCTGGTGCCCAACCTCACTCTTGAGATAGATGCCGGCCATCGCCGACTCGTCCACGGGCGCCGATAGCACGTAGAGGGCGTTGCCCTGCTCCCACAGCGCGGTGGAGAGATCCTGCTGGCGGGTGATCACCGGACGGAACAACGTCCCACCGGGGTGCCGCGCTCGCGCGGGACCTGGAACTCGGGCGCCCCGCACGATCTGCAGGGTGACCACGGTGGCCCTCGCGGCTTCCGATACACGAGGATCGCGCCGGGACGTCCCAGCGCGTCCGTCGGATCGACATGGACCAAGGTCAGATCGGCATCGCCCGGGAAGGCCGTCGTGGTGGGAACGCCGAGACGCTGCTGCAGCTCCTTCAACACCTTGCGGCAGGTCTTCCGGCTCTGGGCAGTCCGAGCTGTTCTCGAGCACGCAACGGCGATAGCCGGAGGCCGCCTCGGCCAACGGCACGGCCAGGGGATCGGGCTGCGGCCGTCCCGCGCGCGCGAGCAAGTTGACCGACGTCACCGCGAGGAGCATGGCGGCCGCACCCAGGCCGGCGGCGACGAGCGGCCGTCGCACGACGCCGCGCACGGCCCGCCCCCACCGGCGAATCCGCCGCGCACGGCCCTCGCGCGCGAGGCGTTCGCTCACGGCGCCGCGCGACTGGGCGGCGCGCTCCACGCCGGCGTCTCTCGGCGAGCCGGCGGTCCAGCGCGCGCTCGGCCTCCGACTCGGCCGCGCAGTCCGGACAGGTGCGCGAGATGCGCGCGCACGGCCTCAGCCTCCGCGGCATCCCACTCGCCGCGGCGGAAGAGCATCAGGCGGAAGCGAAGATCGGCGCAGTCGTCTGTCATGATCGGAGTCATCGCGGGGCGTAGTCCTTCAGGAGCGTCCTGAGGGCGCGGCGGCCGCGGAACACGCGGGACTGCACGGTCCCGATGGGCACACCCAGGGTGCCCGCGACTTCCTCCCAGGTCCAGCCCTCGATATCCGCGAGCGCGATGGCCGTCCGGTATGGCTCGGGCAGTGCCGCCAGAGCGCGCGTGATGTCGCCGCGCACGAGACCCTGGACGCGGCCCAGTTCCTGGTCGCCGAAGAACGGCGCAGGGTCATCCGCCCGGTCACCTGGCTCGGGGACATGGGCCCGGCTACCTGTTCGCGGCGCTGACGGTGCCGCAGGTCCAGGTATCGGTTCCTCGCGATGCGAAAGAGCCAGGCGCGCAGATTTGTCCCCGGCGTGAACTGCTCGCGTGAGCGCAGCGCGAGGACGAGCGTGTCCTGGGCGAGGTCGCGCGCGTCGGGGTCGCTGCCCCCATAGAGCACCAGCGCGCGAACCGATACAGCGGATCGAGCAGCCCCAGCGTCTCTTGCTCAAAATCCGGAGTCGACATGCTAGGCGTGGCCGGAGCGTCGCCGCGTCACGGCCAGAGTGCTGCACCAGATTCGGCGTGCAAGTCGCGGTAAGTCCCCCGATGTCGACGCCCACACGGATCCCACGTGGTCCGCGAATGGTGGAGTCCTCCTCCAGCGCCCGCAGTGATGGGGCGCCGGGCTTCGCTAGTGTACTAAGCGGAGAATCCTTCAGTTTCAGGACGTCGACGGCGGGCATGGGGCGGTGGAAGCCCTTGAGGGTGACGGGCTCGACCTCAGGACTCGATGAGGTCCTCCACCGCGTCGCCCACGCGGGTCGCGGCCAGGATCTGGCCGGCCTTGGCCTCGCCGCAGAGGCGCGCGGCGAAGTTGGTCACGGTCCCGATGGCGCCGTAGTCCCAGCGGCCCTCGAAGCCGATGGCGCCGATGGTGGCGTAGCCCTGCGCGATGCCGAGCCACGCCGAGCTCATGCCCGCGGCGGCGCCAGAGCTTGCTCAGCTCCGCATGCGGTCGCGATGGCCACGGCCATGCGGACGCGCGCTCGCCGGGGTTGGGCACCACGACGGGATCGTTGAAGAAGATCATGATGCCGTCGCCCGCGAAGCGCTCGACCGTGCCCTCGTGCGCGATGATGATCTTGCCGACCGCGGCGTGGTACTCGCGGAGCACCGCCATGACCTCCTCGGGCTCGGAGACCTCGGCGAAGGCGGTGAAGCCGCGCAGGTCGAGGAACACGACGGCGACCTCGCGGCGGTGCGTCTTGAGCGGGTCCTCGGCCTCGCCGGTGAGGATCAGCTCGGCCACCTGCGGCGAGAAGAAGCGCTTGAGCCGGCCCAGGCGCTCCATCTGGGCGACCTGCTCCTGCACGCGCTGCTCGAGAAGCCGGTTCCACTCCGCCAGCTCGCGCAGGTGCCGGCCTGCTCGTCGCGCAGGCGCTTCTTCTCCAGGCACGCGCCGACGCGCGCGCGCAGGAGCACGGCGTCGAAGGGCTTGGCCAGGTAGTCCTCCGCGCCCAGCTCGATGCAGCGGATGACGGTCTCCATCTCGTCGAGGGCGGAGATCATCAGGACGGGGATGTCGCGCAGCTCGGGGTCGCCTTCAGCTCGCGGAGGACCTCGGCGCCGCTGCGTCCCGGCATGAGCACGTCGAGCAGGACCAGGTCGAAGGCGCGCGCGCGAAGCTCTCGAGGGCCTCGCCCCCGTCGGCGGCGGTGAGCACCTCATGGCCCTCGCGGCACAGCCGGCGCGAGAGCAGCTCGCGGTTGCTCCGCATTGTCGTCGACGACGAGGATGACGCCGGCATCGACGGCGGGCCGGCCGCGCGGCCCGGCGCCGCCGTTCGGCGCGGACCGGCCGGGCGCCGCCGTCGCCGCAAACCTCCGCGCGTCGAGCAGATCGAGCAGGTGGCCGGCGGCCGCGCGATCTTGTCGAGGTCCGCCAGGAGATCTCGCTGGCGCCGCGGGCGCGCGCCTCGCTTCGCGGTCTCCGCGGCGGCGGCGAGCGCCTGGGCCGGCTCCACGAGCTGCTTCAGGAGCGGCCCCAGCGCGGGCAGGGCCCGCCCGGCGGCGGGGCGGCCAGCAGCGCGTTCAGACGCGAGAGCAGCTCGCGCGCGTCCCCGTGCAGGCGGCGCAGCGGCTCGCGAGCGCCGGCGCGGTCGCCTCCTCGACCTCCTCGAGCAGCATCTCGCCGTAGCCGATGATGTGGCCCAGCGGCGTGCGCAGCTCGTGCCGGGCGTGGGCGAGGACGGCGAGATCGCGTCGTTCACGCCGACGCCTGCCGGCCGAGCAGCGCCTCGATCTTCCCGAGGAGCCGCGGCAGCTCGATGGGCTTGGTGTCGTAGTCGTCGCAGCCCGCCGCCAGCGCCTTGTCGCGGTCGCTGGCCATCGCGTGCGCGGTCAGCGCGATGACGGGGATGTGGTGGTGCCGTCGTCCTTCTTGATCTCCCGCGTGGCGGTCCAGCCGTCCATGACGGGCAGGCTCATGTCCATCAGGATGAGATCCGGGCGTCTCGCTGCGGCCAGGTCCACCCCGGCGCCGCCGTCGAAGGCCATGGCGACGTGTAGCCCTTCTTTCGAGGCGCCGCGACAGCATGTCGCGGTTCATCTCGTTGTCTTCGACGAGCAGGATCTTCGCCATCAGTCTCCTTGGGCTCTCAGGCGGTCGCGGCAGCGGCCTACCAGCGAGCGGATTTCGGCCAGGATCTTCTCGCGGCTCGCCGCGCCCTTCTGGAGGATGAGCTCGACCGATCCGGTCAGCCGGCGGCGGTCCTCCTCCGTCAAATCCTTGGCGGTGAGCACGACGACGGGCAGCGCGGCGGCCCTCCTCTGGCGCAGCTCGTCACGAATGCGAAGCCGTCCATCTCCGGCATCATCAGGTCGAGCAGAATCAGGGCGGTCGCCCCGCGCGACCTCCTCGAGACCGACCCGGCCGTTCTCGGCCTCCGCCACCTCCCAGCCTTCCTTCTCGAGAGTCTTGCGCAGCATGTCGCGCGTGGCCGCGTCGTCCTCGACGATCAGCACGCGTCGCGGGCGCCGGCCGGCGGTATTTCCGCGCGAGGGTGGCCAGGCGCTCGCGATCGACGGGCTTGGTCAGGTAGTCGGTCGCGCCGAGCGCGAAGCCGATATTCCGGTCGTCCACGATGGTGACCATGATCACCGGGATGTCGGCGGGCGTCGGGATCGGCCTTGAGCTGGGTCAGCACGGCCCAGCCGTCCATGCCCGGCATCATGACGTCCAGCGTGATGACGGCGGGCTGCAGCTCGCGGGCCAGGCGAAGCCCCTCGGGCCGCTCGCCGGCGAGGCCACCGCGAAGCCCTCCTTGCGGAAGAAGCGCTCCATCAGGTCGCGCGCCGCCGGTCGTCGTCGACCACGAGCACCGTGCCCCGCTGGCCTCGCGGCGTGCCGGCGTCTCCGCCGCGGAGTTCCGCGGTATCGGCCGCGCGGTCCCCCACGGCGGCGGGCAGGCGGATCGTGAACGTCGTGCCCTGCCCGAGCGCGCTCTCGACGGTGATGTCGCCGCCCATCATCTGGCAGAAGCGGCGGGTGATGACCAGCCCGAGGCCGGTGCCGCCGTACTTGCGCGTCGTGGACGCATCGGCCTGGGTGAAGGCCTGGAAGAGGTTGCCGAGCTGCTCCGGCGTCATGCCGATGCCGGTGTCGGAGACGCGGAAGTTGACCCACGCCGCGTCGTCCACCGTCTCGCGGGCCACGTCGAGGTGATCGTGCCGTTCTCGGTGAACTTGCTGGCGTTGCTCAGCAGGTTGAAGAGCGTCTGGCGTACCTTCGTCACGTCGGCGTGCATCGTCCCGAGGTCCTCGGCGATCTCGACGACGAGCCGGTTGCCCTTCTGCTGGATCAGGGGCTGGATCGTGGCGGCCACGTCGCGGATCATTGCGGCCAGGTCGAAGTCTCGAGGTAGAGATCCATCTTGCCGGCCTCGATCTTCGAGAGATCGAGCACGTCGTTGATGAGGCCGAGCAGATGGTTGCCCGCCCTCTGGATCTTCTCGAGGTCGGGCACGAACTTCCTGGCCCGCGTCGCGCGCCTCCTCCGCCAGCATCTCGCTGTAGCCGATGATGGCGTTGAGCGGCGTGCGCAGCTCGTGGCTCATGTTGGCCAGGAACGTGCTCTTGGCGCGGTTGGCGCTCTCCGCCGCCTCCTTGGCGGCCAGCAGCTCCTCCTCGGCCCGCTTGCGCTCCGTGATGTCGCGCGCCATGCCGATGAGCAGGCGGCGTGCCTCGTGGTGCATCTCACCGATCCCGAGCTCCAGGGGAAAGTCCGAGCCGTCCTTGCGCCGGCCCGTCACCTCGCGGCGTCCCCGTTCACCGAGCCCGACCCGCCCACGCTGCCGCCGTCGGGGACGATCTGCGTCACCGGCGGCCCACGATCTCGTCGGCGCGGTAGCCGAAGATGCGCTCCGCGGCGCGGTTGAACGACTGGATCGCGCCGGCCTCGTCGAAGGTGAAGATGCCGTCGACGGCGTTGTCGAGCACGGCTTGCCGCTCGGCGCTGGCCGCGACCAGCGCGTTGGCGACGCGGTTGAACGAGCTCACGACCTGCCCCAGCTCGTCGCGGTTGGCCAGGGTGAGCGACTCCGGGATGTCGCCGCTCACCATCCGCTGGGCCGCCCTGTCCAGCGAGGACACCGTGCGCATCACGGCGAGATAGAAGCCGATGAAGAGATACGCGACCAGCGCCACCGCCACGAAGAGCAGCGCTCTCCACGAGGATCTTGCGCCGCCACCAGCGCCGATGCGCTGCTGGAGCAGGCGGTGGAGCTCGAGCGGCCGAGCGATCCCAGAGCGCGAAGCTGGCCGCAGCGCGGCCGCCCCGGCCTCTCGCCAGGCGGCGGGGGTGATCTTGATCTCGGCCGTGTTCATGAACTCGCGGCTCATGGTGTCCCGGAACGCGGGGTCGCGGCGGATGCCGCCTCCATCGGCGCCTCAGCGCCGCCTTGAGGTCGCCGCGCTCGTCGAGCTCGAGCGCGCGCTTCATCTCGACCGCGATGGCGTCCGCGGTGGCCTGCAGCCGCCCCTCCAGGACGCTCAGCCGCGCCCGGTCCTCGTTGGAGAGGGACTGGAGGTGGGTGACCACCTCGCCCTGCGAGCGGATCTGCGTGGTGAGGAGCTGGGCCGCCGGCAGGTTGAAGAGCACGGTGTCGACCAGATAGTAGGTCGTCAGCTCCTCGTCCAGGATCAGCCGCGAGGTGTCGCCGACCCGGGCCATGAGCGAGCGGAGGGCGGAGAGCAACGGCTCCCGCAGCTCGTCGCTCACCACGGCCCCCGGCCGCTCGAGCTCCAGACGGAGGATGTCGGCGTGACGCTTGACCGTGGCGAGCCGGTCCGTCGTATTCAGGCCGGGCCCCCAGTTCCCGGTCCGCTTTCTCGAGCGTGGCCAGGCCCTCCACGATCTGGGCGAGGCTTCTTGGCTGTCCTCCAGCGCCTCACCGGTCGGCCCCGCGACGGAGGCCTCCGACTGGCTCTGGACGGCGCGGAAGAGCGGCTGGATGGCGGTCAGGTAGCGCAGGCCGACGGTCTGCCGGCGCGCGATGTCCAGCGACTGATTGATCTCCGCGAAGAGGAGGACGGTGACGAAGGCCAGCGGGAGCCCGAAGAGCACGCTGATGAGAAGGAACTTCCGGGGGTAGGTCAGCCGGTTCATGAGGCCGGACGGCGGGCGCGAAGAAAGAGGTCACCGCCCGGGAGGAGGCGGCGGCGCGCGAGGTGGTCATGCGTGGCAGCCAGTGTGGCACCTCATGGTCGATCGGATCGAGCGCCTGTCGAGGGCTCGTTCCCTTCCAACTAGGAGCGGAGCACGAACAGTTCCGTCAACGACGCGATGATGTGGTCGGGACTCACCGGGCTACCTGCCGGGAGGCCGGTGCCGGCGCGGTCGACCCACACCCCGCGGATGCCGAGCCGCCGCGCCCCCTCGACGTCGTTGTGGAGGCTGTCTCCCACCATGCACGCGCCGGCCGGATCGGCGCCCAGCGTATCGAGGGCGTGACGGAAGACGACCTCGTCGGGCTTGCCGGTCCCGAACTCTCCCTCGATGACGATGACGTCGAAGTAGCGGGCGAGATCGTGGTGGTCGATCTTGTACCGCTGCTGGACGGCGTCGCCATTGGTCACCAGACCCAGCGGGGCTCCCTGGGCCCGCAGCCGGTCCAAGGTCGCCCGGGACTCCGGGAACAGGTGCATCGTCTCCCGGCGATGGGCCGCGAAGTGCGGGGCGATGGCGGCAACCAGATCGTCGGCGCGGGCCTGGAGGCTCTCCAGCGCGTGGGCGGCAATCGTTGCCAGGCCCGCATCATGTTGGTGCGCTCCTGACGCTGGCGCCGATCGTCCCAGAACCAGCGCCGTGAGCGGGCCAGGGCGACGACGAGGGCTCGGGCTCCAATGGCCATCGAGACGGCACGTCTGCACCGCCTGCGTCCAGCTCTCCTCGACGCCGCCGGAGTAGTCGAGGAGCGTGTCGTCGAGGTCGAACAGCAAGTGTTCACTCGGTCAGTGTACAAGACGAGCCGCTTGCCCTAAGTCCCCGGATGCGAGAAGACGTGGTCCGCGACCGGGCCCGGGTTGAGCTATGCTGCCGCGCAGGGGTCGAGGAGGACTTGCCGATGATCGAGACGGTTCCCGTGCGCGAGGTCCACCGGTTCGACGAGGGCCGGCTCGCGCGGTACCTGGAGGAGCACGTCGAGGGCTTCCGCGGGCCGCTCACCGTGCGCCAGTTCCAGGGGGGGCAGTCGAATCCGACGTACTACCTGGTGGCCGGCGGGCGCGAGTACGTGCTGCGCCGCAAGCCGCCGGGCAAGCTGCTGCCCTCGGCGCACGCGGTCGATCGCGAGTACCGGATCATGACCGCGCTGGCGGGGACGGGGGTACCGGTGCCGCGGACCTACGTGTACTGCGACGACGAGAGCGTGGTGGGGACGCCCTTCTACCTGATGGACTGCGTCCACGGACGCGTCTTCGTGGAGCCGACGCTTCCCGGCGCCACCCCCGCCGAGCGTGCGGCGATCTACGACGACATGAACGCAGTGCTGGCGCGCCTGCACACCGTCGACTGGCAGGGGCTGGGCCTCGCCGACTTCGGGCGGCCGGGTAACTACTTCGCCCGCCAGATCCATCGCTGGAGCGTGCAGTACCGGGCCTCCGAGACGGGGAAGATGGAGTCGATGGAGCGGCTGATGGCCTGGTTGCCCGAGCACATCCCGCCGGCTGACGAGACGACGGTCGTTCACGGCGACTATCGGCCGGGCAACATGATCATCCATCCGACCGAGCCGCGCATCGTGGCCGTGCTGGACTGGGAGCTGTCGACCCTGGGCCATCCGCTCGGCGACCTCTCGTACAACTGCATTCCCTACTACCTCACGGACATGGGCGAGGGCTTCTACGGTCTCGAGAGCGACGTGCGCGGCATTCCCACCGAGGAGGAGTACCTCGCCGACTACTGCCGGCGCACGGGACGCTCGGGGATTCCCGACTGGAGCTTCTACATCGCCTTCGCCCTCTTCCGTATCGCCGCCATCTCCCAGGGCATCATGGGACGCGTGATCGCCGGCACCGCCAACGATCCGAACGCGCGCGAGCGCGGCGAGCGGGCCCGCCCCCTCGCTGACGCCGCCTGGCGCATCGTGGAGGCGTCCGGGGGAAGGTGATGCTCGCGGGGGACTCAGGCCCCGGGCGCGCTCCAGGTGAAGATGTCGGGCAAACCCACGACGACATCCGCGAAGGCCAGCGGACTTCAGGGTAGCGATTGCCGTGAGCCGCGTCGACTGCCGGTAACGCTGGCCGTCGGGCTCGCGGTAGACCTCGACCGCCTCTCCTTCGGCGTCGGCCACCCAGTACTCGGGAATTCCGGCCTCCGCGTAGAGCGCCGCCTTTCTCCCACGGTCATACGCGAGCGACGTCTCTGCGACCTCGATGACGAGCAGGATGTCCTCGGGCGTGGGATGGGCTTCGCGGTAGTCTCGGCGGCGAAGGACGGCCAGGTCCGGCTCGGGCATCGTATCGGAGAAAAGCTTGACCGTGCTTTGCACCCGGACCCACGCGCGCGCGCCCAGCGCCGTCACGAGCAGATAGGTGAACCTGTCGACGAAGGCGGCGTGGCGAGTGCCGATCGGCGACATCGTCAGGATCTCGCCGCGGATGAGCTCGATACGCTCGTCCTCGCCCAGGATGCCGACCTCGGCCATCCGCATGTACTCGTCAGTCGTGAACAGGCGGCGCGCGCACTCCACCTGGACTTCCATGGCCATCCTCCGGCGCCAGTATACGACCGTCGTCTTCCACGCGATCTCCGCGCGGTCATGGATAGCAGGCCGGACATGTGTGCGGAAGTCCCGAGAAAGATACAGTCCGCCCGCCCGACGGCGTTCGGGCGGGCGCGGGTCGTCAACCCTTCAGAGGCTTCTTCGTCCGGCCGGGCCGACGAGCGGGGGCATCACGACGGGGGCCCGCCGGGCGCGCCCCGCGACTCGCCGTAGGCGTCGCTGGCGTCACGCGCGCGCGCTGGCGCGGGCGACCGGCGCTGGGCTCAGGGATCTGGGCGAGCTCGATGCCGAAGATGTCGGAGAGCATCGCCTCGTCGAGGATCCTCCCGCGCGCCGGCGGCTTGGCGGCGGCGGGCATGCCCGCACCGGCTCGCGTGATGAGGTCTTTCTCGTCGGCCCGGCGCAGCGCGAAGAGTAGCTCGGGCTTCTGGTCCAGCCGGGCGCCGACACCGTACAGCACGGCGGCGACGTGCTTGCACATCGAGGCCCAGTCCGGGCAACTGCAGTCGAAGTCGATCTCGGCCGGGGAGGGGAACAAGCCCGTCTGCTGCCGGCAGAGACGCTCCATCACGCCGTGCGAGAAGCGTCCCTGCAGCAGCTCGACCAGCGAGTCGATGGCGCCCGTGCAGTCCTGGCAGATGGCGCGCCAGCGGGCTTTGGGCACGGACGTCACCTTGACCGTGACCGTGTAGATGTCGGACCCGCTCACCAGGGCGGTCACCGCGCCCGGGGCGATCTCCAGGTGGATCACCGAGCCATTGCGGACGTACGTTCTTCCACGCGGCAGCCGGTTGGCAAAGTCGCTGTAGCGCTCGAGGTTGTCGCACCAGGCTTTGCCCCAGAACGTCCGCGCGATGGCGCGGCCCTCCACGACCACCGGCGACGCCACGCGGCCCTTCTTCGTCAGCCTCCCCAGCTCGCGTGCCGCGTGATGCCGGCGCTGAGCGACCGGAACGTACCGCCGCCAGTCATAGAACATGCGTCATCCTGGCCAGAGCGTGCGCCCGCGTTCCACAGGGCACGCGTCATCGTTCGGGCGCGACCGCGCGGAGGTCGAGGGCCACGAGTTTCAGGATCTCGTCGTCCGGCATCTCCGTCAGGAGCACCTCCGCGCCACCCTCCAGAAGGTCGCGGGCGAGCCGCCGCTTCGACTCGATCAACTGGTCGATCTTCTCCTCGACCGTGCCCCGGCACACCAGCTTGTGCACCAGCACGTTCTTCGTCTGGCCGATGCGGAAGGCGCGGTCGGTGGCCTGGTTCTCCACCGCCGGGTTCCACCAGCGGTCGAAGTGCACCACGTGCGAGGCGGCGGTGAGGTTGAGGCCGACCCCGCCCGCCTTGAGCGAGAGCACGAAGAACGGGACGCCCTCGTCCTCCTGGAAGCGCCGCACCAGCTCCTGGCGCTGCTTCACCGCGGTCTCGCCGTGCAGCGCGAGCCCCGGCCGTCCGAACACGGAGCCGAGGAAGGCGGCCAGCGGAGCCGTCACCTCCCGGAACTGCGTGAAGATCAGCGCCTTTTCCTGCCGGGCGGCGATGACCTCGGCGATCTCGCGCAGGCGGCCGAGCTTGCCGCTGTCGGCCTCCGCCCAGGAGCCGTCGCCCAGCCACTGCGAGGGATGGTTGCAGATCTGTTTGAAGCGCATCAGGAACGACAGGATGAGGCCTTTGCGCTGGATGCCCTCGGCCGACTGGATCTGCCGGGTCAAGTCATCCACCGCCGCCTGATAGAGCGCGGCCTGCTTCCGGCTGAGCGGGCAGAAGGCGTTGACCTCGGTCTTGTCGGGCAGGTCGGCGATGACCGTCCGATCGGTCTTGAGGCGGCGCAGGATGTACGGGCGCACCAGTTCGCGCAGCGGCCCGTACGGGTTGTGAGGCCGCTCGGCCAGGCGCTTGGCGAAGCGCGTGAACGCCTGGCTCGAGCCCAGCAGCCCGGGATTGAGGAAGTCGAAGATGGACCAGAGGTCCCCGAGGCGATTCTCCACCGGGGTGCCCGTCAAGACGATCCTCGCCTGCGCGTCGAGTTGCTTGACGGCTCGCGTTTGCTGGGCGCCGGGGTTCTTGATCGCCTGCGCTTCGTCCAGCACCACCAGGCGCCAGCGGGATCTTGGCCAGCCCGGGCGCGCGCAAGAGCCACCCATAGCTGGTGATTACCAGATCGACGTCCGGGAGGCGCTCCTCGCCGAAGCGCCTGCAGCTCGGCGGCAGTCATGGCCGACGGATGCGCGACCAGCGCCCTCAGGCTTGGCGTGAAGCGCTCGATCTCCGCCGTCCAGTTCGCCAGGAGCGACGCCGGCGCGACGAGCAGGCTGGTTCGCCTCGCGGCGTCCGGCCGCTGTGCGGAGGGCGAGCAGCAGCGAGAGGACCTGGATGGTCTTGCCGAGTCCCATGTCGTCGGCCAGGCACGCACCCAGGCCGAGCCGGGAGAGGAGGTGGAGCCAGCGGACGCCGACCTGCTGGTAGGGCCGGAGCGCGGCGCGAAGCTCCGTCGCGGATTCGACGCGCGCCAAACCTTGGGGGCCGCGCAGTCCCGCCAAGGTCTCGGCGAGCCACGCTCCGGCCATCACGTGCGACCAGTCGCGATCGCCGTCGCGGGCGGCCCCGTCTCCCGAGACGTCGGCCCCGGCGAGCATCCGCATCGCCTCGGCGAAGGTGAGCCCTTGCTCCGCCGCGGTTTGCTCGACCCGCTGGAACTGGTCGAGCACGCGGCGCAGGCGCTCGCGATCGATCTCGACCCATCGCCCGCGGATGAGGTGAAGCCCGTCCGATGCCGCGAGCAGCGCGGCGACCTCGGCGTCGGTGAGGCGCTCGCCGTCGAGTGTGACGGCCATGCTGAAGTCCAGGAGCGCGTCGGTTCCGAGTCCCGCTGGCGCCTTGCCGCCCACGGTGGCGCTCACCTGAGGCCGCGGCGGGCGGCCCGCCCGCCACGCGCCGGGCACGCGCACGATGACCCCGGCGGATTCGAGCCGCGGGCAAATCTTGAAGGAGCTGGAACGCTTCCTGGGCTGTCCAGCGCAGCGGGTGGTAGATCTCGCCGGCGTCGACCATCGACTTCAGCCAGGCACAGGCCTCGGCGGCCCGCTGGACGGGCACGAGCAAGGACAGCAGCCGGGCCTTGTTCGCCGCGCCGGCGTATTCGCGCAGGGCCTGGCCCAACGGCACGTGCTGGGCCTTGGCGTGGGCGGACAGCCGCGTGGTGTAGGTCGCGAGAAATGCGAACGGCGCCTCGGCGTCCCGACGGTTCTCGGCGAGGTTGAAGTGAACGCGGCCGACGAGATTCCAGGCGGGGTTCCGGCTCCGGAGGAACTCCTGCACCGAGCCTTCGACTCGGAGAGCTCCGTCCGGAACGCGTCATCAAGCTCGTCCCAGAGTACCTCGAGCACGGCCGCGGAGAGGTACTCCGCGCCCGTCATCGGCGGCGCGGCCAGCGCGAAGCGCCTCCAGCTCCGCCGTCGGCAGCGGCGGGATGTCGCGCTTTCGCGCCGCGCTCCTCGACGTCGGGCTGCGCGCAGACAGCGGTCACGTAGCGCGCGCCGAACTCGCGCCAGTACCCCAGGAGTGCCGGCAGCGCGGTTCCGACCTCGCCTGCGCCGAGCTGGAGGAGTCCGTGCCCGGCCCCGCGCGCGAAGGCGGTTTCCAGCCGGTGAGTGAGGTCGGGGGCCAGTGCGGGTGCGTCGTCCGATCGCGCGAGGAGAAGATGCCCGTGCGGCGTGAGGACCACCGCCAGCATGCCCGTGCTGGCGGTGGTCATCCGAGCCATCCGCGCGGCCCGCGCCGGCTCACCGCCGCCAGGATCACGACGGAGGTAGGAGGGTGTTGCGGTGAACGCTGAGCCCGCGTCAGGCGATCGCCTCCGCCGGAGCGTCCGCCCGGTACCGTTGCCCCGACACGAGTTCCGGGGGTAACATTGCGATGCTCGCCGCGGAGGCTACTGGGCCACTGGGTCACCGCCACGACGAGGCCGCCGCAGTGCTTCACTGACATCAGTCGTTCTCCGCGTACGGTGCTGCAAGCAACCACGGCACCGCACAGCCGAACACCATCCCCCTGCGCGGCTAGAAGTACTTGCGCAGCTCCAGCCGGCCGATCTGTCGGCGATGGACCTCGTCGGGCCCGTCGGCGAAGCGCAGGGTGCGCGAGTGTGCCCACCAGAAGGCCAGCGGGAAGGTCTGGCTGACGCCGCCGCCTCCGTGCAGCTGCATCGCGCGGTCCACCACCCCCAGGGTCATGTTGGGCACCGCCACCTTGATGGAGGCGATGGCCTGCTTGGCCGCCTTGTTGCCGACGGTGTCCATCATCCAGGCCGCGTTGAGGACGAGCAGGCGCGCCTGGTCGATCTCGATGCGCGACTGGGCGATGCGCTCCAGGGTGATGTCGTTCTCGCTGAGCCGCTTGCCGAAGGCCACGCGCTCGTGGGCGCGCTTGCACATGAGCTCCAGCGCGCGCTCGGCCACCCCGATCTGGCGCATGCAGTGGTGAATCGGCCGGGTCCCAGGCGCCCCTGCGCGATCTCGAAGCCGCGACCCTCGCCGAGGAGCATGTTTGCGGCGGGCACCCGCACGTTCTCGAAGAGGACCTCGCCATGTCCGTGGGGCGCGTCGTCGTAGCCGAACACCGTCAGCATGCGGACGATCTTGATGCCGGGGGTGTCGCGGGGCACCAGGATCATCGACTGCTGCTTGTAGCGGTCGGGATTCTTCGCCTCGGTCTTCCCCATGAAGATGAGGACCTTGCAGCGCGGGTCGCCGATGCCCGACGTCCACCACTTGTGGCCGTTGATGACGTAGGAATCGCCGTCGCGCCGGATGTCCGACTCGATGTTGGTGGCGTCCGACGAGGCGACCTTGGGCTCGGTCATGGCAAAGGCGGAGCGGATCTTGCCGTCGAGCAGCGGCTCCAGCCACTGCTTCTTCTGCTCGGGCGTCCCGTAGCGGACGAGCACCTCCATGTTGCCGGTGTCGGGAGCGGCGCAGTTGAAAGCCTCGGCGGCGATGGGGGAGCGGCCCATGATCTCGCAGAGCGGCGCGTACTCCATGTTCGTCAGGCCCGCGCCCAGCTCGCTCTCGGGGAGGAACAGATTCCAGAGACCGCGCTCGCGGGCCTTGGCCTTCAGCTCCTCCATGATGGGCGGCACCTGCCAGCGATTGGGCTGCGTATTCATCTGATCCACGAACGTCTGCTCGTTCGGGTAGATGTGCTTGTTCATGAAGTCGATGACCTGCTCTTGGTACATCTTGGTCCGCTTGGAGTACTCGAATTCCATGACCGTCTCCTCGGGGGCGCTTGGGGACGCCTGCACTCTACGTCAGCGCGGAAAGCCGCGTCAATGGTAGGCTCCCCTCATGCGCCGCGCCGTCCTCGTCGTCTGCGACAGCCTGCGGCGCGATCTCATCACGCGAACGACGGCACCGGCGCTCGCTGCCCTCGCCGAGACCTCGACGGACTTCGCCAACTGCGCCGGCGTGTTTCCCTCGGTGACGCGCGTGACCTCCGCCTGCATCGCCACGGGCTGCCAGCCCACCGCCCACGGGCTGCTCGGCAACACCATGGTCCTCGACGAGGGGGACGGGCTGATCTGCCTGTCCGTGGGCAAGCCGGAGTTCCGCGAGCGCATGCGCCGCGCCACCGGGGGCACCCTGCGCCGCCCGACGCTCGCCGAGCGGCTCGTGTCCCACGGCGGGTCGATCGTGATGTCCAACGTGTCCGCCGGCGCCGCGTACTTCCAGGACCCGGACGGATACGGGTGGGTCTATCACCGCGCGGGCTCGTTCGGACCGGGTCTCCAGCCCGTGCCGCCGGGCGAGCGGCTTGTCATCGAGCAGGGCAACGGCGGGGACGCCGCCATGACCGACCGTTTCTGCGAGGAGGTTCTCGCGTCGCGCCGCCCGTCGCTGGCGGTGCTGTGGCTCTCCGAGCCCGACTACACGGGCCACCGCGTCCCGCTGGGCTCCCCCGCGCATCTCGCGGCGATCGCCGGCGCCGACCGCTGCGTGCAGCATGTTCTCCAGACGTTGGACGCGCTGGGTGACGGCGAGGAGACGCTGCTCATCGTAGGCTCCGATCATGGAATGGAGACGACGGGCCGCACGATCCCGCTCGACCAGGTGCTCGTGGAGGCCGGTCTCAAGGCCGCGCCCGATTCGCGCGACGTGGTGGTCGCGCCCAACGGCACCGCGGCGCTGATCTCGCGCTCGCGCGCCGCGAAGGCCACGGTCGACGATCTCCGGCGCTTTCTCGAGGGCGAGGACTGGGTCGGTCTCGTCCTCACCGGTCCGGAGCTGGCGGCCCGCGGACTGCCCGTCGACGAGGCCCTGGCCATCGCGGTGACCTTGCGGGCCGACGACCGTCCGAACGAGTTCGGCGTCCGCGGGTACAGCGACATCGTGCTCGATCCCGAATCGACGCTCGACTACACCGGCTGCGGCCAGCACGGCGGCCTCGGTCCGAACGAGCAGCGCCCGTTCCTGTTCGTCCGCGGTGCGGGCTTCGTCCCCGGCCGGCGCGACGACGCCGACGTATCGCCTCTCGGCATCGCTCCCACCGTGCTGCACCACCTCGGGCTGGCGTGGGCCGGAGTTGACGGCCGGCCGCTTCCGCCGCGCCCGCAGTGACGGCCGGGCACGCGGACTTCGCCGGTGACCGAGCGCGAGGCCCTGGCCGTCCTCCAGGGATCCGATCCGGCGGCGACGGCGCGCGCCGAGGCGGAGCTGTGGGCAATGTGGTGCCGCGTCGGGCCTGCCCGAGATCGACGTGACTGTTCGCGAAGGCGTCGACGGCCATGGAGCAGAGGCGGTTTCCCGATGCCGAGGCGACGTTCACGCGGATCATCGAGCGCGCCCCCGATTTCGCCGAGGGCTGGAACAAGCGCGCGACCGTTCGCTATCTCGCACGTGACTTCGAGGGTTCGATCGAGGACTGCCGGGAGACGCTGGCGCGCAAGCCCCACCACTTCGGGGCGCTGTCAGGCCAGGGGCTGTGCCACGTCGCCCTCGGCCAGTTCCGCGAGGCCGCCGCGCTGTTCCGCCGCGCCCTCGAAGTGCATCCTCACCTGGACTCCGTCCGCCAGAACCTCCGCCTCGCCACCGCCGAAGCCATGAAAGGCAACGGCCACTAGCCTCGATCCTTCCTGAACGATAGACAGGCGAGTCGAGCAGGGGGCGGGGGCAGCGTCCTCCGCCCGCCCGCAGCGGAAGGGCCCCGCTGGGGGATGGGTGGAGCGAGGACGGACGGAGGACGCTGCCCCCGCCCCCTGCTCGACCACCTCGCCCATTGTTCGCGAATGATCGAGACTGGCCTGTGAGTGCGCTAGCGATGCGGGAGAGAGAAGACGTCGGCGAGGAGCTCGTACGAGCGGACGCGCGATTTGAAATCGTGGGCCATGCTGACGACGACGAGCTCGTCGACGCCGTGCTCCGCGGCCAGGGCGAGGAGGCGATCGCGAACTTGCTCCGGCGCCCCGGCGATCGTGCGCTGGCGCGTGTGCTGGATGATGGCGAGGTCGCGATCCGTGTAGGGATAGCCCTCGGCTTCTTCCACGGACGGGTAGGGTCCAAAGCGCCCCGTGTAGAGCCGCAGCAGAAAGAGATCGCGGCTCCTCGCCTGGCGCCGCGCCTCGGCCTCCGTGTCGGCGCAGAGGGCGAAGACGGCCACGTTGGCCCGGGGCTCCGCCAAGGTCACGGAAGGGCGGAACGCGGCACGGTACGCGTGCATGGCCTCGGGTCCGCCCTCGGTGCTGATGAAGTGCGCGAAGGAGAACGCGGCCCCGACCTGCGCGGCATAGATGGCGCTGGCGTCGCTCGATCCCAGAAGCCAGAGTTCCGGGGTGGTGGGGCCGGTGGGCATGGCGCGCACGCCGGCGAACGGGTGATCGGGAGCCAGGCGATCATGCAGATAGCCGATGAGATCGGCGATCTGCTCGGGGAAGTGCTCGATGCCGAGATGGCCGAGCCCCTGGCGCAGGGCGCGAGCTGTCCGCTGGTCGCTCCCCGGTGCGCGCCCGATCCCGAGGTCGATGCGCCCGGGGAAGAGCGTTTCCAGCATGCGGAAGTTCTCGGCGACCTTGAGCGGGCTGTAGTGGCTGAGCATCACGCCGCCCGAGCCCACCCGGAGGTGCGCGGTGCGACTCGCCACCTGGCCGATGAGGATCTCCGGACTGGAGCCGGCCAGTGCCGCGCTGGAGTGATGTTCGGCGAGCCAGTAGCGGTGGTATCCGAGCCGCTCCGCGATCTCGGCCAGCTGGAGGGTCTCGTGGACGGCTTCGGCCGCGGTGCCTCCGCTGCGGATGGGCGACTGGTCGAGCACGCTGAGCCGCATCACCGCCATCGAGCATATGGTATCCAGGAAGCCGGCGCCTGGTGAAGGTAAGCGGCCTCGATAACTGGGCGGAGGCTCCCCCGCCGTGCGAAGCTATGGGCGATTCCCGGTGCGAAGGAGGAGCCCATGCCGCTGATCGCGGGACCGCTCCGAGAGGATCGACGATGACGGCACCCGACCTCGTTCCGTTCGTCGAGCGCCGGCAACAGTTTGCCGAGGCGCTGGGCGACGGCCTCGCCGTCATCCCCGGTGCGCGCGAGGCGCTGCGCAACGGCGACGTCCACTACGAGTTCCGCCAGGATTCCGATTTCTACTACCTGACCGGGTTCGACGAACCCGACGCCGTGGCCATCTTCAACCCGTCCCATCCCAAGGAGCCCTACGTCCTCTTCGTGCGCCCGCGGGATCGCCAGCTCGAGGTGTGGAACGGGCGCCGCGCCGGGGTGGAGGGCGCCATCGCGACCTACGGCGCCGACCACGCGTATCCCATCGAGCAGTTCGATCAGAAGCTGCGCGAGTACGCCATCGATCGGCCGGCGCTCTTCTATCGCCTGGGCCACGCGGCCTACGACCCCCGCATCACCGGCCTGCTGAACGGACTGAGCTCGCTCAGACCTCGGGGCTACACGGTGCCCCTGCGCCTCGAAGACCCCAGCCCGATCATCCACGAGATGCGACTCCGCCGCTCCCCCGCGGAGCTGATGCGCCAGCGACGGGCGTGCGAGATCAGTCGCGATGGACACATCGAGGCCATGCGGTTCGCCGCCCCGGCCTGCACGAGTATCACGTCCAGGCCGCCATGGAGTTCGTCTTCCGCGGCGCCGGCTCGCCGCGCAACGGCTATCCGTCCATCGTGGCCTCGGGACCGAACGCCTGCATCCTGCACTACTCGGAGAATCGCCGGCGCCTGGAGAGCGGCGATCTCCTCCTCATCGACGCCGCCTGCGAATACGGCTATTTCAGTTCCGACATCACGCGCACCTTCCCGGTGAGTGGCCGTTTCAGCGCCCTGCAGCGGACGATCTACGAGCTCGTTCTCCGCGCGCAGCTCGCCGCCATCGCCGCGGCGCGCCCGGGGAACCGCTACGACGCCGTACACGACGCGGCCCGCCGCGTGCTGACGGAGGGCCTGGTGGCGCTGGGCCTGCTCCCCCGGAGCGTGGAGGAGTCGCTGGCCATGCACCACTACCGGGAGTTCTACATGCACGGCACCGGCCACTGGCTCGGCATGGACGTGCACGACGTGGGCGACTATCGCATCCAGCGTCAATCCCGCGTCCTCGAACCCGGGATGGTCCTCACCGTGGAGCCGGGCCTCTACTTCGATCCCGAGGGCGAGACGGCCACGTTCTATCTCCGCGAGTACAACGAGCTGGAGATGTGGGAGCGGCGCGACCGCCTGGGCGCCGCGGCGGCGAAGGCCCTGGAGGACGAAGAAAAGGCCCGGGCCGAGAAGATCGAGCGGCCCGTTCCCCGCGAGTTCCGGGGGATCGGGGTGCGCATCGAGGACGACATCCTCATCACGGCCGACGGCTGCGAGATTCTCACCGCGGGGACACCGAAGACGGTGGACGAAGTCGAGCGGACCTGCGGGGAAGCCCCGCAGCTCCCGCGTCCGCGCGGGTGAACGGGCCTCCGCCCCCGCCCGTCCTGCGAGCCGTGCTCGATAACCCGCGATTCGCCACGAGAGATTCACGCGCGGGGGCGCTCCACGGTGCTCGCGGTCGCCCGTGGACCGGCTGCGCGGCGTTGCTGTTGATCGCGCTGGCTGTCCTCGGCGGCTGCACCCCGGTCACGAGTCTCGAGAACCGCCCCCCTCGGCTGATCTCCGTGCGCGGAACCGGGCGAGTGGCCGTGAAGCCCGACACCGCGGTGGTGCGGATCGGCGCCGAGATGCGCGCTCCCACCCTCGCCGAGGCGACCGCCGACGTGGCCCGGCGCTCCAGCGCCGTCATCGATCGCGTGAAATCGCTGGGCGTGGCGGAGCGTGATATCAGCACGGTCACGTACTCGATCGATCCCATGACCGCCCCGCGCCGCACCGACGAGGATCCCACGCGCATCGTCGCCTACCGCGTGGTGAACGTGGTCCAGGTGAAGATCCGCGATCTCGGCGCGGTGGGGCGTGTCCTCGACGGCGCCCTCAGCGCCGGGGCCAACACCATCTCTGGCCTTCAGTTCACGCTGGACGATCCGTCGAAACCGGAGGCGGAAGCCCGGGCCCTCGCCGTGAAGGCCGCGGCCTCGACGGCCCAGCAGCTCGCGGCCGCCGCGGGTGTCGGCCTCGGCGACCTGATGTCGCTCACCGAGGACGCGGCGTCGCGCCCCGTGATGCCGAGGATGGCCGCGTCCGTCATGGCCGCCGCTCCCCTGTCCGCGGGCCCCGTCGAGTCGGGCCAGATCGAGATCGTGGTCAGCGTCGAGGCCCAGTACCGCATAGGTCCGTAGGCAGATATCGAGGGGCGCCCCGAGCGTGGGGGTAACGCAATGTCAAGGCGCCCAATCTCGCGTGGAATCGAGGGGCGCCACGGCTGCGCCGGGGCGCCCCGAGCGTTGGGGGGGTATGGGGGCCATTTCTGGGCCCCCATTTCAGTACGCCGCCCTGGCCTTGGCGGTAGACGAGCAAGCGGCGTTCGTAGGTGCACACCAATCTTCGATCCTGGTTGAAGGCCCGGGTGGCCACGTGCGCGATCCCCTGCGTGGGACGGGACTGAGAGGCTCGCGTGTCCAGGATGGTGGACTCCGCGTACACGGTGTCGCCGTCGCGGACCGGGTGGGGAAGCTGGACGTCCTTCCAGCCCAGGTTGGCCACGACCTTTCCCAAGGTCTTGGTGGTGAGGGCGGTGACGGCGCCGACCACGTACACTTCGTTGATAGCGAGGCGCCCGCCGTGTCGCTCGCGATTGGCTTCCGTGAGGCGGGGAGACTGCTCGAGCGCGCGCAAGGCCTGACGCACGCTCTCCTCCGCGAAGAAGGTCTTGCCGGGCCGGTGTTCCCATGTTTCTCCCGGACGGAGGTCCTCGAAGGCGAGACCAATCTGCTCGAGGTACACGCTCGGCGCGATCGCCCGGTGTGACGCGAGTCGCTCGTCATCGCTGTCCTGCTGGGCGGCCGGCGCGAGGCCTCCGCGCTCGACGAGCGCCGTGTAGGTCATCGCACAGACCACCTCGCCCCGCTGGTTCGCGCCTCGCGTGACGATGGACAGTCGCCCCACCTCGTCGTCATCGGGCTCGTCGGCCTTGGCCAGGATCTCGGACTCCGCGTAGAGGGTGTCGCCGCCGAACACGGGTCCGGTGAGGGCGATGTCCTCGAAGCTCACGATCCGGCGCTTGCGCCCGAACGTTTTCGACGTCATGCCGATGGTCACCTGAAGGCTGAGGGTGCTCACGAGCAGCGGACGCTCCCACTCGGTGGCCGCCGCGTACGCGGCGTCGTAGTGGAGCATCGCCTGGTTGAGGGTGTCGAGCGCCTCGTCCTTGTTGTCCTGCTGCGACAGGGTCAGGCCCGGACGGTGCCGGAACCGCTGGCCGACCTCGAATTCCTCGAAGGCGAGCCCGAACCGCTCGCGGTAGCGCCCCGCCGCGATGGTCTCGTACGCGGAGAACACGCTCCGGGCCTAGAAGGTGACGGGCAGGGCCTTGAGGCCGCGCAAGGCCGAGGCCTGCCGCCACTCCGGCGCCGCCGTGGCGAGAGCCAGGCGCGGCAGGCGCCGCAGCACCGTCCCGAAGGCGATCTGCCCCTCGATACGGGCGAGCGAGGCGCCCAGGCAAAAGTGGATGCCCCAGCCGAAGGCGAGGTGGCGGTTCTCGGCGCGCGCCACGTCGAGACGGTCGGGGTCCGGGAAGACCGCGGGGTCACGATTGGCGGCGCCGATGATGCCGAGCACCACCGAGTTCTCGGGAATCGTCCGGCCGCCCAGCTCGATCTCGGCGCTGCAGCTGCGGCCGGTGCGCTGCACGGGTCCGTCGTAGCGCAGCATCTCCTCCACGGCGCCGGGGATCAGCGACGGATCGTCGCGCAGCCGGCGGAGCTGGTCGGGATGACGCAGCAGCGCGAGGGTGCCGTTGCCGATGAGGTTCACCGTCGTCTCGTGGCCGGCCACGAAGAGCAGCAGGATGGTGGCCATCAGCTCCCCTTCGGTGAGCCGGTCGCCCTGCTCCTCGGCGGCGATCAGTTCGCTCAGCAGATCACCGCGCGGCTGCCGGCGCCGCTCGGCGATGAGGATGCGAAAGTAGCCGGCGAGGGCGTGGCGCGCGGCCAATCCGCGCTCGATGACCTCCGGCCCCGTGGGCAGCGCGATGGCGTCAAGGCTGCGCGCGATGTCGACCGTCCATTCCCGGAAGCGCTCGCGCTCGTCGTCGGGCACGCCCAGCATCTCGCAGATCACGGTGACGGGCAGGGGGTAGGCGAAGTCGGCCACCACGTCCATGGCGCCCTTCGGCTGCACGGCCTCGAGCAATCCGTCCACGATCTGCTGGATGTGACTGCGCATCTGCTCGACGACGCGTGGCGTGAAGGCCTGGCTGACCAGCGTGCGCAGCCGGGTGTGATCGGGCGGGTCGCGGAAGAGCATGGACATGTCGAAGCCGGCCTCGCCGAAGCGCGCTTGGAAGAGACGGTCGAAGCCCTTGCGACCGAAGCGCGGGTCGCGGAGCATTCCGGCCACGTCGTCGTAGCGGGTGAGCACCCAGAAGCCCATCGGGCTCTGGTGCACGGGGTCCTCGGCGCGCAGGCGGTGATAGAAGGGGTACGGGTCGGCGATGAACTCCGGGGCGAGCGGGTTGAAGAGCAGCTCGGTGGTGGACATGCCTAGGCTCCGGACTGCGCGCGAGCCCGTCAGGGCTGGGCGTAGTTCTTGAGAATGTACCCCGCGATGCTGTGCCGCGACGGACTGTTGGGGAGCTGGCCGCAGGGGAACCAACGCGCGTCTTCCAGCTCGTCCTCGTCGACCTTGACCTGGCCTCCCGCGTAGCTGGCCACGAAGCCCACCATGAGCTGGCTCGGGAAGGGCCAGTTCTGGCTACCCACGTAGCGGATGTCCTTGACGTCGACGCCGACCTCTTCCTTGACCTCGCGCTCCACCGCGCCCTCCAGGCACTCGCCGTTGTCCACGAAACCCGCCACCAGGGCGTAGCGGCCGGGCGCCCACTCCCGCTTGCGCGCGAGCAGACAGCGGTCGCCATCGCGCACGAGCACGATCACCGCGGGGTGCAGGTGGGGATAGTGCTCGTAGTGGCACCCCGGGCACTTCTTGCCCCACTCGTTCTCGATGCGCTCGGTCGGTTGCCCGCAGCGCGGACAGTGGCCGCTCGTGCCCTCCCACCACAGCGCCTGCATGGCCATGCCCCCGAGAGACAAGAGATCATCCGGCAACCGCGTTCCGCGCATGGGAACGAGCGTCTCGCGGCTCAACCCCTCGGGGACGTTCGCGTCACGCGGAACCTGGGTCACCCAGCACGGAGTGTCACTGTACGTCCCGAGCAAGACGGGCGTGGAAGCCCCCTCCAGCCCCGGAGGCATCTCCCCGGTGGGAAGCCGTACTTCGCCGTCGCCCGGGGTCACCAGGAGATTCTGGTCCTGGACGATCAGCCACTGCCCCGCCCGGGCCGGCGGAGGGCCACCGCGCTTGGCGGGGATGAAGGCGCCGCGCAGACAGTCGCGATTGAACGGCAAGTACACGGAGAGCGGTGTCATGCGTCGAGCCCCCGGCCGCGCACGCGCGCGGGCATGATGCGGAACATCACGCGGTTCGGTGGCATGGCCCGGCCGCCCCACAGGCGCTCGAGGTCGGGGCGGTACTTGGCGTGAAACCGCTCCGCGAGCGCCTGCCGCTCCGGCGTGTCGGCGAGGAACGTGACGCGCCCGTGCACGGTGACGTTGCGGATGTCACGGCGCGTGCCGCTCTCGGCCACCACGCACACGCGCGGGTCGCCCCGAAGGTTCCGCACCTTGGCGAGCCCATCGACGCTGATCATGGCCAGCGACTCCGCGTCGTGGAGAAACCACATGGGCGTGACCAGTGGCGCGCCCTTCGGCGACACCGTGCCCAGCAGCACGACGTCCTTCGTGGCCAGGTACTGCTGGATGCGTGGATCGCCCAGCTGCTCGAGATCCATGGGTTCCCTCTTCACCGCCCGCTGCCTCGCGTGTTCGGCCGAGAGTAGGCGGAGCCCGCGCCCCCGTCAAGCGGGCGCACGAGAGCTGGAGGGGATCCGTGATTTGGCGCACGAGCGCGCGCCCGCCGGGATGCACTCTAAGAGACTTCTCAGCCGCCCCTCATGGGACCTTCATTTCCGGCGCGTACGGTGACTGCAGACCGGCGGGCTGCCCGTTCGGTAGCCCGCGAAGCCAACCCAGTCGTACACAGGAGGAGCGTCATGAAGAAGTTCGTTGCGTTCGTGGTCGCCGTGGCGGCGGTGCCGGCCCTGGTGGGGCCGAGCTTCGCCCAGTCCGACAAGCAGCCGGCCACGCCCCCGGCGGCGACCGAGACCGAGAAGAAGCCGGCCATGCCGGCCCCGGCCAAGATGGATCAGGCTCCGCGGGAAGCGGCGATGAAGAGTCTGGCGGGTGAGATCGTCACCATGGACCAGGGAACCCGCACCTTCACGCTGAAGCACATGGCCGACAAGAAGCCCACGCAGATGACGTTCAACGTCGAGGATCCGAAGATGTTCACGCAGTTCAAGCCCGGCGATCACGTGAAGGTCACCTACGCCGAGATGGGTGACAAGCGCATCGTGCGAAGCATCGTGAAGGGCTAGTCGCGCGTCGGAGAGTGGGGGGCGTCACGGCGGCGTCCGGCCGTGTCGCACCCCGCGCTAACGGGGAGGTTTGGAGGGGGTCCAGGCCCCCTCCAACTCAAAGTCACCGAGGGTACACTGTTTCGGGGGAGAATCGACATGCAGACGATCGCGAGGGTGCTGCTGGTTCTGCTGCTGCTGGTCGGGTCGGTGGGGGCGGCGCAGGCACCCCATCTCGACCAGGCGCTGCCGACCGATCCTGCGCTCACCACGGGGACCCTGTCGAACGGCCTCAGCTACGTGATCCGCCCCCACAAGAACCCGGAAGGCCGGGTCAGCGTGTGGCTGCACGTCGCCTCCGGTTCCCTGAACGAGACGGAGTCGACGCGTGGGCTCGCTCACTACCTCGAACACATGGCCTTCAACGGATCGACCAACTTCCCGTCCGGCTCGGTGGTGCCCTTCTTCCAGTCCCTGGGGCTGAGCTTCGGGCGCGACCAGAACGCCTTCACCAGCCTGGATCAGACCGTCTACCAGCTCGCCCTGCCCGACACCAAGCCCGAGACGCTCGACAAGGGCATGCTGTTTCTGTCTGACGTGGCTTCCCGCCTCACGCTGCCGGCCCAGGAAGTCGACAGCGAGCGGCAGATCGTCCTGGAGGAGAAGCGGGCCCGCGCCGGCGTGCAGCAGCGGATCAGCGACTACATCTACGAGCGGATCGCCCCCGAGTCGACCCTGGGCCGGCGGCTGCCCATCGGCGACGAAGCCACCATCAAGTCCGTCAACCGGCAGGACTTCGTCGACTACTACACGCGCTGGTACGCACCGAGCAACATGACGGTCATCGTGGTGGGCGACGTCGATCCCACGGTCGCGGCGGACAGCCTCAAGAAGCACTTCGCCGCCGCACCGGCCGTGCCGCGCCCCGCTCCGCTCGCCGTCGGGGTCAAGGCCACGAGCGGGACGCGCGCCATCGTGGCCAGCGATCCTGAGGTGGCCCGTGCCAGTGTCGCGGTGATCCGGGTGGAGCCGCCGCGCGGGCCCGCCCTGACGGTGGCCCACCGCCGACGAGACCTGGTGGAGCAGCTCGGAGCCTGGATGTTCAACCGCCGCATGAGCCGCGAGCTGGCCGCCGGCCATGTCGCCTTCTCGGACATCAGCGCGTCGCTGGGGCAGTGGTCCGGCGCCCTCCGCACCGCACGCATCGACGCCTCGGGCAAGCCGGAGGCGTGGCAGGCCATGCTCACCGATCTCGGCGTGGCGCTGCAGCGCGCTCGCCTGCACGGCTTTAGCGCGCGGGACCTGGAAGAGGCGCGCACGGCATTCATCGCCGAGTCCGAGCAGGGCGTCCAGCGCGAGGCGACATTGCCCGCTCGGGCCGTGCTGCGCCACATCAACGGCAAGGTCGCTCGGCGCGAGCCAATCTCGTCGGCCGCGCAGAACCTGGCCCTCCTGAAGCAGCTGCTTCCTGGCGTCTCGGCCCAGGAAGTGTCCCAGGTGTTCGCCGCGAATTTTGATCCCACGAATGTGATCTTCACGGCCGAGTTGCCCTCCGGCGGCGCCGTGCCCACCGAGGCGGCGCTCGCCGCGGCCGGCCGTGCCGCCGTCGCGGTGACGCCGGCCAAGCCTCTAGAGGTCGCGCGGGCCACGTCGCTGCTCGCCTCGGCCCCCAAGGCTGGTGTGGTGGTGGAGAGCATGGCGCACCCGGGCAGCGCCGTGACCTCCGCCCGGCTCGACAACGGGGTCAAGGTGCACCACCGCTTCATGGATCAGCGAAAGAACGAGGCGACCGTCGCCATCAGTCTCGCCGGAGGCGTGATCCAGGAGGACGGCACGAACCGCGGCATCACCGACGCGGCGACCCAAGCCTGGGACCGTCCGGCCACCAGCAAACTATCCAGCCCCCAGATCGAGAGCCTGATGACGGGCAAGAAGGTTCGGGTGAGCGGCGATGTCGGGGCGGACGCGCTGACCCTCACCGTGTCCGGCAATCCGACAGATCTCGAGGCCGGTCTCCAGCTCGCCTACCTGCTGCTGACCGATCCCCTGCTCGAGCCCGCCGCGCTCGAGCAGTGGAAGGAGAAGGAGACCCAGGCCATCGCCGCGCGCAAGCGCGAGGCGTGGGGCGTTCTGGAGGAGTCGATGGCGACCGCTTTCTATCCGCGCGAGGCGGCGCGGCTCCATCCGCTGACCGCGGATCAGGTGCGCGCCATCAGCCGGGATGCGGCCCAGGCGTGGTTGGGGAAGCTGGTCGCCACCTCGCCGATCGAGGTGGCGGTGGTGGGTGACATCGACCGCGCCGCCGCCCTCGGCCTGGTGAGCAAGTATCTCGGGGCCGTGCCCGCCCGCGACCCCATCAGCGACAAGACGCTCCACGGCCTGCGCGCGCTCTCGCGCCCCACGGGCCCCCTGAGCGTCCGGCAAACGGTCGACGCCGCCGCGCCCCAGGCCGTGGTGCTCGAAGGGTTCTTCGGCACGGACATGCGGAACCTCCAGGACGTGCGGCGGCTGGCCATGGCCTCGCGCATCCTCAGCACGCGGATGCACAAGACCATCCGGGAAGAGAAGCAGCTCGTCTACAGCATCGGCGCCGGCTCACGCCCTGCCCTCGAGTACCCCGGCTTCGGGCTCTTCATCGCGCAAGCGCCCACGGATCCCGCCAAGACGGACGCCCTGGCGGCGGCGGTGGACGAGACGTACGTCGACTTCGCGAAGAGCGGTCCCAGCGACGAGGAACTGACGGTGGCGCGCAAGCAGATGCTCAACTCGGTCGACCAGACGTTCAAGAACCCCGAGTTCTGGGTGAACCGCCTGGGCACGCTCGACTACCGCGGCACGGACCTGACCGAGCTGATGCGCGGCCCCCAGCACTACGAGCAGATGACGGCGCAGGAAGTGCGCGAGGCCTTCGCCCGCTACTTCACGCCGGCCGCGCGCATGCGCTTCGTCGTGGTTCCGCGGTCCTGACGGGCGTCAGGATCTCCCAGCCGAGTTCGGGTCAGCGGCCCTGGAATTTCGGTTCGCGTTTTTCCACGAAGGCGCGGGCGCCTTCGCGGGCGTCTTCCGTCTCCGAGCAGATGTTTTGCGCGAAGGTCTCGAACTCCAGCGACGTCCGGAGGTCGGCTTCCATGTTGCGGTAGATGGCCCGTTTGGCGAGGCGGATGGCAGTGGGTGGGCCGGCGGCGATTCTCCGGGCCAGCGTGTAGGTCGCCGGCATCAGCTCCTCGGGTGAGACCACCGCGTTGACGATCCCCAGGCGATATGCCTCCTCGGCCCCGAGGAGATCGCCCGTGAAGATCAGCTCGCAGGCCTTGGCCGACCCCACGAGGCGCGGGAGGAAGTAGGTCCCGCCCCAGTCCGGATGGAGACCGCGTCGCACGAAGGCCTGGCCGAACTTCGCCGCCGTCGAGGCGATGCGAATGTCGCAGCCGAGGGCGAGGTTCATGCCGGCCCCCGCCGCGGGGCCGTTGACCGCGGCGATGATGGGCTGGGGCGCGTCCCGCATGAGCTGGAGGACGCGATCGCGCGAGGGGGAGATGCGATCGAGGAGCGCCCGCTCGCGCTGGGCCTCGCGCGCCTCGTGCATGGCCTTCACGTCGCCGCCCGAGCAGAAGCCGCGGCCCGCGCCCGTGATGACGATCACGCGGATCGCGGGATCGCCGCTGGCCCGCTCCATGGCATCGTGGAGATCTTCGCGCAAGGTGTCGCCCAGCGCGTTGAGGCGCTCCGGGCGGTTCAGGGTGAGCGTGGTGATGCCGTCCTTCGTTTCGGTGAGCAGGCACTTGTAGGTCATCGATCTCCTCCTGCGGCCGTCTCCCGGGTCACGGTCGAGGTCGGCCATCAGGCGTAGGTGGCGAAGAGGTCGCGGGCGGCCACTTTGTCGTCGTTGTTTCCGAAGGCCATCGCGTAGTGATGCCGGTAACCCGACGACTCCAGCCGCCGGAAGAGCCCGGCGAAGTCGATGGTCCCCTCGCCGGGCCTGAGGTGGATCTCGTATTCGCCGGCGTTGTCGGCCAGGCGCACCTCGCCGATGCGCGCGACGCCAAAGGCGTCGAGGAAGCCGCCGATGCCCTCGGGGACGAGGTGGGCGTGGTTGACGGTGAAGGCCCAGCCGAAATGCTCGGACTGGATCTCCTCGAAGTAGGGCCGGCACTCCTCGACGGTGTGGGCGAGGTAGTGCACCTCGGCCCGCTCCGGCTCCACGTTGAGGTTCTCGAGCAGGAGCCGGGCGCCCGCCTTCTCCGCGTAGGCGGTGAGGCGCTTGAGCCGTTCCAGTGACGCCGCCTTCCGCGCCGGAATGTTGCCACTGAAGTGGAAGCCGGCGTGCACGATGAGCCACTCGCACCCCAGGCGCCCCGCGAGGTCCACGTTGGCCTGAAGATAGGAGTCCACCGCGTCAGCCACCCGTGGCGAGAACTCCGCCACGTTGATGCCGGAGAGCGTGTGCAGCCCGAGGTGAATGCCGTGGCGGGCGCAGGTGTCGCGGACAGCGCGCACGCGGGCCGCGTCCCAGTGGTCGAGGTGGTTGGGCCCGACGTCCGCGTTGAAGTCGAGGTAGAGGAAGCGGTCGCGCGCCGCCCACGCGAGCGCGTCCTCCAGGCGGGTGCCTCCGACGTCAGGCCCGATGCGATCGCGCAAGCTCAGTGTGGTCATGGTCCCGCAGCATACACCGGTGTTTGCCCGCGACCGCCGAACCCGCGTGGGCTGACCGGGCCTCGGCGGCCGGCGGCATCCCGGCAGGCTCGGCTTGGGGTACACTTCCCGAAACTCCCCCACAGCGAGGTACGCCATGAGAGAGGCTGTCGTCGTCGCCAGCTCGCGCACGCCCCTGGCCAAGTCGCACCGGGGCTCGTTCAACCTCACCCGGCCAGATGACCTGGCCGCCCACGCCATCCGCGATGCCCTGGGCAAGGCCCCGCAACTCGATCCCAAGGAAGTCGAGGACGTCATCCTGGGCTGCGGTCAGCCGCACGGATCGCAGGGGCACAACATCGCGCGCGTCGCCGCGGTCCGCGCCGGACTGCCGGTGACGGTGGCGGGGACGACGGTCAACCGCTTCTGCTCTTCGGGTCTCCAGGCCATCGCCATGGCCGCCCACCACATCATGAACGAAGGCGTGGACGTGGCCATCGGGGGCGGCGTGGAGAGCATCACCATGATGCAGCGGGACAGCAGTCCCAATCCCTGGGTGAAGGAGCACTATCCCGGCATCTACATGGTGATGGGCGACACCGCGGAGGTCGTGGCCAAGCGCTACAAGATCACCCGGGAGATGCAGGACCAGTACGCGCTCTCCAGCCAGCAGCGCACCGCGCGGGCCCAGCAGGAGGGCTTCCTCAAAGAAGAGATGGCACCCATGCAGGTGTCGCGCGGCATCCTCGACAAGAAGACGGGGGAGGTCGTCGGCCAGGAGGATCACTACGTCGACGGCGACGAGTGCAACCGGGCGGACACTACGCTGGAAGGCCTGCTCAAGCTGCCGGCGGTCTTCGACAAGGACAGCGGGCAAGGGACGGTGACCGCCGGCAACTCTTCGCAGCTCTCGGACGGCGCCTCGGCCACCCTCCTGATGTCGATGGACCGCGCCAAGGCCCTGGGCGTCAAACCCAAGCTAGTCTTCCGCGGCTACGCGGTGTCGGGGTGCGAGCCCGACGAGATGGGCATCGGCCCGGTGTTCGCGGTGCCGAAGCTGCTGAAGCGTCATGGGTTGCGCGTCGAGGACATCGACCTCTGGGAGCTGAACGAGGCCTTTGCTTCCCAGGTCGTCTATTGCCGCGACCGGCTGGGTCTCGATCCCAACAAGCTGAACGTCAACGGCGGCTCCATCTCCATCGGCCACCCCTTCGGCATGACCGGCTCGCGCCTCGTCGGCACCATCGCCAACGAGATGCACCGCCGCAAGGCCCGCTACGGCGTGGTCACCATGTGCATCGGCGGCGGCCAGGGTATGGCCGGCCTCTTCGAAGCCTGCAATTGAGAACGTGGGAGGGGGCGTCTTCGCCCCCTCCCACGTTCAGTTGCGCCCGACATCGGGTTAGACGATTCCCTGCTCCCGGAGCGCCCCGCGCTCCGCCTCGCTATACCCCAGCTCGGCCAAGAGCTCGTCGGTGTGCTCACCGACCAGAGGCGAGGGACGGTCCACCGCTCCGGGGGTGTCGGAGAGCGTCACGGGAATGCCGAGCGCCTTGATCGGCCCCCGCGCCCGGATGGACGAGGTCGACGACCATGTCGCGGGCCAGCGCGTGCGGATCGGCGAGCGCTTCGGGGTAAGTGTTGATGGGGCCTGACGGCACGCCCTCACGTGCCAGACGAGCGAGCCATGCTGCCCGCGGCTCGGCGACCGTCGTCTTCTCGATCTCTGCGATCAACGCATCCCGGTTGGCCAGGCGCTCGTTCCGTCCCGAGAAGCGCGGATCGCCCAGGAGATCCTTGCGCTCGATCGCTCGGCAGAAGCCCTCGAACAGGCGGTCGTTGTTGGCCCCCACCGTGAAGTGGCCGTCGCGGGCGCCGATGGCCTGGTAGGGTGCGGCCAAGCGGTGCGCGGAGCCGAGTGGCTTCGGCGCTTGTCCGGTGACCCAGTATTCCGTCGACTCCCATACCGTGAGGGCCATGGCCGCCTCGAGTAACGAGGTATCGACGAGCTGGCCTTCACCCGTTCGCTCGCGATGCTCGAGGGCGGCGAGGATGCCGTAGGCGCCGAAGAGGCCGGCGGCGAGGTCGCTGATGGGGATGCCGGACTTGGCGGGCGGACCATCCTCGTCGCCCGTCACGCTGATGATCCCGCTCATGCCCTGCGCGATGAGGTCGTAGCCGCCGCGCCGAGCGTACGGGCCGGTGCCGCCGAAGCCGCTGATCGCGCAGTAGATCAGGCGCGAGTTGACGGTGCGCAGGTCCTCGTAGCCCACCCCGAGACGCTCGGCCACGCCCGGCCGGTAGTTCTGCACGAAGACGTCGGCCGTGGCGGCCAGTCTGCGCACGATCTCCACACCATCCGGACTCTTGAGATCCGCGCTGAGGCTGCGCTTGTTGCGGTTCACGGCCATGAACATGCCGCTGTGGCCGTTTTGCTGGACCGGACCGGGCCGCCGCGTCGGTTCTCCCTCGCCCGGCGGTTCCACCTTGATGACGTCCGCTCCCATGTCGGCGAGATTCATGGTGCAGAACGGCGCGGCCATGGCCTGCGTGAGATCGATGACCCGGAGTCCCTCGAGCGCCTTCATCGTCACCACTGACGCCGGAAGGCGAAACCGTGGTGTGCACGTTGACGTAGGCCACGCCGCGTTGGAGGGGTCCATCGCGCGGGGGGTCGCCGCATGATGGGCCGAGGAGTCATACCGGTGCTCCGAGGTTAGACAACCCCCTGGAAGATGTCGGACCAGCGCCGGTACCGGCGCGCGATCTCCGCCACCGCCTCCTCGCGCGAGGTGCGGTTGGCGCGCCAGGCCATCAGAGTATCCCAGAAGGTCGTGCGGCCCACCGCGAAGCCGATGAAGCCGGGGACGTGGGCGGCCGTGCGCAGCCAGTCGTCCACCTTCTTCTCATCCTCGCCGCGTCCCAGGATGATGCAGCCGACTTCACCCCGCCCGTTCCGCCGCGCAGCGGCCACGACGTCGACGCAGTCCTGCGTGCGGTCGAGCCCTTCGATCTTCCAGAGATCCGGCTCGACACCGAAGTCTTGCAGCTCCCGGATGGCGCGCGCCATGAGGCCGGGGCGCAGCTCGCGATCGTAGGCCTTCTTGTCTCCGTTCACCTTGGCCAGCTGGGCGGCCTCGGCCGGGACCAGCAGCTCGAACATGAACTTGCGCGCGCCGCCGTGCAGGTAGTCGGACAGGCGCTTGAGCCGCTCGGCCTGGCGCTGATTGCCGGAGCGCTCGGCCTCGGGGTTGTAGCGCACGAGCACCTTGCAGAAGGTGGGCTTGAAGCGCTCGATGTGGCGCCCGAAGTCCTCGCCGTACTCGAAGTCGAACTCGTCCTGGCCGCTCTTCTCCGCGGGGGCCGCGGTCATGAACCCGCTGCGGCTGGCCTCGTCGAGAATCGCCGCGCCGAACTGCTCGTCGACGAGAATGCCCGCGCGGTCCTTGGGCACGCCGCCGGCCACCGCGGCCTTGAAGCCGTCGTAGATGACCTGCTTGGTCTTGGCGATCTCCGCCGTCTGCTCGGCGGTGAGGGTTCCCGACCAGCCGAACATGCCCTTCTGGAATGTGCCGCGGTGGTCGAAGGGCAGGACGTAGAGGGGCTTGGCGTAACCCAGAGTCATGAGCGCACCTCCCTGAGACGCCGATAGCGTCGGATGAGGGTGTTGGTGGAGCTGTCGTGGGCGAGCGTCGGTTCCTGCGGCGCGCTCAGCGCCGGCGCGATGCGGTTGGCCAGGACCTTGCCCAGCTCCACGCCCCACTGATCGAACGAGTTGATGTTCCAGATGGTGCCCTGGGTGAAGACGCTGTGCTCGTAGAGTGCTACCAGCGTACCCATGGTCTCGGGGGTCAGGCGCTCGGCGAGGATGGTGGTGCTCGGGTGATTGCCCTCGAAGGTGCGGTGCGGGATCTGGAAATCGGGCACGCCGTCGGCCTTGACTTCTTCCGCGGTCTTGCCGAAGGCCAGGGCCTCCGTCTGGGCGAAGACGTTGGCCATGAGGAGGTCGTGGTGCTCGCCGAGCGGGTTGAGGGTCCGGCCGAAGCCGATGAAGTCGCAGGGGATGAGCGTGGTGCCCTGGTGGATGAGCTGGTAGAACGAGTGCTGCCCGTTGGTGCCGGGCTCGCCCCAGAAGACCGGCCCCGTGTCGCAGGTGACCCTCGCGCCGTCCAGGGTCACGTGCTTGCCGTTGCTCTCCATGGTGAGCTGCTGGAGGTAGGCGGGGAAGCGCTTGAGGTACTGTTCGTAGGGCAGCACGGCCACCGTCTGCGTGCCGAAGAAGTTCCGGTACCACACCGAGAGGAGGCCCATGAGCACCGGCAGGTTGCCCTCGAAGGGCGCGGTGCGGAAGTGCTCGTCCATGGCGTGAAAGCCCGCCAGCATGGCCCGGAAGTTCTCGGGGCCGATGGCCAGCATGGTGGAGAGCCCGATGGCCGAGTCCATCGAGTAGCGGCCGCCCACCCAGTCCCAGAAGCCGAACATGTTGTCGGTGTCGATGCCGAACTTCGCCACCTCGGCCGCGTTGGTCGACACGGCCACGAAGTGCTTGGCCACGGCCTTGTCGTCGCGCAGGGCGGCCAGGGTCCACGCGCGCGCCGAGTGGGCGTTGGTCATCGTCTCTAGGGTGGTGAAGGTCTTGGAGCAGTCGACAAAGAGGGTCTCGGCGGGATCGAGGTCGTGGGTGGCCTCCACGAAGTCGGTGCCGTCGACGTTGGAGACGAAGCGGAAGGTCATGTCGCGCTGGCTGTAGTGGCGGAGCGCCTCGTAGGCCATCACCGGGCCGAGGTCCGAGCCCCCGATGCCGATGTTGATGACGTTGCGGATGCGCTTGCCCGTGTGGCCCTTCCAGGCGCCGCTGCGCACCTTGGTCGAAAAATCCGCCATCTTGTCGAGTACCGCGTGGACATCGGGCACTACGTCCTGGCCGTCGACCAGGATGCGCTGGCCGCGCGGCGCCCGCAGGGCCACGTGCAGCACGGCCCGCCGCTCGGTGACGTTGATCTTCTCGCCGCTGAACATGGCGTCGATGCGCGCCCGCAGTCCCACCGCCTCGGCCAACCGGAGGAGCAGGCGCAACGTCTCATCGGTCACGCGATTCTTGGAGTAGTCCAGGTAGAGGCCGACGCCTTCCGCGGCGAGACGCTCACCGCGCCCGGGATCCTCGGCGAAGAGCGCGCGCAGGTGCACGTCGCGAAGCTTGTGGGCGTGCTCCCCGAGGGCCTTCCACTCGGGACGCTGGGTGAGCGGCGTGGTGGTGGGCACGGCGCTAGCTCGCTTTCTTGAGGGTGTCGCTCTTGGCGGCGATGCCGGCCATCAGCTCGTTCCACGAGGCCACGAAGGACGCCGCCCCTTCCTTCTGGAGGGTTGCCGCCAGCGCCGAGACGTCGACGCCGGCCTTCCCGAATCGACCCAGCGTCTCTTCGGCGTCGCCCCCGTTGGAGGGCAGGGGCGCGCCCAGCTCACCGTGGTTGCCGAAGGCCAGGAGGGTGGCCTCGGGCATGGTGTTGACCGTGTTCGGAGCCACCAGCGCCTTGACGTAGAGGACGTCGGAGGCCTCCGGGTCCTTGGTGCCCGTGCTGGCCCAGAGCAGCCGCTGCGGCCGGGCGCCGGCATTCGCGAGGCGCTGCCACCGGTCCGAGTCGAGGAGATCCCGATACGCCTTGTAGGTCCGCTTGGCCACCGCGATGCCGAGCTGGTTGTGCAGCTCGTGCGGCATCTTGGCCTCCACCGCCTTGTCCCACCGGCTGATGAAGACCGAGGCCACGGAGCGCACGTTGGGATTCAGCCCGGCGGCGATCCGCCGTTCGATGCCCCGCATGTACGCCTCCGCCGCGGCCAGGTAGTGCCCCCGCGAGAAGAGCAGGGTCACGTTGATGGACACGCCGGCGAAGATCGCCTCCTCGATGGCGGGAATACCTTCCTTCGTGCCCGGAATCTTGATGAAGAGGTTCGGGCGGCCCGCGCGCGCGTGGAGCTGCTTGGCCTGGGTGAGGGTGCTCGTCGCGTCGTAGGCGAGAGTCGGCGAGACCTCGAGCGAAACATAGCCGTCGACCCCGTCCGTCTGCTCGTGGATCGGCCGGAAGATATCGGCGGCCTTGGTGAGGTCCTCCACGGCCAGCTCGAAGAACAGCGCCTCGCCCGACTTCCCCTGCTTCATCTTGTCGCGGATGGCCGCGTCGTAGTCGTGGCTCTTGGTGATGGCGTGGTCGAAGATCGTGGGATTCGAGGTCAGCCCGGTGATCGACAGCTCGTCGATGTAGCGCTTGAGCGTCCCGCCGGTGAGGAGCGCGCGCGTGATGTTGTCGAGCCAGAGGCTCTGTCCGGCCTCGCGAAGTCGCTGTGTCGCCTTCATGCTTGCTCCCTCCGTCCATAAGCTCGCCTCGGACGGCGGGGCCCCAGCCCCGCGACGTCCTGCGGCTCGCACAGCCAGTTCAGGGGTTCTCCGTTCGGACGAGATGCCAGTCCTGATTCCAGGCGCTGATGACGCGCGTCTCGTGCTCGTAGCCGAGCACGCTCAGTGATGCCGTGCCCAGCGCGAGCAGCCGCCCCCCATCAGGCGGCAGTCCCAGCCAGCACGCGGCCAGCACGCGCAGCACGTGACCATGGGCGAAGAGCGCGACGTCCCCGGCCGTCGCGACGGCGCGGTCGATGACCCGCCGCGTCCGCTGAGCCACCTGGTGAATGGTTTCGCCGTGGGGCACGGGGCCGGCCCAGATGGTCCAGCCCGAAACCTCCTTCCGGATGTCGACGGTCTTGCGGCCCTCGTAGTCGCCGTAGTCCCACTCGCGGAGGTCGTCGGTGATCACCGCGACGTCGCCGTACCCCACGAGACGGCACGTCTCGCGCGCGCGCCCCAGGGGGCTCGACAGGACGAGGGCGAACGGGCGCTTGGCCACGAGGCGCCCCAATGCCGCGGCTTGCCGCTCGCCGGTCGGCGTCAGCGGAATGTCCGTCCGGCCGGTGTGTAGACCGGACGCCGACCACTCCGTCTCGCCATGCCGGACCAGCCAGATCTGATGGTGCGACTCAGCCATTGGCGGCAGTCTCCTCAAGAACGTGCCAGCCACCGGGCGGCGCAAGCTGGTTCGCCTCCGATGGACCCCAGGTGTGGGGTTCGTAAGGATGACACGGGGTGACGTTGCCGAGGATCGGATCGACCACCTTCCAGGCGGCTTCGACCTCGTCTTCGCGCGCGAAGAGGATCGTCTCGCCCTTGGCGGCGGAGCCGAGCAGGCGCTCGTACGGCGCCATCGAATCCGCGGTGGGGTGGCGCGTCAGCTCCAGCTCCACGGGCTGGACGTCGAGCTGCTCGGTGGCATTCAGCGCGCACGCCCCCAGCGCGATGACGATGTCCGGGCTCAGGCGGAACCGCAGATAGTTGGGTGGACCGGCCGCGATGCGCTTGAAGACCACCTGGGGCGGGCGCTTGAGCTGCACGATCACCTCGGTGGCGGTGACGGGAAGGTTCTTGCCCGCCCTGATGTGGAACGGAACGCCCGCCCACCGCCAGTCATCCACGAACAGTCGCAACGCCGCGAAGGTCTCCACCTGGGAATCAGGCGCCACGCCGGGTTCCTGACGATAGCCACGAAACTGCCCGCGGACGATGCTGGCCGGATCGAGCGGGCGCATCGCCTTGAACACACGGACCTTGCCGTCGCGGATCGACTCGGGATCGCTGCTGATGGGCGGCTCCATGGCGAGCATCGACACGACCTGCAGCATGTGGTTCTGGACGACATCCCGAATGGCCCCCGCCTCCTCGTAGAAGTGCCCGCGCCCTTCCACGCCGAAGCTCTCGGCCATGGTGATCCGGACGCTCTCGACGAAGTGCCGGTTCCAGAGCGGCTCGAGGAAACTGTTGGCGAAGCGGAAGAACAGCAAGTTCTCGACCGGGGCCTTGCCGAGATAGTGGTCGATGCGGAAGATGGCGCTCTCCGGGAAGACCTGGTGCAAGGTGCGGTTGAGGGCCTGCGCAGAGGAGAGGTCGTGGCCGAAGGGCTTCTCGACGACGACCCGCGCGTCCTTGGCCAGCCCCACCTGGGCCAGGCCCTCGGCCACCACCGCGAACATGCTCGGCGGGACAGCCAGATAGCTGAGAGGGTGCGCCGCATTGCCCAGGGCCTTGCGCAGGTTCTGGAACGTGGCCGCCTCGCGATAGTCGCCGTCGACGTAGCGGAGCAGGCTCATCAGCTTCGGGAAGGCGGCGGCGTCGAGGCCCCCGTGCTTCTCCACGCTGTCGCGCGCCCGTGCTTGAAGTTGCTCGAGGCTCCAACCGGCCTTGGCCACGCCGACCACGGGGACGATGAGGTTGCCGTGCCGGGCCATCGCTTGAAGCGCCGGGAAGATCTGCTTGTAGGCGAGGTCGCCGGTGGCCCCGAAGAACACCAGGGCGTCGGAGTGCGGGGCGGCCATCACGCGCCCTTCGTCGGCTCGACCGGCTTCTCGAGATGACCGCCGAACTCGTAGCGCATGGCCGACAGGAGCTTGTTCGCGAAGTCGGCCTCGCCCCGGGAACCGAAGCGCGCGAAGAGCGCGGCGCTCAGGACGGGCGCCGGGACGGACTCGTCGATGGCCGCCATCGCGGTCCACCGGCCCTCACCGGAGTCGGAGACGTGGCCGGCGAACTTTCCGAGGTCCGGGCTGTCCAGCAGGGCGATGGCGGTGAGATCGAGAAGCCAGGAGGCGATCACGCTGCCCCGGCGCCACACCTCGGTCACGTCGGCGAGGTTCAGGTCGTACTGGTAGTGCTCGGGGTTGCGCAGAGGCGTCGTCTCCGCGTCGACGGCCCGCTTCTCTTTGCCCACGTTGGCGTGGTGGAGGATGTTCAACCCCTCCGCGTACGCGGCCATCAGCCCGTACTCGATGCCGTTGTGGACCATCTTCACGAAGTGCCCGGCGCCGTTCGGGCCACAGTGCAGATACCCCTGCTCGGCCGTTCCCCCCACCTTCTCGCGCCCGGGGGTGCGCTCAATGTCGCCCTTCCCGGGAGCCAGGGTGGCGAAGATGGGATCGAGGTGGCGGACGGCCGAGGTCTCGCCGCCGATCATGAGGCAGAAGCCGCGCTCGAGCCCCCACACGCCGCCGCTGGTCCCCACGTCGACGTAGTGGAGGCCCTTGGGCCGCAGCTCGGCCGCACGCCGGATGTCATCGTGATAGTAGGAGTTCCCGCCATCGATGACGATGTCGCCCGGTTCCAGCTTCGCCACCAGCCCGGCCAGGGTCTGATCGACCACGGCGGCCGGGACCATGAGCCAGACCGCGCGGGGCTTCTTCAGGCGCGCCACGAAATCGTCCAGGGAGGTGGCGCCGGCGGCGCCCTCCTTGGCCAGGCCCTGCACGGCGGCGGCGCTGAGGTCGTGGACGACGCACTCGTGGCCCGCCTTCATGAGGCGCCGCACCATGTTGGCGCCCATCCGACCCAGTCCAATCATGCCGAGCTGCATGTTCGGCTCCTCTCTCCGCACTGCAAGGGCCCTCGGTGATCCCGCACGATCAATAGGACACAGGGACAGGGCCAGGATACTCACCGCCCCGGTAGACGTCTATCGCGAAGCTTGGCTGGCCATGGCGTTGGAGGGGGCCTGGACCCCCGCCAAGCCTCCCCGGTTACCCGAGGTGGGGCCCCAGGAGACTGAACAAGAGGACCGCGAAGACCATCGACGTCACCACCACGTAGAGCGCGGACGCCCTGCGGCGTCGGGTAGCTCGAATCCATGCGCAGCCGCGCGGCCAGCGCGTCCGGCGGCGTGTCGGGGTCCTCCTCGCCGCCCTTGCGAAACGACAGGTAGGCCGAGACGAGGAGGACCACGCCGAACACCACCGAGGTGATTGAGATGGGCAGGATCGTGGCCAGCAGGCCCCCTCTCTTCCGAGGCAGATGCCGAGGACCACGGTCAGCTCGAGGGCCGTCATCCGCGCTCGGATGATAGAAGCCCGCGGTGCGGCGAGTCAATGCGCGTACGACAACTCCCGCTTCTCGAGATCGTCCAGGGTGAGGGAGATGAAGAGCAGGAGCGTGAAATTGTCGAACGTGGACTGGCCCACGAGTGATTGAACCACGCAGCCCGAACGATTACGATGGGGCACCGCGGCTGCCAGGGGGAGGCGCACATGCTCGTTCCGTTCGGGACAAGAGTCGTGGATAGTACCGGCAAGGGAGTCGGCACGGTCAGTCGCCTCGTTCTCCATCACGCCTCGCGGCAGGTGTCCGGCGTCGTGGTGCACCAGGGCATTTTCGACCGGCGCGAGATCGTCGTCCCCGTCGGCAAGGTGTCCGCGTTCGGCGAGGAGGTGCAGCTGTCGCTGCGCGCCTCGGAGCTGGCCGGGCTCGACCTGTTCCATTCGCCGGCCCTCCAGGTCATGCCCGACCACTGGGACATGCCGATGGGCTTCGATCAGCGCGACTTCTTCCTCGTGGGCGGCGACGGATGGACCGAAGCCGTCCTGCCCTTCGAGACGACGTCGCCGTCCGTGTCGGGGACGCGCGCCTACGTGGGCAACCCTGACGCCGCCGACGAGCCCGTCGAGCCCGACATCGCGGCGGGCATGCACGTCTACGACCGCGAGGGCCTGCGCGTGGGCGACGTGGAGGCGGTCGAGTTGGACCAGGCCTCCGGACGCATCACCCGCATCGTCGTGCGGCGTGGATTCCTCTTCGGCAGCGAGACCACCATTCCCGCCAGCCTGATCGCGTCGGTGACTGATCGCATCACGCTGAGCTCGGGAGTGGACGCGGCCAAGAAGCTCGAGAAGCGCTGACGCGCCTCGCCTCGCGCGCGCGCGTAACCCGGTAGCGGGCTCACCCCGGTCGGGAGCGGCGCGTCACACCGTTTTGGCCGGGGACTCCTCGTGGGCGGGATGCGGTTCGGTGAGGACCGGGGGGGCGCCGGTGATGATGCGACCGTCGGAGTTCCACGTGAGGTAGTGCCACGTCCACGTCACGAATACTTTGAGTCGGTTCTCGATCCCCATCAGCTTGAGGAGGTGCACCCCTGCCCAGCCCAGCCAGGCCACGAACCCAGAGAGCTTGAGGCGGCGAGCCTCAACGACAGCGGCGGCTCGCCCGATGACGGCCATGTTGCCGAGATCGACGTAGTGGAACGGGCCGGGTGCTGCGGTGCCTTGGAGTTGCGCCTGGATGGTCTTGCCCACG
The DNA here is from genome assembly GCA_963848005.1 of uncultured Candidatus Rokubacteria bacterium. Classification (GTDB taxonomy): domain Bacteria; phylum Methylomirabilota; class Methylomirabilia; order Rokubacteriales; family CSP1-6; genus CAVWFS01. The sequence goes on from CAWKCA010000033.1 coordinate 41,680, forward strand.
TGGCGGCCCTGCTGGAGAGCCACCTGGGCCACGCCGGGAAGAGGCTTGTCGTTCTCCATCAGGTGCGTCATGTCGCCGACGGCGAAGATCTCCGGATGCCCGGGGAGGGTGAGATCGGGCTGGATGCTGACGCGGCCCGCGCGATCCAGGGTTGCGCCAGTGGCCTTGGAGATCACCCGGGCGAGCGGAGAGGCCTGGACGCCGGCCGCCCAGAAGACGGTTCCCGCCCGCACGCGCTCCGTCGTCTGACCGATCCGATAGCAGACGTCGTCCGGCGTGATCTCGGTGACCATGGCGCTCGTCTTGACGGTCACCCCCATGGCCGTCAGCGTTTCCGCCGCCTTGGCGGACAGGTGCGGATCGAACGGGGGCAGGATGCGGCCGGCGCCTTCCACGAGCAGGATCGTGGCGTGCGATGGGTCGATGGTGCGGAAGTCGTGTCGCAGCACGTGATGGGCGATCTCGGCGAGCGCCCCGGACAGCTCCACTCCTGTGGGGCCGCCACCCACGATCACGAAGGTGAGCCAGCGCCGGCGCGTTTCGTCATCCGCGCAGCGCTCCGCCGCCTCGAAGGCGAGGAAGATCCGCCGGCGGATCTCCACGGCGTCCTCGATGGATTTGAGGCCCGGCGCCCGATCGCGCCACTCCTCGTGGCCGAAGTAGCTGTGGCTCGCGCCGGCGGCGACCACCAGCGTGTCGTAGTCGATGGCGCCGTCCTCCAGGATGACACTTGACGGTTCTGCGTATCGATGTCGCGCACCTCGGCGAGCAGGACCTGCACGTTGGCCTGCTTCCGGAGGATCGCGCGCAGCGGCCAGGCGATGTGCGAGTTCGAGAGATTTCCCGTGGCCACCTGGTAGAGGAGCGGCTGGAACAGGTGGAAGTTGCGCCGGTCCAGGAGCGTGATCCTGACCGGGGCGTGACGCAACGTCTGCGCCGCGGTGAGACCTCCGAAGCCCCCGCCCACGATGACGACGTGATGCGCGGACGGCGATGCCGACGCTGTCGAAGCGCTCATGGTCCCAGCACGCCTTTCTCGCGCAGGCGGGTGATCTCCGCGGCGCCGTAGCCCAGCTCGGCCAGAAGGGCCTCGGTGTCCTCGCCCAGGATGGGCGCCGCCTTGCGCATGGTCGCGGGCGACGCCGAGAGCTTGACCGGATTGCCCAGACCCTTCACGCGGCCCGCGACCGGGTGATCCAGCTCCTGCACCATGCCCCGGGCCTGCGCGTGGGGGTCGGCCAGCGCCTCCGGCACGCTGTAGATCGGCCCGGCGGGAATGCCCGCGGCTTCGCATCGGGCGAGCCAGTGTTGCCGCGATTCCTTGCTCGTGACCTGCTCGATCAATTCCTGGAGGACGGCGCGGTTCTCGAGCCGCGCCGTCACCGTGGCGAAGCGCGGATCGCGCACGAGGTGGTCGAGGCCGAGGACACGAGCGAAGAGCGGCCAGAGCTTCTCGTTGGAGGCGCCCACGGTGAAGTGGCCGTCGCTCGCCCGGAAGGCCTGGTACGGCGCGCTCATGCGGTGAGCCGTCCCCAGCGGCCTGGGCACGCGCCCCGTGTACCAGAACTCGGTGGCCTCCCACACGGACAGGGCGAGGCCGGCTTCGAAGAGCGACGTATCGACGAACTGGCCGCGACCGGTCACGCGGCGCGCGCGCACGGCGCAGAGGATGCCGAAGGCCGCGAAGAGGCCGGCCCCGAGATCGGCCACGGGTACACCGACCTTCACGGGTGGACCGCCTTCCGTGCCCGTCACGCTCATGATGCCGCTCATGCCCTGCGCGATGAGGTCATAGCCTCCCTGGTCGGCATAGGGGCCTGTCTGGCCGAAGCCCGAGACCGAACAGTAGATCAGCCGCGGGTTGATGCGCGACAGCGTGTCGTAATCGACACCGAGCCGCTTGGCCACGCCTGGTCGGTAGTTCTCCACCAGGACATCGGCGGTGGCCGCCAGTTGCTTGAGGATGGCCACCCCGTCGGGCTGCTTGAGATCGAGGACGAGGCCTCGCTTGTTGCGGTTGACGGCGACGAAGGCGGCCGCCACCCCCGGCGCCACCTGGAGCTTCATCTGCCGCGTGGTCTCACCGCCGGGTGGCTCGATCTTGATGACCTCCGCGCCCATGTCGGCCAGGAGCATGGTGGAATATGGACCCGCCATGACCTGGGTCTGGTCGAGGACGCGCAGCCCGTCGAGGGCGTTCATGCGCGAGCGCTCATGTACGGGAGGGCTTCGGCGTCCACCATGGGTAGAAGGGCGGCATGTCGGCGCTCGGGCGCAGGGGGAATCGGGCGGGCCGCTTTTCGAGGAAGGCCGTCACGCCTTCGCGCGCGTCGGCGGACTGCCCCGTCCAGAACATCCCCAGCGAGTCGACCCGATGGGCCTCCATGGGATGGTCGGCGCCCAGCATCTTCCAGAGCATCTGGCGCGAGAGGGCGACGGAGACCGCGGAGGTGTGATCGGCGATCTCGCGCGCGAGCCGCCGCGCGGCGGGCAGCAGCTCGGCGGGCTCGACGACCTGGCTGACGAGACCGGCGCGGTGCGCCTCGTTCGCGTCGAAGACGCGGCCCGTGAAGACCCACTCCGCGGCCTGGCTGATCCCCACGAGGCGCGGGAGGAACCACGTGCTACACGCCTCCGGGACCACGCCGCGCCGGGCGAAGACGAAGCCGATTCGCGCGCTGGTGGAGGCCAAGCGGACGTCCATGGGCAGGGTCATGGTGATGCCGAAGCCCACGGCTGGCCCGTTGATGGCGGCGATCATCGGCTTCTTCATGTCGAACACGCGCAGAGTCACGGTGCCGCCTCCGTCCCGGTGATCCTCGGCGACGCCGGCGCGCCCTCGCGCGGCGTTGTCGAACGTCTGCGCCCCCGCGCCGAGGTCGGCACCGGCGCAGAAGGCGCGGCCCGCCCCGGTGACGATGACCACCCGCACGGCGTCGTCGGCGTCGGCGAGCTCGAGGGCCTGAAGCAGCTCCGCCAAGGTCGTGCTGGTGACGGCGTTGAGCTTGTCGGGGCGGTTCAAGGTCACCGTGCAGATGGCGTCGCTGACCTCGTAGAGGATCTGCTCGAAGCCCATGCGCGCTCCTTCCCCCCGGGCACCTTAGGGCGCGGCGGGTGGGTGCGTCAAGGTCACGGTCAGGATCGTTCAGGACGAATGCGGGCTAGAGTAGGGCCGAGGTCTGGGGGAGGGCACCGTGGCGAATCCCTATGAGATTGGGCTAGAGCGGCAGGCGGCGAACTACGCGCCGCTGACTCCGCTGTCTTTTCTCGCGCGCTCGGGAGCGGTCTACTCAGGGAAGACGGCGGTTGTCCATGGGCACCTCCGGTTCTCGTATGCGGAGTTCTCGGGGCGGTGTCGGCGGCTGGCCAGCGCGCTGAGGCGGAGGGGGATCGGGCGCGGGGATACGGTGGCGATCATGGCGCCCAACATGCCGGCCTTGCTGGAGGCGCACTACGGGGTGCCCATGGCGGGCGCGGTTCTCAATCCCCTCAACTATCGGCTCGATGCTCGGACGGTCGCTTTCATGCTCGAGCACGGGCGAGCGAAGCTTCTCATCACCGACCGCGAGTTTTCCGAGGTCGTCGGGGAGGCGCTTCGAATGCTGCCCCATCCGATCCCGGTGGTGGACATCGACGATCCGCTCTACGAAGGGGCGGGGGGCGGCCTGGGGGAGACCGACTACGAGGCACTTCTCGCCGAGGGCGAGCCGGATGGGGACTTCAGCGAGCCCGCCGACGAATGGCAGGCCATCTGCCTCCTCTACACCTCGGGCACCACGGGCAATCCCAAGGGCGTGGTCTATCACCATCGCGGCGCGTATCTCAACGCGCTCGGCAATGCGCTGGCCTTTGGGCTCTCGCCCCGGTCGGTCTATCTGTGGACGTTGCCGATGTTCCACTGCAGCGGGTGGACGTACACGTGGGCGGTGACGGCGGTGGGGGGCACCCACGTGTGCCTGCGCCGCGTGGACCCGGCCCTGATCTTTCCCGCCATCCGGCGGCACCGCGTCACGCATCTCTGTGGCGCGCCGGTGGTCCTCAGCATGCTGATCCACGCGCCGGCCGATGTGAAGCCACGTTCGACCACGTGGTCGAGGTCGCCACCGGCGGCGCCGCGCCGCCGTCCACGGTCATCGCCGCCATGGAGTCGATGGGGTTCCGCGTCACGCATCTCTACGGGCTGACCGAGAGCTATGGCCCCGCGACTCTCTGCGCCTGGCAGGACAACTGGGATGGACTCGGCCTGGAAGAGCGGGCTCGCGTGATGGCGCGCCAGGGCGTGGGCTATCCAACGCTCGGCGGCCTGATGGTCGCGGACCCCGACACGCTGGCCCCGGTGCCGCGCGACGGCGTCACGATGGGCGAGATCATGCTCCGCGGCAACACCCTGATGAAGGGCTATCTCCTGAACCCGCGCGCCACCGAGGAGGCGTTCCGCGGCGGCTGGTTCCACACCGGCGACCTTGCCGTGTGGCACGCCGACGGCTACGTCGAGATCAAGGACCGCGCGAAGGACGTCATCATCTCCGGCGGCGAGAACATCTCCTCACTGGAGGTCGAGGAGGCGCTCTATCGCCATCCGGCGGTGATGGAGGCGGCGGTGGTGGCGTGGCCCGACGAGACGTGGGGCGAGACGCCCTGCGCGTTCGTGACGCTCAAGCCCGACGCCCCCGCGGTGACGGCGGAGGACATCATCGGCTGGTGCCGCGACCGGCTCGCGCGCTACAAGATCCCGCGTCACGTGGTGTTCGGTTCGCTCCCAAAGACATCGACGGGCAAGATCCAGAAGTTCGCGCTCCGCGATCGGGCCAGAGTCGGCCGGCCGGATGGCGGAGCGGCGCAGTGAATCGGCAACGTGGTGGAATTCTTGGCGAAAAGCGAACACAGGATGCGGGGTGCCATGGTGAAGGTGATACGCACGACGATCCCCGAGGTGGTCATCCTCGAACCCCGGGTGTTCCGCGACGACCGCGGCTTCTTTGTCGAGGACTATAATCAGGCCCGGCTCGCCGAGGTCGCGAGCATAGCGGACCGGTTCGTCCAGGACAACCACTCCGGCTCGAACCATAACGTCCTGCGCGGATTGCACTATCAGCTCAAGCAACCCCAGGGAAAGCTTGTGCGGGTCATCCACGGTCACGTCTTCGACGTGGCCGTCGACATTCGCCGAGGCTCCCCGACGTTCGGGAAATGGGTGGGAGCGACGCTCTCCGCCGAGACCATGCGCATGGTATGGATCCCCCGAGGCTTCGCGCACGGGTTCCTCGTGCTGTCCAAGTTTGCCGAAGTGGTCTACAAGGCGACCGATTTCTATGCCCCTCAGCACGAGCGCTGCATTGCCTGGAACGATCCAACCATCGGCATCGGATGGCCCTTGACCGTCGATCCCATCCTGTCGCCCAAGGATCGCGCCGGGGTGACTCTCGCCGAGGCGGAGACGTTCGATTGATGAAGGGGTCACGTCTCGGCCGCTCGGACATTGCTCTCCCGCAGCGCATTGGAGGGAGCCTGATGAAGGGGATCATCTTGGCCGGAGGCTCGGGAACTCGCCTCTATCCGGTCACACGAGGCATCAGCAAGCAACTGATCCCAATCTACAACACGCCGATGGTCTACCACCCATTGTCGGTCCTCATGCTGGCCGGGATCCGAGAGATCTTGATCATCACGACGCCTGACGACGCTCCCGCCTTCCGTCGCCTTCTGGGTGATGGTCACGATGTGGGGCTGCAGCTCTCGTACGCCGTCCAGCCTCGACCGGAAGGGTTGGCCCAGGCTTTCATCATCGGCCGACACTTCATTGGCTCGGACCGGGTAGCCCTGGCCCTGGGCGATAACGTCTTCTATGGCCACAACCTGTCCAAGACACTCCAGGCGTCGAGCCAGCGCCCTCTGGGGGCCACGATCTTCGCGTACCGGGTCCGCGATCCCTCGCGCTACGGTGTGGTGACCCTCGATGAGGCCGGCCGGCCGATCGCCATCGAGGAGAAGCCGGCGCGCCCGCGCTCGTCGCTGGCCGTCACGGGCCTGTACTTCTACGACAACCGGGTCGTCGACATCGCGGCGAGCCTGCGTCCCTCGGCGCGGGGTGAACTGGAGATCACCGATGTGAATCGAGTGTACCTGGAGGCCGGCACCCTGCGCGTCGAGTCCCTGGGGCGCGGGATCGCCTGGCTCGATACGGGTTCCTACGATGCCCTGCTTCAGGCCTCGAACTTCATCCAGGCGCTCGAAGAGCGGCAAGGACTCATGGTGGCATGCATCGAGGAGATCGCCTACCGCATGGGCTGGATCACGACGGACGACCTCTGCCGTATCGCGGAACCGATGCGTCACAATACATATGGCCAATACCTGCTCGCCCTGGTGGAGGAGGGGCTGTGACGGGGCGATCCCGATGCTTCTCCAGGGCCTATCGAGCCATTCCCTCTGCCCGGCCGGCGAGGATCATGTACGTCGCGCGGCCGACCGCGACCGGCGTGCCGGCCCCGTCGGTGATCTTCACCTCGCCGAAGGCGATCGTGCGCCCCCGCTTGATGATGCGGCCTTCCGCGATGATGTCGCCCTGGCGCGGCGGCGGCGAGGAAGCTCACGTTCAAATCCAGCGTGGTCTGGCCCACACCGCCCTGCGCCTCGGCGTGGAGCGTGCCCAGCGCACCACCCACCGCCATGTCGACCAGCGCGCTGTAGAGGCCGCCGTGCACCGGCGCGCCGACGGCGTTGCGGATCTCGTCGCGGATGGGGACGCGCAGGCGAACCCAGCCCTCGCCGGCGTCGTCGACCTCGACGCCCAGATGGCGCCAGAAGAGATTGGTCCGCGCGCGCTCCCGGGTCGTGGCCAGCAGATCGTCCGCCATGTCGAGCGGGTCGAAGTCCCGGCTACGCCACCTCGAAGAGGCCGGCGGCGCCCATGCCGCCGCCGATGCACATGGTGCAGACGACGTACTTGGCGCCGCGACGCTTGCCCTCGATGAGCGCGTGGCCGACCATGCGGGCGCCGCTCATGCCGTACGGATGGCCGATCGAGATCGCGCCGCCGTCGACGTTGAGCCGTTCCATGGGAATGCCCAGCCGGTCGCGGCAGTAGACGACCTGCACCGCGAAGGCCTCGTTCAGCTCCCAGAGGTCGATCTGGTCCATCGTCAGGCCGAAGCGCTCGAGCAGGCGCGGAACGGCGAAGACGGGGCCGATGCCCATCTCGTCCGGTTCGCAGGCGGCGACGGTGAAGCCCCGGAAGATTCCCAGCGGCTTCAGTCCCCGGCGCTCGGCGAGCTTGGCGTCCATCACCACGCAGGCGGAGGCGCCGTCGGAGAGCTGGCTGGCGTTGCCGGCGGTGATGTGCCCCTTCTCGCCGGTGACGGGCTTGAGGGCGGCGAGCCCCTCGGCCGTCGTGTCGGGGCGGTTGCCCTCGTCGCGGTTGAGGGTGACCTCTTCCTCGCGCACGTCGCCGGTGGCCTTGTCCTGGGTGAGCTTCGCGGTGGTGAAGGGGACGATCTCCGCGTCGAAGCGCCCGGCCTTCTGGCCGGCCGCGGTGCGCTGCTGGCTGGCCAGCGCGTACTCGTCCTGCGTCTCGCGGGTGATGTAGTAGCGCTTGGCCACGACCTCGGCGGTCTCGATCATCGTCATGTAGATCTCGGGTTTGTGCTCCTCCAGCCAGCTCTCGCGCATGCGGTGGAGGTTCATGTGCTCGTTCTGCACGAGGCTGATCGACTCGAGGCCGCCGGCGACCATGACCGGCACGCGGTCGACGATGACGCGCTGGGCGGCCATGGCGATGGCCTGCATGCCGGACGAGCAGAAGCGGTTCACGGTGACGCCGCCCGTGGTGACGGGCAGCCCGGCGCGCAGGGCCGCCTGGCGGGCGATGTTCTGGCCGGTGGCGCCCTCCGGCATGGCGCAGCCGAGGATCACGTCTTCGATCTCGCCCGGCTCGACGCCGGCGCGCTTCACGGCGTGCGCGATGACGTGCCCGGCCACGGTGGCGCCGTGCGTGTTGTTGAGGGCGCCGCGGTAGGCCCGGCCGATGCCGGTGCGGGCGGTCGAGACGATGACGGCGTCTGCCATGACGGATCTCCTTGCCGAGAGGATCTTCAATCGATAATACCGCAGCTTCCGAGAGCGGTCGGGGAGCGCCGACGACCACGACACGACAGAACGCAAGTTCCGTCCCGTGCCGCAGCCGAGGTCGAGCGTGCGTCCACGGGCCCCGCTCACCAGCCAGTGCCGCCAGCGCCCGAGGCCCGTGCGCTCGATGAGGGCGCACAGAACGTCGTAGGCCCAGGGGATCTGCTCCAGCCCGCGCATGGCTATGCGGCGAGGGTGGCCTTGCCGGCTCCGTCTCCGGGATGCGCATGGCCATCAGCTTTGCGTACTCGATCGCCACGGGGTGACCTCCTCGTCATGGCGCCGTTCAGGGCGTGAAGCGCTCCTCGATGGCGTGCCACCAGTCGAAGCCAACGCGACGGAAGATGTCCATCGGGCTCAGCACCGGGCCGTCGTGCCAGTCCGTGCCGGTTGCTCTCAGTCGCGCGAGCGCTCCCTCAATGGCCGTCACGGCCGCCGCCATGCACACGGCCGGGAAGATTGCGATCTTGTAGCCCAGGCGCTCCAGCTCGGCGGCCTTCACGGCAGGGGTGCGGCCGCCCGGCACCATGTTGGCGAGCAGAGGAGCCTTCACCTCGCGCGCGACCCGGTGGATCTCATCCTCCGTCTGCGGCGCCTCGACGAAGATGACGTCGGCGCCGGCCTCTGCGTAGAGGTTGCCGCGCTCGATGGCGTCGTCGAGGCTCGTCACCGCGCGCGCGTCGGTGCGGGCGATGATGACGAAGTCGGGATCGGTGCGGTACTCGGCGGCCGCCCGGATCTTGTCGGCGAACTCCTTGGCGGGGATCACCTGCTTGCCCGCGATGTGGCCGCACTTCTTGGGCGTCACCTGGTCTTCCAGATGGAGCCCGGCCACTCCGGCGCGCTCGTACTCGCGCACGGTTCGCACCACGTTCAGGACGTTGCCGTAACCGGTGTCGGCGTCGGCGATGAGCGGCAGGGAGACGCAGCTCGTGAGGTGCCGGGCGTGGGTGGCCATCTCCGTCATGGTGGCGAGGCCGAGGTCGGGCTGGCCCAGGTGCGAGGCCGCCGTGCCCGCGCCCGTCATGTACACCGCGTGGAACCCGGCCGCCTCGATGAGCCGCGCGGAGAAGCCGTCATAAGCGCCGGGCGCGACGATGATCCCGGGCGCCTTCAGCATCTGGCGGAGCTTGGTGGTCGTGCGCATTGCAGTCCTTTCCGGGTGCCGTGGCCTGGCCCGCGTGCCGGGATTGTTCGCCGGTTCCCGCGCGCCGTCAACCCGCCGCGACCATGTCTCTACGCGCCGGGTGCCTCGGGCGCTGTCGTCTCGGCGGGGGCGAAGCTTACATTCAGCGAGACAGCCTCCGCGAGGTGTGCGCCGAGGATCATCGCCAGCTGCGGGAGGTCCGTGATCGGACCATGCTCAACGCGGAACCGGACGATGATCTCGGCTTCGGCGGGACCGACGCCGGGCAACTCCTGCAGCTCCATCTGATTGGCGAGGTTGATCCGAACCTTGTTCGCCATGATCGCCTCCTCATGACTTGCAGGCCTTGATCGACTCGATGGCAGGGAGCGAAGAAGGCGGCGCGAAGACCGCCAGGTAGCCCGCGGCGGGCGTGAGGGGCACCACCTCGAGCTGGCGGTACCCCACGGCGGCCAGCTCGCAGCGCAGCAACGCGGGCGGCGTGCCGTGGTCCTGCGTGGGCTTGTCGACATCGATGATACCGACGCGCCCGCCGGGCCGCAGCGTCAGCTGCAACCGGTAGAGGAACTCGTAGGGGTTCTCGATCTCGTGGTACATGTGCGACAGGATCGCCGCGTCGATCGAGCCCGACGGCAACTTCGGATCGCGCGGGCGCCCCTGCAGCACCGTCACCCCGGTCACGCCTTCGCGCGCCAGCCGTGCCCGCAGGCCGTCGAGGTACTGCGCCTCCACGTCAGTCGCGTAGAGGGTTGCCCCCGGACCGAGGCGCCGCGCGAGGCGCACCGTGTAGTAGCCGTCGCCCGCGCCGATGTCGGCGACGCGCACGCCTGGGGCGATGCCCAGGCGATCCATCACGCGCTCGGCCTCGCCAGCGGCGTCGCGCTCCGCTTCTGACGAGTAGGACGGCGAGACGATGCGGGCGACCGGACGGTCGGGCTGCGGAAAGGGCGAGCCGCCGGACGCCCCCGTCGTGGATCCCTGGCACGCCGCGACGAGCAGGACGAGGAGGAGAACGGCCACCCTGCGAATGCCCACCACCCGAGCATGCCATTGCCGGCCCATCCCGGGAAGGGCGACCAGGTCGCCTCTTGCGCGACGCTTCATGGGTGCCACGGGGGGGCCCGGGCGCCGCGGCTTGACAGGGGCGGCCACTTGCATTACCTGAGAGCAACATCTTGTCTTCGGAAGATGGCCACCATCGAAGGCGCCAAGGCCATCGGCTGGGAGAACGAGATCGGCTCCCTTGCTCGTCGACGGTCAGATCCTGATGACGGTCAGATCCTGATGGAAGGCCGCCGGCTGCTTACCATCGACGAGCGGGCGGTGGGCCAGGAAATGCACGCGCTGTGCCTTGGCGTCATCACCATGGCCCAGGAGCCACCCGACCGCTTCCGATGGTTCCCTCAAACCGCGCCGAGGTACGCCGAGCTGGCCGGAATGACGCCGGACAGACGCCCTCGAGGCGAGAAAGGATCGGGATGGCGAGAGCGAGAGTGAACGGGGTCGAGCTGTATTACGAGGAGCACGGGGCGGGCTTCCCGCTTCTCCTGCTGCTGGGGTTTGGCGACGACTGCCGCGCCTGGTCGCGGCAGATCCCGGCCTTCGCGACGCATTACCGCACGGTCGTCTACGACCACCGCGGGGTGGGGCAGTCCGCCAAGCCGCCCGCCGGCTATTCGATCGCGCAATTCGCCGCCGACGCCCTCGGCCTCCTCGATCATCTCGGCGTCGCGCGCGCCCATCTGGTGGGGTATTCGATGGGCGGGCGCATTGCCCAGCATGTCGCCGCTCACCACCCCGAGCGCGTGGGCAGCCTCGTGCTCGCCGCCACCGCGGCCAAGCCCAACGCGCTGAATCTCTATAGCCTCAAGGCCGGGGCCTACCTCTACGAGAAGTGCGGTCCCGAAGCCGCGGGCGCGTTCGGCCCGCTCGTCTCCTTCACCCACCCCTACTTCGCGCAGCATCTTCCGGAGCTGGTGGGAGCGCTCGGCCAGCCCGCCGCCAACCCCATGCCGCTCCACGCCTATCTCGGCCACGTCCGCGCCATCGAGGAGCACGACACCACGGGGGTCCTCGCGCAGATCCTGGCCCCGACCCTCGTGCTTCTCGGCGATCAGGAGTGGCTCAACCCGCTGGCGGAGGCGGAGCGGCTGGTGCGCGGCATCCCCGGCGCACGACTTCAGATTCTGCCCGGCGGTGGCCATGGTTTCATCTGGGAGATCGCGGAGGCCTTCAACGGCGCCGTGCTCGCCTTCCTGGAGCCCGTGCGCTGACGCGAGTGTCGGGCGTGCGGTTGTTCGGCGAGCCGTGCAGCACAGCGTGCTGCTGCACTTCCAGCACACCCGCCCGAACGATGCCCATTGCCACCGACACTTCGCTCGGAGTTCCGGGCACCACACTCGGCATGGGGCCAACAGGGCCTGGGAAGCGGGACGTGGACGGTGGCACGACGCGTGCGGGTCAGGATTCGCCCAGCCTTGTCAGGAGTGGGCGTGAAGGGGGTTCATACGCGGACCTCGACAGCCTGCAGAACGGCGGTGGACTCCTGGTCCGCGATGGGGCGCGCTGACCGCCCGCGGGGCCCCGAGCTGGAGTTCCTGCCGGAGGTGCTTGAGGTCCAGCACACGCCGCCGTCGCCCCTCGGCCGCGCCACGTCCTGGACGGTGATGGCAGTGCTGGTGGCCGCGATCGTCTGGGCCAGCGTGAGCTGGGTCGACGTCGTGGCCGTGGCCCCGGGCAAGCTGATTCTCAGCGGCCGGTCCAAGGTCATCCAGCCCCTGGAGAGCGGCATCATCCGGGCTATCCACGTGCAGGAGGGGCAGGCGGTGCGGAAGGGCGAGGCCCTCCTCGAGCTGGATCCCACGACGAGCGAAGCCGACCTCACCCGGCTCGCCCACGAGCATCGCGCGGCCCAGCTCGATGCGGAGCGACTGCGGGGCCTGCTCGAGGGACGGCAGGAACTCGAGGCGCCCCGGGGCGCCGACCCCAAGCTCGCGGCCCTTCAACAGCAACGCTTGCGCGATCAGCTCGGCGAGCACGAGAGCCGGCTGGACTCCGCACGGCTGCTCATCGCGCAGCGCCAGGCCGCTCTGGAAGCGACCAAGGCCGACAGCGAGCGGCTGGAGATCATCGTGCCCATGCTGGCCGAGCGCGCCGCGGCCTACAAGAAGCTGCTCGACAACGAGTTCGTCGGCCGCCTGCAGTATCTCGAGGTCGAGCAGCAACGCGTGGAGAAGGCTCAGGAGCTGGCCGTCAGCCGGCACCGGATGAACCAGGATCTCGCGGCCGTTGGCGAGGCCCGAAAACAGGTGCAGGTGATCGAGATGGAATTCAAGCGGAGCCGCCTGGCCGAGCTGGCGGAGGTGGAGACACGGGCGGCGTCGCTCTCTCAGGAGGTCGTCAAGGCCTCACAGCGCGCGAGGATCCAGAGACTCGTCGCGCCCATCGACGGCGCCGTCCAGCAGCTGGCCGTCCATACCGTGGGAGGGGTGGTGACGCCCGCGCAATCGCTCATGGTGATCGTCCCTGACGTGGATCGGCTGGAAGTGGAGGCGTTGATCGAGAACAGGGACATCGGATTCGTGCGCGCGGGCCAGGCCGCAGAGGTGAAGGTCGAGACCTTCCCCTTCACCCGCTACGGGAGCATCAACGGCCGGGTGACCACGGTCTCCGGCGACGCGGTGCCCCTGGAACGGGGCGGACTCGCGTACATGGCCCGCCTCAGCCTGGAGCGGACGACCTTGGTGGTGGACGGCAAGAGAGGTCAACCTCTCGGCGGGCATGGCCGTGACCGCGGAGATCAAGACCGACATGCGGAGAGTGATCGAGTTCTTTCTGAGCCCGGTGCTGCGCTACGCCCAGGAGAGCGGCCGCGAGCGCTGAGCCTCGGGGAGCCGTGGACCGCCGTTGCCAAGCCGGCGAGGATGCCTATACTCGTGCCACGCGTGGGCGCTCCAGGTGTGGGCAGGCTTGTCGGGAAGGGAGAAACGCGTGGAGTTTCACATCACCGAGGAACAGCGTCGCCTCCAGCAACGCGCTCGGTGTCTGGCCGATGATTTTGCCACGCGCGCGGCCCGGCACGACCGTGAGGCGAGTCATCCGCTGGAGAACTACGCCGCCCTCCGCGACGCAGGGTTCTACGCCCTCAACATCCCCACCGAGCTGGGAGGCTCCGGGGTGGGCTTGCTCGGCTATTCCCTCGCCGCCGAGGAGCTCGCCCAGGGCTGCCCATCGACCGCCCTGTCGTTCAACATGCACCTGTCGATTGTCGGCCCACTCATGGAGAGTCCGCTCGTGCCTCTGGCCACCAAGGAACGACTGGCCACGATGGTGGTGCACGACGCACACTCATCGCCGGCAACTTCTCGGAGCCGACGACATCCGGGCTGGTCGGGACGCCCGTGCCGCTGACGCGGGCCCGCCGCGCGGACGGTGGCTATCGCATCAGTGGTCGCAAGGCCTTCGCCTCGATGCTCGAAGTGGCCGACTACTGTGCCGTGATGGCGTATCCCGACGAGGCGACCGCCCCGACCGCGGCCATGATCCTCCTGGTGCCTCGACAGGCCAGCGGGCGACGCGTGGAAGAGGTGTGGGACACGCTGGGCATGCGGGCCACCCGCAGCGATTCCATGGTCCTCGATGAGTGCTGGGTGTCCGACGACGCCCTCCTGATCCGGGCAGACGATATCCTCCCCTTTCGCCGCCATGGCGCCAATTGGTTCTGGGCCTCCTACACGGCGGTCTATCTGGGGATCGCCGTCGCGGCCTACAAAGCCGTCATCGAGACGGTGCGGGGCAGAACGCCGCCGGGGTTCGCGCAGTCCCTGGCCTATCATCCGGATGTGCGCCGGCACGTGGCGGAGATGAGCGTCGATCTGGAAGCCGCCCGGCTGTTGACGTATCACTCGGCCTGGCTCAGCGACACCCAGGGACCGAGTCCCGCCACCTTGTCGGCCTTGTATCGAGCCAAGTATTTCGTCGGCGAAGCGGTGACCCGTATCACGCGCACGGCCATGACCCTTGGGGGGGCCCATGCGTTGTTGAAAACCTCACCGCTCGAACGGCTGTTTCGCGATGGGGCGGTCGCCCCGGTGCAATTTCCCCCGCGCGATTTTTGCCTGACCAGCCTGGGCATGCTCAGCTGGATCTCGATCCCCGCGACGTGCTGCCCCCGTTGAAGAGCGATCGGCCGGAGGCCGGCCCGATCATCCGTTGATGGGGCAGTGAGCATCCGACGGTCAGGCCGCGGCGACGCGCGGGAGACCTCGCCGACCAGCCGCTTGAATTGCTCCTCCTGTTGCCACGACGTGATCCGCAAGGTGATCGTCCGGGCACCGTCGCGCATCAGCGCGCGCAGGTGTTCGACGCACTGCTCGGGCGTGCCGGCGGCCGTCCAGGACTCGACCATCGGGGGGGAGAAGACGGGGCCGTAGTACTCATCGAGGAATCGCTTGGTCTCGGCCAGCGCCGCCTGCCGGTCGGGATTGAGGTTCACGTTGTGGTACGCCATGGTCGGGAACACGGCGGGGTCGCGGCCCTCCTGGCGCAAGGACTCGGCGATCTTCGTCCAGTTCGCCTTGAGCGCCCCCGGGAAGAGCTGCACGGTCATCCAGCCGTCGGCCAGCCGTGCCACCCGTTGCAAGGCGCGATCGAGCATCGCCGGCTTGAGCGCGGCGGGGCTCGGATTCGAGGCGATCCAGATCGGGCATGGCCGCTGGACCGGTCGCGGCTGCACGGTGATGCCCTCGAACGAGCGGAACTTGCCCTTGAACGTCACGCCATCCTCGCTCCAGAGCCGCCGGCAGATCTCGATGTTCTCGACGAGCCGCTCCGCGCGCTGCCGGTCGGCGACGCCCCAGATCGCCCCCTCGCGCGCGCTGGCCCCGCCAGCCACGATCCCCGTGCAGGCGGCCAGCAGCATGCGCCCCTGCGAAAGCAGATCGAGCGTCGCCCACTGGTAGGCGAAGACGATGGGATCCGCACCGGGAAGCTCGCCATGCAGCCCACGCCGAGGGCCAGACGGCGGGTCGCGGTGGCGAGACCGCCGAGCAGGGTGAGCGAGTCAGGGCGCGGCTTGGCGAACAGGCTGTCGCCCACCCAGACGGAGCCGAACAGCTCGTTGGCGTCGGCCTGGGCGGCCATCGCCATCATCCGGCCCATGGTCGTGATGCCGAAGAACACCCCACGCTGCGGCAGGGTGAGTCCGAAGCGGGCGGGACTGACGGTCATCTCGTGGTCCTTCCTGGCCGGCGCGACAACTCAGGGCTTGAGGTCCCAATCGAGGATCGCCTTCATCGTGAGGAAGTCGCTCGACCGCTCCGGCAGCACGAGGCGAGGGCTGGCCAGTCGCAGGTCGGCCGGGCTCACGATCCAGATGAACGGCAGGTCTCGCGCAGGACTTCCTGGAGCGTCGCGTAGGTGCGGATCCGCTCCTTGGGGTCGAGCGTGGACCGGCCCTTCACGATCAGCGCGTCCAGCTCGCGGCTGCAGTAGCCCGAGCGGCTGTTGGCGCAGAGAAACGGATAGAGGCCGACGCCGGGATCGGGTAAAACCCCCAGGGCCAGAGGAAACTGAGCGCCTCGAACTTGCCAGGCCGGAAGCGCACCCCCACAAGGTGGGAAAGTCGACCGTCTCCAGGCGCGCGGCGATGCCGAGCCGCTTGAGATAGTCCGATAGACGACGGCCCCCGGGCCTGGGCCGCGACGTCACTCGCCACGAACACCACCTCCGAGACGGATCCGCGGGTCCAAGAGAACGTACGACACATCGACGGCGACGGTCGCCACCAGCACCACCGCGGCGGTCAGGAAGTTCAGCGTCATGATCGTCGGGTAGTCGCGGTTGAGGGCCGCCTCGACGGCGAGCCGCCCGATCCCCGGCATGGCGAAGACCGACTCGATCACGGCGGTGCTCCCGATCAGGATCAGCAGCATGCCGACCACGGTCACCACCGGGAGCAGCGCGTTGCGGAGGGCGTGGCGATAAACGACGCGCCGCTCCGGCAGGCCCTTGCCCCGGGCCGTGCGCACGTAGTCCTGGCCGAGGGCGTCGAGCATGCCGCTGCGCACGTAGCGCATGATCGCGGGCAGAATGGCGCTGCCTGGGAAGATGCACCGTGGGCAGGACGAAGTGCGGGACCATCTGGATGAACGCGGTAGTTCGAGGTGTCGTGGCCGGCCCGATGCCGCTCGCCGGCAACACCCGGAGCAAGGCCCGCGAAGACGTACATTAGAATTAGCGCGAACCAGAAGCTCGGCATGGAGAGGCCGCCGAGCGCCGCCCCACCGTCAGCCAGGCATCGAGCCGCCCGTACGGGCGCACGGCCGAAAATACGACGCCGAGTGGAATGCCGGCGAGCAGGGCGAGCGCGAGGGCGCCGAGCAGCAGTGCCGCGGTCACCGGCAGCCGCTCGGCGACGATGGCCAGGACGGGCTGGCCGGTGCGAAAGTAGCCGGAGCTGCCCCGTGGCCTAGCTCCGCCGACCATCCGCACGAACTGCTCGGGCAGCGCCGCCTCGATTCTCAGCTCGCGGGCGGAACACGCTCCAGCTCCTCGCGGCTGAGCACCGTCACGTCGACGAGAAGGCTCGCGGGATCGCCGGGAGCCAGGCGCACGATGACGAACGTCACCAGGGCGATGCCGAGCAGCACCGGGATGAACTGGAGGAGCCGGCGGATCAGGTAGCGGCGCACGAGGCTCGGTCGAAGCCGGCGGTGACACGAGCGCGAGCCGGGCGCCGAGGGCGGTGTTCACGTCGAGAGCCTGCTTTGCTCCGCTCGTCCGGGAGGGTCGCCGCGTACGGGACGCGCCTCGCGTGGCGAGGAAGCTGGTGAGCGGGCTGGCGGCGCTGGTCGGGGTCACCAGGTCGAGGATGTGGGGACCGATCGTCACCCGCACGCCGCCGGTGCCGAGATCGTCGCGGCGAATTCCTGGCGGCCGGCTTCACCACGCCTTCCCAGCATCGGCGGAGCATAGCGAGGTCGTCGACGGCAACGGTCAAGGTGGCGACGCCGATCACCTGGTTGCGATGGACCGTCTCCTTCGGGACGTGCTCGGTCCGCGGCGTCTCGTCCTGGATCAGGAAGGGCGCGGCCCCGGCCAGCGGCGCGGGCGGGGTCGCGAGCACCCAAGTGCAGGACGTAGCCATCCGGACGCGTCCGCGACAGCGGCCACGAGTAACTCGATCGCCACGCCCGCCCGGCGGAACGCGGACGTGTCGCCGGCAAGGTCGTCAGTGGCGAGGCAGTAGTCGACGAACCCACCGGCCGTCGAGGAGCGACCGCCAGCGGCCGGTGGCGCCGGGATCGTAGCAGGAAATCCAGCTCCAGGTAGGCGCCGTCGGCGAACCCGATGAGGGCGTTGTGGGTCCCCGTCGGATGGCGTCCCCCCCGCACGACCGTGAAGCCGAGGTCCTGGTAGCTTTTACGGCCTGGTCGAGGTCGGGCACGACGATGACGATGGTGGTTGATCCCGGTGAGCACGTAGCCCTTCTTCCTTCCTCAGCGGGCGCGGGCGCGCTGCGCCCGGCGCATACGATCTCGGGGTTCACCACGTTGAGCGGTCGCTGCCCGATGAGGACGCGTGCCGCCTCCTCGCCGCACCGCCGCGGGACCGGCCACTGCCGGCGACGAGACATAGGCGGCGTGGGGTGTCACGCGCGCGGGGCATGGGCCAGCGCGGCTGGCAATCGGCGTAGTCGCGCTGCCCGTGTCCCTGGATGACATAGACGTGAGGGGGCCGTTCGGTCATGGGAACTCCATTCTGAGAGAAGAAAGAGTGGCGTTCCGGGCGATACTGCGACGGAAACGCGGAGCTGTCAACTCGACCGAGATGATGGGGTCGCGTACGATAGCCGAACGTTCGACATCCGCGCCGCGATCTCGGCGCTGGAGCAACGGGAGGGCGCCATGGGGCTTGATCTGGTCATTCGCCAGGGGACGATCGTCGACGGCTCGGGCGCCGCGCGCTATCGCGGGGACGTCGGCATCAAGGACGGTCGGATCGTCGAGATCGGACGCATCCGAGCGGCGGCCCAGCGCACAGTCGATGCCGACGGCTTGATCGTCGCGCCGGGCTTCATCGATGGCCACACCCACATGGACGCTCAGGTGTCCTGGGACCCGATGGAGCTGCTCCTGCTGGCACGGCGTCACCAGCGTGATCATGGGCAATTGCGGTTTCGCGCTGGCCCCGTGCCGGCCCCAGGAGCGCGAATGGTTCGCCGTCTGCCTCACCGCCGTCGAAGACATTCCCACCGAGGCCATGCTGGCCGGCATCGACTGGACCTGGAAGAGCTTCCCGGAGTACCTGGCCACTGTCGACCGCTTGCCCAAGGCCATCAACTACGGCGCCTACATTGGCCATTCGGCCCTGCGCATGTACGTCATGGGCAAGCGCGCGCTGAGCGAGAAGGCCACCGAGGACGATCTCGCCCGCATGGCCGCCGCGGTGCACGAGGCCATGCGCGCCGGCGCCATGGGCTTTTCGAGCTCGCGGGCGACGACGCATGTCACCCCGGACAACACGCCGGTGGCGAGCCGGATCGCCGATTGGTCTGAGGTCGATCGCCTGGTCGGTGTCATGGCGGAGCTGAACGCCGGGATCTTCCAGGTCGGACCGGATACCTCGGGCGGCGAGGCGCAGCGCGCGTTCCTCGCCCGGTTGAAGCAGGTGGGAGTGGAGTCCGGACGGCCGGTGATGTTCGGCACCATCTCCAGCCGCCAGGGCGACGATCCCAATCCGTGGACGTATCAGCTCGAGTACCTGGACCAGTGCGCCGTGGCCGGTGCGCGCATGTGGGGCCAGACCACCACGCGCTCGATCAACGCCATCTTCTCGCTCAAGTCCTATCTGCCGTTCGACGTGCTGCCGGCCTGGCGCGAGCTGCGCAGCCTGTCCCTGGACGAGCAGAAGCGCCGCCTCAGGGATCCGTCGACGCGCCGCCAACTGGTCGCGGAAGAAGCGAGGATGAAGCCGCGCGACAACGTGTTCCAGGGGGGCGGGGCGGCCACCACCGATCCGCGCAAGCCCGACTACGACAACCTCTACGCCATGAAGGGCGTCGACTGGAACGATCCGACCGTCGCGCAAGTGGCCGCGCAGCGCGGAACGCACCCCGTCGAGGCGATGATCGATCTGGTGCTGGAGAACGACGATCAGGTGTTCGTCCAGCCGCTGGTCAACGAGCATCCGGACCATGTGCTCGGCATGCTGAAGCACCCGCGCACCCTGGCCACGTTCTCGGATTCGGGCGCGCACGTCTGCCAGGAGATGGGCTCCTCGCTGCAGACCCATCTGCTGAGCTACTGGGTGCGGACGAAGCAGGCGTTCACGTTGGAAGAGGCCGTGCGCAAGCTCACCTTCGACAACGCCTCGGCCTGGGAGCTCCACGATCGCGGCCTGCTGCGCACCGGCTACAAGGCGGATCTCGTGCTGTTCGACGAGGACCGCGTGAAGCCCGCCATGCCGACGGTGGAGACCGATCTTCCCGGCGGGGCGCGTCGCCTGGTGCAGAAGGCGGAAGGCATCGCCGCCGTCGTCGTCAACGGCCGGGTGACCCTGGAGAACGGCAAGGCCACCGGCAACGTCCCGGGCGAGTTGCTCCGGGGCCCCGGCGCGCGGGCGGCCTAGCACCTCCCCGCGGGCCGGGGCCAGCAGCAGGCCGACGACGACGTGGCCGCAAGGATACCGAGGGGCGTCCCGGCTTCGCCGGAACTCCCGGTGGGCGTCGCGCTTGAGCTGGGGCATGTGCCAGGTGCCATCGAGGATGCGGAGATCGGGGCGCCCAGCTCGGCGGCGAGCCAGGCCGTGCTCACGAGGGTGTCCATCAGCGCGCACTCCCCAGCAGGGGGTGCGGGCTGCGCCCTTCGTCGTCGAGCAGCTCCTCCCAGCGAAGGTAGTCCTCCATGGCCTTGCGCCCGCGCTCGTAGGGCTTCAGTACCACGTCGTCGGTCTCGTCGAGCACGCGCGTCGCGCCTTCTTCCGCGCGGAGTCCCGCCGCCTGCCATGCGCGCGTCCCCCCGTCGAGCACGCGCACCGCCGAGTAGCCCAGGCGCGCGAGGGTGGCGCCGGCGAGGGTCGAGGCGAGGCCATCGCCACAGGTGACGACGATGGGTGCCGCGCGATCGGAGGACGCCGCGGCGATACGCTGCTCGAGCCGGCTGCGGCAGAGCCACGCCGCGCCGGGCACGTGGGCGCGCGCATACCCGTCGCTCTGGTCGACGTTCAGCACGAGTGGCGGCCGCGGCGCCGCGCAGCTCGGCGTCGAGCGCCGTCGCGGTGACGGTCGTCGCGGCCGCGCGCGCGGCGTCGAGCCCCCAGGGAAGGGGAGACGAATGACCGCGCTCGACGGCGCCGCCGGACGCCGTCCACGCGGGGAGCCCACCGCGCAGGACGGCGACGTTCGGGAAGCCCATGCGCCGCAGCCAGCTCGCGGTCATCACCGACCGCGTCGTGGTGTCGCAGACCAGGACGATCCGCGCGGTGCGCACGGCGACGTACTCGTCCATCGCCTGCACCGCCTGGCCGCCGGGCGCCCACACCGCGCCGGCCACGTGGCCCGCGGCGTACTCGTCCGCGGTGCGCACGTCGAGGATGTGGAGATTCTCCGCGTGGCGCCGGTCCCACAGGGCGCGCAGCTCGGCCGCGTCGACGAACGCGATCTTCTCGTCGGCGGCCACGCGCTCGGCCAGCGGCTCGGCGACCGAGCGCCCCCGGCTCGAGACGGCGGCGCCCAGCGCGTGGCTCCGCGCTCCAGCTCGAGGCCGGCGAGCTGCCAGCCCATGGTCCCGTTCTCCAGCGCGATGACGGGGTTCGGCAGCCCCAGGCGGCGGACCGACTCCGCCCCGATGTAGCTGCGCGTGCGCCCGCCGCAGTGGACGACGATCGTCTGCTCGGGACTCTTCACCAGCTCGGCGATGCGGAGCACCAGCTCGCCGCCCGGCATGCTCACCGAGCCCGGGATGCAGCCGCGGTGATATTCCTCGGGAGTCCGCGAATCGACGATGACCATGTCCTCGCCGGCATCGATGCGCTTCTTCAGCTCGCGCACGCTGATCTCCGGCGTCTTGTTGGCGTGCAGCATCTGCTCGCCGAAGACCTTGCTCGGCACGTTGACGCCCTGCACGACGGGGCCGCCCGGCCGCGCGCCAGCCCTGGATCCCACCCTGGAGGATGCGCACGTCGGTGTAGCCCATGGCGGCGAGCGTGGGGGCGGCGAGGCCGGAGAGCGTCCCGTCGTCGTCGCACAGCACGAGCGGCGTCGTCTGCCCGGTGACGAGCTGGGGCAGCCGGAACTCGAGGAGACGGCGAGGCAGCGAGGTCGCGCGGAAGATGTGCCCGCGCTCGTAGGCGGCGCGCTCGCGAAGGTCGAGGAGGGCGTGCGTATCCCCGCGCTCGCGCAGCGCTGCCAGCTCGGCCGCAGTGATCGTCGTCATGGGCAGGATCCTCCCTGGCCGCCATCATACAATCGAAGGGTCGTGCGCAGGCGCGCACGCGCAGTCATGCGCAGGCTCTCCGCCACGCGCGGAAGGAGGCGCAGGTCCCATGCGAGCCCGTCGTCTCGTGTTCCCGGTCGCCCTCTTCGCCCTCGCCGCGTGCGCCACGTCACCGCCGGCCCACCAGCACGCCGCGCGCACCGATTCCGCGCCGCCACCCCTCTTCACCAACCTCGGTACCTATTCGCAGAAGATCACGACCAGCTCGCCCCAGGCCCAGGCCTACTTCGACCAGGGACTGCGCCTGGTGTACGGCTTCAACCACGCGGAGGCCCAGCGCGCCTTCCGCGAGGCGGCGCGTCTCGATCCGGACTGCGCGATGTGCTACTGGGGCATCGCGCTGACCTACGGCTCGAACTACAACAGCCCCACCGACGCCGAGCGCGAGCGCGGGGCGTGGGAGGCGGTGCAGAAGGCGCGGGCGCTGGCCGCCAAGGCAACCCCGCGGGAGCGCGCCACCATCGAGGCGCAGGCCGTCCGCCACTCGCCCGATCCCAAGGCCGACCGCGCGGCGCTCGACCGCGCGTACGCCGACGCCATGCGCGAGGTCGCGCGGCAATTTCCCGACGATCCCGACGCCGCCACCTTCTTCGCCGACGCCCTGATGAACCTGCGGCCGTGGCACCTGTGGACGCAGGACGGGAAGCCCGAGCCCGGCACGGAGGAGATCGTCCAGACGCTCGAGCGCGTGCTGGCCGCCACCCCCGACCATCCGGGCGCCCTCCATCTCTACATCCACGCGATCGAGGCCAGCCCCGAGCCCGACCGCGGCACGGCCGCGGCCGACCGCCTCGGTCCGCTGATGCCGGGCGCGGGCCACCTGGTCCACATGCCCTCGCACATCTACTTCCGCGTGGGCCGCTACGAGGATGCCGTGACGGCGAACGAGCGCGCCGTGGAGGCCGACCGCGCGTACTTCAAGGTGAGCCAGCCGAGCCAGGACTACCGCATGGGGTACTACCCCCACAACATCGACTTCATCTGGCAGTCGGCCAGCATGGAAGGACGCAGCGCGGAGGCGCTGCGCGGCGCGCGCGAACTGGCGGCGGCGATGCCCGCCCGAGATGGCGCGCCAGATGTCGGACATGGAGATGGGCCCGTCGGCGCCGCTGTTCGCCCTGGCCCGCTTCGGCCGATGGGACGAGATCCTGCGCGAGCCGGCGCCGGACCCCACCTTGCCCTACGTCACCGGCGCCTGGCGCTACACCCGCGGCCTCGCCTTCGCGGCCACCGGACGCCGCGAGCAGGCTCTCGCGGAGCTGACGGAGCTGAACAAGATCGTGATCACGGTGCCCCCCGATCGGACCATCGCGAGCTTCTTCAAGACGGCGGACATGCTGCGTCTGGCCAGCGACGTCCTCGCCGGCGAGATCGCCGCGCGGTCCGGGGATACGGCGACGGCCGTCCGTCACTTCTCCGCCGCAGTGCAGATGCAGGACGGGCACTGGTTCATGGAGCCGCCGGCCTGGTACTACCCCGTGCGGCAGTCGCTTGGCGCCGTCCTGCTGCAGGCCGGGCGGGCGGGCGAGGCGGAGGAGGTCTATCGCGAGGACCTGGTCCGGAATCCGAACAACGGCTGGTCGCTGTTCGGCCTGGCCCAGGCGATGCGGGCCCAGGACAAGCTGGCCGAGGCGTCGATCGTCGAGCTGCGCTTCCAGCGCTCGTGGAGCCGGGCCGACGTGACCCTCAAAGCCTCGCGGTTTTGAGCGTTTTTCACCCCGGCCTCCCGGCGGCGGCCGGGCCGGCGCGGGAGGCGTTTCACATCGGGGCGCCTCCGGTGTCTTACGGAATGATGGGTCTACAACCGTTCGAGACCGTGATGGAGGCGCATCACGCCGAGATCTATCGCTATCTTCTGCGCGTGACGTCCCGGTCCAGCGAAGCCGACGACCTCTCCCAGGAGACCTTCCTCCGCGCCTATCGGGCCTACCGGGTCCTCACCCCGGATGCCAACGTGCGGGCCTGGCTCTTCACCATCGCCACCAACCTCACGCGCAACCACTGGCGCGCGGAGCGCCGCCGGCACCACGCGCACGCGGCCTTCCGCGAGACGCACCCGGAACGGGACGGCGCCGACCCCGAGGACGAGAGCCGGTTCAACGAGGCGCGCGCCCGGCTCGAAGGGGTGGTGCAAAGTCTGCCCCTCAAGCAGCGAGTGGCCTTCATCTTGCGAAAGATCCACGAATTCGACTACGACGTGATCGGCAGGAGCCTGCAGTGCTCAGCGGAGAGCGCGCGGGCTCACGTCTTCCAGGCCCTGAAGAAGGTCCGCCGGGGACTGCGCGATCACGACCTCGTCACGGAGCGGGAGTCATGAGGACGAAGCCGCGCGCATGCGCCGAGATCGAGCACGACCTGATCGCCGTCGCGAGCGGAGAGGCAGGGGCGGCTGAGCTTCCCCGAGTGCAGGCGCACACCGCGGCCTGCCCCCCGTGCGCCCGCGAGTTCGAGGGCTATCAGGCCGTCGATCGTGCGGTGTCGATCTGGGGAGGAGAGAGCGCTCCGCCCGATGCCCTCGCGCATGCCCGCCAGCGCCTGGAGACCGGCCTCGGTGACCTGCGCCGTCGTCTGCTCATCGGCCGCGTGTTCGATTCTCCGCTTGGACCGCTGCTGATCGCCCGCTCGGAGGAGGGGGTGTCGCTGATCGAGTACCTCGACGATGCGCGCGGCGGGCTGCGCTCGCGCCTCGCTGAGAACGCTGGACTGGAGCTGATCGAGGACGGCGTGGAGATCGAAGCCCTGTATCGCGATGTGCTCGAGTACCTCGAGGGGAAGCGGACGCGACTCGACTGGCCGCTCGATCTGCGATTGGCGCGCTCGGACTTCCAGCGGGCGGTGCTGCGCTCGGCGGTGGCCATTCCGTACGGGGCGGTGACGTCGTACTCGGGCCTGGCCAGCGAGGTGGGAAAGCCGGCGGGCGCCCGCGCGGTGGCCCAGGCCCTGCGCTGGAATCCGCTGCCCATCGTGGTGCCGTGCCATCGCATCGTCGGCGCGGACGGCGCGCTCGTTGGCTACGCCGGTAACAAGGTCGAGCTCAAGCGCCGGCTTCTCGCCACCGAGGGTGTGAAGACGATCGCGGGCGTCCCGCGGATCGATCAGCAGCACATGTACGTCACCTATCCGTCGGAGCCCTCCTACTGCCTGCCCTCCTGCGCCTGGATTCCCACGGCGAAGGATCCCCAGCGCTTTCGCTTCTTCGGCGCCCGTGAGCGCGCCGAGGCCGCCGGACTCGCGCCCTGCAGCGATTGCCGGCCCGACCTCCATCCGATCGCCCACTAGAAGTCCTGCGCTTCACCGCGTTTCCCGCTCGCCGCCCGTCGCGTTTCACGGACGTCCTCTCGCGGGGTCATAGAGAGCAGAAGGAGGCCCTCATGCTGACTCTGCTCGTCGCGGGAACCATGGCAGTGCTTCCCCTGGTGATGGTGGTCGCGTTGCTCCTCCTCGCGGAACGCCTGCAGCGCGCCCGACAGACGCGCGTGGCCTGGCAGATCGCGGTCACCGACGCCATTCATCGGGAGCTGGGCGCGGTCGTCGCCCCGTCGGTCAGCATGCGGCCCTGGGGCGCACCACGGCTGGTGATTCCCGCGCCCCTCGGGCACCCCGGCCTCGTGGCTGCGGTGCTCGCCATCGCCCATCGCGTGCTCCGAAGCTGGGACGGCGTCGACGCGGGGCGCGTGCAGATCGTGGTGATCCCTCAGGAAGAGCCGCGGCCCGCGCCGTTGGCCCGTGCCGCCTGACACGTCACGTCCACTCGATTGATGGAGGGTTCGACGATGTGCTGGAGCTCGTTGCTGGTGGAGTATCTCGTCGAGGAGCGCCTCGCCGAGGCGCGAGCCGCCGCCGCGCAGCATAGCCTGCTTCGCTCGCTGCCGCCCCCTGGTCAGCGCCAGGGCCCGACGCTCCGCGCGAGGCTCGCCGAGATCGGCCATCGATTGGTGCGCTCGAGGCGGGTCGAGGCGCCCGGGTCGGCGACAGTCGGGCCCAGACCGCAGATTGTGGGGAAAGGGCGGCCTGAGTCGCCCTCTCCCGAGAATCGAGGGGCGCCACGGCCGCGCCGGGGCGCCCCCCATAACCCTAGTTGCACTGCGGCCCCAGGCCAATAGCCAAGCCGGTGATCAGCTCGCCTCGCCCGATGCGACCGAGATTGGTCGCCTGGCCCGACGCGAGGTCGATGGAGTAGAGTCGCGAGGCCGAGCTGCCCACCGGCTGCAACGCCGCGAACGCCTCGTTGTGGGGCCCGATGTCGAATGCCGCGAGGTCCCCGACGTCGATGCGCAGCGAGCCCACGGTGTTGAGCGTGCCGGCGTTCGGCGGAACCTGGACGGTCAGGACGTCGCCGTCACGGTCGGGATCGGCGCCGCGGGCCACGTCGATGTCGTGGAGCACGGTGTTGGTCTGCGGATCGGTGTCGGGGTTCGTGTAGGCGACCGCCACCACGCGGGGCACCCGCGTAGAGTTTGGATCCCCCATGGCCGGATAGGCGAGTCCCGTGTCCGTGCCGGCCACCGCGCCATTGTCCGGGTTGATCCTGATGTTCTGGCCCGCATCGCTCACGATGCGCAGGCGGTCGGGCACCGGGTTGAAGTCGACGCCGAACGCCGTGCCATCCAGGGGAATTGTGCGCGGGCCGACAGGAGAGGCCTGGGACGTCTTGGGGTCGACGGTGTAGAGCTGTCCCACCGTCTGCGTTCCGATCCTTCCCAGGCCATACAGCATGCCGTTGGCGGGACGGAAGTCGATGCCCAGAAGGGTCTCGCCATCGGCCAGGCCCGCGATGGTCCGGCGCGATCTGACGAACACGGTGTCGCCGAACAGCAGTGAGAACAGGTTGTGCTCGTCGAGCAGCTCCGCCGTGCGGCCCAGGCTCAGCAGCTGATTGCGGGTGTTGACCGTGAAGACCGTGCCGCACACCGAGTCGGCCGCCGCCGAGCCGGGCCAGGCGACGAGCGCCACGACGCTCATGGTGAGCACACCCAGGCCGCGGTGATGCGGCGAAGACGTTCTGCGATCCAACCATGAAGCCTCATGCTTTCCTCCTTCGTTGCCGGTGGAGAGTGGATCCTTCACGAGGAGGTACGGCGGTAGGTGACGCGCCGGATGTGACCCCGCGCGCGCATGACGCGGACCGATCGCGCGCAATCCGTGGCGGATCGCCCCGACGTATATCTTCAGGGCACTGCCTGTGACAAGCTAAGGGGCAGGAGCCGGTGCACGGGCTCCCCCGGGAGGCAGGCAATGCGGGACGTGGCCATCATCGGCGTCGGCTCGACGCCATTCGGAAAGCTCGAGGGGCGGGGGCTCATCGACATCGCGGTGGCCGCCTGCCGGGAGGCGCTCGCCGACGCGCGGATGCCGCGCGAGAAGATCCAGGCGCTCTACCTCGGCAACTTCATCGGCGAGCGTCTGGCCAACCAGGGGGCGATCGCGGGCATGGTGGCCAACCGGCTCGGGCTCGGCGGCATTCCCGCCACCAAGACGGAGGGAGCGTGCGCGTCCGGTGGGATCGCCCTTCGTCTCGGTGTGCTCGGCATCGCCCTCGGGCTCTACGACTTCGTGCTGGCCGCGGGCGCCGAGAAGATGACCTCGGCGTCGACGGCCGAAGTGACGGCGGGGCTGGCCACCGCGGGAGATGAAGAGGCCGAGATGCGCTCGGGCCTGACCTTCCCGGGCTCCTTCGGCATCGTCACCCGCGCCCACATGGCTCGTTACGGGACCACGCGCGCGCAGATCGGCCTCGTGTCCGTGAAGAACCACGGGCTCGGCGCGGCCAATCCCAAGGCGCAGTTTCGCAAGCCCGTCACGCTCGACGAGGTCCTCAATTCCCGGCTCATCGCCGATCCGCTCCGGCTCTTCGATTGCCCCCCGATCTCCGACGGCGCCGCCGCCATCGTCCTCTGCCCGGCGGACCGCGCGCGTGAGTTTCACGACAAGCCCGTGCGCGTGATGGGCACCGGTCATGCGACCGGGCCGGCCACGCTGTGGGAAATGGACGACGTCACGACGTTCCCCGCCACGGTCCGCGCGGCGCACGAGGCGTACACGGCGGCGGGGATCTCGGCCGCGGACGTGGACGTCGCGGAGCTGCACGATTGCTTCACCACCGCCGAGATCGTCGCCACCGAGGATCTCGGGCTCTTTCCGCGCGGTCAGGGCGGACGGGCGGTGGAGGAAGGCTGGAGCGCGCTCGACGGGAAGGTGGCCGTCAATCCCTCGGGCGGTCTCATCGCCAAGGGCCATCCGGTGGGTGCCACCGGATGCGCGCAGGTCTACGAGCTGGTGCGGCAGCTCCGCGGGCGAAGCCGCCAACCAGGTCCGAAACTGCGAGATCGGCCTCGCCCACAATCTGGGTGGTACCGGCGTGGTCAGCACGGTCACCATCCTGGGTCGGCGGTGACGAATACGGAGGATCTGATGCTCCCCGCCCGGCGCTGCGTCGAGTGCGGCAAGGTGTCGGTGAACGCCGCCACCTGCCGGTACTGCGGGGCGGAAGGCGGGGAATCCTTGAGCCTTTCCGGGCGGGGCCGTCTGGTGTCCTGGACAGTGATCCGCGTGGCTCCCGCTCGCTATGCGGCAGAAGCTCCCTATGCAGTCGGTCTCGTCGAGCTGGACGAGGGCCTGCGCCTCACCGCGCGTGTGGCGGGCGGTCCCGAGCACCTGAGCACTGGCCAGGGGCTGACCCTCGTCACCGTCGACGCGGCCCGCGGGCCGATTTTTCGACCCAGCTGATCCTTCCCGTCCGGCCGATTCTCCTCCGGCGCTGGCGGACATGATGTATCATCCCGGCCGCGGGTGTGCAGTTCTTCCTTTCCCAACCCACCGCGGAGGTGACGCATTGACGCGCCTGACTCGCACTCATACTGTCCTCGTCGTGCTCACCGCCGTCCTGGCCTTCCTGCTCGCCACGGCAGACTCCGGCCAGGCCCAAACGACCAAGTGGACCGTTGATGGATACAAGATTCTGCTCAACGGTCAGCCCTTCTTCGCCAAGGGTGTCTGCTACTTCCCGCTCCCCCTGGGAAACGAGAGCGGCAAGCCCCCCTACGGTGACTACTTCTACAACTTCCCGGACCAGGAGCCCGTGTGGGAGCCGTTCCTCGATCGCGACCTGCCTCTGATGCGCGCCGCGGGCGTGAACCTCGTCCGGCTCTACTCCATGTGGGCCTGGGCGGATGCCGATTTTGTCGTGTCGCCGCTCAACGGGAACAAGACCAGGACCCTCAGCCACCAGCGCTTCATGGATACGGCCTACAACAACGGGACCCGCCCGATGTACGTCCTCATCAACGTGTTCATCGAATCGGGCCGCTGGGCCGACTCGGCCTATCAGGCCCAGATCGAGGACGTGTACCGCCAGCTCGCGACTGAGTTGAAGGACCACCCCGCCGTGATGGGTTTCATGGTCGGCAACGAGCTCAACGCTGAAGGGACCCGCACCAACCCGCAGTTCTGGCAGTGGATCGACCGGCTCGCCGGAATCATCAAGGAGATCGCCCCGGACAAGCTCACCACGATGGCCCTCGTCGACGACGGGTTCGGGTCCATCGACGGCGCCAACGCTCACGCCCCGGGTGCCCCCGCCAACGTCATGCCTCACCTGGACGTGTGGGGGATCAACAACTACCGCGGCCGCATCGACATCGGGTTCACCCCCGAATTCTGGACGGATTACCAGGCGAAGGCCAAGAAGCCGCTCCTCATGACGGAATGGGGTGCCCCGGCCTCGCAACACGTTCCCGACGCCGCGTACCCGACCGGCGTGCCGACCGAGTTGCCCAACCGGGCGCAAGACCAGGCCACCTATATTCGCAATCACTACAACGACATGGTCAATCACTCCACCCTGAACCGCGGGGTGTCCTCGGGCGGCGCCCTCTTCATGTGGGCTGACCAGTGGGACAAGCAGGGATGCCCGACGTGCTCGCCGTCGAAGCAGGACGGCACCGCCAGCGGCCCGGCCCGCGAATTTCCCGGCGGTTGGCACGACGAGGAGTGGTTCGGCATCCACTCGCTGATCAAGGACCCGACTCGACCCCTCGACCAGAACTACAACCTGTCGGCCAATCAGCCGTGGCCGGCAGACACTCTCGTGCCCCGCGCGGCGTATGACGTGATCCACTCGCTGTTCACGAAGCCCGACGCGGAAGTGCGGGTTACCACCCGGACCACCCAGACCGCGGTTGCTGGCGCCCTGGCGCAGGACAGCGCGAACTCCGAGGTGGTCCAGGCGACGACGTCCGACCACCTCGAGGCCCACATCAGTCTCCTGGCAGGCCACTTCGAAGGCCTGATGGCCAACTGGTATGTCGGCGTGGTGGTCTACCCCCACCCAGGCGCAGACACGGGCGCCGTCTACTACCTTCTGCAAGATAACGGCACCTGGGCGTGGACGCTGGCGACCAGACCCTTCGACCTCCCGAGCCGCCCCACGCACGTCGGGCCGGTTCAACAGGTCGCGCACCTCGAGATACACAGCGGCCCCGCCGCCGCCGGATACTACGTGCTCTTCCTCGCCTTGGCCGTCGACCATGGCGAGGGGTTGGAGATCCACGCGGACAGCGCCGAGGTGAACGTGATCGGCAACTAGCCGCCTACACGGCGAGGTGCGTGCGGCGGACCTCCTCGTTGGCGAGGAATGCCGTCATCGAGCCCTGGTAGCGAACCGTCCCCTTCTCGAGGACGTAGACGCGGTCACCCAGCTCGCTGACGAAGTGCACGTTCTGCTCGGCCAGGATCATGGTCAGGCCCGTCTCCTTGAGCCCGCCGAGCTGCTCGCCCAGCATCTGGACGACCAGCGGCGCGAGCCCCTCGGAGGGCTCGTCGAGGAGTAGGACATGGGGGCTGCCCATGAGCGTGCGCGCGATCGTCAGCATCTGCTGCTCGCCGCCGCTGAGGCGCCCGCCCTGGCGGTCGCGCAGGCTTCCCAGGTGCGGGAACAGCTCGTAGACGCGCTCGGCCGTCCAGGTGGCCCCGTCGCCCCAGGTCTTGCGCGCGACTTCCAGGTTCTCGCGCACGGTGAGGTTGCCGAAGATGCGCCGCTCCTCCGGGACGTAGCCGATGCCCAGGCGCGCGATGCGGAACGGCGGCAGCCCGGTCAGCTCCTGACTGCGCAGGGTGATGCGCCCTCCGCGCGGTGGCACGAGGCCACTGATGCTCTTGAGGGTGGTGGTCTTGCCGGCGCCGTTGCGTCCGAGCAGGCACACGACCTCGCCTTCCCCGACGTCCAGCGAGAGGTCGAAGAGGATGTGGCTGTCGCCGTAGTAGGCCTCGACTCCGCGCAGCGCGAGAAGGGGCTTCATCGGACGCGGACTTTCTCGTGGCCGAGGTAGACGCGCTGCACCTCGGCGTTGCTCCGGACCTCGAGGGGGGCACCCTCGGCGAGCACCGCGCCCTGATGAAGGACGGTGATGCGCCGGGCGACGGCGAACACCACGTCCATGTCGTGCTCGGTGAAGACCACCGTCAGCGCGGCCTCGCGGGCGATGGCGGCCACCAGGGCCATGATCTCGTGGCGCTCCGGGGAGGCCATGCCCGCCGTGGGCTCGTCGAGCATGAGGAGATGCGGCTCGCTGGCGAGCGCGATGGCCAGCTCCAGTCGCCGCTGGTCGCCGTGCGCGAGGATGCCGCTGGGCTTCACGGCCTGGGCGGCCAGCCCCACGCGGTCGAGCAAGGCCATGGCCGCGTCGCGGTAGAGCCGGCGGGCCGGGCGCAGGAAGTCGTAGTGCCGCCGGTGGTGGGTCAGCAGCGCGGTCTGCACGTTCTCGAAGGCGGTGAGGCGGCGGAAGATGCTGGTGACCTGAAACGTCCGGCCGAGGCCGCGCCGGCAAAGATCCGGAGGTCGCCAGCCCGCTCACTTCCTCGCCCCGCACGTAGATCTGTCCGGAGTCGTGGGGAAGATCCCCCGTGATCAGGTTGAAGAGCGTGGTCTTTCCCGCGCCGTTGGGGCCGATGATCGCGCGGAGGTCGCCGGCGGGGACGGTGAGATTCACACTATTCACGGCCTGGACGCCGCCGAAGTGCTTCTTGAGGCCGACGGTGCGGAGCGCTAGCGGGCGGCTGGTCGGCTCCGCCACAGGCGCCTCTCGACGAGCCCCACGAATCCCTGGGGAAGCAGCACGATGACCAGGATGACGGCCGCGCCCAGGAAGAGCGGCCAGTACACCGGCCACTGCCGGGCGATCACGGTCTCGAGGATCTTGAAGCCGAAGGCCCCGGCGAGAGGGCCGAAGAACGAGTGGATGCCGCCGAGCAGGGCGACCACCAGCGGCTCGAAGGACTTGTTCAGGAACGCGAAGTCGGGGAAGACGCTGCCGTTGAAGAACGCGAAGAGCCCGCCGGCGAGCCCCGAGAAGAACCCGGAGAGGACGAAGGCGATGAGTTGATGCCGCCGCACGTTCACGCCGATGAAGCGGGCGCGCCGCGGGTTCTCGCGGATGGCCTTGAGGGCGTAGCCGAAGGGCGAGCTGACGATGGCGTGGATGGCGAGGATGGCCGCCCCGACCACGACCAGGGTGAAGTAGCAGTAGGCCTGCGGCGACTTGAGCAGGGGCGGTGGCCACACGTTGAGGATGCCGTTGTCGCCCGCCGGTGAGGGCCGTCCACCTGAAGACCACGGTAAAGACGATCTGGGCGAAGGCCAGGGAGAGCATGGCGAAGTACGTGTGCGTCAGGCGGACGATGAAGAAGCCGAAGAGCAGGGCCCCCGCGGCGGCCACCACGGGGGCGGCGGCCAGCCCGAGCAGCATCGGCCACTCGGCCTTCTTGACGACGAGGGCCGCCGCGTACGCGCCGAGGGCGAAGTACGCCGCGTGCCCGAACGAGACCATCCCGCCATAGCCCATCAGGAGATTGAACGCGGTGGCGAAGAGCGCCACGATCGCGATTTCCGTGAGCACCACCACCACGAAGCTCGGGAGCACGGCGGGCAGCACCAGCAGCACGGCCATGGCCACGATCCAGCGCGCGGTCTTCATCGCGCCCCTACTCCTCGGGGTGCCCGAGGAGGCCCCACGGTCGCACGATCAGGACCACCGCCATGATCGCGAAGAGGAGGACGATGGAGGCGGCGGGGAAGATGAGGATGCTGAAGGACTGCAGCTCCCCGACGAGCAGCGCGCTGATGAAGCTCCCCGCGAAGCTGCCCAGCCCGCCGATGACCACCACCACGAACGCCGTGGTGAGCACGTCGCCGTCCATCCCCAGGGCGACGGCCACCGTGGGCGCCGAGAGGGCTCCCCCGACGCCGGCCAACCAGCTCCCGAAGACGAAGACCTGGGTGTAGAGGGTCGCCACGTCGACGCCGAGCGCGCCCAGCATCTCGCGATCGACGGTGGCGGCGCGGATCAGCATGCCCCAGCGCGTCCGGTAGAAGATCAGCCAGAGCCCGATGGCCACCACCGGCGCCAGGGCCGAGGACCACGAGGTAGTAGGACGGAAAGGGCTGTCCGAAGATGCGCACCGATCCGGCCAGGGCGTCGGGCCGCGCCACGCTCTTGTTGTCGGGTCCCCACACGAGGAGCACGAGCGTCCCGATGACCAGGATGAGGCCGAAGGTGAGGATGAGCTGCATCATCGGGTCGCGGTGATAGATGCGCCGGAGCAGCCCCATCTCGATGACGCCGCCGAGCACGGCGACGCCGAGGGGGGCGAGGATCATCGCGACCCAGAAGAAGAGTGCGTGAGCCGGCAGCACCTCCACCAGGGTCACCATCAGGTAGGCGCCCACCATGTAGAAGGCCCCGTGGGCCAGATTCACGATCCGCGTCACCCCGAAGATGAGGGACATCCCCACCGAGACGAGAAAGAGGAACATCCCGACGGACAGCCCGCTCATCACCTGCACGGCGATGAGCGGGCCATTGGTGATCCAGGGGAAGGCGCTGGTGACGAGATCCACCCGCTACTTCTTCTGCTTGGCCGCGGCCGCCGCGCGCAACTCCTTCACCTCGTCGCAGCTCCGCACGACGTCCTTGCCTTGGGTCTCCTCGACCTCGGTGGCGATGGGCTTGCCCTGGGCGTCGAACTTGACGACGCCGATCCACTGAGGCGGCAGCGCCTGCTGGTCGCAGCCTCGCATGATCACCTTGCCCCAGGGGAAGTCCATCTCGAACCCCTCGCTGAGCACGGCGATGACCTTGTCGGTGTCAGTGCTCTTCGCCCGCTTGATGGCCTCGGCGATGATGTAGGCGCTGGCGTAGCCCCACGACGCCCCGAGCTTGGGCTGGGTGTCCTTGAGCCCCCGGGTCTTCGCCCATTCGATCCACTTCTTGGTCCACGGCTCGAGCTTGGGATGAAGCTTCTGCAGTCCGGCGATCGTACCAGGCGAACGGGGTGGCGATGGCGCCGACCGGGGCCTCCTTGCCCAGCGGGTCCAGCTCGTCGGGGTTGCCGACGGAGGGCGCCACGTAGCGCATCTTGTCGAACAGCCCGAAGGGGCGCGCCTGCTTGACGAAGGCGATCGACTGGGCACCCCACAGCGAGGTGAAGACACCTTCCGCGCCGGACTGGAGCAGGGCGGTGATGTAGGAGCTGTGGTCGCTCTCCCCGAGCTTGGGCCAGCTCTGGTGGACGAACTGCACGTCGGGCTTGAGCTTCTTGAGGTACGTCGAGAACTCGTCCCACATGTTGTGGCCGTACTCGTAGTCGGGAGAGATGTTCGCCCACTTCGTGATGGGCAGGGTCGACGCCTTCCTGGCCGCCACCCGCACGTACTGGTTCACGTTGTTGGTGGTGTGGGCGACGTAGCGGTGGCCGTCGTCCCAGGTCAGCCGCGAGGTCTGGCAGTGGGTGGCGAAGTAGAGGACCTTCGCGTCCTTGGCGTAGGCCGAGATGGCGAGGCCGACCCCGCTGCTGATGCAGCCGGCCAGGAAGTCCACCTTGTCTTGAAGGACCAGCTCGCGCGCGGCCTTCACGGCCTCGTCCGGCTTGAGCTTGTCGTCGCGGTGGATGAACTCGAGCGGCCGACCCAGCACCCCGCCGGCCTCGTTGATCTCCTTGGTGGCCAGGGCGAGGCCCTCCTTGTACGGGAAGGTGTACACGGTGGCGACGCCGCTGTACGAGTTGATCTCACCGATCCTGATCGGCTTCGGCTGCGCATCGGCGTGGTCAACCGCCGGCGATGACGCCGATCAGGATGCTCCAGAGGATTCCGGCGAGGACACTGCGGGGCCCTGGTCGCATGGTGCGCCTCCTTGCGCTGCCGCGAGAGTGAGGTCTGGTCCGCTAGGTCCTGAAGGTGGGCAGCACTCTGCCTTCACGACCGGGAGCTTGTCAAG
Source organism: uncultured Candidatus Rokubacteria bacterium (assembly GCA_963848005.1). Classification (GTDB taxonomy): domain Bacteria; phylum Methylomirabilota; class Methylomirabilia; order Rokubacteriales; family CSP1-6; genus CAVWFS01. Next base: position 76,716 of record CAWKCA010000033.1, read on the forward strand.
CGCAACGGTGGACCCGAGGGCGGCCAGCGCTCCCTCCGCCGGGGCGAGCCAGAAGGCCATCTCCATATCGCGCAGGAGCGCGGACGCCTCGGACAGGAGCGCCCGCGCCGCCGCGGCGTCACCGGCGTCGCGCGCGAGCAGGCCGCGGGCGAGCAGGCAGCGCGCGCGCATGGCGCGCATGCCCAGCTCATCGGCGAGCGCCGTGGCGCGGCGCCAATGGTCCTCGCTTCGCCCTCGGCCGGACGGGCCTTCGCGGGCAGCGATCTCGCCGAGGAGCCAGAGCGCGTAGACCTGGTTGCCCCGCTCCTTCCGCGTCACCGCCAGGTGCAGGGCCTCGCGCGCCAGCTCGAGCGCGGGCCCTCGTCGCCCGGCGAGGAGTGACACGGTCCCCAGGTGGGTGATGAGCAGGGAGAGCCGGCCCACGCGGCCCAGCGCCCGCGCGCGCGCGACGCCCTGCTCCACCATCGCCCGCCCCTCGTCCACCTTGCCGGTATGCGCCACGGCCAGCCCGAGGTCCACGGCCAGGGGCGGATGGAGGAGCGGCGCGCGCGCACTGGCCGCCACGCCGCGCTCGAGGACCGGGATGGCGTCGGCGAAGCGCCCTTGACGAATGAGCACGCCGCCCAGCCCGAGGTGCGCGTGGGCGAACGTGTACGCGTGCTGCGCGGCCTCCGCGATCTGCACGCCCTCCTCGGCCGTGGCCGCCGCCTCCGCAAAATGGCCCATCTCGGCCAGGCTCCAGACGAGATGACTCCGCGCGAGCACGGCGGGGAGCCCGTGCTGGCCGAAGTACTCGTAGGTCAGGTCGTGGGCGAGGAGCGCGATGACCCGGCGCATGTACTCCACGGTCTGGGGGTACTCGCCGCGCGTGCGGTGGGCGCCGCCCATGCTGAAGTTGCTGACGATCTGCAGATCGAGCGCGCCGGTGCGCTCGGCGATGGCCAGCGCGTGCTGGCCCGACTCGATGGCGAGGTCCGGCTCTCCCATGTTCCAGTAGTGATTGCTCAGGAAGGCGAGGACGCGCCCGAGACGCGGAGCGTCCTCGAGGGTTTCGGCCAGCCGCCGGGCCTCGCCCAGGTGGACGAAAATCTCCTGCTGCTGCCCATACGGCAGCAGGGCGTTGCGGAGCTCGAGCCGGATGTCCACGTCCAGGCGCATGGTCTCGGGTGTCTCCGGCAGGTGGCGCACGGCCATGAGCGCCTGCTCGAGATAGGCCGTCGCTTCCCGGCCCGCGAAGTGGGCGAGCGAGCGCACCCCGGCCCGATGGAGGTAGACGACGGCCTTGTCCCACAGCTCGCCGGCGAACGCGTGATGGCCGAGACGATCCAGGTGCTCGTCGAGGCGATCGGCGTAGAGCCGCTCCATGGCGTGGGTGATCGCGCCGTGGAGCTGATGCCGCCGCTCGTGGAGCAAGGTCTCGTAGGTGACGGCGTGGGTGAGCGAGTGCCTGAACCGAAAGTGCTCCGGAGTCTCCTCGAGCAGCTCGGCCTGTTCCAGGTGGGCGAGGGTCTCCCGCAGGGCGTCCTCGGGGAGGTCGCTGATCTCGGCCAGGAGCTGGCCCGGCCCGTCTTCGCCGATGACCGCGGCGCACTGGAGCAACCGCTTCTCCCGCGGGGGAAGTCGGTCGATGCGGGCGGCCAGCACGGTCTGCACCGTCGCGGGAATCTCGAGGTCGGACACGGCCGTGGTCGAGCGATAGCCCCCGCGCCGGCCCACGAGGACGTGCGTTTCGACCAGGCTGCGCACACACTCCTCGAGGAAGAGAGGATTGCCGTCGGTGCGATCGATCAGGAGCGTCTTGAGCGGGGCCAGCTCGGCTAACTCGCCGAGCAACGCGTGGAGAAAGTCCCGGGCTGCTCCGGACGGCAGGGGATCGATCCTGAGCCGGGTGTAGTTGGGCTTTCCCTGCCAGCCGTCGTCGTAGTCCGGGCGATAGCTGACGATCAGCATGATCGAGGCCGGCAGCACGTTGACCACGAGGTCGAGCGAGCGCTGGGTCTCGGGAGACGCCCAGTGCATGTCCTCGACGACGAGGACGAGCGGCTGGACCTGGCTCTCGTGGTGCAAGAGGCGAAGCACGGCGGCGGCCGCCTGCTCACGCCGCTCGACCACGGGGCGGGCCAGGAACGGGTTTCCTTGCGGCAGCGCCTGGAGCATGCCGAGGAGCGGGGTGATGATGTCCTCGAGGGTGCGATCCAGCATCAGGACCTTGCCCGTCACCTTCTCGCGGACGGCGCGTGGCTCGTCGCCGGGCTCGATCTTGAAGTAGCGGCGGAGGATCTCGATCCCCGGCCGGAAGGCGGTGGCCGCCCCGTATGCCATCGATCCGCTCTCGAGGACGAGGGCTTTCCGGGAGGCCGCCGCGCGCGCGAACTCGCGCAGGAGGCGGGACTTGCCCACGCCCGCCTCGCCCACCAGCGCCACCACGCGCGCCTCACCCTCGCGGACCTTGCCGAGGATCTGCCCAAGGGTGCCCAGTTCAGAGGCGCGGCCCACGAAGCGCGTCAGCCCGCGGGCCGCCGAGGCCTGCAGGCGCGAGCGCGCCGCGGGCGCGCCCACGATCTCGTAGACGTCCACCGGCGTTTCCAGCCCGCGGACCATCACCGGGCCGAGCGGTTTGACGTCCACCCATCCCCGAGCGAGGCGCACGGTGTCGGCGGCGGCAAGAATCGACCCGGGCTTGGCCATCTGCTCCATGCGGGCGGCGAGGTGGACGGTCTGTCCCACCGCGGCGTAGTTCGTGTGCAGGTCGCTGCCGATGACGCGCACCACCGCTTCCCCGGAGTTGAGCCCCACGCGAATCTGCAGGGGCACGCCGTGCGTGCGCTGGACCTCGTCGCCGTAGCGCGTGACGGCCTCCTGCATGCGCAGCGCCGCATAGCAGGCACGCACCGCGTGGTCCTCGTGCGCGAGGGGTGCCCCGAAGAGGGCCATGATGCCGTCGCCCATCACCTGGTTCACCGTGCCCTCGTAGCGGTGGACGGCCTCCATCATGTACTCGAGGAGCGGGTCGAGCAGCTTCTGGGCTTCCTCGGGATCGCGGTCGGCGAGCAGCTCCATCGAGCTTTTGAGGTCGGCGAAGAGCACGGTGACGTGCTTGCGCTCGCCCTCCCGAGTCGCTCCGCCGGCGCGCAGCTCGGCCAGGTCGGGCGGCGTGTGCGCATGCGGGGCCGGAAGGAGGGCGGTGACGTCATCGGAGGGCGCGCGCGTGAGGCGGGCGCCACATTGAGGACAGAAACGCGCGCCCGACGGTGTCTCCCGCTGGCAGCGTGGACACATGACTCGCCAAGCCTACCGGAAAATGGGGGCCCCGACACGGCCCCGCGCAGCGTCTAAAAAGTTTGTGGGCGCGAAAACTCCTGCTAGAGTGACAATCCAGATGGCGAACGCCAGCGGGTTCGTTTCTGGCCCGAGCCGCGTGACCGCAATCGCTCCCCGCGAGGGGCCGTGTCGGATCATCTGACCGACAGTCTCCCCGTCGCCCGTGCATACTGCCCTGGCTGTGAGCCCGATGCTGACCCGATCCGAGAGATTCTTGACGTGCGCTGGTGCGAGTTGCACACTCCTCAGCGCGATGGCGCCCAGGATTCGACGGTGAACGCGGACGGCTTCCTCTCCGGCAGCGCGGAAGCGGGCGGTGAAGTCAATCGCCGCTGGTGCGAGTTGATTCACGCCTCCGGGCGGCACCGCCATCGCTCCCCTGGTCGGGCCACATGAGCGGCCTCGCCCTGCACACCTGGACCCTGGACAAGACGCCACTGGCCGAAGCCCTGCGCGTTGCCCGCGAGGGTGGCTGGAATGCCGTCGAGCTGCGCCGGCTGGACTTCGCTCGCGCCCTCGAGGCGGGCAAGTCGGCGGACGACGTCATCGGCCTGGTCCGGGCGAGCGGGCTCCCGGTCGCGTGTGTCGGAGTCGAGTTCGGCTGGATGTGGGCGGAGGGCGCCGAGCGCCGTCGCCTCCTCCAGGTCTTTGCCGAGCAATGCGCTCGCGCCGCCGTCCTCGGGTGCACCACCGTCATGAGTCCGGTCGACAAGGGCGAGGGCAGCGTCGCCCAGGCGGTCGCCAGTGTGCGCGAGGTGGGCGATCTCGCCGCGGCCGCGCGCGTCCGCCTCGCGGTGGAATTCAACTCGCAGGCGACCCAGCTCAACACCTTGGCCCGTGTCCGCGAGGTGGTGTCCCGGGCCGCGCATCCGGCCTGCGGGCTCCTGCTCGACACCTACCATTTGCATCGGAGCGGGGCCTCGGTGCGCGATCTCGAGGACGTGACGCCGAGCGAGATCGCCTACGTCCAGTACAGCGACGTGCCGGCGGGCGCCGCTCCGGGAGAGATCATGCCCCGTCTGGCCCCCGGGCGAGGCGTGGTGCCGTTCAAGGAGTGGTTCCGGGCCTTTGCGGCCAAAGGCTACGCGGGCTACCTGAGCTACGAGGCCCCTGATCCCGCCGCGTGGGCACGCCCGGCCGCCGACGTCGCCCGAGAGGCCCTCGCCGCGACCCGCGCATTCCTGTAGGTCGGAGGGGGAGTAGTCGGAGGGGGCGCTCGAGCGGCGGTGATTCGGTCGCGCCTCGCCGCTGTATACTCGGGCCGCGATGGCCCGGTCACTCACCGTCATGGAACCGTTCCGGTCGCTGTTCTACGCGCCGCAGTTCGTAGCGCTCCACGGCGGGCATTTCGCGGCGGAGGGTTTCGACGTCACCGTTCGCACCGCGAGCGGCGGGCTGAATTCGACCGACGCGCTGCTCGACGGGACGGTCGAGATCAGCCTGGGCGGGCTGATGCGCAGCCTCGACGTCGCCGACCGCGGCAAGGGCCTCCTGCCCCACTTCGCCGAGGTCAATAGCCGCAACGGGTTCTTTCTCCTGGGCCGGGAGCCGCGCCCGCGGTTCCGGTGGGCTGACCTCGAGGGCAAGACCGTCATCTCGTTTGCCGAGGCGCCGACGCCATGGCAGTGCATGCTGACCGTGCTGCGCCGGGAGGGTGTCGATCCCGCCCGCGTCACCATCCGCCGCGACCTTCCTGTCGCGTCGGCGGTGGCCGCCTTCCGCGCGGGGGAGGCCGAGTTTCTCGAGCAGGGCCAACCCGCCGTCGAGCAGCTCCTCGCGGAAGGTGCGGCACACCTGGTCGCGTCCATGGGGGACGCGACGGGGCCCGTCCCGTTCTCCTCCTACATGACCACGTCGCGCCTCCTGCGCGAGGACCCGGACACCGTGCGGCGCTTCACGCGCGGACTCTTCCGCGCGCAGCGCTGGATGGCGACGCACGCAGCCGCGGACATCGCCGAGCTGATCGCCCCGTCGTTTCCGGGCATCGATCCCGAGATCCGCCGGCGCGTGGTGGAGCGCTTCCAGCGCCAGGGGACCTGGCCGGGCGATCCTATTCTGAGAGAGCCGGGCTACGACTATCTCCAGCGCATCCTGCTCGACGGCGGCTTCATCCGCTCGGCACACCGCTACGAGGACCTGGTGGACACCGCCATCGCGCGCCAGGTCGTGGCGGAGATGGAGCCCACGCCACGTTGACGCTCTGAACCCACGATCGAAGAGGTGCTCGACATGCCGAAGGCGCGCGTGAATGGGATCCAGCTCTACTACGAAGAGGTCGGTCAGGGCCTGCCCCTCGTCTTCGTCCACGAGTTCGCCGGCGACGTGCAGAGCTGGCGGCCGCAGCTGAGCTTCTTCTGCCGGCGCTATCGCGCCATCGCCTTCAACGCGCGCGGCTATCCGCCCTCGGACGTTCCCGACGATCCCGCCGTCTACTCGCAACAGCAGGCCGCCGACGATATCCGCGGATTGCTCGATGCGCTCGGCATCGCCAAGGCCCACGTGTGCGGCCTCTCGATGGGCGGCTACGCCACCCTGCACTTCGGCCTGACCTATCCGGAGCGCGCGCTGTCTCTCGTCGTGGCCGGCGCGGGCTACGGCAGCGGCGACCGGGAGAAATTCAAGCAGGACTCGGCCACGGTCGTGAAGCGCTTCGAGCAGGGCATGGAGGCGGTGACCGAGTTCTACGCCAAGGGCCCGACCCGGGTGCAGTTCATGGACAAGGACCCGGTGGGCTGGCAGACGTTCCGCGACCAGCTGGCCGCGGGATCGGCCAAGGGCCACTCCCTCACCATGCAGGGCGTGCAGATGCAGCGCCCCTCCATCTTCGATCTGGGTGAGCGCATGGAGCGCCTCGACGTCCCCACGCTCGTCATGACCGGGGACGAGGACGACCCGTGCCTGGAGCCGGGGATCTTCATGAAGCGCAAGATCCCGACGGCCGGGCTGGTGGTGATGCCGAAGTCCGGTCACGCCATCAACCTGGAGGAGCCGGACGCCTTCAACCGCATCGTGCTCGACTTCCTGACCCTGGTGGACGCCGGGCGCTGGACGCGGCGCAATCCGGCGTCGATGACCGGCTCGGCCATCCTCCCCGCCGGCGCCAAGGCCTGAGCGTGCCGCTCCGCTTCGGGCTCTTCTCGATCAACTCCGACGCGTGCAGCCGCCCCGAGGGCGCGAGCCGCACCGCCCGCGCGGCGGAAGCGGCGGGCTTCGACTCGGTGTGGGGCGGCGAGCACGTGGTGCTGCCCGACCCGCAGGCCCCGCCCTCGCCGATGGCGCCGGAGGATCCGATCCTCGATCCGGTGGTGGCCCTGGCCTTCGTGGCCGCGCAGACGACGCGCATCCGCCTCGGCACCGGCATCATCATCCTGCCCCAGCGCAATCCGCTCGTCCTGGCCAAGGAGCTGGCCAGCCTGGACGTGCTCTCCGGCGGTCGCCTCATCTTCGGCATCGGCGTCGGCTACCTGGAGCCCGAGTTCCGCGCGCTGGGCGCGCCCTTCGAGCAGCGCGGACGTGTGACCGACGACTACCTGGCCGCCATGCGCGCCATCTGGAGCGAGGGCAAGCCGGCGTACGCGGGGCGCTTCGTGTCGTTTGCCAACGTGCAGGCGCACCCCCAGCCGCTCCAGCAACCGCATCCGCCCATCGTGGTGGGCGGCCGCACCGCCGCCGCCTATCGGCGCGCGGTGACCCAGGGCAACGGCTGGTACGGCTTCAACATGGACGTCGACGCCACGGCGCAGGCGGTGACTGGTCTGCGCGAGGCCGCCCAGCGCCATCCGCGGCCCGCTGAGCTGGGCGAGCTGGAGATCAGCATCACGCCGCGCGGGTTCGAGCTGGATCTCGCCACGGCCGAGCGCTACGCCGCCGCCGGCGTGCACCGGCTCATTCTGCGCCCCCGCGGGGCCTGGACGTGCCGGGCCTCGAGCGCTGGGTCGAGGCGACGGCGCAGCGGCTGACGGCTCGCGAGCGGCGAACATATGAGGCGGCGGCTGAGACGGGTGACGGCACCCCTTGAGGGAGCGGACGTCGGCGAGCGATGACTGCGCCATCACCGTCCCCGACGACCGCACGAGGAGCAGGATCGCGACGATCGGATGGACGTGCTCGGTCGTGTCCTCGTCAGTGGTCTCACTGGCGCGCCGCGCGTGCGCCTTATTCGGCGCGACGGGCGACGGCTGGAACGGAAGCGTATGAGGCGGGGATAAACGGAGGCAGCTACGCCGTTGTCAGCGGTGTGCATCCGCCCGGAGCACAATCCACGTGACGAATCTTGCCTGTCCGGACGAGTCACCGGGCGAGCATCAGCACATCAACGAGGCGCCGCCGTTTCATCGGGTCATCGGACCGTGAAGCGTCGGCCCGCCCCCTGATCTCCGCGTAACTGGTTCAGCGCTGCGCGAGAAGAAGCGGCGCGCTACAGGACGATCCTCGCGGCACGAAGGCGGGCGATTTCGTCCGCGGACAGGCCGGCTTCGCTGAGCACGGCGTCGGTGTGCTCGCCCAGCGCAGGCGCGCCGGTTCGCCGGGTACCCGGCGTCTGCTCGAAGCGGACGGCCGTGTCGATGGTACGGAAGCGGCCGGCGCGCGGGTGCTGCTCCTCCACGATGATCTCGCTGGCGCGGATCTGCGGGTCGCGCTCGAGGTCGGAGTAGCGGTTGACCGGCGCGCAGAGGACGTCGCAGGCTTCGAGCGCGGCCATCCACTCGGCCACCGTGCGCTCCCGAAAGATGGGGGCCAGGATGTCCACGAGTGCGGCGCGGTGCTTCGCCCGGTCTTCGCGCGAGGCGAAGTGCGGGTCGTGGGCGAGGTCGGGCCGGCCGATGGCCGCGCAGAACGGCTCCCAGAGGCTCTCCTTCCAGACCGCGACGTAGATCCAGGCGTCCTTGGCCATGAAGGCCTGGAAGGGCACGAGGATCGGGTGCGAGCTGCCCAGGCGCATGGGCTCCTCGCCGGTCGCCCAGAAGACGGGCAGTCGGGCCGCGTGGGCCAGCATCAGGCAGTTGAGGAGCGACACATCGAGCCGCTGTCCCTCGCCGGTGCGCTCGCGATGCAGCAGCGCGGTGACGATCCCCTGGCCGGCCGTGAGGGCGCCCATGGTGTCGATGACGGGCACGCTGCAGAGCACAGGGCCGCCGTCGGGCTCGCCGGTGATGGCCATCAGGCCGCCCATGGCCTGCACGAGCATGTCGACCCCCGGCTTCTCCTTCCAGGGGCCCGTGGGCCCGAAGGCCGAGAGCGAACAATAGATGATGCGCGGATTGACGGCGCGGACGCTGGCGTAGTCGATGCCGAGGCGCTCGGCCACGCCGCCCTTGTAGGCCTCGAGCACGACGTCGGCGGTGGCGGCCAGCGCCAGGAAGGCCGCCCGCCCCTCCGGCCGGGCGAGGTCGATGGCCACGCCGCGCTTGTTGCGGTTGAGGGTGACGAAGACGGCGCTCTCGTCGCCATACTTCGCGTCGTAAATCGTGCGCGAGGCGTCGCCCCCCGCGGGGCTCTCGACCTTGATGACGTCGGCGCCCATGTCGGCCAGGTACGTGCCGCACACGGGCCCGGCCACGAGGTGCGCGAGCTCGAGCACGCGATAGCCGGAGAGCGGGAGCTGGGCCATGGGCGAGAGTCTACCAGGGGCCTTCTCGTCCGGCTCCCCGACGTTGACAGCGATGGAACCGATACGGAGAATGGCGGACCAATGCCCAGGACTTTGGCGGGTAGCTTCTTCGAGCTGCCGATCCTCAACTCACCGTACGAGTACCCCGCCCGCCACTGGGAGCTCGACGCCGACGGCCAGCCCACCGGGCGGATCATCGAGGCGCGGCGCGAGGCGCGGTTCATCACGCCCATCCCGCGGCCGAAGAAGCACAAGCGGGCCAAGGGGCAGGAGCGCTTCGTCTTCGATGAGGGTGCCGGCGTGTCGACCGCCGCGCAGCAGTACGACCCGACGCCCATCATCAACGAGCTGCGGCGCCACGTGGATCAATGGCGGGCGATCGCGCAACCCGACCTACTGGGGCGTGACGCCCGAGACGGCCCGGCTCCTCCAGCACTGGCGGCACCACGAATTCGCCGGCATCCGGCCCTTCTTCTGCCAGATCGAGGCGGTCGAGACGGTGATCTGGCTCACCGAGGTGGCGCCCGAGCGAGCGTGCCGGCAAGCGCTTCCTCGACTACCTCGCCAGCGCGAACAACGACGCCAATCCGGAGCTGCTGCGACTGGCCCTCAAGCTGGCCACGGGCGCGGGCAAGACGACGGTCATGGCCATGCTGATCGCCTGGCAGACCGTCAACGCCGTCCGGCGGCCGCAGAGCAAGCGATTCACCCGCGGCTTTCTCGTGGTCACGCCGGGCATCACCATCAAGGACCGCCTGCGCGTGCTGCAGCCGAACGACCCGGACAGCTACTACGCGAGCCGCGAGCTGGTCCCGGCCGACATGCTGGATGACGTCAACCGCGCCAAGATCGTCATCACCAACTACCACGCCTTCAAGCGCCGCGAGCGGGTCGAGCTGTCGAAGGGCGGCCGCGCGCTGCTCCAGGGACGCGTCGGCGAGGCGCTGGACACGCTGGAGAGCGAAGGGCAGATGCTCCAGCGCGTCATGCCCGAGCTGATGGGGCTCAAGAACATCCTCGTCCTGAACGACGAGGCGCATCACTGCTACCGCGAGAAGCCGAGCGACGACGACGACGAGGACCTGAAGGGCGACGACCGCAAGGAGGCCGAGCGCAACAACGAGGCCGCCCGGCTCTGGATCTCCGGGCTGGAGGCCGTGAACCGCAAGCTCGGGCTCGGCGCGCGTCATCGACCTCTCCGCGACGCCGTTCTTCCTGCGCGGCTCCGGCTACGCCGAGGGCACGCTGTTCCCGTGGACGATGAGCGACTTCTCGCTCATGGACGCCATCGAGTGCGGCATCGTGAAGCTGCCCCGCGTGCCCGTGGCCGAGAACATCCCCGGCGACGACATGCCGATGTTCCGCAACCTCTGGGAGAACATCCGCAAGGACATGCCGAGGAAGGGCCGCGGCAAGGCCGAGGGCCTCGACCCCCTCGCGCTGCCCACCCGCCTGCAGACGGCGCTCCAGGCGCTCTACGGGCACTACGAGAAGACGTTCAGCCTGTGGGAGGGGGAGAAGATCGCGGTGCCCCCGTGCTTCATCGTGGTCTGCAACAACACCTCGACGTCCAAGCTGGTCTACGACTACATCTCCGGCTTCCGCCGGCAGAACGACGACGGCTCCAGCACGCTTCGAGCAGGGCCGCCTGGCGCTCTTCCGCAACTTCGACGAGCACGGCAACCCGCTGCCCCGCCCCAACACCCTGCTGATCGACAGCGAGCAGCTCGAGAGCGGCGAGGCGCTGGACGACGACTTCCGCGACATGGCCGCCGACGAGATCGAGCGCTTCCGCCACGAGATCGTCGAGCGCACCGGCGATCGGCGGGCGGCCGAGAGCCTGAGCGACCAGGACCTGCTCCGCGAGGTCATGAACACCGTCGGCCGTCAGGGCCGGCTGGGCGGCTCCATCCGCTGCGTCGTCTCCGTCTCCATGCTCACCGAGGGGTGGGACGCCAACACCGTGACCCACGTGCTCGGCGTGCGCGCCTTCGGCACCCAGCTCCTCTGCGAGCAGGTGATCGGCCGCGCCCTGCGCCGGCAGTCGTACGACCTGAACGAGGACGGACTCGTTCAACGTCGAGTACGCCGACGTGCTCGGCATCCCCTTCGACTTCACGGCCAAGCCGGTCGTCGCGCCGCCCCAGCCGCCGCGCGAGACCGTGCAGGTGAAGGCCGTGCGCCCCGAGCGCGACGCGCTGGAGATCCGCTTCCCGCGCGTGGCCGGCTACCGCGTGGAGCTGCCGGAGGAGCGGCTCACGGCCAGGTTCACCGACGACTCGACCCTGGAGCTGACGCCCGATCTGGTCGGGCCCACGATCACCCGGAACGCCGGCATCATCGGCGAGTCCGTGGACCTGAGCCTCGACCACCTGGAAGACACCAGGACGTCCACGTTGCTCTTCCACCTGACGCACCGGCTGCTCTACACCAAGTGGCGCGACGCCGGCGAGGCCCCGAAGCTGCACCTCTTCGGCCAGCTCAAGCGCATCACGCGCGAGTGGCTCGAGACCCACCTGGTATGCAAGGGCGGCACCTACCCCGCCCAGCTCATGTACCAGGAGCTGGCGGACATGGCGTGCAACAGGATCACCGCCGCCATCACGGCCGCCTTCGCCGGCGAGCGGCCGATCAAGGCGGTGCTCGATTCCTACAACCCGGTCGGCTCCACCGCCCACGTCCGCTTCAACACCTCGCGGCCGCACCGCTGGCAGACCGACCCGACGCGCTGCCACGTCAACTGGGTGGTGCTCGACAGCGACTGGGAGGCCGAGTTCTGCCGGGTGGCCGAGTCGCACCCGCGCGTGAAGGCGTACGTGAAGAACCACAACCTCGGCCTGGAGGTGCCGTACCGCTACGGCTCCGAGACCCGCCGCTACCTGCCCGACTTCATCGTGCTGGTGGACGACGGCCACGGCGACGACGACCTGCTGCACCTGGTGGTCGAGATCAAGGGCTACCGGCGCGAGGACGCCAAGGAGAAGAAGGCCACGATGGACACCTACTGGGTGCCCGCCGTGAACAATCTCCGCACGCTGGGCCGCTGGGCCTTCGCCGAGCTGACCGAGATCTACCAGATCGACGCCGACTTCAAGGCGAAGGTGGAGAGCGCGTTCAACGAGATGATCGCCCGGACCGAGCGGCGTGCCGGCCGCAGTTTCCGCTTGACACCTTTCTGTATGTGCAACCGCCATGCGTCGCCGGCGCCGTCCGGGATGCCGCTCCAGCGCGCCCCCGAGCCTTGCCGACGCCACTTCGGCTTCGCCCTCGCGAAAAACGTGGATCGTCGCGCCATCGCGCGTCCGCGCGTCTCGCAGAGGCGGGCAAAACACGGGTATAGAGTCGCTCCAGCAGAAGGGGGACTCGCCCATGGACATCTGCACGCTCGAGCTTCCCGCCGCGGAAGCGTCCACCACTGACATGCTCGCTCCCCTGGGGCCCAGCCCCGAGCTGGAGCGCCTGGGCGACGAGATCGCCGAGCTGTCGGCCCACCTCGACGCCGCCACCGCGCGTCTGCTCGACCTCATCCGCGAGTTCGATGCGCGGGGCGGCTGGAACAATGGCTTCCCCTCCTGCGCCGCCTGGCTGACCTGGCGCATCGGGCTCGCCCCGGGCGCCGCCCGCGAGCACGTGCGGGTGGCGCGCGCCCTGGGCGCGCTGCCCCTGCTGGCCCGGGCCCTCGCCTGCGGCGAGCTGTCGTACACCAAGGTCCGGGAGCTGACGCGCGTGGCCACCCCGGAGACCGAGGAGCGGCTGCTGGCAGTGGGGCGGGCCGGCACGGCCGAGCACGTGGCGCGGATCGTGCGGGGCTGGCGGCGGGTGGACCGGCAGGCCGAGGCCCGCGAGGCCGCTCTTCAGCACGCGAGCCGGGCGCTGCACGTGTATCCGGACAGCGACGGCACGGTGAGGATCAAGGGGCGGCTGACTCCGGAGGTGGGCGCCCTGCTCGTGCAGGCGCTCGCGGCCGCGCGGGAGATGCTGTACCAGCGGGCGCGCAGTCGGGCCAGGGATGCCGGCCCGGGGACGTTCCCGCGGGAACGCCGACGATGGAGCAGCAGCAGGCGGACGCCCTGGCCCTGCTCGCGGAGACGGCCCTCCACCACGGCCTCGACCCCGGGCGCTCCGGGCGAGCGCTACCAGGTGGTGGTCCACGTCGATGCCGAGGTCCTGGCGGACGCCGACGCGCCCGGCCAGTCGGCGCTCGAGGACGGCGCGCGCGTTCCCGCGGGAACGTCCCAGCGCCTGGCCTGCGACGCCAGCCGGGTGGTGATGCGCCACGGCCGGGATGGCCGGGTCGTGGAGGTCGATGCCCGGACGCGGACGATTCCCCCGGCGATCCGGCGGGCGCTGCACCATCGCGACCGCGGCTGCCGCTTCCCGGGCTGCGGGGTCCGGTTCGGCCAGGGCCATCACATCCGCCACTGGGCCCAGGGCGGCCCCACCACGCTGTCGAACCTCGCCATGCTCTGTCGCCGGCACCACCGCGCCGTCCACGAGGAGGGCTACCAGGTCGATCGACAGCCGGACGGCGCGCTTCGAGTTCCGGCGGCCGGATGGCCGGCTCCTGCCCGAGGTCCCGCCGCCGCCCGACAGTGCCCGTCGATCCTGTGAGAGTCCTCGTGGCGCGGAACGAGGCGGAGGGGCTTCGATCTCCATGCGCGGACGGCGCATGCCGGGCTGGATGGGCGAACGCCTCGATGTAGCCTGGGCGATCGGCGTGTTGCACCCCTTGGCGAGGTAGACGTCATGGCGAGAAAAGCGAAGCCACCAGGCCGGCAAGAGCGTCGAGGCCCTCCGCCACGAAGAGGCGAAGCGCCGGAACATCCCGACCGCCGAGTACCAGTCCGTCATCCAGAAGGAGGCGCGAGCGGCCGCTGCGCGTCGCCTACGAGCGGCGCAACCGCGACCTCGACCCGCAGCTCGTCTGGCGCGGCAAGGACGAGCAGGACTGGAGCGACCTCGTCGTCCAGGCGCCGCCGCTCTACATCCAGGAGAAGGTCCACCCCAAGGCGCTCATCGACGACCTGCTGCGCCAGACGCGGGAGCGCCGGCACGAGGCGGGCGAGGAGACGCCCGACCTCTTCGCCGACTTCAACGGCATCCCCCAGGGCGTGGACAGGACCGAGTTCTACCAGCACGACCAGAACTGGTCGAACCGCATGATCCTGGGCGACTCCCTCCAGGTGATGGCCAGCCTGGCCGAGCGCGAGGGCCTGCGCGGCAAGGTCCAGTGCATCTACATCGACCCGCCGTACGGCATCAAGTTCAACAGCAACTTCCAGTGGAGCACGACCAGCCGCGACGTGAAGGACGGCAACGCCGCGCACATCACGCGCGAGCCGGAGCAGGTGAAGGCGTTCCGGGATACGTGGCGGGATGGGATTCACTCGTATCTGACGTATCTGCGCGACCGGTTGACGGTGGCGCGGGATCTGTTGACGGAGTCCGGGTCGATCTTCGTGCAGATCGGCGATGAGAACGTGCATCGCGTGCGCGCGGTGATGGATGAGGTGTTCGGCGAGGACAACTTCGTCGCGCTGATCGCGTTCAGAAGACAGCGCGGTCAACGCAGCGAGTACCTGATCGCGACGTCATCGACTATCGTCCTTTGGTACGCGAGGAACGCGACCGTCTCGAAGTATCGGCCGCTGTTCGCCACGAAGGAGCTCGGACGGTGAGGGCGGCAACGACATACAGCGGTTCGAGCTGGCCGATCTGGACGCCGAGTCCTGACGCGGCGAGACGCGGACATGCGCCCGAGCTTCCGGCAGAGCTCGGGTCTATCGGCACGACAACTCACGAGCTCGAGCGTCGACAGCGAGGTGAAGGGGCCGCAGTGGTTTCCGTTGAGCTTCGAGGGCCAGGACGTTACGTCCGGCCGAGAAGGTGCGCTGGAAGACGACGATCAGCGGCATGCAGCGTCTCGCATAGCGCGGCCGACTCGATCGAGGCTCGACGACACTTCGCTCAGTACGTCCGGTTCTTCGACGACTTTCGCGGCCTATCCAGCTGACCAACATCTGGACGGATACGACTTTCCAGGGCTCGACTGAAGAAAGGTCTACGTCGTTCAGACAACCACCGAAAGTCGTTGAGCGCTGCCTCCTGATGGCGACTGATCCCGGCGATCTCGTCCTCGACCCGACCTGTGGCTCTGGCACCACCGCCACTGTCGCCGAGCAGTGGGGTCGTCGCTGGATCACGATCGACACCTCGCGCGTCGCGCTCGCGCTGGCGCGCGCCCGCATCATGGGCGCGCGCTACCCGTACTACCTGCTCGCCGACTCGCGCGAGGGCCAGCTCAAGGAGGCGGAGGTCACGCCGTACCGCGCCGTCGTCGCAGCCGACCTACGGCCGACATCCGCCAGGGCTTCGTCTACGAGCGCGTGCCGCACATCACGCTGAAGTCGATCGCCAACAACGCCGAGATCGACGTCATCTGGGAGAAGTGGCAGGCGCGGCTGGAGCCGCTGCGGGAGAAGCTCAACGCGACGCTGAAGCAGCAGTGGCAGGAGTGGGAGATCCCGCGCGAGGCGGACGCGAAGTGGCCGGACGCCGCGCGGGCCGCCCACGCCGACTGGTGGCAGGCGCGCATCGCCCGGCAGAAGGAGATCGACGCCTCCATCGCGGCCAAGGCGGAGTTCGAGTACCTCTACGACAGGCCCTACCAGGACAGCCGGACGGTCCGGGTGGCCGGGCCCTTCACGGTCGAGAGCCTGTCGCCGCACCGGGTGCTCGGCGTGGACGAGAACGACGAGCTGATCGACCAGTCGGCCGAGGCCCGGGCGGAGTACGCGGCGAGGCAGTCCTTCCCGCAGATGATCCTCGAGAACCTCAAGACGGCCGGCGTGCAGCAGGCGCACAAGGAGGGGCGCATCACGTTCACCGCGCTCACGCCCTGGCCCGGCGAGATGGTCGCCGCCGAGGGGCGCTACCTGGAAGGAGAGGGCGCGGCGGCCGTCGAGCGGCGCGCGGCCATCTTCATCGGGCCGGAGTTCGGCACCGTGACCCGGCCGGACCTGGTGGCGGCGGCCCGCGAGGCGGGCGACGCCGGCTTCGACGTGCTCATCGCCTGCGCCTTCAACTACGAGGCGCACGCCACGGAGTTCAGCAAGCTCGGGCGCATCCCCGTGCTCAAGGCGCGCATGAACGCCGACCTGCACATGGCGGAGGACCTCAAGAACACCGGCAAGGGCAACCTCTTCGTCATCTTCGGGGAGCCGGACATCGCGATCCTTCCCGCCGACGGCGGCCGCATCCGGGTGAAGGTGAACGGCGTGGACGTCTTCGATCCCAGCAGCGGCGAGGTGCGCAGCGACGGGCCCGACGGCATCGCCTGCTGGTTCATCGACACCGACTACAACGAGGAGAGCTTCTTCGTCCGCCACGCCTACTTCCTGGGCGCCAACGACCCCTACGGCGCCCTCAAGACGACGCTCAAGGCCGAGATCGACGAGGCGGCCTGGGCCACCCTGCACAGCGACACGTCGCGCCCCTTCGACAAGCCGAAGTCCGGCCGCATCGCCGTGAAGGTCATCAACCACCTGGGCGACGAGGTGATGAAGGTGTTCCGCGTCGCGTGATTCGCGACCTCGACGCCGCCGTCCGGCTCCGCGCGTTCGAGTTCCTGACCGAGCAGCGTCGCCGCTTCGGCGAGGGCTCCATCCCGCGCGCGGTCCTCGTGCGTGGGTTCGACTTCGAGAACGTCCGGGTCCCCTGATCGGGCCCCAGGGGATCTTCAAGCCGGCCATCCTCCCGGAGGTGCCGCTCACCATCACGACCGCGCCGCCGGTCGAGCATCGCGACCGTCCCTACGATGACGGGTTCGACGAGGGCGGGTTCCTCCGGTACCGCTACGGGCAGCGATCCGGCGCATCGGGACAACGTCGGGCTGCGGCTCGCCATGCAGCGGCAGACGCCGCTCATCTATCTGCACGGCATCATCCCGGGCCTCTACGAGGCGGCGTGGCCCGTCTTCGTCGTCGACGATCGCCCCGAGACCCTCACCTTCATCGTGGCGATCGACGACCAGGTCGGCGCTCCGACCGTCTGGCAGCTCAACGATCCGGCGGCGCTGACCGCGCGGCGGCAGTACGTCACCGCGGTGGTCCGCCAGCGGTTGCATCAGCGCGGCTTTCGCCAGCGCGTGCTCCGCGCCTACCGGCAGTGCTGCGCCATCTGTCGACTGCGTCACGACGAGCTGCTGGAGGCGGCGCACATCCTGCCCGACGGCCATCCTCTCGGGGAGCCGGTGATCCCCAACGGTCTCGCGCTCTGCAAGCTGCACCACGCCGCGTTCGACTGCTACATCATCGGCGTCACGCCCGATCTCGAGGTCAAGGTGCGCCTCGACGTGCTGGAGGAGATCGACGGGCCGATGCTCCACCACGGGCTCCAGGGCTTCCAGAACAAGCGCATCCACGTGCCGCACGCGGACCATCTCAAGCCGAACCGCGACTTCCTGGCCGAGCGCTACGACCGGTTCAGGAGGGCAAGCTGAAGTGCGCCGGGCAGATCTGGTCCATACCCAGCATGGGGTTTATCATACCCAGCATGGGAATGAAGCGGCGCCGGCGGAATCCCCGTCACCGGGCGCCCAGGGCGGGCCTGGCCGATGCTCTGTTTGCCAAGGTTCAGCAGCGCGTGCTGGGCGTCCTCTTCGGCAATCCCGGGAGGAGCTTCTACGCCAACGAGGTGATCGGCCTGGCCCGGTCCGGTACGGGCGCCGTGCAGCGCGAGCTCGCCCGGCTGGAAGCCGCCGGGCTCGTCACGGTCACCCGCATCGGCAAGCAGAAGCACTACCAGGCCAATCCGGCGTCGCCGGTGTTCCAGGAGCTGCGTGGCCTGGTCCTCAAGACCTCAGGGATGGCCGACGTCCTTCGGGAGGCCCTGGCCCCCGTTGCGGGACGAATCCGTGCCGCGTTCGTCTATGGCTCCATCGCGAAGGGCGAGGACACCGCCGCAAGCGATGTCGATCTCATGGTGATCAGCGAGGGCCTGACCTATGCGGACCTGTTCGGTGAGCTGGAGGAGGCCTCGGAGCGGCTCTGGACGCAAGGTGGCGCCGACGATCTACTCCCCGAAACGAGCTTGCCCGACGCGTGGGGCAGGACAGTTCTTTCGTCACGCGTGTCCTCCAGCACCGAAGATCTGGCTGATCGGTGGCGATAGTGACCTCGCCGCTTGAGAATCTCGAGGGGCCCGGCCAGCCGCTGGCGAGAGAGGCGCCGATGCAACCGAGTTCGCAAACCTCAAGGAGCTCGGGGCTGAACGACTCGCCGACGCGGGGAGCGGCGGGCGCTCTCGACGGGCTACCGGCCCTCCGAGAATCGACCTGATGGAGTTCCGGATCGCCGACACGTTCACCGAGAGCCTGGCGCGGCTCACCGGGGACGAGCAGAAGGCGGCAAGACCACCGCCTTCGACCTCCAGATCAACCCCGCCAGCCCGGGGATGAGCTTCCACAAGCTCGCGAAGTCCAGGGACAAGGGCTTCTGGTCGGTGCGCGTCAACCAGGATGTCCGGATCATCGTGCACCGGACGGCGCAGAGCCTCCTGCTCTGTTACGTCGATCACCATGACAAGGCCTACGCCTGGGCCGAGCGTCGCAAGCTCGAGACCCATCCGACGCACGGGCGCGGCCCAGCTCGTCGAGGTCCGGGAGCGGGTGCAGGAGATTCTGGTTCCCACCTACGTGCCGCAGAGTGCAGCGGCCGCCCCGAAGCAACCGCTCTTTGCGAGCGTGCCCGAGGCCGAACTGCTCGGCTACGGCGTGCCGCCGGAGTGGCTCGCCGACGTGCGAGCGGCCACCGAGGACACGCTGCTCTCTCTGGCGGACCACCTGCCGGCCGAAGCCGCCGAGGCGCTGCTGGAGCTGGCGACCGGAGGCGCGCCCCGGAAGCCGCAGCCCGTCGCGCACGGCCGCCGACCCCTTCGAGCATCCCGATGCCCGGCGCCGCTTCCGGGTGGTGGCCGATGTGGAAGAGCTGGCCCGCGCGCTGGAGTACCCCTGGGAGCGCTGGATCGTCTTTCTCCACCCCGCCCAGCGCGAGCTGGTCGAACGCCGCTTCGGCGGGCCCGCGCGCATCGCCGGGTCGGCCGGGACGGGGAAGACCGTCGTCGCACTGCATCGCGCCGCGCATCTTGCCCGCGCCAATCCCGACGCCCGCGTGCTGCTCACGACCTTCTCGGAGGCGCTGGCGAGCTCCCTCCGGATCAAGCTCGCGCGCCTGATCGGCACGGAGCCGCGGCTTCGCGAGCGCATCGACGTGGACCCGCTGGACACCGTGGCGCGCCGGCTGCACGATCGCATGCTCGGCCGCGCCGAGGTCGCCTCGCGCGACGTCGTACGCCAGCTCGTGCACGAGGCTGCCCGCGGCAGCGTCGATCCGAAGCTCTCGCCGGGCTTCCTGCTGTCGGAGTGGACCGAGGTCGTCGATGCGTGGCAGCTCGACTCGTGGGAGGCCTACCGCGACGTGGCGCGTCTCGGCCGGAAGACGAGGCTGCCCGAGAAACAGCGGCAGGCGCTCTGGGCGATCTTCGAGCGGGTCCGGACCTCGCTGAGGGAGAGGAGGCTCCTCACCCCGCCGGAGCTGTACGGCCGGCTGGCCGCCCGCCTCGCGGGTGGCGCACGGCCGCCCTACGACTACGTGGTGGTCGACGAGGCCCAGGACGTGAGCGTGGCGCAGCTTCGCTTCGTCGCCTCCCTCGGTAGTGGCCGGCCCGACGCGCTCTTCTTCGCCGGCGACCTCGGGCAGCGCATCTTCCAGGTGCCCTTCTCCTGGCGATCGCTCGGCGTCGACATCCGGGGCCGGTCGGCGACGTTGCGCATCAACTACCGCACGTCCCACCAGATCCGGACTCAGGCCGATCGCCTGCTCGGAAAGCAGATCACCGACGTGGACGGCAACACCGAGGATCGCCGCGCGACCATCTCGGTCTTCAACGGTCCCGCCCCTGTGCTTCGCGTGGTGGACTCCGCCGCGGAAGAGTCCGCCGTGGTCGGCCGCTGGCTGGCGGAGAGGGCCGCGGAGGGTATCGCGCCCGGCGAGATGGCCGTCTTCGTCCGTTCGGCGACCGAGTTGCCGCGGGCCCGGGCTGCGGTCGAGGCCGCCGGGCTCCTCGTGTCCCTGCTCGACGATGACGTGAAGACGGTGCGCGACCGCGTGCCGGTCGGTACCATGCATCTGAGCAAGGGATTGGAGTTCCGGGCGGTGGCGGTGATGGCTTGCGACGACGAGGTCTTGCCGCTGCAGGCGCGCATCGAGGCGGTCGCGGACGAGGGCGATCTCGCGGAGGTCTACGACACCGAGCGCCATCTGCTGTACGTCGCGTGCACCCGTGCGCGCGATCACCTGCTCGTGACCGGCGTCTCTCCGGCATCGGAGTTCCTGCAGGATCTCGGAGGATGAGCGCACAGCCCGAGCACCAGAGAAAGGAGCGGGTCATGGACGGCGTCGTGGAGGCGGTGCACCGGAGCGCGTCTCATACCCTGACGAAGCCCGCGCAGTCGACCATCCGGCTGCTGGAGGGCCTGGGGGTGGAGGGCGACGCGCACATGGGCGCGACGGTGAAGCATCGCTCGCGGGTGGCGCGCAATCCGAACCAGCCCAATCTGCGCCAGGTGCACCTGATCCACGCCGAGCTGCACGACGAGCTCCGGGGCCGGGGGTTTGCCGTGCGCGCCGGCGAGATGGGGGAGAACATCACGACGCGGGGCATCGATCTGCTGCGACTGCCGGTGGGCGCGCGACTGCACCTCGGCGCCGCGGCGGTCGTCGAGCTCACGGGCTTGCGCAACCCGTGCGCGCAGCTCGACGGCCTCCAGCCGGGGCTGATGGCGGCCGTGCTCGACCGTGATGCGCGGGGAAATCTGGTCCGCAAGGCAGGGGTGATGGGCATCGTGCTGAGCGGCGGCGCGGTGCAGCCCACCGATCCCATACGCGTCGAGTTGCCGCCGGAGCCCCATCGGCCGCTGGAGCCCGTGTGAACCACTCGATCGAAGATCGCGGGCGCGGGATCGGCGTGACCCCGGGTGCGGACGCGGTGGATCCTGCGTGGAGGTCGCGTGATGGCGCAATCGTTTGACTCTGCGTTCGATCCGGTTCGCACCTACGCCTTCCTGAATGACGGCGGTGCCGCCGCGCGCATCGAGGCGACCGAGAGCTTCTGGCGCGAGCTGATGAGCGGCGCGCCCCACTCGGAGGAGGCGAAGCTGGTGGCCGACGGCGATGGGTGGCTGCTGAGCGCGTACGACATGACGGCCAGCATGACCACGTGGGAAATGCATCCGGCCGGCGACGAGATTCTCTGCGTGGTGTCGGGCGCCCTCGAGGCCGTCGTGCAAGACAAGGGTGGCGAGCGCGTGGTGGGCTTGCCCGCGGGAAGCGCGTGCTGTGTTCCCAAGGGAGCGTGGCATCGGCTGGTCGTCCGCACGCCGGGACGCCTGCTGGCCATGACCTACGGGAAGGGGACGGAGCACCGGCCGATGTAAGCCGGGGCCGCGCCCCCGTCCCTACG
>CAWKCA010000034.1:0-348016 GCA_963848005.1 uncultured Candidatus Rokubacteria bacterium
ATCTCAGCGCATGCCTCGACGCCTTGGCGGTCTCATCTCCGCCGGGCCTTGGCGAGTTCGTTGGTCAGCATCGCGATCCGGACCTCGGCCTCGGCGTTCCGGGCCTCGAGCTCCGAGAGCTTCTGCCCCAACATGTCTCGCAGAGTCTTGAATCGGCGAGCCTCACCCGATTGTCCCGAACCTTCTTCAAGAGGTCGGCGTAGTCTTGATACAGGAACTTCCACTTCCGCTCCTGCACGGCTCGGAGGAAATCGACGAGCGGGGAGAGCTCCCCGAAGGGGTCCGGCGACTCGAGCTCGTGCACGCATTCGGTCCGGTACTTGTTGAACTGCCGCTGGAAGTACAGCAGGGAATGGTAGAGCCGTTGCATGCGTCGCGACGGCGTCTCGTCCGCGGGCGCATCCAGGAACCGGCGCATGAAGTAGGTTGCCTGGCTGAGGTGCGGTCGCACCGGCTGTTCGGGAGCAACGAACAGCGTGGACAGCTGGCGTCGAATCACGTCGGTCGAGGAATCGTGGCCCGGGAAGACGCGCCGAAATCGCACGGCGCCCGGCACATGCGTGATGGTTCCCTGGAGCGAGAGCTCGGAGACCAGGAGCCGGTCGGGGAGAATCTCCTGCGGAAGATCCGACCACAGAGCGCGTCGAAGCTGAACAGCCCGTAGACGGCGTCTCCGGCGCCGAACGTGTTCAAGGTCACGGCGCGCAGCCGCTCGTACGGTTCCATCTTGGCCGTGTCGAGGGCGTAACTCTCGATCCCGGTGGGGAACCGTCGGCGTCCACGCGGACCGTCCGCGCATGGGCCAGCACCCTACCGGGTTGCTCCTGCAGGGCCTCGGAGAGGCGCTCCAGCCAGTCGGGGGCAACCCAGTCATGATCGGAGAACCATGCGAAGTAGCGTGGGGCGTAGGAATCCCTGGCGATTTCCGCCACGCGTTTCCAAGCACGGACCAGGCCGGTCCGCGAGTCATTTCGGAAAAAGGCGATCCGGTTGTCTCGCTGGGCGTACTCCCGGGCGATGGAGTCCGAGCCGTCGACCGACCCGTCGTCCAAGAGCACGACGCTGAAGTTACCGCTGGACTGCGCGAGCAACGAATCGAGGGACTGCCGGAGGTATCGGGCCCCGTTGTGGATGGGCAAGCCGATGGCGACCCCCGCCCCCGTCATCAGCCGAGCGTAGCCTGAAGGAACCGCCTTCGATCGGTGCGACCCTCGCCTCGAGGCGTGGCCTCGCTCAGGCACCCCGACCCGCCAAGGATCATCAAGCGCTCCCAGATTCGCCGATTGAGCATCACAGAATGACTACCGCGCGTCGGCATTATACAGCGGGCCGCCCAGAGTGCGGCGATCCGTGCCAGGGTGGCCGTGGGCGTCGCGCACGTCTCGCGCCGGCGGAACTGCCAGGCCCGCCGCCACGGATGACGCACGGGGCCTTTCTCGCCGCGGAACGGCCGGACCCGACCGAGTCGAGCGCGCCATTCTTGACACTGAAACGGCCGAGCCCCGATAATCGGCCCGGACAAATAAGGTCAGGGTGGGGGGAATTTTGGCACGACGCAAGGCGGCGGCGAGACGCGCGGTGGTGATCGACGGGCAGCTGATCTGCGACGAGGCTCCCTGCTGGGTGATCGCCGAGATCGGACACAACCACCAGGGAGATCTGGAGAAGTGCCGGCAGCTGTTCCGCGAGGCCAAGGCGGCCGGGGCCTCCGCGGTCAAGCTCCAGAAGCGGGACAACCCGACCCTGTTCACTCGCGACATGTACAACCGACCGTACGATCACGAGAACAGCTTCGGGCGCACCTACGGGGAGCACCGCGAGTTCCTCGAGTTCGGGGCGGCCGAATACGCGGAGCTCCAGCGGTTCGCGCGCGAGCTGGGCATCACCTTCTTCGCCACGGCGTTCGACATCCCCAGCGCCGACTTCCTCGCCCGGCTCGACATGCCCGCCTACAAGGTCGCGTCGGCCGATCTGCGCAACATCCCCCTCATCACGCACGTGGCGCGGCTGGGCAAGCCGATGATCATCAGCACCGGGGGCGGCACCCTGGACGACGTCCGCCGGGCCCACGACGCCGTGATGCCGATCAACCGGCAGCTCGCGATTCTGCAGTGCACGGCGAGTTATCCGGCGGCCTTCGAGGAGCTCGATCTCCGGGTGATCGAGACCTATCGCCGCCTGTTCGCCGACGCCGTCGTCGGGCTCTCCGCGCACGACAGCGGGATCGCCATGGCCGTGGTGGCCTACGTGCTCGGGGCGCGCATCATCGAAAAGCACTTCACCTTGAACCGGGCCATGAAGGGGACGGACCACGCCTTCTCCCTGGAGCCGGTGGGGCTGCGGAAGACCGTTCGAGACCTCACGCGGGCTCGGGTGGCCCTGGGCGACGGGACCAAGCGCGTCTTTCCCAGCGAGATCCCCGGGATCACCAAGATGGCCAAGAAGCTGGTGGCCGCTCGCCCCCTCCGTTCCGGTCAGGTCCTGGACTCGGAGGACGTGAGCATCAAGTCGCCGGGTGGCGATGGGCTCGCGCCCTACGAGCTGTCCCACGTCATCGGCCGCGTCCTGCGCAAGGATCTCGACACCGACGAGGCGATCCAGCTCGACATGCTCGGCCCGCGCCCGTGACGCGGGGCGGGGGTCTCGTCGGCGAGGTCGCCCTGGTCACGGGGGCCCTCGGACGGCTGGGACCGGTCTGGATCGAGGGTCTCCTCGAGGCCGGCGCCCGGGCCGTCGGCCTCGACCTTGCGGAGGCCAAGATCCCCGACGCGTTCGCGCGGTTGCTCGACCGCCATGGCGAGGAGCAGCTGCGCCTGGTGCGGGCCGACGTCACCGACCGCGAGTCGCTGCTCCACGCGCGCGAGTGGTGCCGGCGCCAAGGCTGGAGCCCCTCGGTGCTGCTCAACAACGCGGGAATCGACCAGCCCCCCACGATCCTTCCCCGGAGCTATCGCGTCGAGGACATCCCGGCAGATCTCTTCCGCGGCGTCTTCGACGTGAACGTGCTCGGCGCCTTTCAAGCCATCCAGTCATTCGGCCCCGACATGGTGGCGGCCCGCCACGGCTCGATTATCAACATCGGCTCTCTCTACGCCGCGGTCGCGCCCGACCAGCGCTTCTACGATCACCTCCCGACCGAGCCGCCATTCCTGAAGCCGCCCGCCTACGGCGCCTCGAAGGCGGCGGTGGTGAACCTCACGAAGTACTTCGCGGCGCTGTGGGGGCCCTACGGGGTCCGCGTGAACGCTCTCTCGCCGGGCGGGGTGGCGGGTGGCCAGGACGAGGCGTTCACGCGCAAGTACGTCGCGCGCGTGCCTCTCGGGCGCATGGCCGAGCCGGACGATCTGGCCGGGCCGCTGATCTTCCTCGCGTCCGAGGCGGCGCGGTACGTGACCGGCATCAATCTGAAGGTGGACGGCGGCTTCACGGTCTGGTAGAGCTGATCCGCATGTCGAGCGCCCCCCCCAGCATCATCGGGCTGATCCCGGCTCGGTCCGGCTCCAAGCGCGTCAAGCACAAGAACATCCGGCGCCTCGGTGACCACCCGGCCATCGCCTACACCATCGCCACCGCCCGGGCCAGCGGGGTTTTCGACGCGGTCCTCGTCTCGACGGACTCGCCGCTCATCGCCGACATCGCCAAGCACTACGGGGCGGAAGTGCCCTTCCTTCGGCCCGATGAATACGCCACCGAGACCTCGCCGGACATTGAATGGCTGGATTACACCCTGCGGCGGCTGGCCGACGAGGGGCGCCGGTACGACTGCTTCAGCATCCTGCGGCCGACCAGCCCGTTCCGGGCGCCGGAGACCATCCAGCGCGCGTGGCGGGAGTTCCTGGCCGAAGCCGGGTGTGGATTCGCTCCGGGCGGTGGAGAAATGCCGGCAGCACCCCGGGAAGATGTGGATCGTCCGCGAACGCCGGATGCTCCCGCTCCTGCCCATGGGGCCGGCCGAGCAGCCCTGGCACAGCAGCCAGTACGCCTCGCTGTTCGAGGTGTATGCGCAGAACGCCAGTCTAGAGATCGCCTGGACGCGCGTCGTCTTCGCGGGCCGCACCATCGCTGGCCACGTGCTGATGCCCTTCTTCACGCAGGGGCTCGAGGGCTTCGACATCAACGACGCGCGGGACTGGCGCCACGCCGAGGAACTGCTCGCCAGCGGCGAGGCCCGGCTGTTCCCCGTGCCGCAGCCGCCGGTGCCGCTCGAGATCCCGGCCGGCTGAGCCGCCGCTGAACCCCGCCGCCCGCCGAGGTACGCCGATGGCCGAACTCCTCTACGTCCCGGTGTCCGAACTGGGTCGCCTCCGGAGCCTGGACACCACGCCGGAGCGCCTCGTGTCGGCCTTCGCCGCCGCCTGCCGCATCAACACGCTCTACATGATCGCGCGGGCCGGATCCGGTCACATCGGGACCTCCTTCAGCTCCATCGACCTCGTCACCTGGCTGTTCCTCGAGGAGATGCGGCTCCCGACCGAGGGGGGTGCCACCCGCGACCTCTACTTCTCCTCGAAGGGCCACGACGTCCCTGCCCTCTACGCCGTGCTCACCGGGCTCGGGCTGCTCGACTTCGCGCTGATCCACGGACTGCGGCGGCTCGGTGGCCTGCCGGGCCATCCCGACGTGGCGACGCCCTTCGTCGAGGCCAACACCGGCTCGCTCGGCATGGGCATCTCCAAGGCCAAGGGGATGGTGCTGGCCAACCGCCTCCCGGCGCTCCCGCGCGCGTCTTCGTCCTGACGGGCGACGGCGAGCTCCAGGAGGGCCAGTTCTGGGAGTCGCTGCCGTCCGCGGCCGCACTCGGGCTCGGCGAGATCAGCGTCATCGTCGACCACAACAAGATCCAGTCGGACACCTGGGTTGCCGACGTGAGCGACTTGGGCGACCTCGAGGCGAAGTTCGGCGCCTTCGGCTGGCACGTGGAACGCGCGACGGGCACGACTTCGGCGCGGTGGCCGCGGCGTTCCGTCGGCTGCGGGCGATCACCGACCGCCCAAAGGTGTTGATCGCCGACACGGTCAAGGGCAAGGGCGTGTCGTTCATGGAGCCGGCGGGCATGGACGCCACGGATCGCTGTACCGGTTCCACAGCGGCGCGCCGAGCGCCGAAGTGTACGCCAAGGCCGTCGCGGAGCTGATCGACGCGGCCAACCGCGGCTCCGCGAGCTGGGAGGGGGCGAGCTCCGGCTCGAGCGGGAGCCTCGCCCCGAGACGGCGATCCCCGGACAGCGCAGCGCCTCGTGACCGCCTACTCGCGGGCGCTCGTGCGCCAGGCCGAAGGCAACCCGCGGCTGGTGGTGCTGGACGCCGACCTGGTCCTCGACTGCGGCCTGATCCCGTTTCGCGAGCGGTTTCCCGACCGCTTCTTCGAGTGCGGGATCGCGGAGCAGGACATGGTCTCCCAGGCGGGCGGCATGGCGCTTCGCGGCCTCCTGCCGGTGGTGCACTCGTTCGCGTGCTTCCTGTCCACGCGCCCGAACGAGCAGATCTACAACAACGCCACCGAGCGGACGAAGGTCGTCTACGTCGCCTCGCTGGCCGGCCTCCTGCCCGCCGGTCCCGGGCACTCCCACCAGTCGGTGCGCGACATCTCCGCCCTGGGCGGCGTGCCGGGCCTGATCATGATCGAGCCGAGACCGAGGCCGAGATGGAGGAGCCCTCGAGTTCTGCGTGAACACGGCCCCCTCCTCGTGCTACATCCGCCTCGTGTCGATCCCCGCGGAGCTGCCCTACGCGCTGCCGGCCGACTACCGCTTGAGCCTCGGCCGGGGCGTCGTGCTGCGCGACGGGCGCGATGCGGCACTGATCGGGTACGGGCCGGTGCTGCTCACGCAGGCGTACCGGGCGGCCGAGCTGCTCGCCCGCGCGGCCGCGCTCGAGGTAGCCGTGATCGATCTGCCGTGGCTGAACCGCGTCGACGGCGACTGGCTGGCCGGCGTGGCCGAGCAATACCCGTGGCTCTTCACCCTCGACAACCACTATCTGCACGGGGGCCAGGGGCAGATGCTCCTCGCCGCCCTCGCCGAGCTGCAGAGTCGGCCTCTGCCGCGAGCCCGCCGACTCGGCGTGACGCGGATTCCCCTCTGCGGAGGCAACACCGAGGTGCTCGAAGCCCACGGTCTTGACGCCGCGGGCATCGCCGAACAGGTACGGCGAGCACTTGCGGGTGAGGGATGACGCTCGTTCTCTGCTGGGACATCGACGGGACGTTGCTGTCGACCGCCCGGGCCGGGATCTTCGCCTGGGAGGACGCGACCCGCGAAATCGTCGACCAGGCGATCGACTTCTCGGCGCTCGACACCGCCGGCCTCACCGACGTGGAGATCGGGGCGCGGATCCTGGACCGCTTCGGACGGGAGCCGACGCCAGCGGGGGTGGGCGCGTTGGTACGGCGCTACGAGGAGCTGCTTCCGGATCGGCTGCATCGGCGCGTGGGCCGTGTGGCTCCAGGCGTACAGGCCATTCTCGAGTACCTCCGCGGGCAGGCCGGGGTGGTCTCCATCCTGCTCACGGGCAACACGGAAGCCGGTGCGTGGGCGAAGCTCCGTCACTACGGGCTCGCCAGCTACTTCGAGCGCGGGGCCTTCGCTGATGGCGCCCGCGACCGCGGCGCCATCGCAGAGCGGGCCCTCGTCGTCGCGCGAGAGGTGATCGGGCGGGAGCCGGAGGCTCGGAACACCTACGTGATCGGCGACACGCCGCACGACATCGCGTGCGCGCGGACCATCGGCGCCCGCGCCGTGGCCGTCGCCACCGGCCCCTACGGCATGCCCGACCTGGCCCGCCACGAGCCCTGGTGGCTGCTCCCCACGCTTCCCGAGCCCGAGGCGTTCCTCCGACGACTCGCGGCGGGCGTGCCCTGATGCCGTTGCGCGCACTGCTCAAGCGTTCCGTCCGGCTGAGGCTTCTGGCCCGCTGGGTGCGCGCCCGCACCTACGCCTTTCCCGACTGGAGGCCGATCGTGGCCCGCGACCGTGCTCTGTGGAACGAGGCGCGTGAGCGGGCGCGCGGTGGTTCCCGTGTGCTGATCGCCACCGGCGTCGGCGGGAACCCGAACGCCGTCACGCTCGAGAGCCTGCTCGCCGTGGCCCTCACCCTCCGCGGAGCGGAGGTACACATCCTGCTCTGCGACCGGCTGCTCCCGGCGTGCGAGCTGACCGAGACCACCTGGTTCCCCGACCACGAGCGGTTCGTGCGCGCAGGTCCTCAGGGGAGTCTCGGCACGTCTGTTTCGCTCCCGCCCGGCGCGCGTACGCGCCGCTGGGATGCCCATCCACCTCTACGGCAGCCTGGTCACGGCGGAGGAGCACGCCGACGTCGACGAGCTCGCGGCCACGATGGGCCGCGCGGAGATGGCGCGATACGTCCGGGACGGGGTGGCGATCGGAGAGCACGCCCTGGCCGGCGCCATGCGGTTCTACGCGCGCGGCACGCTCGAGGGGGAGCCCCACGCCGACGGCGTGCTGCGCCGGTACTTCCGCGCAGCGCTGTTCACCACCCTCGCCGTGCGCCGGCTCTTCGCGACGACGCCATTCGCGTCGGTGGTGTCCCAGCACGGGATCTACGTCCCGCAGGGCCTGGTGGGCGAGGCGGCGCGCCAGGCCGGGGTGCGGGTGGTGAACTGGAACGTCGCCTACCGGCGGCGCCGCTTCATCTTCAGCCACGGCGACACCTACCACCACACGCTCATGGCCGAGCCCACCGCGAGCTGGGAGCACATCGAGTGGACGTCCCGCCTGGAGCGCGACGTGATGGCCTATCTGGAGTCCCGCTGCCACGGCAGGCGCGACTGGATCTGGTTCCACGAGCGGCCGGTGGAGGACGTGGCCGAGATCGCCGCGCGCCTCGGCGTGGACTTCTCGCAGCCCAGCGTCGGCATGCTCACCAACGTCGATGTGGGACGCGCAGATCCACTATCCGAACAACGCCTTCCCGAGCATGCTCGACTGGGTGCTCCAGACGATCGCCTACTTCGAGAAGCGGCCCGACCTGCAGTTGCTGATCCGCGTCCATCCCGCGGAGGTCCGCGGCACCTTGCCCTCGCGGCAGCCGATGATGACCGAGATCCGGCGCCACTTCCCGACGCTTCCACCCAACGTGTTCCTGATCGGCCCCAAGGATCCCATCAGCACGTATGCCGCCGATGCTCCAGTGTGACGCGGTCATCATCTACGGCACGAAGACCGGCGTCGAGCTGTCGAGTCAGGGGATGCCGGTCATCGTGGCGGGCGAGGCCTGGATCCGAGGCAAGGGAGTGACGATGGACGCCTCGTCGCCCGAGGACTACTTCCGTCTGCTCGACGAGCTGCCTCTCGGGCGCCGGCTGCCGGACGAGGTGGTGCGCCGGGCCCGCACGTACGCCTACCACTTCTTCTTCCGTCGAATGATCCCGCTGGAGTTCACGCGTCCGCTCGAGGGCTGGCTGCCGTATCGCCTCGAACTGGCGCGCCTCGACCAGTGCGCGCCCCGGCGGAGCGCCGGCCTCGACGTGATCTGCGACGGGATCCTCAACGGCCGCGCGTTCATCTATCCGGAGGAACAGGGTCTCGTCGCACCCGAGTGAGGCGCGATCCCTCGATGATACTGAGCCTTTCTCGCTCTCCGCTCATCGCGCTGGCCCTGTTCGTCGTGACCGCTCTCGCGCTCCTTCCCGATCTCGGCGGCCAGTACGTCTGGTCGAAGGACGAGGCGCGCGACGGGCTGGTGGCGCGGGACATGGTGGAGATGAAGCACTGGCTCATCCCCTCCAGCGGCGGACGCGTGTATCCCTACAAGCCTCCCCTCTTTCATTGGCTGGTCGCTCTGGGATCGCCGTGGGGGGTGACCGAGTGGTCGCTTCGCCTGCCGTCCGTGTTGGCCGCCGCGGCCACCGTGGCGCTCACGTACCTGATGGGGGCGCGGCTGGCGACGCCCACTGCCGGGCTGGTGGCCGCGGCCATCCTCGCCTCGAGCGCCTCGTTCGTGGAATGGGCCCGCACCGGTCGCCTGGAGATGCTCCTGGTCCTGTGGCTCACGCTGGGATTCTGGAGCGCCATGCGCTGGCTCGACGGAGGACGGCGACGCCACGTCCTCGTTCTCGGTCTGGCTCTCGGCCTCGGCTGTTTGACCAAGGGGCCTATCGGCCTCGCCCCGCTCGGCACGCTGATCGTGGCCCTCACCTTTCTCGGGCGCTGGTCGCGACGCGCCATCGCCGACCTTGGCCTGGCCCTCGCGGTGGCGGTCGCCCTGCCCGTCGCCTGGCTGGGACTGGCGGCGGGGGCGCAGGCGGGGGTCAACGACTATCTCAAGGCGGTCATCGCCAACTTCGCTCGCGAGGTCGGCGTGGTTCGCGAGCAGCACGTCCTGTTCGCCGGGGAGGCGATCGGTGTGGGCTTCCTGCCCTGGACGCTCCTCCTGCCCGGGGCCCTGCTCGTCCTCATCCGACGGTGGCGGACGTCGTGGTCGACCCTCCTGCTCCCTGTGTTGTGGGCCGCCTTCGTCCTCGTCGTTTTCACCGTCTTCATCTCGCCCCGGGAAGTCCATTTCCTGCCGATCTATCCCGCCCTCGCCATCCTCGTCGCCTGGGCGTGGTCAACCTGCTCCGTCCAGGAACGTCGGTGGATGATGTATCCCCTGGCCCTGGCGGTGATCGCGCTCCTGGTTGCCGGGGTGGGCGTGACGATCTGGCCGCTGGCGATCGAGTCGGGGCGCTACCTCACCGTACTCGGACGCGCCATCGGGATGGCGGCCGTGGTGATCGCATGCGCCATCGCGCTCGGCTGCGCCGCCCTGGTGAGGCGACGACGCCTGGACGCCGCACCGGCCGTGGTCGGCGCCGGAGCCCTCGTCGTGCTCGTGCTGCTCCATGTGACCGTCCACACGCCACGAGCCAACCGCGCGCATCCGACACGGGAAGTGGCGGCCCGCTTTGACGCCGCGCTGCCTCCAGGGGCTGAGGTCGCCTACGTCGACCTGAAGTTCAGCACCGCGCTGATGTTCTATCTACAGCACCGGCCCCTCGAGTTGCTGCGAATGCGCGCCATCACCGATCTGGCCCACCATCCGCAGCGCTATGCCCTCATCCCGCGCGAAGAGTTCATGTGGCTCATCCGCAAGGAGTGCTCACCGCCGCCGCCGCTCCGCGAAGAGTCCCTCCTGGGCGGCGGTTACGTCCTTTTCAACCTGGACGGTGTCGCCTCCCGTTGCCCCTGGGCACCGCGGATTTGAGGCCGCCACGCGGGGGACGCGGCGCCGGGGCCGAGGGCGCCGCGTCCGGTGAGGTTCAGCCCAGGGCGCCGCTCTTCCTGAACTCTTCGATCTCGCGCGCCGTGTAGCCGGCCTCGGCCAGCACCTCGTCGCCGTGCTCGCCGAGGGCGGCCGCGTACGGCTGCACGCCGGCCGGCGCGCCCGAGAACCGGAACGGTGGGTTGAGTGCTCGAAACACCCCCGCCGCATCCCGCACCTCGCCGAAGGCCCCCCGGTGCGCAAGCTGGGGATCGGCCATGGCCTCCTCCACGGTGCGATAGGGCGAGCACGGCACGCCGCAGCGGTCGAAGGCGGCCTGGCATTCCGCCGTGGTGAGCCGACGTGACCACTGCTCCAGCTCCTCGACGAGCAGGTGCCAGTTGCGGCGTCGGTCTGCGTAGACGGCGAACCGGGGGTCGGCGAGCCAGTCCGCGCGCCCGGCCGCCCGGGCCAGGTCCGCGAACGTGCGCTCGCTGGCCACCGCCAGCATGACGTAGCCATCGCGGGTCTCGATCGGTCCGAACATCGGCCGGCCGGGCGGCGGGAGCGGGAACTGGGCCCGCTGGATCTCGGCGAGCGTCATGGTCAGCATGCTCTCCAGCATCGAGACGTCGACGAGCTGCCCGTGCCCCGAGCGCTGGCGCTGGTGCAGCGCGGCCAGGATGGCGGCGAAGGCGTACGTGCCGCTGAGCACGTCGGCGATGAAGATGCCGTTGTTGTCCGGCTTCGTCCGGCCCTCCTGGTAGGACAGGTGCGCGCGGTCGTACCCGCACGCGGCATGGATGACCGGGGCGTACGCCGGCAGGGCCGCCGACGGGCCGCTCTGGCCGTAGCCGGAGATAGCGCAGTAGATGAGCGCGGGCTGGACGGCGGCGAGCGCTTGGTAGTCCAGGCCGAGCCGCTGCATCACGCCGGGCCGGAAATTCTCGACGAGCACGTCCGTCGTGCGCACCAGCCGCTTGACGATGTCCACCGCCGCGGGCTGCTTGAGGTCGAGCACCACGCTCTTCTTGCCGGCGTTGAGCTGCCCGAAGTAGCTGCTGGCCCCGTCGCGCAGGGGAGGCCGCGTGCGCATGAGGTCACCCTCGGGCGACTCGATCTTGACGAGATGGGCGCCAAGATCGGCGAGGAGCCGTGTGCAGTGCGGCCCGGCGATGGTCGTGGTCAGGTCGAGGACGCGCAGGTCGTGCAGGATCTGGTCGGACATGGCGTCCTGTCGATACCCGCAACCGGCCGGCCCTGTCAAGGGGGGCGAGCGCTCCGTCACCGCGGCGCGTGCCGATCCAGCTGGCCGGGCGGCGCCCCAATCACCTCACGTCCGGCGGTGTGCTGAACTGCGAGACCTCGATGTTGACCCCACTCCCCCGTCACCGAGCGTGAGCGCATTCCGGGCCGAGAGCGTCACGAAATTTCGGGCCTCGAGCTGCACGCCATCACCGACGGAAATGCTCTCGGCCGTCATGAGGAACGTGGATCCGAATCCTCCCCCGTTCAGGCTTGCCTCGATCGTGATGTTCTTGCCGGCGAGAACGGTAAATCCGTTGGAATACCCCGTTTGGGAGACTGGAGGGACTTTCCCACGAAGACAACGCTCTCCGTGTTTCGGTCCTCAAACGCCATGCCGGCCCCGGCGGCCACCGCTGAACCATCGGAGGTTGCGACCATGGTCGCCACCGCCACGAACAGTCTCATCACTCTCATACCTTCTCGTCGAGCGTGGTGGATGGAAAAGGACGTTGACAGAAGCGAGCGTCTCCTCGGGGAGGCCACGCGGACGACGACGGCCGACGCACATGCGGGTTGCAACGCGCCGGAAACTCGCGACGAACGGGCGGCGAGGGGGTCAACCGGTGTCGGGATCGACGGCGGCCGCGAGCGTTGACACGCTGCGCGTCCTCCCGATATCGTTAGCGCGACGTTCCCGGAGTCCCACCGCCGCCGTCAGACCCGAAGGAGGCCGCCATGGGCAGTGACAAGCGTCAGACCAAGTTCCTCCTGCAGGAGAAGGACATCCCCACCCGGTGGTACAACATCCAGGCCGATCTGAAGACGCCGCTGCCCCCGCCCCTTCACCCGGGAACCCATCAGCCCCTTGGCCCTGCCGATCTGGCTCCCCTCTTCCCGATGGAGCTGATCAAGCAGGAGGTGAGCCAGGAGCGCTGGATCGAGATCCCCGACGAGATCCGCGACGTCTATCGCCTGTGGCGACCCACGCCGCTCTACCGCGCGCATCGTCTGGAGAAGGCACTCGATACGCCGGCCCGGATCTACTACAAGTACGAGGGCGTCAGTCCCGCGGGCAGTCACAAGCCCAACACCGCGGTGGCCCAGGTCTACTACAACAAGAAGGAAGGCGTGCAGCGCCTGTCCACCGAGACGGGCGCTGGCCAGTGGGGTTCGGCGCTCGCCATGGCCTGCCAGATGTTCGGGCTGCAGTGCAAGGTCTACATGGTCAAGGTCTCGTACCAGCAGAAGCCCTACCGGCGCATCTTGATGGAGACGTGGGGCGCGCAGGTGGTCGCGAGTCCCAGCCCCGACACCGAGTCCGGCAAGAAAGTCCTCGAAGCGGATCCCGATTCGCCGGGCAGTCTCGGCATCGCCATCAGTGAGGCGGTGGAGGATGCCGCCAAGCGCGAGGACACCAAATACTCGCTGGGCAGCGTGCTCAACCATGTCCTCATGCACCAGACCGTCATCGGACTGGAGACCAAGAAGCAGCTCGACAAGGCCGACGACGAGGCGGACGTCGTGGTGGGCTGCATCGGGGGCGGGTCCAACTTCGCGGGCTTCTCGTTCCCCTTCGTCGCCGACAAGCTCAGCGGCAAGAAGAAGAAGCTGCGCGTGGTCGCCATCGAGCCGAGCGCCTGCCCGAGCCTGACCAAGGGCCGGTACGTGTACGACTTCGGCGACACGGTGGGGCTGACCCCGCTCGTCAAGATGCACACGCTCGGCCACAGCTTCGTGCCCGCGCCGATGCATGCGGGCGGCCTGCGCTATCACGGCATGGCCCCCCTCATCTGCAAGCTCTACGACGAGGGCGTGATGGAGGCGCGCGCCGTGCCCCAGCTCGCGACCTTCGAGGCCGCCGTCACCTTCGCGCGGGCCGAGGGAATTCTGCCCGCCCCCGAGGCGGCCCACGCGGTCCGCGGCGCCATCGACGAGGCACTACGCTGCAAGGAAGAGGGCAGGAAGCGGACGATCGTTTTCAACCTGTGCGGTCACGGCTACCTCGACCTCAGTGCCTACGAGGCGTACATGGCGGGCAAGCTTCACGACTACGAGTACCCGGCGGAGAAGATCGCGGAGGCCCTCCGCGGTCTGCCCTCGGTGAAGGGATAGGAGGGCGCGCCTCGCCTGGCCGCGCGCATAGTCGGACGGCTGCGCCCCGGCGCATGACGGCCTCCCGCCGCACGCGACAGGCGTCGCTTCGCCTGACGCACTTCGGTGCCGCGGGATGGTCGATCACGGATGGTCGCACCGTCGTCCTCCTCGATCCGTACCTGTCACGCCTGCGCTTCCGCGGCCGCGCGTACGGCCCGGCGGAGGCTCCCGCCGTTCCCGGCGACACGCGTCCGATCATCGACATGGAGGACGTCCCGGCATCGGACACGGCGACCGTGGACGCTCACGTGGGCGAGGCGCACTTCGTCCTGCTCTCGCACTCGCACTTCAACCACTGCATGGACGTCCCGTACATCGCGCGCAAGACGGGCGCCATGGTCATCGGGACGGAGAGTACAGCCAACGTGGCGCGCGCGGGCGAGGTGCCCGAGGAGCAGATCCTCACCGTGCGCGGCGGGGAGGACTACGAGTTCGAGGCCATCTCCATCCGCGTGATCCCGAGCCTGCACTCCGCGCTCAGCGCCAAGCACTACTTCCAGTCGGGAACGATCTCACAGGCTCAGACGCCGCCCCGCCTCCGCGACTACCTCGAGGGCGGGACGCTGGCCTACCTGGTGCGCCTCGCCGGACGCGAGGTTCTGCTCTTCGGCTCCATGAACTATCTCGAGCGCGAGCTGGAGGGGCTCCGGCCCGACGTCGTGCTCGTGGCCGCGGCGCGCCCGCGGCGCGAGATCCACCGGTACACGGAGCGTCTGCTGCGCGTGCTGGGGCGGCCGCCGATCGTCGTGGCCACCCACTGGGACAACCAGGGCCTGCCCTTCGGGGCGTCGCAGGACGAGGCGCTGCGCGAAGCGGCGACGTTCGTCCGCGAGGTCAAGTCGGTGGCGCCGCGCAGCCGGGTGCTCGTGCCCCGCCACTTCGAGACGCTCACCGTCTGACCCGGTGGGCCGTGGCTGACGCGACGGACCACCGGCCAAGCACCGCGTCCTCGCTGTGGCTTCGGCAGGTCCGTCTCGGCGCGGGGCTGGTGCTCTTCACCTATGTCGTCACTCACCTGCTGAACCACTCCCTGGGGCTGATTTCTCTCGCCGCCATGCAGGAGGGGCAGATCTGGTTCCTCCGCCTCTGGCGAAATCCCGTGGGGACGATCGCGCTCTACGGGGCCCTGATCACTCACGCCCTGCTCGCCCTCTGGTTCCTGTACGAGCGCCGCACCTTGCGCATGCCGGCCTGGCAGGCCACCCAGGTGGCGCTGGGACTCTGCATTCCCCCTCTCCTTCTCGGCCACGTCATGGGCACGCGGATGGCGTACGCCATGTTCGGTACGGAGAGCTCCTACACCCGCATCCTCCTCGTCCTGTGGCACCTCGCCCCCGAGGTGGGACTCCGTCAGGCGGTGACCCTGATCGTGGTGTGGGTCCACGGGTGCATGGGGATCCACTACTGGCTTCGCTTCCGTCCGTGGTACCCCCGCGCGAGATCCCTCCTCTTCGCCGCCGCCTTGCTCCTGCCCGTGCTGGCCCTCCTCGGCTTTGTCGAGGGAGGGCGGGAGGTCTCTCGCCTCGCGACCGCGCCAGGATGGGTCGAGCAGACACTGCGGGCGACGCACGCGCCAGGGCCGCCCGCCCGAGCGGCTCTCGCTCGGCTCCAGCAGACCATCATGACCATCTATGGGGGAGCGCTGGCCGCGGTGCTC
Source organism: uncultured Candidatus Rokubacteria bacterium (assembly GCA_963848005.1). Lineage (GTDB taxonomy): Bacteria > Methylomirabilota > Methylomirabilia > Rokubacteriales > CSP1-6 > CAVWFS01. Next base: position 15,259 of record CAWKCA010000034.1, read on the forward strand.
CTCGCCCGCGTCGTTCGCGCTCTGCTCACGCGCCGGAGCACGATCCGTATCACCTATCCGGACGGCCGGACCGTGCAGGTGGTGCCCGGCTTCACCGTGCTCGAGGCGAGCCGGAGCGCGGCCATCCCGCACGCCTCGGTGTGCGGCGGTCGGGGGCGTTGCTCGACGTGCCGCGTCCGCGTGCTGCATGGCCTTCAGAGCTTGCCTGCCCCCAGCCCTGACGAGGCGCGCGTGCTACGCCGCATCGGCGCTCCACCGAACGTCCGTCTGGCGTGTCAGCTCCGCCCACGCGGAGACGTCGCCGTGGTGCCCCTGCTGCCCGCGTTGCCGCCCCCGGTCACGGTCACACGAGACGAGCGCGGACCGGGCCAGGAGCGGGAGGTCGCGGTCCTCTTCGCGGATCTGCGCGGCTTCACGCGCGTGGCCGAGCACAAGCTGCCCTATGACGTCGTCTTCCTGCTGAACCGCTATTTCGACGTGGTGGGCGGGGCCATCGAGCAGGCCGGCGGAATCGCCAATCAGTTCACGGGCGACGGCGTCATGGCCCTCTTCGGCGTCGATGCCGGGCCCGACGCCGGCGCCCGACAGGCGCTGTCGGCCGCGCGCGCGCTCGTCGCGGGTCTCGCCGGATTGAGCCGGGAGCTGGCTCACGAACTGCCCGCGCCCTTGCGCATGGGGATCGGCATCCACGTCGGCCACGCCGTGGTGGGGCGCATGGGCTACGGGCACGGCGTCTACCTCACCGCCGTCGGCGACACCGTCCACGTGGCCAGCCGCCTGGAGCAGCTCACCAAGGAGTACGACTGCGAGCTGGTCATCACCGAAGAGGTCGCCCGGCGCGCCGGGATCGACGCGCAGGAACTGCCGCGCCACGAGCTGACGCTCCGGAATCGCGCAGGCGCCCTCGCCGTCTACACCATCGCCCGCGTGGCGATGCTCCCGGCAGGGCAGAGCGCCCTGCCGCCGCGCTAGCCCCCGCGCCGTGCCTCGGCAAAGCTTGTGAGCGTTGACGTGCGGCAGATATCATCCCGGCACACACGAGGAGGTTCATCCATGATCAAGCCCTACACCGCCGTCGGACTGATCCCCACCGTGCGCGGGATTCGCAAGCGCAAGGACATCAAGCTCAACCTCGATCACCTGCACCATCTCGTGAAGGCGGCCTCGTGGCTGTCCAGCCTGGATCTGCCCGTGCGCCTCATCGCCTTCCCCGAGGGCGCGCTGCAGGGCTTCAACGACGAGGTGCTGGACCTCGATCACGTGCAGTTCGCGCGCGAGGGGGCCATCGACATCCCGGGCGAGGAGACGGAGGATCTGGGGCGGATCGCCAAGGAGTACAACGCCTTCGTCATCGCCCAGGCCAAGGCGCGCCACCCGGATCTTACCAGACAGGTTCTTCAACGTGGGCTTCATCATCAACCCGCGGGGCAAGGTCATCCTCCAGCACTACAAGGTCTCCCCGCTCTACCCCGTCGAGCACTCCGTGTGTCCGCATGACGTCTACGACTGGTGGGTGGAGAAGTACGGGCGGACCCTGCAGGCCTTCTGGCCGGTGGTGGACACGGAGATCGGCCGGCTCGGCATCATGATGGCCAACGAGGGCTCGTATCCCGAGAACGCGCGCGCCCTGGCCCTGAACGGGGCCGAGGTCGTGTACCGCGCCTCCTATCCGCATCCCGCCACCGGCAACGACATCTTCGAGATCCAGAGCCGGGCGCGGGCCCTCGACAACAACATGTACATCGTGGCCCCCAACATGGGGACGTACTACCTCTTCCCCGAGGAGACCACACCCATCGACACCTTCGGGGGTCGGTCGTTCATCATCAACTACAAGGGCCAGATCGTGGGACGCCAGGACTACGGGGCGGGCTCCACGTACGTGGGCGGCGTGGTCGACGTGGAGGCCCTGCGCGACCACCGGGCCCGCGCCCAGTGGGACAACTGGATGAAGGACCTCCGCACCGAGCTGTACCAGATCCTCTACGAGAAGCCCATCTACCCCAAGAACCTCTACCTCAAGCGCGAGCCCATGAAGCACAAGGAGTACCGCGAGAAGGTCATCAAGAAGCAGATCCGGCTCATGCACGACCGGGGCATCTGGGCGAAACCGGACCGCTGACGACGCGCACGACGTCCATCGATGACCCGGCGAAGGGGGTCATCCTCACGGCTTGCGTGTCGACACCGTCCGGATGACGGCGACGAGCAGCACCGTCACGCCGACCACTCCCCAGATCGACCACTTCGGCCATCGATACATCTCCACGAGGGCGATGGCGAATCCCGCCAGGATGATGACCGCGGCGGCCAGGACGAGCCCGACCTGAGAGGGCCGCCGCGCGCGATTCATGCCGTCGAGTCTAACGCCATCGCCGCGCAGGCCGTGTCCAGGACCTCTCTCAGCTCCGCGGGGACGATCTCGAGGGTCGACACGACGAGCAACCGGGTGGGCGCCCATGGGCGCCACGCCAGCAACCCTTGGGTATAGAGCACGACGCTCGGCGCGCCGACCGCGGCGGCCAGATGGCTCACGCCAGAGTCGTTGCCCAGATAGAGCGTGGCGGCCGCCATCACACCGGCGAGGGTCAGCAGCGATGGCTCCCTGAGCACGATGGCATCCGGATCGAGCATCGTCGCGAGGGCAGAGGCGGCCTCCGCATCGGCCGGCCCCTGATGAACGGCCACCGTCACCGACCGCACGCCCCGCAGCGTCCCCGCCACCGTCGCGAAGCCCTCGACCGGCCACCGCTTGGCGGCACCTCCCGCCCCCGGATGCAGCAGGATGAGTGGCCTCACACCGTCCCAGCCCGCGTCGCGGAGCGACTGCCGTCCGGCCACCAGCGCGGCCTCCGGCACGCGGATCGCTCGTCGTCCCGCCCTCGAGCGGAGCGCCAACCGTACGGCGCAGGTGCTGCCAGACGGGGAGGTCGTCCGCGGCTGGCGCGGCCACCAGGGCTCCCGGCACGACGGCGCGCAGGTTCGCGACGAAGAGCGGGTCGCGCGACCCGAACCAGCAGACGACTCGGCCGGCGCGCGCGAGATCGGGTGGACCGACACGGCCCGCCTCCGCCGTGAACAGCGCGGCGAGACCGAGCGACTCGAAGTCGATCGCCCGATCGACCACCCCCAGCGCTGCCAGCAGGCCTCCGAGGCGGGGCTGGGCGGCGAGGACGAGCGGCCGGCCGGGGTGCAGGTCGCGCAGAGCGCGCAGCGCGGGGATGGCGAGCAACACATCGCCCAGCGCTCCGGGATGGATGGCCACCGTCTCACCTGCCCCGATCACGACGACGGCAGTCCGGCGTGCCCGCGGTGGGGGAAGCTAGGGAGCGCGGAGGAGTCCGAGGACGGCCTCGTGCAGGTGACCGTTGGTGGCGACGGCCGAACCCGTATAGATCGTGGAGCGCCCCTGAAGATCCGTGAAGACCCCGCCCGCTTCCTCGACCAGGATCTTGCACGGAGCCAGATCCCACGGCTTCAAGCCGCTTCGCTCCTCGTAGATCTCCGCGTAGATCTCGGCCTTCCCCTCCGCCACCAGGGTGTAGCCCATGTAGTCACCGAAGCCCCGCTGGCGATCGGTGGCGTCGACCAGCTTCGCGAAGCCGTTCCAGTAGCCAGCCTCGCGCAGAGGACGCAGCGAGGAATGAATCAGCTGGGCCTCCGCGAGCCGCGCGATGCCGGAGACCGAGATGCGCTCGCCGTTCCGGAAGGCGCCCCCGCCGCGCCGCGCCGAGAACATCTCGCCCAGCGCCGGATTGTGAACGACCCCCGCCGTCACCTCGCCGTCTTCCTCCAGGGCGAGGAGCGTGGCCCACACCGGGATCCCACGCACGAAATTCTTGGTCCCGTCGATGGGGTCGATGATGAAGCGGCGATCCTTGGCGCCGGAGCTTCCGAACTCCTCGCCCAGGAAGCCGCAGTCCGGGAAGGCACGGCCGAGCTGCTCCACGATGAGCTGCTCGGCCTCCCGGTCCGCCTGGGTGACGGGAGTCTGGTCCGCCTTGATGACGACGTCGAAGCTCCCGCGATAGTACCGGAGGGCGATCTCACCGGCCGCCCGCGCGGCGTCGACCATCGCCTGGAGGACGTTCACTCCTCCCACTCACCACGCTCCACGAGCACGGCCTTGAAGACGTCGAGCGCGTCGACCACGACCGGCATCCCGCCGTAGGTGACCTGCTGGAAGATGACCTCGGCCACCTCCTGCCGCGAAGCGCCGACGTTGAGGGCGGCATGGACGTGGGCGCGCAGCTCGTGCGGGCGGTGCAGGACGGTCAGCGAGGCCACCGCGCACAGCTCGCGCTGCTTCTGGGAGATGACCTCGCGCGCGTAGAGCTTGCCGGTGAAGAACATCGACAGCTCCCGGGCCAGCTCGCGATCGAACTTCTTCCACGTCTCGAAGCCTGTGCCGCCCTTGAGGGTGTGGAACAGCATGGCCGCGGTGTGCTTCGTCTTCTCCTTCAGTTCCGCGTCGGTCATGGTCTCCTCGCTCCGCGCGGCGCATGGCCGGCGGCAGTGTCGTCCAGGATGGCCACCAAGGCTTCCGGCAACTGGCTCATCAGTCCTCGACCAGGCGACATCTCACCCGGGCTCCGTGAGGAGGCAGCGGGTTTGGCAGGTTCGGCACCGAGTGTACGGCGAAGCCGGGCCAAGTGCACGTGCCGCGGCGGCGGCGAGACCTTGACCGCTCCTTGCCATCCCCGGGTCGGATCTTGATGCCTTCTCGGAGCGCGACGGGCGTCGAATGAACCGGCCTACCTTCAGAGCCTCAAGGCCAAGAGACCCCTGCTGAGCGGCGTCTGGGCGAGGCTCGAAGCCAGCGGAGAAGACCAAAAGGAGTCGAGTCATATGGAGCGGCCGCAATGGGCCCCGCGGATGGTCGGGGCCGATCTTGTCGATTTCTTGACAGCCGTCAGCCGCTTCTTGACGGCGACTTAGCGCGCGCTGGCATCACAATCTACGAAGAGCGCCCACGAGGTGCGCTTGGCATGTATAGCGTGGAAAGGGCGAACAGGATGAACCGACGGCCAGCGTGGGGCTGGCTCTATGCGTCGGCGGCACTGGCTCTCGCGCCGTTCATCCTCGTGGTGAGGATCGTTCCGGCGGGTGCGGTGCGCACCCTCATGGAGGTCGTGGCGGCGCTGATCCTGATCGGGACGCTGGTGCTATGGGTCCGCGTCAACCGGATTGCGCTCGAGCTACAGGGTCGACGCGACCGCGGCTGGCGCCAGGCCACGTTGACCGCGGCGGAGTCAGCGCGACCAGCTGACATGCATCACCAAGATCAAGAGGACCTGAGCCGGCGCCCCTGGACCGCGGGCGGGCCGGCGCGGCCTGTTGGTCAGAAAGGACCTCGTCGTGAAAGCCTCGCCTTCGTGCCCCGCGGCTGACGTGCCCATCAATGGTTCGCCCGCCGGCCATACGGCGGCACCCCGGCCCGCGATGCGGATCGCCGGGGTCATGACGGCTGACCCCATCACGGCCGATGTCAGCGCATCCATCGACGAGGCCGCGCGCCTCATGCTGAAATATCGAGTCGGTGGCCTGCCGGTCGTACACCGCGGCCATCTCGCGGGCGTCATCACGCAAGCCGATCTCGTCGCGCGTCTGGTGCCGCGAGAGCGAGTCCAATGGTGGAGGGTGCTCATCGACCACGAAGGCCTGGCCCGCGAATGCCAGAGGGCCAGGGGGACCACGGTCGGTGAAGTGATGACCCGGCCGGCCTTCTTCGTCGCCCCGGACGATGCCATTGAGGCGGCCGCCCACCTTCTCCGCGACTACCGGGTCGGCAGGCTGCCCGTGGTGGACCACGGCCGCCTCGTCGGCATCGTGACCCACTCGGACTTGCTGCGGGCGCTGGTCGGAGGGCCGCCCGCATCGGCACGCCCGAACAACACGGGGGAAGCCGAGATCAGTGCTCGGTGGCAGCGAGACACGGCCGGCGGCTGAGGCGATGCAGAGAACCGGGGTGTGAGCGTCTCACTTCAAACGGAATGGGAGTCGGCAATGAACGACGTGCTCTACGTGAGCCTGGCCCTCGGCTTCTTCGCTCTGTCCTGGGCATTCATCAGGCTATGTGACCGGTTGTAGGAGGAGGCCATGCCAATTCTCTATGTGATCGGCGGAATCGTTTCACTCGGCCTGCTCGTCTATCTCGTCCTGGCTCTGCTGAAGCCGGAGCTCTTCGCATGAGTGCCAACGGGTATATGCAGCTCGCACTCTACGTCATCGTGCTCCTGGTGCTCGCCAAGCCGCTCGGGGCCTACATGGCGCGGGTCTACGAGGGCAAACGCGTGGCCCTCGAGCGCGTCCTCGGCTGGCTCGAGCGGCTGATCTATCGGATCTGCGGAATCGCGCCCCACGTCGAGATGGGCTGGAAGGGCTACGCGATCGCGATGATGCTCTTCAACCTGGTGGGGCTGCTGATCGTCTACCTCCTGCAACGCGTGCAAGGCGTGCTGCCCCTGAACCCCCAGGCCTTCGGCGCCGTCTCCGCGGACTCGTCCTTCAACACTGCGGTGAGCTTCGCCACGAACACCAACTGGCAGGGCTACGGTGGCGAGACGACGATGAGCTACCTCACCCAGATGCTCGGTCTCACCGTCCAGAACTTCGTCTCCGCGGCCGCCGGCATGGCCACGCTGGTCGCGCTGATCCGGGGACTCGCTCGCCGTTCCGCCCAGACGATCGGCAACTTCTGGGTGGACCTCACCCGCACGACCCTCTACATCCTGCTGCCCCTGGCGTTCGTGGGTGCGCTCGCCCTCGTCTCCCAGGGGGTGGTGCAGAACTTCAGGCCCTACGAGAAGGCGGCTGTCCTCCAGCCCGTCGAGTACGACGAACCGGTGACCGACGACCAGGGCAAGCCGGTGCTGGACGAGAAGGGTCAGCCCAAGACCAAGAAGACCAAGCTCACCGAGCAGGTCATCGCCGTGGGGCCCGCCGCCTCGCAGATCATGATCAAGCAGCTCGGCACGAACGGTGGGGGCTTCTTCAACGTCAACTCGGCGCACCCCTTCGAGAACCCCACGCCCCTCGCGAACTTCATCGAGCTGCTCTCGATCCTGCTCATCTCGGCGGCGCTCTGCTACACGTTCGGGGTGATGGTCAAGGACACGCGACAAGGGTGGGCGGTCCTGGCGGCCATGACGGCAATCTTCGTGGTCCTCCTCGCTGTGTGCGTCATGGCCGAGCAGCGGGGCAACACCCTGGCCTACCTCGGCGTCGACCACACCGCCAGCGACCTTCAGGCAGGCGGCAACATGGAAGGCAAGGAGACGCGCTTCGGCATCGCGAACTCAGCGCTGTGGGCGACGGCGACGACCGCGGCCTCCAACGGGTCAGTGAACTCGATGCACGACTCCTACACCCCCATCGGGGGGACTGGTGCCCATGTGGCTCATGCAGCTCGGCGAGGTCGTGTACGGCGGGGTGGGCTCCGGGCTCTACGGCATGATCGTCTTCGCCATCATCGCCGTCTTCGTGGCGGGCCTGATGGTGGGGCGCACGCCCGAATACCTCGGCAAGAAGATCGAGGCCTACGAGATGAAGATGGCCTCGCTCGTCATCCTGATCCCGCCGGCGGTCGTGCTGATCGGGACGGCGGTCGGGGTGGTGGCGCCGGGAGGGCGGGCGACCATCTTCAACCCGGGTGCCCACGGCTTCAGCGAGGTCCTCTACGCGTTCTCGTCGGCCGGCAACAACAACGGCAGTGCCTTCGCCGGCCTCGGCGCGAACACCCCCTTCTACAACACGGCGCTCGGCTTCGCGATGCTCTTCGCGCGCTACTGGCTGGCCATCCCGACCCTGGCCATCGCGGGGTCCCTGGCCCGCAAGAAGATCGTGCCCACCGGCCCCGGGACGCTGCCCACGCATACCCCCCTCTTTGCCACCCTGCTGGTCGGCGTCGTGATCCTCGTGGGCGCCCTGACGTTCATCCCCGCGCTGGCGCTGGGACCGATCGTCGAGCACCTCATCATGGTCGCCGCGAAGTGAGGTCGAACCAATGATTGAGAGCAAGAAGCGTCCGCTGTTCGATCGCGCGATCCTGTGGCAGGCCACGCTCGACTCGTTCGGCAAGTTGACGCCACGGCGCCAGGTCCGGAACCCCGTCATGTTCGTGGTGTACGTGGGTTCCATCCTGACCACGCTGCTGTGGCTCCAGGCCCTCGTGGGACGGGGCGAGGCGCCGGCCGGCTTCATCTTCGCCGTGTCGATCTGGCTGTGGTTCACGGTGCTGTTCGCGAACTTCGCGGAAGCCATGGCGGAAGGCCGCGGCAAGGCGCAGGCGGAATCGCTGCGCAAGGCACGCCGGGAGGTCCAGGCCAAACGCCTGGCCAGCGCCAAGCGCGGCGCCCCCTTCACCGCTGTTCCTGCGACGTCCCTGGGCAAGGGAGATCTCTTCCTCGTGGAGGCCGGCGATGTCATCCCGGCCGATGGCGAGATCGTCGAAGGCGTCGCCTCGGTCAACGAGAGTGCCATCACCGGTGAGAGCGCGCCGGTGATCCGCGAAGCCGGCGGCGACCGAAGCTCGGTCACCGGGGGCACCCTCGTCCTGTCCGACTGGCTGATCGTCCGAGTGGTCGTGAACCCCGGAGAGGCGTTCCTGGACCGCATGATCGCCCTCGTGGAGGGAGCCAAGCGCCAGAAGACCCCGAACGAGATCGCCCTCGACATCTTGCTGGCGGGCCTGACCATCATCTTCCTTCTGGCGACGGCTACCCTCCTTCCGTACTCGATCTACAGCGTCCAGACGGCCGGCCAGGGAACCCCGGTGACCGTCACCGTGCTCGTGGCGCTGCTCGTCTGTCTGATCCCCACGACCATCGGCGCTCTGCTGTCCGCCATCGGCATCGCGGGCATGGACCGGATGATCCAGGCCAACGTCATCGCCACCTCGGGCCGAGCGGTGGAGGCGGCCGGTGATGTGGACGTCCTCCTCCTCGACAAGACCGGCACCATCACGCTCGGCAACCGACAGGCCACCGCGTTTCTGCCTGCGCAGGGCGTCACCGAACAGGCCCTGGCCGATGCCGCCCAGCTCGCCTCGCTGTCAGACGAGACCCCGGAAGGGCGCTCCATCGTCGTCCTGGCCAAGGAGAAGTACGGCATACGCGAACGCGATGTCGAGAAGCTCCGGGCGAAATTCGTCGCCTTCACGGCCCAGACGCGCATGAGCGGGGTGGACCTCAACGGACACCAGATCCGCAAGGGAGCGCCAGACGCCATCGAGGCTCATGTGGTGCGCCTGGGCGGTGAGTACTCGCCCACGGTCCGCGCGATGGTCGACAGCATCGCCAAGGGCGGGGCCACGCCCCTGGCCGTGGCGGACGGGGCCGAGGTGCTCGGCGTGGTCCAGCTGAAGGACATCGTCAAGGGGGGGATCAGGGAGCGCTTCGCCGAGCTTCGTCGGATGGGCATCAAGACGGTCATGATCACCGGCGACAACCCGTTGACGGCGGCGGCCATCGCCGCCGAGGCCGGCGTGGACGACTTCCTCGCGCAGGCCACGCCAGAAGCAAAGCTGAAGCTGATCCGCGATCTGCAAGCCGAGGGACGTCTGGTCGCCATGACCGGTGACGGGACGAATGACGCGCCCGCCTTGGCGCAGGCCGACGTGGCGGTGGCCATGAACAGCGGCACCCAGGCGGCGAAGGAAGCGGGCAACATGGTGGACCTCGACTCGAACCCCACCAAGCTGCTGGAAGTGGTCGAGACCGGCAAGCAGATGCTGATGACCAGGGGGGCGCTCACGACGTTCAGCATCGCCAACGACGTGGCCAAGTACTTCGCCATCATCCCGGCGGCCTTCGCCACCACCTACCCGGCCCTGGAGGCGCTGAACATCATGCGCCTGGCCACGCCTCACAGCGCCATCCTGTCGGCGGTGATCTTCAACGCGCTGATCATCCTGGCTCTCGTCCCGCTCTCTCTGCGCGGTGTCCGGTACCGGCCCATCGGCGCCAGTGCGCTTCTGCGCCGCCATCTCTGGATCTACGGCGTGGGGGGCATCATCGTCCCGTTCTTCGGAATCAAGGCGATCGACATGCTGCTGATCGCCCTGGGACTGGCCTGAGAAAGGAGTCGCGGCATGCTGGCCTATCTTCGACCGGCCATTCTTCTGACCCTCGTGCTGACGGTGCTCACGGGGCTCGTCTATCCGCTGGTCGTGACCGGAGTGGCGCAGATACTCTTCCCTCGGCAGGCGAACGGCAGCCTGATCATCAAGGACGGCAAGGTCGTGGGGTCTTCGCTCATCGGGCAACCGTTCGATGATCCCCGGTACTTCTGGGGTCGCCCCTCGGCGACGTCGCCGTATCCGTACAACGCGGCGGCCTCCTCCGGCTCGAATCTGGGCCCGACCAACCCCGCGCTGCGCGACGCGGTGAAGGCGCGCGTGGAAACCCTGCGCGCGGCGGATCCCGGGAACACCGCTCCGGTCCCGGTCGATCTGGTGACGGCGTCCGGGAGCGGTCTCGATCCGCACCTCAGCCCGGCGGGCGCCTATTACCAGGTCCGGCGAGTGGCGCGGGCCCGCGGGCTCAGCGAAGAGGTCGTGCGCGGCCTGGTCGAGCGGCACATCGAAGGCCGTCAGCTCGGCTTCCTCGGCGAGCCGCGCGTCAACGTGCTCGCGCTCAACCACGCCCTCGACACCCGATAGTCGCCGCACGTCGCCGGGGGTGCCGACGGCGAGGTGGTCGGTGTCGATGACAACCACGCGGCGTGACCGCGTCAACCCGGTGCGCTACGATGAACCGCGTGGCACGAACACCGGCCCCCTTCATCGGGGCAACCGGAGATGGACGCGCCCTGACGTCGTCAGCAGGGCGCCGCGCGCAGGCCAATGTCAGCGATGAACGACACCGATCGTCTGCTCGACGCGGCGAAGAACCTCGCGAAGGGGACGGCCGATCCTCGCGACCAGGCCCTGGTGGACGAGGCGCACCCGGCCGACATCGCCGCCGTGCTCCACCAGTTACCCCTCGCCGACCAGGTCGCCATCCTCCGCACGCTGCCCCAGGACCGCGCCGGTGAGGTGCTCCCCGAGCTGGATGACGAGGCACTCCTCGATCTGGTGCGCGCGCTCGACGAGGTCGAGGTCTCGCGCATCCTCGACGAGATGCCGTCCGAGGACGCCGCCGACGTCGTCGACGAGCTGCCCACCGAGCAGGCGGAGAAGATCCTCGACCTCATGCAGGAGGAGAAGTCCGAAGAGGTCCAGGAGATCCTCGAGTATCCGGATCACTCCGCCGGGCGCCTCATGTCCCCCGACTTCGTGGCCGTGAACGAGCGCGCGACGGTGGGGCAAGCCATCGAGCACCTGCGCAAGTCGGTCTCGGAGGAGCGCGCTTTCGAGCTGTATGTGGTGGACGATCACGGGCATCTCGTCGGTGTCGTCCCGCTGCGCCGCCTTCTCATCACCAATCCTGACGTCCCCGTGGTCGCGGTGCGGGACGAGAGCGTGGTGAGCGTGAGGCCGGAGATGGACCAGGAGGAGGTGGCCCGGCTGGTGGCGAAATACGACCTGGTGGCCGTGCCGGTGGTCGACCGCCGCCATCACCTGGTGGGGACGATCACCGTCGACGACGTCATCGACATCGTCGGTGAGGAGGCCTCGGAGGACATCTTCCGCATGGCCGGCTCGGACGCCGCCGAGCTGGAGCGGCGCTCTCCCCGACAGATCGCCCTGCTGCGCCTGCCCTGGGTGCTGGCCACCCTCATCATCGAGCTGGGCGCGGGCGTGGTGATTCACTACTTCGATCAGACGCTGAGCCGCGTCATCCTCCTCGCCTCCTTCATGCCGGTCATCCAGGCCATCTCCGGGAATACCGGACTGCAATCGGTCACCATGGTCGTGCGCGGTCTCGCCACCGGCCAGGTGCAACTCACCCGCTGGTGGGCACCCCTGCGCCGGCAAATCCAGACCTCGAGCATCCTCGGAGGTATCTGTGGCGTCGTGGTGGGAATCATCGGCCTCTTCTGGCACTCGCCTGCCTTCGGGCTCGTGGTCGCCGTGTCCATGTTCGTCTCCGTCAATCTCTCCGGCGCGGCGGGCACGACCATTCCCATGCTCTCCAAACGCCTGGGGTTCGACCCCGCCCTCACCGCGGGCCCCTTCGAGACGGCCTTCCAGGACGTGCTGGGGGTCACGATCTTCCTCTCCCTGGCCACGGCACTCCTGCGCTGGCTCACGTAGCGCGATGCGCGCGGCGGGCAGCGGCGCTCGGAGGGCGCGCCTGCCCGCCATCGTCCACTCGGCCGCCATCAAGCCCCGGCCACTAGTTCTCGCCGCCCTGGTCTTGCCATGGATCGTGGATGTCGGGAACCGGAAGGCCGTACTCGTAGCGACTGGGTTCGACGCGCCTCCGCACGAGGGGGCGGACCCGCCTAGGACCGACTTGCGGTGGTGCATGGGCCCGTACGCCCTTCGCGGCGAGGAGCTCCTCGAAGGCAGCCAGGATGTCGGTCTCGGTGATGATGCCCACCACTCGCCCGCGCTCGACCACGGGGAGTGCGCCGATCCGCTTCTCGTGCATCACGCGGGCCGCCTCGTTGATCCGTGCCCCGGGCTTCACGACGACGACCTCACGGGTCATGATGTCGCTCACCGTCAGCCCCCGCAGGAGCTCGCCGACCTCCGGCACCCGATCGCGCAGGGCGGGCATGAAGATGACCTGACGAAGATCGCGGTCAGTGATGATGCCGACCAGACGGCCACGCCCATCGACGACGGGCAGGTGTCGAAGCAGGCGCTTGCGCATCAACTCGCGGACCGCCATCACGGGCACCTCGGGATGCGTGGTCGCCACGACACGAGTCATTCGATCGCGCACGCGCGTGGGCTGTCCTGTGGATTTCACCGCGCCCCTCCTCCGGGTCTCTCCGGCACCAGGTGCGGCCGTGCGCACGAGCACCCTAGTTCAAGGGTACGCCCAGTCAGCGGCGAGAGGCAGGTTGCCTGCCCAGATATTGGAGGTCCACCGCGGGATCTTCAGCCTCGGCCTGCTTATCACCCTGGGGGGCACGACGGCCGTCAGCCCGATGGCCGCGCTCGTGGTGCTTCCGGTCCTGCTCCGGCTGCCCACGTCCGGCTTCTGCCGCCCGAGGCGCGGGTGGGCGCCGGCTCGTCAGCGGCCATTTCCCTGACAGCGGCTGCCAAAGGCGCGAAGCGTTCCGGGGCGCTGCGCACTACACTAGCGGCATGACGGGGGGACGACCCGATCCCGACGCCTTGCTCGCCCGGGTCAAGGAGCAGGAAGCGCGACAGGCCCGGGGCAAACTGAAGCTCTTCTTCGGCGCGGCGGCGGGGGTCGGGAAGACCTACGCCATGCTCGAGGCAGCGCGCGAGCGACACTCCGAAGATGTCGACGTCGTTGTCGGGTACGTCGAGACGCACGGTCGCGCCGAAACGGAAGCCCTGCTGCAGGGCCTGGAGCTCCTTCCCCCTAAGCTCATCGAGTACCGGGGGGCGACGCTCCGGGAGTTCGACCTGGACGCCGCCTTGGCCCGCCGCCCCGCGCTCATCCTCGTGGACGAGTTGGCCCACACCAACGCCGCCGGCAGTCGTCACGCCAAGCGCTGGCAAGATGTGGTCGAGCTGCTCGAGGGGGGCATCGACGTCTACACCACCCTGAACGTCCAGCACCTCGAGAGCCTCAACGACATCGTGGCCAAGATCACCGGGGTGATCGTGCGCGAGACCGTCCCCGATTCGGTCCTGGAAGAGGCCGACGAGGTCGAGCTGATCGATCTGCCGCCCGACGATCTGCTGGAGCGCTTCAAGGAGGGCAAGGTCTACATGCCCGCCCAGGCGGAGGAGGCGGTTCGCCACTTCTTCCGCAAGGGAAACCTGATCGCCCTGCGCGAGCTGGCCCTGCGGCGGACGGCGGAGCGGGTCGACGCGCAGATGCGCACCTACATGCGCGACCACGCCATCGAGCAAATATGGCCCGCCGGCGAGCGACTGCTCGCTGCATCGGCCCGAGTCGTCAGTCGGCACGGCTGGTGCGGGCGGCCAAGCGCATGGCCGATCGCCTGGAGGGCGAGTGGATCGTGGCCTACGTCCAGACGCCGGCCCATGCGCGCCTCTCCCCGGAAGTCCGCGAGCGTATCGTCCAGACCATGCGGCTCGCCGAGCAGCTCGGCGCGACGACGGTCACCCTGACCGGCCAGCGCATGAGCGACGAGATCCTCGCCTTCGCGCGCACCCGGAACGTGAGCAAGATCGTGGTGGGGAAGCCGAGCCGGCAACTCTGGAAGCGCATCGTCTTCGGCTCGATCGTGGATGCCCTCGTGGAGGGCAGCGGTGAGGCGGACGTGTACGTGATCAGCGGCAAGGTTGAGAGTCCGCCCGTGGCCGTGCCCCGGCCCCGTCGGCCCGTGGCGACCGATTGGTGGCCCTACGGGCAGGCGGCGGCGGTGGTGGCCGTGGCCACCGGTCTGGCCTGGGTCATGTTCCCGTTCTTCCAGCTGGCCAGCATCATCATGGCCTACCTGCTGGGGGTCATCCTGGTGGCGACCCGCCATGGCCGCGGCCCGTCGTTTCTCGCCTCGCTGCTGAGCGTGGCCGCCTTCGACTTCTTCTTCGTCCCGCCGTATCTGACCTTCGCCGTGTCGGACGTCGAGTACCTCATCACCTTCGCCGTGATGCTGGTCGCGGGCTTCGTGATCAGCGGACTCACCGTTCGCATCCGGGCGCAGGCCGAAGCCGCTCGCCACGGCGAGCAGCAGACCGCGGCGCTCTACGCCATGAGCCGAGAGTTCGCGAGCACCCGGGGACTCGACGCGCTGCTCGACATCGCCGTCCGGCACATCAGCGAGGTGTTTCGCAGTCAGCTCGTTCTCCTCCTGCCGGACGCTGACGGGCGTCTGGCCCTGCGCGGCGGCGCGCAGTTCGACGTGGACGCCAACGAGATCGCGGTGGCGCGCTGGGTGTACGAGCACCACCATGCCGCGGGACTGGGGACGACGACTCTGCCCGGAGCTCGGGCGCTCTACGTGCCCCTCACCGCTCCGCGCGGACCGGTCGGGGTGCTCGGCATCCGCCCTCTCTCGGCCGACGAGTTCGACGCGCCCGAGCGCCTTCACGAGCTGGAGACATTCGCCAACCAGACCGCCCTGGCCATCGAGCGGGCGCGCCTGGCCGAGGAGGCCCAGGGCGCTCAGGTCCAGGCCGAAGCGGAGCGCCTGCGCAACTCGCTGTTGAGCTCCGTGTCGCACGATTTGCGCACGCCGCTCACCGCCATCAGCGGCGCCGTCAGCACCGTCCTCGACAACGGCGCGCGGCTCGGCGACGAGGCGCGCCGCGAGCTGCTGAACTCGGCACGCGAGGAAGCCGAGCGGCTGAGCCGACTGGTCAGCAACCTGCTCGAGATGACGGGGATCGAGTCGGGCGCCCTTCAGCCCAAGAAGGAGTGGCATGCGCTGGAGGAGGTGGTGGGCGCCGCCTTGCAGAGGCTCCGTCGGCGCCTGGGCCAGCGCGTGGTGACCACGCGCGTCCCTCCCGACTTGCCCTTGGTCCCCATGGACGATGTGCTCATCGAGCAGGTGCTGGTCAACCTGCTCGACAACGCCATCAAGTACACGCCGCTCGACAGCCCTATCGCCATCATGGCCACCGCGACCGACCAGGCGGTCACCGTCGAGGTCACCGATCGGGGGCCGGGGCTGCCGCCGGGTGAGGAGACACGGGTCTTCGAGCGCTTCTACCGCGCCTCCCCCGACACCGAGCGCGGAGCCGGTCTGGGCCTGGCCATCTGCAAGGCCATTGTCGAGGCGCACGGCGGCCACATCTGGGCCCACAACGTTCCCGGTGGTGGCGTGGCCTTCTTCTTCACCCTGCCCCTCGCGAAGGTGCCCGCGGTTCCGGTCAGTGCCTGACGCCGACCATCCTCGTCGTCGAGGACGAGGTGGCCATCCGGCGGTTTCTGCGCGCGGCGCTCATCAATCAGGACTACCGGCTCTTCGAGGCGGACACCGGCGCCGACGCGTTGCAGGCGGCGGCCACTCGACAGCCCGACGTCGTCATCCTCGACCTGGGCCTCCCCGACATGGACGGCCTGGAGGTGATTCGAAGGCTGCGCGAGTGGACGGCCGTTCCCATCATCGTCCTGTCCGCGCGCGGCCAGGAGCGCGACAAGGTGATCGCGCTCGACGCCGGCGCCGACGACTACGTGAGCAAGCCCTTCGGCCCGGAGGAGCTCCTCGCCCGCATCCGGTCCGCGCTGCGCCGCCGGGCCTTCCGCGACGATGGGGATGTCGTCTTCAGCGTCGGTGACCTGAAAGTCGATCTGGCGCGCCGCCAGGTGTCCGTGGCCGAGCGGGTGGTGCACGTGACACCTATCGAGTACAACCTGCTCGCCACCCTGGTGCGCCACGCCGGCAAGGTCCTCACCCACCGGCAGCTCTTGCGCGAGGTGTGGGGACCGAATGCCGATGACGCCCACGTGCTGCGCGTGCACATGGCGCAGCTGCGGCGCAAGCTCGAGGCGGAACCGGCCAATCCACGCTACGTGCTGACCGAGCCGGGCGTGGGCTATCGCCTGGCCGCCGAGTAGCGCCGCGCGGGCGGGAGGACGACCTGCCGGCGCCCTTTCCGAGCCGCTGGGGTCGGCTCAGTGCTTCAAGTGATACGGCACGTCGGTGACGATGACGTCCTTGCGAAAGAGCAGCGCCCCTTTGATCAGCAACGCGGTCTGGTTGTGAAAGAGGTTTTGCCACCATCGCCGGGGGATGAACTCGGGCAGGACGATGGTGATCACGTGACGCTCCGCATGCGCTTGCAGATGATCCACGTACCCGAGGAGGGGGCGGATGAGCGATCGATACGGCGAGGTGAGCACCACCAGGGGAACACCTTGCCCCCATTTGCCCCACCGCTCCTCGAGCCTCCGTGTCCGTTCCGGATCGATCTCGATGTAGATGGCCTTGGCGGCCGGGGACAGCGACTGCGCATAGGCGAGCGCGGTGACGACGCCACGATGGAGGTCGCCGACGAGAACCAGCACCGAGTGTCGGGCGATGGCCGGAGGCTCGAAGCCCTCGAGCGACAGCTCGTGAGCGACGTGTCGATAGTGCCGGTTGACCACCAGCAAGCCGAGGAGGAGGGCCGGGATCACCAGGACGATGATCCACGCGCCCTGCATGAACTTGGTGGCGGCGATGGTCACCATCACGACGCCGGTGACGAGCGCGCCCACGCCGTTGACCCAGACGCGCCAGCGCCACCCGGACTCCCGCATCCGCAGCCAGTGCACCACCATTCCACTCTGCGAGAGGGTGAAGGAGATGAAGACCCCGACGGCGTAGAGGGGAATCAGCGCGTGGGTCTCCCCGTGGAACACCACGAGCAGCAGCATGGCCAGGAGGGTCAAGATGACGATGCCGTTGGAGAACACCAGGCGGTCGCCCTGACTCGCGAACTGGCGGGGCATGAAGCGGTCTCGGGCCATGAACGACGACAGCCGCGGGAAGTCGGCGTAGGACGTGTTCGCGGCCAACAGCAGAATCAGCATGGTGACCGCCTGGATCTCGTAGTAGAGAACGCCCGTGCCGAACAGGCGACGGGCCAGCTGCGAGACGATGGTTTCGTCAGCCTTGGGCGTGAGGCCGAAGTCGTAGGCGAGATACGTCGTGCCCAGGAACAAGACGATGGCAATCACCCCTAGCCATGCCATGACCGTCCGGGCGTTGTCGGCCTCCGGTGGCTTGAAGGCCTGGACGCCGTTCGAGACGGCTTCGACACCGGTGAGGGCGGCGCACCCCGACGAGAAGGCGCGCAGGAGCAAAAAGAGGCCGACCCCCTCCAGCCCGGGCCGGTGGGGCTCGTAGGGCGCCTCGGGCAGGAAGTTGAAGATGGCCCCGGCGCCTCCATAGACGAGCATCGCCAGAAGACTGCCCACGAAGAGATAGGTCGGGGCGGCGAAGAGCTTGCCGGACTCGCGCACCCCGCGCAGGTTGCCCACCGCGATGGCGGCGACGGCGAGCACCCCCAGTACCACCCGGTACGGAAATAGAGCGGGGAAGGCCGAGGTGACCGCGGCCACGCCCGCCGCCACGCTGACGGAGACGGTCAGCACGTAGTCGGTCAGCAAGGCGGCGCCGGCCACGAGGGCGGGAACGGTGCCGAGGTTCTCGCGCGCGACGATATAGGCACCGCCACCCTGTGGATAGGCGCGAATCGTCTGACGATACGAGCTCACCACGATCGCGATCAGCACCGCGATGGCGATGCCAATGGGGAGCGAGTAGCTCAGGGCAGCGGACCCGGCCAGGGTGAGAACAAGGAGGATCTCCTCGGTGGCGTAGGCCACCGAGGACAGGGGGTCGGAGGCGAAGACGGCCAGGGCGGTGGCCTTGCCAAGGCGTTCGTGACGCGACTGAGCGGTGGGAAGAGGGGCGCCAACCAGGAATCTCTTCAAGCCTCGGAGGGGCACGGCCCGATATTATGCCGGTGAGCCGGAGCGCGTCCAAACCAGACGCGTCTGCTGGCGGCAGAAGCACCAAGCCCGGGGCGCTCGCTGGACGCCGGCGTGGTAGCCTGTCCAGGCAGGCGACGGTCGCCGCTCTGACATTCCGTTCCGAGGATACGAGGGCATGCTGAATCCGCACATCTTCCGCGCCTACGACGTGCGCGGACGCGTGGGCGACGACGTCAATCCCGACGTCTTCCGCCTGGTGGGCACCGCCTACGGCACCCTCATCCGGCGCCGCGGCGGGCGCGCCATCGCGGTGGGACAGGACAATCGCGCCTCGTCGGACGACCTGAAGGCCGCCTTCGTCGCCGGCACCCGCGCCGCGGGTCTCGACGTCGTCGACGTCGGCCTCACCCCCACGCCGCTGCTCTACTTCGCCACCGCCCACTGGCGCCTCGACGGTGGCGCCAACATCACGGGCAGCCACAACCCCGTCGAGTACAACGGCGTGAAGATGGTCCACCCGGGCGCCGCGCCCCTCACCGAGGAGGAGATCCAGTCGCTCCGCACCATGATCGAGGTCGGGGATTTCGAGGCCGGCCGGGGCACGCTCACGGCGCGCACCCCGCGCGCGGAGTACCTCGACACGGTGGCTCGGCTCGTGCGCCCGGCCCGGCCCCTGAAGGTCGTGGTGGACGCGGGCAACGGCGTGGCCGGACCGTGGGCCCCCGACGTCCTGCGCCGGCTCGGCTGTGAGGTGCTGGAGCTCTATTGCGAGTCCGACGGGACCTTTCCCAATCATCTGCCCGATCCCGAGGACGCGGAGAACGTCCGCGACCTGCAGGCCAAGGTCCTGGACGTTGGCGCCGACCTGGGCCTGGCCTACGACGGCGACGCCGACCGGGTGGGGGTCATCGACGAGCGCGGCCGCCGGCACGAGGCGGACGTGATCCTCGCGCTGCTCGCCCGTGATCTCCTCGCCCGCCATCCCGGGGCGAAGGTCGTCTTCGACGTGAAGTGCTCGCAGGCCCTGGTCGACGACATCGTGCAACACGGCGGCGTGCCCGTCATGTGGAAGACGGGCCACTCGCACCTCAAGCGCAAGATGCGGGAGGACGGCATCCTGCTGGGCGGCGAGGTCAGCGGCCACATGTTCTTCGCCGAGGGGTACTACGGCGTGGACGACGGGATCCTCGCCTCCGCCAAGATCGTGGAGATTGCCGCGCGCACCGCGGCGCCCGTCTCCACGCTCTTCGACTCCGTGCCCCACCGCTGCGCCACCCCGGAGCTGAAGGCGCCCTGCCCCGACGCCGAGAAGTTCCGCATCATCGACGAGCTGGTGAGCGAGCTGCGCCGGCGCTACGAGACCATCGATATCGACGGGGCCCGCGTGCTCTTCCCGGGCGGCGGCTGGGGCCTCGTGCGCGCCTCCAACACCAACCCCTATCTGACGCTCCGCTTCGAGGCCCACACCGAGGGCGAGGTCGCCGAGATGAAGCGCGTGATCTACGGCGCCCTCAGTCGCCATCCGCTGGTCTCGCTCCCCGAGTAGTCGTCGAAGGGGGCCTCGACGGCCCCCTCCGAGCCTCCCCGGACGGGTTGCGCCGGCGGAGCCGGCGCTCGACAGTTACTCCGACCGGGCCCTGATTCCCCTCGCTCGCCTCGGCCGTTAGCGGCCCGTCAGGGCCAGCTTGACGGCGGCGAGGGGGTCCGGCACGCACGGGCAGTCGCGCTGACCCCAGTGACCGCCGGGATCCAGGAGGATGCCCTCCACCCCCGCCCCGCGCGCGCCGAGGACGTCCACCGAGTAGAGGTCCCCCACGTAGACCGCTTCCGAGGGCTCGACCCCGGCCTGCTCGAGGGCCAGCGCGAAGATGCGCGCGTCGGGCTTCTCCACGCCGACCTCGAACGAGTCGATGACGAAGTCGAGATGCCGTCCGAGGCCCAGCGTGGCGAGGAGCGCGCGCGCGGTGCCGTTCGAGTTGGAGATCACGCCGACGCGGAGCCCGGCGTCCCGGGCGAGGGCCAGGGCCGCGGGCCCCTGGGGATCGGCGACGTTGAAGATGCCCACGGGAGCGTTGTAGACCTGGCGCCACGCCGCCATCGAGCGCGACGTCGGTCGGTCGCCGATGCCCAGCTCATGAAGGAGCAGCCGGAGATATGTGTCTCGCGCGGCGCTGCTCTCGGTCGACGTGCCGGGATGGGCGAGCACGCCGTCGTCGAAGCGCACCCGCGCCCGCCACTCGGCGTGCTGCACGGCCGCCGGTGTCACCGCGTGGCCCAGGACGGCGAGCTGATCGGCGATCGCCGAGTAGTTCATCCGGACGAGGGTGTTTCCGGCATCGAAGAGGATGGCGCGCAGCGCCGGCCCGCGGAGGTGGTCCATGCGACGAGGATAGCGCGCGACGCGTCGCGTATGATGCTTCGGCGATGACCGCGCTCGGACTCGCCGCGCGCTGGGTGCACCTGGCTTCGTGCCTGTCCCTGGTGGGCGGCGCCGCACTCCTCCTGCTCGCCGGCCGCTCCGATCGGCCCACCGCGCAGGCGTGGTTCGGGCGCGTGCTGATCTGGTCGCGGGCCTTCGCCCTCGTCGCCATCGTCTCGGGATGCGTCGCCCTCGCCGGCCAGGCGGCCATGCTGGAATCGCGGCCCATCGCCGCCCTCGATCTCGAGATCCTGCGCCGCGTCGTCCTCGACACCCAGGGCGGGCGCGTCTGGCTCGTCCGACAGGGACTGCTCGTCCTGCTCCTCGCGTTTCTCTCGCTGCGTGCCGACCTCCGGGCGCGCGCCGACTGGCTGGCCGCGCGCATGGAAGCCGCGCTCCTCGCCGCGCTCGCCGCGGCGCTCGTGGGTCTGGGTGGTCACGCCGCCGCGGTGGAGCCCGACACCACGCGGGCCATCGTCAACGACGCGACCCACATCCTCGCGGCCGGAGTCTGGGTTGGCGGTCTGTGGCCCCTGGCCCTCCTGCTCGGACGCGCAGGCACGGCCCATGGCGCCGACGCGCGTCCTTACGCCGTTCTGACCGCACGACGCTTCTCCACCTGGGCGCTGGGCGCCGTGCTCGTGCTCGTCGCGACGGGACTGGTCAACGCCTACACCTTCGTGGGTGACGTGGCGGGACTCCTCGGCACGCGCTACGGGCATCTGCTGCTGGTGAAGCTGTCCGTGCTCCTGATCGTCCTCGTCCTGGCCTGGGCGAATCGACGCACGTTGCCCGCGCTCGCCGGCGAGGCGGAGAGGATCGGGCGCCCCGCCATGCGGCGTCTCGCCCGGTTCGTGGCCGTCGAGGGGGCGCTCGCCTTCGCCTTGCTCGCCGTCGTCGCTGTGATGGCCGTCACGCCGCCCGCTCGCCACGACGCGCCGACGTGGCCCCTCACCTTTCGTCTCTCCGCGGTCACCTTGGCGAACGCGCCGGCCTATCAGGCCCGCGTGCTGATCGGGAGCCAGATCGCCGTGCTGGGCGCCGTGGCCGCGCTCGGCTCGCTCGCGTGGCGGCGCCGGGCGCCCCTGGTGGCCGCCGCCCTCGTGCTCATCGTGTTCGGACTCGGCCTCGCCCTTCCCCCGCTGGCCATCGACGCCTACCCCCTGACGTACCGGCGTCCCTCCGTTCCCTACTCTGCGACCTCGATCACCACCGGATCCGCGCTCTACGCGGAGCACTGTGCGGTCTGCCACGGCTCGACGGGGGCGGGAGACGGGCTCCCCGGCCTGCGGCTGCCTCGTCCGCCCGCGGATCTTCGCGCTCCGCACACCTTGCATCACACCGCGGGCGATCTCTACTGGTGGATCTCCGAGGGAATCCCCGCCGCGGGCATGCCGGGCTTTGCCGCCCGGCTGACGGAAGACCAGCGCTGGGACCTGGTGAACTTCGTGCGGGCGCTGGGTGCCGCCCCCGAGGCGCGCCGCCTCGGCCCCCAGGTGGAGCCCGAGCCGCCACGCATCGTGGCCCCCGACGCCCCGTTTGCCGTCGGACCCACGCCGCTGCGCTCGCTGCGCGAGTACCGGGGACGCAAGCTGGTGCTTCTCGTGCTGTACTCGCTCCCGGACTCTCGGGCTCGCCTCGCGGAACTGGCGGAGCTGTATCCCTCCCTCGTCCTCCTCGGCGTCGAGGTCGTGGCGGTGCCGCGCGACGGTGGACCCGACGCCATCCGGCGGCTCGGCGCCCGCCCCCCCGTGTGGTTTCCCGTGGTCACGGAGGGAGCGCGCGACATCGTCACAACCTATAGTCTCTTCTCGCGGGAGCCCCACGCGGAATTCCTCATCGACCGCCAGGGGTATCTGCGGGCGATCTCCGCCGGCCCGCGGGCCTGGCCCGACACCCAGGGCGCTCCTCGCTGCGGCCCGCACAGCTCAACGAGGAGCGCGCCGTCGCCCCCGAGGCCGCCGAGCACGTTCACTGACACCCGATGGCGGTGTGGAGCGTCGTCCTCCTGGTGAATCTCGCGCTGGTCCTCGGCCTGGTCAGCGGCTACGTCTGGTGGGGACGCGAGACGGAGCGCATGCGTCAGGAGCTGGCCCGCGCGAGGGCGGCCAGCCTGGCCGGGGTCGAGCGTGAGTTCCAGGGGCAGGGTGTCGTCCGGGCGCTCCTGCCGGAGCTGAACGTCGTCGTGGTGACCCATGACGAGATCCCCGGCTACATGCCCCCCATGACCATGGGCTTCCGGGCCGCGACACCGCAGCTGCTCAACGGCCTCGAGGTCGGCGATTCGGTCCGCTTCGTCCTTCGCGGAACGCTGCCGAACCTCTCCGTCACCGGGATCCAGAAGCTCCCGTGACGATCGCCCCGCGTTGCGCCAGGCGCCGCAGGCGCCGCCGGATCTCGGCGCAGTCGGGACGCACGCTCAGCGCGGTGAGAGAAATCCGAGGTCGCGATCGCCCGTGGCCGTCTGGAGCACGACCATCACGTCCTCTCCGGTGGAGCTGGGCCGAACGGTCTTGACCACCATCAGATCCATGCCACTCGTCTCCCTTCTGGTTGCCTGACCGGGGGCTGGCGACGCGAGGGGCCCTCGCGATGGCGGGCTACCGGAACTACTTCGTCAGGATGAGCTTGCCTGCCTTGGTGATGCGGAGCCGGTACTCCTGGCCGCGATGGACGAGGATCACCTCCCGGCCGGCCCCGAACACGGCGTCGGTGTCGAGTCGGGGCACCGCCGCGCGGCCGTGATCGCCCACGGTCCGGGCCGCATCCTCCGTCGAAGCGCGCGCGGGATTAAGGTTCACTGTATTAGAGTAGTTAGGTTTACTTAAATTCGACGGACCTGTCAAGACGTCAATCGCGGGGCCGGGCGGGCGGGATCACACGGCGAGGAGGGTGGCACGCGCCACCCTCCTCGCGTGCGCGGCGGCGGACATCAGCCGATGAAGGCGACGGGAACCGGATTCTCCTTGAGGACCTGCCGCAGGAGGGCCAGGTGTTGCGTCTCGTTGCCCATGATCGACGCCGCAGCGGTCAGGTACTCCTTGTTCTCGATGGCGCGCAGCGCGCCCAGATAGGCGGAGGCCGCTCCCGCCTCGAGTTTCGCGGCGAAGGTCAACACGTCGGTCTGCGAGGCGAGTCGTGGCCAGGCGTAGTCGGCCATCTTCTTGGGCTCCACGGGCGTGCCGCCGGCGCGCGTGATCGTGGCGGACAGCGCGTCGCGATGCGCCTTGTGCTGGCTCTGGAAGAGCACGGCGACCTCCAGGATCGGCCGGTCGAGCAGCTTCGACTCGGCGCCGGCCTGGTACGCGGCGATGGCCTCGTGCTCCAGCCCGAGGGCGACGTTGAGGATCTTGAGGTCGCCCTCCGCGACGCCGCCGGCGCTCTGCGCGCGGGCCTCGCGGATCTGGAACCCGATGGTGGCGAGCAGGGCGCCCACCCCGGTCAGCCCCGAGAACGTGACGATCTCGCGCCGGGTGAGGCTCATCTCGCGATCGACAGCGGACAGAATCGAACGGCGGTCTGCATCCATGGCTCGACGCTCCTGGGCGTGACGTTCGCGGCGACCTGCGCCGTGAAGCCCGGCTCTCCGGGCTCACCACGGCGTACGAGGTCGGCGGGGCGATCGGATGCGTGGTGGGAGCGTGCATCTAGACGCCCGCCGTGGCGCGTAGAACCAAGGATGGCGATTGACACGGTCCGAACCGGCGTCGTATCAACGAAGGATCCGGACCTCGACGCGACGCTGCTCCGCGGCCGAGCAGCAGGGGGCACCGTGTCATCACTCGAGCCCGCATCATCCCCCACCGCCCAAGACCACGGGCTCGGTCTGCTCATCCGCCGTGTGGCCGACGGCGACCAGGAGGCCCTGGGGCAGTTCTACGACGCGACGAGCGCCTTCGTGCACGGACATCACCTCGGCCCCGGCGACTGTCTGCTCCTCGTGCTCGCCACGCGTGGCGCTATCGCGCCGGAGGTCGGCCCGTGACGCGCGTCCTGGCCATCCTGGCGACCGCGGTGACCTTGGCCATCAGCGGGGCCGCGTGGGGCGAGGATCCGCCGGCCCCCCTCAAGGCCACGAAAGCGGGCGCGCTCGGGACGATCCTCGTCGGTCCGAGCGGCATGACGCTCTATACCTTCGTCACCGACAAGGACGACGGCAAGAGCGTCTGCGTCGGATCCTGCGCGCGAAAGTGGCCCCCGCTCACTGCCGGAGCGAGCGCGCCCGCGCCCAAGGCTCCGCTCAGCCTCATCACCCGCGACGATGGCAGCAAGCAGTACGCGTGGAAGGGCAAACCGCTCTACTACTACAGCGAGGACAAGAAACCCGGCGACATCACCGGCCACGAGGTGGGACGGAGCTGGTTCGTCGTTCTGCCCTAGTCCCCCGTCAACGCTATGGCGCTTCCGGGAGGGTGAAGGAGACTTCGGTGCCTTGGCCGAAATCACTCTCGATCGTCAGCTCCCCGCCGTGGGCGAGGACGAGATGCTTGACGATGGCGAGGCCGAGGCCGGTGCCACCGAGCTCCCGCGAGCGGGCCTTGTCGACGCGGTAGAAGCGTTCTGTCACCCGCGGCAGGTCGAGCCGCGGAATCCCCACGCCTGTGTCGCTCACCGTCACGAGCACCAAGGCCGACCCCTGCGGACGGGCGCGCACGGTGACCCGCCCAGCCTGCGGCGTGTACTTGACGGCGTTGTCGACGAGGTTGATGAGGATCTGGACCAGCCGGTCGTGGTCGGCCCGCACCAGGGGGAGATCGCGTGGTACTTCGCTGGTCAGCGAGACCTCTCCCGTGTCGGCCTTGGGCCTGATGATGGTCAGGACGGACTCGACGATCTCAGGCACAGACGTGGGTTGCAGGCGCAGGGATACCTTCCCCAGCTCGATGTTGGAGAGATCGGTCAGGTCGTTGAGCAGGCGGCCAAGACGCTCGGTGTGACGGAAGACGATCTCCAGGAATTTCCGCGCGTGCTCAGGCTCCTCGAGGGCGCCGGCGAGCAGCGTTTCGAGATACCCCTGGATGGCCGTCAGGGGTGTGCGCACCTCGTGGGAGACGTTGGCGATGAACTCCGTCCGCACCTGCTCCAGTCGCCGCAGCTCGGTGACGTCGTGCAGGACCATCACCACGCCCACCTCGTCACGCCCCAGGGCCAGCCGCACGGCGTTCACTTGAAGGCGCCGCTCGAGGGGCGTCGACAGGCGCAGCTCCCGCCGCGTCACCCCGTCTCCGATCCGGCTCTGGCGAAAGATCTCGTGCAGGTCGACGTTTCGGATGACCTCCAGGAACGGCCGCCCCGCCGCCGGGCTCGGACCGAGGGCGAACATCGCGCGGGCCCGCTCGTTCATCAGCACGATCAGGTTGTGCCCGTCCACGGCGAGCACCCCTTCCACCATGCCGTCCAGGATGGCCGTGGCCTTGGCCTGCTCCTGCTCGAGGTCGCGAATCTTGTCGCGCAGCCGCCCGGCCATGACGTTGAGGGCGCGGCCCAGGGAGCCGATCTCGTCGGGGGACCGCACGGGGGCGTGTACGGCGAAGTCGCCCTCGCTCATGCGCCGGGCGATGGCCTGCATCTCCACCACAGGCCGGGTGACGCGACGGGCGACGAAGAGCCCGATGGCGAAGGCCACGCCCATGGCGGCCAGGCCGCTGACGAGGATCACCTGCCGGGTGGTGAGCAGGCGCGCTTGCAGCGACTCCCCCGCGAAGGACTCGAGCGCTCGATCGAGGGCGAGTCCCAGCAACAACATGGTCAGAGCCACGAAGCCGACGAGCGTGAGCGTCAGCTTGATGGCGATCCGGCCGCGGACCAGGCGGAGGGGACGCACGGAGCCCGCCCTCAGCGCGGTGCCGTCACGGCGTCGACGGCCTGATAGAACGCTTCGGCACGGAAGGGCTTGGCGAGCACCGGCACGCGCGCCTGCCCGAGGAACTTCAGCACGGCAGGGTTGGCGGTGTCTCCCGTGATGAAGAGGAAGCGAGCCGCCAGCTCGGGCCGCTCGGCGACCACCGCCCGGTAGAAATCCTCTCCGCTCCCGTCGGCCATGCGCACGTCGGAGACGATGAGGTCGTAGCGCCCGGCCCGCGCCCGCGCCAACCCGGCCTGGCCGTTGTCTGCCTCGTCGACGCCCCACCGCTCCTCGCGCAGGAGCGCCCCGATGAGCTGGGCCACCGCAGGTTCGTCGTCGACGACGAGGGCGTGTCGCCCCTCCACGATGCGGCGCCCGCTGACGCTCGACGGCGGCGCCGCGGAGGTCGACGGTTGCACCTTCGCCGCCATGGGCAGCACCACGCTGAAGGTGGTCGTGCCCGGACGGCTCTCCACCTCGATGCGCCCGCCGTGCTCCTGGACGATCCCGTACGACACGCTGAGGCCAAGGCCCGTTCCGGCTCCGACGTCCTTCGTCGTGAAGAACGGCTCGAAGATGCGCGGGAGCACCTCCCGTCGGATACCCGGTCCGTTGTCGATGACCTGACCCAGCACCCAGCGGCCGCCCGCATCGGCGCGCGTCGCCGTGCGCAGGCGGATGCAGTCGCCCACGCCCGATTCACCGATCACCTGCTCGGCGTTGAGGAGCAAGTTCAGGAAGACCTGCTGGAGCTGGTTGACGTCGGCGAGCACCGCGGGGAGATCCGGCGCGTGATCCCTCTCCACGCGGATGTTCGACAGGCGGAGCTGGGTCGCCCGGAGGGCAACGACCTTCTCCAGGGCATCGGCCAGATTGACGGCGCCGCGCTCCTGGCCGCCCTGCCGCGCGAACAGGAGGAGGCTCCGCACGATCTCGGCCATGCGTTGGCCCTGTCCCATCACCGCCTCGAGCGGACCTCGCAGTTCCGCTGCTGGATTCTTCCGGAGCAGGAGCTGGGTGTAGCCGATCACCACGGAGAGCGGGTTGTTCAGCTCGTGCGCCACCCCCGACACGAGCTGGCCGACGGCGGAGAGCTTGCCGGCCTGGATGAGCTGCGCCTGCGTGTCCCGCAGCTCGCGCAGCCGGCGCTCCAGCTCGTCGAAGAGGCGTGCGTTCTCCAGGGCGATGGTGGCCCGATCGGCAAAGGCCTGAGCCAGTCGGATCTCGTCGGAGGTGAAGACCCGTCCCTCGCGGTCGCCCAGGGCCAGCACGCCCATCAACGAGTCCTGCACGACCAGGGGGACGGCAAGGACCGCGCGGTGGGGCGACCGCTCGAGACGCGCGCGCTGCTCCGCGGTGAGGATGACCTCCGCATCGCCGAGGAGGTTCGAGGTGCACACCGTTCTCCGCTGGCGCGCCGCGAGACCGACCACCATAGTCCCGCGGGGGACGATCACGAGTCCCTCACCCATCGCGCCCATGTCGCCGGAGGACGCGACCAGCCGCAAATCGCCCGTATCGGGCTCCGGGCGATAGACGCCGGAGCTCAACACGCTGAAGAGCGCGCAGACGCTGTCCGCCACCTGCCGCGCGACCTGGTCGGGATGGCGGGCGCGCGAGAGCGTGCGCCCCACGTCGCTCAGGGCTTCGGCGGCGCGTCGGCGCTGCTCGCTCTCCGCGAAGAGCCGCGCGTTGCGGATGGCCACCGCCGCTTGCCCAGCGAACAGGTCAATGGCCTCCCGCTCGTCGGCGCTGGGCACGACGCCGGCGGGGAAGTTGGCGGCCAGAATGCCGAGGAGCTCATCACCGGCCTCGATGGGCACGCCGTAGAACACGGTCAGGCCCTGCGCCGCGAACCAGTCCCGTCCCTCCGTGCGTGGATCGCGCAGCATGTCGGAGACGAACAGCGGGCGCCTCGTCCTCCCCACCACGTCGGTGAGCCCCTCGCCGAAGCGCAAGAGTGGAACCCGTCCCGCGACGGCGGCCCCGCCCATGCCCGCGAGCCGGTACCCGCCCGCCTCCCGGTCCACCAGGCGGAGGATGCAGAGAATGCCGGGCCGGAGATCGACGACCGCCGCCGTGACCTGGCCGAGCACGGCCTCCAGGTCGAGCGCGCTCGACACCGACCGGGCCAGGTCTGCGACCTTTCTCAGCCGGTCGCCTCGCCGGATGACCTCCGCGAACAGCCGGGCGTTGGTGATGGCGACCGCCGCCTCGGAGGCCAAGGTGGCCAGGAGCAGACGCTCGTCGTCGTCAATGACGCGACCGCGCTCGAGGTTCAGGGTGAGGACGCCGATCAGCTCGTCGCCTGCCACGAGCGGCACGCCAGCCAGGCTGGTGAATCCCTGCTCGGCGAAGCCGTCGAGAACCAGCAAACGCGCCTCCCGCGTGACGTCCGGCACGAAGAGCGGTTCACGATGCTCGGCGATCCACCCCGCCGCTCCCTCACCGAAGGCGCGCTGTTCGGGCAGCCATACCCCGCTCAGAGACGGATCCGTCGACCAGGCCCGTCGGACGAGAAGGCTCGAGGCCGGCTGGGCTTGCCACAGGATGACGCTCCGGGCGCCGGTGAGCTGGCGGACGATCTCGGCGATGCGCCGCAGCAGCGCGGCCACGTCGATGTGCTCGGACAGCGACAGGTTGATCTCGGCGAGCGCGTCCAGCGCTGCCGTCCAGCGTGCCCCCCGCGCCGCAGCGGCCCCCGGGGTGTCGGAGAACGCCGGGCTCAGGCCGGCTCCTCCAGCCGGTACCCGATGCTCTTGACGGTCGTGATCCGGCGGCCTTCCTCGCCCAGCTTGGCCCGCAGTCGACGCACATGCACATCGATGGTCCGGGACTCGATCGCGTCGGCGCGCGCATACCCCCACACGCGGTTGAGCAAGTATTCGCGCGACAGAACCCGCCCCGCCGCCTCGAGCAGCGCCTGGAGCAGGTCGAACTCCTTGGGAGTCAGGGTGAGCGACTGGCCGGCCAGGGTCGCCACGTGGCGTGACGGGTCGACCATGAGCGCGCCCGAGAGCAGCGAGCGGACAGTCTCCGTCGGGCGTGTCCGGCGCAGGACGGCGCGGACGCGGGCCACCAGCTCTTTGGGAGAGAACGGCTTGGCCACGTAGTCGTCGGCGCCCATCTCGAGGCCGAGCACACGGTCGACCTCGTCCGTCTTGGCCGTCAACATGATAATGGGCACAGCGACGGTCTGGGGCTCCTGGCGAAGGCGACGGCAGACCTCGAGGCCATCCATCTCCGGCAACATGAGGTCGAGGATCACGAGGTCTGGGGGATTGGACTTCACCGCCCGCAGCGCCTCCAGGCCCGTGGCCGCGGTCCGGCATCGGAAGCCGTCGCGCGCGAGGTGGAGCGCGATCAGGTTGCGAATATCGGGCTCGTCCTCGACCACCAGCACTTCGGACGCAACGGGCATGATCGCCCAGGCCCTACGGCCGGCGAGAACTGCGGAAGCGGGTCTCTCGTGGTGGCCTCAGCGTACTCATGCCGGCCCACGAGAGTGTAACGGAAACCAGGGGAGCGCGCCATGCACCGGAGGGTAACCCTTCAATTATGGGCTACGACATGCGCGCAGGGCCACGCGCGCCAGGTCCACCGGCGCGACCTCAGAGGGCGAGAGGCTTGTAGGAGAAGGCGGTGGCGTGGAGGGCGCCGTTGACGCTGCGGGCGTAGGTGGCGGCCGTTGGCCTGGAGAGCCAGGTCGAGCTGGGCACTCCCGACGACCGGCCATCGTCGCCTCGGGCCACCACGAGGACGCGCGACCCCGCGCCGACAACGCGATCACCGATCGCCAGTAGGCCGTGGCCTCGTCGTCGGTGAGGGGCGGGAGAACCCCACGGACGCTCCGCTGCCGACGGCGTCGCACAACAACTCGGCCAGCGCCCCCGCCTCGCGCGCCGCCGCGCGGTCCAGCGTCTCGATCGTCATCGATCGATCCCGGCCTCCTCGCCGGCCCGGTGCCGACCCGACGTGTCTACGGCGCCGCCGTCTCGCGCGTCACGGCCTCCGACATGAGGAGAGCCCGGGCGATGTCGACCATGGGCTTGCGGCTATCCATGGCCGCCTTGCGGAGGCGGCGAAACGCGATGTCCTCCGTGAGGCCGAAGCGAGCCATGAGGGCTCCCTTCGCCTTCTCGATGATCTTGCGATCCTCGAGGGACTGGCGCAGGGCGCGCGCCTCGCGGTGCCGTGCGATGGCCAGATCGAGCGCTGGCGCGAGCTCGGCCGGCCGCAGCGGCTTGAGGAGGAATGCCATCACGCCAGCCGTCCGCGCCCGTTCGACGAGATCGTCGCCCGTCCGGCTCGTGCACAGCACGACCGGGCAGCCAATAGTCGCCGTGACCTCGCGGGCGGCTTCCACGCCATCGCCGTCGGAGAGGCCCGCGGCAAAGATGGCCGCATCCGGAGTTGTTTCCCTGACCAGCTGGAGGGCATCAGCGGCACGCGTGGCCTCGCCGGCCAGCTCGCCGCCCGCTGCCCACACGGCGGCCCGCACCGCCGCCCTCGACCGCTCATGATCATCGACAATCACCACACGCCACCGCGGAAGTTTGGTCGCTCTTACCGTAGCCATGTCTACGCAGTGCGGCAAGGATGATGCCACACCAAGGCTGACACAACATCAACTACTTACGAAGCGTCCACGCGCGTTTCTGCTGAAGCTCCCGGCACGGATCCGCGGCGTGCTGACTTTCGCGGCGCCCCGGTTGCTGGGGACCAGGGGCAGGGACGCGAGGCGCGGGTGTCGCGAGCGCCACCCATCGCAGAACATGTCTGTCAAGAATCGAGGAGCGCCCCGGCTTCCCCGCGCGACGAGCGCGGGGGGCTATCGAGGAGTGCCCCGGGTTCCCCGGGGCGCGAGGCGAGCGCGGGGGGCTTGGGGGGCCCGGGCGAGGCCCCCCATCTTCCTAAATATCGAAGTACAGGGCGAACTCCCACGGGTGCGGGCGGAGCCGCACCGCGTCGACTTCGTTCTTCCGCTTGTACTCGATCCACGTCTCGATCACGTCAGGCGTGAACACGTCGCCCTTCAGCAGCCAGTCGTGAGATTTCTCGAGGTTGTCGAGGACGATGCTGAGGTCGCCGGGCAGCTGCTTGATCTTCTTCGCCTCTGCCGGCGGCAGCTCGTAGAGGTCCTTGTCCACCGGCTTGCCCGGATCGATCTTGTTGGCGATACCATCGAGCCCTGCCATGAGGCACGCCGCAAACGAGAGGTACGGGTTGCAGGTGTTGTCGGGCGTGCGGAACTCGATGCGCTTGGCGCCCTCCGACTTGGAGTACACGGGGATGCGGACACACGCCGAACGGTTCCGCTGGCTGTACACGAGGTTGATCGGCGCCTCGTAGCCCGGCACCAGTCGCTTGTACGAGTTGGTCGACGGGGCGATCAGGGCCAGCAGGGCCGGCGCATGCTTCAGGATGCCGCCGATGTAGTAGAGACAGTTCTTCGAGATGTCGGCGTACCCGCCGCGCTCGTAGAAGAGGTTCTTGCCGTTCTTCCACAGCGACTGGTGGGTGTGCATGCCGGAGCCGTTGTCCTGGAAGAGCGGCTTGGGCATGAACGTCGCGGTCTTGCCCCACTTCCGCGCGGTGTTCTTCGCGCAGTACTTGTACCAGCAGACCTTGTCGGCCATCTTGGTCAGCGTGTCGTAGCGCATGTCGATCTCGGTCTGGCCGCCCGTGGCCACCTCGTGGTGGTGCACTTCCACGCGCACGCCGACGCTCTCCAGGGCCAGCACCATGTCCGAGCGGATGTCCTGGAACTTGTCCATGGGCGGGACCGGGAAGTAGCCCTGCTTGTAGCGAGGCTTGTAGCCCAGGTTCGGGATTCTCGGGTGTCCCCTCCTTGCCGGTGTTCCAGGCCCCCGCCTCGGAGTCGATGAAGTAGTAGCCCGCGTTGTACGTCTGGTCGAAGCGGATGGAGTCGAAGAAGAAGAACTCCAGCTCGGGGCCGATGTAGATCGTGTCGGCCACGCCGCTCTTCTTGACGTAGGCTTCGGCCTTCTGGGCGATGTAGCGGGGATCACGGGAGTAGGGCTTGCCGGTGACGGGATCCTTCACGTTGCAGATGAGCACGAGGGTGGGCACCGCGGTGAAGGGATCCATGACCGCGGTGGCCGGATCCGGGATCAGCAGCATGTCCGACTCGTCGATGGTCTGAAAGCCCCGGATGGACGAGCCATCGAAGCCGAGACCGTCCTCGAAGATGCCTTCGCTCAGCTCGGAGACCGGGATCGAGAAGTGCTGCCAGAGTCCGGGCAGGTCGATGAACCGGAGATCGACGATCTTGACGCCTTTCTCCTTGGCCAGTTTGAGGACGTCCTTCGGGGTCATGCCGTGCTCCTTCTCCTCTCAGGGTGTGAACGCCGTGTGGCGCGGCGGCGCCGGGACGCCGCCGGCCGGCCTACGTTAGTGAACGGTCCCACGGAAATCAAGGGTGGCGGTCAATGCGCCGAGCGGGGCCGGGCGCTCGCCGCGGCCTCGGCGAAGGCTCCGCTCCCACCTGTCGTCTCGCCGTAGGCGCCTCCGCCCAGGGAGTAGGCGGTCTCCGAATGCTGCGAGAGGTCCAGGCCGGCCATCTCGTCTTCGTCGGACACGCGCAACCCCACGATGGCGTCCACGACTTTCAAAATAATCGCCGTGCCCACCACGGCCAGGAGCATGGTGGCGAGCACCGCCACGATCTGGATCCACAGCTGGCCCGGGTTGCCGTAGAAGAGACCGTCGCCGCCGGCCTCGTTGATCAGCTTCGTGGCGAAGAGCCCGGTGGCCAGCGCGCCCCAGGTCCCTCCCACCGCGTGCACGCCCACGACGTCGAGGGAGTCGTCGTAGCCGAGCTTCGACTTGATGTTGCACGCGTTGTAGCAGAGGAAGCCCGCAATGGCGCCGATGATGATCGAGGCCACCGGGCCGACGTAGCCCGACGCCGGCGTGATCGCGACCAATCCCGCCACGGCGCCGGAGGCGGCGCCGAGCACGGTCGGCTTCCCCCGCATCATCCACTCCGTGAACATCCAGCCCAGGGCCGCGGCCGCCGCCGCCGTGTTGGTGGCGAGGAACGCGCTGGCCGCGAGCGCGTTCGCCTCGAGCGCACTGCCCGCGTTGAAGCCGAACCAGCCGAACCACAGCAGCGCCGCTCCCATGACCGAGAACGGCAGGTTGTGCGGCGCCATCGGCTGATGCCCATAGCCCCGCCGGCGGCCGAGCATGATCGCGCACACCAGGGCCGACATCCCCGAGGAGATGTGCACGACGGTGCCCCCGGCAAAGTCCAGGGCTCCCATCTTCTTCAGCCAGCCGCCGTCACCCCACACCCAGTGGGCGAGCGGGTCGTAGATGAAGGTCGCCCACAGGAGGGTGAACACGATGAAGGCGGAGAACTTCTTCCTCTCGGCGAAGGCGCCCGTGATGAGGGCCGGGGTGATGATGGCGAACATCATCTGGAAGAGCATGAAGACCTGATGGGGGATCGTCTTCGAGTAGGCATCGAAGGGCTCCCCCCCGACCCCGCGCAGGCCGATCCATTCGAGGCCTCCGATGATGCCGCCCTTGTCCGGCCCGAAGGCGAGGCTGTAGCCCCACAGCACCCACTGGATGGAGATGAGGGCCATGATGATGAAGCTGTGCATGATCGTGCCCAGCGCGTTTTTCTGACGGACCAGGCCTCCGTAGAAGAGCGCCAGCCCGGGCGCCGTCATC
The DNA here is from genome assembly GCA_963848005.1 of uncultured Candidatus Rokubacteria bacterium. Lineage (GTDB taxonomy): Bacteria > Methylomirabilota > Methylomirabilia > Rokubacteriales > CSP1-6 > CAVWFS01. The sequence goes on from CAWKCA010000034.1 coordinate 49,646, forward strand.
AGCAGCACGAGGGCCGACGACGTGAGCATCCACGCCGTATCGCCCTTGTCGATCTTCGAGGCCGGCGGAGCCGGCGTGGCCGGAGCGGCGACCGCCGGGGCGCCTGGTGTCGGAGTGGCGGGGGCGGCCGGAGCGGCGGGGGCAGCCGGAGTGCGGCGGGGGCGGCCGGAGCGGCGGGGGCGGCCGGAGCGCGCGGGGGCGGCCGGCGCGGCGGGGGCGGATGCGCCAGGGGCGGGCGACGCGGGGGGCGGGGCCGGCTGCTGCGCCAGGACCGCCGAGACGGAGGCACCGAGGATCAGCATCATTGCCAGTGCAAGGCGGATTCGCTTCACGTTTCTCCTCCGTATCGTTGTCTTCACACCGATCCCTACAGGGCGGCCTCGTCGCGCTCCCCGGTCCGGATCCTGACTGCAGACTCCACGGGCTCGATGAAGATCTTCCCGTCCCCGATGTTCCCGGTCTTGGCCGCAGAGGCAATGACCTCCGACACCTTGGCCACGAGGTGGTCGGGAACGACGACCTCGACCTTGATCTTGGGGAGGAAGTCCACCGTATACTCACCGCCCCGGTACAGTTCGGTGTGTCCCTTCTGCCGGCCAAAGCCGCGCACCTCGGACACCGTCATGCCGATGACGCCGATCTCCGTGAGCGCCTCTTTGAGATCGTCCAGCTTGAACGGCTTGATGATCGCCTCAATCTTCTTCATGGCGGAGCCCTCCCGGGCCGAACCCCTGAGCAACAGGCGTGCCGCGCCCTCCATGCCGGGGATGACCTAAGAATCAGCAGGTTGATCGAGGTCTTTCGAGCTCCCGGAGGACGTCGTTGCCTAATGCTTAGGCAATAGGCTCCGGGATGCCCGCGTTTCGAGCGGCTCGACCGCAGCCGTCACACGCTGTTGGGCCGCTGGGGGATTCCGTGCCTGCGGAGCTTCGAATACAGAGTCGGACGTCGGAGGCCGAGCAGGGCGGCGGCCGCCTGCTTGTTCCATCCCGTCTGCTCGAGCGCCTTGAGGATCGAGGCCCGCTCGATCGCCTCCAGCGACCCCGCAGGGACCGCCGCGGGCGAGATGGCCCCCTCGCCCGTTGCCTCCGACGGCGCCTGGAGCGATTCGGGCAGATCGGCGAGCGTGATCTGGGGCCCGCGCGCCACTAGCACCGCACGCTCCACGGCATGCTGCATCTCGCGCACGTTTCCCGGCCAGCCGTGGTGGAGGAGCCGCCGATACGCCTCGGGCTCGATCGCCTCCACGCGGCGCGCGTGCTTGGCGCGATAGCGCTCGAAGAAGGCCCTCACCAGCAACGGGAGATCCTCGCGACGCTCCCGGATGGGAGGCACCCGGATGGTGACGGTGTTGATCCGGAAGTAGAGATCCTGGCGGAGCAATCCCTGCTCGACGGCCGCCTCGGGGCTGCGGTTACTGGATGAGATCAGCCGGAAGTCGACGGTCGTGACCTTGGCGCTCCCGAGCCGGCGCACCACCCGCTCCTCCAGGACCCGCAGCAGCTTGGCTTGCAGATCGACCGGCATCTCCGTGATCTCGTCCAGGAGCAGCGATCCGCCATGCGCCTCCTCGAGAAGGCCGACCTTCTCCGTGGTCGCCCCGGTGAAGGCGCCGCGAGTGTGCCCGAACAGCTCCGACTCGATGAGGTCCTTGGGGAGGGCCGCACAGTTGATCTTGATCCAGGGCCCCTGGCGCCGGTGGCTGCGCTCGTGCAGGGCGTTGGCGATCAGCTCCTTGCCCGTCCCGCTCTCGCCCACGATCAGCACGGCGGCGTCGGCGTCGGCCACCGCCGCCACCGTTTCGAGAACCCGCTGCATGCTGGGCGTGGCGGTCAGGATCTCCGTCTCGGCGCCGCGCTCGCCGAGCCGCCGGCGCAGGTCCGAGTTCTCCGCGAGAAGCGTGCGGTGATCGAGCGCCGCTCGCATCAAGGTGCTCACCTCGTCAGGATCGAAGGGCTTCTCGAGCACGTAGAAGGCCCCGGCCCCCTTGGTGGCCTCCATGGCCTTCCGCACCGAGCCGTAGGCGGTGATGATGATGACTTCGAGCGCGGGATCCCGCCGCTTCAGCTCGCGCGTCAGTTCCAGACCGTCTCCGTCGGGGAGCATGAGGTCGACGATCGCCCCCTCGACGTCGGTGCGCGCCGCGTGGGCCAGGGCGGCCTCGAACCCGCCCGCGGTGAGCACGCGATAGCCTTCCGTTTCCAGGGTCAGCCGCAGACCGTCGGCAATGGTGGGCTCGTCATCGACGACCAGCACGGTGCGTCCCGACGCCTTCATGACTCGCTCGCCCCGCCCGCCGTGAATCGCCCCTCGACAGGCAGCCGCACCGAGACGGTCGTGCCCTGGCCGAGGACGCTCTGGAGGCGAAGCTCGCCGCCGTGCCGCTCGATGACCGAGCGCGCGATGGCCATGCCGAGGCCGGTGCCCTGGGGCTTGGTCGTAAAGAACATGTCGAAGGCGCGCGCCAAGGTCTCCGCGCTCATGCCCGCGCCGGTGTCCTCGATGCTCACCGTCGCGGCCCCGGAGGCCCGGTCGTACGCGGTGCGGATGGCCAAGGCCCCGCCGCCCTCGAGCGCTTCCAGCGCGTTCAGGATGAGGTTCAGAAACGCCTTGCGCAGCTCGCGCGCGTCCACGAAGGCCTCCGGGCAGGCGGGATCGTCCTCGCGGACGATCTCGACGCTCTCGGCGGGATGTCGGGCTCGCGCGAAGGTGAGGCATTCGTCGAGGAGCGGGGGCAGCGCCGTCCGCGCGCGGTGGAGCGTCGGGGGACGGCCGAAGGCCGTGATCTCGGACACCACGGCGCCCAGGCGCTCGACGGCCGTGCTGATCTTGCGCGCCGTCTCCGCGCCCTCGGCGTCACCCGCGCCCCCGAGCCGGTGCTCGAGGTGGCGAGCGTAGAGCAGGATGCCCGACAGCGGGTTTCTCAGCTCATGGGCGACCTGCGTGGCCATGCGCCCGAGCGCGGTGAGGGCTCCCCCGCGCAGTCGCTCGTACTCGTGCGTGTTGCGAATGGCCACCGCAGCCTGGGCCGAGAAGAGGGCGAGAAGCTCGAGGTCGTCCTGTCCCGGCTCCACCCGTGCCGGCGTCTCGATCACCAGCGCTCCGGCCGGGCCACGCTGCACGACGAGTGGCGCGGCCACCAGCAGACGTCCGTCGGAGCCGGGCATCGTGGTCGGCGCACCCTTGCTCATGGCCTGCGCGGCAGCCGCCTCGAGTGACTCCCGCGCCTTCCCGGGTACCCCCGCGCTGGCCACGGGAACGAGGCCGCTCCCCTCGCGCTGAAAGACCACGCAGCGCTCCGCATCGATCGTCTCCATGGCGGCATTGGCCACCGCCTCCAGCACCAGCTCGAGATTCCCCGAGGAGGCGAGAATCTCGCCGATGGCGAGCAGCCGCTCGCGATCTCGTGCCCAGCGCCGCACCGAGAGGGCGCGGGCGATCTTCCGGTGCAGCTCGTCGGGGATGAAGGGCTTGGTGAGATAGTCAAAGGCCCCTCGCTGGATGGCCTGCACTGCCGACTCGATGGTGGCGTGCGCCGTCATGATGAGGACCGGCAGATGGGGCTGGTGGCTGTGGATGGTCTCGGTGAGCCGCATGCCGTCAAGAGGCCCCATGCGGAGGTCGACCAGCGCCACGTCGAAGCGGGTGCCCGCGACGATCTCGACGGCGTCCCCGGGGTTCCGCGTGGCGCTCACGTCCAGGCCCAGGCTGGTGAGCCGGATCTCGAGCACGTCGAGGATCTGGGGATCGTCGTCGACGACGAGAATCTTGCCTTTCATCGCCGGCGCTCGAGGCGGAGGTCCACGCTCTTGAGCTTTTCGAGATCGGTGCGGAGCTGCTCGGCCTCGGTGAGCAGCCGCGCCAGCTCCGCCTGGCGCTCGCCCAGCTCCTGTCGCACCCGGCCCAGCTCGGTCTCCCGCGCTCCCAGGTCCCGCCGAAGTCGATCCAGCTCGCGCTCGGTGTCCTGGGCCTGTTCCTTCATGCGGCGCACTTCGGAGCTGATGCGGGCCATCTCGCGGTTGGTCCCGGCCAGGGACCCCAGCACGTCCCGGGTCGCCCGCGCTCGCGGCGCCGCGCTGTCGTCCGGGTACTGGCGGGCGAAATCAGCGTAGACCTGCAGCGCCTGTTCGTGGTCTCCCTGCACGAGCAGACCGTCGGCGCGGGCGAGCAGGATGGACGAGGGACTCGGTGAGGGCAGCGGAACCGGCGCGCGGGCGGCGCGGGCGGCACCGTCGCGCATCCCGTCATCAGCATGATCGCCGGGGGCCACCATCCGCTCCTCATGCCGCGCGTCGCGTCCGCGGCAGCGACACCGTGAAGCACGTGCCCTTGCCCTCGAAGGACTCGACGGTCACGTGCCCCCCGTGTACGTCGACCACGCCGCGAACGATGGCGAGGCCGAGCCCGCTGCCTCCCCGGTCGCGCCGCACCTGCCTGTACCGCTCGAAGATGCCGGGAAGCGCCTCCGCGGGGATGCCCACGCCGGTGTCTTCGACGGCCACGAGGACTTCGCGCGGGGCGTCGGTCAGGCGCACGCGGACCTGTCCTCCCTTGGGCGTGAAGCGGAGGGCGTTCGTGGTCAGATTGATGACGACCTCTCCGAGCCGCTCTTCGTCACCCTCGACGACGAAGTCCTCGCCGGAGCGCTCGTGCTCGAGCCGGACGTCCGCGGTCTCCGCCTGGGGCCGCAGCTCCTCCAGGACGCGCTCCACGAGGAGCCCCAGGTTGACCGGCCGCGACTCGAGGGGGAGCATGCCCGCCCGCAGCCGGGAGAGGTCCAGCAAGCGATTCACGAGAGCGAGGATGCGGTCGGAGCTGGTCCCGATGATGCTCACCAGCCGCGTCTGGCGCGGGCTCAGCGAGCCCGCCACTTCTTCACGCAGCAGGTAGGCGGCTTCCGAGATGGAGCCCAGGGGCGACTTGAGATCGTGCGAGATGGTCGCGAAGAACTCTTCCTTCATCGCGTCGATCTGTCGGAGCTGCTCGGCCATGGCGTTGAAGGACCGCGCCAGGTCGCTCACTTCGTCGCGCCCCCTGACCGCGATGGGCGCGGTGAACGAGCCATCGGCCACCGCCCGCGTGGCCACCGAAAGCCGCCGCAGCGACCGCGTCATCCGGAAGGCCACGATTCCGCTCCCCGCGAGGGCCAGTCCCACCGCGGCGCCGAGTCCCGCCATGACCCACATCCAGGTCCGGCGTTCGAGGCGCGTGGCCTCTCGGAGAGCCGCCTGCGTGGCCGCATCGGTCTGGCGCACCACGCGATCCAGCGCCGTGTCCAGCCGCTCGGCCCGCGTCGCCCCCTCGCCATCCACCAGCCGCAACGCCTGGGCGCGGTGGCCGCGGGCCAGCAGGTCTCGCTCCTCGGCCACCACGCGCCGGTAGTCGTCGAATGCCAGGGTCACCTCGGCGACGGCCGCGCGCTGCTTGTCGCTGCTCACCGCCTCCCCGAGCCGGGCCAGATCGGCCTCCACCCGCATGGCGCTCTCGTCCCACAGCGACGCGTACAGAGGGTCCCGAAGGATCACGTAGCGCGCCTCGAGACGGCTCAGCCCGCGCACGGTATCGCGCAGGGAGGAGGCCACGCGCACGGCGGGAACGGCGTGGTCGGTGATCTCGCGGTTCACGGAAACGAGTCGACCCACCGCGCGCAGACTGAGCAGGCCTACCGCCGCCAGCACGACGACAACCACCGCGGACGTCAGGAAGATCTTGGAGGCCAACCGCATGGTGCGGGTCAGGGTGCCCGGTTTCGCACCCGCGATCAAGTCAACTTCGCCGCGCAGTCAAGTGCGCTGCGCGGTGCTGCGGGGAAACGCCGTCACGGCCCGCCGGCCAGCGACTGCGCACGGTGACACCAGACGGCGAGGATGGAGATGGCCGCCGGAGTGATCCCGGGAATGCGCGACGCCTGGCCGAGCGAGCGCGGCCGGGTGGCGGCGAGCCGCTCGCGGATCTCCGTGGAGAGGCCCGGCACGGCGGCATAGTCGAGGGCGTCAGGGATCAGGCGTTGCTCCTGCTTCTTGAAGCGCGCGACCTCGTCGAGCATGCGCCGGACATACCCCCCGTACTTGGACGAGACCTCCACCTGGCGCGCCACCGCGGGGTCGGTCACGAGGTCCGAGTCGAGCCGGGCCAGATCGGCGTACGTGACCTCGGGCCGGCAGAGCATCGTGAGCAACGAAACGCCGCCCACGTGCCGGCGGCGCAGCCGCTCGATCTCCGCCTCGACCTGCGCGCGGCGGCGCTCCACCGCCGTGAAGCGCTCGCGGGAGACGAGTCCGAGGCGGTATCCCATCGGCGTCAGGCGCAGATCGGCGTTGTCCTCCCGCAGGAGCAGCCGGTACTCGGCCCGGGAGGTGAACATGCGGTAGGGTTCCAGGGTGCCCTTGGTGACGAGGTCGTCGACGAGCACGGCCACGTAGCCGTCCGCACGGTCGGGCAGGAACGGCTCGCGTCCCTGCACCGCGCACGCCGCGTTGATCCCCGCCCACAGGCCCAGGGCCGCCGCTTCCTCGTACCCCGTGGTGCCGTTGATCTGCCCGGCCAGGTAGAGCCCGGGCACCGCGCGGCACTCGAGGGTCGGACGCATCTGCGTGGGCGGTACGAAGTCGTACTCGATGGCATACCCCGGGCGCATGATCTCCGCCCGCTCGAGTCCGGGGATCGAGTGGACCAGCCGCTCCTGCGCATCGATGGGCAGGCTGGTGGAAATGCCGTTGGCGTACATCTCCTCGGTGTCCAGGCCGTCGGGCTCGAGGATGACTTGATGGCGGTCGCGGTCGGCGAAGCGGACGACCTTGTCCTCGATCGACGGACAGTACCGCACGCCCGTGGCGTCGATCACCCCCGAGTAGAGCGGCGAGCGATCGAGATTGTCGCGGATCACCTCGTGCGTCTCTCGCGTGGTGTAGGTCACGTGGCAGGCCACCTGCCGGAGCGGGAGCGCGCGCGTGGCCCAGTGGAAGGGCCACGGCTCCGGATCCCCCCACTGCGCCTCCATCCGACCGAAGTCGATGGTCCTGCATCGCAGACGCGGCGAGGTGCCGGTCTTGAGGCGTCCGAGCACGAGGCCGAGGTCGCGGAGCGAGTCGGAGAGATCGATGGCCGCGAATTCTCCCGCGCGCCCCGCGCTGTGTCGCGCGAGGCCGACGTGGATCAGCCCGCGCAAGAACGTCCCCGCGGTGATGACGGTGGCCCGGGCGCGATAGGGCACGTCAAGCTGGTCGGCCACCCCGACCACGCGACCACCCTCCACCAGCAGTCGGGCGGCCAGGCCCTGGCGCACCTCGAGGCCTGCCTGCGACTCCACCGCGCGCTTCATGGTCGCCCGATAGCGAGCCCGATCGCACTGCGCGCGGGTGGCCCGCACGGCCGGTCCGCGCGAGGCGTTGAGCGTCTTCATCTGGATGGCGGCGGCATCCGCGGCGCGGCCCATCTCGCCCCCGAGGGCGTCGATCTCCCGCACGAGGTGGCCCTTGGCGGTGCCCCCGATGGCGGGATTGCACGACATCTGCCCGATGGCGTCGAGGTTCATGGTGAGGAGCACGGTGCGGCATCCCAGGCGCGCTGCCCCCAGCGCGGCCTCGATGCCCGCGTGACCGGCCCCCACGACGATGACGTCGAACTCCGGCATCGGCTACTGGATAGCAGACACCCATGCTGACATGCAACGTCACCGCGCCGGTTCCAGCAATTGCAAAGGCCCTACGGGTGGCCTAGGATAGCCCGGTGCTTCCGAGCTGTGACTCGGAGCCGGAGGAAACTCGTGGAGTTCGGCTTTTCGCTGCCTGGTCGCGGGCCCCTGGCCAGGCCGGACCTCCTTCTGACGATGGCCCTCGCCGCGGAGTCCCTTCGCTATTCGTCCCTGTTCGTCACGGATCACGTGGTCCTCCCTGCCTCTGCGGCGCGCTCGGTCTACCCCTACGCGTCGAGCGGCAAGCTCCCGGGAGGCGCCGCCCAGGACTATCTCGAGCCGCTCTCGCTGCTCGCGTACCTCGCCCACGCCACGCGCCGCATCAAGCTCGGCACCAGCGTCCTCGTCATCCCCTACCGCAACCCGCTGGTCACCGCGAAGATGCTCGCGACGATCGACGTGTTGTCGCACGGACGACTCATTCTCGGCGCCGGCGTGGGGTGGCTGCGCGAGGAGTTCGAGGCCCTGGCCGCGCCGGCTTTCGAGGCGCGTGGCCCCGTCACCGACGAGTATCTCGGTCTGATGCGTGCGGTGTGGACGACCGATCCGGTGAGGTTCGAGGGCCGCCACTACTCCGTCCGCGACGTCCACGCATTGCCCAAGCCTACGCAGAAGAGCGGCATTCCCATCTGGATCGGCGGACACACGGCCGCGGCCGTGCGCCGGGCCGGGGCGCTGGGCGACGGCTGGCATCCCATCGCGCTGCGGCCACCCGGGCTGCTGTTCCCCGACGAGTACGCGGCCAAGGCCGAGCTGGTGCGCGCCGCCGCGCGCGAGGCCGGACGGTCTCCCGACAGCGTCACCCTGTCCGTCCGCGTGCCCATGGAGATCCGGCCGCGCGGTCGCCAGGCTCCCGCCGGCGAGCGCCCGTTCTTCCAGGGGACGGCCGAAGAAGTGGCGGCCGACATCGAGCGCTACGCCGCCGCCGGCGTGACGCACTTCGTCTTCGATCACGTGAGCCCGAACATCGCCGGTGTCGTCGCCAACATGAAGCGCTTCGCCACGGACGTCCGCCCGATTGTCCGCAAAGCAGCAACCCAACGCAGAGCAACGACCGGACGTGCGGAGCCACGCGCACCCAGAGCAGGCCACCCACGGCCCAAGCCGAGCACGCGCGCGCTCGCTACAATCATGACCATCTCGCGCGATCACGCGTGTTCCCTGCTCGAGGGGCGCGACGAGGTGCTTCCGGACCTCCTCACCGCCGCCGGTGAAGTGCGCGACCGCGGGCGTGGGCGCACGGTGACCTTCTCGAAGAAGGTGTTCGTTCCCCTCACGACCCTGTGTCGCGACTACTGCGGATACTGCACCTTCCGCCGGGATCCTGGGGAGCCCGGCGCTCACACGATGACGCCCGACGAGGTGGTGGCCCTCGTCCAGGCTGGAGGGCGGCTCGGGGCGAAGGAGGCGCTCTTCTCCCTCGGTGACAAGCCCGAGGCCGCCTTCCCCGAGCACCGCGAGTTCCTTCGTCGCCACGGGCATCGCACCACGCTCGGCTACCTCCGGGCCATGTCGGCCCTGACGCTCCAGTCCTCGCCCCTCCTCCCTCACGTCAATCCGGGGGTGATGGGTGAGCGCGATCTGGCCGCGCTGCGCGAGGTATCGGTGAGCATGGGGCTGATGCTGGAAACGCTCTCCGAGCGACTCCTGGCTCCCGGCATGGCCCACGACCGCGCGCCCGACAAAGTCCCCGCGCGGCGCCTCAAGACCATCGAGCTGGCGGGCAAGCTTCAGATCCCCTTCACCACGGGCGTGCTGATCGGCATCGGGGAAACGCGGCCGGAGCGCGTGGACGCGCTCCTGGCCATCCGTGACCTCCACGAGCGGTACGGCCATATCCAGGAAGTCATCATCCAGAACTTCCGGGCCAAGCCGCGCATCCCCATGCGGGAGGCGCCGGAACCGCCGCTGGCCGATCTGCTCCGCACGATCGCGGTGGCTCGTCTCATCCTCGGACCCGAGGTGAACATCCAGGCGCCGCCGAACCTGTCGGCGGACGTCTACCCGCGCCTGCTCGCGGCGGGGCTCAACGACTGGGGCGGCATCTCGCCCCTCACGCTGGATCACATCAATCCGGAACGGCCCTGGCCGATGATCCGCGACCTGCGCGACGCGACGGCCCGCGAAGGCTTCGCGCTGCGGGAACGGCTGGCCATCTACCCGGAGTTCGCCAGGCGGCCGGAGTTCCTCGCCGAGCCGTTGCGACCCCGGGTGGACGCCCTCATCGACGATCACGGGCTGGTAAGGGAATCGCATGAGCACTGGCGACGCTGGTAGCACGCGCATCGGGCTCGACTGGGCCTCGCCCTCCGTGCGCCGCATCCTCGGCGGCTGCCTGGACGGCATGGAGCTGTCGGTGGACGACGCGCTCACCTTGACGCGCGCGGAGGGCCGCGACGCGCACGCCGTCGACCTGGTGGCCGACGAGCTGCGCCGGCGGCAGGTCGGCGACGTGGTCACCTACGTGGTGAACCGCAACATCAACTTCACCAACGTCTGCATCAAGCACTGCACCTTCTGCGCCTTCAGCCGTGATCACCGCGAGGAGGAAGGCTACTTCCTGCCCATCGAGGAGATCGTCCGCCGCGCCGAGGAGGCGGCGGATATGGGGGCGACCGAGGTCTGCATCCAGGCGGGGCTGCCCCCGAAGCTCGACGGCCGCCACTACATCGATCTCACGCGGGCCATCAAGCGCGCCCTGCCGGAGATGCATATCCACGCCTTCTCGCCCGAAGAGGTGCTGTACGGCTCCGTGCGCTCGGGGCTCCCCATCCGCGAGTACTTGACGGAGCTGCGCGAGGCCGGCCTGGGCACCCTGCCCGGCACCTCCGCGGAGATCCTGGACCAGGAGATCCGCGACGTGATCGCCCGGGGGCGCATCACGGTGGCGCAGTGGATCGACGTCATCACCACCGCCCACGCCCTCGGCATCCGCACCACGTCGACGATCATGTACGGCCACGTGGAGACGCCAGCGCACTGGGTCCATCACATGGCCCTGCTCCGGTCCATCCAGAAAGACACCGGTGGCTTCACGGAGTTCGTGCCGCTCTCGCTCATCCACCAGGAGGCTCCCATGTACGCCAAGGGCCTCCTGCCCAACGTGCGGCCGGGCGCCACGGGGCTGGAGGTCACGCGCCTGCACGCGCTCGCCCGTCTGATGCTGGGCGCGACCTTCGGCAACATCCAGGCGTCCTGGGTCAAGGAGGGACCGAAGCTCGCCCAGCTCCTGCTCACCGTTGGCGCCAACGACGTCGGGGGCACGCTCATCAACGAGTCGATCTCCACGTCGGCGGGCGCCCAGTACGGACAGCTCGTGCCGCCGGCGGAGCTGCGCCGGCTCATCCGCGACGCGGGCCGTATCCCCGCGCAACGCGACACGCTGTACACCCTCCTCCGTCGCTACGACGACGGCGTGGAGGACGACTCGCCCCTCGACAAGATCGAGGACGCCGAGGCGCGCTTTGGCTCCTACCGGCGCCTCATCGCGTCGGGCGAGTTCCGGTTCACGGCGCGGTAGCCTCATTCGGAGGCCCTGTGCTATTAATGCGTCTCACGCTGGATCACCCTGACGTGATGGAGGGATGCCTGTGGGGAAGATGATGACGAAGTCTGCCACGTACGCTCATCTCGCCCAGAAGACCAATCTGACCAAGAAGCAGATCGCCGAGTTCTTCGATGCCGTCCTGGCCCTGGCCAACAAGGAAGCGAAAAACGGCTTCGTGGTGCCCGGCTTCGGCAAGCTCGTCCTCGCCAACCGCAAGGCGCGCATGGGGCGAAATCCACAGACGGGCGAGCCCATCAAAATCCCGGCCAAGCGCGTGTGCAAGTTCCGGCTGGCCAAGAGCCTGAAGGACACGGTGCTTGGGAAGAAGTAGCACGCGAGGCCGCCGCCCGCCCGCCGCGCGCGCGACGCCACGGCCTTCCGCGCCCGGGGTGGCCGCACCTGCGCTGGCCGCGGCGGCTGTGCCCCGGGCCTGGCAGGATCTCACGCTTCGACCGCTGGAGGAGGCCAGCCAGGCCCGAGCGCTCTTCGACTTCGCCGCACTGCCCTGGCCCTCGATGGCGAATCCGTTGCTCGCGTGGGGCGCGTTCGAGCCCACGGGCAGCGGCGAGAAGCTCCTCGGCGTCGTCGTCGCCGAGTCGCCAGGGCGCGCGGGCCTCCTGCACGGTCCGGTCGTAGTGGCCGAACGCGAGCCCCTCGAGTTGGCCGCGCATCTCATCGGCGCCATCGTCGACCATGCCACCGCTGCCGGAGCTCACACCCTCTTTGCTCAGCCGCAGGGACTCGACCGCCTGTGGGTCCGCTTCGGTTTCATCCCAGTGCCCGAGGGCGTGCTCCCGGCGGGGCTGTCCGCCAGACCGGGCGACGGGCTGTATGCCTGGCGGGGTGGGAGTGCGGTCTGGTCCCTGCGCGACGTCGGCAACGGATAGCCGGTGGGGGCGACAGCGCTCGCCGGTCGTGTGCTCTTGCTGCCCATGGAACCAGGGGGAGCAACGCCTCGCTCATGCGCGTGACCGCGCTCGCTGGGGGAACGGGCGCCGCCAAGCTCGTGCGCGGACTGACGCACTGTCTGCCCACCCCTGACCTCACGATCATCGGCAACACCGGAGACGACGTCGAGATCTGGGGGCTCCACGTGTCACCGGACCTGGATACGCTCGCCTATGCCCTCTCGGGCCGTCTCGACGTCGCGCGCGGCTGGGGCCTCGCGGGCGAGACCTTTCGGTGCCTCGAGGCCATGGCCGACCTGGCGGGTGAAACCTGGTTCAACCTCGGGGACCGCGACCTCGCCACGCACCTCGTGCGCACACGCCTGCTGCATGAAGGGATGCCGCTCTCCGCGGTGACCGCGGAGGTTGCCGCGCGCCTGGGCGTGGCGCCCAGGATTCTCCCCATGAGCGACCAGCGCGTCCGGACGCGCGTGGCCACCCCGGAAGGCTGGCTCTCGTTCCAGGAGTACTTCGTCCGCGAGAAGGCGACGGTCGAGGTGCTCGACGTGGAGTACGCGGGTGCCGAGGCGGCGAGCCCTGCGCCGGGTGTCCTCGCGAGCGTACGCGACGCCGACCTCATCGTGGTCTGTCCCTCCAACCCGGTGACCTCGATCGGTCCGATCCTGGCCGTCCCCGGCATCGCTCACGCTCTGGACGACGGCGCGGGCGCCCCGCGTCGCGGTGAGCCCGATCGTCGGTGACGCCGCCGTCTCCGGGCCGGCCGGGGCCCTGATGCGCGCGCGGGGACTCCCCGTCTCACCCCTCGGCGTCGCCACCGCGTATCGTCCGTGGCTGAGTGCGCTCGTCATCGACGAGAGCGACCGCGCCTGCGCGAGTGCATTGCGAGAGGCGCAGCGTGACGCCGGTGATCGCGCCGATCCTCATGACCGACCACGCGCGCGAGATCGCGCTCGCTCGCCGCATCCTCGCGGAGGCGTGGTCGTGATCGGCGTGGCCGTCCCCGTCAAGGACCTCGTCAATGCCAAGCAGCGGCTCCTCCCCGTGCTGGAGCCCGCCCAGCGCGCGGACCTCGCCCGCGCCATGCTGCGCGACGTGCTGCGTGCGCTCACCGGAGCCGAGCTCGACGTCGTGTGGGTGGTGACGCGGGACGCCGCGGTGATCGCGACGGCGCGGGCGCTGGGGGCGGACATCCTCGCCGAGGCGGTGAACGAGGGGCACACCGCGGCGGTCGCCTACGCCCAGGCCCACGCCGCGCGCCAGGGCCTGCGCGTCTTCGCCACCATTCCAGGCGACGTGCCCTGCGTGACTCCCGACGAGGCCCGGGCGCTCGTCCAGGCCGCCGCCTCGTCACCGAGCGCGGTGTTCGCGCCGTCGCGCTCGGGTCTCGGCACGAACGGCGTGGCCCTCTCCCCTCCGGACGCGATGCCGCTCACGTTCGGAGAGCCGTCGTTCCAGAACCACCTGGCCGCCGCGCGGCGGCGGGGCCTGACCCCGCGGGTGCTCGACCTCCCGCGCCTCGGCCTGGACGTCGACACGAGCGAGGACCTGCGCGCGCTCCTCGCCGAGGGCCCAGCCACCGAGAGCGGCCGTCTGCTCGCCGCGTGGTCCCGCGCCGATCGTCCGGCCCTCGACCGTCAGGTCATCGTGCGCCGGGTCTCATGACGCGCTACGAAGTCATCGGGATCGCCGGGATCCCGGAGGTGCGTCCGGGAGACGATCTGGCCGCGCTCATCCTCGGCGCGGCGTCGCGTCAGGGCACGCCCGTCGCCGGGGGAGACCTGCTCGTGATCGGGCAGAAGATCGTCTCCAAGGCCGAGGGGCGACTCATTCGCCTGAGCGAGATCACGCCGTCGGCGATCGCGCAGTCGCTGGCCACCGGTCTGGCCCGCGATCCCCGCCTGGTGGAGATCATTCTGCGCGAGTCGCGCCGCGTGGTGCGCATGGATCGCGGCATTCTCGTCACGGAAACCCACCACGGCTGGGTCTGCGCCAATGCCGGCGTCGACCAGTCGAACGTCGACGTCGACACCGTGGCGCTGCTGCCGGAGGATTCCGATCGGTCCGCCCGCGAGCTGCGCGAGGCCATCCGGAAGCGGGGTGGCCTCGACGTCGCCGTGCTCATCACCGACACGTTTGGACGGCCGTGGCGGGAGGGGCTCACGAACGTGGCCATCGGCCTCTCGGGCTTCGTGCCGCTCCGCAGCTACCTCGGCGAGCTGGACTCGGCCGGCCGCCCCCTGCAGGCGACGATCATCGCCGTGGCCGACGAGCTGGCGGGAGCAGCGGAGCCCGTCATGGGCAAGCTGGATCGCATTCCCGTGGCCATCGTGCGTGGCCTCACCCTCACCGCGGGCGAGGAGGGCTCGAAGAGCCTGCTCCGCGATCCGGCGCGCGACCTCTTTCGATGACGGAGAGACCCCGAATGAACGTGGCGATCCTCGGCGGAACGGGCAAGGAAGGAGCGGGACTGGCCGCGCGGTGGGCCCAGGCGGGACACGCCATCATCGTCGGCTCGCGCGACGCCGAGCGCGCCCGCGGCAAGGCCGCGGAGCTGCGTCAGATCACCGGCAAGGGCGAGATCACCGGCGAGAGTAACGCCGAGGCCGCGCGGCGCGGCGCGGTCGTGGTGCTCGCCCTTCCCGCCCAGGGACTCACCAGCACGCTGCCGGACCTGCGCGAGGGCTGCCGGGGCAAGGTGGTGATCAGCACGGTGGTTCCCCTCACCTTCGGTGGCGGACGCCTGTTCACACCGCCGCCGGCGGGATCCTCCGCGGAGGAAGCCCAGGCCCTGTTGCCCGAGGCGCAGGTCGTGGCCGCCTTCCACCACATCGCCGCCCACGAGCTGTCGGCCACCGAGCACGCGATCGAGTGCGACCTGCTGCTGTGCGGCGGGGACGCGGCGGCCAAGCAGGTCGTCGTCGATCTCGCCACCTCCATGGAACTGCGCAGCGTTGACGTGGGGCCGCTTACGAACGCGGGGGCGCTCGAAGGGATCACGGCCGTCCTCGCCACCATCAACCGGCGTTACAAGCTCAAGAACTCCGGCTTCAAGATCACGGGCCTCTGATCGGCGGCCCTCGCTGACCCTCCGCGGACTGCGCTGGACGCTCGCTGCGCATTCACGCTCGCGCGTGCCGAGCTGCGTCCATTCAACGGGTTCCCGCAGGGGGGCCCCCGCGTCCGCGCCCCATCCCCCGGGGCCCTGCCGCTGCGGGCGCGGGGGCCTCCGCCACGGGCCCTTCTCGCACAGCGAGGGCGGGTCTCGCACTCGGGGCCGCCCACTCCGGGCGCGTGGCCCCGTCAGCGCGCGGCGACCGACTCCGTGCGCGCAGGTCCGAACGATCGCAGTCGAGGGCGCCACGGCTGCGCCGGGGCGCGACGAGCGCCGGGGGCATGGGGGGCGCCCGGAGCCCCCCATGTACTCAGTGGTCAGTGGGTGCGGGCGAGGGAGAGGCCGAGATAGATGATGATGGCGGCGAGGGCGAGGACGATGCGGTCGAGCCAGGCCATGGCTTTCAAGGCGGGGGTGGGATCTGCTCCGGCCTCCAGCAAGGTCTTGGCGCGGGGGAGTTGGTTGAAGTCGCGTTGGCCGGCGAGGGCGATGGCGGCGATCACGAGGATGAACTTGCCGGCGAGGGTCATGGCGGCGCCACTCTCGAGCACCTGGGCGATCGGGCCGAGCCGGGTGACGTTGTAGAAGCCGGTGAGGACGACCACGGACACGGCCGTCCATGTCATCGCGCGGGCGCGCCGCGCAACGTCCACCAGCGCGCTCGCACGCTCGGTGCGGGCGGCGGGCAGGAGCGCCGCGGACTGATAGAGCACGCCGCCAATCCACACGACCACGGCGGCGACGTGAAGCCAGACGACGAGCAGGGTCACCGCCGCGTGAGCGCCGCCAACACCGCGTCCACGTCGGCGAAGTCGTCGAACAGGAGATCGGGCGCGTGGGCGGCCAGCTCCTCCCGCGGGTAGAGACCGGTGGCCACGGCCACGGCGACGGCGCCGCAGGCGCGGGCGCAGTCGATGTCGTGCGGGGTGTCGCCGATGATGGTCACGCGGTCGAAGGGCAGCTCGTGACCCAGCCGTTCGCGCAGACGGGCCTGGGCCACGGCGGGGAGCTGGCGGCGGTCGATGTGATCGGAGCCGAAGGCGCCCACGCGAAAGCACGGCCATAACCCCGTCGGGCGCAGCTTCAGCTCGGCGCCCACGACGATGTTGCCGGTGAGCAGCCCCACCACGGTGTCCTCGCGCGCCGCGAGCGCGCGAACGACGGTGTCCATGCCTGGCAGGATCTGAACGCACTCGCCCGCGCCGATGAGCGCCTCCAGCTCCCGCGCGTAGGCGGCGAAGCAGGCGTCGAGTCCCGCCTGGATCGCCGGGTCGCCGAGTCCCGCCGCCTGGAGGACGTCGACGACGATACGGGGGTCGGTCCTGCCGCGCGTGTCGTAGGTATCGAGGCTGCCCTGCGTCCCGTAGACCTCGCGCAGGGCGTGGGCGATGGCCCGCCGCCCCACGCCGCGCGCGGAGATCAGCGTGCCGTCGATGTCGAACAGGACGAGCCGCACGTCAGGGCGCGAGCCGCCGGAGGCGCTCGACGACGGTGGGGAGCACGTCGAGCACGTACTCGATCTCGTCCGGGGTCGTCCACCGTCCGAGGCTGAAACAGAGCGCGCCCTCGGCCGCGCGCCGGTCGCATCCGATGGCTCGGAGCACGTGGGAGGGCTCACCGGTCAGGCTGGCGCACGCGGAGCCCGATGAGGCGGCCACTCCGTGGACGTCCAGTTCCAGGAGCAGGCGTCGGCCTTGACTCCCGGCACGACGAGGCTGGCGTGGTGCGGGAGGCGCTGGATGGGACGGGCACCGGTGATCCGCGAGCCGGCGACGCGCTCGAGAATGCCCAGCAAGAGACGATCGCGCAGCGCCGAGACCCGCGCGGCCTCGGCCAGACCTTCCACACGCAGGAGGTCGGCCGCGACTCCCATGCCGGCGATGGCGGGGAGGTTTTCCGTTCCGGCGCGATACCCTCCCTCCTGACCTCCGCCGAGCAGCTGCGGGCGCGATCCGGACACTGGGGCGAACCCACAGGGCGCCGGCCCCGGGAGGTCCGTACATGTCGTTCGACGACAGGCTCAGGAGATCGATCCCGCACTCGTCAACCGACAGGGGCATCCGCCCGGCAAACCCGACGCCGTCCACGTGGAAGGTGACCCCGTGACGCCGGGTGAGCCGCCCGATCTCCCGAATCGCCTGGATCGTGCCGATTTCCCCATTGGCGGCCATGACCGAGACGAGGCGCGTGTCGACCCGGATCGCTTGACCGATGGCCGCGGGATCGACTCGCCCCTCGGCGTCCACCCCGACGTAGGACACTGGGTGTCCGCGCTTCTCGAGATCGCGGCAGGCGTGGAGGACGGAGACGTGCTCGATGGTGGAGGCCACGAGGTGACAGCCTGGAGCGTGATGCGCGACCCCGCGGACGGCGAGGTTGTTGGCCTCGGTCGCGCTCCCGGTGAAGATGACCCCCGCCGGGGTGGCCCCGACGAGCCGGGCGATCTTCGCGCGGGATCCGTCGAGGGCCGCGCGCGCCTCCACACCGAACGAGTGCGAGGCCGCGGGATTGCCCGCTCCCCCCTCGAGGAAAGGCCGCATGACGGCGATCACGCGGGGATCGACGGGAGCGAGTCCACCGTAGTCGAGATAGACCCGCAAGGCGCTCAGGTCTTGCGGATGAAGAAGCGGAACGCCGGGCCATTCCGCTCCACGCCGAGGAGCTCGTGACCGGTCTTCGCCGACCAGCTCCGGATGTCCGCCTCCGAGGCCGGGTCGTCGGAAATCATCTCGAGAACCTGCCCCGACCCGAGCTGCTTCACAGCCTCACGTGTTTTGAGAATCGGCATGGGGCAAAATAGCCCCAGGCAGTCGATTTTCTTGTCTGGCACGATGACCATGGAGGTGGAGGAATTGTGACATTGACAGGCCAGGCGGGCAACCGAATAATCCCACCGATGGCCGACACACCCGCGAGGGACATCTACCCACGCCTGGTCGGCCGACGACTCGTCGCGGCGGCTCATCGCCACCACGCTCGTTCCGCTGCTCGTCCTCGTCTGGCTGTCGTGGTTCATTCTCCCCGCCGTCATCCAGACTGGAGCGGTCCGCGTCGGTGCAGCCCTTCTGGTCCTGGCCGCGGCCGTCGGCATCGCCGCGGGCGGCTGGTCGATCGCCACGCTGAGCAGGCCGGGGACGAGTCGGAGACAGCACGAGCCGGATGCGGGCCACGAGTCGGCGGCATCGCTGCGGGCCACGGTGACCCACCAGGCGGCCGAGATTGCTCGCTACCAGGGACAGCTCGAGGAGGCCGGCAAAGAGCTGGAGACCACCCACGCCCGGCTCAAGGAAACCTCGTTCAAGGACGAGCTGACCGGGCTCTACAACCGGCGATTCTTCTTCGTGCGGCTCGAGGAGGAAATCTCGCGCCACCGCCGCTTCAGCCATCCGGTGGCCGTGGTGCTCTTCGATCTCGACGGGTTCAAGGAAGTCAACGATGGGCAGGGCCACATGATCGGAGACGAGACCCTGCGGGACATCGGACAGGTCCTGACGAAGTACTCGCGGGGCATCAACGTGGTCGCCCGCTACGGAGGCGACGAGTTCGCCATCCTGCTCGTGGAAACCTCGACGGAGGGGGCACGGCTCTACGCCGAGCGCATCCGGCAGATCATCTCGAGTCATCCGTACTCGCACGGCATGCGCGTCACGGCGAGCTTCGGCGTGGCCAGCCTCCCGGAGGACGACGCCCCTACCGCGGAGGACCTGGTCCGCATCGCGGACGAGGCCCTGTACGTGGCCAAGCGCGGCGGCAAGAACCAGGTGGCCGGCGCCCGGGCTCCGGATCCGCGGAGCTCGTGACGTGGCGCCCCCCCGTGCGATCTTGGTCGTCGACGACGATCCTCACGTGCGCGAGGTCTTGCAGCAGGTCTTTCTGGATGCGGGCTTCCGCTCCCAGGATGCGTGTGACGGCAAGGCCGGGCTGGAGGTCTTCCGCGCCCTGCGCCCGTCTCTCGTGGTCACCGACCTCCGTATGCCGATCATGGACGGCCGCGAGCTCCTGCACGCCGTCCGCGAGGAGGACCCCGACGCGGCGGTGATCGTCCTCACCGGCGCGGCCGACGTCAAGACCGCCATCGCGTGCCTCAAGCAGGGCGCGTACGACTTCATCATGAAGCCGCTGGACATCGACGAGCTGCTCCTCGCCGTCGAGCGGGCCTTCGAGCGGCGGCAGCTTCTCCTCGAGCGGCGCCACTACCAGGAGACGCTGGAGCGCCGCGTGCAAGAAGCCACGGCCGATCTCGAGGCCGCCTATCGCCAACTTCAAGACACGTATCGCGCCACCCTGGAGGCCCTGGGCTCGGCGCTCGACACGCGCGATGTGGGCACCGAGGCGCACTCGCGGCGCGTGCACGGCTGCGCGCTGGCCGCCGCGCGCGCCTACGGCCTGCCCGAGAGCGCGCTCACCGATCTCGCCCACGGAGTGCTCCTGCACGACATCGGGAAGATCGGAATCCCCGACGCCATCCTCCTCAAGTCGGGCCGGCTCACCGCCGAAGAGTGGGTGACCATGCGTCGCCATCCGGAGATCGGGGCCCGCCTCATCCGCGACATCCCGTTTCTCCAGGGCGCCATTCCCGTCGTCCGCCACCACCACGAGCGCTGGGACGGCACCGGCTATCCAGACGGTCTGCGCGGCGTGGAGATTCCTCTCGGCGCCCGAATCTTCGCGGTGGTGGACGCCTTCGACGCCATGACCTTCGACCGCCCGTACTCTCGGGCCATCTCGTTCGAGGCCGCGCGAGCCGAGCTGCGTCGGTCCGCGGGCACGCACTTCGACCCCGCGGTGGTGGAGGCCTTCATGCGCGTGCCCGACTCGCTCCTGGAAGACATCAGGCGCCGCAGCACCGAGACCGCGTGAGGCCGGTGCCTCAGTCTCCGTCGCGACGTCGGGCGTCGTCCGGTCGTGGCGAGCGCGTCGGGAAGCGTGAGCGCGCCGGGGAGAGCTGCTCCCAGATGCCCAGGGCGAGGAGCCCGAGGCCGACGAAGACGCCGTAGAGGACCAGGGCCTCCTCGCTCAGCATCGCTACCGGCTCGGGACCCAGTAGCCCGGGACCCACACCCACTGAAAGCCGTTCCACTGCCACGAGGGTGCCATCCATGCCCAGTTCGGAAACTGGGGATAGACCTGGGGTGGAGGCGGCGGATTGTTCCGGAAGTGCTGATTCATCAAGTAGCGTCCCCATGCCTCGTTCTGCAACTCACCGAGGGGGCCCGGCGAACGGACTCCCGTACCTGGCGCTGCCGGACCAAGCCCCCGCGCCCACCTGAGGTCCGGCGAACGGGCTGCCGAACTTTGCGCCGCCGGACCAGGCCTCCGCGCTCGCCGCGAACAGGCCCAGGGCAACCGCAACGACCAGTCCTGGAAAGACGAATCGTCTCATGGTGCCACGCTCCTCGTGATTCGTCAGACGCGCCGCGGGGCGCCCTATGCACGCCTGTCCATTGTACGCACACGGGGCGGTCCTGGGATGACGTCCTGACCGGCGCGACAGAACGCCTTCGCTCACCGGCGAGGGCCAGCCCCGACGAGGAGGCGGGCCCTCACTTGATCTCGATCTCGACGAAGGCGAACTCGAAGGGATTCGGATTGCGCACGTCGTGCTCGACCCCGGCCAGCCGAGAGTACGCGTGTCCCATCACCAGCTCCGCCGTCATCTCGCCGCTCTCCGTCACCACGGTCAGCCGGCCGGTGGTGAGGGGCACCACCACGTAGTCGAACTCGTGCCGGTGATGGCCGGTGGCCGTTCCGGGGGCAAAGCGCCACTCGGTAACGCGCACACGGGCGTTGTCGATCTGGACGGTCCCGACGGCACGCTCGGGCGTCATGCGTGCCTCCCCTCGGGCGTCATCGTGCCTCCCCTCGGGCGTCACTTCGTGCCTCCCCTCGACCGTCTGCGCAGTCGGCTCGAACACGGTCGGACCGGCGACGGGCGTGGTCAGGGCGCGCAGCGCCGTGCCGACGAGCGCACGCCGGAACTCGCGCTCCGCCTCGACGCCGAGGCCTGGGAGCCCGCAGGGCACGCTGAAGCGACCTCCGCGCACGATGCGATTACCTGCTTCCGTGACCAGGGCGAGACCGGGCTCGCCGCGAGATCCGCCAGGGGCGCGGGGGGAGTGACCCGGTCGTACTGCGGAAGCGGCACCTCGCTCACCACGGGCTCGCCGCGCCGGCGCGCCAGCAGCATGTCGATGGCGCGCTCGCTCGCGCTGCGCTCGACCCGTGTGTTCAGGCGCCTCCCGCTCGGAAGATACCCTCCTCGGCGCGGCGGGCCGAGTCGCTCGCCGCGCCCGAGCTTCAGGGCCAGGCCGGCCATCGCCGCGATCGCCTCGGCCATCCCGAGCGCGGAGGCGGCCGTGGGCACGATGAGGAGGTCGCCGCGGTACACGGCGACGGCGGCGTTCTCCGGATGCATCCCCGTCAACGCGGGGCGCCCGAGCTGCGCGGCCACGTCGGCGCACACGCGCCCGCACGCGAGCCCGTAGCGGCCGGCTGCGAAGGCTGGACCGGCCACGACGAGATCCGGCGCCAGCCCCTCGATGAGGGCGAGCGCACGCCGCGCGGTCTCGTCCGCGTGATCCGCGAAGAGGCCATCACCGCACACCACGGTGCCGACCACGGTCGCCTCGCCACCGAAAGCACGCTGGAGAAGAACCCCGGGCCCGGCGGGGCCCGAGCGCGCCTCGGGCGGATGGTCGGCCCTCCCTCGGCGCCCACGCCGGCGAAGAACTGATCGAGGTAGTGAACGATGCGCACGTCAGGGTTCCTCTCGAGGCAGCGCGCCCACGCGCACGTCAGGACTCCTTGGCCACGAAGCCCCGCGCGTCCATCTCCACCGTCACCGCGTACAGCTCCTGGACGGGAAGATCGAGCGGCCCGGCCGCGATCTCCCCGCGATGGGCGAGCCGGGAACCGCCGATCACGCGCTCGACGGCGGGAAGGGCGAGGCGCCGGTCGATGCCACCACTGCTCGCCAGCGCCACCGCCTCCGGCACGAAGTCCACCAGCGAGGCGTCCGCGCCGTCAGGTCCGCCGTACTCGTGGACGGCGGAGGCAGTGGAAATTCCCGCGCGCTCGAGGGCCTGCACGGTCGAGCATGAAGTCGATGTGCGTATTGCCGGTGGCCTCGTAGGTGCACAGCGCGGCCTCCGCGCCGAGCATTCCCGCGAGCTTGGTCACGAACTGGGCGGAGCGCCGCTTCAGGAACTCCGTCTCGTGGTGTCCCGCGCAATGATCACGCCCGCCAGCTCCAGTTCGTGCCCGTGGCGAGCGTACAGCCGAGCAGGGCCGGATGCCGGGTGTGGCGGAACGTCGGCGTTTTGCTTCCAGTCTTGTAGTTGCCGCCGACGAGGGCCCCGTCGAGCAGCTCGTTCGGATGGAGGATGGTCGGGACCATGCCGCTCAGCTCGTGTCCGTAGAGAAAGGTTTGCACCATCGGGCCCTGAGCCCGCACCTGATGGACCCACACCACGCGAAGCAGATCCGGCCGCCGCGGGTCCAGGGCAAAGCGCTCCACCCGCGGCGCGGCGAGATGCCGCGTGAGCGCGGCCAGGGCTTCCGCGACGCGCAGGCGGGTTCGACCGTGAGCACACCGTCCCTCCATGCCGCCGGCTCGCCGAACTCGGCGCGGTGGACGGGAAACGCGGCCAACGTGAGGTCCATCGCAGGGGAGTGTGGCATAGTTGGCGACCGAACGATGCGCGCTGCTCGTCCTCCTCATCGTCCTCGTGACCACCATCGCCGCCGCGGCCGCCAGCACCCCACCCCTGGCCCACACCTACGCCCTCCCCGCCGGCAACCCATTGAAGATGCGTCCCGACGCCGATCAGCCGACCGAGGTCACGATCGGGCATCTACCTGCTCAACATCTCCCACATCAGCGAGGAGGACGAGACGCTCGACGTCGACGGGTTCATCTTCCTCCGCTGGAAGGATCCACGGCTCGCCTTCGACCCCGCGCGGGTAGGAGCCTCCACGAGGACCTACGGCCCCGATGACATCTGGCGGCCCCGGGTCGAAATGGTCAATGCGCGCGGCGACCGCACCCAGACCCTCGTGGAGCTCCTGGGCCTGCCCGACGGAGAGGTTCGCTACGCCGAGCGGTTCAGCGCCACCGTGCTGTCGCCCATGCATCAGCGCTCGTTTCCGTTCGACAGCGCCGTCTTCACCATCGCCGTGGAATCGTTTCGGGCCGATGCGCGCAAGCTCGTGTTCCGCGTGGGCCAGGACCTGATGGGGCGCTCGCCCGACATATCGACGAACGAGTGGAGGCTCAAGGAGATGACGGGCGACGGTCGTGCGCCGCTCCTTCCCGCCCGAGGGTCAGGAGTTCTCGCGTTTCCTGGTGAGGCTCAGCGCTGACCGCAAGTACGAGTTCTACGTGTGGAAGGTGATCCTGCCCCTCATCGTGATCGTGGCCATGTCGTGGTCGGTGTTCTGGGTGGATCCCTCCGACCTCAACACCCAGATGCAGGTCTCCATCACCAGCATGCTGGCGGCCATCGCCTTCAACTTCGCCATCGGCAATTCCCTGCCCAATCTGGCCTACCTGACCTGGATCGACGCCTTCGTCTTCACCTGCTACTCGATCATCTTTCTGTCCATCGTGGAGGACATGGTCGTCCACGTGGCCTGGCGGAGCGAACGCCAGGCGCTGGCCCACCGGGTCGACCGCGCGAGCCGCTGGCTCTTCCCCCTGGCCTTCGTCCTCGTCAACGTCATTTTGGCCCTGAGGTTCCTGGGCTCGCGTCCTTCCACCGTCGCGCTATCCTGAGACGTGGATGTGGTCCGGCCGCCGGAGGGCCGGGCCGCGCGCATCTCGACGCGGAGGAGTGATGCCATGGACGACAAGCAGACGACGCCGGGAGTGATCGAGACACAGCTTCGGGCCTGGGGCGCCGAGCTGGACCGGCTGAAGGCCCGAGTCGACCGGCAGATCGCCGAAGCCAAGAAGGACTACTACGAGCACATCGAGGAGCTGCGCGAGGACATGGAGTCCGCGCTCCGGAAGTGGGGGGCCGAGCTGGAGAGCGTGCGCGATCGCGTGGAGACCGAGAGCCAGAAGGCCCTCGGCCAGCTCCGGGGCAAGATCGAGGCGGAACTCAAGGAGTGGCGGCCGGAGATCGAGGGGCTCATGGCCCGGGCCAGCCGCGCCCAGAGCGAGGCGGATCGTCACATCAACGACCTCAAAGCCCACCATCGCGCCCTCAAGGCCCGGCTCGGTGAGTTGCGGCACGCCAGCGAAGGGGCCTGGGGAGATGTGAAGACGGGCGTGGGGAAGGCCTGGGACGAGCTGAAGCCGGCGCTGCAGAACGCCATCGCCAAGTTCAAGTGACCGCACGCGGGGGCGGCGCGCATCGCGCCGCTCTCCGCCGACAGCGTCTGTATGGCCGCCGGGCGACGTGCGATACAGTCTGGCGGACGTTCCGCATGACACGAGAGGCGCCGCGCGCGCCACGGAGGTCGAGCCCGTGCCCAAGCCCATCCGGGTCGTGCACTATCTCAACCAGTTCTTCGCCGGGATCGGAGGTGAAGCCTCGGCCAACGCGCCCGTGACCGTCCGTCACGAGGCGCTGGGGGCCGCACGCGCCCTCCAGGCAGCCCTGCGCGACGACGCGACCCTCGCCGCGACCATCGTGTGCGGGGACAACTTCTTCCACGACGAGCGCGAACGGGCCCGGAGCGAGGTCCGTGAGGCTCTGCGCATCCTCCGTCCAGACGTGCTCGTTGCCGGGCCGGCCTTCGAGGCGGGGCGCTACGGCATCGCGTGCGGCGAGGTCTGTCGGC
Source organism: uncultured Candidatus Rokubacteria bacterium (assembly GCA_963848005.1). Classification (GTDB taxonomy): domain Bacteria; phylum Methylomirabilota; class Methylomirabilia; order Rokubacteriales; family CSP1-6; genus CAVWFS01. The sequence continues at coordinate 74,692 of CAWKCA010000034.1, forward strand.
TGGCGGCGGCGGAGGGCGTTCCCGCGGTCGCCGCGATGCACCCGAGCAACCCCGGGGTCCTGATGCATCGGCGCGAGGTGCTGATCGTTCCCACCGCGGCGAGCGCCGCGGGTATGCAGGAGGCCCTCGGGCCCCTCGCCCGCCTCGCCCTCAAGCTCGCACGAGGCGAGGCCCTGGGCTCGGCGGAGAGCGAGGGCTACCTGCCCCGCGGTGTCCGCAAGGTCGGTTTCCGCGCCGAGCCTGGATATCGCCGCGCCATCGACATGCTCCTCGCCAAGCTCGGCGGACGGCCGTACGTGAGCGAGATCCCGTACCAGGCCGCGGAGATGGTGGAGCCGGCCTCTCCGATCACGGACCTCCGGCGACTGTCCCTGGCGCTCGTGACCACGGGCGGGCTCGTGCCCATCGGCAATCCGGACGGCCAGACGTCGGGCAACGCCCAGAAGTACTTCCGCTATCCCATCGACCAGCTGCAGTCGCTGCGGCCCGGCGAGTGGGAGGCGTATCACGTCGGATACTTCACCCATCTCGTGAACAAGAATCCCAACTACGTGTTGCCGCTCGGCTACATGCGCGAGCTGGAGCAGGCGGGCGTGATCGGCTCCGTGCACCCCTACGCGTACACGCTCCCCGGAGTGAGCACGTCGGTGGCCCAGTCAGAGATGCTGGGCCGCGGCATCGCCGCCCAGCTGCGCGAGGCCAAGGTGGGCGCCTGTCTCCTCGTCTCCACCTGAGGGACCTGCAATCGTTGCGGGGCAACGATCGCCAAGGAGATCGAGCGAGCGGGCATCCCGGTGGCCATGATCTCCGCCATTTACGACCTGGCCCTCACGACGGGAGCCAATCGCGTCGTGCGAGGCTGCCGCATCGAGCACGTGTGCGGCAACCCCGACCTCGGGCCGGACAAGGACCACGAGTACGGCCTGCGCATCATCCGCACGGCGCTGCGCGCGCTGGGCACGAAGGTCAGCGGCCCCACCTTGTTCGATCCGTCCGAGGAGACGGTGGAGGCGGCCCATGCGTCTTGAGCTGGGGACCTTTCCCGTCAGCGAGGCGCGCTTCGGCCAGGGCACGCGATGGCAGGACGGGGTGCTGACCATCGACCGCGAGGCGGTACTGCGCGCGGTCCACGACGATCCGCTGGTGGCCACGGCCAGCCTGGAGATCGCCCGGCCGGGAGAGTCCGTCCGCATCTGGCCGGTCCGCGACGTCGTGGAACCGCGCATCAAGGTCCACGGCCCGGGGGTCACCTACCCCGGCTGGTTCGGCCGCTCCATCGAGACGGTGGGCCAGGGGCGTACACACCGGCTGTCCGGTATCGGGGTGACCGAGGTCTCTTCGGTCAACTGGCACGACGCCGGAGGCGACTTCGTCGACGAGTTCATCGACATGTCGGGACCGTGGGCCGACCTGATCCCCCAGTCGGAGATCGTCAACGTCTGCCTGGTCGTCGAGCCCGAGCCGGCGCTGGCCATCCAGACCAAGAACGAGGTCGTGCACCGCGCGACCCTCGCCGTCTCCGACGCGCTGGCCGCCGCCGTGCGCGATCTCACGCCGCCGCAGATCGAGGTGTTCGAGCTGTCGCCAGCGCCGGCGAGCCTTCCTGGCGTGGTCTACATCCAGTGCGTGCACTCGCCGCAGGCGATGTCGCACTCCGAGCACACCTTCTGCACCGGCACCTACGGGCTCACCCGGCTCACCCCGCCCTGGCTCCTCCACCCCAACGAGGTCCTCGATGGTGCGCTCTCCGGCCCCTACCGGACGCTCTTCGCGACGTCCTGGACGGTGGTCAACAATCCGATCCTCCTCGACCTCTACCGGCGCCACGGCCGCGACGTGCGCCTGCTCGGCGTGATCGCCTTCCGCACGGAGTGGACGACCCAGACGGAGAAGGACCTCATGGCGGAGCAGGCCGCCAAGCTCGCCCAGATGCTCGGCGCCCAGGGCGCCATCGTGACCTGGGACGCGGGTGGCAACGAGTACATCGAGGTCGTTCACACCGTGCGCGCCTGCGAGCGGCTGGGGATCAAGACGGTGTTCCTCACCAGCGAGGACAGCCCCGAAGGCGGGGCGCCGTCGCTCCTCAAGCCCGTCCCCGAGGCCGACGCCATCGTCACCACCGGGTTCTTCAACACCCGGTATCTGGAGATCGGAACCCTTCCGGCGGTCGAGCGCATCATCGGCTACGGCGAGAAGGCCGCCGGGCGGGCCGTGGACGCCACCGTGGTGGGCGCTCCACTGGTCGACAGCGCGGGGGCGATCCCTCCGCCCTGGCGCCACGACGATCACTACGGCTTCACGCGGCTGTCGTCGTTCGCCTTCTGATGGCCGTCGTCCTGCGCGGCGCCCGGATGCTCCTGGCTCACGCGCCGGGGCTCGTGCGCCATGGCTCGAAACCCGCCCGCGAGCTGGCCCGCGATCCCTCGCTGCTCGAGCGACTGTCTGGACGCCTGCGGACCTACGAGGCCGCCGCTGCCTATCCGCCCAATCGCGTCTTCCTCGGAGCGCTCGCTCCGGACGCCCTCGCCGCGATGCCGCGCCCATGGTTCGAGGCGGGAGGCCCGACCGACGCGCGCGGCCCGCACGGTTTCATCGTGCCCGAGGAGACGCTCTACGGCTTCCTCAAGGCCGACGACGAGTTCGACGTGATCTGGCTCGATGAGCGCTTCGCGGCCGAGGCGCGGGATGCTCTCGCCCATCATCCTCTGGCGAACGCGGAGGATCTGGAGCGGGTCGGCGAGGGCAAGCCGGCGTCGGCCATCCGGGCGCGGATCGAGACAGAGGAGGCGCAACCCCTGGTGCTCCGCGACGGACGGCTCGTCGGGTGCGTGGGACGCGCCCACGAGGAGGACGGGTCCCTCGCCGCCGACGTCTTGCTGGAGAATCTCGCGACGAAGACCACGGCCGTCCTCGCCCTGCGCACCCTGATCGCCGATGGTCTCGCCGATCCCTCGACCCTCCCGTACGTGATCAACAGCGGTGAGGAAGCGGTGGGCGACCGCTACCAGCGCGGAGGAGGCAACCTCGCCAAGGCCGTCGCCGAGCGGTGCGCATGCCGCGAGGCCAGCGGTGCCGACGTCAAGGCGTTCTGCTGCGGGCCCATCCATGCCTTCGTGTCGGCGGCGGCCCTCGTGGCCTCGGGGATCTTCGAGCAGGTCGCGGTGGTCGGTGGCTGCTCCCTGGCCAAGCTCGGGATGAAGTTCCAGGGACATCTGGCCAAGGGGCATCCGGTCATCGAGGACGTGCTGGCGGGGTTTGCCGCCGTCGTCGCGCGTGACGATGGACGCTCGCCGATCCTCCGCCTCGACGCGGTGGGGCGACACACGGTGGGTGCCGGGAGCGCCCAGCAGGCCATTCTCGAAGCCCTCGCCGTCAAGCCGCTCGAGCAGATCGGCCTCCGCCTGGGCGACGTCGACAAGTACGCGACGGAACTGCACAACCCCGAGGCCACGGAGCCCGCGGGCAGTGGCAACGTGCCGCTCCTCAACTATCGCCTGCTGGCCGCCCTCGCGATCTCGCGCGGCGAGATCGGGCGCCAGGATCTCGCCGACTTCGTCGCGCGCCACGGCATGCCCGGCTTCTCCCCGACCCAGGGGCACATCGCCTCCGCCGTACCCTTCCTCGCCCATGCCGTCGACGGCCTCACCCGAGGGGCTATGCGGCGGGTGATGTTCCTGGCCAAGGGCAGCCTGTTCCTGGGACGGATGACGCAGCTGTCGGACGGTCTGTCGTTCATACTGGAACGCAACCCGCGAGGGACGATGCACCAGCAGGGCAAGGAGGACTGACCGCGATGGAGCTGAAGGGCAAGAAGGTGATCGCCATCGGCGAGCGGGACGGCGTGCCCGGCCCCGCGATCGCTCGCTGTGCCGCAGAAGCCGGGGCCGAGGTCGTCATGGAGATGACCCACTGCTTCGTCTGAACGGCGGCGGGTGCCCTTGACCTGGAAGGTCAAGAGTCGATCAAGCGAGTGGCCGAGCGGTATGCCGGGGAGAACCTGGTGGTGCTCATCGGCACGCCGAATCCCGAGAGCAGCGAACTGGTCGCGACCACCTTGACGGAAGGCGATCCCACCTGGGCCGGCGTGCTCGCGGGAGTCCGCCTCGCGCTGCCCGTTTTCCACATCACGGAGGCGCGCATCAAGGCCCTGGTGCCCGCCGAGGTCTATGAATCGCAGGTGGGGCTCGCCGAGGTGGCCCTCGACACCGCAGCCATCGGCGACGCGGTCCAGCAGGTCCGGGCACGCGTTGACGCCCATGGTTGAGACGTAGCGCGGAACCTGGCGTGACGGGCGGCGCGCGGCGGGGGCGAAGGCGCGGCCTCTTGCTGCTCGCCGCCGCGCTGCTCGGCGTCGTGAGCGTCGAGCCGGCCCGCGCCGGCGAGCCGTCGTGGGTCGAGACGTGGGCGGCCCAGCCGGGTGCGACGGGGTCGTGGTTCGGATTCCGCGACACCCTCACCCAGGTCGGCGTCACCCCGACGATCACGTACGTGACCGATCTCCTCGGCAATCCCGTCGGCGGTCGCCGGCGCGGCGTGGCCTACGCCGGTCAGCTCAACGCCGACGTGAGCGTCGACCTCGAGAAGCTGGCCGGGCTCAAGGGGCTCACCTTCGGCGTCTCCGCCAACTGGGCCTCCGGCACGGATCTGTCGACCAACGACATCGGCAACTTCTTCATCGTCTCCCAGGCCTTTGCCGGGGACCGGGTCCGCCTCTATACCCTCTTTTTCGATCAGTCGCTGTTCGACGGCCAACTCGATGTCAAGGTCGGGCGGTTCGCGCCGGGGGACGACTTCCTGAGCTGGCCCCAGTACACGTTTCTCGTGAACATCGCCCTCAATCCCGCCATCTACGCCACACAGGTGAACGTCCCGGGCTTCACGGCGGCGCCCATCAGCACCTGGGGCGCCCGGGTGCGCGCGAAACCGGTCGACTCGTTCTCGGCCACGGCCGGGATCTATTACTCCGATCCCTCGCGCGACCTCGTGAACACGGCGGGCACCGACTTCGGCTTCGAGGGCTCGGGCACCGGCTTGCTGGCCATCGCCGAGTTCGCCTACCTCCGCAATCAGACCGAGGGCAGCACCGGTCTTCCCGGAACTTACCGCTTCGGCGGCTACTACGACTCGAACCTGTTTCCCACGTTCACCGACCCCCGGGTGAAGCGCCGTGGCAATTGGGGGCTCTACGTGCTCGTCGATCAGGTCGTCTATCGAGAGGGCCCTCCGGGGAGCGGCCAAGGGCTAGCCCTGGGTGGTAGCTTCGTGGTGGCGCCCGACCAGAACATCAACACCATGCCGTACTTCGCCGCGGCGGGAGCCGTCTACCGCGGACTCTTGCCCGGGCGCGACAAGGACGCCCTGGCGTTCGCGGCCTACTACGGCGCTTTCAGTCGCGACCTGCCCGGACAAAGCTCCGAGACCGTACTCGAGCTGACCTACACTCTGGCCCTCACGCCCTGGCTCACCGTGCAGCCGGACATCCAGTACGTCATCAACCCGGGCGGCCGATCGAGCGTCAAGAACGCGCTCGTGATCGGCGCGCAGATCTCGATCACCTTCTGAGCCATCGTCATCACCGGTCATCATCCTCGGCCTCCTGCTCGCTCTGGCCACGCCGGCGTGGGCCGAGGGCGACGCCGGGGGATCGTGGGTGCAGCGCTGGCTGGAACAACCCACGCTGACCGGGAACTGGTTCGGCCTCCGAAGCAAGCTCGCGGAGTGGGGTGTCACACCGACCATCACGTACGGCACGGATCTGCTGGCCAATCCGGTCGGGGGACTGCGGCGGGGCCACGGCGTACGCGAGCGAGCTGAACGTCGAGGTCGATTTCGACCTCGCGAAGCTGGCCGGAATCAAGGGACTCAGCGCGCAGGTGTCAGGCGACTGGGCGGCAGGGCACCAACCTCTCCGACGACATCGACAACTTCTTCCAGGTGGCCCAGTACTTCGAGGGAAACAAGGTCCGGCTCTACACCCTGTTCCTGCGGCAGACGTTCTTCGATGGGCGCCTGGATCTCAAGGCGGGACGCTTCGCCACCGGCGACGACTTCCTCACCTCGCCCATCGGGGTGAGCCTCGTCAACGAGGCGCTGAATCCGGTGGTCTTCGCCGTCCAGGCAAACGTGCCCGGCGTCACCGCGTACCCAACGCCACCTGGGGCGGCCGCATCAGCGCGCAGCCGGTCGAGGCCCTGTCCCTGTCGGCGGGGGCGTTCTATTCGAACCCCTTTCTGAACCCGCTCGAGGCCAACGGCACGGAGTTCGGCATCAGCGGAAAGGCCGGGTACTTCGTCATCGGGGAGGCGCTGTTCCGCCTCAACGGCGAAGCCGGCGCTCACCGGTCTCCCGGGGCGCTACCGCGCCGGAGGCTACTACGACTCCAATCTCTACACCTCGTTCACGAACCCCGCGCAGCAGCAGCGCGGCAACTATGGGTTCTTCCTGCTCGGCGAGCAGATGGTGTACCGGGAGGGCGCGCCCGGGACCGACGAGGGCCTGTCCCTGTTCGGGGCCTTCATCTACGCGCCGCTCCAGCGCATCAACACGCTGCCGTATTTCGCCTCGGTCGGGGCCAACTACCGGGGACTGCTCCCCTCGCGAGGCAAGGACACGGCGTCCTTCGCGGTGTACTACGGAGGCTTCAGCCGCGATCTCCCGGGACAGACCTACGAGCTCGTGCTGGAGTGGACGTACGCGATCGCCGTCGCCCCCTGGCTCACCGTGCAGCCGGACGTCCAGTACATCGTCAACCCGGGAGGCCGGTCGAGCACCGGCAACGCGCTGGTGGTGGGCGCCCAGCTCCTCGTCCAGTTCTGAGCCGCCACCGTCGGTGGCCGGGCGCGCGCCCTGGCCACAACGCGCGCAAGGCGCGAAGGAAGCGGCGCTCCCCCCGACGATCAATTCACGGCCCCGTCGCGACGGACGCCGTCGAAGGCACGGAGAACGGCATTCTGGAAGTCCGGAAGCCGCACCGGCTTGGTCAGCACGGTGCACCCATGGAGATGCTGCTTCAGCTCATCGAGGCGCTCCGGCGAGCCAGTCATGACGATGACGGGGACGCCGGACAGTTCCTGCTGGACGGTATGGGCGACCTCGAGCCCGCTCACGCCGGCCATCTCTAGATCCGTGATGACCAGCTGGTACCCGCCCCGGGCGAAGAGCGCCAAGCCTTCCTCACCGCTGGCGGCCGCCTCGACCTGGCACCCCATCGCCGCAAGGACATCGGTGAACAGCGCGCGCACCCACCGATCGTCGTCAATCAGGAGCACGCGCCGGCTCTCACATTCGGCCATTGCCTGACCTTCCCACCGGCCCATCCTCAGGCCCGTCCAGTGTCCCCGGGACCACATGCCCGTCTCGATTCCCGGAGGGAAGAGGCATGAGGAATGCCAAGCGGAAAGTTCAAGGAAGATCGAGAGTTAGCGCGCGGCCATCCCGGCCTCGGTGGTGGTGGTGGCGACACAATATGACACGAAGCGGCCAGTTTGGCAGGCGCGTGCCACCCACCCGAGCGTGCGGCCAGGCGGCGACCCCGGCGGTGGGGTCGTCGCCCGCGACGCTCACTGCGCCGTGGTGACACCCCGGCCCTGCTATCCTGATGGCTCCGTGAGCGGCGTGTCGAGACGCTGGGAATCGATCGAGGGCGCGCAGTACCCGCTGGGAGCGACGTGGATCGAGAGCGAGCAGGCGTTCAACTTTGCTCTCTTCTCCAAGCACGCGGAGCGTGTGACCCTCCACTTCTACGGCGCCGACGACCCGGTTCGGCCCGTCCTCAGCCGCACGCTCCACCACCTCACCGACAAATCCGGCCGGATCTGGCACTGTCGGATCCGCCGCTCGGAGATGCGCGGCGCCCGGTACTACGCCTACGCCGTAAGCGGTCCGGTGGTGCCCGATCAGCCCGCGCGGCACGGCTTCGATCCGGACAAGATCCTGCTCGATCCCTTCGCGCGGGCCGTCTTCTTCCCGCCCCGCTTCGATCGCCAGGCGGCGTGCCGACCAGGCTCGAACGCAGGTCAGGCGCCGCTCGGCATCCTCGCCGCCCACGAGGAGCCGTTCGACTGGGGGCACGAGCGGTCCCCGCGCCACGACTCCGACCTGGTCATCTACGAGGTGCACGTCCGGGGCTTCACCCGGAATCCCAACAGCGGCGTGGGCGAGGGCGTGGGCGGCTCCTATCTGGGGGTCGTGGAGAAGATCCCCTATCTAAAAGAATTGGGCGTCACCGCGGTGGAGCTGATGCCCGTGTTCCAGTTCGATCCCCAGGAAGGCAACTACTGGGGGTACATGCCGCTCAGCTTCTTCGCCCCGCACCAGGGCTACGCGTGCGCGGGCCGGGGGGCGCACCACGAGTTCCGGACCATGGTGAAGGCCCTGCACGAGGCGAACATCGAGGTCATCCTCGACGTCGTCTACAACCACACGGCGGAGGGGGATCACCGCCATCCCGTGTACAGCTTCAAGGGGATCGACAGCGCCACCTACTACATCATGACCGGTGACCCCCGCGCCCCCTACGCGGACTACTCCGGGTGCGGCAACACCCTGCGCGCGGCGAACCGCGCCGTGCGCCATCTCATCCGCGAGAGCCTGCGCTTCTGGGTCACGGAGATGCACGTGGACGGCTTTCGCTTCGACCTGGCCGCGGTGGCCACCCGCGGCCCCGACGGCTCCGTCGCCGACGATCCGCCCCTGTTCGGGGACCTGAGCACTCCGGAGCTGGCTCGTGTGCGGCTCATCGCCGAGCCCTGGGACGCCGGCGGCCTGTACCAGCTCGGGAGCAAGTTTCCCGGCCTGCGCATGCGCCAGTGGAACGGCCGCTTCCGCGACGACGTGCGCCGCTTCGTGCGGGGCGACCCCGGCATGGTCGGCGACCTTGATGTCCCGCCTCTACGGCAGCGACGACCTGTTCCCCGAGGGTCCGGTCGACGTGTACCAGCCGTTTCAGAGCGTGAACTACGTGACGGCCCACGATGGCTTCACCCTCTACGACCTGGTGGCCTACCAGCAGCGGCGAAACTGGGCCAACGGCCACGGCAACACCGACGGCCCCGCGGAAGAGTTCGGCTGGAACTGCGGCTGGGAAGGCGACGAGGGCGCGCCCGCCGAGGTCATGGCCCTCCGCACGCGGCAGGTGAAGAACTTCGCCTGCCTGCATGTTCCTGTCCAACGGGACGCCCATGCTGCGCGCGGGCGACGAGTTCCTGCAGACACAGGGCGGCAACAACAATCCCTACAACCAGGACAACAGCACGACCTGGCTCGACTGGGACCGCCTGCGCGCGCACCGCGACGTCTTCCGCTTCTTCCGGGGACTCATCGCCTTCCGCAAGGCGCACCCGTCGCTCTCCCGGAGCCGCTTCTGGCGGGACGACGTGCACTGGTACGGGGTCGGCCCCGCCGTCGACCTCTCGCACGACTCCCACAGCCTCGCCTTCTGCCTGCACGGCGGTGCGCAGCGCGACGTGGACCTCTACGTCATGATCAGCGCCTACTGGGAGCCCCTGACCTTCACCCTCCAGGAGGGGCAGCCGGGCGACTGGAAGCGAGTGATCGACACGGGCCGGGAGAGCCCGGACGACCTGAACGAGCCGGGCACGGAGGTACCCGTCCGCTCGCGTTCGTACGTCGTCGCTCCGCGCTCCGTCGTCGTGCTGATGCGCGGATAGACAGAGGGACGGCGTGCTCGAACAGCTCCCGTTCAGCGCTGCCAGAGAATCTGATTCGCCTCCAGCGGGACCACGGCGCCGTCGAGCTGGGCGATGACGCGGACTGTGTAGTCGTCCGCCGCCCGGGTGGCGGGGACCCTTCCCGTGTAGATGAAGCCGCGCGTCGATCCCACGAGAGGCTCCCCGCGAGACAGTTCACAGCGGAACGGCGCACCCGGGTCGGGCGCGTCCCCGAACACCTCGACCCGGACCGCCTCGGGCGGGAGATCCTTGAGATAGACCTGGGCGGTAAACACGTACTCCGCACCGCGAGTCTCTGCCTCGACGTGTCCGAAGTGAACACCCGACCAGCCCTGCGCGAGGGCGTGCTGCCAGCGGACGATCCGCGCGCCCAGCGCCCCCTTGTCGGCGGTGCGCCGGGCGTACGCCGCGGCCGCCGGCAGGTAGAACCGTTCGGTGTACTCGCGAACCGTGCGGTCCGCGGAGAAGCGCGGGGTGAGGCGCGCCATGCTCTCGCGCATCGTGGCCACCCACGCTCCAGGGACGCCCTGCGCGTTTCGCGTGTAGAAGGCCGGCACCACTTCCCGCTCGAGCAGGGTGTAGAGAGCGTCGGCCTCGGTGGCATCCCAGGCGGGGTCATCGCCGTGCTCGCGGCCATCGCCGAGGGCCCAGCCGACTTCAGGCGCGTACGCCTCGGCCCACCACCCGTCCAGCTCCGACAGGTTGAGGCCTCCGTTGACCAGGACTTTCATTCCGCTCGTGCCGCTCGCCTCCCAGGGCCGCCGCGGGGTATTGATCCACACGTCGACACCCTGCACGAGGTGCTCGGCGAGCAGAAGATCGTAGTCGCCGAGGAAGACGACGTGCGGGCGAACGTCCGGCCGCCGGATGAACTGGATCCACGCCTTGACCATGTCCTGACCGGCGTGGTCGGCGGGATGCGCCTTGCCGGCGATGATGAGCTGGACGGGTCGCTGCGGGTTCGCGAGGAGCCGCAGGAGCCGATCGGGATCGTGCAGCAGCATGTTAGGGCGCTTGTAGGTGGCGAAGCGCCGCGCGAAACAGAGGGTGAGCACGTCGGGATCGAAGATGAGGCGAGCCTGCCCGATCTCCGCCTCGGACGCGCCCGAGGCCGCGACCTGCAGGACCAGGCGCTCGCGCACGTAGCGGACCAACTCGTGGCGCGCCCGTCCGCGCAGCCCCCAGAGATCGGCGTCGGCCACGCGACGCAGTTCGTTCCCGACGTCTTTCGTCGCCGTGCCCGTCCAGCAGACCTGTCCGGCCGCCTTCGTCCACAGGGCCTCGGCCTCGGCCGAGTCCCACGAGGGCATGTGGACGCCGTTGGTGACGTGCCCCACGGGCACCTCACCTTCCGGCCACCGCGGAAAGAGGCTCTGGAAGATGCGCCGGCTCACCTGCCCGTGCAGGCGACTCACCCCATTGATGGCGCCGCTTCCCCGGATGGCCAGGTAGGCCATGTTGAAGGGCTCGCCGGAATCGTCGGAGTTCTGCCGCCCCAGGGCGAGCAGCTCTTGCATGGAGATGCCCAGCCGCTGCCGGGCGTATCCGGCCAAGCGTCTGCTCGATCAGCGCGGGCGCAAAACGGTCGAAGCCGGCCGCCACCGGCGTGTGCGTGGTGAAGAGGTTGCCTGCGCGGGTGGCCGCGAGGGCAACCTCGAACGGCTGGCCGCTCGCCTCCATGAAGCGTCGCCGCGCGCTCCAGGACGGCGAAGGCGGCATGCCCTTCGTTGAGGTGGCACACCTGGCGGCGAGAGTCCCAGCGCGCCCAGCAGCCGCCACCCCGCGATGCCGAGAATCGAGCTCCTGGGCCAGGCGCATCTCGGAGCCGCCGCCGTAGAGCTCGCTGGTGATCCCTCGCACGTGCGGCGCGTTTGCCGGGTCGTTGCTGTCGAGCAGGTAGAGCGCGGAGCCGCCCGACGTTGGCCTGCCACGCCCGGATCCACGCGGGGTAACCGGGCAGGGTGACACGAAGGCGCAGCCACTCGCCGTCCACGTCGCGGACCGGGCGTGATGGGAAGCTGGCCCGGGTTGTTGTGGGGATAGAGAGCCCGCTGGGAGCCGTCGGCATCGATGACCTGTCGGAAATAGCCCTCCTGGTAGAGGATGCCGATTCCGATGACCGGCACGCCGAGGTCGCTCGCCGCTTTCAACTGGTCCCCGGCCACGTTGCCGAGCCCGCCTGAGTAGATGGGCAGCGCCTCGCTGAGGCCGAACTCCATGCTGAAGTAGGCGACACGGTGAGGGTCGCGCCACCGGGCGCGTGCTGGAACCACGTCGGCGCCTCCAGGGCCTCGCGGCGCGCTCGCGACGAGCGCCTCCAGCTTCGCGCGGAAGGCGGGATCGGCGCAGAGTGCCGACGAGCTTGGTCCGCGAGACCGTCTGGAGCACCAACCACGGGATTGTGCGTGAGCGCCCACAGTTCGGGCTCCAACTGGCCCCAGATCTCATCCGACGGAGTGCTTCCAGGGCACGCGAAGGTCGAAGGCCAGCTCGACCAGCGGCTCCACGCCCTCGACGTCGACAGGCCACAACCGTTCCAGCGCCTTGATCATGGCGTCCCTTCTCTATGGGTCCTTGAGGGCCGCGCCGACGATCGCCTGCGCCTCGTCCTGGATCCGGCGCAGATGCTCGGGGCCCTTGAAGCTCTCCGCGTAGATCTTGTAGACCTCCTCGGTCCCGGAGGGACGCGCCGCAAACCAGCCCCCGCCCGCGATGACCTTGATGCCGCCGATGGGCTGTCCGTCTCCCGGCGCCGTGGTGAGGACGCTCGTGATCGGTTCGCCGGCCAGCTCCTTCGCGCGGAGCCGGTCCGGGCTGAGACGGGCCAGGATCGCCTTTTGCTCTGGAGTGGCCGGCGCGTCGATGCGTTCGTACACGGGCTCGCCGAACTCGCGCGTGAGGTCGCGGTACCGCTCCCCGGGATCGCGGCCGGTGCGGGCGGTCATCTCCACGGCCAGGAGGCCAAGGATGAGCCCGTCCTTGTCGGTCGTCCACACACGGCCGTCGCGGCGGAGGAACGACGCGCCCGCGCTCTCCTCGCCGCCGAATCCCAGCGAGCCGTCGAGGAGACCGTCCACGAACCACTTGAACCCGACCGGAACTTCGAGGAGTCGGCGGCCGAGCTCGGCTCGCCACGCGATCGATCATGCTGCTGCTGACGATGGTCTTGCCCACGGCGGCGGCGGCGCGCCATGCCGGGACGATGGCGGTAGAGGTAGTCGATGGCGACGGCCAGATAGTGGTTGGGATTCAGGAGTCCGGCGACGCGGCTGACGATGCCGTGGCGGTCCGCGTCGGGATCGTTGGCGAAGGCGAGGTCGAACCGCTCGCGCAGCCCGATCAGCCGCGTCATCGCGTAGGGTGAGGACGGATCCATGCGGATGGCGCCGTCCCAGTCGACGGTCATGAAGCGAAACGTCGGGTCGACCTCGCGGTTCACCACCTCGAGCCGCAATCCGTAGCGCTCCGCGATCGGCTCCCAGTAGTCGACGCTGGCGCCGCCGAGGGGGTCCACCCCGATGGCCAAGGGGCTGCCGCGCAGGACGTCCATGTCGATGACCGAGCCGAGCGCCTCGACGTAGGCCTCGCGATAGTCGAAGGGATGGTTGGTGGCCGCCCGCCGCGCGCGCTCGAAGGGCTGGCGAGCCACCTCGCGCAGATCGCCGGCGATGATGGCGTTCGCCCGCTCCTCGATCCAGGCGGTGATGTGCGTGTCGGCGGGACCGCCGGTGGGCGGATCGTACTTGAAGCCGCCGAACTCCGGGGGGTTGTGCGAGGGCGTGATGACGATGCCGTCGGCCAACCCCGCGGTGCGATCCCGGTTATAGGCGAGGATCGCCTGGGACACCGCGGGAGTTGGCGTATAGCTCTCGCGGCTGTCCAGCATCACCTCGACGCCGTTGGCGGCCAGGACCTCCAGCGCGCTCCGGCGCGCGGGCTCGGAGAGGGCGTGGGTGTCCCAGCCCAGGAAGAGCGGTCCATCGATGCGATGCTCCCGGCGATAGAGGCAGATGGCCTGGGTGACGGCGAGGATGTGGGCCTCGTTGAACGCGCAGGCCAGCGATGAGCCGCGGTGCCCCGAGGTGCCGAAGCGACGCGCTGTCCCGGGACCGTCGGGTCAGGGCGTTCTGTGTAGTACGCGGCCACGAGTTGCGGGACGTGGACGAGCATGGCTGATGTGGCCGGCTTTCCGGCGAGTGGGCTGACGCTCATGCCGGTGCCGGTCGGGCGGCAGTCAGATCGTGCGCCACCGCGGCCGCCCCCAGGAGCGGCGCCCGATCGTTGAGACAGAGGCGCACAGGGAACGACTCCAGCAGGGTGGCCATGCGCCCCTTGTTGCGGAAGGCGCGCATGAACGTCCCGTCCTCCAGCTTCGGCCTGAGCTTGGGCGCAATGCCTCCGCCGATGTAGACGCCTCCGGCGGCGAGAATGATCAGCGCCAGATTGCCGGCGACCGACCCGTAGATGGAGGCGAACATCTCCAGCGTCTCGACGCAGACGGGATCCTCGCCCCGAAGTCCCGCCTCACTCACGGCGGCACTCGGATCGCCGCTGGCGATGCGGTCGCCGAGCCATCCGGGCTCGGGCAGACCCCGCGCACTGCGGAGGTATCGATAGACGTTGAAGAGGCCGGGACCCGACAGGATGCGCTCGTAGCTCACGCGGCCGAACTCGTGCTGGAGAGATTCCAGCAGCCCCGTCTCGCGCTCGTCACGCGGGGCAAAGTCCACGTGGCCGCCCTCCGACGGGACGACGACATGGCGAGCGCCGTCCCAGATCATGAGGGCTTCACCCAGCCCCGTGCCCGCGGCCACCAGGGCCATGTTGCCCGCGCGAGGCTGTCCCTCTTGCAGGGCGATGAGATCGCCCGCGGGCAAACTCATGACCCCCCAAGCCATGGCCTCGAGGTCGTTGAGAAGCTTCGCCTGCGGCACAGGAATCTCGGCGGCCAGGGTGCGCTCGTCGATGGTCCAAGGCAGGTTGGTGGTCGTGCAGCGGCCGTCGACACAGGGGCCGGCCACGCCAACGCAGGCGGCGGTGAGCCCGGCGGTGGACTGTCCATCGAGGAATCGTCGGACGATCGCTTCGAGACTGGGGAAGTTCCGGCTCGGGTATCGCCCCTCGTGCACCACGCGGCGCTGACCGTCGCGTGTCTCGAATAGCGCCAGCTCGGTCTTCGTCCCGCCGACGTCTCCCGCGAGGATCACCGGACGTCCCCTCAGCGCCGCCCGGCCACGAACTCCTCGGCCAGCGCCACGTCCTCACTGCTGCCGATCATGATGGGGACACGTTGGTGGGGAGATTTGGGATGCACGTCGAGGATGCGCTCGCTGCCCGTGCTGGCCCGGCCGCCCGCCTGCTCCACGAGAAACCCCATGGGCGCGACCTCGTACTGGAGCCGGAGCTTGCCGCTGGCCCGGCCGTCGGGGCCCATGATGGCGGGATACAGGAAGATGCCGCCCTCCAGCAAGGTGCGATGGATGTCGGCGACCATGGAGCCGACATAGCGCGCGGTGTACGGGCGCCCGGTCGCCTTGTCGTGCGCTCTCAGATACTCGATGTAGCGCCCGATCCCGGGCTGCCACGAGGGGGCGTTGCCGTCGTTCACGCTGTAGATCCGGCCCCGGCTCGGGATGCGGATGTCCTCGTACGAGTGGATGAACTCCCCGATGGTCGGCGCGAGGGTGAAGCCGTGCACGCCTTGGCCCGCCGTGTACACCAGCACGGTGCTGGGGCCGTACATGATGTAGCCGGCGGCCACCTGGGCCGATCCCGGCTGCACGGCATCAGCGGCGACCGTCTCGCGCCCGGTGCCGTGCCGGGGGCGCACCGAGAAGATGGTGCCCACGATGCCGTTGATGTCGAGATTCGAGGAGCCGTCCACCGGATCGATGCAGACCACGTACGGCGCTTCGCCGAGGTAGAGCGGCTCGTCCATCTCCTCGGAAACGACGATGCTCACCAGACCGCTCGCCTCGAGGGCGCGGACGACGACGTCGTTGGCCCACAGGTCGAGCTTCTTCACCTGCTCGCCCTGGACGTTGACGCCCCCGGTTTCCCCGAGGCGCCCGAGCAGCACGGCCTGGGACAGCTCGCGCGCGATGAGCTTGCCCGCCACCGCCAACTGGTTCAGCACGACGGCGAGATCGCCGCCGCCGAACGTCGCCGAACGCACGTGCTGGGCAAGCCGCAGCGCAATCTCGTTCATGGTCTGGCTCCCGTCCGTCTAGACTCGGTCCCGATCCGCCGACGCGCGGAGGCGCCCTGAGTCGATGGTACGGTAACTCGGCACATGGCGCTATGGCGAGGAGGGCAGCCGGTGACAGACGAGGAGACGCGACTCGCGGAGGCACGCGCGCACACCGCGCACTGGCGTCGCTGGGGTCCCTTCCTCTCCGATCGCCAGTGGGGCACCGTGCGAGAAGACTACTCGGCCGACGGGGAAGCCTGGACCTACTTTCCCCACGACCACGCGCGCTCGCGCGCCTATCGGTGGGGCGAGGACGGCCTCCTGGGCCTCTGCGACAATCACCAGCGTCTCTGCTTTGCCCTCGCGCTGTGGAATGGCAAGGATCCCATCCTCAAGGAGCGCCTCTACGGCCTCGCCGGTCCTCAGGGCAATCACGGTGAAGACGTCAAGGAGCTGTACTTCTATCTCGACTCCACGCCCACGCACTCCTTCATGAAGGCGCTCTACAAGTACCCGCAGGCGGAGTTTCCGTATCGGCGTCTCGTCGAGGAAAACGCTCGGCGCGGCCGCGGTGAGCCGGAGTTCGAGCTGCTCGACACCGGCGTCTTCGACGGCGACCGGTACTTCGACGTCGAGGTGGAGTACGCCAAGGCCGGCATCGACGACATCCTCGTCCGCGTCACGGTCGACGAACCGCGGGCCCGGAGCCGGCGCCGCTGCACGTGCTCCCGACCCTGTGGTTCCGCAACACCTGGGCGTGGGAGGTCGGCGCGGCCAGGCCGCGGTTGAGCGCGGAGGCGATCCAGCCGGGCTGGGCGTCCGTGAGGGCCGAGCACCCGACCTTGGGGACCTACCACCTCTACAGCGAGGGGACGCCGGACCTGCTCTTCACCGAGAACGAGACGAACCGGCACCGCCTGTTCAACACGGAGAACACGGAGCGCTTCGTCAAGGACGCCTTTCACGAGTATGTGGTCGGCCAGCACGCGGGCGCGGTGAACCCCGGCGGTGAGGGAACGAAGGTGGCGGCCCACTATCGCCTCACCCTCGGCCCCGGCGAGGCCGCCACCGTCGCGCCTGCGCCTCACCGATCGCGAGCCGGCGGGCGCTCCGCTCGGCGAGGAGTTCGAGCAGGTTTTTGCCGCCCGCCGGGCGGAGGCCGATGCGTTCTACGCCGCGGTGATCCCCGCCGGACTCGAGGCCGACGCGCGCGCGGTCATGCGCCAGGCCCTGGGGGGCCTGCTGTGGTCGAAGCAGTGGTATCACTACGACGTCCGGCGCTGGCTCCAGGGCGATCCCACGCAGCCGCCGCCGCCCCCGTCCCGCGAGCACGGGCGCAACCACGCCTGGACCCATCTCTACAACGAAGACGTGGTCTCCGTACCCGACAAGTGGGAGTATCCCTGGTACGCCTCGTGGGATCTCGCCTTTCACGTCGTCGCCCTCGCCCTCGTCGATCCGGACTACGCCAAGGACCAGCTCATCCTGTTCCTGCGCGAGTGGTACATGCACCCCAACGGGCAAATTCCCGCCTACGAGTGGGCCTTCGGCGACGTGAACCCGCCCGTGCTCCCGTGGGCGGCCCTGCGCGTCTACGAAATCGAGAAGGCCGCCCACGGTCAAGGAGACACGGCCTTCCTCAAGCGCACCTTCCACAAGTTCCTGCTGAGCTTCACGTGGTGGGTGAACCGGAAGGACCCGGGCAACAAGAACGTGTTCGAGGGCGGCTTCCTCGGGCTCGACAACATCGGCATCTTCGACCGCAGCGCCCCCCTTCCCATGGGCGGCACCATGGAGCAGTCCGATGGGACGGCGTGGGTGGGGATGTTCTGCCTGACCATGCTCAACATCGCGGCCACCCTGGCCCTGGACGATCCCGTGTACGAAGACATCGCCTCGAAGTTCTTCGAGCATTTCGTCTACATCAGCCATGCGATGAACGACATGGCCGGCGAGGGCATCGAGCTATGGGACAAGCACGATGGCTTCTTCTACGACGTCATCCTGCTCCCCGACGGCCGGACCCTGCCCCTGCGCGCGCGCTCCATGGTGGGACTGATGCCGCTCGTGGCGGTGACGACCCTGGAGCCCGAGGTCATGAGTCGCCTGCCCACGTTCTCACGGCGGATGATGTGGTTCCTGCGCAACCGGCCCGAGCTGAGCGAGCAGGTGGTGCGGCAGGAGACGCCCGACGGTCAGGCTCGCTGGCTGCTCTCATTGGTCAGCGGGGTGCGGCTGGAGCGCATCCTCGCCCGCATGCTCGACGAGACGGAGTTCCTGTCGCCCTTCGGGATCCGCTCCCTCTCCGCCGTCCACCGTGAGCATCCTTTCGTGCTCACCATCGACGGCCACCAGCACTCCATCGACTACGAGCCGGCGGAGTCTACCTCGGGGCTCTTCGGGGGTAACTCGAACTGGCGGGGACCGATCTGGTTCCCCATCAACCACCTCATCATCAAGGCCCTGCAGCACTTCGACGCGTTCTACGGGTACCGCTTCCAGGTGGAGTGTCCGACGGGCTCGGGACAGCTCATGAGTCTGTGGGACGTGTCGCGCGAGCTGTCGCGACGCCTGACGCGCCTCTTCCTCCACGACGCGCACGGACGGCGGCCCGCTCACGGCCGGGCCGAGAAGTTCCGCACGGACCCGCGCTGGCGCGAGCTGATCCTCTTCTACGAGTACTTCAACGGCGACACCGGCGCGGGGCTGGGGGCGAGCCACCAGACCGGCTGGACGGCCCTGGTCGCCCACCTCCTGACCCAGACCACTCCTCCCTGACGCGCGCCCGTCAGCGAGCGCGCGCAGGCCCTTGGTCCAGCAGGGTGCGCAAAACGTCAGGTGCTCAAAAAGGTCCAGATGCGAGGCGGCGCCCGACCGCCGCACGCGAGGCGTAGTCTCTCTACGTTGAGCGTGCGGCCGAGGGCGCCAACGAAGCAGATGGGCCTTTTTCAGCAGCCTGCTACGGCCGGACCGTGACGTTGGGATGCCGGAGACGGAAGTAGACGACCATCGTGGCCGCCGCGAGCAGATTCGCCACGAAGATCGACGCCCACCCCAGCACGGTAAAGACGGCCGGCGCCACGAGGGCCACCGCCGCGGTGAATCCAAACTGGAAGATCACGAAGAACAGCACGATGCCGAACCCCAGGCTGGGATTCCGCTCGGCCACGGCGAGCAGCCGCGCGGCGATGCCGCCAAGGGCCGCGAAGATGAGGCCGTGGACCCAGGTGAACATGGCGACGGTCTCCAGCGAGGGCGTCACCCTCTCGAGCCCGGCCCCACGCCCGAACAGAGCAGTCCCGAGTACCGATGGGGTGTAGAACGGTCGGCCGGCGAGGCTGTCGACGATGAGGAACCAGATCGCCACCACCGCCGCGGCGAGGACGCCGGCGATGATCCCCTCCTGGTACAGGGCCTGGGTGTCGGACGCGGGGCGGGAAGAATCGGTTGCGGTCGCGCCAGTTTGAACGGTCATTGCGCACTCCTTTCTCCGGGTGCTCGGACCGAACAGCGACGGATCAATTCTACGCCCCCCGGAGAGCGGACCGCGATGGACCGGGGCCCCCCGGGCGCCACGCCTGCATCGCCCCTCCTGATAAGATCATCACAAGGACAGGCCGCCCTGGCCGTGGAGGCGTTATGAGCAGCACGGTTTCAACACCGATCGAGGCGCAGTTCCCCGTCGCCGCCGACGACGCGTTTCCCTTCCGGCGCGAGCTGAGCCTCGCCCCGCTCGTCACCGCCTGGATCGAGGCGGCCGACCGCGAAACGAGCCTGGCCGGCTCGATCGCGGGTCTCGTCCGCGACCGCCTGCGGTCCGCCCCGGAGCTCATGGCCCCCATCGGGGACCTCGCCGTCTTCACCCGGCACCAGGAACTGATCGACGTCCTGATGGCCAAGGTCTTTCCCGCCGCCTCCTGGCAATCCGACTTCGGGGCGGTGCTCGCGCCCTTCACCGTCCGCGCGGTGTACGGGACCCCGTCTTTCCGTCAGCTCTTCCTCGACGAGCACGGTGCCCTGCGGGGGCGCCTCAACCTCGACGCCGAGAGCTGGGCCATGGGCCGGTTGCTCCGCGCCTACGGCGTGATTCTCAAGAAGTACTACGACATCGACGTGCACCTCGACTATCCGCTCGTGATCACCACCACCGATCCCGACTGCGCGCTGGAGCGCCACTTTCGCTTCGACCTGGGCACACGATTTCTGGACGTGGACACCGTCGGACGCCCGCCCGTCCTGTCCTCGGCGGCCCGGCAGCGGCTTCGCGACAACCTGACCGACCCCCAGGTCCTCATGGAGCTGGTCCCCCCGGACCGCTTCGTCTTCCGCGGCTTCGGGGTGGTGAAGGCCACCGACATCACCGACCAGGAGGTGCTGTCCTCGCTCAAGCGTGACCTGATCGAGAAGGAATCGATCGTCTCGAGCGCCCGCTTCGAGCGGCTCCAGATCCAGCTCCGGACGTTCTTCCGGCGGCCCGATCTGAAGTTGACCCTGGCCGCCTTCCACGGTGAGCGGGTCCTCGTGCTCAAGTACGGCTGCGCCCTCGAGCACAGCTGCATCTTTGCCGACTCCACCCACCTGAGCCGCCGCGACTTCGCGGGGACGATCTTCGAGCGCGCCCTCCAGCCGCCGTCGCCCCTCATCATCGACGATCTCAGCACGTACACCCCGCGCGGGCCCGTGGAGGAAGGCATGCTCCGGGCAGGGATGCGCAACATCGTTCTGTCGCCGCTGCAGTACGGAGACGAGGTCATCGGTCTCCTCGAGCTGAGCTCGCCGCGCGCCGGCGATATCGATCCCCTCACCGCACTGAAGCTCCGCGAGGTGCTGCCCCTCTTCTCGATGGCCGTGCGGCGGAGCCTGCAGGAGCTGGAGTCGCGGGTGCAGGCGGTCATCAAGGAGAAGTGCACGGCCATCCACCCCTCGGTGGAATGGCGCTTCCGCCAGGCCGTCCTCAACACCATCGAGCGCCGCACGGATGGGGCCGTGCCGGAGATCGAGGAGATCGTCTTCCGCGACGTCTATCCCCTCTATGGCGCCTCCGACATCCGCGGCTCGTCGACCCAGCGGAACTTGACCATCCAGGCCGATCTCACCACGCACCTCGACCTGGCCCGGGCGGTGGTGGAGCAGGCGCGCCAGGCCAAGCGCCTTCCCATCCTCGACGAGCTGGGGTATCGGATCGGCAAGCAGCTCGCCCACATCGAGACCGATCTGCACTCGGGCGACGAGGTGACGACCCTGGCCTTTCTGCGCCAGCACGTGGAGCCGCTCTTCGAGCACGTCGCGCACTTCGATTCCGCGGTGCGGGACCGGGTGGAGGCCTACCGGGCGGCGCTGGATCCCCAGGTCGGCACGGTCTACCGGAAGCGGAAGGACTACGAGGACAGCGTGACCGCCATCAACGAGGCGGTGTCGGCCTATCTCGATGCCGAGCAAGAGATGGCTCAGGCCATGTTCCCGCACTACTTCGAGAAGCAGCGCACCGACGGGGTGGACTACAGCATCTACGTGGGCGCCTCCCTGGTGGACGGGCAGGCCTACGACGAGCTGTACCTCCGCAACCTTCGCCTCTGGCAGCTCCTCGTCGCCTGCGGGATCGCCCGGCAGACCGACGCGCTCCGCCAGCGCCTGCCCTTGCCGCTGGAGACGACGCACCTGATCCTGGCCCACCACTCGCCGCTGTCCATCCGCTTCCGCTCCGATGAGAAGCGCTTCGACGTGGACGGCGCGTACAACGTGCGCTACGAGGTCGTCAAGAAGCGCATCGACAAGGCGGTGGTCCGCGACTCGGGCGAGCGGGTGACGCAGCCGGGCCGCCTGGCCATCGTGTACGCCCAGCCCGTGGAGGCGCAGGAATACCGCGGGTACCTCGACTACCTCATGGCCACGGGCCACGTCGTGGGGCCGGTCGAGGAGCTGGAGCTGGACGAGCTGCAGGGCGTGCACGGTCTGCGCGCGCTGCGGGTGGCCGTGGACCTGTCGGCCTCCCCGGCTCCCGCGCGCTCCGCCATCGAGGAAGCGATCCTGCGCTGAGCGTCGTGTATCCATGAAACCCTTCGTGGTCAACCGCTACGGCCAGATCGTCTTCCCCTTCAACTTCATCCCCGAGCTGGACTTCTCCGTGTTCGAGACCCTGGAGCAGTTCGCCGCGGTCATCCGGCGCGATTTCGAGGAGAAGGCGCCCACGGAGGCGGAGATCGCCGAGCGCGTGGTCACCGGGGCATACGCCGGCCGCTACGACCTCCTGCGGGACCTCGCCCTCGATCTCTTCTGGGTCAATCGCTACGGCATCACCATGTATGACAAGCGGCCGACCCGGTGGCGGGACGTGCCCCGCCAGCGCGACGACATCTTCTTGCCTGTGGTGTCGTCCTGGGAGGGCGGCGAGCTGGCCGCGACGATCGAGGCCGGCTACCGGGCGCTGCCGCCCTCGTGGGACGAGGGGACGGAGGACAAGATCTCCCGCATGCTGCTCGACGTCTTCCGTGCAAAGAAGGGCGCGGGGGCCGAGATGGAACCGCTGAAGCCGACGGTGGGCGAGATCCTGGCCAGTCCCAAGACTCTCACCTACCAGCTCCTCGTCCACAGCCCCGACTACCCAGGATACGGCTACGACGACATCATCGAGGTGAGCCATCGGGTGCCGGAGCTGGAAGCCCTCATGCGCCAGGCCATGGTCCTCCACAACCAGTACCGGTGGGATCGCACCAAGGTGCGCGCCATCGAGGTGGGGCAGCTCCACGACGACGACTTCGTGGTCGTCTACCATCCTCGGAGCTATGACGTCGTGCAGTTCATCCGGCGCGTCCGCGGCGGACGCCGCGTCCGGCCGACGCGGCCAGCACCCCGGCCCTCACGGGCCCCGACAACTCCCTTTTCCCCCGTCGACGTCCGGCGGCGCTTCGCCATCATGCCGCGGCTGGAAGCGCTCGCCTGCTGCAAGGGCGAGCAGATCTGCACCAACGACGACCTCATCCGCAACGCCGCCTACTGCTGGTCGCCTATGACGGCCAAGGAGATCGAGGCGCGCACCGGGATCCGCCAGCGGGTCTACACGGAGCAAGGGCTCGACCAGCTCGCGCTCCTGGCCGCCCAGCGGGCCCTCGTCAAGTCCGGACGGCAGCCGGACGAGATCGGGGCCGTGCTGTTCCTCTCGTGCACCAGCACGAAGATGATGCCCTCGCTGGCCACCTGGCTCTCCGGCCAGCTCGGAATGTTCCAGACCCACGCCTCCTGCGACATCGTCGCCGCCTGCGCCGGCCTGCCCTACGGGCTGGCCGAGGCCGTGCGCCTGCTCCAGGAGGTCGAGCGACCGGTCCTCGTGGTGTGTGGCGAGAAGTTCTCCGACAAGATCGGGACCGTCCGCACCTCGCGGATGATCTTCGGCGACGGCGCGGCGGCGCTCGTCGTCGGCCCCGCCTCCGCGGACGCCGCGACGGACATCGAGTACTACCAGACCTACGCCAGCGGCCCGATGAGCGAGGTGGACTCGATCATCTGGCCCAACCCGGAGTTCGACAACAACATCACCGTATTCGGTCCGGAAGTGCGGGCCCTCGTGAAGCGCTATCTCTCGCAGATGATCGAGGAGCTGCGCGGGCTTCCGCATCCCTCAGGGGCGGGCACCCTGCTGGATGCGATCGACCTCACCGTCCCCCACCAGGCCAACAAGGCCATGGTGCTGCACTATGCCCAGGCGGCGGGCCTCAGTCCCGAGCGGCTCTACTTCGACATCGAGACGGTCGGCAACACCTCGTCGGCGAGCATCCCCATCGCCATCGCGGACGCTGTCCGCGATGGCGTCATCGACCGTCCCATGCGGGTCTTCGCCCCGGGCTTCGGGGCCGGTGCTGTGGCCGGCTACGTGGTGATGCGGGTCGACCCGGCCGTGGTGGCCAGCGCCTGACCGTTCGGCGTCCGGGGAGGTGAGCACCGCTCCGCCCCCGGATGCCGTTCTTCGCCGATCAGCGCACCGGCGCTGTCCGCTCTGGTTCGACTGTCCGCTCTGGTTCGACTGTCCGCTCTGGTTCGCTGTCAGCTCTGGTTCGGCTGGAGCCAGGCGCGGCGGATGACCGGAGGCCGCCACGCGAGCAGCCGGTCGAGCAGTTCCTCGGCCGAGGCGGCGAAGAGCAGCAGGGCTGCGTGCTCTCGGCGGACGAACCCCTCGCCCTGGGCGTGGGCGAGCAAGAGCCGCAGGCCATCGTAGTAGCCGAGGACGTCCAGGACGCCCACCGGCTTGGAGTGGATGCCCAGCTGGGCCCAGGTGAGGATCTCCAGCGTCTCCTCGAAGGTGCCGAGTCCACCCGGCAGCGCGACGAAGGCGTCGGCCAGCGAGGCCATGGTGGCCTTCCGCTCGTGCATGCTCTCGACCTCGCGCATCTCGCTGAGACGGAGATGCGCCAGCTCGCGCGTGGCGAGCGGGCGCGGGATGACCCCGATCACTTCACCGCCCGCCTCGAGGACGGCGTCGGCCAGCACCCCCATCAAGCCGACCGAGCCTCCGCCGTACACGAGCCCCAGTCGCCGCTCCACCAAGGTACGTCCGAGGAGGCGCGCCGCCTCCGCATACTCGGGGCGCGTTCCGGGGTTGGACCCGCAGAACACGCAGATGCGTTTCACGCGGCCGGCCTGACGTACGCTGTCTCGAACTCCGCGCTGAGCGTCCCCGTGCAGACCTCTTCCACCGGGCCCTCCAGGCGCAGCGACCAGTCGGGTCTCACGTGCACGATCAGCTCGCCGCCGGGCATGCGCACCCGCACGCGTCCGTGGTCGCACAGGCCATTGCGGACGGCGGCCGAGGCCGCCCCGCACGAGGACGAGCCGGAGGCGAGTGTCCAGCCCGCGCCCCGCTCCCAGATCATGATCTCGAGATCGTCGCGTCCGTGCACCTTGGCGAACTGGACGTTGGTGCGCTGGGGAAACACGGGATGGCGCTCGATGAGCGGGCCGAGGCGTCGCACCTCGGCCTCTTGGAGCTGCTCGCCGGAACGCGACGCAGTGCGGGTTTCCCACCGACACCGCAGTCACCGTGAGGGCCGAGCCCTCGGGGAGGGCGAGCGGGACCGCCACCGCCTCCGCCACGGCGACGTCCATGGGAATGTCGGACGGCCGAAAGGTCGCGCGGCCCATCTCCACGGTGACGAAGTTGACGTGTCCATCGCGCACATGGCAGTCGCACTCCACGAGCCCGCCCGGGGTCTCGACCGTGAACGAGGGTCGCTTGGCGTGGCCGTGATCCCACAAGTACTTGGCGAAGATCCTGAGCCCGTTGCCGGACTTCTCCGCCTCGCTGCCATCGGGATTGAAGATGCGCAGCCCGAACTCGGCCCGCGCGCTGGGGACGAGCAGGAGGATCCCGTCCGAGCCCACGCCCCAGTTGCGATCGCAGATCTTCACGATGGCCGCCTCGCTGAGCGGCCCGGGCAGGTCGGCTCCGTTGATGACGAGGTAGTCGTTGCCGAGCCCGTGTCCCTTGGCGAACGGGATCATGAGCGCGTCAACTCCACGCGGCGGCCGGTGGCCGCGGAGAGGTATCCAGCGTAGATCACCTCGACGACGTCGCGGGCCAGGGTCGCGCCGGAGAGGGGCGGGCGGCGCGCGGCGATGGCGTCCACGAAGTCCTCCAGCTCCTGGGGGTATCCGCGCATCCAGTCTTCCTCCGGGCTGGGAAACTGCCAGCCCGCCTTAGTCTCGACCTTCTCGGTGATGTAGGCGTCACCCCACACCGCGGCGTCCGGCGTGTAGGCCATCACCGCGGTGTTCGGCGTGATGTTGGCCTGAACGACGGCATTCGTGAGGTACGCCGTCACCCAGTTGCGCACGCCGCCGAGGCTCACATCGGTGGAGTGGACGATGGCCTTGGTGCCGTCGTCGAAGGTGATCACCGCCACCGACCAGTCCTCGACGTCCTCGGGCTCCGCCCGGATGTACCGCGGTCGCTCCGTGACGACGGGCAAGTGCGTGAGCTGCGCCACGTCGGCCAGGACGGAGCGCGGCCGGATGGGCCGGCCGCTGCGGAGCTGACCCTCGTGGTGCTTGAGGTGCAGCACCGCCCCGACGGGATGCGACCCCATGCGCAAGAGCGATCCGCCCCCCGAAGTCCGCCAGTGCCGCGCGTAGGCGGCGTGCGAGCCCGAATGGCTTTCCTCGGCCCGCAGCTCGAGGATGGCGCCGCCTCCCACTTCCATGAGGGCGCGCAGCTTGGCCACCGGCGGCGCGTAGACGTAGTCCTCCGCGTAGCACAGGACGACTCCCGCCTTCTCCGCCGCCTCGATGGCCTCGTCGGCCGAGGCCAGGGCGCCGGCGAGCATCGCGTCCCGCGGCACGCTCGCGTCGCCGAAGTACCCGGTCAACGGCTTCTCGACGATCACGTGCTTGCCGGCGCGCGCCGCCGCCACCGCGATCTCGGCGTGTGCGTTGGTGGTCGCGCAGATGTCCACGACGTCGATCGCGGGCGACTCGACCAGCGCACGATAGTCCGTGAACACGTGGGGAATGTCGCGGCGCTTGGCGAAGGCCTCGGCCTGAGCGCGGGTGCGCGCGCACACCGCGGCCAGCTCCACCTTGCTTCCTCGGAGGTGGCGGTAGTTCGCCACGTGCAGCTCGGCGGCGAAACGAGCCCCGACGATGCCGATGCGCAGCAGGGGCTACTGAGATGGGGGGCCTGAGCTCCGGGCCCCCCAAGCCCCCCGCGCTCGTCGCGCCCCGGGAAACCCGGGGCGCTCCTCGATTCTCGGATTGCGCAACCCCGCCATGGCCCCCTACCTCCACCCGCGGACCACCCCGACCCAGCCGGGGCGCTCCTCGATCCGCGGACGCCACCCCGACTGGCCCCCACACCTCCGCGCTCGGACATCCCGCTCGCTCGGATCACGCGTGAAGTGACCACTGCGAGAGTCGACCGAGCGGCCCGCCGCAGGGGCCCTCGTCCGGCTCCGTCCGGCGGCGCCCGTCATGAACCGCTCGGGTGCGTCTCCGACCGGTTACCGACGATCGAGGGGGACGTACGTGGCGTGCGTCGGCCCGGTGTATTCCGACCGCGGGCGGATCAAACGGTTGTTGCCGTGCTGCTCGAGGACGTGGGCGGCCCAGCCGGCCACCCGGCTGATGGCGAAGACCGGCGTGAACTGATCGGTGGCAATCCCCATCGTGGCGTACGCCGCACCGGAGAACAGGTCGACGTTGGGGAAGATGTGCTTGTCCTGGCTCACCACGCGGGCCACCGTATCCAGGATCTGCACGGAGTCCGTGTTCCCGGCCTGCTGGCCAAGCTCCGTGGCCAGCCGGCGCAGGTGCTTGGCTCGCGGATCTTCCACGCGGTACACGCGATGGCCGAACCCCATGATCCGTGCCTTGTCGGCCAAGGCCTTCCTGATCCACGCCTCGGCCTTGGCCGGCGACTTGATCTTCTCCACCATGAGCATCACCTGCTCGTTGGCGCCGCCGTGCAGCGGGCCCTTGAGGGCCCCGATGGCCGACGTGATGGAGGAGTGCATGTCCGACAGGGTCGCCGCGGTCACCCGGGCGGCAAACGTGGAGGCGTTGAACTCGTGGTCGGCGTGGAGAATCAGCGCCACGTCGAAGGTCTTGGTGGCCAGGGGGCTCGGCGCCTTACCCGTCAGCATGGTCAAGAAGTTCGCGGCGAGCCCCAGGCGGGGGTTCGGAGCGACCAGGGGTCTGCCCCGGCGAATGCGCTCCCAGGCGGCGACGAGGGTCGGCATCTGCGCGGTCAGCCGCAGCGCCTTGCGCAGCGAGGCCTCCCGGGAGTTGTCGGCGGCGTCGGGATCGAATGCCGACAGTGCCGACACGCCGGTGCGCAGCACCTCCATGGGCGGGGTCTTCCGGGGGAGCTCGCGCAGCATGTCTACCAGCTTGGGGGCCAGCCGGCGGGTCGCGGTGGCGGAGAGCGCCTTGACGTGCGCCTCCAGCTCCTTTCGGGAGGGTAACCCGCCGTGCCAGAGCAGGTACACGACCTCCTCGAACGAGGAGTGCTCGACCAGATCGTTGACGTCGTAGCCGCGATAGAGCAGGCGCCCCTCGCGCCCGTCGATGAAACAGATCTCCGAGGTCGAAACGACTACGTCCTCGAGGCCAGCTTTGAATTCGCCGCTTCCGCTCATACGATCCCCTCGCCGCGCAGGTGTGAGAATGGTTTCTTCTATCATACGTCCCGGGGCCCTTCAAGGCGGGCTCCGAGGCCTGCATCGTGGACATTCTCGACTTCTACGACCGCCATCCCATCAGCGAGGCACAGGTGCTGGCCGCCGTGACACGCCGGCGCGCGGAACTCGGGGGCACGCTCACTCCGGACGACCTCTACGACTTCGACCAGGATCACTATGGCGGCCTGGCCGCGGTGGACGCGCTCGCCGAGCGGGCACGGATCACTCTCAGCTCGCGGGTGCTCGACGTCTGTGCCGGCCTGGGCGGACCCGCGCGCTTCCTGGCTACCCGGCGTGGCTGCCGCGTCGTCGGGCTCGAGCTGAACGGCGGGCGGGCCGCCGGGGGCGCCCGGCTCACGCGCCGAGTCGGCCTCGCGCAGCGGGTGATGGTCGTGCGGGGCGACGCCCAGCGGCTCCCCTTCGCGGACGCGACCTTCGACGCGTGCATCAGCCAGGAGGCGTTCCTGCACGTTCCCGACAAGGCCGCCGTTCTGAGCGGGTGTCATCGCGTGCTCCGGCTGGGCGGGCGCCTGGCCTTCACCGACTGGATCACACATCCGAGGCTCGGCGATCGGGAGCGGGAGCGCCTGGGGGAGTGGATGGCCGCCACCACCTTGCAGACGCTGGAACGCTACCGCTCGCTACTCGGCCACGCGGGCTTCACCTGGATCGAGGTGGAGGACCTCACCGCGGAGTGGGCCCCCCTCTTGCGGGCGCGGCTCGCCATGTACCGCAGCCTCCGCAACGACACCGTGGCCCGCCTGGGCGAGGCACGGTACCGCGAATACGAGCAGCTCTACACCTTCTTCGTGGGACTGGTCGAGGACGGCAAGCTGGGCGGCGGCCGCTTCTGGGCCGCCCGCTGACCAGGCCTCAGAGCCCGTGAACAAATCGCAGTGTCGAGGGGCGCCCGGCTGCGCCGGGGCGCCCCGAGTGCAGGGGGTGTGGGGGCCATGTCGGGGCCCCATGTTCTCGTCAGCGGAACCGCCGCAAGATATCCTGAACGCCGCGCTCGAGCGTGCGGCTGTCGACGTCGCGCCGCGACCCGAGGGCGGCGATCCGGAGCACAGGCGCATCCGCAGTGCCCGTGACCCGCGCCTTGACCTGCTCGCGCCGATGCTGCAGGGACAGATCGACGTTCAATCCGCCGGTGGCCAGGACGTAGTCGCCCGCCCCCGTCACCGTGAAGCCCCGCCCGGTGTAGAGCAGATCGCGCATCGTGGCCACTCCGTCGCGGAGCCGGTAGCTGCCCGTGATCGACTCGAACTCGAAGGGCGAGGGCGTCTCTTCGCCGACGATCGACGCGGCCAGGTCAGCCGCCTTGACGACGTCGCCGAAGAGCTTGAGTGCGCGGGGACCCACCACCCGGCCCCGCCCGACATCGAACCGGCCCTCGCCCGACATTGACCCGGGCACGTCGGGCGCCCTGAGAGTCAACGCAGCGGTCAGGTTGAGGCGACCCGTGACGGCGTATCCGTGGCACAGGAAGTCCACCAAGACGGGCTCCAGGGAGAGACCACGCACGCCGATGTCGCTCAGGACGATGCGCCGGTCGTGGTCCAGCGTCACCGAGAGATTCGTCGTGACCTCGCCCCCGGCCACCCGGGCGCTGAGTGGTCGGCCCAGCAGAGTGCGCTCCGTCCAGCGCGTCGCCACAGAGATCTCCTCGATGACCACGGTGCGCTCGGGCGGGCGGCAGGACGAGCCCGTGCGGCTGATCACAGCCCGCGAGAGCAGCACACGGCCCGACGCGTGGGGCACCCCGAGCACTCCACCCAGGCTGAGCATGCCCCGGACAGGACCGCCCACGGCGAGCCCTGCGGGCGCCACGGTGGCGACCAGTCGGCGCAGGTCTGCGCCCTCGAAGCTCACCTGCCCGCTGAGGGGGGCTTCCATCAGCGAACGGACACCGCGGGGGGCGAGGCGTCCGTCGACGAGGTGAATCGCGATGTCGCCCGGAGTGAGGATGCCGCGGCCCGCAACGGTGAGCGAGGGACCGTCGCTTCGCAGTCGCAGATCGACGTCGACCAAACGATACTCTCCGAGGCCGGCGGAGCGAGAGACAAAGCTCACCGTCCCCTTCTCGATGGCGATGCCCGCAGCTAGGAGTGAGGCCCCTGCGGTCGTGCTTCTCGCCGGTGGCTCCCGTCCGGGAGCGATCGGAGCCAGCCGGGCGGCTGCCTCCTTGACGACGCCGAGGCTCGCCACGTTGAGGGAGCCGTCAGCCCCCTCCACGAGACGGATCAGCGGATGCTCGAGTCTCAATTCGCTGAACTCCAGACGCCCGCCGAGCAAGGGGCGAAGGCGCACGAGCAGGAATCCGCGCTCCAGGGTGACGAAAGGCGCGGTTCCAAACTTCGGATCCTCCGCCACCTCCAGGCCTTGCAACTCGACCCTGGGTACGGGCAGCAGGTGAACGGACATGGAGGTGAACCGGACGGGACGCCCGAGAGCGTGACTCGCGCTCGCCGCGGCAAGCGCCTGAACCCTCGGGAGGTCCAGGAGGTATGGCAGGGAAAGGATCGCTGCCGCGATCAGGGCGGCGAGGACCGCCGCCCCGATCCCGATCCAGAGGGCGAGCCGCTTCACGGCTCGCTGCAGCGGACGCCTACGCGGTCTGGATGGCCGTGAGCTGCCAGGGGTTGCTGCCGACCTGGCGCGCGAACGTCCAGAACTCCTCGACGCTCTGGACCGCGCTCTTCGAGCCCTCCACGACACCGCCCGTCGCGTCGTCGACCGTGTAGTCCAACAGCGACGCCATGATGTACACGGTCACGAAGTCGCGGCCGCTCTCCTGCCACGCCTCGGTGACGTCGGCACGCTGGATGCGGATCTGCTCGACATGGTTGGTCTGCCGTGCCGCGCGAAGGCGATCGCACTGAGCCTGCAGCGTCGCGTAGAGATCCGGAACGATGCGATCCCTCAGCCAGGTCACATCGCGCTGGGCCACGCCCTGCTGGACTTCGAGGAACGCGTTGCGCGCGACCGCCACGAAGGTCTCGGGGTCAAACCGCGAGTCCATCTGTCTGATGTGGCCGAGCCCGCGCTCGAGATCCGACGGGGCGGCGGGCGCTTCCATCGTGGCCGGTCCCCCACCAGCGCCGGGGCTCATCCGTTCGTAGCCCGAGTAGGAGCCGGAGGGGCTGCCGGCGGTCGCGTAGGCCGGCTGTGGGGACTCGGCCCGGCGCCGGCGCATGAACGTGATGAGCAGGAAGATGCCCGCACCGATCAGGAGCATCTCGAGCAACCCAAAACCGAATCCGTTGCCCAGCCCTCCGAACAGCATGCTGCCGAGGAGTCCGCCGAGCGCGAACCCGGCAAGTCCTCCCATGAGCCCGCCGAAGAGACCCGGGCGCTGCTGAGAGAGCGGGCTGGGGGCGGGCTGACCATAGCGGGACGGGCTCGAGGGCGCTCCCGGGCTGACCGAGTCCGGGCGAGCCGGCGATGAATAGGACCGTGATCCGCGGCTGCCGCCGCCACCCGCACGAGCCCACGCCTCACCAGACTGAGCGAGGACAAACGCGCACACTAAGACCGCTGCCAGCGGTACGAGCATTCGATGCATCATGAGTACCTCCTCGTCGAGTCTCTCACGATAACGCTCAGGGAACGAGCAACACCTTGCCGGTCGTGCGCCGCCCCTCCAGGGCGCGATGGGCCTCCGACGCATCCTTGAGCGGGAACTCGAACTCCATGCGCACCTTGAGCTTGCCGTCACGGATCCACCCGAGGACATCGGCCGCGCGTTGCTCCAGCTCCGCGCGCGTTGCCGTGTAGGAGACCAGACTCGGTCGGGTCAGAAAGAGCGACCCCCCCGCGGCGAGCTTGGCCACGTCGAAAGCACCGATGGGGCCGCTCGACTGACCGTAGAGCGCCATCATCCCTCGCGGAGCCAAGCAGGCGAAGCCCTTGTCGAAGGTGTCCTTGCCGACAGAGTCGTAGACGACCTGAAGGCCCTTTCCGCCGGTCAGGCGCTTGACCTCTTCCACGAAGTCTTGTCGCGTGTAGAGGATCACCTCGTCGGCGCCGGCCTCCCGCGCGAGCTTGGCCTTGTCCTCGGTGGAGGCGGTCCCGATGACGCGGGCGCCGCGCATCTTGGCGATCTGGCAGAGGAGCAGCCCCACGCCACCGGCCGCGGCGTGGACCAGGCATGCGTCTCCTGGCTTGAGCGGC
Source organism: uncultured Candidatus Rokubacteria bacterium (assembly GCA_963848005.1). Lineage (GTDB taxonomy): Bacteria > Methylomirabilota > Methylomirabilia > Rokubacteriales > CSP1-6 > CAVWFS01. The sequence goes on from CAWKCA010000034.1 coordinate 106,908, forward strand.
CAGGTGCTGCAGGCGAGATAGTGGGCGGTCATGCCCTGCAGCATGGCGGCAGCGCCCTGCTTCGCGCTGAGCCCAGCCGGCATCACGACGAGCCGGTCCGCCGGCACGAGCGCGTATTCCGCGTAGGCGCCTGGCACACCCGTGTAGGCGACCTTGTCGCCGGCTTTGACCTGGGTGACGTTCGGCCCGACCGCCGTCACCGTGCCGCCGGCCTCCATACCCAGGGTCATCGGCAACTCGGTCTTGTAGAGCCCGCTGCGGTAGTAGATGTCGATATAGTTGAGGCCGGCCGCGTCGACTTTGACGACTGCGTGTCCCGGCTTCGGTGTCGGGTCGGGGACGTCTTCGTAGCGGAGGGCTTCCGGCCCCCCGGGTGTATGGATGCGGACCGCTTTCATGGCGTGAGCCTCCTCCCGTGAATGGCGCTGGTGCGGGCTGGATTATATCAGCGGCGCCGACCGCGCGGAGTTTGCTGGCGTCTGCAACACGCCGCGCAGGGCGTGGTACATCGCGTAGCACTCGAGCGCAAAGAGCGGGAAACCCAGGTAGCCAAGCACGGGCATCTCGAAGAGCTTGACGCTCCCAAAGTACGGCACCGTGTAGGTCCACCGGGCCGTCGCCCAGTAGTTCCAGAACTCCCAGAGGAGCCCGCACACTGCGCCGCTCGCCAGAAGCGCGGCCGCGCGCGAGGCATCACCGCGGGCGAGATCGGCCAGCCAGGAGGGGCGCCCTGCCCGATAGTTGAGCGGCTCGAGCAGCAGGACCCAGCCGAGCCACACGAGGGGCACCAGCCAGCGCGACACGACGAGCAGCGGGAGCGCGACCGACACCACCCCCGCCACCACCGCCAGGCGCAGGAGCCAGGCGGGCGGCCGCCACGGCCGCACGCGAAGCTCTCGGAAGACGGAGACGCGCAGGACCACGGCGGTGAGGAACAGCGCGGGCAGGATCGTGGCGAAGGCCCAGTCGTAGCCGATGCGTCGCAGGAAGGGATCGGGCTCGAGGCCGTGGTACTGCCACCACAGCCCCACCATATCTTCACCCCCGCGCCAGAAACGCGGGGCGTTGTACCACTCGAACAGCCACCAGAAGCCGATGGACGCCAGCACGACCCCCGCGCCCTCGGCACGCGCCGCTGTCAGGTAGGAGACTCCGGTGAGGCGGGCGGCGAGGGCGTCGGCGAGGAGCACGTAGCCCGTCCACACGATGGGCGTGAACCAGCGGGCCACCACGGCGTGGCCCGAGAACAGCGCGGCCTCGGCACCGAGAATGACGCCGAGGCCGATCCAGCCGTGCGGCCGCACGCGAAGCTCAGCGCATCCGCGAGAGATCAACGCTGAAGCGGGCCACCTCCCGGCCCTCGGGGTCGCGCACCACCAGGGCTCCGCGCGATCGTCCCGTCAACTCCTTGGTGGGAAACGCGTACACACAGCGCGCCACGAACATCCCGCCGTCGTGCGGCAACGCCGTGCGCTCGTTCTGCACGAATGTGGGGGCGATCTCGCGCTCGCTCCCGTCCGGTCCGGAGGTGATGAACCGCGACGTGTAGTGCCGGGCGAAGTCCGCCTGGCGGCCTCTTAAGGCAACCCAGAACGCCAATCGATCCTTCTGCTCGCGCAGGACCTTGTCCTGCTCGGCCGGCGTGAGCGGCTCGTTCTTGTAGGCCGCGTGCCGGGACGCGAGGGCGAGCCGGTGAAAAGGCGTGACCACGAGCGCGACCTCACCGGCGGCGTTGGTCACCCGCCACTCCGTGTCGAACGGTGTGTCGCTCGTCGCGCTGCGCTGACCCACGGCCACGGCCCGCCCCACGTCCTGCTCGTCGAGCACCAGCGAGGCGGCCTCGCCGCCCGATGCCACCACGAGCATGGCCGCCGCCACCCCGAGGAGTCCCCTCACGGGAGCTGACCGACGACAACGCGATTGAACGTGTCAGGAGCGAGGAATCGCGCACTGACGCGCTGGACATCGGCCGCCGTCACCTTGGCGATCTCGCGGCGATAGCGGTCCGCGTAATCGAGCCCAAGCCCCTGGGTCTCCACGATGGTGATGAAGCTGGCCACCTTGGCGGTGGTATCCAGGCGCAAGGGGAAGCTCCCGATGAGGTACGACTTCGCAAGGTCCAGCTCCGCGTCGCTGACGGCCTCGCGTCCCATACGCGCCATCTCGTCGCGCAACAGATCGGTGACCTTCGGCACGGCCGACGTCCGGCTCTGGGCGCTCACCACCAGCAGGGCGCCGTATCGCGCCGGCGCGAGGTCGCTCCCGACGGTGTAGGCCAACCCACCCTCGTCCCGGACGCGTCCGTAGAGCCGCGAGGACGCACCGCCGCCGAGGATGTAGGAGGCCACGGCGAGCGCGTAGTAGTCCGGATCGGTCTGGCGGATGGCCGCGCGCCCCATGAGGATCGTGGCCTGCGACAGCTCGCGCTTGATGACCTCGACGCGAGGCGGCGCCGCTCCGCTGGCCGGCGCCAGCACGGGCACCGTCGTGGCGGGGCGAGACCATCGACCGAAACGTGCCGCCACCTCGCGACGGGCCTCGTCCACGCCGATGGCCCCGACGAGGGCAATGACCGTCGTGTCCGGACGCACGTGGCCCTGGTAGAAGCCGAGCACGTCAGCCCGCCCGAGCTTGGCCACGGACTCGCGCGTCCCCTCCACCGGCCCGGCATAGGGATGAGGGGCGAAGATCAGGCGCCGGAGCGCACGGCCGGCCACGCCGTCCGGACTCTCCTCGGCTCGCTGGATGGCCGCCTGGATCTCGGTGACCTTGCGCCCGACCTCGGCATCGGGAAAGGTCGGCGTCAGCACGATCTCGGCGAGCATGTCGAGCCCAAGGGTGAGGTCCTTCCGGAGGACGTCGACGGCGGCCACGAGCCCGTCACGATCCGCGCCCGCCGTCCAGACGCCCGCCCACGAACTCGATGGACGCGTCGATCTCCGACGCGGTTCGCTTGGCGGTGCCCCGCGTGAGGAGCGCGGCGGTCAGGTTGGCCAGCCCCTGCCGATCAGCCGGATCAAAGGCCGCGCCCGCGCCTTGCACGTAGACCCGCGCGGCCACGATGGGAACGCCGGGGCGTTCCGCCACGAGCAGGACGATCCCGTTCGGAAGGACTTCACGGTAGGCCAGGGCGCCGGGTTCGGCGGACCCGACGGCCAGGACGAGGACCGTAAGGACCGCCCCGAGTGCGGCAACGGACCGGAGAGCGGGGCGGCGGCAGCCAGAGAGGTTCGACGGCATCAGGGCTTGGGCAGCAGGATGCCGACGTTCTTGCGCTCGCCGGGAAAGTAGGTGCGGGCGGCGCGCAAGAGATCTGCTGCGGTGACGGCGCGGACTTTCTCGAGGAACGTCCCGTCCAGCGCGTACCCGCCGAGCAGCTCGAACTGCGCGAGCTGGGTGGCCCGCTGGGAGACGGAATCCTGCGCGAAGACCAGTTCGGCCTCGATCTGGTTCTTGGCGCGCCGAAGCTCCTCGTCATTCACCGGATCCGTCTTGAGCCGTTCCATCTGCGCGAGGAGCGCGGCTTCCACGGTCTCGGGCTTCTGCCCGGGCAGCGGGGTCGCCCAGAACCAGAACAGGTAGGGATCCAGCATGAAGAAGGTGTAGTCCCCGCCCGCCTCGAGGGCGATCTGCCCGTCCGAGACGAGGGCGCGATACAACCGAGACGCGCGCCCGCCGGAGAGGACCGTGGAGAGGACGTCCAGGGTCGGCGCGTCCGCCGAGGCGCCGCTCGGGACGTGGTAGGCCAGGTACACGATGGGCAGCTCGGCCTGCCGCTGGACCACGACCCGGCGCTCGCCGTTCTGCGGCGGCTCCACCGCGAGCACCGGGGGAGGATCGGGACCGCGGGGAATGCCGCCAAAACGCTGCTTGATCCGGTCGAGGATGTCCGCCGCGCGGAAGTCGCCCACGGCCACGACGATGGCGTTGTTGGGTACGTAGTAGGTCCGGTAGAACGCCCGCATGGCCTCGGGAGTGATTCGCTCGACGTCCTCCGCCCAGCCCAGGATCGGCTGGCCGTACGGGTGAGCCTTGAAGGCCAAGGTGCTCACCTCCTCGGAGAGGAAGCCGCTCGGATCGTCGTCCGTGCGCGTCCGGCGCTCCTCGAGGACGACCTGGCGCTCGGAGGCGATGTCGCCGGGATCGAGCAGAAGGTGTTGCATCCGGTCGGCCTCGAGGTCGAGGACGAGAGGAAGGCGGTCCGCCGCGATGTTGATGTAGTACGACGTGACGTCCTGGCTGGTGAAGGCGTTGTCGCGGCCGCCGTTCTGCTCCACGAGACGCGAGAACTGGCGGGGCCCGTAGGTCGGCGTGCCCTTGAACATCATGTGCTCGAGGAAGTGGGCGAGACCGGTACGGCCACGCGCCTCGTTGCGCGAGCCCACCCGGTACCACACCTGGAAGGCGGCCACCGGGCTTCGGTGGTCCTCGAGGAGGAGCACGCGCAACCCGTTGTCGAGGGTGACGGCCACCACGCCGTCGGCGGCACGAGCAGGAAGGGCCGAGAGCAGGACGAGCATCGCGGACAGGAACAGGACTGCCACACCGAAAGTATACCGCCGAGCTCCCGTCACGTTGCCGTTCGCCGTCCTGGTGTATGATCGCGTGGCATGCGACCGTGGTTGGTGCTCTCCTCGATCGTCCTCTTTGCCTCGCATGCCTCCGCCGCAACCTGCACCGATCCCCTGACCATCCTCTTCGAGCGCGCTTCGCCCACCGTGGTGTCGATCCAGGCCATGAAGATCAACAAGGCGAAGCCGCAGCGCCGATTCGAGACGGTGGTGGGCTCCGGGGTCATCATCGATCGCGACGGCCAGGTGCTCACCAATGCCCACGTGGTCGACGGCGCGGCGTCCCTATCGGTGACGCTCGACTCCAAGGAGAAGGTCCCCGCACGTGTGCTCGGTCTGGACCCCGTCCTCGACCTCGCCCTGCTGCGCCTGGAGACGTCATCGACCCTCACCACCGCGCGCCTGGGGGACTCGTCCACCCTCAAGGTGGGCGAGGAGGTCGTGGCCATCGGCAATCCGATCGGGCTCGACCAGACGATGACGCGCGGGATCGTGAGCGCGCTCAACCGGATCCTCCCCGGCATCTCCGACCAGCCCCTGATCCAGACGGACGCGCCCATCAATCCTGGCAATTCCGGTGGTCCCCTCTTCGACCGGTGCGGAAATGTCATCGGGATCAACACGTTCATCTCCGAAGACGCTCAGAGCATCGGGTTCGCGGTGCCCGTCAACGCCGCCAAGGCCGTCCTGAAGGACCTGCGAGAGCAGGGCCGGGTCGTGCGGCCGTGGCTGGGGATCCAGGGACGGGAAGTCGACAACCGGGTCGGCTGCTCTGATCCGCCTTCCCGTCGCCCCGGGCTACCTGGTCGAGGTCGTCTACGATGGCAGTCCCGCCGACCGTGCCGGCATCCGCGGCGGCAACCTGTCCGTCGTCATCCAGGGCGACGAATACCTTCTGGGCGGGGACATCCTCACGTCGATCCAGGCAACGCCCATCCGGACTCACAACGAGTACGTCGCCAAGGTCCGGACACTACGTCCGGGCCAGCGGGTGAAAGTCACCGCTGCTCCGCGACGGTCAGCCGCGCGAATTCACCCTCACCGTGGCCGAGCGCCCGCGCCTGCCTTCGGATCTGGTGGATTGATTGCACATCGGGGGGAGCGACCGCCGCTCCCCCCGATGGCCCCCCAGCCCGGCCTCACGCGAGATTTGGGCTTCGAGTTGCGGCGGCAAAGCCGCCGCTCGAACACTTCTCAGTGCGAGGCTTCGGCTCGCGGGGCTTGACTCCTGCCCGACGTTCCCCGTTGGGCGTCCGTGCTGATTCGTTCAGGCCTTGCGAATCGGGTGTTCCAGCAGGCGGCGGGCGGCTTCGAAGACCTGGCGGAGCATGGGGCGGGTCAGCTTTCCCGTGAACGTGTTCTGCTGACTCGGGTGATAGCAGCCGATCAGCACGCACCCGTCCGCGAACCGGGTCTGGAGGTTGTGACCGAAGGCCGGCGTGGCGAGCGGGGGCGGAGCGCCGAGCGCGCGCCGGGCCTGAAGGTACGTCGTCCAGCCGATCCGTCCCAGTCCCACTATCACGCGCACACGAGAAAGGTGCTGGAGCTCCTCCAGAAGGTAGGGCCGGCATGCGGTCAGTTCCTCGGGAGTCGGCTTGTTGGCCGGCGGCGCGCAGCGGGCGGCTGCGGTGATGTAGGCATCGCGCAGGCGCAGCCCGTCCGCTCGATGATCGGAGGTTGGCTGGCTGGCAAAGCCCGCCTCGTGTAGAGCTCGGAAGAGCCACGTCCCGCTCTGATCGCCCGTGAACATGCGTCCCGTGCGGTTGCCGCCGTGAGCCGCAGGAGCCAGACCGACCAGGAGCACGCGTGCACGGGGATCTCCGAAGCCGGGAAGAGGTCGAGCCCAGTACGTCTGGCCGCCGTAGCGGCGCGGCGGTGACCGCGGCAACCGCCTCCCGGTGGGCCACGAGGCGCGGGCATAGCCGACAGCCCACGATCCGGGCATTCAGCCGCGCGAGTGGCGCTGGATCAGCCAATCGCGGCGCGTTCAGGCATGCTGGAGGGCGCCGACGATCACATCCCGCGCCTGCCGCGCCAGTTCGTGCGCCGCCCGCCTCGGCTCGAGAGCCAGATCGGGACGGATCAGCGGGTGATACGTGATCCGGATGGCGCCCGGCCTGGGAAGTACGCGACCCGGTGGCCACGACCGCGTCCCTCCATCGATCGTCACCGGGAGAACGGGAACGCCGAGTGCCACCGAGAGGCGGAACGCTCCGGACTTGAACGGCTGCACGCTCCCGTCAGGGCTCCGGCCTCCCTCCGGGAAGATCATCAGCGCTTCCCGGGCCTCCAGAAGACGAACTGCCTCCCGGGCGGCGCGGGGATCCTGGGACTCGAGGCGCACCGGGAAAGCGCGAAGGCGCCTGATCGCCCAGCTGAGCCCGGGGATCTTGAAGAGCTGGCTCCAGGCCATGTAGTACACGGGCCGGCGTACCGGGATCGTGACCAGCGGAGGATCCGCGTACGTCTGGTGGTTCGGGGTGATGATCACCGCGCCCTCGCGCGGGATGTGTTCAGTTCCCACCAGGTCGAGACCGAAGTAGGCGCGGCAGAGCGCGTGGAAGCCCGGGCGGGCAAGGTCCAGGATGGGGGTCCGCACCGGGCTACGTTACACGAGCCCCCGGACTACGTCCTCCGCACCTCCCCGGGCGCGCCAGCGCCGAGAAACAGAAGGGGGCGGGTTCGACCCCGCCCCCATTGGCAGGAACTCGTCGGGTTGCCGACTCGGTCCTAGTCCTCTTCGACCCCCACTTCGACAGTCTCGACACGCTCCCGCCGCCCGCGACGCTCGATGCGATCCTGGCAGCGCACGCAGGTCTGCACCTCCGGCAACGCGCGCAGCCGCGCCGGGGCGATGGCTTCCCCGCACTCGACGCACGTGCCGTACTCGCCGGTGCTGAGGCGATCCAGCGCCGCCATGATGCGATTGACACGGTCGACCAGCAGCTCGCGCGTCCCGAACCTGATCTCGCGTTCCTCGCTGGCGACGATCTCGTCAACTTCGTCTGCAAAGGGCGTGTTGTCCCCGGTCGGGCCAGGAAGCTCATCCAGGGCCACACCACCCATCTGGCGGAGACGATTCACCGCTAGGGTCAGGTCCCTCTCGAGCCGTTCCCGCATTCCCCTCATCGATCTCTTCCTCCCTTGTCGTGACTGGCGGCAACAAGCATGCAACGCGTATGCCGCCACCACAGTAGGCGGCGATATACCCTAATTGATCGGAAACACGGACTTCGATCGTCGAGAGCGTTCTCGGGTCTGAACTGATGACGGGCGAAATGCCCGATGACGTGTCAGTTTCTGCCGACGCTCCCCTGACAGGTTGGCGGCCGAGCCGAAAGTGCGCAACATTTCGCGAATTCTCTCGTCGATCTCTGGAAGGCGAATGAAGAATCCGGGAAAGACGCGCAACCCAGGATCCCCGACGACCCGATCGTCAGCCGAAGAGCAGAAGGCTGACGGCGACGAACAGGGGGATGAGCACGAGGCCGCTGTAGGCCATGTAGCCGAAGAAGCTCGGCATCTTGACCCCCGCCTCCTCGGCGATGGACCTGACCATGAAATTGGGGGCGTTCCCAATGTAGGTGTTCGCGCCCATGGCCACGGCGCCCGCGCTGATGGCGGCGAGGATGGCGCCAGGCACCCCCACGACCTCGTTTGCCAGCCCGAGACCCTGGCCGAGCGCGAGGAACACCAGGTAGGTCGGCGCATTGTCGAGGAAGGATGAGAGCGCGCCGGTCGCCCAGAAGAACTGCCAGGGCTGCCGCACACCGAACTCGTGCCCCCGCAGCCGCAGCAGCTCCAGCGCCGGAATCATCGTCAGAAAGATGCCGAAGAAGAGGACCGCCACCTCCACGATCGGATAGGTCGTGAAGCGGTTGGCGCGGCGGATCGTGTGGGGCGTTTTCCACAGCGAGATTCCGGCCAGCGCTAGGATCACGAGCTCCCTGACGGGCGCGCGGATGAACGCGACCGCCAGCACCACCCCGACCAGCCAGAGCGCGTTGACGGCCCCCAGCACCCGCAGCGGCTCGAGCTGGGTCCGGTCCCGGCGGATCGCCGCGATGGGCTCACGCGCGTACTGAGCCGAATCCCACATGAGGTAGATCAGCAGCAGAGTCCCGACCATCAGGAGCCAGTGCGGCCACAGCCGGAAGGTCCACGTGAACGGTACGCCCTGCAGGAAGCCCAGGAACAGTGGGGGATCGCCGAGAGGAGTCAGCATGCCCCCGATGTTCGACACGGTGAAGATGAAGAAGACCACCGTGTGCTTCACCCGTGTCCGCTCCTGGTTGGTCTGCAGTAGCGGGCGGATGAGGAGCATGGACGCCCCCGTGGTGCCGACGAAGGACGCCAGGACCGACCCGATCGCCAGGAACGCAGTATTGGTGAGCGGCGTGGCGATCAGGTCACCCCGAAGCAACACGCCACCCGAGATGACGTAGAGGCCGGTCAGCAGGATGATGAACGAGACGTATTCCTCGCCCATCGCCACCAAGGCCCCGGGCCGGCGCCATAGGTAGAGGCCCAGGATGGGCAAACCCAGCACACAGCCCACGAGCAGCTTGTTCCGGTTGCTCTCCCACCAGTGCGGCAGCCACAACGGAAACACCGCGATGGCCAGCAGCATGAGGCCGAACGGCAGCACCGTGTAGAACGGCAGCGCAGATCCTGGAGGCAAGGGCGTTCTGTCCGAGGCTCAGACGGGACTAATGAGATGGGGGGCCCAGCCCGGGCCCCCCAAACCCCTCGCGTTCGTCCCGCCCAGGGGAACCCGGCGGCGGGCCTCCGAACCCCCCCGCGCTCGATCGCGGGATCATAGCAGCGGGCGTGGGCGTTTGGCATCGGCCGCCCGCCGCGATGACGACCCGGGCCGCGCGTGGTCACGGCGCACCCGTCGCCGCGGTGAAGCGGGTTCGGATCCGCCGCATCGCTTCGAGCGCCTCCCCGAGCGTACCGATCCCCCTCTTGCTGAGGATCTCGAAGAGCCGGACCAGGATCTCGGCCGTCATCACAGCATCGCCTCGAGCCGAGTGTCGACCCTGGGGGGACACGCCCAGTCGGGCGGCCACGGTCTCGAGATCATGACTGCCGAGCGGGCCATGAAGGAACTGTGACAGCAGCCAGGTGTCGAGCACAGGGTGTGACTGAGTCAACAGCGGCACACCGAGCCGGTCGGTCGTCTCGCGAAGAAATGTCAGATCGAACCAGATTTCGTGACCGGCCAGCACCGTTCCGTCGGCAAAGCGCAAGACGTCGGGGACGATGGCATCGATGGTCGGGGCACACGCGACCATCTGGTCGGTGATCCCGTGGATGCGGACGCTCCCCGGCGGAATCGGTCGCCCCGGGTTCACGAGCACGTCGAGCGTCTCCGCCTCTCTGACGATCCCGTTCCGGATCCTCACGCAGGCGATGGAGACGATGCGATCGCCCCGGGATGGCTCGAGGCCCGTGGTCTCGACGTCGAGCACCGTGCACGTGAGGGCGTCGAGACGGCGTGCCCGGTCGTCGGACGACATGCGGCGGTCCATGTCGTCGAGGAGGGACAAGTCGTAGAGCTCGGGGCGCTTCTCCCGCGCTCCATCCGCCGCCGCCGAGGCACGTCCAGCCCCTCGAGGCCCCGGGATCGCCCGCTGATCGACCGCCTCTGCAGCATCGCTGGCGCGCTCCCGGAGGACGATGGCAAGCCCGCTCAGCCGCCCCCCGCCCTCGAGCAGCGGGGTGACGGTAGCCTCGAGGGCTCCAGCCCCGTGGGCATGCAGGGCGAGGCGCCAGGCCACGTGCGCGCCAGCGCGGAAGCCGTCGGCCGCGTGCAGGATCGACGCCGCATCGGCGACAAGATCGGTAAGGTCACGCCCGAGAAGGCCATGGCCCAGCAGCGCCCGCGCCGCATGATTGGCCAGACTCACGCGTCCCTCGGGCGTGACGACGAGAACGCCCTCGCCGAGGGCGTCCAGAACGCGGGCCAGCCGCGCGCGCTCGGCCTCCAGCTCCGCGGCGGCGCGCGCCGCCGCGCGCACGCCGTCCTGGCGGGCCGCGGCCAGACGATCGGCGAGGTGGTTGATTTCCTCGGCGAGGCGCTGCAGCTCGTCCCCCGTCGAGATCTCCAGGCGGTGCGCGGGGTTCACGGTCGCGATCAGCTCGGTCCCGAGCTGGACCTGACGGACGGCCCGCACCAGACTCTGCCCGATGGTGTGCGCGATCAGCCCCAGGTATCCCATCAGCGTGGCCAGACCGACCACGACGGTCACCAGTAGCGTGAAGGTGTCGTCAAAGGCCCCCCACCGGTAGAGCGCGACGAGAGTGCCGGCGGCCAGCACGCTCGGGAGCAGGAACAAGCCCACGATCCCCGCCACGAGCTTCTGGTCCAGGCGCGTCAGCCGCACGTGGCCTCGCCTACCGGGGCGCGAAGTCCGTGGCGTAGCGCTCGCGGAGCTTCGCCTGCACGTGGCCCACCGTGCGCAGCGCCTCGCGCAGCAGGACGCTGTCGGCATGAGAGAGCTGGGCCGGGGTGACGAAGTTGTCGGCGGATTCACCGCGCGCGTGCTGATCGAGCTGATGGACCAGCCGCAGTCGCATCAGGTGCTGGGCGGCGTCGATGATCTCGCGACCCTCCTCGGGCGTGTACAGACCACGCTCCTGCGCCGCCCTGAAGCGGTCGATGGTGTTGGTGTCGTGGAACCCCAGCTCGAGCGCGTGCACGCGCGCGGCGCCCACGAGCTGCATGGCGCCAGCGCCCTTCAGGTCGACGGCGCCACGATGCGGGCCCGCTCGCTGAGTGGCGATGTGTCCGAGGAAGGTCAGGGGGACCCTGCGCTCGACGACATCGGTGGCCAGCAGCCTGAGGAATCCGCGATGGCGGGGCGCTTCCTGGCGGATCACGTCGGCGAGCGACCGTCCCAGCTCGCTCGCGCCCGCCAGGGGGCGCAGGTCGAAGTGGATCGAGGCGCCCAGTACCTGGTCCGGCGTGGGATCCGTGATCCAGCGGTGGAAGTATTCGCGCCAGACCGCCAGCGGCTGGCACCATCGCGGGTTCGAGGCCATGATCTCCCCTGGACAGAGAGGAACACCGATGCGCGCGAGCCCGCGTACGGTCTCCTCGGCGAGGCGGAGATAGTAGCGCGCCGCGCGCTCTCGCAGGACTTCGGGCACATCCGCGAAGACGAGTCCGTTGTCCTGGTCGGTGCGCAGTGTCTGCTCGCGGCGCGCCTCGCTGCCGAAGCTGAGCCAGCAGTACGCCACGGAGGGAGCGTCCTCGCCGGACGTCGCCAGGCCTTCCGCGGCCAGGGCCAGCACGCGCCCCACCATGCGGTCGTTCAGCTCGGAGATCAGCTGGCCGACGTCGTGGGCGCTTCCTCCCTCGTCCACCAGGCGGCGAGCGAGATCGGTGACGCGCGTGCCGAGGGCGGCGAGCGTGTCGAGCGACAGCGCCCGCGCGATCTCGCGCGACAAGCATGACGGGGTGCAGGGTCTGGGACGTGAGGAAGTCGTACATCGAGACCACGCCCACCAGGCGCCCCTCGTCGATGACCGCGAGATGCCGGATCTCGCGGCGGGTCATCTCGAGGATGGCCTCGAAGGCGAAGGCCGTGGGACGGATCGTCACCAGCGGTGAGGACATGATCTCATCGGCACGGGTGGCCGCGGCATCGCGTCCCTCGGCAACGACCTTGCGCCTGAGGTCACGGTCGGTGACGATCCCGAGCGGGGTGTGATCATCTGCGATCACGATCACGGACCCGACGCCGTGACGCGACAGGAGCCGCGCGATCTCCAGCGCGGACGCCTGAGTCGGGGACATCACCGGCAGCCTGGCCAGAAAATCTGCCGACCCGGTGGAGGAAGAGCGATCGCTCACCAGCCCAGGGCCGACCCTCGCTCACACCCGAGCCCGCGAACGGGTTAGTGCCCCGCCGTCAGCGCCGCGCACTTCGCCTTGACGTCTTCTGCCGACTTGCAGTCCTTGACGTAGTTGACGAAGGCCCCCAGGGGGGTGGCATCGGCGCTGCCCTCGCTCACCCCCCGGGTCAGTCTCGCCATCGCGGCCTTGCCTTCCGGGCTGTCGAGGTCGCAGCCGAAGACCTTCTCTCCGGCACCCCACCACTTGGTCTTCTCGATCGTGAGGCGTCCGCCTTTGAACCCGCCCTTGTCGTGGTTGACGATGAGCTTCTCGCCACTGTCGAGCGTGAGCTGACAGTACGCGCCCGCTTTGGGATCGACCACGAATCTGCCGACCTTGGCCATCGTGCCCTCCTCCTGAGAACGCGACGTTGCGCCGGACGACGGTTCGGTCCCCGATAGTCTAGCTGAACCTGCTGACGAGACTCGCCGTCGGGCCGCACTCCCGCCGACGAGGGCGCGGGCGACGATCACCATCGAGCCGATCAGGTTTGTCAGCACGGTGAGGATCAGCGAGAGGAGCGTCACGGTCATGATCGGAGCCAGCAGGCTCCGAAGGCCCGCCTCGGGCGGGAGTTGCGTGTCGAGCCAGAACAGGGGCATCAAGATGAGAATCGGAATCGCGATGATCACGAGGACCAGCCCCCCGGCGGCCCGTCCGGCCCGGCGCAAGGGTTCGAGCGGCCGGTGTCGGGCCTCCGTCCGGACCCACAGGGTGGTGACCAGCACGAACAGGACCAGCAGACACGCGACGAACACCGTCTGAGACATCAGATCGGCCCCGGCCACCGCGTACAGCGCGCCGAACAGAACCGCGCCCACGGCGTTGGCGGCGGCCAGCACCAGCACGGCGCTCTCAGCCCGTGCGGGCGCCCGCGAGCTGGTAGAGCACCGCGCGGGCGACGATCCAGAGCAGCAGGTACACGACAAGGGAGGCCACACGCACGCGAGGCTCCGGTGTCCCGGCGGGGAGAACGGAGCGGACGGGGCGCGTGAGCGGCCCGGTGACCACGGCGAAGAACCACAGCACCGGGCTGTCCCGACGCCCGATGAGGCGCGCGACGATGATGTGGATCAGCAGATACACCCATGCCATGAAGAACAGCAGGGGCAGCACGACGTTGAGGATGAGCAGCAGCCGCACGCTGGGCTCATTCATGGCGCGATGATAGCAGCGGGCGCAGACCCCGAGCCGCGGGGCGTGAGAATCGAGGAGCGCCACGGCTTCGCCGGGGCGCGACGAGCGCTGGGGAGGTATGGGGGTATGGGGGGCCATCTCGGGGCCCCCCATATCACTAATGCGCCGGCACCTCCTGGAGGTCCCGGCCGAGCGGGTCGCCTTTGACGGCCTGTCCGGACTTCGGATAGCGCACGCTGGCCACGAGGTCCTGCACCTCCTGCGGGGGGGGCGCCGTGAGCAGCGACACGATCCAGATGACGAGGAAGCCCGATGGGCAGCCCGAAGATCGCCGAGGCGATCGTCTGCGTGCCGAACCAGGAGACCCCGTAGAAGCGGCTGCCGATCAGATAGTAAGTCGTCACGCCGAGGCCGGCGATCATCCCCGCACACCGCGCCTTGCTTGTTGGCGCGCTTCCACCAGATCCCCATGACCAAGGCCGGGAAGAACGAGGCGCCGGCCAGGCTGAAGGCCCACGCCACCAGCTCGGCGATGACGGCGAACCGGATAGGTCGCCGTGTAGGCCGAGACGAGAGCCGTGACGACGAGCAGCACCTTGGTGATGGTGAGCCGCTTGACCAGCGACGCGCTCGGATCGATGACGTTGTAGTAGAGGTCGTGCGAGATGGCGTTGGCGATGGTGAGGAGCAGGCCGTCCGCCGTCGAGAGCGCGGCGGCCAGCCCTCCCGCCATCACCAGGCCGGTGATGACGAACGGCAGCCCTGCGACCTCGGGCATCGAGAGCACCACGAAGTCGGTCACCTGACGACGAAATCGGCCCACTGGACGATGCCATCGCCGTTCTTGTCGACCACCTGAAGAGCCCCGCGGGCTGCCAGAACTTCACCCAGCCCGGCAGATCGCGAGATCTTGGCCCCCACGAGCTTCGTGTAGATGGTGAAGCGGGCGAAGGCCGCGTAGGCGGGGGCCGTGAAGTACAGGAGAAAGATGAAGAAGAGCGACCACGCCACCGACGTGCGCGCCTGCCGCACCGATGGCGTCGTGTAGTAGCGCGTGAGGATGTGCGGGAGTCCGGCGGTGCCGACCATCAGGCAGAAGGTCAGGGCCAGGAAGTTCCACATGCCGATGCCGGTCGGCACGGTCAGGTAGCGGCCGAACTTGGCGTCGTCGCTGGCGGCGAGGGGCGATGGCCTGGCGAGTGGCGTGGCCTGCTGCGCCTGTAGCTTGTCCGACCTCGGCCTCCGGGAGGCCGCCCGCCTTGAGCTTGGCGGCGATCTCGTCCGCGTCCTTCTTCCAGGGGCGCGCGTGGCCTTCTCCGGCGGGATCGCGCGGTGATCCGGATGGCGTACTGCGTTGTTGCGCTGGAGGAGCTGGCCATAGGTCAGCTCGGGAATGGGGATGCTGAACAGCGTCCACGACAGGTACACGACGGGAACCAGGTAGGAGATGATCAGGATGATGTACTGCGCCACCTGGGTCCAGGTGACCGAGCGCATGCCGCCCAGCACCGAGCAGAACAGCACGCCGAGCAGGCCCACGAAGACGCCGATGTTGAAGTCGAGGCCGATGAAGCGCGAGACGATGAGGCCCACGCCGGTCACCTGCGCGATGAGGTACGTGAAGGAGCAGGCGATGGCGCCGATGACCCCACGATCCGCGCCGCGTTGCCGCCGTAGCGCGCGCCCAGGAAGTCGGGGATGGTGTAGGCGCCGAACTGGCGGAGATACGGCCCCAGGAGGACGGCCAGCAGCAGGTAGCCGCCCGTCCAGCCCATGACGTAGGCCAGACCGGCAGAAGCCCTGCAGCCGAGAGGGCGCCGCCCATCGAGATGAAGGAGGCTGCCGACATCCAGTCGGACCCGGTGGCCATGCCGTTGTAGACGGCGGGCACGCCGCGACCGGCCACGTAGTACTGGTCGGCGTTCGACGTGCGCGTCACGATGCCGATGAAGACGTAGATGGCCAGCGACAGCGCCATGTAGATCCAGCCGATCCAGCGGTTGCGAACAACCCGAAGGCCGCTCGCGCGATCCCGATGAGGACGGTGACGCCGAGGAAGCAGAGCGTGTAGAGGCCGAAGATCTTGTCCAGGCTCATGGTCGGCTAGCCCTCCTCGCGGATGCCGTACTCTTCGTCCTTCTTGTTCATCAGGTAGGCGTAGACGGCGATCTCGACCACGAAGATGGCCAGCGAGCCCTGGGCCGCCATGTAGTAGCCGAGCGGGAAGCCGATGAAGCTGTAAGTGATTGAGCCAGCCCGCCCAGAGCCCGGAGATGAGATACGTCACCACGAACCAGATGACCAGCAAGATCGTGGTGAGCCAGGCGTTGTACTGCCAGTACTCTTCCTTCTGCGCTTCGGTCAGATCACTGCCACGGGATGCCCCGTGTCGCCTGCCACGTGGACCATCGATGGTCCTCCTCCGTTTGCGTGCTCGATGCGGCCGTGGTGTCAGCGCGTGCCCGGCACTCCGTGGTCCCGCGCAGGCGCAGGCGCGGGGATGAGGGGCTAGTGGTCTTCGCCGGGAGGGCGAGTTCCGAGGCGGGGAATGGGCCCGTCTGAGCTCGACGATCCAATCGGACTGAGGAGCGGAGCCCGTGCCGCGCTCCGAGCGGAGGCGCACCCAGGTGGGGACCGCACTCGGGGGTGCGGTCTCGCCGGGTTCGCGGACGGCCGCCGTGCTCGCGCGATCAGCGGCCGGGCCGGAGGCCGCACGTCCGACAGTCATCGGGATCGAAGACGAACGCGCCCGGCATCCACGGGTTCGACAAGATCGAGCGACACGTAGAGTGCGATCAGGAGCGACCGGGTCGCGCAGCGCGGCATCACTGGCGGCAGCAGCAGGCAGAATCGTGCCCGGCGCGAGGCGCGCTAAGTAGCTGATTCTGGCGACCCACGGGTGACCGCGCCGCCAGAGCCCCCTTGGTGTCGATACCAAGAGCTCCTTGGTATCGTGCACCTGATGCGCGCGCGCAATCTGGGCGAGCTGCGACCCGGCCGAACGATCAGGCGGGTTCCCCGGCGCGCGGCCGCCCCTCTTCGGTCGCTTCGGCGCTCCCGACTTGCGCAGCCCGTAGCGGACGAGCTTCTCCGAGAAGTTCTTGGGATCCATGTCCGCGTGCTTGGCCGCCGCGGTCAGCTTGCCCCCGCTGGCCTCCAGCACGCCCGCTGATGTAGGCGCGCTCGAACTCCTCCACCACGCGGGCCTTCGCGTCGCGGAAGGGCAGCGAGAGGTCCACCTCCGGGCGCCCGCTCTCGGGGCCGAGGAAACGCTCGACGTCCGCGATGGTGTCGGCCCGCGCCACGATCACCGCCCGCTCGATGACGTTCTCCAGTTCGCGAATGTTGCCGGGCCAGCGGTAGCGACAGAGGGCCTGCATGGCGTCGGGCGCGATGTCGCCGCACGGGCTTCTTCGAGCGACGCGCGCTCTCGTCCAGGAAGTGCCGGGCCAGGAGGGGCACGTCGCCGTCCCGCTCGCGCAGCGGGGGCACCCGGATCGGCATCACGCTCAGGCGATAGAAGAGGTCGGGCCGGAAGGCGCCCCGCTCCACCTCGGCGCGCAGGTCCTTGTTCGTCGTGGCGATGAAGCGAACGTCGATCTCCACCGCCCGATCCGACCCGATGGACGTGACGCGCTTGTCCTCGATGACCCGGAGAAGCTTCGACTGCAGCCCGAGCGGCATCTCCCCGATCTCGTCGAGGAGGAGGGTGCCGCCGCTGGCGCTCTGCAGGAGCCCCCGGCGCGTCTCGGCCGCGCCCGTGAAGGCGCCCTTGCGAAACCCGAACAGCTCGGACTCGAACAGCTCGGCGGGAATGGCCGCACAGTTCACGGCCACGAACGGCTTCTCCCGGCGGGCGCCCGAGAAGTGCACGGACCGCGCGAGCAGCTCCTTGCCCACCCCGGTCTCCCCGTGGATGAGCAAGGTGGTGTCGAGATCGGCCACGGAGCGGAGGACCTCGAAGACCTCGCGCATGGCGGCGCTCTGGGCGAGGACGTTCTTGAGGGTGAAGCGCTCCTGGTTCCGCCGCAGGGTGGCCCGGCTGGCCGCGCGCAGCTCGTGGAACTCGATGGCGTGGCGCAGCACGATGAGCATCTCGGCGGTGTCGAAGGGTTTGACCAGATAGTTGGCGGCCCCGAGCCGCATGGCCTCCACCGCGGACTCGATGGTCCCGTAGGCCGTCATCATGACCACGGCCAGGTCCGGGTGATCGGCCTTGATCCGCCGCACCAGCTCCCCGCCGTCCATCCCGGGGAGCCGCCGGTCGGTCAGCACGAGGTCGACGTCCTCGCCCTTCAGGACGTCGATGGCCTCCTCGCCGCTCGGCGCGGCCAGCACCTCGAAGCCCGCGACTTCCAGGGTGCGCCGGAGCGGGCGCAGGAAGATCTCGTCGTCCTCGACGATCATCACGCGACGCTTCATGGCAGGCTCCTAGCCCAGCCGGGCGGGTTCCGCCTGGCTGGCGTGGGGAATCACGAGCCGGACGGTCGTTCCGGATCCGGGAACGCTGTCGATCTCGATCTCGCCCCCGTGCAGATCCATGATCTTCTTCACGATCGCCATGCCCAGTCCCGTGCCCGTGGGTTTGGTCGTGAAGAAGGGAAGAAACAGTTTCTCGCGGTGCTCGGGGGCGATGCCGCTGCCGTTGTCGGCGACCTCGACGATCGCCGCCCCACCCCGCGCATAGAGGCGCACCTCCACCCGCGGCCGGGGGTCGCGCTCCACGGCTTCCAGGGCGTTGCGCACGACGTTGGTGATGGCCTGACGCAGGCGCTGGCCATCCACCGGGGCCACGAGGTCACCCGCGAGGCCGCTCGTCACCAGCTCCACGCCGCGCATGGCGCCCTCCGCATCGGCGGCGTCCACCACGGAAGCCAGGATGCGCCCCAGTGGATACTCCTGCCGGTCGAGCCGGGTGTCGCGCGCGTAGTCCAGGAGGTCGGAGATGATGGCGTCGATCTCGGCGATCCCGGACAGGATGGTGTGGGCCATCTCGCGCGAGATGGCGTCCCCGCTGACCGCGCCCGACGTGAGCAAGGTGGTGGCCATCTTGATCCCGCCGAGGGGATTGCGGATCTCGTGGGCGACTCCCGCCGCCATCTCGCCGAGCGAGGCCAGCTTCTCGCGCTGGATGAGCCGCTGCTGCGTGGCCACCTGCTCGGTGAGGTCGCGCAGCACTCCCACCGTCCCCATGACCTCGCGCTGGGCGTCGAAGACGCAGGCGATCGAGAGATGCGCGGGGAAGCGCTGCCCGGCCCGCGTGAGCCCGGTGAGCGTGCCGCGCCACGAGCGCCGCGCGGCGAGGGCGCGCTCGATCGCGGCCCCCACCCGCCGCCGTTCGACAGGATCGAGGACGTCAAGGTAGGGCAGCCCCGACGCCTCCGCCGCCGACAGGCCCAGGAGGGCCTGGCCGGCGGGGTTGATCGTGACCAGGCGCCCGGCGGGGTTCGTGGTGAAGATGCAGTCCTCGACGCTCTCGACCACCGAGGCGAGCAAGTGCTCGTTCGTCTTGAGGGAGCGCTGGATGGCCTGGAAGGACTCCACCAGCTCGCGGGCCTCGCCCTTGGAGATGGTGAAGCGGTCTTCGATGATGTAGTGCGCGGCGGCGCCGCCCAGTGACGCGGCGAGGACGCGCTCGAGCCGGATGCGCAGATCGAGGAGATCCGGCAAGGTCAGCTCGGGGGGCGTCTTGCCGGCGAGCAGCTCGTGGAGGATGGGTTCGGCCTCGTCCTCGGGCACGTAGAGGTGGATGAGCCGTTCGATCTCGGAGATCGACAGCGGAGCCACCCGCGGCGGCTCGGCCTCGACGACACCCACGAAGGCGGCGGCCTGGCTCCGCTCCTCCGCGTCCTGCCGGGTGAGCGCCGACACCAGGAGATAGGCCGAGACGTTCGCGAACAGCGACCAGAAGACGCCGTGGCTGATCCCGTCGAGACCGGTCAGCCCGAAGAGCGCCGTGGGCCGCAGCCAGGCCAGGCCGAACAGCCCTTCGGCGAGCAACGCCTGGCGACAAGACGCTTTCCTTCACGAGCGCGGGAATGATCAGCGTGTAGCACCACAGCGCGAAGCCCACGGAGATGCCGGCGAAGGCGCCCCGGCGGTTACCCCGGCGCCAGTAGAGCCCGAGGAACACCGCGGGGGCGCACTGGGTGACGGCGATGAAGGAGAGCAGCCCCATCTCCACGAGCAGGAAGTGCCCCGCCTCGATGCGCGCCCAGAAGTAGCCGAGCACGACCACCACGAGGATGCCCAGGCGGGTCGAGGCCAGGCTGGCCCAGTAGACCTCGGCGAAGCGCCCGCGACGGAGGATCACCGGCAGAATGATGTCGTTGGAGATCATCTTCGACAGGGCGAGCGAGTCGACCACGATCATGGCCGTGGCCGCGGAGAAGCCTCCGAGGAAAACGGCCACCGCCACCGCCGGGGCGCCGGCGGTGATGGGAAGGGCGAGGATGAAGCTGTCGGCGGCCGCGCGCCTGGCCCGGAAAGCGCAGGAGACCGGCGAAGGCGATGGGCAACACGAAGACGTTGATGGCCAGCAGATAGAGCGGAAAGGCCCACGCCGCCGTGGCCACGTCCCGCTCGCGCGGGTTCTGCACGACGAGCACGTGGAACTGGCGGGGCAGCAGCATCACCGCGGCCATCGAGACCAGGAGCATGGCCGTCCAGCGCGCGTACGAGGCGGCGGGCGCCGTCCCCAAGGTCAGCAGGCTCGACCACTCGGGATGGTCCACGATGCGGGAGAAGATGTCGGCGAATCCGTCGAAGAGTCCCCACGTGACGAAGCCGCCCACGAGCAGGAAGGCCACCAGCTTGACGATGGACTCCACCGCCACCGCGGACATGAGCCCGGTCTGCGCCCGCGTGAAGTCGAGGTTGCGGGCGCCAAACAAGATGCCGAAGAGGGCCAGCATGGCCGCGACCAGGAGGGCGGGGTCGAAGCCCGAAAGAACGGAGTTGCCGCCGATCATCATCGCGAAGGACACCGACACGGCTTTCAGCTGGAGCGCGATGTAGGGAATCATCCCGCACACCACGAGGACCGCGACCAAGGTGCCCAGGGGCGCCGACTTCCCGTAGCGGCTGGCGACGAAGTCGGAAATCGTGGTGATGCGCTGCTCCTTGGCCACCCGCACCAGCTTGCGCAGCACCGTCGGCCACAAGAGGGCCACCAGGGCCGGCCCGAGGTAGATGGTCAGGAATTCCAGGCCTCGATTGGCGGCCAGGCCCACGCTGCCGTAGAACGTCCAGGCCGTGCAATAGACCGAGACGGCGAGCACGTAGGTCAGGGTCTGCAGGCGCGGGCTGGAGAGACGCCGGCCGAAGCGCTCGGCCACGGCGGCGACGAGGAAGAGGAAGACCAGGTAGCCGATGAGGATGGCCGCGAGCGGCGTGGAACTCACGGCGGATCATCCCCCGAAGCAGAACGGGTCACCAACCAGAGCACCCCCACCAGCGCCGCCCACACCACGAACAGGTACAGCACGAGCGCGGGCAGGCCCGCGACCAGGACGGGCCGGTTGGGAATGCTGAGGAGCGGCCAGACCAGGAGCGCGGCGAACACCACGAAGCAGGCGCCGAGGAGCTCCTTTGCTCTCACCGCGTCCCGCTGGACCTTTAGATGGGGGGCCCCGAATGGCCCCCCAAGCCCCCCGCGCTCGTCGCGCCCCGGGGAACCCGGGGCGCTCCTCGATTCCCCGTCATGGCTCCTACGTGTGCCGCTTCCGCCGGGCGACCCCGGTCTTCACCGCCGCCTCGGCCACCGCCGAGGCCACTGCCGGCACCACGCGCGAATCGAACATCGACGGCGTGATGTACTCCTCGCTCAGCTCGTTCTTGGTCACGATGGCGGCCAGGGCGTGGGCCGCCGCCAGCTTCATCTCGTCGTTGACCCGCTGGGCCCGCACGTCGAGCAGGCCGCGGAAGAAGCCGGGGAAGCAGCACGAGTTGTTGATCTGGTTCGGATAGTCGGACCGGCCGGTGGCCATCACCCGCACGTGCGGTCCCGCCTCCTCGGGCTGGATCTCCGGGACGGGATTGGCCATGGCGAACACGATGGGATCCTTCGCCATCCGCCTGACGTCCTTGAGGGTCACCACGCCCGGCCCGGAGAGCCCGATGAAGATATCGGCTCCCACCAGCGCGTCGCCGGCGGTGCCTTTGAGGTGCTTGGGGTTGGTGTGCTCGGCGAACCACTGCTTCATGGAGTTCATGTTTTCGGTCCGGCCCTGGTAGAGCGCCCCGGCGCGATCGCAGGCGATGATATGGCGCGCCCCGGCGCGCATGAGGAGGTTGGCGGTGGCGATCCCGGAAGCGCCGGCCCCGGTGAAGACGATCTTGACGTCGGAGAGCTTCTTCTTCACCAGCTTGAGCGCGTTGGTCAGCGCCCCGAGGACCACCACGGCGGTGCCGTGCTGGTCGTCGTGGAAGACCGGGATGTCGAGGTCGCGCTGCAGCCGCTCTTCGATCTCGAAGCAGCGCGGCGCCGAGATGTCCTCGAGGTTGATCCCGCCGAAGACGGGGGCGATGGCCTTCACGATCCCCACGATCTCGTCCACGTCCTTGGTGGCCAGACAGATGGGAAAGGCGTCGACACCCGCGAACTCCTTGAAGATGAGGGCCTTGCCCTCCATCACCGGCTGCGCGGCGTTCGGGCCGATGTCGCCGAGGCCCAGGACGGCCGTGCCGTCGGTGACCACGGCCACCGTGTTCTGCTTGATGGTCAGCGTGTAGGCCTTCTGGGGATCCTTGTGGATGGCCATGCAGACCCGCGCCACTCCGGGCGTGTAGGCCATCGAGAGGTCGTCGCGCGTCTTCACCGACACCTTGCCGTGCACCCCGATCTTGCCGCCGAGGTGCATCAGGAAGGTCCGGTCCGACACGTTCACCACATCCGCGCCGGCAATCGCCCGCAGCCGATCGGTGATCCGCTCGCCGTGGCGCTCGTCGCTGGCCTTGAAGGAGATGTCGCGGGTGATGGTGGACGATCCCGCCTCGACCAGGTCTACCGCGCCGATGTCGCCCCCGGCCTTGCCGATGGCGGAGGTGAGCTTGCCGAGCATGCCCGGCCGGTTCGCGAGTCGCACGCGAACGGTGAGGCTGTAACTTGCGCTTGGTGCGTTGGCCATCCTTCCCTCCTCTGGGATTCCCCGGCCGCCGGTGCGCCGCGCCCGAGTGCGCTCGCCCACCTGTCCTTTGACGCGACGAGTAACCGGCCCCGCGAGCGGCGCGTATTCTACTCCCTCGCCGCCCATTGCGACACCGGCTCGGCGGGGAGTAACCTCGATCACCCGAGGAGGACGCGCATGATCGACGTCAAGACGGCCGACCGAGAGCTGACGTATTACGTCCGGCCGCAGACCTTCCCCGTCGCCATCCGCATGCTGCGTCCCGACGAGCCGATCCCCGACCGCGCGCGCCGCCCCGCGCGGGATTTCAAGAAGCTGTCCATGAACTGCCAGGTCATCGACATGGCGCGCCGGTACGGCTGGACCATCGCGCTGACGCGCGAGGACAGCATCTGCTCGCTGGGCATCGCGGCGCTGGGGCTGGAGAAGCCCACGCACCTGCACCGGTCGGGCACGCTCTGCGAGGGGATGTAACATGGAGGCCAAGCGAGTCTGGGAGGTCGAGCACGGCCAGGCCGCGTACACCAACCGCGACCGAGTGGTGGCAGCCTACAAGCGCTCGTTCGCCGACCGGGTGCCCGTCTATCCCATCGTGGCGTCGTTCGCGGGCACCCTCGACGGGCTGAGCATCGAGGAGTACTGCACCAACATCCCGCGGGCCATCACGGCCATGCTGAACTACTACGAGCGCTACCAGCCCGACGTCCTCCTGGCCTACAACGATCTGGCCAAGGAGGCGGAGGCCTTCGGCTGCCGGGTCAAGTACTCCGACTACGTGGTGCCGTCCATCGACCAGCACGTTCTCCAGGAAGACAAGGGTTTGCTCGCCCGCCTGCCCATGCCGGACCCCTATGCCACCGCGCGACTCCCCGGATTCCTCGAGCAGTGCGAGGCGCTGGTGAAGGCGAAGCTCCCCACGGCCACCGGCGCCGTCGCGGTGGGGCCGTGGACCATCGCCATGCTGCTGCGCAATCCGGAAACGATGCTCCTGGACACCTTCGAGGACCCGCAGTTCATCCACGACGTCATGCGGGTGGCCACGGACTTCTGCAAGACCTGGGGGGAGGCCATCGTCAAGACGGGCATCGGGCTCTCGTTCTCCGAGCCGACCGCCTCCATCAGCCTGATCTCACCCGACAACTATCGCGAGTTCGTGGCGCCCTACCACAAGGAGCTGGTCGAGCACTTCAAGGCGAGGAAGGTCGGGGTCACCACCCACATCTGTGGGACGACGTATCCGATCTACGAAGACCTCATCCAGTGCGGCTTCACCACGGTGTCCTTCGACCTCGACCAGCAGGCGGACCCCGCGCGCTACGTCGATCAGCTGCAGCGCTTCATGGAAGTGTCGCACGGGCGCGCGGTGGCTATCGGCAATGTGGACGCCACCAGGTTCGAGAAAACCACGCAGGAGGCGATGGAGCAGGACGTGCGGCGCTGCATTGACGCCGCAGCCCGGCATTCCGCCTTCATCCTCTCGACGTCCTGCGAGATCCCGCCGCGCTCCGATCCTCAGGCCGTCGAGTGGTTCATGCGCGCGGCCCACGAGTACGGCCGCTACGAGCGGATCTTCTCCTGAGATGGGGGGCCTAGCGCGGGCCCCCCAAGCCCCCCGCGCTCGTCGCGCCCCGGCGCGAGCCAGGCGCACTCCTCGAGTCGCCGACGCGCTCCGCGTGGATGGTCAGGATCGTCATGGTTGGATGACGCGCGAGGGGGCCGGGTAGCGCCTCATTCACCCGCAACTGACCCGGCCACTCGCGTATGTCCCGGGGCGACAGGACCGCCGCCGCCTCGCGCTCTCGATCGTTCGAGCGATCCTCGCTAGCCTGCTACCACTTGACGGGTTTCGAAGGGCGGTGGGCATAGCCGCTCTCGCCGCGTCCGCCGCCACCGGGGCCGCGCCCGCCGGGACGCCCACCACCGCCCGGCCGTCCACCGCCCCCGCCCGGCCTCGCCGCCTGCGGATTGGAGATCTCGACGGTGATGCGCCGGCCGTCCAGCTCACGGCCGTTGAGCTGGGAGATCGCGTTCTGGGCCTCCTCGGTGGTCGCCATCTCCACGAAGCCGAACCCCCGCGACTGGCCGGAGAATCGGTCGGTGATCACCGTGGCTGATTGCACGTTGCCGCTCTGCGCGAAGAACTCGCGAAGCGTTTCGCTGGTCGTCGAATAGGACAGGCCGCCGATGTAGAGCTTTGCCGCCATGCCGTCTCCTCCTCGGATCCTTCTTCCCGATGTCGTACACGCCCCGCGAACGCGGAAGAGCACATTGGAGGCGAGATCCGACCGAAACTGGCCGATACACGCCAGTGTACACGCGCCTCGCACCCGCGCAAGCGAGTTACGGTGAGCGACAACGCGGACCGCGCTGCTGCTGCAGGCGAGCTGAGAGCCTCGGGTTCAGTCGACCTCGACGACGGCGGCCTTCTCGAGCAGATCCTCCAAGGCCAGCGGCCGGGTGAGGGTCTTGAAGCCCAGCACCTCGTACGCCACTCTCGTCTCGAGCGACGCGTCCGGGCGGAACACGACGAGCGCAGGCACGTCGGGCGCCACGCGCTCAAAGAGTGTCGCGTGCTCGCGCGGCGTCAGCCGCAGGAGCGCGGCGTCCACCACGATGAGCGAGACGGACGATTGCAGCAGGGCACGCACCCCTTCGCACAGGTTCTCCGCCATCACCACGCCGACTCCGCGCTCCAGACACTGCAGACCGACGCGCTGCATCACGTTCGGATCCTGATCGATCAGCAAGACTCGCTTCATGGTTCTCCCCCGGGCACCGATAGGCTGTGACCAGTCGAAGGGCAAGGGCGATGCCAGGACACCAGCAGGCGGCTAAGTGTTCACCTCGCCACGGTTGGCAGGCCGAGGCTCGCAGCCCGGGCTCAGGCACAACGCCCGACTAGCGGTACTCTTCGGGCTGGATGCCGTAGGCGAGGATCTTCCGGTAGAGCGTCTTCGGGTCGATGGCGAGGAGAGCGGCCGCCTTGCCGCGGTGCCCACCTACCTCGCGAAGGGTGCCGACGATGTGCTGCCTCTCGATGGCCTCCAGGCTGCCCCCCGAAGTCGCTGCGGGCTGGGCGGGGGGTCCCGCGATCTCGGGAGGCAAGTCCTCCGGCTGGATCTCCTCGCCCTTGGAGAGGATCACCGCCCGCTCGATGGCGTGAAGCAGCTCCCGCACGTTTCCCGGCCACGCATAGGCTTCGAGCGCGGCGAGTGTCGCCGTGCTCAGATGCTTCGTCCCGTAGGCGGCATGGGCCTCCACGAAGTGCCGGGCCAGGAGCGGCACGTCCTCGCGGCGCTCGCGCAGCGGCGGCAGCTGGATGGTGATGGTGTTGATTCGGTAGTAGAGGTCCTGGCGGAACTCCCCCTGCTTCATGGCCTCCGCGAGGTCACGGTTCGTCGCCGCGACCAGGCGCACGTCCACCCGCCGGGGACGCGTGCCTCCGACCCGGAAGAACATGCCGGACTCCAGCACGCGCAGGAGCCTCACCTGGCTGTCCGGCTCCATCTCGCCGATCTCGTCGAGAAAGAGCGTCCCGTCGTCGGCCAGCTCGATCAGGCCGGGCTTGGTGCCCACCGCTCCGGTGAACGCTCCCTTCTCGTGGCCGAACAGCTCGGATTCCAGCACCTCGCGCGGCAGCGCCCCGCAGTGGATCGGCACGAAGGGCCGCGAGGCGCGCTGGGAGTGCTCGTGGATCCCGCGCGCCACCAGTTCCTTGCCCGTCCCGCTCTCGCCGAGGATCAGCACGGCGGAGTCCGCGGGGGCAACCCGTTCCACGATGCGCAGCACCTCCTGCATGCGCGCGCTGCGGGTGAGGATGCCGCCGAACGGCTCGGCTCCGGGCAGCCGCGAGCGCAGAGCCACGTTGTCGCGCAGGAGCTGGCCCTTCTCCGCCGCTTTGCAGATGATGACGTCCAGTTCCTCGATCTTGGTGGGTTTGGTGAGGTAGTCGTAGGCGCCGAGCTTCATGGCCTCGACGGCCGTCGAGACCTCCTGGAAGCCGGTCATGACGATCACCTGGGGCTGCTCGGGAAAGCTCGCCAGCTCGCGCAGGACCTCGATGCCCTCCTTGCGCGGCATTCTCATGTCGAGGACCACCACGTCGTACGGCGCCTCGCGCAGGCGCGCGAGCGCGGCCTCGCCGTCGGCCACGCCATCCACGTGGTGTCCCTTGCGCGTCAGTTCGCGGACGATCAGCTCGCGCAGGTTCTTCTCGTCGTCGGCGACGAGGACGCGAATGGCGCGGGTCACGCGGGCAGCACCATCCGGAAGAGACTGCCCTTGCCGGGGCGCGACGTCACCTCGATCCGCCCGCCGTGGTCCGCGACGATGCCCTGGGCGATGGCGAGCCCGAGCCCCGTCCCCTGGCCGGGCGGCTTGGTGGTGAAGAACGGATCGAAGATCCGGCCGAGCCACTCGTCGGAGATCCCGGGACCGTCGTCCTCGAACTCGACCTCGACCTCGGCGCGCCGCCGCCGGGAACGGATGGTCAAGGTGCCCCCGCCCTCCATGGCCTCCAGCGCGTTCGAGGCCAGGCCGAGAAAGACCTGGCGCATCTGGCCCTCGTTGACCGTCACGGCCGGCAGCTCGGGATCCAGCTCTTCCACGATGCGCCGGCTCGAGAAGCGCGACTGGTGGGAGAGCAGCTCGCTCGCCTTCTGGACCAGTGCGTTGAGGTCGGTCGGCGCCCGGCGGCTTCCGGGCTCGCGGACGAACCGCAGCAGGCTCCCGGTGATTTCCTTGCAGCGATAGGCCTCCTCCTCGATCAGCCCGAGGTAGTACTGGAAATCCTCGGCCCCGGGAAGTGCGGCGAATGCGTCGTCCCGCGTGCGGGCGACCAGCGCTTCGGCGCAGCCGGCGATGGTGGCCAGCGGGTTGTTCAGCTCGTGCGCCACTCCGGCGGCCAGGCGCCCCGCGGTGGTCAAGCGCTCGGTGAGCAGCATTTGCCGCTCCAGACGCTTGGCGCCCGTGATGTCGTCGACGAGCAGCACGAGGTGCGTGGGCGCCTCGCCGGCCGCGCCGAGGGGCGCCACCGTGAAGCGGAACGTCCTCGCCTCGGCGCCGATCGTCATCTCCGCCTCCAGCGAGCTGGCCTGGTCCGCGTGGAACGCAGCCCGAAGGAAGCTCGCGAGGGCCTCGTCCTGCCCGTCGGGCAGCACGGCGGTGAACACGTGCCCGGCCGCCTGGAGCCCGCCGAGGGCACGCGCGCCCTCGCGGTTGCCGCGCACCACGCGGAGCGCCGTATCGAGGACGAACACGCCGAGAGGAATCGTCTCCAGCACCACCTCCCCGAAGCGCTTCTGAGCGTCCAGCTCGCGCGTGCGCTCGGCCACCACGCGTTCCTGCTCCGCGTAGAGGCGGGCGTGCTCGAGGGCGATGGCGGCCTGGTCGGCGAGGGCCAGGAGCAGCTCTTCCTCCGCGGTCGAGAAGCGCCGGACCTCTTTCCGGAAGACACTGATGGCCCCGATGGCCCGGTCGCCCACCCGGAGCGGCGCGGCCATCACCAGGCGGAAGCCGCTCCCGCGCGCCAGGTGCGGGTAACGCACGCGCGGGTCGGTGTGGAGGTCCTCCGACTGCACGGGGCGGCGCTCCTGGACGGCCAAGCCGGCGATCCCCTCCCCGACGCGGATCCGGATCTGCTGCGCCATGCTCTCGGGGAGGTCCAGGCTGGCCACCGTCACCAGCTCGTCAGTGCCCGGCAGCACACGCGCGATGCTGCAGGACTCCGCGGTGAGCACGCTGCGCGCCTGCTGCATGATCACCTGCACGGTGCGCGCAACGTCCAGACTGGCCGTCACCGCACGGCCGGCCTCCAGCAACGCCCGCGTCTCGCGCGCTCGCCGCTCGCTCTGCTCGAAGAGCTGGGCGTTGTGGATGGCGATCCCCGCCTGCTCGCCGAAGGCTTCCAGGAGGTGCTGATGGTGAGTGGTGAAGACGCCCGGCCGGGTGGAGAAGGCCGAGATGACCCCGATGGTCTGGCCCGCGCCCCTGAGGGGCACGCACAGCATCGCGCGGATCCCCTCCTGCTCGTCGATGTCCCGGCGGGCCGAGCGCGGATCGGTCCGGATGTCGCTGACCCGGATGGCCACGCCGCTCGCCGCGCAGCGACCGCTGATGCCTTCGCCCACCGGCATGGAGAGGGCACGCCAGGCATCGGTCTTGAAGCCGTGAGCGGCGGCGTGCACGAGGTTCTCCCGCCGCTCGTCCAGGAGCCCGATCCCGCACCCCGTGCTCCCGATGAGGATCGAGACGGCGCGGCTGATCTGATCGAGCACCGAGGCCCGGTGCAGCCGCGCGGTGATGAGCTGGCTCGTCCGGACGAGGGCCGCCAGCTCCTCGGCCCGG
The DNA here is from genome assembly GCA_963848005.1 of uncultured Candidatus Rokubacteria bacterium. GTDB lineage: Bacteria > Methylomirabilota > Methylomirabilia > Rokubacteriales > CSP1-6 > CAVWFS01. The sequence continues at coordinate 135,992 of CAWKCA010000034.1, forward strand.
CGCCGGGTCTCGTCGACGAGTCGGTGCTGCTCGATGGCCGCCGCCAGCGGCCGGGTGATCTCCACCGCGATCTCGACGTCGCTGGCATCGAAGGCCCCGGGGCGGCGCGCACCGAGGGCGACGGCGCCGAACACGCCCTCGCGGGACACGAGGGGCACCAGGAGGACGCTCCGGCATCCCTCGGCGAGCAGACGCTCCCGCACCGGCGCAGGCAGGTCGCCGGCCTCCTCCACGTCGTCAATGAGCAAGGGCTCGAGACGCGCCACCATGAGGCCGAGCACCGCTCCGTCGAGCGGCACGATCCCACGCTCGCCCGCGCGCGCCGTGCCCGCGAGCAGATCCACGCTCTGGGGCGGAGCGCGATCCGGGTCGCGCAGCGCGATCCCGATGGCGTCGAAGTCCACCAGCCGAGCGAGGCCGTCGACGAAGACGTCGAGAACCTCGTCGAGCGTGTGCCGGGAGCTGCCCAGCTCCGTGACGACATTGAGCACCTGGATGCGGATGGCGTGGCGATGAAGCCACCAGACCCGCTCCAGGGCGGCCCCCAGCTCACTCGGGAAGCTCGGGGGCAGGACGCGGCGGGTGATCGCCCGCGGAGAGCCGAGCAGGGCAATTTCGTCCCCGCGGCGGCCGCCCCCGAGTGGCGCCCTCAGGAGCGCCGCCGGCCGTGCTCCCGCGAGGCCCGGGATCTTCACGGCGCGACCGCCGCGTGGTCCGGGCCGCGGTGCGGAGGTGATCCCGCAGCGCCGCTTCCACCGCAGGGTTCGTCGCGCGCGCCGTCGCCGTCACCGTCACGAGGTGTCCCCGCGGCGGCTGGAATGCCAGGAGCCCGGCCGCGGCTCCGGTGATCCGCACCAGGCGGCGGAGCGTGCGCGTCAGCCCCTCTTCGAACGGGATGTCGGCGCTGAGCGGCGACAGGAGATCCAGAAAGACGCGGCCGATCTTCACGGGCTCACCACCCGGGTCATGCCGGCGTGAGCACACGGCCCGGCAAATTCCCGGAGTGCTCGCCGTCCCTCACCACGAAGCGGCCATTGACGAGGACGTGCTCGATACCCACCGGGTAACGGTGCGGATCCTCATAGGTGGCCTGGTCCGCCACGTGGCCCGAATCGAACACCACCAGATCGGCCTTGGCGCCCACCCGGATCACGCCGCGATCGGCGAGGCCGAAGCGACGAGCCGGAAGCCCCGTCATCTTGTGGACAGCCTGCGGGAGCGAGAGCACGCGCTGCTCGCGCGCGTACTCGCCGAGGACGCGCGGAAACGTGCCGTAGCTCCGCGGGTGGGGCTTGCCGTCCGCCATGTCGCCGTACGGCGCGAGCGCGGAGCCATCGGACCCGATCATCACCAGGGGATGGCCCAGGGCACGCCGCACGTCGGCCTCGTCGAGCTGGAAGAGGATCATGTACGCCTTGCCGCCCTCATCCCGGAGGAGCGCGAAGGCCGCGTCAAGGGGATCGATTCCCTGAGCGGCGGCGATCTCCGATAGGCGCTTGCCCTCGGCGTCCTTGCGGCGGGCGCAGGAGGAGATCATGACGTTCTCCCACCCCATGCGCGCGACGATGCCCTGTCCGCCCGGCGGATCCTCGATGTCCTGACGGATGCGCGCCCGCGCGTCCGGATCGTGAAGCCGCGCGAGCATGGCCGCCACCCCGCCTTCCAGCGCCCAGTCGGGCAAGAGCGTGCGCAAGGTCGTGCTGGAGGCGGTGTACGGATAGACGTCGGCCATTACGTCCAGGCCTTCGGCGCGCGCCGCCTCGACGAGGCCCAGCGCGTGGGCCACCATGCCCCAGTTGGGCCGGCCGGAGGCCTTGATATGGCTGATCTGCACGGACATCGCGTTCTCGCGTCCCACGCGGATGGCCTCGCTCACCGCGGCGAGCAAGGTGGCGCCCTCGCCGCGGATGTGGCTGGCGTACACACCGCGGGCGCGGGCGGCCGCGCTCGCCACGGCCACGATCTCCTCGGTGGTCGCGAAGGAGCCGGGCGCGTAGATGAGACCGGTCGACAGCCCCCAGGCCCCCGCCTCCATGCCCTCGGCGAGCAGGTGTTGCATGAGACTCAGCTCGCGCGCGCTTGGCGGCCGCCGGGCGAAGCCCATGGCCGCGATGCGCAGTGTGCCGTGACCCACCAGGTGGATCACGTTGAGGGCCGTACCCTCGCCCTCGAACGCTCTGAGGTACTCGCCCACCGAGCGCCAGCGAAAGTCCATGCCCGCGGGGAGGTACAGGGCGAAGGCGCGGAGGTCCTCGAGGAACTCCTGCGACGCGGGAGCGGGCGAGAATCCGCAGTTCCCCACGACCTCGGTGGTCACACCCTGGCGAATCTTCGATTCCGCGCGGCGGTTGCCCCAGAGGCGCCAGTCCGAGTGCGAGTGCACGTCGATGAAACCCGGCGTGACCGCCTTGCCGAGCGCGCGGAGCTGACGTCCCGCGGGCTCGCGCGAGAGGTCACCCACGGCCACGATGGTGTCGTCGCGGATCCCGACGTCCGCACGCCAGCCCACGGTCCCGGTGCCGTCGATCACCGTGCCCCCCTCGATCTTGAGGTCGAGCATCAGAGAACTGGCGCGCCCGTGAACGCCAGGACGCGCTCGCACCAGGCGGCCACACTCAGCAGGTGGCCGTCGGCGCCGGCGGCCTGCACGAGCTGCACCGAGTGGGGAAGACCCTGGCTGTCGAGTCCGGTGGGGAGCGCGATGGCCGGCACACCCGTCCAGCTCCACGGAGCGCACAGCGACGCATCGCCGGTGGAGTCGAGGCCCGCGGGCGCGGTCGAGGGCGCCACCGGAGCGAGAAGGGCGTCGCAATCGGCGAGGAGGGCGATCACCTCGTCGCGGAAGCGCAGCCGCGCGCGGTTCGCGGCGATGTAGGTGGTCGCCGCGTGCGCCAGTCCGGCGCGGATTCCGGCGGCGATGCCCGGGGCGTAGTCGTCGGCGTGCTTCGCGAAGTTCTCGGCGTGATAGGCCGCCGCTTCCGCCTCCACCACGATCTGGCCACGCTCACGCAGCTCGGCGTAGGAGGCCGGGAGCTTGACCTCGGTCAGGATGGCCCCTGACCGCGCGAGGACATCGGCCGTCGCCGAGACCTGCGCGGCGACCTCCGGCTGCGCGGCGGCGACCAGCTCTCGCGCCACCGCGATGCGCGGAGCACGCGCGGGGACGGCGATCCGCACGCTCTCGCCACTCAGGACCTCGAAGGCGAGGGCGACGTCCTCCACGGCGCGCGCGAAGACCCCGACGTGGTCGTACGACCACGCGAGGGGGATCACGCCATCGACGGGGACGACGCCATGCGTCCCCTTGAAACCCATCACCCCGCAGTAGGCCGCCGGACGCAACACCGATCCCACGGTCTGGGTGCCGAGAGCGAGCGGCGCCATGCGAGCCGCGACGGCCGCCGCCGAGCCCGCCGAGGAGCCGCCCGGGGTGTGGTCGCGATGCCAAGGGTTGCGCGTGGGCGCGGGATCGCGAAACGCGAACTGCGTGGTGTGGGTCTTGCCGAGGATGATCGCCCCGGCGGCCCGTAGCCGCGCGACGGCGGTGGCGTCGGCTGCCGGTATCGAGTGCGCGAACGTGGCCGCCCCCGCGCGGGTCGGCATGCCGGCCACATGAATGATGTCCTTGATGCCGACGGGAACGCCGTGCAGCACGCCGCGGAGACGCCCGGCCCGCCCCTCGCGGTCGGCCGCCTGGGCCGCCGCGCGCGCACCAGCCTCGTCGACATGAACCCACGCCTGCAGATCTCCGTCCAGCCCCCGCACACGGGCTAGGCACGCCTCGACGAGCACCACCGGCGACAGCGTCCCGCCTCGGATGCTGCGGGCGGCCTCGGCGGCGCCCAGATCTGTCGGATTGCGATCGGAACCTGGCGGCATGCGATCTCCTTACACGTTGGGGGGAGCGGCCGCCGGGTCGGTCGACCGAAGGGAGCTGCGTCCGTCGGTCACCTGCGGCGCCGACTTCTCGCGGCCTCTCAGGAGGGACAGGATGTGGGCGACGACCTGGTCGATGGTGAGGCCGGTGGTGTCGATGCTCAACGGCGCGTCTCGATAGTAGGGCTCGCGCTGACGGTAGAGCGCCTCGAGGTCGTCTAACGAGCGTCCGGCGAGCATCGGCCGGGCCCCGGACCGCCGCGCGCGCTCGAGCGCAACCTGAAGGTCACCCTTCAGCCAGATGACGGTTCCCAGCTCGCGCAGACGGGCCATCCGCCCCTCCTGGCAGGGCAGCCCCCCGCCCGTGGCGATGACGTCGCCCGACTTGAGGGCGAGGGCTTCCAAGGTCTCGCCCTCAAGCTGGCGGAAGCGCGCCTCGCCGTCCCGGTGAAAGATCTCCGGAATGGAGCGTCCCTCGCGCGCAGCGATGACGTCGTCCGTCTCCACGAAGCAGCGCCCCAGCCGGCGGGCAAGCAGGCGTCCGATCGTGGACTTCCCCACGCCCATGAAGCCGATCAGGACGACGTTGTCGCTAGGCATTGGCCGAATCGTACCAGATCGCTCCTCGGCTTCAGCGCCCGCCAGGCTGCCGAAAAAGGCCCATCTGCTTTGTTGGCGCCCTCAGCGGCACGCTCAAACGTACAGGCCGTACGCCTCGCGTGTGGCCGTCGGGCGCCGCCTCGCATCTGGGCCTTTTTGAGCAGTCTGCGAGTCTTCGCAGCCTGCCGGGGCGGGCTCAGCGGTGTACGGTGCGGCGGGCCGGGACGCGCCGGTACGCGCAGGCCGCCATCCAGCAGCGCGCGCACTGGCTGAAGTAGTCGTCGACGCGCGCCGACGTCCCCGCGCCGACCAGGGCGGTGATGCTCTTCTCCGGCGCCATGAAGCACGCCTCGTTCAGAGTCACACCGATAGATTCTCCTGGACAGAGGCGGAAGAGCGCGGCCTGCTCGCGCACGTCCCAGGCGCCGTAGCCCGGGCTGATCCGATTGGTGACGCGGAGGCCGCCCGCCAGGCCTTCCTGGCACAGCACGTCGTTGACGTACTCGGCCAGGCTTTCCGTCGCGCCCGAGCCCACGCTGTCGAGCATGGCGGCCAGGGGGAGCTCGCGCGCGTCCCACAGCGCGCGCACGCGCTGCTCGAGCGCCTCGCCGATGGTGCACACGACCGCGGCCACCCGTTCCACGGGTCCCCAGCGGGCGGCGATGCCAGGAATGGTGAGGATCTCGACGCCGACCTCCAGGGCCTCCTCGCCGCGACGGTGCACCGGGAGCCAGCGCACCACCGCCCGCGGCGCCATGATGCGCCGGCCCAGGGCCAGCGCTTCCTCGAAGAGGGCGAGGACGTCTCGTGACGGCGGCTCGCTGCCCGCCTTGTAGCCCTGGAAGCGCAAGACCTCGGCCGGGTCGATGTCGAGGGCGAGGTCCCGAAGGAGACGGGGCCGGGGTCGACGAGCGGGCGAAGCCGGGGTGCCCCTCGATTCCCGACATGCTCCTCGACTACGCCGTGCGGGCGCGCACGACCTCGGCGATGCGACGGATGTGCTCGGGATTCGAGCCGCAGCAGGCGCCCACGATGTTGCAGCCGGCGTCGAGGAGGGCCGGGTAGTCGCGCGCCATGGCCTCCGGTCCCAGCTCGTACTCCACGTGGTCCCCCTTGGTGATGGGGAGACCGGCGTTGGGGTAGGCGATGAGCGGTGCGTCGGTCACCGCGCGCATCTCCCGGATGATGACGACGGCGCGGTCCGGCCCCCGCCCGCAGTTCATCCCCACGATGTCGGCGCCCGCGGCGAGGAGCCCCTTGGCCACCTCGGCGGGACTCTCGCCCCACATCGTCCGGTCCCGATCGTGCAGCTCTTCGTACTGGAAGAACATGGTGGCCATGACCGGCAGATCGGTCACCGCCTTGCACGCCCGGATGGCGGCCGCAGCTTCCTGCGGAAACATCATGGTCTCGACGGCGAAGAGATCCACCCCACCCTCGGCCAGCGCCTCGGCCTGCTCCCGGAAGCTCTCGTAGTACTCCTCGTCCGTCGCGACGTTGTCCCCCACGCCGAATTCCGCGGGCACACAGCTCGTGGGCCCGATCGAGCCGGCCACGAAGCGCTCCGGGGGCGCCACCGCGCGGGCGAGGCGCACGCCCTTGTCGTTCAGCTCGCGCGTCAGGTCGCCGATCTCGTACTCCTTCAGCTTGAGCCGGGTGCCCCCGAAGGTGTTGGTCTCGACGATGTCGCTTCCCGCCTGGAAGTAGCCCTGGTGGATGCCGCGGACCACCTCGGGGTGCGTATCGTTCCACAGCTCCGGGCAGGCGCCGTTCAGCAGGCCCGCGTCGAAGAGCATGGTGCCGTAGCCGCCGTCGAAGAGGAGGTTCTCTCCGCGGCGGACCCGCTCGACGACCTCCCAGCCCCGGGCCTTCATCGCACCGCTCCCGCCTTCTCCGCCACGCCCATCAGCGCCTTGGCCTTCATCACCGCCAGGGTGGAGTCCTTGGCGTACCCATCGGCGCCGATCTCGTCGGCGAAGGCCTGGCTGACGGGCGCCCCGCCCACCATAACCTTGACCTGCTCGCGCAGCCCCGCCTTGATGAGCGCGTCAATCGTCCGCTTCATGCCGGGCATCGTCGTGGTCATGAGGGCGGAGATGCCGACGATCGTGGCGGCGTGCTCGCGGACGGCCTCCACGAACTTCTCGGGCGCCACGTCGCGCCCCAGGTTGACCACCTTGAAGCCGGCGCCCTCCAGCATCATGGCCACCAGGTTCTTGCCGATGTCGTGGAGATCGCCCTGCGCGGTCCCGATCACCACGATCCCCAGATAGTCGTCGCCTTTCGCGGAGGCCGTGATCAGCGGTTTGAGGAGATCGAGGCCCGCGTACATCGCCCGGGCCGAGAGCAGCACCTGGGGCACGTAGTACTCGTTGCGGCGGAACTTCTCTCCAACCACGTCCATGCCCGGGATGAGCCCCTTGAAGATCAGCTCCTTCGGGTCCATGGAGAGGTCGAGCCCCTCGCGCGTCTTGCGCGCCACCGTGTCCCTATCCCCGATGATCAGGGCGCGCGCCATCGTCGGATAATCAAAGGATTCCGCGCTCATGCGCGTGTTCTAACACATGGCGTCGAGAGCGGCAACCTGCTACGATGCCGCCCTACATGGACCTCCGAGTGCTGGGCGGGTTCGGCAGCGTGGGCGTTCACCAGCGCCCCTCGGCGTTCCTGATCAATGGCCGCACGCTCCTGGACGCGGGCACCGTGCCCGGGGCTCTCAGTGTCCCTGAGCAGTTCGCCCTCGAGCACGCGTTGATCTCGCACTCGCACCTCGATCACACCGCGGGGCTCGCCTTCGTCGCCGAGACGCTGGCCCTGGTCAACGAGGCGGAGGGGCAGATCGCCGCGCGCCCCCTTCTGGTGCTGAGCATGCCGTCCGTGGTGGCCGGGCTGCGCGATTCGATCTTCAACAATACCGTCTGGCCCGACTTCAGCCGCATTCCGCCCAACGGGCCCGTCCTCGGCTACCGCGAGCTCCCGGAAGGACGGGAGCATCGAGTCGGCGACCTGTGGGTGACCCCCATCGCGGTGGCGCACACCATCCCCACGTGCGGGTTCGTCATCCACGACGGGCGGACGGGGCTCGTGTACTCCGGCGACACCGGCCCGACGACGGCGATCTGGCGAGCCGCCCGCGACTGTCCCGGTCTCACCGCGGTCATTCTCGAGTGCTCCTTCCCCAACCGGCTGGACAAGCTCGCCGATCTGGCCGGGCACCTGACCCCGCGTCGCCTCGAGCGCGAGCTGGAGAAGCTCCCCCCCGACGTCCCCGTGTGGATCTTCCACATCAAGGCGCCGTTCTACGACGAAACCGCAGAGGAACTCTCGCGCATCGACGGTGCCTCCCGCCTCGTGCTCCTGGAGCAGGACAAGACCTACATCCTCTGACGCCCGGCGTCCTCCCATGCCGCATATCCTCGCCCTCGATCAGGGAACGACCAGCTCGCGGGCCATCGTGTTCACGGAGACGGGGGCCATCGCGGGGGTGGCGCAGCAAGAGCTGACCCGTTCTTTCCGAGCCCCGGCCTCGTGGAGCACGACCCGGACGAGATCTGGACGACACAACTCGCCACCGCGCGCCGGGCGATGGCCGAGGCCCGCATCCACGCCGAGGACGTCGCCGCCGTCGGCATCACCAACCAGCGCGAGACCGTCGTGCTCTGGGAGCGCGCGAGCGGCCGCCCCCTGCACCGCGCCATCGTCTGGCAGGACCGCCGCACCGCCGATTCCCTGGCCGGGCTTCGCCACGCCGGCCAGGAAGCCTCAGTGCGCGAGCGAACGGGCCTCCTCCTCGATCCGTACTTCTCGGGCAGCAAGATCACGTGGCTCCTCGATCACGTCCCGGGGGCGCGGGCCCGCGCGGAGGCCGGAGAGCTCGCTGTCGGCACCGTCGATTCGTGGCTGGTCAGCCGGCTGACCGCCGGCGCCGCTCACATCACCGACGTGAGCAACGCCTCGCGCACCCTGCTCTTCGACATCCGGCGCGGTGAGTGGGACCAGAGCCTCCTCGAGCTCTTCCGCGTTCCCCGCGCGTTCCTGCCCGAGGTGCGCGCGAGCAGCGGGGTGGTGGCCGAGACGGATCGCGCGATCTTTGGCCGTTCCCTCCCCCTCGCGGGCATCGCGGGGGATCAGCAGGCCGCGCTCTTCGGCCAACTCTGCACGCGTCCCGGCATGGTGAAGAACACATACGGCACGGGCTGCTTCATGCTGATGCACACGGGCGAGCAGGCGATCCCCAGCCGCAACAACCTCCTGACGACGGTGGCCTGGCGCCTGGGCGTGCAGCCGATGGACTACGCGCTGGAGGGCAGCGTCTTCGTGGCCGGTGCCGCCATCCAGTGGTTGCGCGATGGCCTCAAGGTGATCAGCGCCGCCCCGGACGTCAACGCTCTGGCCGCCTCTGTCCCCGACTCGGGAGGGGTATTCGTGGTGCCGGCGTTCGCGGGCCTCGGCGCGCCGCACTGGGATCCTCGCGCGCGCGGCGCCATCGTGGGGCTCACCCGCGGGATCACCGCCGCGCACATCGCCCGCGCGACCTTGGAGTCCATCGGCTACCAGGTGGCCGACGTCCTCCGCGCCATGGTCGCCGACGCGGGAACGCCGGTGGCGGAGCTTCGCGTGGACGGCGGCGCCGCGGCCAGCGATCTCTTGATGCAGTTCCAGGCCGACATCCTGGGCGTCGCCGTGGAGCGCCCCAGGATCACGGAGACCACCGCGCTGGGCGCCGCCTACCTGGCGGGCCTCGGCGTCGGTCTCTGGAAGAGTCCGGCCGATCTCGCCGGTCATCGGCAGGTCGACCGGACGTTCGTGCCCACGATGCTCGCCCCCGAGCGCGAGGCACGTCTGGCCCAGTGGCGCCGGGCGGTGGAGCGCTCCAAGGACTGGGCCGTGTAAGGGGCGTTGCGGGCTCAAGCCGGCTCGTCGGCGATCAGCACGACGGTGTCGCTGCTGACCTCGACGCGCACTCGCTCGCCGAGCCGGAAGATCCGGGTCTCCGTCGCCGCCGGGACCTCCACCCGAACCGGCGCCTCCACGCCCACGTCGACCTCGTACACGTGGCGCGCCCCTTCGAAGACGCGGAGTGCGACGTGCCCGGGAATGCCGGGACCACGCGCCATGGCCGCCTCCGTGAGGGAAATCGTCTCCGGGCGCAGGACGAGCAGCCCGCGGCTTCCCTCGCGGAAGGCACCGATTCCTGCCACGGGAACGCGGTCGCCGTGCTCGGTCGCGACCACCACGCCGAGCTCGCGCACCTCCACCACCCGGACGCGCAGGAAGTTTGCGGGACCGAGCGCCTCTGCCACCGTCCGACTGACGGGGTGGCGATACACCTCCTCGGGCTCGCCCACCTGCAGCAGGCGGCCGTCGCCCATGACGGCGAGGCGGTTGGAGAGGGCGAGGGCGTCGGCGGCATCGCGGGTCGCGCAGAGCGTGGTGACGGCGAGATCGCCGTGCAGCCGGGCCAGCTCGAGCCGCAAGGTCTTGCGGGCGATGGGATCGAGATGGGCGAGCGGCTCGTCGAGGAGGAGCACACGCGGCTCGGCGGCCATGGCCCGGGCCAGAGCGAGCCGCCGCCGCTGCTCGGTGGAGAGCGCGGGAGGGCGCGCGTCCGCCACCTCGGCGATGCGCAGACGGCCGAGGACCACCTCGGTCCGCTGGGCGACGTCCGTGGGTGAGAGTCTCTGCTGCTCGAGGGCGAAGACCACATGCTCGCGCACGCTCAGGTGCGGCCACAGCGCCCCCTCGTGGTAGACGAGCCCGATCCCGCGCCGTCCCGGGGGCAGGCCGCCGATGTCGTGTCCATCGACGAGCACTCGCCCACTGACCAGGGGCTGAAAACCCGCCACCGCCCGCAGCAGTGCCGTCTTGCCCGAGTGGGGCGGCCCGAGGACCGAGAGGAACTCGCCGTAGCGCACGTGGAGTGAGACCTCCCGTAGATGCGGCCGTGGCCCGTCGCGGGTCGCCAGCGCCTCGAGCCGGACGTCGACGAGTGGCCGGCTCACAGAAAGCTTTCCCTCCGCGACACGCGGATGCGTGCGAGAGGAAGGCAGGCCAGCCCGAGGAGTGCGAGCACCAGGTAGAGTCCGGCGGGCGAGGTCCAGGAGAGCACGGTCGTCGCGATGACAGGGCCCGCGAAGGCCGCGCCGATGCGAGCAGAGTTGATGACGCCGACGGCCTGGCCACTCGCGTGAGCCACGCGCGCCACCACGATGGGAAAAACCGGAGCGATGCACAGTACTTGAAGGAAGCGCGCGATCCCGTAGAGCCAGACGGAGTGGACCAGCCCCATCGAGGCCAGGAGCAGCGAGGAGGCGAGCAGCAGCGCCGGGATCAGCTGTCGCTCGGGCGCCAGCTCGGCGAGGCGCGAGGCCACCAGCGAGCCGAGCGCCACCCCCACGCCGGTGACAAAGATGAGCACCCCTCCGATCTCCAGGGTGTCCGCCTTCGCCACCCCCAGCGGGGGCAACGCCTGGGGCAGGATCGCGGTGAAGAAGAAGATCTGCATGGAGCCGCCGAGGATCAGGAGTGAGACCGAGACCACCTCGCGGATGGGCGTGGGCCGTGGCGTGACGACGGCAGCTTCCCGCCCGGGCCCCGCCGGCAGCAGCCAGTGGACGAGGCCAGCGCAGGCGAGGAGGATCGCGCCGCCGAGCACGAACGAGGGGCGAAAGCCGATGCGCGCGGCGGCGATGGCGCCGACCAGCGGGCCGATGACCTGGCCCACCGTCATGGCGGACTGCACGACGGCCACGCGTTTCCGCACGATTCCCGGATCGGCCTCGCGCCCCGCCATGATATAGGCGAACGTAGAGGACGCGCCCGCCACGCCGAGAAACACGCGCACCAGGAACAGCTCGGGCAGGGTTCGCGCCACGGCCATCCCCAGGAAGCCCACCGCCTGCATGGTCTGCGTGCGCACGTAGAACCGCTTTGGATCCCCGCGCCCCGCCAGCATCCCCCACAGGGGGCTCGTGATGACGGTGACCAGCGAGCTGATGCCGAGGATCCAGCCCGTCCAGCGCAGGGTCGCCGCGGCGTCCCAGGTGCTCATGCGCTCGATGTGGAAGGGCAAGCTGACGAAGACGAACGACCAGGCGAAGCTGCCGAGGAACATCGCGGCGGGAATGACGTTGGCCCCACCGAGCCCGAGGCGCCGGCGGTCAGGCGATGGGAAGGCCCGCCGCGAACATGCAGGCGCCGCGCGACTTCACCCCGCACGCAACGCTGCGTCGATCGATCATGACCATCGCTCGCCCCGAGATGTTAGCATGCGGAGTGTCGCCGTCCCTCGCCCGGGCCCCTGCGCGCCTGCTCGCCTCGATCACGAAGCCATCGGCGACCGCGATGATGCTCATGGCGATCCTGGCCGTGGCCGCCTACGTTCGCCTCGTCGATCGATCTGACGTGGTTCATGCTCGATCAATCGCGCGACGTCCGGACTGCGGCCTGATCGTCCAGGGCCGAGCCTTCCCGCTGGTGGGACCGGCGATCGAGGGAGGACCATTGCACACCTGGGGTCCGCTCTATTTCTATCTCGTCGCAATACCCGTGGCCTTCTCGCGCGATCCGACCGTGGCGGCCGCCTTCCTGAGCCTGCTCAACCTGCTCGCGGTCTATCTGACGTATCGCTTCGGCGCCGCGTTCTTCGGGCGGGACGTCGGCCTCATCGGCGCGGCGCTCTTCGCCACGTGTCCGCTCGCCGTGGTCAGTGCGCGCGCGATGTGGAACCTGTCGCCCGTTCCGCTGTTCACCGTGATTTTCTTCTACTGCCTCTTCGCGGTCGTGGTCCACCAACGATCCAGGATAGTCATCCCTGCCCTCCTCACCCTCGCCCTTGCCCCTCAACTTCATCTGGCCACCGTGTCGTTCGCGGTGGTGTTCATTCTCGCCCTGGTGATCTATCGGCCGCGGATCGCGCCTGGCCACCTCGTCCTCGGCGTGGGCTGCGCGCTCCTCGTGTTGCTTCCCTACCTGGTGGCCGTGACGAGCGGCGGCGGCCAAGGATTTCGCACGACCGTCACCGACTCGCTGGCCCGCATCTCCGCGCGCCCGCCGGGCGACGTGCTGGGGCTGGTCCACCGGGTGTTCTTCGCCTCGTCGGAGGTGGCCACCTGGATGACGCGACGGTTCGGCGACGCTGGCAATGCCACCCCGTGGTCGTTCCTCCATCGGACGGAGAGCTGCTTGATGCTCCTGGGGGCGGCCTACCCGGTGTGGTGCATAGGCCGAGCCCGGGTGGCGGAAACTTCTCTCCGCGATCCCGAGGTGGCCCCCCACGGCCTCCTCGCGCTCTGGCTATGGGTTCCGACTCTCATGCTCAGTGTCAAGCGAGGGATCTTACATCATTACTATTTCGACGTTCTCTATCCGGGCCTGTTCCTGGCCGTCGCCGTGGCCCTCACCGATCTCGTCGCGTTCGTGCGAGCGCGTGGTCTCGCGCGCGGCGCGGCGCTGCTGCGGACGGCCGTGCTCGTCTTCGTGCTGCTCATCGTCGTCTCGCAGGTCGCCGTGGTGCGGCGGCTCCTGAGCGTGACGGCGGCGCGCGGCCACATAGGCTTCCCCGGCACCCTTCCCGACGGCGACACGATGCCCATGCGACACAAGAAGGGCATCGTCGCTGCCGTGATTGCGCTGGTCGAGACCGACCCGAGCGCCTACCGACAGGTCCACGGGGCGACGTTCGAGGAGCTGCTTCAAGACAAGGGAGCGTTCTTCGACTAGCTCTCGCGCCACGACCGCGGCACTGCCGCCGGCGTCGCCCGTTCCCTTGCACGTGGCCGTCTTCCAATCGCCGGCCATGACTTCAGAGGCCCGCTTACCCGGCGCGTCGGCCCGTTCGCGGTCGTCGCGCAGACGCCGTTCATCGACTACGGCTCCTGGGAATACGCCCACGAAGGGACGTCGGCCTCGCCGGGCGTCGCGTGGAGGCCCCTGCGAATCCCGACCAGAGGCGTGCCGGACCGGGCGGAGCCGGGCTATCTGCCCCTGTTCGACTGGTCGCGCATGCCTGTCCTCATCCGCGGGATCCTCGACGCGCCCGAACCCACGGGATCCATCGCGCTGGTCGTCTCGATCGTGGATCGCCAGGGCAGGGATCATCGCGTGGAGGCGTGCTGGATGAACGACGCGCCGCTCCCGCCGGGAATGCATCGCGATTCTACACGCCCGTGGCCATCAACTCCGAGACCGTGTTCAATCTCTCCGGCTCTCTGCGGGCCGGCCGGAATGCCGTCGGGTGCCGCATCGTCGGGCAGGGCACCACCTTCGACCTGGACGTGTACGAGATCGAGCACGTCGACAGTGTCCTCGGCGAAGGCCGCGGGAGCCGCCTCGCGCTCAGCAGAGAACGCCCCGAGCACGTCCGCGACCGGCTCGCGGGGCCCTCGCCGGCCGCTGGCCCGTGAAGAAGGAGCGTGCCAATCTCAGAACCTGGGAAATTTCCCTGTCCGCCCAGACCCGTTCAAGCGGGCCGCGGAGCGGTCGCTCTGGCGAGGTCGAGCAAATCCGCATGAAGGGTGTCGTTCGCGCTGACCAGCAGCGAACCCGAACGGAGCGTCCATGGTCGGCCATCGAGGTCGGTGAGGGTCGCTCCCGCTTCTGTGGCGAGAAGACTTCCCGCTCCTACGTGAATGCTCGAGGTCCAGAACAAGGCGTAGGCCGAGATCCGCCCCGCGGCGACGTACGGCAGTGTCAGTGTCGTCCCCAGCGAACGGAAATGCCATCGATCCGCGCGGATCGTTCGGGCGGCGAATTCGGCCGCGCGCTCCCGCATCGCGCCATTCGACGCCGAATCGTCGACGACGATCGTCCGACTCTCGTCGGTGGCAGCGAGCGAACGCCGGCGGCCGTCGCCAAGCGCCCACGCTCTGCCGCCTCGCTCCGCCACGTCGATCTCACCCGTGGACGGATCGCCCACGACCGCAACGGTGATCTGGTCGTCCTCCACGAGCGCCAGGTTGACGCAGTACAGAGGAATTCCCGACGCGAAGTTCCGCGTCCCACAGATCGGGTCGACCAGCCAGTAGACCGAGCCATCACCCGGCGCCTCGCCACCCCGCTCGTCACCGACCACCGTCAGGCCCAGAGCCCTGGTCAAGAGTTCGCGGACCGCGTCTTCAACGGCGACATCGGTCGTGGTCACCACATCGCGCCCGCCCTTGGATGCGATGTCAGCCGCTCCCACGTCGCGGCGGGCGAGTCGGACAGCCTGCTCAACGACCTCGACTGCTTTGAGGGTCTCCCGCCTGAACCCATCGGTTGCCGTCGGTCCCCTTCTCATGGGTGGAGTATACGGACGGTGGTTTTCCCTCGCCGGGGAGGTCAGCCTGGAGCCATGTCCCTACGCCCGGCGTCCTGCGTCGCCCTGCGCCGAGCCCGACCCCCGTGGCAGGCAGGTCAAGCTCGACATCCCGACCCGTCGCGTGGTCTGCACCTGACTCTGACTACGGCAGGACGCAGAACCCCTGGGCCTCCACCCCCAGGGCGATGTTGAACTTGCTCCGGTTGTGGGACCGCATCAGATCTCCTGTAAAGTTGCGGTCCGCTGGTGTGCGGATCGAGGCAGATCGCGGCACGATCCGCAACCCAGCCGCAACCACATGCGCGTGTGCGATGACTGACAGCGAGCGCTCGGATCGAGCTGGACTCAAAACATACGGCGGACGAACCCGGGTGCCGGGGCCTCTCCCCACCCATGCGGGGCCAAGCGCGGCCGTACACCGCTCGCACACGCGATGCAGCAGGGGGAGGCTCGGCCGCAGTCGGCTTCACTCTCGACTAGCCGCCCAGGAACCGTCGATGATCTTGCGAGGGGTTGTTGTTGCGCTAGTGTCTGAGTTTGACGCTGGCCGGCCCGCTGGCCGCTCCTCGTCAGGCTTCTGGCGCTCCGCCGACACCGCGTCACGCAGGGCCCGCGTCTTCTGGGTCAACCGCTCGATCTCCGGCGATCTTCTCCCGGGCCTGCCATCCTCACTACGGACGTCGCTCTATTGGGCGGCGGCAACCCCCCGCAGGGAAGGCGCCTTTCACGAATGTGGGCCTACGTCGCAATATGCGCGAGTTGCGCGTACGAACACTACTTCCTGAAACAGGCGGCAGCAAACGCTGCCCAGCAGGCGGTCCGGATTCGATGCGTCGGAGGGGGCCGGCGCCCCTCCGACACCCCCCTTGGCGTTGCCCCCTCAGGGCGCGATGGTGACGATCGCGCGGGCGTCCGCTCTGACCATAGCCAAGCGACCGTGGCGCCCGGCCGATCTTAACGAGTCTGGGACACCACCGCTCCCTGCGACACCGGGCTAGTCGTGATTCCCGAAGAGGTGTTGCTTTGATCCGGTCAGTTGCGCCCTGATCTCGCCTCCTGGCCATTTCGTCGAGTGGATGTTGACGTACGTGGCCCCGTTGCGGATCGCGGCAAGGAGTTCACCGAACGCACCCGCCTCGAAACCTTGAGCTGCCACAGCGAGAACGTCGGCGGGATGGATCGTCCCCTCGATGGTGGCCGGTGAGGCCGGGCACGCCTTTGTGCCCGCGGGACCGTTGCCCAGGTTCGTGCACAGGAACACGACGATTCCGCCGGTGACGCTGGGCAGACCGAAGTGGATGTGAGCCTGCTGCACGCTGCCTTCGAGATCGGCGTAGCTCAGCGTGTAATCGATGGATTGATCCTGGTTAATTCTAGCCGTGAAGACTCCGTTGCCGGTCGTCGAGATCACCAGCGGGGCCTCCTCGTAACCGTCGAGGCGAACGAATATCGAGTTGCCGAACAGAAGCGACAGAAATCCCTGTGTTTCACCGATGCCCGGCGTTCCCAGAATCGACACGACCATGGCGGAAATTAGCGCAAGGGCTGCACGTGGGTTCATCGCTCTCCCCCTCGTCTCGGGCATGCATGCGTCATTTTGGAACTAGTATTGAGCAAGCTGCGCGGTGGCCGCCGCAGATCCGGGTGCGTCTCACCTCCTTGCCCGTGCAAAGGTCAACCCCGGGTTGTCGGTAGCGAACGGGTTGGCCCGGCGGAATGTTCCTCGGTCACTCCCGATGAGGAAGACCGCGGGAACCGCTTCGCGACGGTCTTGACGCACTGGGTCCGCGGCCGCGCAGGGAGGAAGGTAAGAAATGCATGGCCGGGAACACGGCCCTGGCGGACAGTGTCCCTGGTGTCTCGCCTTCGAGACCACGACGGAACCGAGGTCACGCCGAGCCCTGGAAGATGTCAGACCAGCGCTGCGACTGGCCCGCTGTGCCTACGGCTCCAGCGTGCGGGGCTGGGGGCTGACGTCATGGGGACGGGGGCCCAGCAGCGGGGGCGAGGGCGGAGGGCGTTCATGTTGACTTCTCCTAAGAAACTGCGCCCTCGAGCAGCTCGCCGGTGCCGCGATCGACGAGGGAGAAGCCGAGATTGGCGGCGCGTTGACGCAAGCGGCGAAGGACGCGCTGGCGGTGCTGGGCGTCGTACGCGGCGGCCCCGGGATCGTGGTAGACCAGACCATCCTTGAGCGTGCGGTAGACGAGGATCGCGAGCTTGCGGGCGGTCGCGGTGATCGCTTTGGCCTTGCCCACCCGGTAGGCCAAGCGGCGATAGAAGGCGCCGAGCGCGGTGTCGGTGCGGCCGAGGCTCATGGCCGCCATGCGCAGGATGCGGCGGCGCGGTTGGCGGAGGGCTGAGTCTTGGAGCTGAGGAGTCGGCCGCCGGAGATCTTGTTGTGGGGGGCCAGGGTCAGCCAGGACGTGAAGTGCTTCTCGGTGGGCCAGCGGCTCATGTCGGTGCCAATCTCGGCGAGCAGACGCAGGGCGCTGTAGGGGCCGATGGCATCGATCTGGGTGAGATCGACGCCGGTCAGCTGGTGGAGCGGGGTGCGAATCTCGAACCGCGGCTCATTGTCGCGCGGCTTCTTCCGCGTCCGCGGCGCGGGCAACGGGTCGGCGGGGGCGGGCGCCTGGGCGGCCAGGGTGTGGACGTGGGCCTCGATCGCCGCATCGCACGCGGCCAGCTGATGCTGATAGGCGTCGAAGAGTTCGAGGTTCTGTTGCAGCACGAAGACGTGCTCGGGGCGGTAGTGCCCGGTGAGGGCGGCCGTGATCTCGGCCTCCGAGGCCTGACACCGGTGGTCGCGATGCTGGGCGAGGGCGTGGGGATCCGTCTGCCCCGCGATGATGTCGCGGAGAATGCGCAGGCCGGTGACGCCGGTGATATCGCTGATCACGACGGAGAGCTGGAGGTTCATCTGGACCAGCGCCTTCTGCATGCGCTGGACGTGGGTGGCCGCGCTCTGCACCAGGGTCTCGCGGTGGCGCAGATAGGCGCGCAGGGCCGCGATCGCGGCGGTCGGGCGGAAGCTGCCGCGCAGCAACCCGACACTATGCAACTCCTGGAGCCACTGGCAGTCCACGACATCGGTCTTCCGGCCGGGGACGTTCTTCACGTGCCGCGCGTTGACGAGGACCACGACGAGGCCCCGCGCCTCGAGGATCTCGTAGAGGGGGATCCAGTAGACCCCGGTGGATTCCATCGCCACGCTGGTCACGCCGCAGGCCGTGAGCCAGTCGGCCAGGCGATGGAGATCTGTCGTGAAGGCTGGAACGAGCGCACCGGGCTGGGGTCCCGGTCGGCGGGGACGGCGACGTAATGCGCTTCGGACCCGCAATCGATGCCCGCGGCATTCGGGTTGATGCGCTCCAGGAGGGAGGGGCCAGACACCGGCCTCGTCCCGTGACGACGCTGAGAGGGCTTCATGGGATGCTCCTCCACGGTGGTGATCGACGGAGCATCCGGGGACAGGGATGCCGCGAAGAGACATTCTCCTAAACGGGATCACGCGCAGAGCCGCGTGTCACCACTGCGGTCGCCGAAGCATCCCATGGGCCACGCTATGAAACGGGCTCAACCAGCACCATTGAAGGGTCGGCCACGGTCCCGGAGGCTCGGGGCATTGTACGCAGCGCTTCGCCCCGCCACCAGTTTCTGGACCGCAGTCTCGTGATTCCATCACGTACAACGCTATGAAGCGGCTGGCCGTGTCAACTCGTGACTCGATCCCCTCCGGGTTTGAGATCTGTTCCGTTCACTGGCTGACCTGTGCCAGGTGGGCCGATCTCGCGAGGTTCTGTCAGACTTCTATTCGCGCTCATCAAGGACGAGCCCAGTGAGCCCGTCGGCGCAGAGGTGGATTCGAAGGGCGGGGGCGCCATCTACGCAGCGGCCCTGCAACGGCGGCCAAGTCAACATTCGCGCTCACCCACCCGTCGAACCTGCGAGAGATCAGGGCCCGCATCATCAGGGCCGCGTCGACTCGTTCACATGCCCACAGGGGCGGCGGCCGCCGCAGCGGGACGACGCGGAGGCCGAACGCGCTGGGGCTCGAACACGCTGCCATCGCGCAGCAGCGCATAGAGGATGCCGGCGAGGCGACGGGCGAGGGCGACCACGGCCACCTGTTTCCCCCGACGCGCGGCGATGCGCAGGGCCCAGGTCCGCAGTTCCTCCGCCTGCGGCGGGCGGCGGCGAAGGATCGAGACGGCGGCCTGAATCAGCAGCCAGCGGGTGCGCGAGTGGCCGGCTTTGGTGATCGCGCCGCGTCGCTGCGTCTCGCCCGAGCTGTACTCGCCGGGCACGAGGCCGAGGTAGGCTTCGAGCTGATGCGCGTGGTGGAAGCGCTGCGCATCATCGATGGCGGCGAGGAAGGCGGCGGCGGTGACGGGGCCGATGCTGGGGACGGAGCGCAGGCGCGGTACGCGCGGATCCTGGACGGCGAGGTGTTCGATCGTGGCGTCGGAGTACGTGAGCTGCCCGTTGAGGGGGCGCATGAGGGCGAGCAGCGGCGCGACGACCGAGCGCAAGCGGCCCGGCAGGGGCAGGCCCTGGACGCGGGGGACAAAATGCTCGGCGCTGCCGGAGGGGACGCGGTAGCCGTGCTGGCGGAGCAGGGCTCGGATGATCGAGATGTAGCGCGTGCGCGTTCGGACGAGGGCGTCCCGGACCACCAAGCGGCCGCGCACATGCCGCTGGGGATCGGAGAGCCGATGGGCGGGGCGGTAGGCCCCGAGCAGGCACGCCTCCGCCAGGGCGCGCGCATCCCGCCGGTCGGTCTTCACCTTGCGCGTCCGGGTCGCATACATCGGCGCGAAGTTCGGGTCCGCGACGATGACCTCGTGGCCGAGCGCCTCCAGGCAGCGGGCGACCCATTCGCTGTCGGTCGAGGCCTCGATCACAATCCGGGCGCGGGGCCGGGTCCCGAGCACGGCGGCGAAGCGCTCCGCCTCGGTCCGGATGCGCCACTCGATGACCTCGCCCCCCTCGGCGAGGATGTAGATCTGGCTTTCCCGCTTGTGCACGTCGATGCCAATATGGTCCATGGCTGGCCTCTCCTCTCTGCGGCGTTGACCGCGATGTGCTCTTGTGGGGCAGCTTATGCCACCACGTCAAGCGAGAGGCCAGCCGCTTCATCCATCTACGCTCACGCTCCGGCGTGGTGACGATGTGCATCGGCGGCGGCCAGGGCATGGCCGGACTCGTCGAGGCCTGCAACTAAGATTGGCCGCACGTACGAGCCAATCCGACTCACGATGTGAGGGCCACGAGAGTCAGGCAACTCAGCAGGTGGATGGAACGGACCGTTCGCGGCGGGGTCGCTACCGTGGAGGGCTGAAAGTGAATCGAACTACCACCACCACAGGACCGGGAGGGGGTAGCCCAGAGGGTAGGTTGTTAGTGTCGCTTTCCTACCCTCTGGGCCGGGAGGTTACGAGGAAGCTACGCCTCTGTGACGAGCTGCCCAGGTCAACTATTCGGGCTGGCCGGTGTCTCATTTATGAGACACGACTGGCTGCCCCCCGCTCTACGTCCAGCGTCAGGGCGGCTGGCGGAGCGCCTCGGTGCTCCTACGGGTCTACGCCCGATGGATGCCCCAGGACTACAACGAACCAGGGCCAACCATCCGCAACCCCCGCGCAACCGGCGACTCCTTGGGACGCACGGAAGCTGTCGGCGCAGAGAGCTAAACCCCCGTGGCTACGGCAGGACGCAGAACCCCTGGGCCTCCACCCCCAGGGCGATGTTGAACTTGCTGCGGAAGTTCTCGACGGCGATGCCGGCGGCCAACTCGACGGTCTCCGCCTCCGAATAGTGGGCGCGCACGCGCCCGAACAGCTCGTCCGTCACCTTCTGGCCGGTGATGGTCAGGGCCTCGGCGAAGGCGAGGGCGGCGCGCTCACGCTCGGAGAAGAGCGGGCTCGTGGCGAACTCGGCGACCCGACGCACCTTCTCCTCCGAGACGCCGGCATGCATCCCCCGGGATGCATTGATGTCCATTCAGAAGGGACAGCCGTTGATCTGGGCCACCCGCAGGTACACGAGGGACAGCAGCTCGGCGGGGAGCAGGCCCGACTTCTCCATCGCCGCGGAGAGCTGCTTGGCGGCCTTGAGGATCGGCGGGCAGTGCGCCTGGACCTTGGTGGTGTTGAGGACGAAGCCAAAGAGCTGGCGATCTCGCTCGTAGACGTCCTTGAGGAGTGGATCGCCGCCGGGTTCTTCGATCTCGCGTACGCGTGGCATCAGGACTCTCTCCTTCCTTTCGCGCTCACTTCGTCACGGAATCGCGCGCGAAAGCGCGTCACGGCCGGCGCAGGGGCGAGGCGAGAAGCCAGCGTTCGATGGAGGGCAGCGCCTCGAGCAGCACGTCGCCGACGATCTGCAGACTCTGCGGCGACACCTTGTCGAGCGTGTCGTTCGCCGTGTGCCAGGGCGGGAAGTCGAAGTCGATGAGGAGGGCCGCCGGCACGCCGGCCTTCAGGAACGGGGCGTGGTCGTCTTCCACCGGCATCGAGGTCGGCAGGAAGTGGCGCGCGTGGCCGAGACGGCCGGCCGCCGCCCAGATGAGATCGGCGAGAGCTTCCGTCGAGAACGCCTCGCGGCGGATGTTGAGGTCGCGGTCGCCGATCATGTCCGCCACGATGACCGCGCGCGGGAGCTGGCCCGCCCGGGCGAGGTCGGCGGCCAGGCGGCGCGAGCCGTAGAGGCTGTCGGTCGCCGTCCACGACTCGCGCGCCTCCTCGCCGTCAAAGAAGACGATCCAGTAGGTGAAGTCACGCGGGCTGCGGGCGAGCTGCCGGGCCAGCTCGAGGAGGAGCGCGGCGCTGGAGCCCCCGTCGTTGGCACCCACGAAGCGGCGGTCGGCGAAGAACTTGGTGTCGTAGTGCCCGCCGATGAGGATGACGTCGGCGCGGCGCCCGGGAATCACGCCGATCACGTTGGCCATGCGGAGACGCCCGTGGGGCGTGTCGGCCTCGAACGACTCCACCCGCACCTGGGCGCCGGCCTTCTTCAGCTCGGCTGCGATGTAGTCGCGCGCCTTGGCGCCGCCCGGCGAGCCCGCCACGCGCGGCCCGATGGCCACCAGTCGCTCCACGTGACGGAAGGCGGCCTCGCCGCTGAAGGACGGCGCCGCCGCAGCGACCGCCGCGAGCAGAACCAGCAGGAAGGGGAGGGCCGTGCCGCGTACCTTCAGGGCTTCACCCCGACGGCACCGTAGTAGTTCACCGTGAAGATGAACGCCCCCCGCTCCACCAGCTCGGTGAAGCCATCGAGCCACCGCTGCGCAGTGGGAGCATCCACGATCCCGAAGCGCACCGCGTGCTCGGCTCGACGCTCGAGGAAATTCTTCGTGTACGGCTCGAGCTTCGTGTCCTGATACACGTCGGTGAGCACGCGCACGTCGTCGAGGCCCGCCTCGCGGAGCAGCCCGGGCAGCCGGCGCCCGCTGTGGGGCTCGGCGTACACGTGCGCCACGACACCGTCGAGGATCCTGGCCGTGAGCTGCCGGTCCGGATGCGGCACGACGACCGTTCCGAAGTCCTGATCTTGCAGTCCCACCCGGCCGCCTCGCCTGACCACCCGGATCATCTCCTTGACCACGACCCCCGGATCCGCCACGTGGAGCATGACGGTGATGGCGAGGGCCACGTCGAAGCGTCCCTCGCGGAAGGACAGCCGTTCGCCGGCGGCGACCTGCAAGGTCATCCGGGAGCGCCGCGGATGCGCGCGCGCGAGCAGGCGCGCCGCCTTGACGGTGGCTCGGCTGCGATCGACGCCGACGACCCGGCCGCGCGCGCCGACCATGGCGGCCAGATCGCGGACGACGACGCCCGTTCCGCAGCCGACCTCCAGGACGGCGTCGCCCGGCGCCACGGGGACGAAGCGCAGGAAGCGGCGCCGCAGCCGCTGCTGGGGCCGCGCGCCGACCGCGCGTCTCCAGCGCCTCGATGATGCGAAGCGGATCGGGCTGGGCGTCGATGTCGCGGAATGGATCCGGATGAGAGCTCACCGGCTGGTCCTGCCCAGGGCGAAGCGCGGGCACCGCGTGGTCAGCTCAGGCTGGCGTAGCGGCGCGCGCACTCGGCGCTACAGAAGTAGTGGAGGCCGCGGGCGTCGGCGCGCTTCACCGCCCGCGAACGCGACACGTAGGTGTTGCACACCGGGTCCTTGACCAGCTCGTCGTACCGCACGGCGGGTGTGCGCGCGCCGGGCACGCCACGCCGCATCCACAGATAGATGATGCCGAGGGCGACGAGGACCCAGACCAGGATGAGGGCCAGCCGCATGGCCGCTCAGCGATCGGGCTTGATGGAGACGGCCCGGAGGAACTCGCGGTCCTGCGCGGTCAGCTCGAACGACGGGTTGCCGCCCTTGCGGGCGCCCGCGAAGAAGATCCCCGTCTCGGCCCCGCGCCGCAAGATTTCCTGCACGGCGTCCCGCGCGGCGTCGGTCGCCGCCAGCGAGACCTCGATGGTGTGGAGGAGCTTCTTGATGAGGGCGTCGACCGGGCGTTCGCGTGCCATGCTGCGCGTACGATACCGGCGCCCGTCGCCGCGTGTCAACGTCGCGGGCCGCCGGGTACTGCTCAGGTCGATGACGAGCCCACTACCGACTGGGCAGTGTCTCCGTGAGACACCACCCGCCGCCGGGGCATGGTGGCGTCGCCCGCGCCCGAGCGCGGTATACTGCGCGTCCCATGGCGGAGTGGACACCTCTCGATTCGGTCGCGCGCTACACGCGCGGCCGCCTCACCTTGCGAGAGGACTCCTGGCGCCTCCCCGACGGGCGAGAGATGGTGTACCCGGTGCTCGCCGTCGGCGTCACCGTGGGCATCCTCCCCTTCGTCGACGCCGGACACGTGCTCCTCGTCCGCCAGTACCGCCATCTCACGCGCGAGGCGTCGTGGGAGCTGCCCGGCGGCGGCGCCCTCCCCGGCGAGGATCCGCTCGAGGCCGCCCAGCGCGAGCTGCGCGAGGAGGGCGGCTACCGCGCGCGGCGCCTCACCTTCCTCACGCGCTTCTGGCCGTCGAACGCCTACCTCGACGAGATCGCGTACTGCTACGCCGCCCACGATCTGGTCGCCGATCCCCTGCCCGCCGACGCCGACGAGTTCTTCGAGCGGCGCGTGGTGCCCTACCCCGAGGCGGTCCGCATGGCCCTCGACGGCGAGATCACGGAGTCGGTCTCGAAGGTCGACCATCCTCCAGTACGCGGCGCGGACCTTGGAGGGGTCGTAGCGGTCAGGGTCACGACGGAGCGATCGCGACGCAATCGCCCGCGTCGAAGACGAGCGTGAGTGGCTTCTTGCGCGGGTAGGCCCGCGCCTGGGCGGGCGCCACGTCGACCCAGAAGGGGCGGCCGTGCACGGACACCTCCAGACGCGAGACCGGCCCGAGAAAGGTCACCACCTCGAGCACGCCATCGAGACGATTGCCTCCCGAGGCCCCGCTGCCGTCGGTGACCACGCGCAACCGCTCGGGGCGGAGGGAGATCAGCACCGTGGCGCCGTCGACCGCGCCGGCCAGCGGCGCCCGAAAGCGGTCGCCCTCCCACTCCACCATCCCCTCGGCCGCCGAGACCACCCGGCACGAGAGGAGGTTCGAGATCCCGATGAAGTCCGCCACGAAGTCGGACCGGGGCGCCGCATAGATCTCCTCGGGGGTTCCCACCTGCTCGATGCGCCCCTCCCGCATGACGGCGATGCGGTCGGCGATGGAGAGCGCCTCCTCCTGGTCGTGGGTGACGTAGAGCGTGGTGATGCCGAGGTCCTGCTGGATCTTGCGGAGCTCGGCGCGCAGGCGCAGGCGGATCTTGGCGTCGAGGGCCGAGAGCGGCTCGTCGAGCAAGAGAATGTGCGGCTGGCGGGCGAGCGCGCGCGCGAGGGCCACGCGCTGCTGCTGGCCGCCCGAGAGCTGGTTGGCGTAGCGACGCTCCAGCCCGTGGAGCCCGGTCAGCGCCACCATCTCCGCGACGCGCGTCTCGGATCTGGCCTTCTGGCCAGCGCGCCACGCGCAGCCCGAAGGCGATGTTCTCCCCCACCGTCATGGTGGGAAACAGCGCGTACGACTGGAAGACGATGCCCACCCCACGCCGGCGCGGGGGCACGCCGTTGACCACGCGCTCGTCGAAGAGGATCTGGCCCGCGTCGGGGAACTCGAAGCCGGCGATCATCCGGAGCGTGGTCGTCTTGCCGCAGCCCGAGCCGCCCACCAGCGAAACCAGCTCACCCGGAGCGACGTCCAGGGAGAGATCCCTCACCGCGCTGGACGCGCCGAAGCGCTTGCTCACCCCGCGCAGGCTGACGCGCATGTCGCCGGCTCGACTACCGGGAGAACTTCTCCAGCCACTTCTTCACGAGACGATCCTTCTCCTCGGCGGCCTTCACGAAGTCCACGTTGATGAGGTTCAGGTCCGAGAGCTTGGGTCCGGCCACCGCGACGTCCGGCCGGGTGATGGCCGTGCCCCGCCACTTGGCGTACGCCTCCATGGCCGACTTCGACATGGCCCAGTCGAGGAAGCGCCGTGCGTTCTGTGGATTCTTGGCGCCCTTCACCAGCGCGTCGCCCTCGAAGGTCCACGCCACCCCGTCCGACGGGAAGGTGACGTCGACGGGGGCGCCCTGCTTCTTGGCCATCTCGACCTCGTAGGCCAGCGCGATCCCGATGGGCGTCTCGCCGGATGCCGCCATGCGCCCGGGGGCGCCTCCGGACTTGGTCACCTGCGAGAGGTTCTTGTCGAGGGCCGCGTAGTACTCGAAGGCCTTGTCCTCGCCGAGCCGCGCCACGTGGCTGGCCAGCAGCAGATACGCGGTGCCCGAGGTGGACGGGTTCGACATCACGACGTGGCCCTTGTACTTGGGATCGATCAGCTCCGCCCACGACCGCGGCGGCGTCAGCTTCAGCTCCGACATCTTCTTCTGGTTCGTCGCGAAGGCGACGGTGAGCAGGGTGACGCCCTGCCACATGTTCTCCGGGTGCTTGAAGCGCGCGGGAAGCAGCTGGGAGTCCTTGGCGGCGTAGGGCTCCAGCAGTCCCTTCTTCGCGGCGCCCGTGAGGTAGTCGTTGAAGACGCCCCAGATGACGTCGGCCTGAGGGTTGGCCCGCTCGGCCTCGATCTTGGCCATGGTCGGGCCCGTGGAGCCCCGCACGTACGAGGCCTTCGCGGCGAGGTCGGGGAGGTCTTTCTTGAACTGCTCCCAGAAGTCCTTCAGCTCGTTCTCCTCGTAGGCGGTGTAGATGACGAGCTTGTCCTCGGCTGGCGACACCGGCGCGGCCAGGGGCAGGATCAGGACCAGAGTCAGCATGGCGATCAGCGTTCGACGCATGGCGGACCTCCCTCCACGACGATCGGGTGGTGTGCTACGACTTGAGAATGGCGACGCGGTCGCCTCCCACCAACCCACGGAGCAGCAGAATCGTTCCGATCACGATGGCCAGGATGATCGTCCCCAGCGCGCAGGCCACCCCGGGGAATCCGTTCTCGACCTGGTTGAGGATGGCCACCGAGGCCAGATTAAATCCCGGATATGTCAGGAAGATGACGGCGCTCACCGTCACCATGCCGTTGATGAAGAAGTAGACGAAGATCGAGAAGGCGGTGCCCGTGAGGAGCGGGAGCACCACGCGCACGAACGTGCGCACCGCGCCCGCCCCCAGGCTGACCGCGGCTTCCTCGACCGCCGGATCGATCTGCTTGAGAGCGTTGATGGCCGCCAGCACCGCCACCGGGAACTTCCAGAAGATCACGCTGGTCACCAGGATCCAGATCGTCCCCGTCAGGAGCACCGGCGGGACGTTGAAGGCGAGGATGTAGCCGACCCCGACCAATGTGCCCGGCAGCGCCGCCGGCAGGAGTCCGAGGAACTCGATGATCCGCGCGCCCGGTGGCCGGCGGCGCTCCACGATGTACGCCGTCACCAGGGCGAGCGCGCTGCCGAGGATTCCGGACACGAGCGCCAGCTTCACGCTGTTCCAGATGGGCCACGCCCCCTCCGCGGTCGACTGGAAGGTGTAGTGGCGCAGGGAGAGCGTCCAGTCGCTGCCCCACAGGCGCACGAACGAGCCGAGCGGGATCAGCCCGTAGATCACGGCCACGAACAGCGCAACCGCGGCGCTGACCACGGTGAGGGGCCAGCGGAGGCCGGCCGGCGTGGGACGCAGGGCGGTACGGGCGCCCGCGGTGACCGTCACGTATGACGTCGTGCCCACCCAGTAGGTGTTCACGAGATAGGCGGCCAGGCATGGCACGAGGAGGACGACACTCATGGTCGCCCCCGCCGCGAAGTTGCTCATCCCGATCACCTGGGCGTAGATCTCCGTGGCGAGCACGTTGTAGCGCCCGCCGATCAGGATGGGATTGCCGAAGTCGGTCATGCACAGGATGAAGACGATGAGGGCCGCGGAGGCCAGCCCGGGCCGCGCCATGGCCAGGGTGACGCGCGACAAGGTCGTCACCGGGCCAGCCCCGAGGTTCTCCGCGGCCTCCTCCAGGGCCGTGTCGATGTTGCCGAGCACGTTGGCCAGCAGCAGGTAGGCCTGGGGGAGGAACGTGAAGACCTGGGCGATCACGATGCCTTGAAATCCGTAGATGTTCCACTCGAGCCCGAGTCCATGCGTGACGAGGCCGTTGCGACCGAAGAGGAGGATGAAGGCGAGCGAGACCAGGAAGGGCGGCGAGATGAGCGGGAGCAGGCTCATGAGGGAGATGAACGACTTGCCGGGAACCGTCGTCCGCGTGACGACGTAGGCGAGCAGCGAGGGCGATGGCCACGGTGATGACCGTGGACACCGCGGAGATGAGCAGGCTCTGGAGCAGGATGCGCAGCAACCGCCACGAACCGAGGAACTCCGCGTAGTGCTCGAAGGTCAGGCCGCCCGCCCCGGACAGGCTGATGAGCAGCACCTTCGCCGTGGGCCACACCACGAAGGTCACCAGCACCAGCACCACGAGCGCCGCCGTCGCCGCGACCGCCAGCTCGGCCCGGCGGACGCGCCCGGCAGGGACGGCGAGGCTAGCCGGCGGTGAAGCCACCGTCCACGACCAGCTCGGCGCCCGTCATGTACGAGGATTCGTCGCTGGCCAGGAACAGCGCCACCTGCGCGATCTCCCGCGGCTGCGCGATGCGGCCCAGCGGAATGCCCGTCTCGAACTCCTTGCGGAGAGCCTCGTTGAGATACGGCGCCTGGAGCGGCGTGTCCACGATGCCCGGATGGATGATGTTGCAGCGGATGCGATCCTTGGCGAACTGGATGGCCAGCGACTTGGTGAGGGAGATGAGGGCCCCCTTGGCCGCGGTGTAGGCGTCCTGGGCGCGGGTGAAGCCCGCCAGCGCCGACACCGACCCCATCATGATGATGGAGCCGCCCCCGGCGCGCTGCAGGTGCGGGATTCCGTGCTTGGTCACCCAGAACACCGACTTGAGGTTGATGGCCATCACGCGGTCCCACCAGCGCTCGTCCGTCTCCAGCACCGAGCGGTCGCGGTCCTTCCAGAGCACGCCGGCGTTGTTGTCGAGCACGTGCAGCGCTCCGAAACGCCGCACCCCCTCGTCGATCATCCGCGCGACGTCGCCCTCCACCGACACGTCGCCCACCACGGCGAGCGCCTCACCCCCCACCCCCTCCACCCGGGCGACCGTCTCCTTGCAGCCTTCTCGTCGACATCGCCCACAACGATCCGCGCCCCCTCCTCAGCAAAGAGCACCGCCACCGCCTGCCCAATCCCCTTCCCCGCCCCCGTAACCAACGCCACCTTCCCCGCCACCCTCCCCGCCATCACCTACCTCGGCTGACTCGTGAACGACGGACTCGTGTGTCGCGCGGGGGGAGGGGGAGCATTCTCCGCCCGCCCGCAGCTGCGGTGGTAGCCCCAGCGATGGGGAGGTGGAGTCAGGCCCCTAAGCGAGGACGGACGGAGAATGCTCCCCTCCCCCCGCGCGATGCGCGTGTCGATCGGTCACCACTAGATCCTCTCGAAGTTGCGAACCAGCTCCCAGTCCGTCACCGCGGCGTCGAGGGCCTGCTGCTCCAGGCGCGCAGCGTGCAGGTAGTGCTCGACGACACGCTTGCCGAAAGCCTCGACGGCGACCCGCGAACCCTCCAGCGCGGCGACGGCTTCGCGCAAGGTCTTCGGCACTTGAGGCAAGGTGGCGTCCTCGTAGGCGTTGCCGGTGTAGAGCTTCGGCGCCTTGAGCTTGCCGCGCACGCCGTGGAGCCCGGCCGCGATGGTGGCCGCGAAGGCCAAGTACGGATTGGCGTCGGCGCCGGGGATGCGGTTCTCCACCCTGAAGCTCGCCCCCTCCCCGCAGAGCCGGAAGCCACAGGTGCGGTTGTCGACGCCGGCCACGATGCGTGTGGGCGCGAACGAGCCCGCCTGGTAGCGCTTGTAGGCGTTCACCGACGGTGCGTAGAAGAGCGCGAACTCCCGGGCCATGGCGAGCTGGCCCCCCAGCCAGGCCCCGAACAGGAGCGACTTCGTGCCCTGCGCGAAGAGCGGCTTGGCGCCCTTGCGATCCCAGAGCGACGAGTGCAGATGGAACGACGATCCCGCCGCGCCCATGTCGTACTTGGCCATGAACGTCACCGAGCGGCCGTGCTGGTCGGCGATCTCCTTCACGCCGTGCTTGAACAGCGCAGCGCGGTCCGCCATCTCCAGCGCCTCCGCGTAGCGGAGGTTGATCTCCTCCTGACCCTTGCCCCACTCGCCCTTGGAGCACTCCACGGGCACGTCCGCGTCTTCCATGCCGTTGCGGATGGCGCGGATGAGCGGCTCCTCCCGAGAGGTCTGTAGAATGTGGTAGTCCTCCAGGTAGGCGGAGACGGCCGTGAGGCCGTGATACCGCTTGGCGCGCGCCTCGGCGAACGATTCCTTGAAGCAGTACAGCTCCAGCTCCGCCGCGGTCTTGACGACATAGTTCATGGACGCCGCCCGCTCAACCTGCCGGCGGAGGATCCAGCGTGGAGCCTCCTCGATGGGCTCCCCGTCCTCCGCATACACGTCGCAGAACACCAACGCCGTCTTGGGCAGCCACGGGATCAGTCGCAAGGTGGCCAGGTCCGGCACCAGCTTCATGTCGCCGTACCCGCGCTCCCACGACGTGAGCGTGAACCCGGGCAGTGGCTCCATGTCCATGTCGACAGTGAACAGATAGATGCAGGCGTGCAAGCCATGGCGGGCCGCCGACTCGAGAAAGAAGCGGGCGACGAGTCGCTTGCCCATGAGCCGCCCGAAGCCGTCCGGCACCACGGTCAGCACCGTATCGACCTGGTCGCTCTGGACGAGCGCTTCGAGCGCATCCAGGGTCAGCCGGCCCGGCATGGCGCGGATGGTAGCGCACCGCGTCGACTTCGCCAAGCGAGCGCACCCGGGACGCCTCCAGACCAGCGGACACCCCCGAGATGGGGCAGTGCGCATGGTAGCTCCCAGCGTGCACGGGGAGGTTTGGAGGGGGTCCAGGCCCCCTCCAAGTGCGACACAGAAGGGCGATACATGCGCGCTCCTGTGCCATCCTGGGCGGCGTGACGAGCCCGCGTCGCACCATCGTGGCCTGGGCGCTCTACGACTTCGCGAACTCCGCCTTCTCGGCGATCGTCGTGGCCACGATCTTTCCCGTCTACTACACCGAGCTGATCGTGGGCAATCGCGACGGGCGCGGCGACTTCTGGTGGGGGCTCGCGGGCTCGGTCTCCATGATCCTGGTGGCGGCGGCCTCGCCCGTGCTGGGAGGCATCGCCGACCACGCCGGCGCGCGCAAGCCCTTCTTCGTCAGCTTCACCCTGGCCGCGGTGGCGGCCACCGCGCTCCTGGCCACTGTCGGCCCAGGGATGGTCGGCTGGGGATTCGCGCTGGCCGTCGCGGGGATGGTGGCCTTCGAGTGTGCCGTCGTCTACTACAACTCCTATCTCCCGCGCATCGCGGCGTCCGCGGTGCTCGGGCGCATCTCCGCTCTGGGCTTCGCCGTCGGCTACGCGGGTTCGGTGGCTGCCTTCGCGATCGCCTACCCGTTCGTGGCTGCGCAGGTGTACCAGGCCTGCTTCCTCGCCGCCGCCGCCCAGTTCCTGCTCGTCGCCCTGCCCGCCTTCGTCCTGCTGCCCTCCGACGCGGGAATGGGCCTGTCGCTGTCACGCGCGGTCGCCCGGGGGATGAGCGACACGCTCGCCACCCTGCGCGAGATCGTCCGTGCCCCGGCGCGCGCGCAGATGCGTCGCTTCCTGCTGGCCTACCTCGTGTACGAGGACGGCGTGAACACCGTCATCCTGTTCGCCGCGGTGTTCGCCGCCAAGACCCTGGGCTTCTCCACGACCGAGATCATCGGCCTGTTCCTCATCGTGCAGATCACGGCCTTGCTCGGCTCGGCGGCGTGGGCACGGTTGACCGACGTGCGCGGTCCGAAGCTCGTGGTGACCCTGATGCTCGCGCAATGGACGGCGGTCACCGCCATCGCCTTCTTCGTGGAGGCCAAGTGGCAGTTCTGGATCGTGGCCGTCCTCGCCGGCACGGGTCTCGGGGCGATCCAGGCGGCCAGCCGGACGTTCATGGCCACCCTGATTCCCCCCGGGCGCGAGGCGCAGTTCTTCGGCTTCTATGCGCTGGTCGGCAAGGCGGGCGCCATCGTCGGGCCGATAGTCTTCGGCGGTGTCTCGCGCGCGACAGGCGGCAACCAGCGCGCGGCCATCGCCGTGCTGGGCGTGTTCTTTCTGGCCGGTCTGACCCTGCTCGCGCGCGTGCGCTCCGGAGGGCCGACGACAGCAGAGGTGCCGTCGACCCTCCGACCGCCGTAGCGGACGCTACTCGCGCAATCCCTCGCTGGCGGTGGTCCGCGTCTCGCGGTATCGCTGCACGAACGTGTCCACCCGGGTGATGTGCTCCCCGCTGCCGGCGCTCGCGGCAAAACGCCCGGCCACGCCGATGCAGTACTCGACCATCTCGCCATCACCGAGCGCGGCAAACCCCTCGGCGACGCGGAGCACGCCCTCCACCGAGTGCTGCTCGCGCGCCCGGGCCAGCCCGGCCAGATAGGCGCGGCTCGCCGTCGCGGAGGCGCGCGGCGGCGGCGCGGCGAGCTCGCGCGCGCGACGGGCGACGTCGCCGACGTCGGTCAGCGCGTCCCACCGTCCCGTCCTCAGCGCGGCCTGATGCGCAGCGCGCAGCCGCGCCAGCGCCGTCTGGCCGTCGTCAGCGGCGAGGGCCGCCTCGGCCTCGCGCAGACGCAGGGTCCACTCGAGATCCTCCGCCGCGATCCGCGCGGCCGGGGTTCCGTCAGCAACCAGGATCACGGTCACGGCGAGAGCCATGGCCGTGACCATCGCGGCGACGACCACGCTGAGCCGATCCATGTCCCATCCCTCCGCGTTCGAACGTTCGCGCATCGCCCGGGCCCCGCACTCCAGCCCACACTGGATAGGACGGGCATGGACTGTGCCAACACGGAACGCTGGGATTTCGATCACATGGACAGGAGCCATCGCGGACTGACCAGATGGTGGTGGTCGATCGCTGAGCAGCGTCGCGCTGGCATCCGAGCACGGGACCGGGCGCCGCCGACGCGGCGAACGAGGGCGTCGACGTCAATCGAGACACTTACCGCGACACATCACGGTGGAGTGTCGTTAGGCGGTGCAAGGTTGAGCGCCCCTGTGATCGGCAGTAAGATCGTCCGCGCATGGCGCCCCTGGCGGAGCTGATCGGAAACAGCCCGGGGATCGCGGCTGTCCGAGAGCAGGTTCAACGGCTTGCGCGCCAGGTCAGCTCTCGACGTCAGCCGCCCATCCTCATCGAAGGCGAGACGGGCACCGGCAAGGGGCTGGTCGCGCGCCTCATCCACGCCAGCAGCCCCCGCGCAGCACGGCCCTTCGTGGACGTCAACTGTGCAGCCATCCCCGATACCCTCATCGAGGCGGAGCTGTTCGGCTACGAGCGCGGCGCCTTCACCGACGCGCGGCAGGCCAAGCCGGGACTCTTCCAGCTCGCCCACAGCGGCACCATCTTTCTCGACGAGATTGGTCTGCTGCCCGAGGCCGTGCAGGCCAAGCTCCTCAAGGTCATCGAGGAACGCGCGGTGCGCCGGCTGGGTGGCATCCGGGGCGAGCCCGTCGACATCTCCATTCTGAGCGCGACCAACGAAGATCTGGACGCCGAGGTGCGCGAGCGGCGCTTCCGGGCCGACCTCTATCATCGGCTCGCCGTCCTCAAGCTCGCCCTTCCGGCCCTGCGCGAGCGCGGCGATGACGTGCTCCTGCTCGCCGATCACTACCTGGCCGCCGTCTCCCAGGACTACGGCCTTCCCGCGCACTCGTTCGCGCCCGACGCGCGCGCGGCCCTGCAGCGCTATCCGTGGCCTGGCAATGTCCGGGAGCTGCGCAATGTCATCGAGCGGGCCGCCCTCATCGCCGAGTCGCCCCGCATCACCGCGGCCATGCTGGGACTCCGCGAGGTCGTGGCGCGTCCGGGAGTTGATGCCCCGCGCGCGGCATGCCCGCCGCCGTGGCAGATTCGGCCTCGATGTCAGCCCTGGCCCAACCGGCCGCGGCGGCGGGCGCGCCCGCCAGCGCCGAGCGCGCCGCCCTGGAGGAGGCCCTCCGCGAGACGGACTGGAACATCTCGCGCGCGGCCGCGCGCCTGGGGATCACCCGCAACACGATCCGGTACCGCATCGAGAAGCACGGCCTTCGCCCGGATGTGGTCGCGCCCCGGCGCGGCCGCAGTCAGCCCGCAGCCGCCCCGGTCGCCGCGACTCCGCAGCCTCCGGACGCGGCCGAGGTGCTCCCCCCGCCGAGAGACACGGCGGCTCACGTTCCTGCGCGCGCGCTGCACGGCCCGATCCGACGCGCAGCTGATCACGGCCGGACGGATTGACGAGACCCTGCAGGACAAGGTCGAGATGTTCGGGGGCGATCTGCAGCCCGCCCGTGATGGCGACGTCGTCGCGGTGTTCGGGCTGACGCCCGTGGAAGACGCGCCGCGGCGCGCCGCGAGCGCGGCCATGGCCATGCAGCGCGAGGTCGCGCGCGATGAGACCGGCGTGGTGACCATCGTGATTCACGTCGCCTCCATCCCGATCCACCGCCGAGGCGAGGCGGCCGAGCCCGACCGCGAGGCGACCCAGGAGGTCGTGAGCGCGCTCGACGGCGCGATGCGAGAGCAGACGCGCCCCGGGATTCTCGTCACGGAGGCGACGGCGCCGTTCCTGCAGCGACGCTTCGATCTCACCTCGGTGATGCCGAATCTCTACCGCCTGGTCGGCTCGGAACGCGCCGGACTTGGCACGGGCGCGGGTGGACACCTGGGGCCCTTCGTGGGACGCCAGCAGGAGCTGCAGTTTCTCGCCGCCCGGTTCGCGGCAACCACACGCGGTCACGGCGAGGTCGTGGGCGTCGCCGGCGTGGCGGGACTCGGCAAGTCGCGCCTGCTCCTCGAGTTCCGCCAGCAGCTCAAGGGTTCGTCCGCGACCTTCCTGGAAGGGCACTGCGTGTCCCACGGAAGCGCCATCGCCTACCTTCCAATCTTGGAAGTCGTGCGCGGCGCTCTGGGGCTCACCGAAGGTGATCGGCCCGCCGCGGCTGAAGGGCAGATCCGCGCCGGCCTGAGCGAACTGGGCCTCCCGGCCCCCGAGGCCACACCGTTCCTCCTGCACTTCCTCGGTCTCGGCGAGGCCGAGGGCACGCTGGCGGCTCTCGGGCCCGAGGTCGCCAAGACGCGAACCTTCGAGGTCATCCGAGGGCTCCTCCTCGGATTGAGCCGCCAACAGCCGCTCGTGGTCGCCATCGAAGATCTGCACTGGATCGACCGCGCCTCCGAGGAGTTGCTCGCCTCGCTGGCCGACGTGGTGGCCGGCGCGCCGGTCCTCCTCTGAGCACCTATCGCCCCGGGTATCAGCCCGCGTGGATGGGGCGATCGTACGCGACGCAGATCGCCCTGCAGCCCCTCGCGCCCGACGACGGCGCGCAGGTCGTCCGCTCATTGCTCGGCGACGACGCGGTGGAGAATTCCCTGGTGCAGCTGATCCTGGAGCGGGCCGAAGGTAACCCGTTCTTCCTTGAAGAGCTGGTTCGCGAGGTCCGCGAGCAGGGCGGCCGCATGCTCTCGCCGACCGTGCCGGAAACGGTGGAGGCCGTGCTTCTGGCACGCCTCGATCGGCTACCCCTCGCCGACCGACAGCTCCTCCAGGCCGCTGCGGTCATCGGGCGTACGGTCCCGACTTTTCTCCTGTGGGCGGTCAGCGGTCTCAGCGAAGACGACCTCAGGTCGGGGCTGCGCCGCCTCCGCGGGGCGGAATTCCTCTACGAGGAGGTGGGCAGCGAGGCCGCCCAAGTGTTCACCCACGTGCTCACCCAGGAGGTCGCCTACCAGAGCTTGCCCGCCGAGGACCGGTGCCGCCTCCACGCGCGCATCGCCGAGTTCCTGGAGGGGCTGGACCCGGTACGCCGGGCCGCGCACCTGGAACGCCTCGCCGATCACTGTCTGCACGGTCAGCTCTGGACGAAAGCCGTGAGCTACCTCCGGCAGGCGGCCCAGCGCGCTCTCGCACGCTCCGCGTACCGGGAAAGCGCGCAGCGCTTCGAGGAGGCCCTCGAAGCGCTGCGCCACCTTCCCGAAACGCGCCAGACACTGGAGTCGGGAATCGACGTGCGCTTCGATCTCCGCAACGCGCTCCAGCCGCTCGGAGAGTTCGACCGGATCGCCCGCGAGCTACGCCACGCGGAAGGCCTCGCCACCGCGCTTAACGATGCCCAGCGCCTCGGCCGCGCGCTCGCGTTCCTCACCGATTACTGGCGGCTCATGGGTGACAGCGATCGGGCCATGGAGGCCGGCCGCCGCGCGCTGGAGATCGCCGACGCGCACAAAGACGTCACCCTGCAGGTGGCCGCACGGACGTGGCTCGGTCAGCTTGCCTATGCCAAGGCCGACTACGCGCACGCCATCCGCCTCTTCCGACTGAACGTGGAGACGCTCGACGGCGACCTGGCCCTCGAGCGGCTCGGGATGCCGCAGCTGCCAGCCGTGCACTCCCGGACGTGCCTGGCGTGGTGTCTCGCGGAGCTGGGCGAGTTCCCGGAAGCCATCAGCCGCGGCGAAGAAGCCCTGCAACTCGCCCGGTCGGTGAACCATCCTCTGTCCTTGGCGGTGGCGGGCGCGGGCCTGGGCACGGCCCTCATTCGTCGCGGAGTCTTCGCCGAGGGCATTTCCGTGCTGGAGGAGGCTCTCGCGCGGTGTCAGGCAGGGAACCTTCCGCTATGGATCCCGCGGCTGGCGTCGGCACTGGGCGCCGCGTACGTAGCGACGGGCCGGGCCGGGGCGGCCCTGCCCCTTCTGGAGGCGGCCGTTCGACAGGCGCAGACCATGAAGCTGCTCCGCGGACAGTCCTTGCTGGTCGGCGTGTGGAGCTACGCGACCTTGATGGCCGGTGACCGGACGGTGGCGCGGGAGCGGGCTAGCCGAGCGCTCGACCTTGCCCGCGAGCACCAGGAGCCGGGCGACGAGGCGTGGGTCCTCCGCCTGCAGGCGGAGGTGGCTCTCCGCAGCCGACCGATGTTGGCCGCGGAAGCGGAGGGCAACTTTCACGACGCCTTGGCCCGCGCGCAGGGTCTCGGCATGCGGCCACTGGTCGCCCACTGCCATCTGGGACTGGCTCGCTTCTATCGTCACCGCGATCGCGTCGACGAGTCTGAGCGTCACCGGACGGAGGCGGCCTCGCTCTACGCGGTCATGGACATGCGCTTCTGGCTCCCGCAGTGTGCGCGGGATCAACTCGTCTCAGGGTGAGGGCCGTGGCCGGCTCCTCCTCTCCGCATCCACGCGGCGCAGCGCAATCCCGTGCTGGGCGGCGAGCCGGTGGATCTCCAACCGAAGCGCTTCGAGCGCATAGGCGTCCAGACACGCGGTGATCTCGACGACGGACGCGCGCGCCGGAGGTCGGCCCCGCGCCGGTGCCCACGGGGCCGACCTCCGGCCTAGAAGCTCCTCTTGCGGCGACGCTTTTCCACGACCTTGCCGCGCACGCTCTTGGCCAGCGCCTTGAGCGCCTTGTGGAACTCGGCCAGCTTCTCCTTCGACAGCGGTCCTTGGATTTCGATGACGACCTTGTGGGTCTCCCCCTTCTGGACGGGCTCGCTCGGCATGGCGTTCCCCCTTTTCTCGTGTCTGCGGCACCGATGATATCCCTCTACGCGCGCGCATCCTGGACGTCCTCGAACAGCGCTGTGGCGTGGACGATACGGGGAAATTCGTCGACGCTTCGCACCATGTAGTGATCGGCGGCCGCGTCGTACACCTCCGCCACGGCGATCGCTTCTCCCACCCCGAGCCTCACGTAGATCGCGGCCATGTTGTGCTTTCCCGTGAAGTCGAGAAGGTTGGTCCCGGCCAGGAACCGGCCGGCATTGATCTCGGTGACACAGGGTTCTCCCTGCGCATTCTCCTTGAGGTCGACGCCGAACACCCCGGAGGCGCGTGGATCCACGGCGCGGACGGCCTTCACGGCCACCTCGACGACACGCGGCTCGGCCACGGTCCGGGCCAGAGCAGCCGCTGACGACATCCCGCTGGGATTGCCGCCCACGCTGATGTAGGCCAGCCGCTCGAAGACCTTCACCAAGACGAGCCTTCCCTGCCGCCAGAGGCTCTGACAGGCGAAATCCCGGCCGGGGAGATATTCGGACAACGTGAAGGCCGACGCCGGGACTCGACGCATCGTCTCCCAGTACGCGATCCAGCTCCGCGCTTGCTCGGCGGTGGCCACCGGAATGGCGCCCGAGGCATTGCTCCCGCGTCGGATTCGACACCACGCGCGCGTGGGCCGGCCGAGCCGGCGATAGGCATCTCCCACGGAGCGAACGCCCGCGAGCGGTAGCGTTCGCGGGACGGGTACGCCGCGCGCCCCGAGATGCCGGGCCAGCACATACTTGTCCTGGCACAGGGCCACGGTCCTCGCCCCCGGAAGAAAGAGACGACAGCGCCACCCTCTGCGGGCCGACGCGAGGCGCACGACCTCGGCATCCGTGGTGGGGATGAGGAGATCCACTCGCTCCCGAACCACCAGCCGTCGGAGGGCTCTGGCAAAGCCCGCGTGATCGGCGGGCGGGATCAGGAAGCTTCGGTCCGCTCCGGACCGGCTGAGGGCGAAGCGATCGTGGTTGGCGCCCAGGATCACCCATCCGCGCTCGGCGGCGCGCAAGCTGCGGATGAGGTTGTTGGCGGCCCCGGTTCCCGCGCCGACCACGAGCAAGCGCGCGGGCTTCGCCCTCCTCATCGCGGCGGGACGATTCCGCGCGCACGAAACAGGCGGCGGATGAGCGCGCTGTGGGCTCCGCCGTTGAGCCGCCGGTCCTGAGCGATGAGGTTCGCCACGACGCGGCCGTACGTGAGACCGTGGGGAGAGGTCGCGTCCCAGGCCCGGGCGAGGAGACGACCGAGCGTGTCGCGGGCATCCAGGAGCGCGTCCTTGAAGCCGGACTCCGCACGAGAGTAGTACCGGGCGAATTCTCGGCTGAGGGCCGGCGGTTCGACGCCGCGGGTGTTGCGGGAGCGCCGGCCGAGGGACGATGGAATGAGTGATCGGCGCGTCAGGTTGCGCTCGTAGAGCTCGACCAACAGATCGAAGACCGCCCCCGCGAAGGGCGCCGCGTAGCGGTGGGGCACGCGGCCTTCGCGCTCCATGGCCCGGCGCGCGCTGGCCAGGGTCTCGCGGTTGAAGAGCGACCGGACCGCGCGCTCGGTCGGCGAACGCGGAATCCGCAGCTCGCCCAGGCGGGACAGGGTATTCGGGCCGAAGAGATTGCCGTGCGTGCGCGCGAGGAGTTGGTCGACGACGGACTCGAAGTACAGCGAGGTCAGCATGGCCGTGAGGTCGGCGCCCGCCTCCTCGTGCGCGCGGTACTCGAAGGGCTTCCGGTGCGGAAAGGGATCGCCGATGAGCGTCTTGAGGATCACGTGGCCCGTCTCGTGGGCCACGATGTCGAAGTTGTCGGAGTAGGGGTCGTGGCGGTCCAGCCGGCCGCGCACCAGGGGATAGCCACACTCGATGAAGCCCACCCCTGACCACCCGACCTGCGAGTTGACCCGCGGGATGAGCTCGAGCTTCGGGTACGTGTAGCGGAACCACCAATCCAGAGGCCCGCCCAGGTGGTGCTCCCACACGGCGCGGATGTAGCGGACGGTGGCGAAGATGGCGGTGGCCGAGAACTCCCGAGTGCCTGGACGACAGTGGTCGAAGTGTCCATCGGGCCCAGGGTGCACGGGGGCCCGGACGAGTCCGCGGTACGGTGGATACGCGCGGTATTCCCCGGAGGCGTCGTCCCGGTAGGGGTCCTTGTCCTCGGCGTCGACGACCTGAATGATGTCGTCCTGCGGGCCTGGCCGGATGGGGCCGTGGGACTGGGCGATCGTCAGAACCTCGGGCGTGCGGAACCCTCGAGCCGTGCGCGCCTGGGGGAACACGCGAAAGCGAATCCCCGCTCCCTGGGGAAACAGCCTGGCCGTGCGAGGCATGTGCGCCCGAACCTAGGGGTGGCCCGCCACCCTTGTCAAGCGCTCGCTCCTCGGATCTCCCTCCTCGGAAGCCCGTGGTACGCTGGCCGCCATGCACGCGTTCGCCCGGCGACTTCTCGCGGGGCCTGTCCTCGCCGACGGTGGGATGGGCTCCTTCCTCTACGCGCGGGGCGTCGAGCTGGATCCCTGCTTCGATGTCCTCAACCTCACGCAGCCCCGCCTGGTGCAGTCGGTGCACACGGAGTACATCGCCGTGGGGGCCGACGTCATCGAGACGAACACCTTTGGAGCCAACCGCTTCAAGCTGGCGGCGTTCGGTCTCGACGGCGACGTGCGGCGCATCAACCTCCAGGGCGCGCGCGTCGCGCGCGATGCGCGCGAGAGCAGCGGGCGCGACGTCTTCGTCCTGGGCTCCCTGGGCCCGGTCGGCCGCTACCTGGCCCCGCTGGGCACGGTGACGCCGGAGGAGGCGCTGGACGCCTTCCGCGAGCAGGCCGAGGCCCTGGTGGAGGGCGGCGTGGACGCCGTCATCGCCGAGACCTTCTCCGACCTGACGGAGATCGCCCTGGCCGTGCAGGCCATCCGCGCCGTCACGGATCTGCCCATCGTGGCCTCGATGACCTTCACGGAGGAGTGCGTAACCTTCACGGGCCGCACCCCGGCCGAGGTGGCCCACGCCCTGCGGAGGCCTCGACGTCCAGGCCATCGGCGCGAACTGCTCGGTGGGCTCGAGCATCCTCTACGAGATACTCGAGGGGATGGTGCCGGAGGCCCGGGGCATTCCCCTCGCCATCCAGCCGAATGCGGGGCTGCCTTCGCAGATCGGCCAGCGCCTCATCTACATCTCGTCCCCGACGTACATGGCCGACTACGCCGACCGCATGCTCGAGGCCGGGGCCACCATGGTCGGGGGCTGCTGTGGCACCACGCCTCTCCATATCGCGGCCATGCGGCCGGCGGTGGATCGCCGCCTGGCCACGCCGAGGAGCGTTCCACGGCCGCGGCGCGCGGTGGTCCGCGAGCCCGCGCGGCGACCGGCACGCGGAGCTCGCCCCGGAGTCGACGACGCTACAGCGCAAGCTCGAGGCTGGCGAGTTCGTGGTGACGGTGGAGCTGGACCCGCCGCGCGGCCACACCGTCGAGAAGCTCGTGCAAGGCGCCAAGCTCCTCAAGGAGCGAGGCGTGGAGATCGTCGACATCAACGACGGCTCGCTCGGCCGCGTCCGCATGGCGGTGCTTCCCACGGCCCTCCTCGTCCGAGAAGCCACGGGGCTCGACGTCTCGATGCACTTCACCTGTCGCGACCGCAACCTCATGAGCATCCAGGGCGAGCTGCTGGCCGCGCAGGCCCTCGACATTCGCAACATCCTGGCCATGACCGGCGATCCGCCGCGCGCCGGCGAGTACGGCAACGCCACCGCGGTGTTCGACGTGGACGCGATCGGCCTGCTCGAGATCATCCGGCGCCTCAACGAGGGGCTCGACGCCACGGGCAGCAGCATCGGCTCCCCGACCGCCTTCTGCGCGGGGGCGGCGCTCAATCCGGCGGCGGCGGACGTCGATCGCGAGATCGAGCGAACCCACCACAAGATCGAGGCGGGCGCGCGCTGGCTCCAGACGCAGCCCGTGTACGACCTCGAGCAGCTCGATCGCTTCCTCGAGCGCTGCGGTGATCTGCCCGTGCCCATCGTCGTCGGGCGTGCTGCCGCTCCACAGCTCGCGCCACGCCGAGTTCCTGCACAACGAGGTGCCCGGCATCACCATTCCGGACTCGGTGCGAGCGCGGCTGCGCGAGGCAGGCGATCACGCGCTGCGCG
Source organism: uncultured Candidatus Rokubacteria bacterium (assembly GCA_963848005.1). Lineage (GTDB taxonomy): Bacteria > Methylomirabilota > Methylomirabilia > Rokubacteriales > CSP1-6 > CAVWFS01. Next base: position 177,077 of record CAWKCA010000034.1, read on the forward strand.
TGGGCATCGAGATGGGGCAGGACCTGGTGCAGTCCATCCGCGCGCGCTTCCCGGGCGTTTATCTGATGCCGTCGTTCGGGCGGTTCGAGGTCGTGGCCGAGGTCCTCGACGCTCTCGGTGAGTCGCTCGGGACTCGACCGGCTGGGAGAAGCCTGAACGGCAGCGCCGCGGCATCAGCCCCTGGGCCCCTACCGCCCGGTTGCTCCGCGGCGGCGCTCAGTTGAGTTCGATGGGGACGGGGGGAATCAGGAGGATCAGGAGGACGAAGCAGAGGTAGCCGAGGAGGCGCCGGCCGGGCGTGAGGGGGGTCACGTCGTCGAGCGGGGGGCTATGGCGGAAGCCGACGAAGAAGAAGACGAGCATCGCCCACACGAGCCAGTTCGGCGACCACGTGATGGCGGCCAGCGCCACCAGGCCGCCAACGGTGAGATGGCCCATCATCCGATGGCGGTGGCCGAAGAGGGCGTAAGCGATGCGCCCGCCATCGAGCTGACCCACGGGAAATAAGTTGAGCGCGGTGACGAAGAGTCCCACCCATCCCGCCAGGGCCACCGGATGAATGAAGACGTCCATGCCCGGCGGGATGCGACCGAAGCTCAGGTAGACCAGCAAGCGCATGAGCAGCGAGTCGCCGAAGACGACGTGTCCGCCGGCGGGCACGACGGCCACCACCGACCACGCCAGCCCCAGCAGCAGGGCAGGCACGGCCACGGCCAAGCCGGCGAGTGGGCCCGCCACGGCGATGTCGAACAGGGCGTTGCGGTCGCGCACGGCGGAGCCCATGCGGATGATCGCGCCCAGGGTCCCGAAGAGAAACGGCGGCGGCGCGGGAATGAAGTACGGCAGCGAGACGGCAGCGCCGTGGTAGCGCGCGGTGAAGTAGTGGCCGAACTCGTGCGTGCCCAGGATCGCGAGCAGGGTGAAGGCAAAGGGCACGCCGGTGAGCAGGCGCGCCGGTTGCGCGAAGGGATCGAAGGTCAAGAACGCGCCCGAGCCTGCCACCAGGGTGGTCAGGCACGTGAGGAAGAAAAGCAGCACGTTGAGCCCCACCCGGACGCGGGGGACGGTCTCGCGGAGCGGCCAGGCCTCCAGCACGGCGCCGTTACCCTGCTGGCGGAGCACGGGCGAGTAGCCAAGCGGCCGGAGGCGATCGAGGAGGACATCGAGGGCGTGGCCGGGACTCGCTCTGAGCTCGCCGGTGAAGACCACGCCCCGGCCACGGAGGAAGCCCTCGCGCACGTCGAAGACCTCTTCGACCCGGCGGCGAAGGATCTCCTCGATGACGAGCAGGTCGTCGGACGGCGGCGGGATCGCCGCGGAACGGCGTCGCGACGACCAGAGTCGCATGCGGTCAGGCTACCACAGGGCCAGACGCCCGACCGCCGTGCGCACCGCGGCCAGACCTCCCTCCAGGTGCACGACGCCAAGCACGGCCTCCAGTGCCGTGGCCAGGATCGACTCGCGGGCGCGGCCTCCCGTCTGCTCCTCCCCCCGTCCGAGCCGGAGGAGGGAGCCCAGCTCCAGCTCCGCCGCCCAGCGCGCGAGGTTCGCGCCGGCCACCACTTCCGCCCGACGCTGGGTCAGCACGCCGACGGAGGCGTCGGGCTCGGCACCGAGCAGGTACTCCGCCACCGCCAGGGCCAGCGCGGCGTCGCCGAGGAAGGCCAGCACCTCGTGGTGCGCTGTCGGCGGATGCTCGTTCGCGTAGGAGGCGTGGGTCAGGGCCCGTTCCAGCAGCTCCTCGTCGCGGAAGCGGTGCCCGAGGCGCTCCTCCAGCGCGCGCGACTCCTCGGTTCTGCGACACGCTCCTAGCCGCGATACTTGCGGAAGGCGAGGGTGGCGTTGGTGCCGCCGAAGCCGAAGGCATTGGACAGGGCGACGTCGACGTCCTGCTTGCGCGCCTGGTTGGGCACGTAGTCGAGATCGCAGTCCGGATCGGGAGTCTCGTAGTTGATGGTCGGAGGCAGGATGCCGTGGTGGAGGGCCAGGACGGACGCGATGGCCTCGATGCCCCCCGCCGCCCCCAGGAGATGCCCCGTCATGGACTTGGTGGACGACACGGCCAATCGGGCCGCGTGCTCGCCGAAGACCCGCTTGATGGCGAGGGTCTCGAACTTGTCGTTGTAGGGAGTCGACGTGCCGTGCGCGTTGATGTAGCCGACCTCGGTCGGGGTCAGGGCGGCATCGCGCAGAGCTCCGCGCATGGCTCGCGCCGCGCCGTCCCCCTCGGGATCGGGCGCCGTCATGTGGTGGGCGTCGCCGCTCATTCCGTAGCCGATGATCTCCGCGTAGATCCGCGCGTCGCGGTGGGCGGCATGCTCGAGGGTTTCCAGTACCAGGATGCCCCCACCCTCGCTGCACACGAATCCGTCCCGGTCGGCGTCGAACGGCCGTGAGGCCTTCTCCGGCTCGTCATTGCGGGTGGACATCGCCTTCATGGCGCAGAAGCCCGCGATGGTCAGGGGAACGATCATGGCCTCGGCCCCGCCCGCGATCATGACGTCGGCCTCGCCGCGCTGGAGGAGTCGGTAGGCGTCTCCGATGGCGTGGTTGCCGGTGGCGCACGCCGTGACCACGGAGGAGTTGGGGCCCTTGGCGGCGAAGCGCATGGACACCAGTCCGGCGGCCATGTTGACGATGAGCATGGGGATGACGAAGGGCGACACGCGATCGAAGCCCTTCTCCATGCGCACGTGCTCGCCCTCCAACAAGGTGGTGATCCCGCCGATGCCGGAGCCGATGAGCACGCCGAAACGCTCGCTCTCGACTTTCCCCGTGTCCAGACCGGCGTCGTCCACGGCCATGCACGAGCAGGCCATGGCGTAGTGGAGGTAGGGATCGAGGCGGCGCGCTTCCTTCTTGTCGACGTACTTCAGGGGGTCGAAGTTCCGGATCTCCCCGGCGATCCGCGTGGGATAGCCGGTGGCGTCGAACTTAGTGATGGGCCCGATGCCGGAGCGTCCCTGGAGGAGGGCCGCCCAGAACTCGTCAGTCGTATTGCCCAGGGGGGTCAGGGCCCCCAGACCGGTGACGACGACCCGCCGCGTGCTCACGACTACATGTGTTCCTTGATGTACTCGATGGCCTCGCCCACGGTGGAGATCTTCTCGGCGTCCTCGTCAGGGATCTGGATGTCGAAGTGCTCCTCCAGGGCCATCACCAGCTCCACGGTGTCGAGCGAGTCCGCCCCCAGGTCCTCGATGAACTTGGCGTTCGGGGTGACGTCGTCCTCCTCCACCCCGAGTTGCTCGACGATGATCTCCTTGACCTTCTCCTCGACCGACTTCGCCATGAACTCGTTTCCTCCAACGAGAGAATTCGCTGAATGAAGCCACGCGCGCCTCTCGCTCGCCACCTGCGGTCCACGCCGGGCACGCGCTCCGATACGCCGCCTCACTACATGTAGAGGCCGCCGTTGACGTGGAACACCTGGCCCGTGATGTAGCCGGCAGCGTCTCCGGCCAGGAATCCTACCATCTCGGCCACGTCCCGCACGCCTCCCATTCGGGCCAGGGGCACCTGGGCCAGCAGCGCCTCACGCGCCGCGGCGGGGATGGCCGCCGTCATATCCGTCTCGATGAGTCCCGGGGCCACCGCGTTGACGAGGATGTTCCAGTGCGCCAACTCGCGCGCGGCGGCCTGGGTGAGCCCGATGAGACCCGCCTTGGCCGCAGAGTAGTTGGCCTGCCCAGGGTTACCCATGACGCCGGCGGTGGAGGTGATATTGACGATGCGCCCGCTCCGCTGCCGCATCATGACCCGTCCTGCCGCGCGCGTCATCAGGAAGGCCCCGCGCAGATTCGTCTCCATAACCCGATCCCAGTCGTCGTCCTTCATCCTCACCAGGAGAGCGTCCCGGGTAATTCCCGCATTGTTCACGAGGACATCGAGCCGGCCGAACTGCTCCCGTGCCACCTCCACCAGCCGCTCGGCGTCCTCACGCCGCGCAGCGTCCGCCATCATCCCCAACACGCGATGCCCGTCACCCTCCAGGGCCTTCACCGCGGCTTTCAACCGGTCCTCGTCGCGGCCCGAAACTACCACGGCCGCGCCACGCTCGGCGAGGAGTGTGGCGATGGCGGCACCGATGCCCCGGCTCCCTCCCGTGACGACGGCAACCGTGCCGTCGAGGGCACTCACCGGGGCCTTCCGAGCACCGCCAAGGCTTTCTCGAGGCTAGCTGGATCTTCCACGGCCAGCGCCACCGCGCCGTCGACGATGCGCTTGGTCAGGCCCGAGAGGACGCGCCCCGGCCCGACCTCCACGAAGGCGGTGGCGCCCTCGCTCGCCAGCCGGGTCACGCAGTCCGTCCAGCGCACCGGACTCGCCACCTGCTGCAGCAGAAACGGCTTCACCTCGGCCGCCGTACGCGTCACACCGCCGTCGACGTTGCGCACCACGGGCAGCTTCGGCTCGGCCACTGCAACGCCGGCCAGGTCCCGCGCCAGCCGCTCGGCCGCCGGCTCCATGAGCGCGCAGTGGAAGGGGGCGCTCACCGGGAGCATGACGCTCTTCACGCGACCGCCCTGGCTGCCCGCGAGGGCCACCGCGCGCTCCACCGCGCCGCGATGGCCGGCGACGACAATCTGGGCCGCGGAGTTGACGTTGGCGACCTGCACGACCTCGCCCTGGGCCGCTTCCGCGCAGAGCGCCTCCACCGCGGCCAGGTCGAGCCCCATCATCGCGGCCATGGCGCCGGTCCCCACGGGAACGGCCTCCTGCATGTGCTGGCCACGCCGGCGGACGATCCGCACCGCGTCGGCGAAGGCGAGGGCGCCCGCCACCACCAGCGCCGAATACTCGCCGAGGCTGTGTCCCGCGGCGAGCGCGGGCTGGAGCCCGTGCTCGGCGCAGGCGGCCGCCGCCGCCACGCTCATCGTGAGGACGGCAGGCTGGGTGTTGGCGGTGAGGGCGAGGTCCGCCTCCGGTCCCTCGAAGATGACCCGGGTCAAGTGGAGGCCGAGGGCGTCGTTCGCCTCCTCGAAGACGGCTTTGGCGCGCGCGGAGGTCTCGTAGAAGGCGCGGCCCATGCCGACGGCCTGCGAGCCCTGCCCCGGGAAGAGGAACGCGGTCACCATCGATAGAGGGCCGCACCCCACGTCACCCCGCCGCCGAAAGCGGCCATCAGGACGAGGTCGCCCGGCTTGAGCCGTCCCGTCGTCGCCGCCTCCTCCAGGGCCACGTAGATCGAGGCGGCCCCCGTGTTGCCGTAGCGGTCGAGGTTGACGAAGACCCGGTCCATGGGGAGACCCAGCCGCTTCACCGCGGCCTCGATGATGCGCAGGTTTGCCTGGTGGGGGACGAACAGATCGACGTCGGCGGCCGTGAACCCGTGGCGCGCGAGGATCGCCGCCGCCGATTCGGTGAACATGCGCACCGCGATCTTGAACAGCTCGCTCCCCTTCATCTTGACGTAGTGCATGCGCGCGTCGACCGTCTCCCGAGATGCCGGATGGCGTGAGCCGCCGCCGGGCATCTGGAGCAGCTCCGCATGGGCGCCGTCGGAGTAGAGGTCGGCATCGATGAGCCCGCGCTCGTCCGTGGACGGCGCCAGGACCACCGCCCCCGCGGCATCGGCCAGCAGCACGCAGGTGCCGCGATCGGTCCAGTCGGCAATGCGCGAGAGCATCTCCGCCCCGATGCAGAGCACGCGCCGGTACTTCCCCGTCTGGATGTACTGGGCGCCGATGGAGAGGCTGTAGATGGAGCCGGTGCAGGCCGCCCAGACGTCGACCGAGCCCGTCCTGCGGCAGCCGAGCTTGTACTGGACGAAGTTGGCGGTGGAGGGAAACGGCATGTCGGCGCTGGTGGTGGCGACCACGATGAAGTCGATGTCGTCGGGGATGAGGTTGGCCCGCTCCAGCGCCTGCTGGGCGGCCTTCACCGCGAGATCCGACGTGGCCTCCGTCTCGTCGGCGATGTGCCGCTCGCGGATGCCGCTGCGCTGGACGATCCACTCGTCGCTGGTGGCGACGATCTTCTCGAGATCCGCGTTGGTGAGGATGCGCTTGGGCGCGTACGCCCCCACCCCGATGATCCTCGCCCGCGTCATTCGCGGCCTCCCTCTCGGTGACTGCGCGTCAGTTCCGCATCCAGCGCCGTCCGGATGTGCTCGTTCAGCCCCGCCTTGGCCCACTCCGCCGCCACCCGCACCGCGTTCTTGATGGCCTTGGGCGGGGACGAGCCGTGGGAGATCACGGCAGCGCCGTCGATGCCCAGCAGCGGCGCCCCGCCCATCTCCGTGTAGTCCACCCGCTTGCGGAAACGCTGGAAGGCGGGGAGGACCAGCGCCGCCCCCACGCGCGACCGGAGGTCGCGCGTCAGCTCTTCCTTGATCATGGCTCCCAGCATGTCGGCCAGGCTCTCGGAGATCTTGAGGGCCACGTTGCCCGTGAAGCCGTCGGTGACCACGACGTCGCACGCGCCGTTGTAGATGTCGCGGCCCTCGACGTTGCCGACGAAGTTGAGCGACGACTCGCGCAAGGTGTCGTAGGCATCTCGCGTGAGATCGTTGCCCTTGCCCTCCTCCTCGCCGACCGACAGCAGCCCGACTCGAGGCCGCACGATCCCCAGGATGTCGCGCGCGTACACGTGACCCATGACCGCGAACTGGAAGAGGTGCCAGGATCGCGGCGTGACGTTGGCCCCGACGTCCAGGAGAACCGAGTAGCCCCGGAGGTTCGGGAGGACGGCGGCGATGGCGGGCCGGTCGACACCGCGGAGCACGCCGATGACGAACATGGCCACGGCCATGGCCGCACCGGTGTTGCCGGCCGACACGAAGGCCGAGGCATGGCCGTCGCGCACCAGCTCCGCCGCCACGCGCAGGGATGAGTCGCGCTTCCGCCTGAGCGCCTGCGACGGGCTCTCGGCCATGCCCACGACCTGCGAGGCGTGTCGGATCTCCACACCCAACCGACGCGCCCCCAGCCGGTCCACCTCGCGTTCGACAGCCGTCTGATCGCCCACGAGGACGACCGACACGCCGAACTCCCGCTGGGCGACGATGGCCCCCTCGACGACCACGGCCGGGCCATGGTCGCCTCCCATGGCGTCCACGGCGATCTTCATGCGGGCGTCCGACTACGCCCCTTCGACGGCGACGATCTCCCGGCCTTTGTAATAGCCGCAGTGCGGACAGATCCGATGCGGCAGCTTGACCTCTCGGCACTGCGGGCAGAGCGACGCCACCGGAGGCGTCAGCTTGTAGTGGGTCCGGCGCTTTCGTCCACGCGCCCTCGAGTGTCGTCGCTTCGGCAGCGGCATCGGTGTCTCCCTTTTAGTGGTCGCGTCGGGCCGACAGACCGCGCAGTCCGGCGAGCCGCAGGGTCGGGCGGACGCTCCGGGCAAGCGCAGGGGGCGAGGTTGCGGTTGGCCCCACACCCCGCGCACAGACCGCGGCAGCCCGGCTGGCACAGCGGCTTCATCGGCAGGGCCAGGGCGGTTTCGGCCTGGAGGATTCCGCCGAGGTCGAGCTGGTCATCGGCGTAGAAATCGGTCTCGAAGTCATCGTTGGACAGCTCGATGGTGTCGCCGACCGAAGGCCGAGGCACGAAGCGCAGATCGATGGGCGCGCGCACCGCGACGGGAAAGGACTCCAGGCACCGCCCGCACGTCTGTGGCACCGTCGCCTCCGCGACGCCGTCCACGACGACGTCAGCTCCATCCCGACCGACGCGCAGATGGATGCCGTTGAGGCGCCACGAGCGGTCCTCGAACGACCATCCCAAGGCGGCGGGATCGTCGATAGTCAGGCCTTCCCCTTGGAGCTCGGAAACCCGGATGATCACGTCTTGCGGTTCCTGCTAAGTGTCTGTCAGAAAAAGAGTTTTTCCGTTAACCGCGCCAGTATATCGACCGACCCTCCCCAAGTCAAGGCATTTGGGCTTGGAATTGACCCCTTCTGGGGCCCTTTGCTACCCTTCGCTCCAACGCTGCGCGTTCTGTCTGGAGGTTTTCCAATGTCCAACATATTCAAGACGGGACTCCTGCTCGCCGTCCTGACCGCCATCCTGGTGGTGATCGGCGGCGCCATCGGGGGCCAGCAGGGGATGATCGTGGCCTTCGTGCTGGCCGCCGTGATGAACTTCGCGAGCTACTGGTTCTCCGACAAGATCGTCCTGGCCGCCTACGGCGCCCGGCCCATCGAGGAGGCCCAGGCCCCGCGCCTCTACGCCGTCGTGAGGCGCCTGGCCATGAGAGCCGGCATCCCGATGCCCCGCGTGTACTTGCTCCCGACCGACACGCCGAACGCCTTCGCCACGGGCCGCAACCCTCAGCACGCGGCGGTGGCGGTGACGGAAGGCATCATGCGCATCCTCGACGAGGATGAGCTGGAGGGCGTCCTCGCTCACGAGCTGTCCCACGTGGCCAACCGCGACGTGCTCATCTCCACCGTCGCGGCAACCCTGGCCGGGGCCATCACCTATCTCGCCCACATGGCGCAGTGGGCCGCCATCTTCGGGGGACGGCGCGACGACGAGGAAGGCGGCACGAACCCGATCGCGGCCATCCTGCTCGCCGTCCTCGCACCCCTGGCCGCCATGCTCGTCCAGATGGCCGTGTCCCGCGCGCGCGAGTATCAGGCCGACGCCAGCGGGGCTCGCCTGGCGGGGAAGACGGGAGGGCTGATCAACGCGCTCGGCAAGCTGCAGATGGCCAACCAGGTGGCGCCCATGGGCGCCTCGCCAGCCACCGCTCACCTCTTCATCGTCAATCCCCTCAGCGGGCAGAGCCTGATGAAGCTCTTCGCGACGCACCCACCGCTCGAGGAGCGGATCGCGCGCTTGCAGGCCATGCGGGTTTGAGTCGGAGGGGCCTCGACGGCCCCCTCCGATGCCTCCCCCAGGAGGGATTGCGCGGGCGGAGCCCGCGCTCGAAACAGCCGTCATCAGGCACGCGCTCATCCATGTGGGCGAGAACCTGGTGTTTCTTGACCCCTGTTGGGGGGCAAGGGACAATTGATCCGGTTTGGACCAGCCAGTGTCGCCCCTCATCTACGTTCGTGACCTCGGCAAGCGCTTCGGGGCGCTGACTGTTCTCGACGGCGTCTCGCTCGAGGTGCGTGCGGGAGAGGCGTTGGCCCTCCTGGGTGCCAATGGCGCCGGCAAGACCACGGTGCTCCGGGTCGTCGCCACCTTGCTGCGCGCCTCGCGGGGCCGAGCGACTGTGGCTGGCCTCGACTGCGTGAAGGAGGCCGAGCAGGTGCGCCGGCTGGTCGCGTACGTCGGCCACGGCTCTCACCTCTACGAGGACCTCACGGCGCGCGAGAATCTGAAGTTCTGGATGACCCTCGCGGATGCACCGGTGGCGGAGGAGTCGATCCAGGGGGCCCTGGCCGCCGTGGATCTGGACCGCGCGGAGGGCGAGCGCGTGCGGAGGTTCTCGGCGGGAATGAAGCGCCGCCTCTCACTCGCGCGGCTGCTGCTCGTCCGCCCGCGCGTGCTCCTCCTCGACGAGCCATTCGCCAGCCTGGATCAGGCGGCGAAGAAGTGGCTGGCCGAGCACCTGCTCGCGTTCAAGGCCGCCGGTGGGGCCATCGTCATGAGCACCCACAGCTTCGGACGCGAGCTGGACGTGGCCGACCGGGTGGCCATCCTGGCCGAGGGACGCGTGGTGCTCGACACGGCTCGCGCGGGGCTGGCCGCCGATGAGCTGCAGCGGCTCTACGCGCTGCACGCGGAGGCCGAAGCGTGAGCTTCGTCCGCCGGGCCCTGATCGTGCTGTGGAAGGACGCGCTCGTGGAGCGGCGCACCAAGGAGGCGCTGAACGCCCTCGTTTTCTTCTCGCTCGTCCTCCTCTTCGTCTTTCAGTTCGCGCTGGGCCCTGACCGCGAGCGGCTGGTCGCGCTGCTGCCGGGCCTGCTCTGGCTCGGCTTCGTGCTGAGCGGGATGCTCGCGCTGGGACGGAGCTTCCTGATCGAGCGCGAGAACGACTGCTGGGAGGCGCTGCTGCTCGCCCCGGGAGACAAGTCGGCCATCTACGCGGGCAAGCTGGCGGGCAATCTCGCGCTGATGTTCACCGTCGAGGCGCTCCTGCTCGTCCTCTTTGCGGTCTTCTTCAACCTCGACCTCACGGGAGTGCTGCCCGCGCTCCTGGTCGTGGTCGTCCTCGGCACCGTCGGGCTGGCCACGTTGGGCACGCTGTTCGCGGCGATGACTGCGGATCTCCGCGCCCGCGAGCTGCTGTTTCCCGTGCTGCTGCTCCCCCTCGAAGTGCCGGTCCTCCTGGGAACCGTCAAGGCGACCGAGGCGGTTCTCTCGGGAGACGGTCTGGCCGCGGCTTCGCACTGGCTCGCGCTCCTGGGCGCCGCGGACGCCGTCTTCGTCGTGGTGGGCTTCCTGACCTTCGAATTCGTCATCGAGGGCTGATCAGACGTATGGTCCGGATTCTCGGGTGGCTCACTGTCCTTGCGCTCGGCGCGGGCCTGGTGATGGCCTTCGGCGTGGCGCCCCGCGAGGTCACCCAGGGCAACGTGCAGCGCATCATGTATCTCCACGTGCCCAGCGCCATCATCGGCGAGTACCTGGCCTTCGGGGTCTTGCTCCTCGCCTCCATCGGGTATCTGGCCACGCGCTCGGAGGCCGTGGACCGCGTGGCCCACGCCTCGGCGGAGGTCGGCGTGCTCTTCCTCGCCATTACCATCGTGTCCGGATCCATCTGGGGCAAGCCGACGTGGGGGACCTGGTGGACGTGGGACGCGCGCCTCACCACGGTGACGATCCTCGTCGTGATCGGGCTCGGGTACCTGCTCCTGCGCGGGATGATCGAGGACCCCGAGCGGGCGGCGCGCTACGCCGCCGTGGTCGGCATCGTGGCGGCGCTCAACGTGCCCCTCGTGCACTTCTCCGTCTCCTGGTGGCGCACGCTCCACCAGCCGCCCTCGCTGCTCAAGCCGGGACCGGCCTCCGTGTCACCGAGCATCCTCGTCGCGCTCCTCATCAACATCGCAGCCTTCGCCATCCTCTATGCCTACTTCGTGGCCAAGCGAGTGAACCTGCTGCGCCGCGAGGCGGAGACCCTCGCCTGATGCCGGATAACTGGGGTTACGTCGCGGCGGCCTATGCCCTCGCCGCTCTCATGCTGGGCATCTACTGGCGCCGCCTCATCCGCCATGCCTCCGAGCTGGCGCGGCCGCGGCCGGGACGCCGCCTCCGGCCCGAGACCCGGTCCTGGCCCGGGCCAGGCTCCCCCCGGCCAGCCCGTGAGGCGGCATCGAAAGTTCCTCGTGGGTGGGGTCATCATCGCCCTGGCCCTCGGCTATCTCGTCTACGCGGGTGTCACGCAGTCCGCCGTCTACTTCGTCACCCCGGGTGAGCTCCAGGCCGCGCCAGTGGCCGGCAAGACCTACCGACTGGGAGGAATGGTCGTCCCGGGCACGCTCAGGTGGGAGCCGCAGACGCTCGCCCTGGGATTCTCGCTCTCTGACGGCAAGGCCACCGTTACCGTTCGCCATCGCGGCACGCCACCCGACCTGTTCGGCGAAGGCCGCGGGGCCGTCGTCGAGGGGCGCTGGAACAAGGACGGCTACTTCGAGGCCTCGCTGATCCTGGCCAAGCACTCCGAGGAGTACAAGGCGCCACACGACCCGTCGCAGGCTGGCCACAAGGAGCTGCTCAAGACGCTCAAAGGGCCGCAGCCGTGATCCCCGAGATCGGGGCCGGCGCCGTCGTCGTGGCCCTCGTGCTCGCCGCCTACGGGAGCGCGGCGGCCGCCGCCGGCGCCGTCACCGGACGGCCGAGCCTGGTGGTCTCGGCCCAGCACGCCGCGCTCGGCGTGTTCGCCCTCGTCACCGGCGCGCTGCTGCTCCTGGTCCACGCCTTCCTGACATTCGATTTCTCCATCCGCTACGTGGCCACGAACACGAACCTCGGCACGCCGTTCTACTACCGCATCACCGCGGTGTGGGGCGCCCTGGAGGGCTCGATCGTCCTCTGGGCGTGGATGCTCACGCTCTACACGCTGATCGTCGTGCTGCGCCACCGCCAGAACGCCCGCGAGCTCTACCCCTGGGCCCTCGCCGTCATGCTGGGCGTGCTCGCCTTCTTTCTGCTCGTGATGACCGTCCCCGCGCCGGTCTTCCAGCGGTTGAGCCCGGTACCGCCCGACGGGCGTGGGCTCAATCCGCTGCTCGAAGACACCGGGATGATCACGCACCCGGTATGCCTCTACCTCGGCTTCACGGGCTTCACCGTCCCCTTCGCCTTCGCCGTGGCCGCCCTGGCCACGGGACGCGTGGGCGACACGTGGATCGCCCTGACGCGACGCTGGACGCTCATCGCGTGGTACTTCCTCTCTCTAGGCCTGCTCATCGGCGGCTGGTGGAGCTACCACGTGCTGGGCTGGGGTGGCTACTGGGCGTGGGATCCCGTGGAGAATGCGGCGTTCATGCCCTGGCTCACCGGCACGGCGTTCCTGCACTCGGTGATGATCCAGGAGCGGCGGCGCATGCTGAAGCTCTGGAACATCACCCTCGTCGTCTTGACCTTCAGCCTCACGCTCTTCGGGACGTTCCTCACCCGCTCCGGCGTCGTCGCCTCCGTCCACGCGTTCACCCAGGGCAGCATCGGCGCCTTCTTCCTGGGCTTTCTCGCCCTCGTGGTGCTCGTCTCCCTCGGCCTCATCGCCTGGCGCTGGGACGATCTCCGTGCCGAGGGCGCGCTGGACTCGGTGGTCTCGCGGGAGTCGGCCTTCCTGCTCAACAACGTGTTCCTCGTGGCCGCCGCCTTCACGGTCTTCTTCGGGACGGTGTTCCCTCTGCTCTCCGAGGCCGTGCGGGGGGAGAAGGTCAGCGTGGGCGCGCCCTTCTTCAACCTCGTCAACCTTCCGCTCTTCCTGGCCCTGATCTTCTTGATGGGCGTGGGGCCGCTCATCGCATGGCGACGCGCCTCCCTCGCCAACCTCAAGCGCAACTTCATGGCGCCGGTGCTCCTCGGCATCATCGCCGCCGGCGTCTTTCGGTTGGTGGGTAGCGCCTCGGCCCTGACCGTGCTCACCATGGCCCTGACGATGTTCACGGCGGCCGCCGTCGCGGTGGACTTCGTCCGCGCGGTGCGGACTCGGCTCCGCACGGGCGAGGGGCTCCTGGGCGCGGCGGGCGGATTGCTGGTCCGCCACAACCGGCGTTACGGCGGCTTCGCCGTCCACCTGGGCGTGCTCGTGATCGCCCTCGGGGTGATGGGCTCGCACGCCTGGTCAGTACAAACAGAAGCCACGCTCAAGCGCGGAGAGGCAGCGGAGCTGGCCGGCTACAAGGTCCGCTTCGATGGGCTGGCCGCCCGCGAGGAGTCCAACCACTTCAAGGTCGTCGGCACCTTCACCGTCTCCGACGGCAAGCCGGACTTCGCCGTGCTCCGGCCCGCGAAGAAGTTCTATCCCCAAGAACAGAGCCCCATCGCCGGCGTCGATTACCGGCTGGGCCTGAAGGAAGACGTCTACCTGGTGCTCGGCGACTTCGCGCGCGACGGCTCGCACGCGACCATCAAGCTGCAGATCAACCGCCTGGTGAGCTGGATCTGGATCGGCGGCCTCATCATCACCCTGGGGACGATCCTGGCCATCCTGCCCGAGCGGCGGCGACCGGCATGACGCGCGCGTGGCGATGGCTCATCCCGCTGTCCGCGCTCCCCGTCCTCGTCCTGCTCTGGTACGGGTTCACGCTGAACCCGCGCGACATCCCGTCCCCGCTGGTGGGAAAGACCGCCGCGCCGTTCACGCTCACGACCTTCGAGGGTCAACCGCTGTCCCTCGAGGCTCTGCGCGGTCGGGTGATCGTCATCAACTTCTGGGCCTCGTGGTGTCATCCGGCCTGCTACGAGGAAGCACCCGCCCTCGAGCGAGGCTGGCAGGCGTATCGCGAGCGAGGGGTGACCTTCGTCGGCGTCGACATCCAGGACAAGGCGGAGGCGGCGACGAAGTTTATCCAGGACTTCAATCTCACGTTCCCGAACGCGCTCGATCCCCAGGGCAAAGTCTCGGTGGACTACGGGGTCTACGGGGTGCCCGAGACGTTCTTCATCGATCGCCAGGGCCGGATCCGCGGCAAGCACGTCGGGGCGGTGACCGATCAGACCATCCGGGAGCAGGTCGATCGCCTGCTCGCCGAGCCCTCCTGACGTGCGAATCCTGCGGCTCTTCGCCGTCGTCGCCGTGATCGCGGTCGCGCTCTACGCCGCGGGGGTGCTCAAGATCAACATTGCGTTCAACATGCCTGGCCTGAGGGGCGATCAGGCGACGGCCACGGCCTTCTGGCAGGAGCACAAGACGGAGCCGCTGCCCGAGAGCCTGGCCCTCTGGGTGCAGCTGGCGCGGGCGGTGAAGCCCGCCGTCGTCAACGTGAGCACGACGCAGCGGACGACCCGGGCGCCCGGCGGCGAGGAGTTCTTCCGTCGCTTCTTCGAGCGCGATCAGCCCCGGCCCCGCACCGCCCTGGGGTCCGGTTTCATTGTCTCTCCCGACGGTTACGTCGTCACCAACGCCCACGTCATCGGCAATGCCACCCAGATTGTCGTGCGCTTCGCCGACCACAGCGAGCACTCGGCGCGACTGGTGGGCACCGATCCCAAGACCGACATCGCCCTCCTCAAGCTCGAGGTCACGGGATTGACGGCCATTCCTTTCGGCGACTCCGATCGGGTCGAGGTCGGCGAGCCTGTCATGGCCATCGGCAATCCCTTCGGCCTCGACCAGACGGTCACCACGGGCATCGTGAGCGCCAAAGAGCGCTTCATCGGCAGCGGCCCCTATGACGACTACATCCAGACCGACGCCTCGGTGAATCCCGGAAACTCCGGAGGCCCGCTCGTCGACGCCCGCGGCAATCTGGTGGGCATCAACACCGCCATCTTCTCGGAGAGCGGCGGCTCAATCGGGATCGGCTTCGCGATCCCGGTGAACCTCGCCAAGCAGGTTCTGCCCCAGTTGCGCGCCACGGGCACGGTCACCCGCGGCTACCTCGGGGTCTCGGTCGGACCCGTGAGCCCCGAGGTGGCGAAGGCCCTGGGGCTCAGCGCGCGCCGGGGCGCGGTGGTGCTGGAGGTGGTGCCGGGTTCACCGGCCGCCCTCGCCGGGGTCAAGCGCGGCGACATCATCGTGGGGTTTCAGGATGCGCCGATCGACACCCCGCAACAGCTGACCCGGCGCGTGGCGGGCACGCCTCCCGGCCGACGGGTGACGCTGTCGGTCGTCACCCCAGGCGGCCCGCGCTCGGTCAGCACCACCCTCGCCGAGTTGAAGGATCAGCGATGAACCTACTCGCCCTGATCCTCGCCATCGCCCTCGCTGCCGCGCCGGCGGCGGCCCAACAGCCCGCCCTGCACGTGAACGAGCGCGAGGTCTACGAGGTTGCCGCCCAGCTGCGCTGTGTGGTGTGCCAAAACCTGTCGGTGGCGGACTCGCCGTCCGAGATGGCGAACCAGATGCGCGCCATCGTGCGCGAGCGGCTGGCCTCCGGCCAGAGTCCGGAGCAGGTCACCCAGTACTTCGTCGACAAATACGGCGAGTGGATCCTGCTCTCGCCGCGGCGACGCGGCTTCACGCTCCTGGTCTGGATCGCTCCCTTCGCGGCGGTCGCCACGGGGCTCCTGCTGGTGGTCGTGCTCCTCCGACGGTGGACACGCCGCGCCCGCACTCGCCCCGCCGCGCCGCCGGTCGCCGTGGAGGCGGCGATGAGCGAGCGGATCCGACGCGAGATGGAGGCGGAGCCGTGAGCGGCGTGCTCGTGCCCGCGCTCGTCATCGGCATCCCCGCCCTCCTCTTCGCCCTCTGGCCCCTCTTCTCGGGCCGGGGTGCCGGGACTCTCCTGGCCTTGGCCCCGGACGCGCGCGAGTCGCTTCTGGAGCGCAAGCGCGCCGCGCTCCGCGCCCTCCGAGAGCTGACGTTCGAGCACGAGGCTGGGCACATCGCCGATGATGACTACGCCGATCTGCGCGCGCGCTACGAGGCGGAGGCGGCCGAGATCCTCACCGAGCTGGACCACCTCGGCCCCGCTCCGGGCCCGGCGGCCGCGGTGCGCGAGGCCTCGGCGATCGTGCCACGCGGGTGGCGCCATCCCGCCGCGGTGGGGGTGGGCGCGCTGGCGCTCCTGGTCTTTGGTATCGCACTCGGAGCCGGGGTCGTGCGCTACACCACGCCCGAGCCGGATCCCGTCATTCCCTCCCCAGGCTCACGCCCGCTGGCTCCGCCTCTCGAAGGCGGCGCGGGCTCCCCCGCACCCGGAGGCGGCGGCCAGGCCCTGAGCCCGCAGATGCTTCAGGGCATGCTCCAGGCCGCGCGGGGGAGCCTCTTCGAGGGACGCTATTCAGAGGCCATCGCTGCCTACCAGGCGGTGCTGAAGCGGGACCCGAAGAACGTGGACGCGATGACGCATCTGGGGTTGATCGTAGCGCTTGGCGGTCACGTCGATCAGGCCCTGGAGACGTTCGACCGCGCGCTGATCCTCGATCCGAGCTATCCGCCGGCGCTCCTCTACAAGGGGCAGATCCTGCTCGAGTCCAAGCACGATCCGAAGGCGGCCATCGCGTCGTGGGAGAAGTTCGTGGCGGTGGTCCCGCCGGGGGAGGATCGCGACCGAGTGGCGAAGCTGATCCAGGAGGCAAAAACGCGCCCCCCACGTTAGGGTTGTCGGAACATCGAGGAGCGCCCCGGGTTCCCCGGGGCGTGACGAGCGTCGGGGGCTTGGGGGGCCCGGCGCGGGCCCCCCAAGTCATCAGCCCGGCGGTTCGAGATAGACCCAGATCTTCGCCGCCGCCGGGAGTCCCAGCGCGATGGTCCGGCCGTCACCGGAGGCGGTGATCGTTCCCGCCCACGGGGCGACCTCGCTGATCTGTAGGCGCCGACCCGGGCGAACTTCATTCCTCCACAAGTATTCGAGCAGGTTCTTGTCGGCTTCCGCCTCCTCGGTGATCCGTTCCACCACGACCGTGGTGCCTTCCTTGGCCTGGTGGAGCGGAAACACTTCCACGCGGGAGGTCACGGCCATTCCGGGAATCGGATTGCCGTGCGGGCACGTGCTCGGCATTCCGAGGAGCTCGGCCAGTCGATCCTCCACGCGGGGCGACAGGGCGTGCTCCAGCCGGTGCGCCTCCTCATGGGCGTCCGTCCAGTTCATGCCGAGCGTGTCGGTGAGCCAGCGCTCCAGCAGCCGGTGCCGTCGCGCCATCACCTCGGCGACCTCCCGCCCCTTGGTGGTCAGGAACAGCTCCTTGCCCGCGCCCACCCGCACGTAGCTGCCGCGCGTGAGGCGCTGGATGGACTCGGTCACCGCCGGGGCCGAGATGCCGAGGTGCTTGGCCAGGCGCGCCGCGATGACCGGGCGGCCGCTCCCCGCGAGGTCATAGATGCCCGCCAGGTAGTCTTGAACGGAGGCGGTGGCCGTCATGGAGGCTGGCCGCCGGTTTACTTTTAGGCTTGACACCTTCTTCATATTAAGGGTACCTAAACAGTTGTCCGCTGCTGCGGCCAGTATAGCCCAGCGGTTCGCGCCAGGGCAACGAGGACGGTCGGCAAGCGGTCACTCCTCCATCGGGAAGGGACCTCCGACTATGGGCATCACGCGTCGAACATTCGGCAGCGCGGCAGTTCTGGCCCTGGCGGTCACCGCCGTGGCTCTCCTCGGCCGGCCCGTGCCGGCGGCCGCCCCGGAAGTCGTCGTCTACTCCGCCCGGCACTACGGTCAGGAAGCCGCCTTCCAGGCCTTCACCAAGAAGACGGGCATCGAGATCAAGATTCTCAATGGCAGCACCGGAGAGATGTTCGAGCGCCTCAAGGCCGAGGGCGACAAGACGCCCGCCGATATCCTCCTCACCGTCGACGCCGGCAATCTCTGGAACGCGGCCCGGGCCGGCCTGCTCTCCAAGGTCGACTCCCCGGAGCTGATCGCCAACATCCCCGCCAATCTGCGCGACCCCGAGAACCGCTGGTTCGGGCTCACCGTGCGGGCGCGCACGATCATGTACAACACGAACAAGGTCAAGCCCTCGGAACTGTCGACCTACGAAGCGCTGGGCGATCCGAAGTGGAAGGGACGCCTCTGCCTCCGCCAGTCCGGGTACATCTACAACCAGTCCCTCATCGCCACCATGATCAAGCGCTACGGCGAGCCGCGCACCGAGGAGATCGTCAAGGGCTGGGCGGCCAACCAGCCCATCCTCATCAACGGCGACACCAAGATCCTGGAAGCCATCGCGGCCGGGCAGTGTGACGTCGGCATCACCAACCACTACTACCTGGCCCGCATCCTGGCCAAGGATCCCAGCTTCCCGGTGGCGCCGTTCTGGGCGAACCAGGCCACCACGGGCACCCACGTGAACGTGTCCGGCGCCGGCGTCACCGCACACGCCAAGAACCGTGCGAACGCCGTCAAGTTCATCGAGTTCCTCTCGAGTCCGGAAGCGCAGCAGATGTTCTCCGACGTGGCCATGGAGTATCCGGCCAACTCCCAGGCCTCGCTGAGTGCCATCGTGGCCAAGTGGGGCAAGTTCAAGCAGGACGACATCAACGTGGCCGCCGCCGGCGAGCTCCAGGCCGCGGCTACGAAGCTCGCGGACCGGGCGGGATACAAGTAGTCCTGCGCGGGTTTTTTAGATGGGGGCCTCGAACGGGCCCCCCAAGCCCCCCGACGCTCGGAGCACCCCGGCGAAGCCGGGGCGCCCCTCGAACCTCTCGGCGCTTGTTGCGGCCTGGCGAGGCGCGGCCGCTCCTCGATTCTCCCGCGTGCTTCCTGTCCCGCCCGGCTGGTCGCCCTGGACCGTCGCCGCGCTCGGCATCGTCGCCGTCTTGGCGGTGCCGATCGCCACGATTCTCGCCTCGGTCATCCCGCCCGCCGTGGAGGTGTGGACCCACCTCCTCCGCACCCAGCTCCTCGAGCTGCTCGTCAACACGATCCTCCTCGTGGCCGGCGTGGGGCTGGGGAGCCTATTCGTCGGGACCACCCTCGCCTGGCTGATCGTCCACTACCGTTTCCCGGGGCGGGCGATCTTCGAGTGGGCCCTCGTCCTGCCCCTCGCCGTCCCCGCCTACGTGATCGGATTCGCCTTCCTGGGCCTCTTCGACTTTCCCGGCCCCGTCCAGACGTTCGTCAGAAGCCGGCTCGGATTCTCCGGGGGTATCAATCCCCGCGGCTACGGCGGCGTGGTGACGGTGATGACGCTGGTGTTCTATCCGTACGTCTATCTGCTGGCGCGGGCCGCCTTCGCCGAGCAGGGGGCGACCACCTTGGAGACGGCCCGCAGCCTCGGCTGCGGGGGCCTGCGCGCCTTCCGTCAGATCACGCTGCCCATGGCGCGCCCGGCCCTGGTGGCCGGCGCCGCGCTGGCCATGATGGAAGCGCTCGCCGACTTCGGGACGGTGTCGACCTTCGGCTATCGCACGCTGACCGAAGCGATCTATCGCGTATGGTACGGGATGTTCGACCGCCTGGCCGCGACCCAGCTCGCCAGCGTGCTCCTGCTCTTCGCGCTGGGACTGATGCTGGTGGAGCGCACCTTGCGCGGCCGGGCGCGCTTCACCCAGAGCCGTCGGCGGGGACACGGCGTGATTCCCGTGCCGCTGCGCGGAGCCCGCGCCGTCGCGGCGGCCGTGCTGTGCGGCGGCGTGCTGACCGTCGCGTTCCTCCTCCCCGTGGCCCAGCTCGTGGCCTGGGCCGGGCCGCTGCTCCTCGTGTGGCCGCCCGTTCCGAACTTCAACGCCATCCTCGGCCGAAGCCTCGGACTGGCCGCCGCCACCGCCCTGCTGGTCGCCGCGCTCGCGGTATTTCTCGCCTACGCCGAGCGGCTCCATCGCACGGCCAGCGTGCGCCTGGCCACGCAGTTCGCCGTCATGGGCTACGCGCTCCCCGGGTCCGTCATCGCCGTCGGCGTCCTCATTCCCATGGCATGGCTCGACCATGTCCTCGTGGCCGGGGCCGAGCGCGTGCTCGGTCGGCCGCTCGGACTCGTGCTCATCGGCTCGGTGGCCGGATTGCTGTTCGCCTACACCGTGCGCTTTCTCGCCGTCGGGTTTCAGACCGTCGACGCGAGCCTCACGCGCGTCCCGCGGCACCTCGACGACGCGGCGCGATCACTGGGCCAGCGCGCGGGAGGTCTCCTCTGGCGCGTGCACGTGCCCCTGCTGCGCCGCGGCCTCCTCACCGCGTTCATCCTGGTCTTCGTGGAGACGATGAAGGAGATGCCGGCCACGCTCCTGCTGCGACCGTTCGGGGTCAACACCCTCGCCGTGCAGGTGTGGGAATGGACGTCGGAATCGCTGTGGGCGGAGGCGGCGGTGCCGGCATTGGCCCTCGTCGTCGCCGGCCTCCTCCCCGTTTTCCTCGCCCTGCGATTCAGCACCGCGCCCTCGTCGCGCTGAACGGCGCGGCGGCGCGGCCACGAAATCCCCGAGACCGGCCGGCGACTGTACTATCCTTCCCCTCATGAATCGGGCGGACGCGCAGCAGCGGCTCACCGAGCTGCGCGAGCAGATCCATCGTCACGATTACCTTTACTACGTCGAGGCTCGGCCCGAGATCACCGACGCCGAGTACGACGCGCTCATGCGCGAGCTGGCGGCGCGGGAGGCCGAGTTCCCGGAGCTGGTCACCCCGGACAGTCCGAGCCAGCGCGTGGCGGGGGCCCCCGTCGACCTCTTCCGTCCCGTCGAGCACCGCGTGCCCATGCGCTCCCTCGACAACGCCACCACCCCCGAGCAGCTGCGCGAGTTCGAGGCGCGCCTGGGCCGCCTTCTGCCCGGCGCCCAATGCCTCTACGTGTGCGAGCCGAAGATCGACGGCCTGAGCATCGCGCTCCTGTACGAGCGGGGACGCTTCGTGCGCGGGGCCACGCGCGGCGACGGGCGCGTGGGCGAGGACGTGACCGCGAATCTCCGCACGATCCGCTCCGTCCCCGTCACCTTGCGCGGGCGGCTCGCCGAGGTCCCGGAGCTGGAGGTGCGCGGCGAAATCTACATGCCACGGGCAGACTTCGAACGACTGAACCGCGGCCTCGAAGAGGCGGGCGAGAGCGTCTTCGCCAATCCGCGCAACGCCGCGGCAGGGGCCGTGCGCCAGAAGGATCCCCGCATCACGGCGCAGCGTCCCCTGGACATCTTCGTCTACCACCTGAGCCAGGCCGAGCAGCTCGGCCTGGCCTCGCACTCGGAGGCGATCCGGACCCTCCGCGAGGCGGGGTTCAAGACCAACCCGCGCACGGAGCGCGCCGAGACCCTCGACGCCGTCATCGACTACTGCGCGCGCCTCGAGGCCGAGCGCGATGGCCTCGGCTACGACGCGGACGGGGCGGTGGTGAAAGTCGACGCGCTGGAGCAGCAGCGGCGCCTCGGCTCGACCACGCACCACCCACGCTGGGCCATCGCCTTCAAGTTCGCGGCGCGCCAGGCCACCACCACCGTGGAGCACATCGCGGTCGGGGTGGGCAAGACCGGCATCCTCACGCCGGTGGCCAAACTGACCCCGGTGGAGCTGGCGGGCGTCACCATTCGCAACGTGAGCCTGCACAACGAGGACGAGATTCGGCGCAAGGACGTCCGCGTGGGCGACCGCGTGCTGATCGAGCGCGCGGGTGACGTCATTCCCTATGTCGTCCAGGTCGTGGCGAGCAAGCGGCCGCCTGACCGTGAGCCGTTCCGCTTTCCCGACACCTGTCCGGCCTGCGGTGGGGTGGCCTTCCGTCCCGCGGGCGAGGCCTACTGGCGCTGCATGAACAGCGCCTGCCCCGCCCAGCTCAAGGAGCGCCTCCGCCACTTCGCGTCGCGACGGGCGATGGACATCGAGGGACTGGGGGAGGCCGCGGTCGACCAGCTCGTCAACACCGGCCTCGTGAAGGACTTCGCCGATCTCTATCACCTCACCGTCGAGCAACTGGCCGAGCTGGAGCGCTTTGCCGAGAAGTCGGCGCGCAATCTCGTCGACGCCCTCGCCGCCTCACGCACCCGGGGACTGGCGCGGCTGTTGAACGCGCTGGGGATCCGCCTCGTCGGCGAGCGCGTGGCCCAGCTCCTCGCCGTGCGCTTCGGCTCCATTGAGCGCCTGGCCGCCGCCTTGGCCGACGAGCTGGGCGAGGTGCATGGGATCGGCGACGAGATCGCCCAGTCGGTGGCGACGTTCTTCGCCGATCCGACCAACCGCCGTGTCCTCGATCGCCTGACCGCCGCCGGCGTGGTCACGCGCGAGGAGGGTGCCGCCGATGGTCCCCGACCATTGGCGGGCCAGAGCTTCGTCCTCACCGGCACCCTCTCCGCGCTCACGCGCGATCAGGCCAAGGACCTGATCCTGCGTCTGGGCGGGCGCGTCGCCGGCTCCGTCTCCAAGAAGACGACCTACGTCGTGGCGGGTGAAGCGCCGGGCAGCAAGGTCGACGATGCGCGACGCCTCGGCGTGGCCATCCTCGACGAGACCGCCTTCCTGGCCATGACGCGATCGTGAAAAGCTCGGCGCGGCTCGCCGTGCCGCTCCTCGTCGTGGCCGCGTGCGCGTCCCCGAGCCGAGGGAAGCCCGGTGATGTGCTCACGCGCGCCACGAACCCCGAAACGCGTCGGCAGGCGGCCCTCGCGCTCGGCGAGAAAGGCGCCATGAGAGACGCACCGGTGCTCGTCCGCGCGCTGCGCGATCCCGATCCGCTCGTGCGCGCCGTCGCCGAGACGAGCCTCTGGCAGGTCTGGACCCGCTCGGGCGACAAGGAGACCGACCGCGCGCTGACCGAAGGCGTGGCGCTCCTGGAAAGCCAGCAACTCGGCCAGGCCATCGAGGTGTTCACACGGGTGATCGAGCGCCGGCCGGACTTCGCCGAGGGCTGGAACAAGCGAGCGACCGCCTACTATCTGCTGGGCGACTATCGGAAGTCGCTGGCCGACTGTGACGAGGTCATCAAGCGCAATCCCTATCACTTCGGCGCCCTCAGCGGCTACGGTATGAACTATCTTGAGCTGGACGAGCCGGCCCGGGCCCTCGACTATTTCGAGCGGGCCCTCGCCGTCAATCCCAATCTCGAGCAGGTCGAGCAGGCGGCCGACCTCTTGCGCCACCTGCTGCGACAGCAGCGACGCGACGCCGTCTAACCACACGCGAGTACAGGAACCCAACGCCTGGTCAAGGAGGACACCGTGATCGACGCCCTGCGCAAGATTTCCAGTCCCAGCGTGGCCAACGCCATCGAGACCTTCAAAGTCCGCCCGCGCAACCAGGGGCAGATGTCGTCGGAGATCAAGACCCTCTTTCCCGCAATGGGACCGCTGGTCGGCTACGCCGTCACCGCGGTCATCCGGGCCGAACCCGAGCCCCTGGAAGGTCACCGCGCCAGCACCTTCGGGTGGTGGGACTACGTGCTGTCCATCCCCGCGCCGCGCGTGATCGTCGTCCACGACCTCGACGAGCCCCGCGGCCAGGGCGCCCAGTGGGGCGAAGTGCAGGCCAACATCCACAAGGCCCTGGGTTGCGCGGGGGTCATCACCGACGGCTCGGTGCGCGACCTCGACGAGGTGCGCGCGTCTCGGCTTCCAGTTCGCCGCCGCCCACGTCTCCGTCTCCCACGCCTACGTCCACATGGTGGATTTCGGCTTGCCCGTGAAGCTGGGCGGGCTCTGGGTGAAGCCGGGTGACCTGCTCCACGCCGACCACCACGGCGTGGTGAGCATCCCCAAGGACATCGCGGAGCGCGTCCCCGAGGCGGTGGCCAAGGTGGAGGCCGACGAGCGGAAGATCATCGCCACCTGCCAGGCCGGTGACTTCTCGGCGGACACGCTGAAGGCGCTCTACAAGCAGATCCGCCCCGGGACGTATTAGGGCCGTGTCGGAGTATCGAGGAGTGCCCCGGGCTCCCCGGGGCGCGGCGAGCGCGGGGGGCTTCGAGGCGTGCCCCGGCTTTGCCGGGGCGCGACGAGCGTTGGGGGGCTTGGGGGGCCCTGTCGAGGCCCCCCATCCCAATCAGCTCGCCGGCCGGTGACCTTGACGATCCGTCCCCCGGAGCGTGGCGACCTCGGGGCGCTGGTGAGCTGGCCGCGGAGGTGATCGGCCCGGTGCGGGCGGAGACGTTCGTCCGCTCGCACCTCGAGGCGCCACCACGTGCTGGTGGCCCAGGACGAGCGGCGGATCGTGGGGATGCTCGCCTACCGGACGGACTGGTTCCAGTGCACCTTCGTGTCACTGGTCGGCGTGCGACCCGGACTCCCGCCGGCGCGGAGTGGCGCGCGCCATGTTCCAACACCTGGAGGACCTTCTCCCCCAGCCCCCGCCTGTTTTCGTCCACGGAGGAGACGAACGCCGCCTCCATCCAGATGCACTCCGCGCTGGGCTTCAGCCCATCGGGCCACATCGACAACCTGCCGCAGGGCTATCGCGAGCTGCTCTTCTACAAGCGGCTGCGCGGCTGACGAGGAGACCGTCATGACGCCCCCGTCCATGACCCCGAAAGAGGAGCTGCTGAACCAGGCCGCGCGTGAGTACAACGCCTTCGAGCAGGCCATTCACGGCCTGAACGAGGATCACCTCACCGAGGTGTGGCTGGGGACGTGGAGCATCCGGGACATCGTGGCCCACATGTCCGCCTGGCACCGCGAGATGGGGCCGGCCCTCGAGCGCCTGGCCCGCGGCGAGAAGCCCATCCCCGACGGGGTCTCCTACGACGACGTCGACGCCTGGAACGCGACGTTCGTCGCGGCCAAGAAGGACTGGCCGCTCGACGAGGTGCTCCTGGAGCTTGACCGCAGCCACGAGTACTTCATGCACGTGGCCGCCACCGTGCCGGAGGAGCGCGTCCAGCCCGGCAAGACCGCCTATCGCATCATCGACGCCAACAGCGCCCACCACTACCTGGAGCACGGCGACCAGATCCGCGCCTGGCGTGCCGCGCGCGACGTGTGAACTGATCTAGGTCGGGGGGAGCGACGCCGCTCCCCCCGACGGCCCCCCACCGGGATTACGCGGAATCTATCCTCGATTGCGGCGGCAAAGCCGCCGCTCGGATGCGTGACACCCCAGGGGCGCGGGTGACGGCAAGGCTCTCGGCTAGGAGCTTGTCGGAGTATCGAGGAGCGCCCCGGGTCCCCCGGGGCGCGACGAGCGCGGGGGGCTTGGGGGGCCCGGGCTAGGCCCCCCATCTCACTGGTCGAGGAGGGCCAGCGTGGCCACGCGCTCTCCCGCGGCCACCGTCGACAGCGTGGTCGTGCGGACGAACAATCCATCGGCGGGGGCTCGAATCGCCTCGACCTCGTCACCGTAGACGTTCTCGATGCGGGCCAGGCGGTCGCCCGCTCGCACCATCGCGCCCAGCGACGCCTCGGTGTAGAGCAGCCCGCCGCGCGTCGAGCGCATTCCCACGAACTCGCGCAGGCGGACCGTCGTCGCCGGCGGCTCGACGGCGCCGGGGATCATCTTCAGGTGGCGGAGCGCATTGAGGACGCAGCGGGCTCCCGTCGCGACGATCTCGGGCTCCAGGCGTCCCCCCTCGCCGATCTCGAAGGTGAAGCACGGCACGCCCGCGCGCGTGGCCTCCACGCACAGGATCCCGTCGCGCACGTACATCCCCGCCGTGGTCTTCATGATGTAGCCGGAGCCGAAGGCCAGGGCCAGCTCCTCGGCGCGCCGCGCGGCATCGCCCAGCGCGGGCGGGGGCAGGATCGAGATGGGGACGTACCGTCCGCCGCGGGTCGGCGTGTGAATGTCGATGGCCCACTGACAGGCGCGGATGAGGCCGAACAGCGTGTGCGCGATCACCTCGGCCAGTGGCCCCGACCGATTCCCGGGAAAGCAGGTCCACGGATCGATCGGCATCTGATCCAGCGGCGACTTCAGATAGTGGCCGACCGGGATGCGATGGTCGGCGTGCAGGGCCAGCGGGTTCTGGACGAGGACGCAGACGAGACTCCCCGCCAGCTCGGCCGGACCGACGCTTGCGGAGCGCGCGAGCGAGCAGGGCCACGCCGCCGACTTCATCGCCATGGATGCCCGCGCCGAGGTAGAGGCGCGGACCGGGCCGCGCGCCGTTGACCAGGAGCAGCGGGAGCGTCACCGACAGTCCATCGGCCAGCTCGATCAGGGGCAGCGCGTGGCGGACGGCCGTGCCCGGCGGGACGGTCACCCCGGCGATCGTCATGGAGTCCGCCATCACGCGCCCATGCCGAGATAGTCGAGGACCACGCCGAGGTGCACGGTGGCGACATCGATCAGTTCGCGCGCGTCGATGGACTCGTCGGGCCCACCCATGGCGCGGACGCGCGGCCCGTAGACGACGGTGGGAATGCCCGCGCGCCGGAAGAAGCGCCCGTCGGTGTAGCCCGGCCGCACCACGGGCAGGCTGTCGAGGCCGCGAAGCTCGCGCGCGTTGTCGACCACGAGCCGCACGAGGCGCTCTCCGGGCGAGGTCACGTAGGACTCGCACTGGTTGAGGACCTCGAGGGCCGTGCCGCGAAGACCGTTCGCGCTCCGGCGCAGGGCCTGCAGCACCGTGGAGGTGGGCAGCCCGGGCGGAAGTCGGAAGTCGAGGTCAGCCTCGCCGCGGGCCGGGATCAAGTTCACCTGCCCTCCTCCCCGGATGGTCCCCACGTTGACGGTGAGCCGCTCGGCAATCCGCCCCGTGCCCGGCCCCCACTGCCGCTCGGCCGCGGCGCGCTGGCAGCCGCATGACGCGGGCCACCTCCGCGCGCGGACGGCCCGGCCTGCCTTGCAGTCGCTCCGCCGCGCGGAGCACCGCGAGGACCTTCACCACCGCGCTCTCCCCGAGCGCGTACGCGGCGTGACCGGACACGCCCTGGGCGCGCACGCGCAGCCACAGCACGCCCTTCTCGCCGATGCCGACCGACCAGGTTCCCGAGGATTCGCCGATCAGACAGGCATCGCCGCGCACCGCCTTGACGTGCCGGAGAAGCCACTGCGTGCCCCACGTTCCGCCCGTCTCCTC
Source organism: uncultured Candidatus Rokubacteria bacterium (assembly GCA_963848005.1). Lineage (GTDB taxonomy): Bacteria > Methylomirabilota > Methylomirabilia > Rokubacteriales > CSP1-6 > CAVWFS01. The sequence continues at coordinate 203,959 of CAWKCA010000034.1, forward strand.
GTCCGAGGCGAACGCCAAGGTGAGTGTCCCTCGCAGCGCGAGACCAGCCTCGCGCACGAGGCCCATGACGAAGAGCGCCACGGCCAGTCCGGCCCGCATGTCTCCCGCGCCGCGGCCCCAGATCCGGCCGCCGCGAACCCGGCCGGCGAATGGAGGGAAGCTCCATCCCTCGCCGGCCGGAAACTCGTCGAGATGGCCGGACAGCACGAGGTTGGGCGCGCCGCGGCCAAGACTGGCCACGACGTTGGGCATGCCCTTGCGGGGTTCGTGGACGACCGGCCGGATCCCGTGCTCGCGCAGATAGCGCACGACGAACGCGGCGATCCGCGTGGTGTCGCCGGGCGGATTCTCGCTGGGGATGCGGACGAGGGACGCGCACAGCTCGATCAGCTCTCCGCGCCGGCGTCGGAGCTCGGCGAGGAGGCGCTTCTTGGCTCCCGTCATGGTCGCGGGCGATCTTCCTCCACGGGAGGGCCGGCGGGCAAGTCGTACCCGGCGAGGCACCGATCGACCATGGTGCGCGCGGCGGCAAAATCGAAGGCGCGGAACGCCCGGATGGACGTCGTCTGCGCGCGACCTCCGGCGTAGAACAGCTCGTATTGTTGATGCCGGCCGGCGAACTCGCTGCCCACGAGATCCCAGGCCAGCTTGTAGAGCTTGACCCGCTCCACGGACGTGAGCCCGGGCGAGCGCACGAAGCGCTCGAGGTCGGCGGCGATCACCGGATTGAGATAGTCGCGATACGACGAGGGCACCTGGAGGAGGCCGCCCCCCGACAGCTCGCGCAGGTACGTCACCATCGTCTGGTAGTACGTGGCCTGGAGCCAGTTGTTGGCGTAGAGATACGTCGGGTTCGGATAGACGAAGCCGCGCGGGTCGTGCTGGCACTCGCTCTCGGCGGCCACGACCAGTCCGGCCGCCATGCCGCAGTAGCTGGCCAGCTCGCCCAGCTGGGTCTGGGTCTCGCGCAGGGAATCCACGCCCATGGACTCCGCGATGCGCAGGGCCAGTCCGGCCAGGAACTCCGCCTTGGCCGCGAAGCGCACCTGGGCCTGGAAGTTCCCCAGCAGGTGGCCGGGCGTGTCGTAGAACTGCGCCCGCGTGAGGGCGACGTTCCGGTAGATGAACACGCGCTCCCAGGGGACGAACACCCGGTCGAAGACCACGAGGGCGTCCGTCTCGTCGAAGCGCGACGACAGCGGATAGTCGTACACGCTCGGCGCCGTCTCCGCGTAGGGCCGCCGCACGATCATGCGCAGGCCCGGGGCGGCGGCGGGGACGGCGAAGGACAGGGCGTAGTTCTCGTCGCCCGGCTGGAGCGGGTTGATGCAGCTCACGAAGACCTCGTTGGAGATCGCGGCTCCCGTCCCCAGCATCTGGGCCCCGCTCACCACGATGCCGTCCGACCGCTCCTCGACGACGCCCGCGTAGAGGGTCGGGTCGTCCTGCCGGTGCGCGGGCTTCGAGCGGTCGACGATGGGCGGAATGATCACGTAGCTCGCGTAGAGGTCGTGGTCGCGGAGGTACGCGTGGTAGCGCACCACGTGCTCGCCGAAGCGCGCGCCGCCCTGGGCGAAGAGGTCAGGCCGCAAGGCGAAGCCGGTGATGAACCCGGGCACGTGGTCGGGCGAGCGGCCCATCAGCCCGAACGTCGCCTCCGCCCACAGGCGGTGCGCGCGCCGGCGCGCCGCGAGATCCGCGGGGGTCCGCGGCAGGAGGAAGGCCATGTTGACGGGCGCTCCCGTGGCCGGCGAGGGAAAGGTCATGACGTCGCGATGCTCGGGCGCCGCCGCCAGATCGTAGAGCTGCGCGATGCTCCGGACGGCGGCCCGGAAGGCGGGGTGCTCGGTGACGTCAGCCGCGCGCTCGCCGCCCACGAAGACGGTGCGCGCGTCTCTGAGACTCTCGATGTACTCCGCTCCCGTTCTCATCGTCGCTCTCTCAGCCGCCGAGGTAGGCGCGGCGCACCTCGGGGTTGTCGAGGAGGTCGCGCGCCCGGCCCTCCAGGGCGATGCGTCCGTTCTCCATGACGTAGCCGCGGTCCGCCATGCGCAGGGCGAGCGCAGCGTTCTGCTCGACCATGAGCACGGTGACCCCCTGCCGGCGGATCTCTTCGATCACGTGGAAGACGGCGGCCACCATGGCCGGGGCCAGGCCCAGCGACGGCTCGTCGAGCAACAGCAGCTTCGGATTCGACATCAACGCGCGGCCGATGGCCAGCATCTGCTGCTCGCCGCCCGACAAGGTGCCGCCCAGCTGGTGCTCCCGTTCCTGGAGCCGCGGGAAGTGATGGAAGACGCGCTGGAGGTCGGCGACGTCGGCGCCCTTCCGGCCACGGACGTACGCGCCCATCTCGAGGTTTTCGCGCACCGTCATCTCGGGGAAAATCCGGCGCCCCTCCGGGCACTGGGCGATGCCGCTCCGGAGCACCGCGTGGGCGGGGCGCCCGTCCACGCGCTGGCCCCGAAAGGTGATGGCTCCCGCCGCCGGCCGCAGCAGCCCGGAGATGGTGCGGACCGCCGTGCTCTTGCCCGCACCGTTGGCCCCGAGCAGGCACACGAGCTCCCCCTCGTCGACCCTCAGGTCGACCCCGTGCAGGACCTCCACGGCCCCGTAGCCGACGACCACTCCGTCAAGCGTGAGCGTAGAGGTCTCCCGATCCGAGGTAGGCGCGGATGACCTCGGGGTTCGCCCGAATCTCGGCGGGCGGCCCTTCCGCGATCTTCTGGCCGTGATTGAGCACGACGATGCGATCGCACAACCCCATGACCAGGGTCATGTCGTGCTCGACGAGGAGCACGCTGATGCCGCTCCCGCGGATCTCCTCGATGAGCCGCATCAGGCGCTCAGTCTCCACCGGGTTGAGGCCGGCGGCGGGCTCGTCCAGGAGCAGGACGGAGGGAGCCGGGGCGAGCGCGATGGCCAGGCCGAGGAGTCGCTGCTCGCCGCATGACAGGTTGCGGGCGGCCTCGTCGGTCTTGTGGGTGAGGCCCACGAAGGCGAGGATGGCGGCCGCGCGCTCGCGCAGCTGGCGCTCCCCTCGGCGGTGCGCGGGTGTGCGCAGCACCAGCGCGAGCAGGCCCGTCCGGGCGAGGCGGTGGCAGGCGGTCAGCACGTTGTCGAAAGCCGAGGCGTCCGGAAAGATGCTCGTGCGCTGGAACATGCGCACGAGGCCCAGCTCGGCGATCCGATGGGGAGCCAGGCCGCCCGTGTCGCGCCCGGCAAAGGTGACCCGGCCGGCGTTCGGAGGCTGGAAGCCCGTCATCACGTTGAAGGCGGTGGACTTGCCCGCACCGTTGGGTCCGATCAGGGCGAGGATCTCTCCACGCGCCAGCTCGAGGCTGACCTCCTGCACCGCCGCGAGACCTCCGAATCGCACGGTCACGTCGCGCACGGCGAGAGCCGGGCCCGAGGCATCGTCCACGGGCGCGGACTCCGCCCGGAGGGCCACCTTGACCGGCGCCGGCGAGACCCCCGCCGGCGCCCACGCCGGGAGGATCTTCCGCAGATAGGACACGATGCCGCGCGGCATGAACATGACGACGAGGAGCAGGATGACGCCGTAGAGCAGCATGCGATAGAACACCGCCATGCGCAGCAGCTCGGGCACGAAGGTGAAGACGAGCGCCCCGACGGCAGGGCCGAGCACCGTGCCCTGCCCGCCCCCCACCACCATCACGGCCATGGTGACGGTGTTGTGGAAGCCGAACAGCTCCGGCGAGAGGAAGGTGACGTAGTGCGCGTAGAAGCTGCCCGCCGCGCCGGCCAGGACGCACGCCACCACGAGGGCGAGCATGGTGTGGCGGTACGCACCGATGCCGGAGGACTCGGCGAGGCTTTCGTTGCTGCGGAGCGCCGCCAGGGCCCGCCCCACCCGCGACTGGAGAAGACGCGCGGTCAGGAGCAAGGTGGCGCCGCCCATCACCACCATGAGGTAGTAGTAGTCGCGCTTGCTGACCAGGGTGAATCGCTCCGGGCCCACGGCAAAGGCGGGGATGCCGGGTAGCCCCATCGGCCCCTGCGTCAGCTCGGTCCAGTTGGTGGCCACGAGGCGGATCACCTCGGCGAAACCCACCGTGACCAGCACGAAGTACGCCCCGCGGAGCCGAAGGGTCAGTCGCCCCAGCAGGTACCCGACCAGTCCTGAGATGGCGCTGGCGGCAAGCAGGGCGAGGAGCGGCGAGAGCGCGAAATGCAGGGCCAGCAACCCCGAGGCGTAGGCGCCGATCCCGAAGAAGGCGGTGTGTCCGAGATTGAGCTGTCCCGCCGCGAGCAGGAGATTCATGCCCGCGGCCAGCATGAAGAAGATGCCGGCCATGATCAGCAGGTGAAGGTAGTAGTCGTCGACGCCGACGAGGGGCAGCGCGAGGATACCGGCCCCCGCGACAGCGGCGAGGACAGCGCGCGCTCACCGCGGGATACTCTTCTTCCCGAAGAGCCCCTGGGGACGCCACAGCAAGAGCAGGATGATCATGATGAAGCCGATGGCGTCCTTGTAGCCGGAAGAAATGTAGCCCGCCCCCAGGCTCTCCGCGACGCCGAGCAGCAACCCGCCGGCGATGGCGCCGAGGAAGTCGCCGAGCCCTCCCATGATCACGACCGCGAAGGACTTGAGCGCGGCCAGATCGCCCATGGCGGGGTAGACCCAGAAGATCGCCCCGAGCAGCGCCCCCGACGCCCCGGCCAGCGCCGCGCCGAAGGCGAACGTCGCCATGTAGATCCGGTCGACGTCGACGCCGGTGAGCCGGGCCATCTCGGCGTCCTGAAAGGTCGCTCGCATGGCCCGGCCGAGGCGCGTCTTCTGGATGAACAGGTGCGAGCCGACGATGAGGGCGACGGCCATCACCCCCGCGAAGATCCGGATGGCCACCATGTGCACCGGGCCGAGGGTGAGAGGCGCGGGCGAGAACGGAGGCCGGATTGACTTGGGCGACGGGTCCCACAGGAGAATGGCGAGGTTCTGGATGATCACGGAGAGGGCCACCGTGGCGAGCATCGGGATCTCGATGGGCTGATCGCGCAGACGCCGCAGCACGAGCCGTTCCACCACCGCTCCGACCAGCCCCACCCCCACCACGGCCAGGAGCCCGGCCACGAAGAAGTTGATGCCGCCCAAGGTGAAGAGCGTGAACAGGAAGAAGGCACCCAGCATGTAGAACTCGCCGTGCGCGAAGTTCACCACGCGCATGATGCCGAAGATGAGGGTGAGCCCGATCCCCATCAGGGCGTACCCGCCCCCGAGAATCAGACCATTGACGACGTGCTGGATGAACTCAGCGAACATCTAAGATGGGGGGCCTAGACGGGCCCCCCAAGCCCCCCGCGCTCGTCGCGCCCCGGCGGAGCCGGGACGCTCCTCGATCTCACGCCGTGCGTGGGGTGGCCCGACGAAGTGCGGACCGGCTTCCCCCCGCGCTCGTCCCCCATCTTCGAACCGGACGTGGTCACTTGGCGGCGGCCAGCTCCCAGAGCTTGGTGCTCGGCGTCATGGCCACCACGGCGTACTTGCCGTCCTTCACCTGAGTCACGATGATGTTGCAGTAGCTCTGCCCGTTCTGGTCGAACTTGATGAGCCCGTAGAGCCCCTTCATCTCGAGGCCGCGCAGGGCCACCTGGACCTTGGCCGCCGTGGGCTCCTTGGCGATCTCCAGGGCCTTGGCCACCACGTTGACGCCGTCGAAGCCGCGCATGCCCTCGACCACGCCGATCCAGGGCAGGTTGCGCTTCTTCCACTCGTCCACAAAGGCCTTGCTGGCTTCCGGATCCCCGGCCATCGCGAAGTCGTAGGGGTTGTAGAACGTGATGAACATCGCCCCCTCGGCGGCCGGGGCCCCGGCCAGCTGCACGATGGAGTCGGGCCACGCCGAGCCGCCGGTGACCAGCACCTTGACCTTGAGCCCCATCTCCTTCATCTGCTGGAGCATCTTGGCGGTCTTGGGCGCGTCATCGGTGATGATCACGCTGTCCACGCCCGCCGCCTTGAACTTGGTGAGCTGGGGGTAGAAGTCGGTGTCGGCCTGGCCGACGTACTCCACCAGATCCACGGTGGCCCCGGCCTTCTTGAGCACGTCGCCGAAGGCCGTCACTGCTCCGCGCCCCCAGTCGGTGTTGACCGCGATGTAGCCGACCTTCTTCATGCCGAGCTTGGGCAACACGCGCCTCGAATCCTTTGGCCTCCAGCTCGCTCGTGGGGCTGATGCGGCTCACGACCTTCTGGCCGGGTGTCTTGGGATCCGTGATCTTGATGGAGCTCGAGGTCTCCACCACGATCGGCACGCCGTGCTGGGCGGCCAGCGGCATCATGGCCAGGGTCATGGAGCTGCCCCAGGCCCCGATGATCACCGGCACCTTGTCGCGCACGATGAGCTTCTCGGCGGCGTTGCGGGTCTCGGCGGGGTCCGACTTGTTGTCCTCGATGACCAGTTCGAGTGGGCGCCCGAGCACGCCGCCCTTGGCGTTGATGCGATCGGCGGCGATCTTCGCGCCGTTGGTGATGTACGAGCCCGCCGCCGCGATGGGGCCAGACAGCGGCTGGATGAGACCGACCTTGATGGGCTCCTTCGTCTGGGCCTGCGCCGCCCACAGGCCAGCGGCAACGACACCGACCGAGGCCAGCACCGCACACGTCACGCGCGTCCATCTGCTCATCGGTTCACGCCTCCTTGGGTTGGGACGGTTCACGGGCTTCTCAAGCAAGAGACCTGCCCCGGGATAACGTCCGAGATTCCGCGAGGTTCCCCCCTGCCCGCGAGCGCCGATGGCCCACCGAACGAGCACGTGTCGGATTCAGGCCCGCCGGACGAGCACCGTTCGACTCCACAGGGCTGGGCTCGCTCTCAGCGTCCACCCGAGCACGCGAGCTGCCGCCCGCTCAGGCGCGGGCGCGGCGGTCGTCGCGGCGGAGCTTGTATTCGATGGAGTCGACGAGGGCCTGCCAGGAGGCCTCGATGATGTTGTCCGCCACCCCGACCGTGCCCCAGGTCTCCTCGCCGTCACCCGACGTGATGAGCACGCGGGTCTTGGCGCCCGTGCCCTTCGACTTCGTCGAGAATGCGCACCTTGTAGTCGAGCAGCTTCAGACTTCTGAGGCTGGGATAGAACTCCTCGAGCGCCTTGCGGAGCGCGTGATCGAGGGCGTTCACGGGGCCGTTGCCCGAGGCCGCGGTGTGCTCGAGGACGCCCTTGACGCGCACGCGGACCGTGGCCTCCGCCACGGGTTCCTGGGCGTCGGCGCTCTGCTCCTCCACGATCACGCGATAGGCCTCGAGTTCGAAGTAGGGCTGGTGGTGGCCGAGCGCCCGCTCCATCAGGATCTCGAAGGACGCCTCGGCGCCCTCGAACTGGAAGCCCTGATCCTCGAGGGCCTTGAGCTGATCGAGAATGCGCCGAGAGTCGGGCGTCGCGTGATCGAGGTCGATGCCGTACTCGCGCGCCTTCCAGAGAATGTTCGACTTGCCGCTCAGCTCCGACACGAGCACGCGACGACGATTGCCGATCGCTTCAGGATCGATGTGCTCGTACGTCTCCGGGTGCTTCAGGACGGCGGAGACGTGCATGCCGCCCTTGTGGGCGAAGGCGGAGTCGCCGACGTAGGGCTGGGCGTCCCACGGCTTGCGGTTGGCCAGCTCGGAGGCGAAGCGCGACACCGAGCGAAGCTCCCGCAGATTGCTCTCGGGGATGCAGTCGACTCCCATCTTGAGAACGAGGCTCGGGATGATGGAGACCAGGTTGGCGTTTCCGCACCGCTCCCCGTAGCCGTTGACCGTCCCCTGCACCTGCCCCACGCCTTCGCGCACGGCGGCCAGCGAATTGGCCACCGCGCACTCGGCATCGTTGTGGACGTGGATGCCCAGCGGCGCGCGGACGTGCTGCTTCACCGCGCGGAGGATCTCCACCAGGTCGAAGGGCAACGTGCCGCCGTTGGTGTCGCAGAGGATCAGCCAGTGGGCCCCGGCGTCCTCGGCGGCCTTGAGAGTGGCCAGCGCGTAGTCGCGATTGGCACGGAAGCCGTCGAAGAAGTGCTCGGCGTCGAAGATGACCTCGTCCGTCCGGGGGCGCAGGAACGCGATGGTGTCGGCGATCATGGCCAGATTCTCGGGCAGGGTGGTGCCGAGCGCTTCTGTCACGTGGAAGTCCCAGGACTTGCCCACGATGGTGGCCACCGGCGCTCCCGCCTCGAGGAGGGACTGCATGTTGGGGTCGTTCTCGGCCAGGCCTCCCGCGCGGCGGGTCATGCTGAAGGCGGCGAGCTTGGCGTGCTTGAAGCTCACGTCTTGCATGCGGCGGAAGAAGCGCAGGTCTTTTGGATTCGACCCGGGCCAGCCGCCCTCGATGTAGTGGACCCCGATGGCATCCAGGCGCGTGGCCAGCCGGACCTTGTCCTCCATCGAGAACGACACGCCTTCGCCTTGAGTCCCGTCTCGAAGAGTCGTGTCATAAATCTTGATCAGACGGCGCATTTCCCGCCTCCTCCTCGCGAGTCCCCGTATGATGCGCGCCCGCCGCTTGCCCTGTCAATCAACTGGAGGGGGCGTCTCGCCCCCTCCAGACCTCCCCATCCACGCTGGAAGCGTCATCGCCCTCCAGACCTCCCCATCGCGGAAGCGTCCATCGCCCTCCAGACCTCCCCATTCCACGCTGGAAGCAGTCCATCGCCCTCCAGACCTCCCCATCCGCGCTGGAAGCCGTCCATCGCCCTCCAGACCTCCCCATCCACGCTGGAAGCCGTCCATCGGCCCTCCAGACCTCCCCATCCACGCTGGAAGCGGTCCAGTCGCCCCTCCACGTCCCCGTCTACGCTGGGCCGTCGACCGGGGCCAGGGCGCGGAGTCACACCTCCCAACCACGCGTGAAATCGAGGGGCGCCCCAGCTTCGCTGGGGCGCCCCGAGCGTTGGGGGGCTTGGGGGGCCCGTTCGAGGCCCCCCATGTTGCTGTTTCGCTAAACCACGCCGTTGGAGCGAAGCCGGGCGATCTGGCGGGCGGGGACGCGGGCCACGCGGCGCAGGATCTCGTCGGTGTGCTCGCCGAGGCGCGGCGGTGGCAAGGTCAACGCGCCGGGCGTCGCGTGCAGCCGCACGGGGACGCCCATGACCGTCACCTGGCCGGCCGAGGGATGGGGCAGACTCGCGATCATCCCGCGCGCCTTCAAGTGCTCGCTCTCGCAGACCTCGGGGACGCTCTTGATGCGTCCGGCCGGAACGCCCACCGCCTCGAATCGCTTCAGCCATTCCTCGGCCGTGCGCGCATTCATGATCTCGTTGAGGAGCGGGATGAGCGTTGCGCGGTTCTCGACGCGCTTGGTCTCGGTATCGTAGTGCGGATCGGTCGCCAGCTCAGGGCGATCGAGGGCGCTGCAGCACCGCTGCCAGAGGGAGTTGTTGGCCACGCCCAGGGCGACGTAGCCGTCGGCGGCGGTGAAGACTTCATAGGGCACGATCGACGGATGAGCGTTCCCGCGGCGGGCGGGACGCTGGCCGGTCGCAAAGTAGATGCCGGCCTGGTAGGTGAGCAGTGCGGCCATGGCGTCCAGCATGGAGATCTCGACCTTCTGGCCCCGCCGGGTGCGGGCGCGCGCCATGAGGGCGAGGACGACACCGTGGGCCGCCGACATGCCGGCCACGAGATCCGCGATCGACGTCCCCGACTTCACCGGCGGCCCGTCGGGAAAGCCGCTGATGTCCATGATGCCCGACTCCGCCTGCACGACGAGGTCGTAACCGGCCCGCCCCGCCTCCGGCCCGGACTCGCCGAAGCCGGAGATCGAACAGTAGACGAGCTTCGGATTCACCTCGGCCAGCGCGGCGTAGCCGAAGCCCAGCTTGTCCATCGTTCCCGGGCGGAAGTTCTCGAGGAGGACGTCGCTCTTCTTGACCAGCGCGCGCAGGATCTCCTGCCCCTCGGGGGCCTTGAGGTTGAGGGTGAGGCTCTTCTTGTTGCGATTGACCGACATGAAGTACGTGGCCTCACCGCCCACGAAGGGCGGCCAGCTCCGCGTGTCGTCGCCCTTGCCCGGCTCCTCGACCTTGATGACCTCGGCGCCCATGTCGCCGAGCATCATCGAGCAGAAGGGCCCCGCCAGCACGCGCGTGAGGTCGAGGACGCGGATGCCCGCCAGAGGCGGCGCGGTGGCGGAACGGCGGGACGACGCCGCGGACGGATCAGTGGTCGGCACGAGTTTTTCCTTTCCAGGCGCGCTTGGCCCAGCTTCGGGCGATGGCGTTCACCCGGTCGCCGGCACGACCCGTGCGCCGCCAGAACAGGCGGGCGCGGTCGAGCGCGCCGAGCTGGGCGAAGTAGTACACGTTGTCGATGGCCTCCACGGCCACTCGCGAACCGATCTTGATCCCGCGCGTCTCCGCGCCGTGACAGACGAAGCGGGCCCCGCCGTCCAGCTCGACGATGGCGATGTGCAGTGGCGAGCGGAAGCCCTCGGGCGGAGCGTGCAGAGTGGTGAACGAGATGACCTCGCCCACCCCGGGCAAGGTGGCGGGTGTCATGGGCACGGGATGACGTGGACAGTATGAGGCGGGCGGCGCCACAACCACCGAGCAGCGCGGACAGCGCGAGGCGGGAATCGTCTCGATCATGGTAACGGAGGCGCCGCGTGCAGCGTGAACCGCAGGTGGGCTGTTCTAGGCGCGCGTGGCTGCGGTCGTCTCACCGATCTATTGGGACTCGGCAGGGCTTCCCGTCCCGCGCGTGGCGTCATTGCGCTTCCAGGAGAGTCACCCAGTTGTTGGTGGCGAGGCCGCCGATCGAGTGGGCGAGGGCGATCTGGCCGCTCACCTGCCGTTCGCCTGCCGTGCCGGTAAGCTGCCAGACGCACTCCACGATCTGCGCGAGCCCGGTGGCGGCCAGCGGATGGCCGCGCGCCTTGAGGCCGCCCGACGGATTGATGGGGAGGCGGCCGTCTCGCGCGGTCTCGCCGTCGAGCGTGGCCGACCCGGCCTTGCCCGGGGGCACCAGGCCGAGGTCTTCGAGCGAGATCAGCTCGAAGGGGGCGAAGGCGTCGTGGATCTCGGCGAAGTCCACACGCTCGGGACCGAAGCCGGCCATGGCATACGCGGCCGCCGCGGCGGCCTGGGTGGCGCGAAAGCGCGTGAGCGTCTGGCGATGGCGGACGGCGAGCGTGTCCGTGCCCTGTCCGATCCCGGCGACACGCACGGGCCTCGGCGCCGACGTGAGGACCACCGCGGCCGCGCCGTCGGAGATGGGACAGCAGTGCAGCAGCCGCAACGGATCCGCCACCATGCGGCTCTCCATGACCTCCTCGAGCGACACGGGATTGCCAAAGTGCGCGTACGGGTTCCCGCCAGCATTCGCGTGATTCTTCACCGCGACCTGGGCGATCTCCCTGAGCGTCGCGCCGTGCTCCGCGAGGAGGGCCCGCGTGATGAGGCCGGCCAGCGCCGGCATGGTGGCTCCGTAGGAGCGCTCGTAGGGGTCGATGGACCGCCCGATCAGCTCCGAGACGCGGGGGGTGCTCAGGTGCGTCATCTTCTCGCCGCCCACCACCAGCACGACCTCACGCAGGCCGGCTGCCACCTGGGTGAAGCCGGCGTAGAGCGCCGCCGCCCCGGACGACGTCGCCGTCTCGATGCGCACGGCGGGAACCTGGGAGAAGCCCAGGTGCGTCGCGACGTTCGAGGCGAAGTTGCCGTCCCCCAGGAACTCCTCGGGGTTCATGGTGGCCACGACGATCGAGTCGGGCGTTTCCACCCCGGCGGCAGCGAGCGCGGCGTGCGCGGCCTCGGCCATGAGGTCACCGAGGGGCTCGCTGCGCCGACCGATGCGTGTCATTCCGACACCGTCCACGAAGACGTCCAGCATCGAGGACTCAGTGGACATCGAGGGGAGCGAGCGGCGGACACGTCGTCCGAAGGGGGCGACGCCCCCTTCCGGCTCCCCCGGCCCGCCAGCCCCCATCGGAATCGGACCGAACAGACTCGATCACGCGCCCAAGATTGCCGGGGCGCGGCGGAAACGTCAACCGCAGCCGCCCGCTCGGAGCCTGTCGGAGTATCGAGGAGCGCCCCGGCTACGCCGGCACGACGAGCGCGGGGGCATCGAGGGAGCACCGGCCTTTGCCGGGACGCGACGAGCGCGGGGGGTCGGGGGCCCGAGGCTAGGCCCCCATCTCACGAGCCGCTCCGCCGCGTGGGCGGCGGTGGAGCTGTCACCTGAAGGTCTCGGATGAGGCGCAGAAGGTAGGTGCGCTGCAGTCCGAGGGCGCGCGCCGCGTGCGTGCGGTTCCCGCGCACCTGATGGAGCGTGGCCTCGATCAGACGCCGCTTGAACTCCGAGACCGCGCCGTGATAGCCGAGGCTCCCGCCTCCACGGGAATCGCACGCGCACGCCGAAGGAACCGTCGCCATGATCGCGGGAAACAGCAACCGGGGTGCCACGCGCGTGGCGGGTCAACGGACGCGCGCGCACCATGCGACTGCGGCGTGGCGCGCGAGGCCGGGCGCGTCAGCGTGGGCGACAGTGCCCTGAAGGGCGGGCGTGGTGCTGCCGCGACTGGGCAAACAAAAGGGGCCCTCGGCGCAGACCGAAGGCCCCGGGGCGGAGACGCGAGCCGCGTCAGGACTTGGTGGCGGGCTTGACGTCCGGATGGTCCTTGAAAAACTGCTTGTTCAGGTCGGTGAAATTCTTCCACTGCTCCGGCACTTCGTCCTCGGCGAAGATCGCCTTGACCGGGCACACGGGCTCACAGGCCCCGCAGTCGATGCACTCGTCGGGATGGATGTAGAGCATCGTCTCGCCTTCGTAGATGCAATCCACCGGACAGACCTCGACGCAGGCCTTGTCCTTCACACTGATGCAGGGCTCGGCGATGACGTACGGCATTCGGAACCTCCCCTAGATCGTCAGCATTTTCCGACGTTTCGAGTCCGGTCGAACCACCGTGTTGTAGCGTACTCCTCGCAGTGTGTCAACCGCCGGCGAGGCCCGAACGGATCGGCGGCGCGCGGCGATCACAGCGTGCGCAGCCGAGGATCGAGCGCGTCGCGGAGCGAGTCCCCGAAGAGATTGAACGCGAAGACGGCCAGGCTGATGGCCAATCCCGGGAAGATGGCCATCCACGGCGCGGACTCGGCGAACTGGACGGCGGCGCCGCGGAGCATCAGCCCCCACGCAGGCGTCGGCTCTGCCACGCCCAGGCCGAGGAAGGAGAGCGACGCCTCCAGCAGGATCGCCTGGCCGAGGTAGGCCGTCAGCATGATGAGGTACGGCGCCATGACGTTGGGCAGCATGTGGCGGCCGATGATCCGCGCATGGCGATATCCCGCGGCACGAGCCGCGTCGACGTACGGCATCTCGCGGATGGCGAGGGCGCTCGAGCGCGCGACCAGCGCCGCGCGCGGAATCATCGGGATGGTGATGGCGACGATCACGTTCGTCAGGCCCGTGCCGAGGATGGCCACCACGGCCAGGGCGAGAATGATCAGGGGAAAGGCGAGGAAGATATCCATCACCCGCTGGATGGCCAGATCGACGCGTCCACCGAAGTAGGCGCTGGCCACGCCGATGACGGACCCCACCGTGGCCCCGAGCAGCGCGCACGAGAAGCCCACCAGCATCGCCGTCCGTGAGCCGTAGATGATGCGCGAGAGGACGTCGCGCCCGAAGGCGTCGGTTCCCAGCCAGTGGGCCCGGCTGGGGGCCGCGAGCATGGCGCCGTAGTCGGTGGCCACCGGATCGTAGGGCGCGAAGAGCGGGGCGCCAATCCCCACGACGATGTTCAGGACGACGACGGCGGCGCCGAGGGCGCCCAGCGGCCGGCGGCGGCAGAAGTCGACGACAACCTCCAGCCAGCGCCGCGGGGGGAGTTCCGGCGCGTCGAGCACACCCTGGACCGTCGCCATGCGTTACCGGAATCTGATCCGCGGGTCGAGCCAGGCGTACATCAGGTCGACCAGGAAGTTCATCACGATGAAGACGGTGGCCACCAGCATGACGAGGGCCTGGACCAGCGTGTAGTCGCGGTGCGCCACGGCTTCCACGAACAGGAGGCCGAGTCCATTGAGGTTGAAGACCTGCTCGGTGACCACGAGCCCTCCCATGAGGAAGGCGAACTCCAGGGCGATCACCGCCAGCACGGGCAGCATGGCGTTCTTGAGGGCATGGCGGGACAGGATGAGCGTCTGCCACAGCCCTTTGGCCCGCGCGGTGCGGATGTAGTCCTCGCGCAGGACCTCCAGCATCGACGAGCGCGTCATGCGCGTGGCCACCGCGGAGTAGCGGTAGCCCACGGCCAGGGCCGGCCATATGAGCTGGGCGAGGTTCTGCACGGGATTGACCCAGAACGGCGTGTACACCATGGGAGGCAGCCACTTGAAGACCACGAGCAGGGTGAGAATGAACACGATGCCCAGCCAGAACGACGGCGTGGCCAGCCCGGCGATGGAGAAGATGCGCACCACGTAATCCACCCAGGTGTCCTGCTTGAGGGCGGCCAGCACGCCGAGGGGGATGGCCAGCAGCACGGCGATGGCCGTCGCCATGATGGCGAGCTGCAGGCTGAGCGCGAAGCGGAGCCGGATCTCCTCGGTGATGGGAGCGCCCGTCCACATGGACGTTCCGAAGTCCAGCCGGGCGAGCCCGGCCATCCAGGTGGCGAACTGCTGCCAGAGAGGCTTGTCCAGCCCGAGCCGGACCCGCTCCTTATCGAGGTTCTCCTGCGACGCGAAGGAACTCTCGCCCGCGACGCGCAACTCGACGATGTCGCCGGGGACGACGCGCATCAGGAAAAAGATGAGGACGGCCACGCCCAGCAAGGTGGGAATCATCAAGAGCACACGCTTGGCGATGTACTTCGACATTACTGTCGGGGGGGCCTGGACCCCCCCGAACCCCCCGGGCACGCTCGATGCCACATCGCGCTCGTCTCCCGGCCGCCTTCGCCCCGGGGCCCTCGACCCCTACTCGGTCAGCCAGACCGCGTCGAGCTGCTGGTTGAGATAGTGGCTGGGCGAGATCGTCCAGCCCTTCACCTTCGCGCTGTGCGGGATGATGCGATGCCATTGCAGCGTATAGAAGTAGTGCACTTCCTCGTCCAGGAGCCGGCGCTCGAACTCGCGGAGGTGCTTCTTCCGCTCGTCGGCGTCCGACGCCCGGCCCTGCTTCTCGTACAGCTCGTCGAGCGTGCGATCCGTGTAGCGGCTATAGTTCGCAGGGCTCTTGTCCTTCGACTGGAACTTGTAGAGGTCCAGGTCGGGCTCCACGATGTAGCCGCACTGGAAATCCATGGCCACCTCGAAATTCCCGGGGCGGAGCACCTGGCCGTAGTAGGCGGCCGCCTCCACGACCTCTTGCTTCACGTTGAGGCCGATCTGGCGCCACTGGTCGATCAGCCAGACCCCCACCGGCTCGTACGGCATGGGGATCCCCCGGTTCTTGAAGGTGAAGGAGAAGCCATCGGGGACTCCCGCCTCTTTGAGCAGGCGCCTGGCCTCCGCGCGGTTCTTGGCGATGTCACGTCCGTAGCCGGCGAGCTTCTCCAACTCCGCCGGGGGCGTCGCATACGGCGTGCCCGGCACCTGGACGCCGGCCACCTCCTTGACGATGGCGATCTTCGACAGGGCCTGCGAGCCCTGGTAACGGTCGAGGGCGAGGCTGAGCGCCCGGCGCACCCGCTTGTCGTCAAATGGCTTCTTGTCGTGATTCATGGCCACGAGGAGAACACAATCCCACGGGCTCTCCTGGACGGTGATCTTGGGCCCCAGCGCCTGGACGAGGCTGTCGCGCTCCGCCGGCGAGAAGCCGCGGAACTGGATGTGCGCGCGCTCACCACGGACCGCGGCCACCTGGGCGGCGGAGTCCCTGATGAAGACCGCGCGGTACCCATCGAGGTAGGGCTTGCCCTTGTCCCAATAGTTGGGGTTCTTCTTGCCCACCCAGTGCGAGCCCTTCACGTGTTCGACGAAGGTGAAGGGGCCGGTCCCCATGACGTTCTTCTCGTACCACCGCATGTCCTTGGCCAAGATGTCGGCCTTGTAGATCCAGTTCCACGGCGAGGCCAGCGACGACAGGAAGGCCCCGGAAGGCCACTTGAGGCGAAAGACGACGGTGTAGGGGTCCGGGGCCTGGACGGCCTCGACGTCAAGGTACTCGCCCTTGCGATCGGAGGCGACTCCTTCGGGCGGGAAGATGATCTTGTCGTAGGACGCCTTGGCGTCGCGGGACGTCATCTCGCTGCCGTCGTGGAACTTCACCCCTCGGCGCAGCTTCACCGTATAGGTGCGCCCATCCTTGGCGATGGTCCACGATTCGGCGAGATCGCCGATGAGCTTGGTACCCGTCCGGTCGGTCGGATCCGTCCGCAGCAGGGTGTTGTAGTGCGGGGCGAGCGGGTGGATGACGCCAAACGTCTCCTCCCGGTGGGCGTCGTAGGACGGTGGCTCGGACGGTACGGCGAACACCAGCTCGCCGCCAGAGCGGGGCTTGTCCTGGGCGAGCGCCGGGATAGCGACGAGCGCGGTCAGGACTGCAATCAGCAGGCTCACGTTACGGCGCATGGGCCACCTCCGTGTTCTGTCGGGCTCTCCCGGCGGCGCCGGACGCCCAATTATCCGGGAGTCACGTGGACGCCCGGCGGGTTCCGTCACGAAATCGTCAAGGCGGGCGGTAGGTTCCGCCCCCCTTACTGCGCCAAGTGACACGCCCCCCAATGCCCGGGCCTGACCTCGCGGAGTACGGGCACCTCACGGGAGCACCGTTCCACGGCGATCGGGCACCGCGGGTGAAACACGCATCCGGACGGTGGGCTCAAGGGGCTCGGCACCTCACCGCTCAGGACGATCCGCTCACGCTGCGCCTCCACCTCCGGATCCGGGATGGGCACCGCCGACAGGAGAGCGCGCGTGTACGGGTGCACCGGCGCGTCGTAGAGGGTCTTGCGGTCGGCCAGCTCCACGATCCGGCCCAGGTACATGACGGCGATGCGGTCCGAAATGTGGCGCACCACGGACAGGTCGTGCGCCACGAAGAGGTACGTCAGCCCCAGCTCGGCCTGAAGGTCCTCCAGCAGATTGATGATCTGAGCCTGGATGGACACGTCGAGGGCGGAGACCGGTTCGTCGCACACGATCAACGAGGGTTCCATGGCGAGGGCCCGGGCGATGCCCACGCGCTGGCGCTGGCCGCCCGACAGCTCGTGCGGGTAACGGCGAGCGTGCTGGGGGAGAAGCCCCACCTGCCGGAGCAACTCGCGCGCGCGCGCCGCGCGCGCCGCGGCGCCAACCACCAGGCGGTGCACGGCCACGGGCTCCCCGATGATCTGGCCCACGGTCATGCGAGGGTTGAGCGAGCTGTAGGGATCCTGGAAGATGACCTGCATCCGGCGACGGACGGCGCGCAGTTCCGCCTCGTTGAGCGTCGCCATGTCGCGCCCCTCGAAGACGATCGAGCCGCTGGTCGGGCGCTCGAGGCGAAGGATGCAGCGCCCCGTGGTGGTCTTGCCGCACCCGGACTCACCCACCAACCCCAGAGTTTCGCCACGGTGGATGTCGAAGCTGACGCCGTCAATCGCGCGCACCATGCCGCGCCCTCCGCCGAAGGCCCCGCCGCTCACCTCGAAGTGCTTGACGAGGTCGCGGACCTGGAGCAGGACCTCCCCGCTCACGCCGCCCGTCTCCTCACCGCACGCCCACCGTCTCGGCGCGGTGCGCGGCCCCGGCGGCGAGCTGCTCGGCTTCCCAGCACGCCGTCACGTGCTCGTCGTCACCGATCGGGCGCAGGCTCGGGATCTCGGCCAGACAACGCTCCACGCGGAAGGCACAGCGCGGGGCAAAGGCGCAGCCCTGGGGCAGACGGGTGAGATCGGGAGGCTGACCTTCGATCGGATCGAGGCGGGCCCGGCGCGGCTCGTCGAGGCGGGGGACCGAGCGCAGCAGGCCCAAGGTGTAGGGATGGCGCGGTCTCGCATAGAGCTGGCGCGCCGTCCCCTGCTCGATGATGCGTCCGGCGTACATGACGTTGACGCGATCGGCGTAGCGGGCCACCACCCCGAGGTTGTGGGTGATCATCAGCATGGCCACCCCGAACTGGCGCGACAGGTCTTTCATCAGCTCGAGGATCTGGGCCTGGATGGTCACGTCGAGGGCGGTGGTCGGCTCGTCGGCCAGGATGAGCGCCGGCTGGCAGGCCAGCGCCATGGCGATCATCATGCGCTGGCGCATCCCGCCGCTGAACTGATGCGGGTACTGCGTCAGGCGCCGGGCCGGATCGGGAATGCCCACCAGCCCCAGCAGCTCGACCGCGCGCTCCCGAGCCTGGCTCCTGGACATGTCGAGATGAATCTCCAGCCCCTCGGTGAGCTGCCGACCCACCGTGAGCACGGGATTCAGCGAGGTCATGGGCTCCTGGAAGATCATGGCGATCTCCCGCCCGCGGACCTTCCGCATCTCCTCCTCGGACAGGGTCAGGAGGTCGCGCCCCTTGAAGAGGATCTGTCCGCCCACGATGCGCCCGGCCGGCTCCGACACCAGCCGCATGATGCTCAGAGCGCTCACGCTCTTGCCGCAGCCCGACTCGCCGACGAGGGCGACCGTCTCGCTTTCCTGCACATTCCAGGAGACGCCGTCCACCGCGCGCACCACACCCCCACGCGTCAGGAACTGCGTCTGGAGATGGCGAACTTCCAGGAGCGACATCATCGTGCGGCGGGAGTGTAGCACGCCGGATCTCGTCGTCAGATGGGGGGCCTCGAACGGGCCCCCCAAACCCCCCGAGCTGTCGACCCCGGAAGCTGTGCTCCTCGTCCCCGCGCCTCCCCCGGCGAAGCCGGGGCCCTCCTCGATTCTCCGAGAGGGCCTATTCCCGGCAGCGGGCGGAGAGCAGGTGCGTTTCGGCCAAGGGCTCCAGGGCCGCGAACTCTCGGCAGATGGCCTCCGCGACACACGGCCACCGGTGCCGCACGGCCCAGCGCACGCCCTCGCGCCCGAGGCGCTCCCGCGCGTCGGGGTCGGTGATCAGGTCGGCCAAGCGCTGGGCCAGGGCCGCCGCGTCACCCTCGGGGACGAGGTAGCCGGTGACGCCGTCGCGCACGGTCGTGGTCAGGCCCCCCACACGGGACCCCACCACGGGACTCCTGCAGGCCATGGCCTCCAGCGCCACCATGCCGAACGACTCGTAGTACGACGGCAGCACGGTCACGTCCGCGGCCACGTAGTACTCGCGCAGGACATCCTGGGGTTGCGGCCCCAGAAAGCGGACACTGGTGCTCAGGCCCAGCTCCCGGATGCGCCCGCGCAAGTGCGCTTCGTGTCCGGCCGGCGATTCGTCGGTGTCGCCTCCCACCACCAGCAGCGCCACGGGCAACCCGCCGGCGCGCAGCGAGGCGATCGCGTCGAACAGCGTGTCGAGTCCTTTGATGGGCTCGAGCCGGCCCACGTAGAGCACCACGGGGCCGCCGTCGAGGCCCAGACGCCGGCGGGACTCCGCGCTGTCGCCGGGCCGGAAGAGGGTGGTGTCGACGCCACAGGGAATGACCGCGATGCGCGCGGCCTCCGCGCCGTAGTGCCGCACGAGGTGCTCGCGCTCGACCACGTTGGCGGCCACGATGCGGTCCACCGTGCGGCCGAGGCGCGTCTCCGCCTCGATGCGCCGCAGGGGCTCGATCTCCACCGGAGTGCGCGCCACCGAGTTCTTGAGGCGTCCGAGGGTGTGGAACATCTGGAGGACGGGCACCCCCCAGCGTTCCCGCAGGGCGAGCCCGACCACGCCCGAGACCCAGTAGTGGGCGTAGATCAGATCGTAGTCGCCCCGGATGATGCGCCACTCCTCGACGCCCTCCACGAACTCCTCCACGTGGTCGGCCAGCGCCTCGCGCGGCAGGGGCGTCTCCGGTCCCGCCGGGAGGTGAATGACGTGGGCGCGCTCGCCGAGCGCCACCACCCGCGGGATGCCGGGGTTCTGGGACCGGGTGTAGACGTCGACCTCGACGCCCATGCGTCCCAGCTCGCGCGACAGCTCGCGCACGTAGACGTTCATCCCGCCCGTTTCCTTGCCGCCCGGCGCGGCCAGCGGGCAGGTGTGCACGCTCAGCATGGCCAGACGCAGGCTCATGCCAGCCGCACCTGGTAGACGTCCTCGGGGGTGGGGCCGAACTCGTACTTGTAGCGCTCCTCGCCCCGAAGAAAATCGAAGCGCGCCTTGCCGCGGGCGATGGCGTCCCGGATCAGGTGGGTGAGCAGCACCAGTCCGGGCGAGAGGGCCGCCCGCGAGGGCTCGAATCCGGAGTTGTAGAGACCCACCGTGCCGTCCCACTCCAGGGTGATGAAGCTGGCCATGGGGCCGCTCTCCGCGTCGAGGAACCAGAGCCGGAGCCTCTGCTGCGCCGCGAACTCGCCGCTGATCTCGCGGAAGAAAATTTCCATGCGCTCGTCCATGAACTTCGCCTTTCCCACCCGCGAGCTCCGATGCAGGCGCACGAAGTCGCCGAGGCGCTCCTGCACCGCATCGCGCTCGCCCACCGACGTGGCGCGCACGCCGGGAGCCTCGCGCTCCATGCGGCGCAGCTTGCGGGTCAACTCGTGCCGGTGCTTGCCCGAGAGCCCCGCGAGATATGTCTCCCAGGAGGCGGGCAAGGACAGGATGGGGCAGCGCTCCTCCACCGCCACCGCCACCTCGCCTCCCTGGTCGGCCACGAGCCGCGGGAGCGTGGTGACCGTGGAGGAGGCGGCGGGCACGGCGTGCAGATCCCAGGTCGCCTCCGTCGCCGCGCGCGGGACGAGCAGGGCCATCCACACCTCCTCCTCTCGCCCTGCCTCCACGATGAGGTCGAGATAGTCGGAGATGTCGACGCCACCGAGGATCCGCCAGATCCCGGGCTCCGCCTCGTAGAGAGGGAGAATCCCCACCAGGCGTCCCGCGTCGTCGACGACGGTGCGGATCTCCAGGCGTCGGTCGTCCGCGAAGGTGCCCGCCCAGCGATGCTGCCAGATCCAGGAGAGGAACGGAGAGCGCTGAGCGCTACGCGCGAGCAGGCCGTCCCAGGCGGCGGCGCCCACCGCCTCGAGGCGATCGTGGAGGTCGACTTTCACAGGTCGTCACCGGCGCTCGACCCCGAGCCGGAACTCGACTCCGGGAGCCCTTTCCCGTGCTCCTCGGACTCGCCCTCGCTCATGGCCTCGTCCATGGCGTCCCCAAAGTCGTCGCCGAGGTCGTCGCCGAACTCCTTGCCCATCTTCTTCATGAAACGACCCACGCTCGCCGGGTCATTCTCGTCGAAGTCGCCGTAATTGGCGGGATCGCCCAGCGAATCCAGCCGCTCGTCCTCCGACTTGATGCGCGCGAATCGCGACATCAGCCGCGTCAGGGCGGAGCTACCGCACTTGGGACAGGTGGGAGGAGGCGCCGTGGAGGGCCGGAGGATGAGCAGACTCACCCGTCGTCGACAGTCGTGACATTCGTACTCGTAGATGGGCACGGCGGGGGAAATCTTACCATGTGGTGGATGACCCCTCGACGGCGCGCCCATTCCCTGGCTCTGGCCGTGGTGATCACCGCGGTCGCAGGGGCGCTCGCGGCGGAGCCGCCGGCCCCATCGGTCTTCGTGGTCACCCATCACTGGCACACCGGGATCGCCGTGAGGACGGCTGCTGTGCCACCGGGGCGCTGGCCCGACGCCGAGGCGTTTGCCGGCGCCGAGTTCGTGGAGGTGGGCTGGGGCGATCGCGACTTCTGGATGGCCCCGCGCGAAACCATCGGGCTGGCCCTGAAGGCCGCGCTCGCCTCGGAGGCCAGCGTCCTCCGCGTGCTCTGGTTCGACGGCCCCGTCGAGCGGTCTCTGCCGGCCAGCGACGTCGTCGAGCTCTTCGTCTCCCGCGCCGGCCTCGAGTCGCTCGTGGACTTCGTGGCGGAGAGCTACGCCCGCACCCCGGCAGGGCGGCCGATCGACCTCGGACCGGGACCGCTGCCGGGAAGCCGCTTCTATCTGGCCGCCGGTCGCTATCACCTGTTCAACACGTCCAACCGCTGGACGGCCCAGGGCCTGGCCCGCGCGGGCCTGCCGTTTGCGGCCTCCTCCCTCACCGCCAGCGGCATCATGTGCCAGGCCGCCGAGCTGGGGCGAGTGATCCGCCTGCGCGAACGCTGCGGCCAGGCGGCTCCCCCTCGCCAGGGGCCGTGATCATGCGGGCCCAGACAGAATTGCCTCCATGTGGGCCACCGCGCGCTCCCAGTCGAAGGCCGTGGTCACCAGCTCCTGCCCGGCAGTCGCGAGGCGCCGACGCAGCTCGGGCTCGCGGGTGAGGGCCACGAGCTTGTCGGCGAGATCACCGACGTCGCGCCGGCGCGCCACGAGCGCCGTCACGTCGTCCCGCGCGTAGTCCCGGCACCCCCCGTTGTCGTAGGTCACCAGGGCGGCGCCACAGGCCATGGCCTCCATGGATGGCATGCCGAGCCCCTCGTCCCACGACGGGCACAGGTAGATGTCCACGCCGCTGTAGAGGGCCGCCAGCGCCGACTGGGGCGGGTTGGCGTGGAACTCGTCGTACCGCGTGGCATTGCGGGGCGCCTTCACGCCGAAGCCCACCAGGTGCACGGTGGCGCCCCGCGCGCGGGCGCGGCTCACCGCCTCCAGACCGTCGGCCACACCCTTCCACGCGTAGTCGTGGTGGAGCATGAGGACGCGCGGGCGTGGCGTCGTGATCGTCACCGGCACCCGGTGGAACAGCTCGGGGTCCACCGGCGTCACCATCACCTCGGCGTCGGCGCCAAAGCGCTCGCGCATGACGTCGCGCAGCCACGAGGAGATGACGATCTTGCGCAGGGGCAGGCGATAGGTCGCGTCGACCACGTCGGGTTCGCCGTGGTACAGGCTCTCGTCGTGCTGGATGAGGTAGAGCTTGGCGCCGCGTGAGGGCGCGGCCGCGGCCACCGGCGCCGCGGACTGCCAGGCCGTCGCCACCACGGCGTCGGCCTCGGGCAGGTCCTCGGCGCTCCATCGAGGCACGGTGCGGAGACGCGCGCGAAAGCTCGGCATCCAGTCCACGCGCGGCGGCTCGGGGCGCCGCCAGAACGCGGCACCGCGGCGCCCTTCGGGAACGACGACCTCGACGTGATGCCCTCGCCCGGCCAGGCGATCCGCGTATGTGAGGATGGCGCGCACACCACCGGCAATTCGGAGATGCGGGCAGAGGAAGGTGGCCCTCACCGCGCGTCCGGGCCTACCAGAACTTCTCCCACTTCACCGCCTTGCGCTCGAGCCCCTTGGCCACGAGCAGGTCGCGCACCCGGTGGATCGCCTGCTCGCCCCCGGCCACGTAGACCACCAGGTTCTCGACGGACGGCGTCAGCCGATCGACCAGCTCATCGAGCGCTCCGACCGGCTCCGTCCAGTCGTGATCGGCAGCGCCGACGAGCGGATGATACGCGAACGACGAGTGGCGTCGGGCCAGCGCGCGGAACTCGTCGTCGTACACCAGACCATGCGGCGTGCGGGCCCAGAAGACCAGTCGCGCGGATCGAAGACGATCCGACTCGGCGAGATCCATCAGGATGGAACGGATGGGAACGGCGCCGATCTCTTCGGCGACGAAGAGGGGCTCGCGCGCATCGGACCGTGGCAGCACGAAGCCGCCCAGCGGCCCCTTGAAGCGCACCTCGTCGGCGCGCGCGAGAGACCGGAACCACCTCGACCCGAGGCCCGCAGGCGCCACGTCCGCGGCGAGGGTGATGGCCTGGCGCGAGCTGGGCGTCGAGGCGATGGAGTACGCGCGCACCGTCTTGGGACCGAAGGGGATCGACACCCACTGCCCCGCCTCGAACGACAGCTCTGGAGGCTCCTCCATGCGCGAGCGTCGCCTCCAGCACGTCGTGGGTCAGCTCTCGGACGGACGCGACACGGGCGCGGCACTCCCGTGGCTTCTCGGCCACGGATCAGCGCGCTCTGAGGCGCGGGAGCACCTCCGTGGCAAAGGTCTCGAGCTGCTCGCGCTGGCGCTCGGGGTCCGCGATGATGCTGATCGCGAAGTAGCGACAGCCGGCCTCGATGAAGACGCCCAACTGCTCGACGACCTGGTCGGGGGTGCCGATGATGCCGTACCTGCCCGCCAGCGGCCCGAAGTCCTGGTTGTAGCGCTGAGAGAGGATGCGCACCCACGTCGACCGCGCGGCCTCGTGGTCGCGCCCGAGCGTGACGAAGGGCAGATGCGCGGCGGTGAAGCCGTCGAGCGAGCGTCCCGCCTCCTCGGCGGCGGCCCGGATTTTCGCCAGGCCCTGGGCGTAGCGGTCGGGCTGGACGACGTAGGACATCCAGCCGTCGCCCTGCCGGCCCGCGCGGGCCAGGGCCGCGTCGGAGCGGCCGCCGATCCAGATGGGCGGACCTGGCTTCTGCACGGGCTTGGGATCCAGCGACACACCTTCGAACAAGGTGAAGCGGCCCCGGAACGTGGCGGGCGTGTCCCGCCAGAGCGTGCGCACGGCATCGATGGCTTCGGTGACGCGCGCGCCCCGCTCCTTGTGCGGCACCCCGACGACCTCGAACTCCTTGGGGTTCTCGCCGCCCACGCCGACGCCGAAGATCAGCCGACCGCCGGAGAACTGGTCGACGGTCGCCGCCTGCTTCGCCGCAATGGCGGGCGGGCGCAGCGCGAGCAGGTACACGCCCGTCCCAAGCTTGATCCGCGTGGTGACCGTCGCGTACGCGGCGAGCAAGGTGAGCGCCTCGTAGTACTGGCCATGGAACGAGATGTGGTCGCCGCACCAGAGCGAGTCGTAGCCGAGGGCCTCGATCGCTCGCGCCAGCGCGAGCTGCTCCGCCGGAGGATGGAAGCCGATCTGGACGCCGACGCCGATCACGCGCGCTACCGGGGAAAGGCGTCCTTGACGCCGCCGTCGACGGTGAGGGTGCACCCGGTGGTCTTGGCCGAGCGGTCGGAGGCCAGGAAGAGGACGGCCTCCGCCACGTCGTCCGGCAGGATGCGGGCGCCGAGGAGGTTGCGCTTGCGATAGAACTCCTCGAGCTGCTCCACTGCAATGCCCTGGGCGGCGGCGCGCTCGCGGCGGATCTCGGGTGACCAGAGCCCCGAGTCCTGGAAGATGGCGTCGGGGTTCACGATGTTGGAGCGGATGCCGTGCGGCGCTCCCTCGAGGGCCAGCACCTTGGCGAGCTGAGCCTCCGCCGCCTTGGCCGCCGAGTACGCCGCGAAGTCCTTGCCCGGAGACATCACGTTCTTCGTGGCCACGAAGACGAGCGCTCCGCCGAGACCCTGGGCCATGAGGATCCGCATCGCCTCGCGGGCCACGAGGAAGTGGCCGGTCGAGTTGACGGCGAACGAGCGCTCCCAGTCGGCGAGGGCGAGCTGCGCCACCGGCGTCGAATGGGCGATGCCCGCATTGGAGACGAGGACGTCGAGACCACCGTACGCGAGCACCGTCTCCTCGAACGCCTCGCGCACGGAGGCCTCGCTGGTGACGTCCATGCGCAGGCCGAGCGCGCGCCCGCCGCCCACCGTGGCCACGATCTCCTCCGCCACCTTGCGCGCCCCGCCCTCGTCGAGGTCGGTGACCACCACATGGGCCCCCTCGGCGGCGAGGCGGCGGGCGATGGCCTTGCCGAGGCCGCCGGCGCCGCCCGTCACCAGCGCGATCCGCCGGGCCAGCTCGCGCTCGGGCGGGGCCAGGGTCAGCTTGTACAGCTCGAGCGGCCAGTACTCGACGTCGAAGGCGTCGCGCGGCGTCAGCGACACGTAGGCCCCGAAGGCCAGGGCGTTGCCCATGACGTCGATCGTGTGTCGATAGACGTCGCTCGCGATTGCCGCCGTCCGCCGGTCCTTGCCCGCGGTGAACATGCCGAGGCCCGGCACCAGCACCACGCGGGGGAGCGGATCGAGCAGCTCGGCGCCCGCGAAGCGGTGGGCCTCGAAGTAGCGCGTGTAGTCCTCCGCGTACCGCGCGACGCTCTGCTCGATGGCCTGGGCGAGCGCGGCGGGATCGTGGGCGACGTCGGCCAGACAGGCCACGCGCTTGGTGAAGATCGTGTGATCGGGCGTGGCCGGCCCTGACTTGCGAGACGTCGGGCGCCGCCGCCGAGGAGGCGAACTCGGTCACGCGAGGGTCGTCATCGAAGGCGAGGACCACGCGACGTCCACGACCCGAGCTGCCCGCGCAGCTGCGGGGCGACGGCCAACGCCGTGGCCCGGCGCGACTCGGCGCATCGAGCACGGGGACCCGCGGCGGCGCCGAAGACTCGGCGTCCCGCCCGGCGGGCGGCGATCGCTTCCTCGGCCCGCGAGATCAGCTCGATGGTCGCCTCGTACGCCTCGCGCACGCTGGCGCCCCACGTGATCGTGCCGTGGCGCTCGAGGACGAGCGCCTTGGCCTGCGGCTGGGCCGCGATGGCGTCGGCCACGTCCTTGGAGATGCGGAATCCGGGTCGGCGGTAGGCCAGGGCGATCACGTCCTTGCCGTAGACGGACTCCAGCGTCTCCGCCGCGCGGTCGTTGTTGGTGAGCGAGACGATGGCATCCGCGTGCGTGTGCACCACCGCATGCGCCGGCAGGAAGCCGTGCAGCAAGGTCTCGATCGACGGGCGCGGACCACCCGGCTCGACGAGACCGTGGGCAAGATAGGACACCATCTCCTGGTCGCCCATGTCCGCGCGGTCGAGCAGGGCGAGGATGTCGTCCATCTTCACCCCGGGGAAATCCTTCCGCTGGATCGACTTCAGATCCGAGCCGCTGCCCTTGACGCGCAGGACGGGAATCTCGCGCGCGCGGTGATCGCGCTCGGTGAGCTTGATGGACGTGTTGCCCCCACCCCAGACGACCAGCGCGGTCTCGGCGCCGACCAGGCGCGATGCGTAGACGAGGAGATCGAGATCGCTGAGCGCCTTGGCGTCCTCGTCGTT
The DNA here is from genome assembly GCA_963848005.1 of uncultured Candidatus Rokubacteria bacterium. GTDB lineage: Bacteria > Methylomirabilota > Methylomirabilia > Rokubacteriales > CSP1-6 > CAVWFS01. Next base: position 230,818 of record CAWKCA010000034.1, read on the forward strand.
CCAGCGGGAGCGCATGCCGCATCACGATAGCACGACGGGCGCGCGCGGGTTTCTCGCGTGGTAGAGTCCGGCGCGATGATCGCGCGCACGGGGCGATGCCTCCTGTGGCTTTGATCGCGCGCACGGGGCGATGCCTCCTGTGGCTTTGATCGCGCGCAGGGGGCGATGCCTCCTGTGGGCTGCCGCCATCGTCGTGGCCGCGGCGTCGGAAGCCCGGGCGGACGGCATCATGCTGATCCAGGCGGGAGCCTTCTGGATGGGGCGCGACGACGGGCCGCCGGACGAGCAGCCCCTGCACCGGGTCTTCGTGCGCGACTTCTGGATCGAGCGCCAGAAGGTCACCAATGCGGAGTTCGCGGAATTTCTGGACGCGGTCGGCCTGCGCGCTCCCGGGGGCGAGCGGCGTTACGACGAGGACGACGCCGATGCGCGCATCCGCCGGGGCGCCGGCCGCTGGACCGTCGATCCTGGCTACGAGCGCCACCCGGCCGTGGAAGTCTCATGGTTCGGGGCGCGCGACTTCTGCGCCTGGCGTGGGCGCCGCCTCCCCACGGAGGCCGAGTGGGAGAAGGCCGCGCGTGGCGAGGATCGGCGACCCTACCCGTGGGGCTGGGACACGCCCACGCCCGCGCGGGCCATCGTCGGCCGGCCGTACAATGCCACCGCGGCCTACGACGACGAGCCGCGAGGGCGAAGTCCCTACGGCGTGGAGGACATGCTGGGCAATCTCAGGGAGTGGACCGCCACCATCCTCCGGCCCTATCCCTACCGGCCCGACGACGGCCGCGAGCCCTTCACGGGATCGGGCGAGGTCGTGGTTCGAGGCGCCAGCCACGACGATCCCGTCAACCGCTCAGCCTCACGCGGCGCCGCTCGTACGACCGGCGCGGGGCGAGTGCCGGCCACCACCACGTGGGGTTCCGCTGCGCGACGTCCGAAGACCTCGGAGGGTACTGATGACACCTCCCATCCACAACTTGATGATGGACTACCCGCTGACACTCACGCACTACTTCGAGCGCAGCCGCAAGCTCTGGGGCGCGAAGACCCTGGCCACGCGCGTGCCGGGACAGCCGCTCTTCCGGTATACCTACGCGGAGTTCTTCGAGCGCGTCGAGCGCCTGGCGGGAGCCCTGCGGGCCATGGGCCTGAAGAAGGGCGACCGCGTGGCCACCTTCGCCTGGAACAGCCATCGCCATCTGGAGTTGTACTGGGCGGCGCCGCTGGCCGGCTTCGTCCTGCACACCCTCAACATCCGATTGTCGGCGCAGGATCTCACGTACATCATCAACCACGCCGCGGACAGCGTGATCTTCGTGGATGCCAGCATGTGGCCGGTGCTGGCGGGAATGCGCGACCGCCTCCCCACGGTCAAGCGCATCGTGGTCATGCGCGATACCTCAGCCGAGTTTCCCGCCGGGATCGACGACTACGAGGCCGTGCTCGCCGGGGCCCGCCCCGCCGGCGCCTGGCCCAGACTCGACGAGACCGACGCCGCGGCCATGTGCTACACCTCCGGCACGACCGGCCACCCCAAGGGTGTCGTCTACACGCACCGCGCGCTGTTCCTGCACATCATGGCCATGACCATGGCCGACACCTTCGCCCTCTCGGAGAACGACGTCATCCTGCACATCGTGCCCATGTTCCACGCCAACGCCTGGTGCGTGCCCCATGCCGGCGTGATGGTGGGCGCCACGCAGATCTTCGCCGGTCCGAACCCTCAGCCGCGCGACCTCTGCGAGCTGGTCCAGGCCGAGCGCGTGACGTTCACGGGCGCGGTGCCCACGGTGTGGATCGCCGTGAAGGAGCTGGTGGAGAAGGAGGGCTATGACCTCTCGTCGCTCCGCTGCGTCCCCTGTGGCGGGTCGGCGGTGCCCAGAAGCCTCATGGAGTACTACGACAAGAAGCTCGACGTGCCCATCCTCCAGGCGTGGGGCATGACGGAGACGACGCCCATCGGCACGATCGGGCGGCTCAAGAGCGCGACGCAACGGCTCTCGGATGAGCAGCGCTACGCCATCCGCGCCAAGCAGGGCTACGTCGCCGCCGGTGTCGACATCCGCATCGTGGACGACGAGGGGCGCGAGCAGCCCTGGGACGGCCGCAGCATGGGCGAGATCCACGTCCGCGGGCCCTGGGTGATCCAGGCCTACTACGACAACCCGGAGAGCGCCTCGCGCTTCACCGACGACGGCTGGTTCAAGACGGGTGACGTGGCCACCATCGACCCCGAGGGGTATCTGCAGATCACCGACCGCACCAAGGACCTCATCAAGTCAGGGGGCGAGTGGATCTCCAGCGTGGACGTCGAGAACATGATCATGGCCCATCCCAAGGTCCTCGAAGCCGCCGTCATCGCCGTCCCCCACCCCAAGTGGGTGGAGCGCCCGCTCGCCTGTGTCGTTCCCCGGCCGGGCGAGCGGATCGAGGGCACCGAGATCCTCGAGTTCCTCCGTCCGCAGCTCGCCAGGTGGGCGCTTGCCCGACGAGGTGATGCTCATCGAGGCCGTGCCGAAGACCAGCGTGGGAAAGTTCGACAAGAAGGTCCTGCGCGAGCGCTTCAAAGGGTGGCGGCCCAAGGAGTGACCACGAAGACGGCCGGGGAACCTCGCGGCGCCGTCCGTCATTGACCTCAATAACGGTGCTAAACCGCCGGCTTCCTTGACAGTCGGCCCGGCTGTGACTACAGTCCGGCCAGGCTCGCTCGGACCGGCATCAGTCGATCCTGACCGTTCGCTCAACGTGGAGGAACTATGACCCCGGTTACTCGCCGTCAGTTCGTCGCCACCACCGGCACCGGCCTCGCCGGCATTCTGGCCACCCGCATCCCGCCGGCCCGCGGCCAGCAGCGCGAGATCCTGTATCTGTGCTGGAACAATTTCGCACCCGCCTCCGACAAGAAACTGGCCGAGATCGGCCAGCGCTTCACCAAGGACACGGGCATCAAGATCCGCATCGACCACATCGCCGCGGCTCAACAGGCCGCCAAGTACGCCTCGGAAGTGCAGACCCAGGCCGGTCACGACCTCGTCGAGATGCGCATGCACTTCCCGTGGCTCTACGAGCCCCAGCTCGCCGACGTGTCCGACGTGGTGGCCGAGCTGGAGAAGAAATACGGCAAGGTCATGACGTCGGCGCAGGAGACCGCCAACGTCCACGGGGTGTGGCGCGCCGTGCCGCAGTACCACACCTTCTTCGTGGCCTCCTACCGGGAGGACCTGTTCAAGAAGGCGAGCCTGAAGGTTCCCGACACGTGGGAGGACCTCTACACGGTCGGCAAGGAGCTGAAGAAGATGGGGCACCCGGTGGGGATCCCCATCTCGCAGAACTACGACACCATCTCGACGGCGAGCCCCGTCCTGTGGAGCCTGGGAGGCATGGAGGTCGACAAGGACGGCAAGACCGTCCGCATCAACTCGCCCGCCACCGAGCAGATGATCGAGTGGTACAAGAAGATGTTCCGCGACTGCATGGAGCCCGAGGTGCTCTCCTGGGACGACGCCAGCAACAACCAGTCACTCCAGCAGGGCAAGGCGGGCTGGATCCACAACCCGGTGAGCGCCTACATCGTGGCCCGCAACAGCAAGCTCGTCACCGCGGACGGCATCAATCACCACAAGAGTCTGGCCGGGCCCACGGGTCAGCGCCACGAGACGGACGTACCGCGCCACATCGGGATCTGGAAGTTCTCCAAGAACATCGGGCCGGCCAAGGAGTGGATCCGCTACCTGCTCGGGAAGAAGGAAGTCTACGACGAGTACGTCATGTCGGGTGACGCCTTCAACCTGCCCGTCTACGCCAGCCTGCTGGACCACCCGGTGCTCAAGACCGATCCCAAGTTCGCCGCCCTCAGGCAACAAGAGGGCGTCCAGTTCCACTGCTACGGCTGGCCCGCACCGGCGAGTGACAAGGTCCAGCTCATCACCAACTCCTTCATCCTTCCGAACATGATCGCCAAGGCGGTCACGGGGACGTCGACCAAGGACGCCGTCGCCTGGGGTGACAAAGAGATGAAGAAGATCATGGCGGGCTGAGCCAGCATGGCCATCGGCAACGTCGGCGTCTACCAGACCGCTCCCCGCCCGCTGAGCGTGCGCCTGCGGGAGATGATCGACCGGGAGACGGTGCTGGGCCCCGCGTTCGTGGCACCCGCGCTTTTTCTCCTCGTCCTGCTCGTGGCGTACCCGTTCGCCATGGCGGTCTACCTCGCCCTCTCGAATGCCTTCGTCGGCCGACCCAGCCACCTCGTCGGGCTCAAGAACTTCATCAACCTCTGGGACAGCGACGCCTTCCGGCAAACCTTCCAGAACGCCTTTGTCTTCACGGGCGCCGCGGTAGCGTGCAAGGTGGTGCTCGGCATTGCCCTCGCCCTGCTCCTGAACCAGCAGCTCTGGTTCAAGCGCATGATCCGCGGGGCGGTGCTGCTGCCGTGGGTCATCCCGACGGCGCTCTCCACCCTCGGCTGGTGGTGGATGTTCAACTCGCTCTACAGCGTGGTGAACTGGACGGGCATCGCGCTCGGCCTCATGGATCCTCCGGGCCCCAACTGGCTCGGGCAGAAGTACTTCGCCATGACCGCGGTGGTGATCGTGAACGTGTGGCGCGGCTTGCCGTTCTTCGCCATCACCATCCTGGCCGGTCTCGTCTCGATCCCCAGGGACATCTACGAGGCCGCCGAAGCCGACGGGGCCGGGGCGGTGGCGCGCTTCTGGTACATCACCCTGCCCATGCTGCGGGGGGTCCTCGCCATCGTGGTGCTCTTCTCGACGATCTTCACCTTCAGCGACTTCAACATCGTGTACGTCCTCACCCACGGGGGTCCCATCAACTCGACCCATCTCTTCGCGACCCTGGCGCGCCAGATCGGGCTGGAGAGCGGACGGATCGGGGAAGGCGCCGCCATCTCCCTCTACCTCTTCCCGGTGCTGGTGCTGGTGGTGTGGATGCAGCTCCGCTTCGTGCGCAAGCAGGCCTACTGATGACGTGGCGCGGACGGCAATGGGGCTGGAAGGTCGCCGTGCATCTGATGCTGCTGCCGTTCCTGATCTTCGCGCTGTTTCCCTTCTATCACATGACCTTGACGTCCCTGAAACAGGACCGGGAGCTGTACGACCGCAACGCCACCCCGCTGGTCATCAGCCAGGGCGCGACGTTGCAGCACTACTCGAAGCTCCTGTGGGAGTCGGCCTTCCTCACCTGGACGAAGAACAGCCTGCTCGTCACCATCCTGGCCACCACGGCCTCGGTGGTGGTGGGCACCATCGCGGCCTACGCGCTCTCCCGGCTGAAATTCGTCGGGGTCGGCAGCTTCGGAACCGGGATCTTCGTCACCTATCTGGTGCCGACCTCGCTGCTCTTTCTGCCCCTGGCCCAGGTCGTGAACTGGATCGGGCTGGCCGACTCGAAGTGGGCCCTGGTGGTGACCTATCCGACCTTCCTCGTCCCCTTCTGCACCTGGCTCCTCATGGGCTACTTCCGCACCGTGCCCAAGGAGATCGAGGAGTGCGCCATGGTGGACGGCGCCACCCGCGTGCAGGCCCTGCTGCGCATCATCCTGCCCATCGCCATCCCGGGTCTGGTGTGCGCGGTACTCTTCGCGTTCACCCTCTCGTGGAACGAGTTCATCTACGCGCTGACCTTCACCACGTCGTCCGACCAGATCACGGCCAGCGTGGGCATCACCAGCGAGCTGATCCGCGGCGACATCTACTTCTGGGGCCAGCTCATGGCCGGCGCTGTGCTGGGCTCCGTCCCCATCGTCATCCTCTACGTCTTCTTCCTCGACTATTACGTCTCCGGCCTCACGGCGGGCGCCGTCAAGTAGGGGGTCTCCGGCCGCGCAGACGTTGCGCAAAGACCGTTCGGCTCGCGTGATACCTTGAGCCCGATGGCGTTGGCGGCGCAGCGCGTGCGAGCACTCGACCGAGTCCGCGAGATCGTCCTGGAGGCGCTGCGCACACGCAACGTCCGTGTGTATCTCTTCGGGTCGTCGGTCGGGGGCGCCGTCCACCGCGCCAGCGACATTGATGTCGCTGTCGATGCGCGGGAGCCCTTGCCGCCGGGATTGCTGGGGGAGCTCCGAGAACAGTTCGAGGAGAGTGACATCCCCTACGAGGTCGACATCGTGGACCTGGCGACGGCCTCGCCCAGCTTTCGCGAACGCGTGCAGCGCGACGGCGTCGTGTGGAAAGACTGAACGAGCGTCTCGCCGAAGCCCGCGCGGCGCTGGCCACCCTGCAGGACCTCGTCGAGAAGCAGAGGCGTTCCGCGGTCGAGCGAGATGCCGCGATCATGCGGTTCGCCTACACCTTCGAGGCGGTGTGGAAGGCCGCCCAGCGGTACTTGATCGATCGTGAGGGGCTCGAGGTGGGATCCCCCAAGCAGTGTGTGAGAGCCTGTCGGCAGGTTGGCCTTCTGACCGATGATCAAGCGCACGCCGCATTGCGAATGGCCGACGATCGAAATCTGGTCGTTCATCTGTACCGCGAGTCGGTCGCGAAGGAGCTCGACACGCGTCTTCCTCTCCACGCCTCGATCCTGGACGCCTGGCTGGCCGCGATGAACCGTTCTCCGGGAGAGAGCCGCACACGGCCGGCCGGTAGACGACCGGCCTCAGCGACGGTACTCGCTGAGGCTGGCCATGGGGTCGTAGCTCCGGTTCTCGAATCCCTCGTAGCGCAGCACCGTCATCATGCCCGCCGCCTGGTGATAGAGGACGTGGCAGTGAATCATCCAGTAGCCAGGGTAGGCGGCGTCGAACTGGACCTTGATGGTCTGCTTCGGCGGGACGAGCACGGTGTCGCGCCGGGCGCCGCGCATCGGGGTGCCGTTGATCTCGGTCACCTGAAAGACGTGACCGTGCAAGTGCATGGGGTGCGCCATGCCTGTCTCGTTGACGAAGGCGAGCTCGGCGCGCTCGCCCCGCTTCACCTGAAGCGGCGTGATCTTCGGCCAGGCCTGACCGTTGAGCATCCACACGTAGCGGGCCATGTCGCCGTCGAGGGTCATCCGCACGCGGCGATCGACCGCGCGTGACGAGAGCGGGCGCGCCGCCCGCAAACGCCTCTCCTGGGCGTTGCTCAGCGCCCCGGCCACTGCCTTCGCCTTCGCGCTCTGCGCCGGCACTGTCGCGCCTGGGGTCGCGAGCACGATGCCGGCGAGCATGTCGGTCCCCTCGCCCTGGGCCAGGATCGGATAGGCGCCCTCGCCCCGCGGGATGGTCACGCGCAGGTCGATCCGCTGGGCGATGGCTAGCTCGAAGGACGAGGCGGAAAACGGCACGATGTCCTCGCCATCGACCGCGATGGCCTCGGCGCGGAGACGCCCGGCCCGGACGAAGAAGTTGGTGGCGCTCGCCGCGTTGATGATCCGCACCCGCACGGTCCGACCCGGCAGTACCCGAATGACCTCGGGGTCAGAAAGCGGGCGCCGGTTGGCGAGGAACGCGTCGTACGCGACGTCGGTGAGGTCGCGGCCGCCCATGGCCATCTTCATCCCGCCCGCCGGCATCGCCCCGGCGCCACGCGGCTCTTGCAGTCCGGCCAGGATGGCCGCGGGATCTCGCGTGGTGAAGTCGTTGAGAATCACCACGACCTCCTGCTCCTCGGGGCGCGGCGCGTGGGGATCGCGCAGGATGAACGGCGCCGTCATCATCGGCTGCTCCTGGAGGCCGAAGTGGGAGTGCATCCAGTACGTGCCGGCCTGTACCAGGGGAAAGTCGTAGAGCCGCAGCTCTCCGGGCTTGATGGGGGCCTGCGTCACGTACGGCACGCCGTCCTGGCCGTCCGGCAGGATGAGTCCGTGCCAGTGGATCGAGGTGGGGTCCTTCGTCGCGTTCTCCAGGGCCACGCGGAACCGCCCGCCCTTCGCGCCGGTGTAGCCCAGGGTGCCGTCGTCCTGCTGGATGCGGTACACCATGCCGGTCTTCCCGTCGACGGTGAGAGTGCTCTCGACGACGCGCAGCCGGGTGAACCCCGCGGGGACGTCTGAACCGGCCGTCTGGGCCCGTGCGTCGGGAACACGCCCGCGCGCCATGAGCGAAACTGCGCCGGTCGCCGCTCCCACCAGGAACGCTCGCCGATCCATCGCGGCCTCCTCGCTTCCCCGTTCATTCCGATCGCGCCGCCTCGCCGCCGACGCCCTTGACGTGCCGAAAGTAGCATGCCAGCGTCAACGGCAACGACGCGAGCGAGGGAGACGGTCATGACCGAGGACGAGGCGCGACAGGAGCGCGACACCCAGCGGCGCATCCGGCACATCGTGCGGCAGTGCCGCCACGAGAAGATCCAGCTGGTCCGCTTTCTCTACTGCGGCAACGACAGCGTGATCCGCGGCAAGGCCTGCACCACCGAGTTCCTCGACTCCTACCTCGTCTCGGGCATCGGCCTGACGGTGGCCATGCAGTGCATGAACATGCTGGACCAGCTCGTCCCGGAAGGGTCGTTCGGGCCGGTGGGCGAGATCCGGTTGATGGCGGACCCGACCACGTTTGCCGTCCTGCCCTACGTGCCGCGCTCCGCACGCGTGTTCTGCGACATGCTCACCCTCGAGGGCGAGCCGTGGGGCGCCTGTCCGCGCAGCTTCCTCAAGCGCATGACGGCGCGCGCGGCCACTCTCGGCCTCGTCGTGCGCGCCGCCTTCGAGAACGAGTTCACCCTCGCCCGTCGCGAGGGGCCGGGCTACGTCCCCCTCGACCACAGCAACTGTTTCTCGACCATCGGGATGGATGGCGCCGCTCCCGTCATGGGCGACATCGTGGACGCTCTCACCGCCCAGGGCGTGCACCCCGAGCAGTATTACGCGGAGCTGGGACCGGGCCAGCAGGAGCTGCCGGTGCGCTTCACGGAGGCGCTCGGGGCTGCCGACAATCAGATCACGCTGCGGGAGACGGCGCGCGGCGTGGCCCTCAAGCACGGCCTCGTCGCCTCGTTCGCGCCCAAGCCGTTCCCGGATCAGGCGGGCAACGGAGCGCACATCCACTTCAGTCTGTGGCGGCTCGTGGACAGCGGCAACCACTTCCACGACCCCCACGATCGCTACGGGCTCTCCGAGGCGGCCTACGGCTTCATCGGCGGGGTCATGGCGCACCTGCCCGCGCTGGTGGCCCTCACCGCCCCGAGCGTCAACTCGTACCGGCGGCTCCAGCCGCGCTTCTGGTCGAGCGCCTACACGGCGTGGGGGCCCGACAACCGTGAGGGGGCGATTCGCATTCCCTCCACGCGGCGCGGCCGCGAGGTGGAATCCACGAACCTCGAGCTGAAGCCGAGCGATCCCTCGTGCAACCCCTACCTCGCCCTCGGCGGACTCCTGGCCGCCGGCCTCGATGGCATCGAGCGCAAGCTCGACCCCGGGACCCCGACCCTCGTCGATCCGGACTCACTCTCCGACGCCGAGCGCGCGCAACGCGGCATCCGGCGCCTGCCCCGCTCGCTCGGCGAGTCGCTGGACGCCCTCGAGCGCGACGAGGTGCTGCGCGACGCGCTGGGGGACGTGCTGGCGCGCGAGTACCTCGCCGTCAAACGCTCGGAGGTCCGCGCCTTCGACGGCAAGGGCGTGGCCTTCGAGGTCGAGCAACACTTCTACAAGTACTGAGTCCTTTCACGTCCACGAGCGTCGCCGCGTGCTACCCTCTTGGCCGACTATGGCGGCGATGGCAAGTCCTTCCTCGACGCCGACATGCACTCCGGAGGCCTGAGCGTGAGGGGCGGGGTCATTCGTGCGCGTACGGGGGATCGTCATGCGGCCGGTCAAGCACATTGTTGGCGGGTAACTCGCGACGTGCTCGGAGTCTCCTTCCAGGCCAGAACGCGGCTCGGCGTAGACGTCCTTCCCGTGACCGGTCTCGCGGGGGCGGTGACGGGGGCCGATTTCAGGGCGGGCCGCCGCCGAGTGTTCGTCGTCGCGTTCTGGCTCGCTCTGGCTGCCCTCCTTGGGCCTGGCACCGTCGGTCTCGAGTGGGCGAGCGCCCAGGACGCGGGCAAGGAGAGAGAGGCGTTCGCCGAAACCGACGTGGGGGCGGCGCTCGTCCAGCATGTCTGGCAGGGTTACAAGTCCGGTGAGGCCTGGCCGGGCCGGAACTTCCAGGGCCTCGACTTTCTCGAACCGCTGGTCCCTCGCGTCGCGGTGGCCCGCGGCGATGTGGGTCGGATCGTGGTCAACTCGGCGCTCCCCTATGCACTCCTCACGAGTGCGTTCGCGGCGGAGAGCACCGATCAGTCGACCTACAAGGAGATCAAACGCTGGGGCTGGGTCGGCATCGATCAAGGGCAGGATAATCAGCCGTTTCTCATCGGGCTTCTCGGCCTGGCCGGCGCCAGCATCCTTCCCGCCCACGAGGACGCCAGCGGCTACTCGTGGGCGCTCCGTGCCGACCGGGCCACCGTCTTCGCCCTCGGCGTCGGAATCTCCGCGGCCGAGACCGCCATGCTCAAGCCGGTCTTCGATCGGAAGCGTCCGACGGAAACGACTACGGGTCCCGGCCCAGCGGACACGCCACGGCCGCGTTCGCGGCCATGGCCTTTCTCTCGAACATCCTCCGGCGTGCGCAAAGCGCCACGGGTCGAACTGGACGGTCGCGCCGGGCTGCTTGACGGCGCCGCGGGGGCGGCGCAGTATCCGTCAGCAAGCCACACTCTCGGCAAGAAATCCCGGTCGATGATCCAGATTCCCCAAGAGGAGGACATGATCCGATGAGTCAATCCATCAAGGTCGCTATCGTCACGGGTGCGAGTTCTGGCGTGGGCGAGGCGTCTGCTCTCGCTCTCGCGCGCGAGGGTTACGCGGTGGCGCTGGCCGGTCGCCGCAAGGAACTGCTGGAGACCGTGGCCAAGCAGGCCGGGCCCGGCGCGCGCACGCTCGTCGTCCCCACCGACGTGAGCGATCCCGCCTCCATCCGCAACCTCTTTGCCAGGACGAAGGAGACGTTCGGCCGGCTCGACCTGCTCTTCAACAACGCGGGCATCGGCGCGCCGGGCGTGCCGCTGGAAGACCTCACCTTCGAGCAGTGGAAGGCGGTGGTCGACACCAACCTCACGGGCTCGTTCCTCTGCACCCAGGAAGCGTTCAAGATCATGAAGAGCCAGGAGCCGCGGGGGGGGCGCATCATCAACAACGGCTCGATCTCCGCGCACACGCCGCGGCCCAACTCCTCGCCCTACACGTCCACCAAGCACGCGATCACCGGGCTCACCAAGGCGACCGCGCTGGACGGCCGCAAGTACGACATCGCCTGCGGTCAGATCGACATCGGCAACGCCGAGACCCCGATGACGGCGCGCATGAAGAAGGGCGTGCCCCAGCCGCACGGGGCGGTCGAGATCGAGCCGACGATGAACGTCGACGCCGTGGCGCGCGCGGTGGTGTACATGGCGAGCCTGCCCCTGGACGCCAACGTGCTGTTCATGACGGTGATGGCGACGAAGATGCCGTTCGTCGGGCGCGGCTGACCGGCGCGCCCAGAAAGATGGGGGGCCTCGAGAGGGCCCCCCATGCCACCCGCGCGCTCGTCGCGCCCCGGGGACCCGGGGCGCTCCTGCGATACCCGACACCTCGCTTGGGCTAGCCCAGGACCATCTGGGTCTGAGTCGTCAGCGACAGCAGCCGCCCTGCCTCGTCGGTGACCCGCGTCTGCCACACCATCGTCCGCTTGCCGCGATGCAGGGGTGTGGTTTCGGCGTGGACCGTTCCTGAACGGGCCGCGGCGAGGAAGTTGGTCTTGGACTCGATGGTGGTCGTGCCCGCGCCGGGCGGCAAGTTCAGCACCGTGGCTGCCGCGCCCATGGTGTCAGCGAGAGCCATGAGGGCACCGCCGTGGAAGGTGCCGCCCACCGTGGTCATGGCCTCACGGTAGTCCAGTTCCGCCACCACGCGGTCGGGGGTGGCCTCGACGAACCTGATGCCCAGCAAATCCACCAGAGTCCCCTTGAAGCGCTCGGCGATGGCGGCAGCATCGACACTCATCGATACCCTCCTGGGTTGTGATGTTCGGTCCATCGTGACGCCTCGGCGGAAGCCCACCCGGTCGGGACACGGGTAGGGTGGCGCCCCGACCGAGACCGCACCATTACCTGCGAGGTAAGGGTAGCCCGGCAAGTTTCCGGGGATTATGGCGGGTTTTCGCCCCGGGCCCTAACGGGGCCTGGGCCGGCGCTCCCGTCGGCCCGGCGCCCTATACTAAAGGTGCGGGCGATAGGCGCCGGCCAGCTACCGGCGCCGACACGGCGAACTCCTTGGCGCCTTCGCCCGCGGCGTTCCACAACGGCCAGGGACGGCTCGACCAAGGAGGAGCCAGGTGGCCAAGCGCAAGACATCCAGCATCACCCGCACGACGGTGGACGGCGTGGCGTACAGCATCGCCAAGCGGACCCCCGGACCCACCTACCACGAGAACTATGCTGCGGCGCTGGCGTCCGCGCTCCGGCGGCCGCTCCCGCCCCTGCACGCCTTCCACGAGTGGCGCTGGCGTGAACAGGCTGATCGGGGGGCCGCTGCCGTAGTCGAGCGTGTCGCCAAATTCCTTGGCCGCAAGCCCGGCACCCTGTGGCACACGTGGGCCGAGCAGCTCGTGGTCCAGCACGATGGGCGCCCCATCACCGAGGAGATGATCTGGACGGCGCTCAAGACGGCCGAGGATGCCGGCGACTACATCCACGAGGCCCTGACGGCCCGCCGCGCCCAGTGCAAGGGCATCGCGGGCCACCATCACGGCCGGCATGCGCACGTTTGGAAGGACACGACGGGCGGGCGGCTCGCCTCGGTGGTCCTTCGCACGATCTGGAACAAAGTCACCGCGCTGAACGCCCAGGCCCGCCGCGCCCGCACGAAATCCCCCCGCTCGCGCTAAGCTTCCCCCCTCGCCAGCCCCAGTAAAACCGCGGCCGCAGCGCGCCTCTATACCGGGATACGTTTTCGGTATGTGAGCCGCCGTTATAGTTCCCCGTAGCGATGGCGCACGACTGGCGTGCCGACCTGGCGCCTGCGCGCCTTCGAGGACGGCCACCCCCCCACCGTGGACGAGTTCGCTTTGATCTGGAATTTTCCGTTTCACGGACCCGCCGAAACCCCAGACGGTGAACGCACGATGAAAGCCACCCGCGCGATCACCATGAATGGCACCAGCGCGCCCACCACCACGCACGACGAGCCGCTGCTCACGCCCGCGGAACTCGCCGAGTAGTGGAAGGTGAGCACGGCATGGATCTACGGAGAGATCGCCGCCAAGCGACTACGCGCGCTGCAGCTGGGGAAGTACTTGCGAATCCCCGCCAGCGGAGCGCGGGCGTACTTGGCAGAGCGCGTGCGATGAGGATCGCCCTCGACGCCTGGCAGGCGCGCCACCACCGCCCGGGCACGCCCATGACGCCCGCGACCCTGCGCGCCGCCCTCCGTGATCCGCGGCATCCAGCGTGGGGCTTCCCGCCATGGCCGCACCATGTGGCCGCCTTCCCGCCCCGGAGCAGGCGATGGCCATCGAGGCGATCCGCGCCATGTATGAGGCGGGGCTCCGCATCGTGCTGCTCGACGGCCCGACGGGGGCAGGCAAGACCGTCGTGGCCGAAGCGGTGCGGCGGGCGCGCGGTCGGCGCGGAACCTACCTGTGCACCCGCAAGTCGCTCCAAGCGCAAATGGTCCGCGACTTCTGCTATGCCGTCGAACTGAAAGGTCGCGACAATTACCCCACCCTCGACTTTCCCGCGCGGCACAAGCCCCCCTGGACGATCCCGGAGCGGCTGTCGTGTGCCGACTGCAACTTCGAGCCGGAGCAAGGCTGTAGCTGGTGCAGCGAGCCGAGCAAGTGCCCCTATAAGGTGCAGAAGGCGGCGGCGGATGCGGCCGAGCTCGCCTGCCTCAACACCGCCTACTTTTCGGCCGAGACGCGCTACGTGGGCGTGTTTCGCGATCGCGAGTTGGGCATCGCCGACGAGGCCGACCTGCTCGAAGACCATCTCCGAAAGCAAGTGACGGTCGAGATCGCCTCCCGCGACCAGGCACAGTTGGATCTGCCGCGCCCGCCGCCAGACGGGCCGCTCACACGCGAAGGCCTCGCGTGGATCGAGACAGCGCAGGACGGGGTCGAGGCCGCGATCCTTCGCCTGCAGACGAAAGGACGCCCTCGCCCTCCAGGTCGCGCGCCGGATCCGCAAGCTCCACACGCTGGCCAAGGCGCTCCGGGAGATTCTGCTGCTGCCCCATCCGCACGAGTGGGTCCTGGTGAGGGACCAGGCCACGGGCGCGGTCGTGGTGAAACCGATCTTGGTGGATTGGGTCGCGCGCGAGTTCTGGTGGCCGCTCGCCGAGCGGTGGCTGCTGATGTCGGCGACGCTCCTGGAATCCCACCCAACTGATCGGCGACCTCGGGCAGCCGATCGATCGCGGGATGTGGGACGTGGTCGCCATGGCCAGCACGTTCGACCCGCGCGCGGCCCGTCTACGTGGAGCCGGTCGCCGACGTGACGAAACAGACGATCCCGACGGTCGTGCCACTGCTCGGCCGGGCGATCCGGGTATCTCCAGGATTACGCGGGGCAGCGCGTCCTGATCCATACCGTGAGCCACGACCTGCAGCGGCGCTTGCGCGCCGAGTGCCCGACGCGCGGTGCCTGTGGCCCGCGACCGGCGAGACCGACGCGATGGTGGCCAGGGGCGGCGCCTTCCACACTCGGCCCGACGCCGTGCTGATCGGCCCGGCGCTGGAGCGAGGGCTGGATCTAAAAGACGACCTGTGCCGCGCCATCCTGATCCCCAAGGTGCCGTACGGCAACCTCGGCGACGCCCAGGTGAGCGCCCGCAAGAACCTGCCCGATGGGCAGGGGTGGTACGCGTCCCACACCTTGCGGACCCTCGTGCAGGGCACGGGACGGGGGATGCGGCACGAGGGCGACTGGTGCAACACCCACGTGCTCGACGCGCAGTTCCCGAAGCTCATGGCGCGGTCGCGGTGGATGGTTCCCGAGTGGTGGCACAAGGCGGTGGTGAACCTATGAGTGCCGCGGCCGACTGGGCGCGCTTCTACATCGCTCGGGGATGGGCGCCGATTCCGGTGCCGTACCAGAGCAAAGACCCAATCGGAAGGGGTGGCAGGACCTGCGGATCACCATGGCGACGCTGCCGGAGTATTTCAATGGGGCGGAGCAGAACATCGGGGTCCTGCTGGGGGACCCGTCGGGGCACACGGTCGACGTGGATCTCGATTGCCCCGAAGCCTTGGCGCTCGCGGGTTGGTTCCTGCCCCCGACCGGGTGCAAGTTCGGGCGGCTCACCCGCCCCGATCGCATTGGGAATATGTCGCCGAGGGCCCCCCGCTGCGCACCGAGAAGTTCGCCGACCCCGCGAAAGGCTGACCCCGCGAAAGCGGACACCGACGCGAAGAACATGCTGGTCGAGCTCCGCTCACCGGCGCCCAGACCGTGTTCCCCGGCAGCGTCCACCCCTCGGGCGAGCCGATCGAGTTCACCCGGCTCGCCGACGGCACCGTGCCCGACCCCGCTGTGATCGACTCGGGCGCGCTGCGCCGGCCTGGTGCAGCTGGCCGTGGCCAGTCTGCTCGCGCGGCACTGGCCAGGCGTCGGCACGCAGCAGGAGACGACCCTCGCCGTGGCGGGGATGTTCCTGCGCGGGGGGATGGCCGTGCCCGACGTGCAGCGGATTGTGACGGGGGTCGAGACCATCGCGGGGGATCTCGCCGACGTGCAGAAACGCGCCGAGGCGGTGGCCGACACGGCGGCGAAGCTGGAGGCCGGCGAGCCGACAACCGGCGGGCCGCAGCTCATTGTCTTGCTGGGCGACGAGGCGGTGGCCAGGCGGGTGGTGGCGTGCCTGGGGCGGTGGCTGAAGATCGCGTGGGACCTGGGCGCCGCCGACCGCCAGACGCCCATTGCGACGGCCACCGTGGAGGCCGGCGAGCGCCCGCGGATCAAGGTGCCGGTGAACCAATTCTACGATGCGGCCGCGCTGGCCGACGCGCTGTGGCAGGGCATTCAGGTCGCCAACACGACGGCGAGCCTCTTTCGGTTCGGCGACAGCCTCGCGTGGATCGAACGCGACACGGAGGACCGCCCGTTCGCGCGGCGCCTGAAGGAGGCCCACCTGACGCACTGGCTGCGCCAACGTCTGTACTTCTACACGCCCACGAAGACGGGGGACCTGCCGGTGGCGACCCCGCCGCTCGTGACTGATCTCATGGTGACCCCGAGCCCACCCCTGCCCGTGCTGGGACAGGTGGTGAACACGCCCGTGCTGACGCCGGACGGCCGCGTGCACGCCACCCCCGGATACGACGCGGCGACGCGGGGCCTACTACGTGCCCACGCCGGGCTTCGCCATGCCGCCCGTGTCGCGCGCCCACCGCGCAGGAGCGCACGGCGGCGCGGGCCCTGGTCGAAGAGATCATTTGCGACTTCCCCTTCGTGGGCGACGCCGACCGTACCAACGAACCCCCCCCTATGACATAGGGGGAAATAGTAGGGGGTATAAGGGGGTAGGGGGTTACTAGTGCCGCAAAACCCGCGACAACCCGCACAACCCGCGCGCCGGGGCATCACGCTCGGCCGCCGCCCACCCGGATCAGGCGCCACGCGGGCCGATGCTCCCCGCCCGCCCGCAGGATCTTACCGTCACGGGCCCGGCCGGCGTGCCCGCCCGCTCGCTCGGCAGCACCCCCAGCTCCACCGTCTGATCGCGGTGGCGCAACAGCCACGTCCCATCGCCTTCGGCGAGCCCCCGTCGTCCTTGCCGCCGAGCGACAGCGTCATGATCGACTCGTCCCCGAGCAGGGCCCCGCGCCCCACGAGTCGATGGAACAGCGTGCGGGCCTCGACCGGGGTGGTCGTGAACGCGATCCACCACGCGGCCAGGAACGGCTTTTTCTCGTCCACCTCCACGTCCGCCGCGTCGTAGAACTCGTCGAGGTTGGCCAGAAAGCCCGACCACCCCGCCACCTCCAGCACGCCCCCCACAAGCGCGGCCCACTCCGGGTAGGTGCCCATCGTGGCGGCCCCGCGGGGGCGTCCCGCCGCCACCCAGGCCGTGCACAGCGTGAGGCACGATGCACCAGGCGCGGCCGTTCGGCCTGCACCCAGGCCAGCAGCGCCGGATGCTTGTAGGTCACCCTCCCGTCGCGCACCAGCATCCAGGGGCGTTCGCACTCGGCGTCCATGCGGCTCGGCACCACGCGCCGCACCATCTGCTTGCCGAGGGCCAGGTTGTTGGCCGTGCCCAGCCACACCACCTGGATGGGGCAGCGGACGTCGCGGCTCTCGCCGAGCACCCGGTCCTCCCACACCAGACCCGTCAAGGCGCGGGACAGCCCATCACTGTCCAGCACGCCCCCCAAGTTGTCGAACAGCACGACGGACGGGGCGCGCACCAGGATGGCCGTGATCTTCTTGACCCACTCGGCGTCGTCCTTACTGCCCCCATGCACGGCGGGGTCCTGCCCGGTGGCCAGGCTCACCAGCGCCTCCGTACATAAGGTGGCGCCCGTACCAGCCTCGGGCTTGGAGAACAGAAAGAAGGGGGTGGGCGCGGCGATCAGGGCGCGCACGAACAGCGTGATCAGCGCGGCGATCGCTGCGCGTAGGTGCTACAGAACCCGCAACAACCCGCGGAACCCGCGGACGGCCGGGCATGGCTGCCCCACCAGCACCCCAGAGGTCCAGCGCCAGCCCTCCCCAAAAACTTCTCTCGGGCCCCCCTCGATGACTTCCTTGATGCCCACCAACACCACCACCACGTCCCCATCACCCCGGCTCGCGGTAACCTATTGCGTTATAGGCACCCGCAACCCCCTGGAGCTATAGGTGAAAATGCCACGCGCTAACGCCAGGCTAACGGGAAGGGCGCCCCTTGTGGCTCCGGCTCGCGCCTTCGATCGCGCCGCTCGGCGCCGGGTGCAAGGACATCTGATGGGCGGGAGGCGCCGCTTACTCGGCGGGTACGGCGTTTGGTTGCCCGACCATCGCCAGCCCGACGGTATCCTGTTCCGCCGTTACCTCAGGGCCGGCGAGGAATTGTGGGCCACCCGAACGGCAGCGAACGCCTCAAGATCGAATGCGCCGCTACGCGATCGCCGGCGTCGCGTTCGAGCGCGCCTCCGTGACATGGGGGCAGCTGGTCGACCAGCGCCAGCGGGGCAAAGGCCAGCGCCCGACTGCGCGACACGTAGAACGCGCCGCCCGCCGACTCGGGCTTGGCCGACATCACCTTGCTGGTGACGCGACGGCCCGGCTTGAGGAATTGGCGGTGAAAAGCTCCAAGGGCCCCGACGCTGGCCGAGTACCTGGCGCAACCTCTCCGACGGAGCCGCGCCCTGATGGGCGACGCTGCCCACATCCTGGCCACCATGCGCAGGACCGCCTTGTTCTTTGGCTCGGTGGTTCCGCGGCCCCGAGCTGGGATGCGTGGCGCGCGGTGTTGGCCGCGCTGTTCGCCCTGCCCTATGACCCCCGGAGCAGCTCGCGCTCTACCGCATCTTCACACGGGCCGCGACCTTCCGCCGGCCGCATCCACCGCGCGAGGGCTGGCTGGTGGTGGGGCGGCGCGGCGGCAAGAGCCGCATCGCCGCGCTCGTGGCCGTCGAAACGAGCTGCCTTCCGCGACTAGCGCTCCGATCCTGGCGCCCGGCGAGAAGGGCTACGGTGATGCTGATCGCCGCCGACCGCCGCCAGGCTCGCGTCCTGATGCGCTATATCGCCGGCCTGCTCGATGCGCGCCCCTTTTCTTGGCCTGTGCATGATCTCCCGCCGCACGCGCGACACCATCGACCTCACCAACGGCATTGCCATCGAAATCCACACGGCCAGCTTTCGTACCACGCGGGGGCTACACGATCGTGACCGCGATCTGTGATGAGGTGGCCTATTGGCGCGACGAAACCAGTCGCCAACCCCGACGTCGAGATCCTGGCCGCCCTGCGCCCGGCGATGTCGACCGTCCCCGGGCGCGCTGCTGCTCGCCATCAGCTCCCCCGTATGCGCGGCGCGGCGCGCTCTGGCAGGCGTACACGTCGCACTACTGCGAAGGCCGACAGCCCGTGCCGCTGGTGCTGGCAGGCCAGCACGTTGGCTCATGAACCCCCAGGGTCATATCCCCATATTATCGGCGCCGCCTACGAGGCCGACGAGGCCACCGCCGCGGCCGAGTAGGGGCGTGAGTTCCGCCGCGATCTCGAATCCTTTATCTCCCGCGAGGTCGTGGCCGCCTGGCGATCCCCCAGCGGCATGAACTCCCCCCCGTCCCGGGCGTCACCTACACGGCCTTCACCGATCCCGCTGGGGGCCCGGTGACTTACAGCTTCACCCTGGCCATCGCCCACGCCGCCACGCACCGAGGGCCGACGCATGGCCACCTCCTCGATCTCCTGCGCGAAGTGAAGCCGCCGTTCTCCCCCGAGGCCACCGTCCGCCGCCTTCGCCGCCCCCTGGGCCACTACCGCAATCACCACCGTCGTGGGCGACCGGTATGCTGGCGAGTGGCCGCGCGAACAGTTCCGCAAGTGGGCGATCACCTATCAGATCGCCGACCGCCCGTGCAGTGATCTCCTACCGTGACTTGTTGCCCGGCCTGGAACAGCGGGACCGTCGAATTGCTGGACCATCCCAGGCTGATCACCCAGCTCTTCTGGGCCTCTGAACGGGCACACCGGCCGCAGGCGGGCGCGACAGCATCGATCATGGGTCCCCACGGCCACGATGACTCTGATATAACGCGGCCGCCGGAGCCCGGTCTGCGGCGAGCGGGCCGTCGGCCATCCGCCCGCCCGACCGCCTGGGTTCGTGCACGGCGTGAACGTCCTGGCCCCGTCGCCACGACGCCCCCGAGCCTGAGTGCGTCGAGGGGGACCCCTCGACAACCACCCGAGCGCGGAACTGGCCTTGCTCGCGCGGGGGATTAACCCATGGCCGGCGTATTGATCCGCGGCCCCCTCCGCGCCCTCGTGCACCGCGACCCCGAGCCCCTCCCGCCGCCCCAGGGGACCCGACTGTTGCGTTTCGCTCTCCGTCGGGCCTGCTCCGTGCCTGGGTGGGGCGGGTAGCGCCAAGTAATGGGTTGCTGGCTTCAGCGCCCCCGTCGCCGCCCGGCTCTGATCGCCCGTCCACGCTGGCCACCCGGGTCACGCCGCCGCCTCCCTTCCCGGCCCGCGCCCCTCGCCGCCACCACTCGTGCCCGTGCGCCTGACCGCCGACCCCGCGGCCCCTGCCCATCGCGGCGAAGTGGCGGGCTTTGATGCGGCGACGGCCTGGAAGCCTCGTGGATCTCGGCCTGGCCCGTTCCACCCGACGTCGCCTTGCCCCCGGCCCCGCCGCCACCACCGCCGTCCCGTCCACGCCCTGCCCAGCGAGGTGCTCGACATGATCAAGGCCGACGGCGTGTGGTTTCCGCCCGCTCGCACTGGTCCCCGGACCGGATCACCCGATGACCCCCCGCCCGCCGCGCCCGACGTCCGCCGTCCGCCGAAAAAGCCGTACGCGCAAGAAGCCCCGGCCCGCCCCCCCGAGCCTGCCCCCCGGTGGCCGGACGACATCATGATCACCAAGGGAAGGAAACCATGACATGACGGAGCCCCAAGCCATTCGCACCGCCACCCTGACCGCGGCCCGCATCAAGGCGCTCCAGCTACGGGGCGGGCGAAGCCGATCTCTCCACGCTCCACCGCCGACCGCGCGGGGGACACCATCGGCCGTTGCGGGCTGGCGTCTGGAGAATTTCAACCGCATGGGCGGCCCGGTCCTGGTGAACGACGATTACCAGGGCCTCCCCGTCGCCAAGTCGCACGCCTTCGTGCCAGGGCGACCGCCTGCGGGCCCAATTTCGCATCCCCCCCGCAGGGCGTGAGCGCGCGCGCCGACGAAGTGCACCGCTTGGTGGACGCGGGCTAGCCTGAACACCACCTCGTGTCGGATTCCGGCCCATCAAATTCGCGCCGAACCGGGACGCGCGGCGGGCAACGATTTCTTTGAGCAACAGCTGCTCGAATGGTCGTTCGTGAGGCGTCCCCGCCCACCCCCACGCCCTGGTCGGCCGCGCGGGCCGGCGACCGCGAGGCGGTGCTCAAGTGGTTCCACGCGAGCGCCACGCCGATCCCGATCCGCCGGCCTGACCCGCGTGAGGATGCGCGCAGCCGGTGGGGCTCGCGAGTTCCACGTGCCGACCGTCGGCTCTCCTCGGCGTCCGCCGCGTCCCCGTGCCCGCAGTGGGGCGCCATCCGGCGCCAGGTGATTCCCGAGCTGCGCGATGACCTGCTGGAGTTCGACGGCGGCTACTCGATCACGGCGGAGCGCCCTTGAAGCAAATGGTGCGCGCGGCGATCGGCAGCCTACATCGATGGTATCCGCGCCGCCGGGCTGGAGCGCGAGCGGCGCGGGGGACGCGCATGAGTCCGCGCGCGAGCGCCGCGCCGGAGGAAATCACCGCGCCGGACGGCGCCGCCACGCCGACCCACATCGACCTGGACCCCCGCGTGCTCGATGCCCGGCGCACCCTCGCCCACGCGAGCGCCCTCGTGGAGACCGCCCGCGCGCGTCGGCAGGGGCTCCGGCGCGGCGGCCGAGGCGAACGGGGCGATGCGCGGGACCTGGCCCGGCTCGAAGCGGAGCGCGATCTGCCGCAGGCCCGCATCGACGAGCGGGCGGCCGAGATCGAGGCCCTGCAGGACGGCGAGGCCCTCGCCGCCGTCCGGGCCGCCGTCCGCGCCGAGGCCAGCGCCGTGCTGACGCCGCTGATCCGGGAGGCGGTGGACGCGCTGGTGCAGCGGCTCCAGGACGTGGAGCGCGAGGAGCACGCCGCCCTGCTCCGCATACTCCAGACCTGGACGGACACCATGGGCAGCGGGCACGCGAACGCCCAACATCTGGTCCTGCCATTCTTTGCGTCCGGAGGATCCACGCCGCCCGACCCCGCTCGCGACGTGGGCGCGGTTCTTGGCGACTGAAATTCGATGGTAGGGATAATCCCGGGGCAGCCATCACGGCGCTGGGCCGGCGCCGTGTCGCAGTTCAAACCGTGGCGGCGGCCCCGGCGGTCCGGGCGTTCGCGTAGGGGCGCTTTGGCCGACTTTCACGCCGCCACGGACGGCCTGTTTTTGATTCCAGGAAAGGAGCCCCGTGACCGATGCCGCTGAATATGGACCGCTGGACCTTGATCACCCCGGACGGAGCAGATTCGCCGCTGTGCCGACCTCACCACCGTGATCCCCCTCGGCGCCAGCGCGCCGCACTCCGGTCGCCGTGACCTTGCTCGTGGGGGTGAGCTACTGGCAGATCCGGCACCGTGGTCAGCCTCCCCGCCGGCGGAAGCCGCGGCCTTGCGCTCGGCGGGCCTCGCAACGTGAGGGCGCACTACCCAAGGAGGGCTTGAATGCATCCCGTGACGATTCACTGTGGCTGTCCGCGCTGCACCGAAATTGTCAAGGCCGCGAGCGCGCCGGGGCCGTCGCTGGACGACCTCGACGCCCCCCTGCGGGAGCTCGTGCTCGCCATGCGTGATTTCCCGGGCGGCGCGGCCTGGCCCGAGGCCGCGATTGCCGAGGCGCTCGACCAGTGGCCCGTGCGGACGTTGATCGGCCTGGTCGACGCCATCGAGACCTGGGTGCTGGCGGGCACTGCGACGGAATTGCAGTTGCGGATGTGGGAGGCATTTGCTGCGCGCGACGCCGATAGGATGTTTGATTCGGGCGGCCTGCTGGCCCACCACACCGAGCTGCACGAAGCGTGGGCGAGATTGCGCTGCGCGCGCGACCGGCTGACCGCCGCCCTGTCGTAGACCGCGCCGCGGACGCGGAAGAAGCCGCGCGACTATGAGCCGCGCTTTGACATTCGCACTCCGGCTCCACCACCTGACCGGTGCCGAATCTCACCCAGATCGACGCCATCGGCCCCTACAGCGCCCTGCGCCTGTTCGCCGAGATTGGCACCGACATGAGCCGCTGGCCCACCGAGAAGCACTTCACGTCCTGGCTGACCCTGGCGCCCCACAACAAGATCTCCGGCGGTCGACGCCTCAGCTCCCAGACGCAGCCCTCCGCCAACCGCGCCGCGGGCATCCTGCGCATGGCCGCCATGAGCCTCGGCCGCACCGGGGACCGCGCTCGGCGCCTTCTATCGCCGCTTGGCCTTCCGGGTAGGCAAGGCCAAAGCGATCACGGCCACCGCCCGCAAGCTCGCGATCCTCGTCTACCGGACGCTCAAGGAAGGACTGGTCTACCACGATCCCGGGGCCGCCGTGTATGACGCCCAGCCACCGCCAGCGCGTCATTCTCCGCTTGCGTCAACGGGCCGCCAATCTCGGCCTTGCTCTCGTCAATCGCGGACCCGGTGAGCTGCTCAAGGGTGCAGTTTCTTAGGAGAAGGCAACATCAACGCCCTCCGCCCTCGCTCCCCGCTGCTGGCCCCCGCCCCATGACGTCCAGGCCCAGCACGCCGCTGGAGCCATGCTGGAGCCGTAGGCACAGCTCACTGGGTCCAGGGACCGCTGGCCGAGGCGAACCGTGACCCCCGAAGAACCTGGCGTCAACTCCCGGGCAGGTGAGTACGCCGGTGCTGCTCAAGTTCCAACGTACAGTGTCGGGGCAGTTTTGCAGCTGGCCTCCCGCGCAGGTCGGTCCCTCCGAGCAACCGGTGCAAGTTATTACGTTTCCTACCGTACTGCAACTGTTGTTGGCGCAGCAGAATCTCGCTGCGGTCGGGCCCCCAATTGCGTCGCAGTCAAGTGGACCGCCGAATCCGGGAAGGAAGAATAACTGGGTGTTGGAGAGTGGGACTCCCACTGTGGAGAAGCGACCGCCGCCAAGGTCCCACTTGCAGAGCACGATTAAACCGGGGTCGTGGCCGGGTATTGTCTGCGCGTGCACAGGTTCTACCAACGCCGCGCTGATGAGGCCCGCGAGCACCATTGAGCCCGTCAGCATGAATGCCAAGCGAGAACGTTCCAGATGCGAGCATTCGTCAGCATATCTTGTTCTCCTTCTGCCGTCGCGCCTCGTTAGCGCTTTCACGTTTGGCTTGTCCAGGCTTCGCCCGATAGACCGATGCAGCATCGTCGCATCGTCAGAGTGAGCGACACAGGTGGGCCGGGACCGCTCTCATGGACCGGCATGCACGCTGCCAGGCTGGCGATCCCGCTGGCGGAGCAGAACTTCCGAAGGCCGTCAGCGCCTCCGAAGAACTACGGTCCGACAGGTGGGGGGAATCTAGGTCGCTGACCTCCCCGTTTCAAGCGTTATCCGAGCACCGTTCCAGTCAGGGGTTGGCTTACTGGTTCTAGACCCGAACGGCCGGACTCGGCGGCGGCCTAGCGCTGCCCCTGGGCGGGCCTCGACCCCAACGATCCCGGGCCCCGCGCGCCTCGATGTAGCTAGAGGGTCCCGCCTAATGATGCGGATGGCCTGGAGGTTCGCCGACCCGTCCCCCCGCCAGGGGGCCTAGGCGCCTCCAGGGACTTTTTCACCCCCGGGGGCTACCTCTGTGGGGGGGGGTCGCCCCCGGAGGCTCCTTGAGTAGCCTGGGGGCGCCTAGGGGCCGGATAGCTCACTAAAGGTTGTCCTTACCTAACGGTAGCAGCCGGGTTTATGCTAGCGCCTATAGGGGTTAAAGCTCCCTCGAGGGCCCGCGACATGGCAGAGCAGGCGAAGCAAACCAGGCACCCACCAAGAAGTGGATCCCCCTCCGGAGCGCTGGCGGCGTGGCTGCTGCTGAAGGCGCGGCCCGACAGGCGGACCGGGCCGTTCGCCACCTCCGTGCGGCACAGCACCACCAAGAACGGCAGCGGGCAAGCACCAGCGCGCGCGGGGGGCCACCCAAGCGCATCCATTCTTCGAGGCCGCGATCACGGCGCTGGAGGGCTGGCCGACAGGGCCGTGAAGCTGGGCTGGCAGCGTCCCATGGCTCCCGTGCTCGGCCGCAGGCCGAACGTGTTCGATGCTTGCCACATCCCGGCGCCGAGGAAGTGGTGCGGCGAGAGCAGCCCCAGCGCCCACGGAGCGGCGAGGCGACCCTCACCACTCCCGATTGGGCACGTGGCGCGCGGGCGACGGGGAGTCCAAAGGCCAACGACGCGGTCGCACGCAGGAAGGCACAGGATGACGGTCGGGATCGACTCGACGCAGCGTTCACGCAAGTGCAGCCGCAAGGCTACACGTGCCGCGCGAAGGTCATGTGCTGTGGCACGTGCGCCTCGGCCACGCTGTACGCCGGGCTGGAGCGGCAGCGGCATGGCCAAGCGGACATGAAGGCCGTGTACTCGGACCCGGCCGGGCCACGCTCGTGCGTATTCGCCGGGCCGGAGCTGACGAGGTCGCTCTATCTCAACTGGACCGGGCAGGTGGCCACGGTGGTGCGGCGCCTGGTGGAAGCGAGATTTTCGGCAGACCGCGTCGTGTCGGACGGGACCGAGGCAGCAGTGCGTGAGTGGCCACGGCGCGACGGCGGCACACGGGAGACCCCATCCAGAGGAGCGCACGATGGAACAGGTGAAGGTGAAGGCGAAGGACCCGAACGCGGTCACACTCACGAACAAACGCACGGCCAAGCTGAGCGCCCGGCGTCGCCGCGAGATCGCCCGCGGGGCAGTGACGGCGCGCTGGGCCCGACAGAAGGCGAAGGAGCAGGGGCCGGAGGAGGCGCGCTGATATGGCGATTATCACGCACACCTTGAAGGACGGCCGCAGAGCTACTCCGCCGTCGTGCGCATCGACGGGAAGCAGGTGTGGAGACGGTTCTCGACGTGGAAGGCCGCCGACCGCTACCGGACCAGCCTCAAGACGCAGCGCGACGAGGGCACGTACGTCACCCTGCGGCCCGCGCCGCTGGGCACGGTGTTCGACGCGTGGCTGGCGCACCTGGCCACCCGGGTGAAGGAAGGCGACCTGAAGGCGGAGAGCGTCGGCACCTTCCGCTCCCATGTCGACACCCACCTCCGCCCCGCGCTCGGCCCCCTCCGCTCCGACCGCCTCCGCCCGGATGACCTGCGCCAGTGGGCGGCGGCGCAGGCCGACTTGATCGTGGCCGGGCGCATCACCCCCGTCACGCGCAACCGCCATCTCATGATCCTGCGCATGATCCTGAAGTGGGCGCGCGGGGAGCACTACCTGGCCCACGACCCGCTGGCCACCGTGAAGCGGATCAAGATCGACCGCGGGACCCGGCGCAAGAAGGCCATGGTGATCCTGGCCCCGACGAGACCGCCGCGCTGCTGGCCGCCGCCCCACCCCCGCACGACACGATCCTGAAGGTGTTGGCCTGGACGGGGCTGCGCATCGGGGAGTGCTTCGCCCTGCGCTGGGATGACATCGACCGCGCCGCGCAGACGCTCCACGTGCGCCGGCGCATCTATCGGGGCCGGATCGACACCCCCAAGACGGCCGGGAGCGCGCGCCGCGTTGACCTGCCTCAAGCCTTGGTGGATGACCTGACCGCGTACGAGGCGACGCAGCCGCCCCACGAGAGCGGCTACCTATTCGGTGATGCACACGGGACCGTGCTCGACGTCGACCGGTGGCGCCGCGTGGCGTTCCGGCAGGCCGTCCGCGCCGCCGGGCTCGACCTGAGTGTGACGCCGCACACGTTGCGGCACTCGTACGCGAGCCTGCTGATCAGTGATCCGGCGACCCCGATGAAGTACGTCAGTGGGCAGCTCGGCCACACCTCCATCCAGATGACCCTGGACGTGTACGCCGACATCTTGCCGACCACGCGCTCCGAGGCGATGGGACGGCTCGACATCCTGATCGAAAAAACTACCGTGCGCCCTAACGGGCCTAACCAAACTGCCCCGGGCCAGGCCGTACTCCCGACCCGGGCGGGCGGGGCCTAAGCCCCTACCAGGCAAGGGCAAAACGTACGTACCGCTACCAGCGCGGCCTAGGCCGTATTTGGCCGAAAGCTACCTGCGAGGTAATTTTCGGTGCGTGGCAGACAGTGTAGAGTCCGGGCATGAGTCAGTCGACGACAGCAGGCGCCAAGGAGTGGGGCGGCGCCGAGGGAGGCTTCGGTCGGCTGCTGCGGCAGTGGAGAGCGCGGCGCCGGATGAGCCAGCTCGATCTCGCCGTGGAAGCCGAGATCTCGTCGCGTCACGTGAGCTTCATCGAGACGGGCCGGTCTCAGCCGAGCCGCGAGATGGTGCTGCGCCTGGCCCGCGTGCTCGACGTCCCTCTGCGCGGCCGGAACGACCTCCTCGTCGGCGCCGGCTATGCTCCCATGTACCGCGAGACCGGCCTCGAGGCGCCGGCCATGGCTCAGGTGCGGCGGGCCCTCGACTTCATCCTGCGCCAGCAGGAGCCGTATCCGGCCATCGTGCTCGACCAGCACTGGAACATCCTGAAGGCCAACGAGGCCACCGGCCGGCTCGTGCAACGTCTCCTCGACCCGGCGGTGACGGCGGAGCTGGGTCCGCCGAACGCCATGCGGCTCATGTTCCACCCGCGCGCCTTCCGTCCCCACCTGGTCAACTGGGAGGCCACCGCGGCCGCGCTGATCCAGTGGCTGCATCGCGACGTGGTGAGCGGGCACGCCGACGACGAGACGCGCCACCTCCTGGAGGAGCTGCTGGCGTACCCGGGCGTGCCGCGACAGTGGCGCGCCCTCGACCTCGACGCCTCCACCGCCCCATTTCTTCCCGTCGAGTTCCACACCGTGGAGCTGGATCTTCGCTACTTCACCACCCTCACGAGCCTGGGCACCCCTCACGACATCACGCTTCAGGAATTGAGGATCGAGAGCTTCTTCCCCGCCGACGAAGCCACGGAGGACGCCGCCCGCCGTCTCGCCGAGTGACTGTTGAGTTGGAGGGGGCCTGGACCCCCTCCAAACCTCCCCGTTTGCGCGGGGTGCCACACGCGCCCCTCCAAACCTCCCCGTTTGCGTGAGGTGCGACACGCGCTCCGGGGGACCGGGGCGCGCATCGATTGTCCGGGATCTACGCGGGTCGCGGAGTGACCGCACCACCGACCAGCAGCCTCTCGACATCGCCCGCGCCGAACCCCGCCCACGCGAGGATCTCCCGGACCTCGCTCCCGAACTGAGGCGTCGGGGCAGCAGGAGCGAAGCCACCACGCCCCTGAGCCACCGGCGATCCCAGCACGGTCACCGGTCCCAGCGCCGGGTGCTCGTAGCGATGCATCATGCCGTTGGCCGCGGGCTGCGCCGCGTCGAGCATCTCCACGGGCAACGCGACGGCCCCGGCGGGGACGCCGCGCCCGTCGAAGATTGCCTGCCACTCGCCCGTGGTGCGCGAGGCCATGACGGCCTCGACCCGGTTCCTGAGATCGGCGTAGTGGCTCTCGACCGCGCTCGGCTCGGCGATGGCGCCGTCGAGCGCCGGATCGGCGAGACCGACGGCCTCGATGAACCGGCGGCGAAGGCCCGGGCTCCCGCACGCCACGGCGATGGCGGAATCTCGTGTCGCGTAGGTCCGGTAGTACACGAAGACCATCGCCGTCGGCCGGCTCCGCGGCATCCGCTCGGCCTGCTCGGCATACGACACGCCGTCGCGGCGCGCCGCCGCGAGCCACGCGAAGAAGCGCGGCGTGCGGGGCGCCATCCGCGGAGTCCACGCGGACCATCAGGTTGTTCTGCAGCACGAGAGCGGCCATGAGCAGCGAGACGTCGACCCGCGAGCCTCGCCCGGTCTGCCCGCGCTGGTAGAGGGCCGAGGCGATGCCGAAGGCGAGGAGGACGGCCGCCATGTAGTCCGCGAAGGGTGACTCGCCCGTCGTCGGGAGGTCGTCCGTCATACGACCGCCCGTGGTCATGAGCCCGCTCCGCGCTTGCACGACCATGTCCATCCCCGCCAGGGCCGCATCGGGGCCGCGCGCGCCGAAGGCCGTGACGTTGCCGACGATCAGGCGCGGGAATCGTGGGGCGAGGCGCTCGTAGTCGAGGGCCAGGTCGGCCGTCAGCCCCGGGCGCAGGTTGGTCAGCACCACGTCCGCGCGCGCCAGCAGCGCGTCGAGGATCGCGCGGGCGTCGGCGTGCTTGAGGTCGAGGGGCAGCGCATGCTTGCCGCGGTTGCGCATCAGGAAGTGGCGGCTCTCGCCGGGGGCCAGCGGCGCGAGGTGGCGGCTCGGCTCGCCCTCGGGTGGCTCGACCTTGATCACGTGGGCCCCGCCGTCGGCCAGCATCTGCCCCGCGTACGGCACGGCCACGAACTGCCCCAACTCCACGACGGTGATGCCTGCGAACGGCTGTCGATTCTCCACGGACGTTCATCCTCCATCGCGACGCCAGCGTGCCCGGGTCGCTCACGCGCGCGAAGGCCGCCGCGTGGGCGGTCTGGCCCTGTCACGTCCCGAGAAGCTTACCCCACGGCGAGACCGGCTCCGGCACCTCGGAGCGGGGCCTTGTCGGAACGCGTTGCGCCGTGCGGAGGCTGCGACGATAATTCGGCGCGCCGGCCATCGATGCGACGTGCCGTTGATCCAGTTCGGTGCGCCGATCATCCGGCGACTCGGCCACCTCCGGGAGGACGACATGGGCCGCGTACAAGATCAGGTCGCCGTGGTGACGGGCGCTGCCCACGGTCTCGGGCGAGCCATCGCGCTGCGCCTCGCCGAGGAGGGCGCGCGCATGGCGCTGGGAGACATCGATGGTCCTGCCCTCGACCGCACGGTGGCGGACATCGCGGCCAAGGGGGGCCAGGCGTTCGGGCTCGTCGGCGACGTCACCGACGAAGGGCCGGCTGCCCATCTGATCGCCGCCGCGGTCGACCGCTACGGGCGGCTGGACATCCTCGTCAACGACGTCGGAGGGAGCCGCAACGCGCGTATCTGGGAGATGACGGTGGAGGACTGGGACTTCGTGCTCCGCCTCAACCTCCGGTCGGCCTTCCTCTGCACGCGCGCCGCCGTGCCGCACATGATGCGCCAGCGCTCCGGGTGCATCATCTGCCTCTCGTCGGGCGCGCGCGAGGGCACGCCCTGGACCGCGTACTACCAGGGCGGCGCCGCGTACTCGGCGGCCAAGGCCGGCATTCATGGCTTCATCCGCGACGTGGCCCTGGAGCTGGCCGAGTACGGCATCAGGGTCAACGCGGTGGCGCCCGGCCCCATCGACACCGAGCGGGCCGGGGCCATGCTCCGGAAGTTGAACGAGACGGTGGAGTACAGCCCGAACCACATGACGCCCATGCGGCGCTTGGGCGAGCCCGCCGAGATCGCCGACGCCGTGCTCTTCCTGGCCTCCGAGGAGGCCAGCTACATCACCGGCGTCACGCTGCCGGTCACCGGCGGCCGGTAGGCGGGCCAATGAAAAGGGGCATCTGCTTCGTTGGCTCGTCGGGTGCTCCCTGCTGCGCATGCGGCGGGCGCCGATGGCTACGAGGAGGGCGCGCCCGTGAAGATCGACGTCTTCCCGCACATCCTGCCCCGGCGGTACTTCGATCGCATGATCGGCGTGGCGCCACCCGGCATGGCGCTCCAGAAGCGGATGTCAGGCATTCCGGTGCTGGTGGATCTCGACGAACGGTTCCGGATCATGGATCGCTACGAGGGGTATCGCCAGGTTCTCACCTTGGCCAATCCGCCGATCGAGGTGGTGGGCGGCCCTGACGTCACTCCCGACCTGGCCCGCCTGGCCAACGACTCCATGGCCGAGATCGTCGAGCGCCATCCCGACCGCTTTCCGGCCTTCGTGGCCTCGTTGCCCATGAACAATCCCGACGCAGCGCTGCGCGAGATCGACCGGGCGCTCGGCGATCTCCGGGCCACCGGCGTGCAGATGTTCAGCAACGTGGCGGGGCGCCCACTCGATCTCGCCGGAGTTCCAGCCGCTCTTCGCGCGGATGGCCGAGCGCCGGCTGCCAATCTGGCTGCACCCGGCGCGACCGGCGCTTGCCGACTACGCGGGCGAGGCGCGCTCGAAGTACGACCTCTGGTGGGCGTTCGGCTGGCCCTACGACACGACCTTGGCCATGGGCCGCCTGGTTTTCTCGGGCCTCTTCGACCGCCATCCCGATCTCGTCGTGATCACGCACCACATGGGCGCCATGATCCCCTTCTGCGCCGGGCGCATCGGCGGGGGCCTGGACCAGCTCGGCAGCCGCTCCGACGACCCGGACGATGCAGCAGCCCTGGGACGGCTGCGCCGGCGGCCCATCGACTACTTCCGGATGTTCTACGGCGACACCGCCCTCTTCGGCGCCTGGCACGCCATGGAGAGCGGTCTGGCCTTCTTCGGCGCCGACCACATCCTGTTCGGCACCGACATGCCGTTCGATCCGGAGCATGGCCCCGGATTCATCCGCGACACCATCGCCGCCATGGACCGCATGCGCGCCAGCGACGCGGAGAAGCGCGCGATCTACGAGGGCAACGCGCGCCGCCTGCTCCGCCTGCGCTGATCGGCAACGCCGCGGCCCCGACTGGCTATGGCTTGCCCGAGGAGAGGTCGCCGGGTCGCCGCAGCAGGTTCAGCTGGGCCTTCCTGTAGGCGAAGAGGAGGGCCCGGATGCAGAGCACGCCGAGCCTGAAGATGATGACGATGGAGAGGGCAAGGTCGACCGCGGTGACGTAGGGCGGGGGCGACGCGGAGCCCTAGCCCTGGCGGCGGAGCTTCGGATCCCAGGCGTCGCGGAGCGTGTCGCCGAAGAGGTTGAATCCCAGCACGGCCAGGCTGATGGCCAGGCCCGGGAAGATGGCGAGCCAGGGTGCCTGCTCCATGAAGGCCCGGCCCGTGCTGCTAGCATCAGCCCCCAGGACGGCGTCGGCGGCTGGGTGCCGAGGCCCAGGAAGCTGAGCGACGCCTCGATGAGGATGGCGTTGCCCAGCCAGATCGACGCGATGATCAGGATCGGCGCGGTCACGTTGGGCAGGATGTGGCTGAGGACGATCCGCGGCTGCTGGCAGCCGAGGGCCTGCGCGGCCTCGACGTACCGGTTCTGCTTGGCCGCCAGCACCGCCCCGCGCACGATGCGCGAGTTGCCGGGGATGATGACCATCGCGATGGCGAGCATGGCGTTCGTCGTGTTCGGCTTGAGCACCGAGACGATGGCCAGGGCCAGCACCAGCCCGGGGATGGCCTGGACCGCATCCATGACGCGCTGGAGCCCGAGGTCGAGCCGCCCCTCCCAGTAGCCGCAGGCCAGGCCGATGATCATGCCCCCGAAGGTCCCGATGCCCACGGCCAGCAGTCCCACCCACAGCGAGATCCGGGCGCCGTAGATGACGCGGCTGAGCACGTCGCGGCCGATGTCGTCCGTGCCAAAGGGATGGGCCCGGCTCGGCGCCGAGAGCCGGATCTCCGGCTGCGGCGCCAGCGGATCGTAGGGGGCGAGGACGTCGGCGAAGATCGCGGTGAAGACGATCACGCGCGATGAGCGCCGCCGACGCGGCCCCGAGCGGCTTCCGCCTGATGGTGTCCCACAGGGACCGTCCCCAGCCGATCGCCTCGGCCGGCGGCTCCTGCAGGGGCAGGGCGCGCGCGGTCACCGACATCGATCAGACCCCCGTCACTGGTAGCGAATCCGCGGATCCAGCCACGCGTACGTCAGGTCGACGACCAGATTGAGGGTGACGAGGACCGCCGCCACCAGCATCACGTTGGTCTGCACCACCGGGTAGTCGCGGAACAGGATGGCCTCGACGGTCAGCCGGCCCATGCCCGGCAGCGCGAAGATGGTCTCCACGATCACCGCCCCCGCCAGCAAGGTCCCGAGCTGACCGCCCACGATGGTGACCACCGGGATCAAGGCGTTCTTCAGGGCATGCTTGTAGACGACGATGCGCCCGGCCAGACCCTTGGCCCAGGCCGTGCGCACGTAGTCCTCGCGCAGCACCTCGAGCACCGTCGAGCGCGTCATGCGCATGGTGGCCGCGGACAGGCGGTAGCCCAGCACCGCCGCGGGCAGCAGGAACTGCTGGAGGTTCTTCAGCGGCGAGTCCCAGAGGCTCGCGTACCCGAGGGGAGGAATCCAGTGGAACCAGATGGCCGCGAAGGTGATGACCAGCGTGCCCAGCCAGAAGTCCGGCAAGGAGAGGCCGGTGATGGCGACCACGCGTCCCACGTAGTCCGAGGCCTTGTCCTGCCGGGTGGCCGACAGCACCCCCACGGGAATGGCGATGATCAGTCCCAGAATCATGGCCAGGGTGGCCAGCTCGAGGGTGACGGGGATGGACTTCTTCAGGGCGACCGCGATGGGCTCGTTGGTGAAGATGGAGTAGCCGGGGTTGAGGCTCACCATCTGCCAGATCCAGATCGCGTACTGCTCGTAGTACGGCTTGTCGAGGCCGAGATCCTTGCGGAGCTTGGCCAGCTCCCGCTCGCCGACGTTGCCGGACTCCGCCATGAGGGCGGTCAGCGCGTCGCCCGGCATCACGCGCATCAGCCCGAAGACGATGAGCGAGGAGAGGACCAGGACCGGGCACGGCCAGCAGCAGCCGACGAATCACGTACTTGTACATGGAGTCGCCTGCGTCGCTCGCGCTGGCCGCACTCCGCCGATGCTGCGCGCCTCGCACGCCGCGCCGCTCCTCGCACGGCCTTGATCGACTCCACGAGCCGGGCGCAGCGTCGACGGACCCGTCCAGCCGTCGTCTGCGCCGGATGGCCAGGGCGCCGATGTTCCGCAGATGCGGCTGCCAGATCAGGAAGCCGGCTTCGAACGGCATCCACATCCGGAGCACCTGGTCATGCTCGCGCTCGAAAATCTTCTTGGTGATGGCGCGCTGCTCCGCGCGATCCGGAGTCCGGCGGAGCTTGGTGGTCAGCTCGTCGATCACCGGATCGGCGAAGCGGAAGTAGTTCTTGGTGGACTTGGAGTGCATGTACTGGTAGGCCTGCTCGTCCAGGCTCACCGCGTAGCCGGTCTTGAAGCCCCAGGCCATCCCATCCCACTTGCCTTCCGCGTAGCGGCCGAAATACGTGGTGTAGTCGAGCTTGGTGATCTTGACGTCGATGTTCAGGTTCTTCTTCAGATCCTGCTGGACGAGCTGGATCTGCGACGTCATCTGGGGAAAGTACTCGTAGTAGAACAGCGTGGTCTCGAACCCCTTGGCGTGCCCCGCCTCCGCCATGAGCTTCTTGGGCTTCGGCCGGCTTGTACTGCCAGTAGGGGCCGAGCTGGGCCGCCGTCGGGGCCTTGTCCTGGAAGTAGATGTACGGGATGCCCCAACCCAGGATCGCGTGCCCCTCGTAGATCGTGTCCACCTGCCGCTGGCGATCGATGGCCATGGAGATGGCGCGGCGGACCCGCACGTCGTTGAAGGGCGGCTTGCCCTGGGCGAGGGCCAGGCCGAAGGGCGTCTGGAGGAACTTGAACTCTTCGACGACGGCAGCGGGGTTGGTCTTGCGAATGGTCTCCACGTCGGCGAGGCTCGACACGTGGAGGATGTCGCTCTGCCCGGTGCGGAAGGCCGCGGTCCGGGTGGCGGCATCGGGCGTGGAGAAGATCGTGTACTCGTCGACGTAGGGGCGCCCCTTGTCGAAGTAGTCGGGATGCCGGGCGAGCACCGCCTTCACCTTGCGGGTGTTCTCCTTCAAGACGTACGGCCCGGTGCCGATCATGCGCTTCTTGAGGTCGCCGTCCTCCTCCAGAACCTCGCGCGCGAAGATGACCGTGACCGCCTCCGCGAGGTTCTGCGGGAACATCACGTTGGGCGACTTCAGGTGGATGCGGACGGTGTACTTGTCGGGGGTCTCGATGCCCTCGATTTCCTGGAAGGTGAAGGCCTGCACGCCTTCCTTCGCGTACTGCTCGTAGCAGTACTTGACGTCGGCCGCCACGAACTCGCGCCCGTTGAGCGGCGGCACGTTGTGCCACTTGACCCCCTGGCGCAGCTTGAAGCTCCACACCCGGTAGTCCGTGCTGTTCTGCCACGACTCCGCGAGATCGCCCTTGAGCGTGAGGTCCGCGGTCCCGTTCGCCTCGTCGGCGAAGGGATAGCGCACCAGGCGGTTGCAGACCAGCGAGGCGATCTGGAACAGGCCGACCGAGTTCGTCAGCCGCGGATCGAGCACGGGCGGATCCCAGGCGGTGGCCCGCGCGAGCGTTCCGCCCCGCTTCACCGGCTTCGTGCTGGCGGGAATCCAGTCGGGGTACGACGCCGGGGCTTGGGCGAACGCTCGCCCTCGGCCCGCGACGAGCGCGGTGGTCGCGACACCACCCCATCCGGCGTGCTTGAGGAAATCGCGTCGATTCACGCGATGGCGAGGAACCATCGGGCCGGGGCTCATGAGCATCCTTGCTCTCCTTCTCACCGTTCTGCGTCGAAGGGACCCGGACAATTTCGGAGCACGCGGTGGCACCGGCTCCGAGTGCACGGAACATGCCGTACGCTCCACGGCAAGTCAAGTGGAATCACCCTCATCGCCGCCACCAGTGAACGCGTCGATCTTGACTCGAGTTCCCGAGCGCACTAGCGTTCGATGCGCGATGCGGATCGTGGCGTGGAACATTCGGGCGGGCGGTGGGCAACGCGTGGATGGCATCGCACGTCAGCTCGCCCGCTGGGCGCCCGACCTCGCGGCGCTCTGTGAGTTTCGGGCGACCCCGCCGAGCGCGGCCCTGGCGGCGTCCCTCGACGCGGCGGGGCTCTCGCATCAACTGACGACGGCCGATCCGCGACGGCCCGGCGTGAATGCGTTGCTCCTCGCCTCGCGCTGGCCGCTGCGCCGCCTCCGCCTCCCCGCCGGGCCCGGCGAGCCGTGCCGCTGGCTCCTGGCCGCCGTCGACGCCCCGCTCCCCCTCGTGGTCGGAGCCATGCACGTGCCGAATCGAGTCAGCGGTCGCAAGTACCCGTTCCTCGATGCCGTGCTGGCCTGCGCGCGTCGCTGGCGCCTCGGCCCGGCGCTCCTCGTCGGCGACACGAACTCGGGACGCCGTGGACTCGACGAGCAAGTCCCCGTCTTCAGCGCGCGCGAGGAGGGGTGGATCGATGCGCTCGCCGGCTGCGGATGGCGCGACAGCTTCCGTCACCTCCGCGCCACGGCGCGGGCCTACACGTGGTATTCACCAAACGGCCGGAACGGCTTCCGGATCGATCAGGCGTTCCTCAACGCCCCGCTGCTCGCCCACCTCGAAAGCGCGGCCTACCGGTGGGGCGGAGCGCAGCGCAACGGCCGGCGCGACGTCCTGAGCGACCACGCCGCCCTCCTCGTCGACCTCTCCGAACTCCTCAACGACCACGGCCCAGCGGGGATGAGTCGCGGCGTGGGGGAGGGGTTCGCCGAACCGTTCGCGCCAACTCGGACCGCGCGTGCGACGTGCCGTGTGGATCGCGCAACGCTCACCGGGCGCCAGAGTCCGTGGTCGCCGGAACCCCTCCCCCACGCCGCGACTCATCCGCGGTGCGTAGTGCGGTGCGTTAGTATGGACGCCATGACGACCTGGACCGACGAGACCGCGGCCGTGGCGGGCGTCGATCTCCACCTGCGCACCGCGGGCCGGGGAGCGCCGCTCCTGATCCTCCACCACGACATCGGCAGCCCCGAGCGCGTGCCCTTTCACGACGCGCTCGCGGAGCGTTTCACCGTGCTCGCGCCCTCGCACCCGGGCTATGACCGCTCCGCCCGGCCCGCCTGGCTGCGCAGCGTGCGCGACGTCGCGGCAATCTACCAGGGGCTGCTCGCCGAGCGCGGGCTCACCGGGGTCACCTTGGTCGGTCTTGGCTTCGGCGGGTGGATCGCCGCTGAGATGGCGACCATGGCCCCGCGAGACTTCCGGCGGCTCGTCCTGGTCGGCGCCATGGGGATCAAGCCCGAGCGCGGCGAGATCCTCGATCAGGCGCTCGTGAGCTATGTCGACTACGTGCGGGCTGGCTTCAGCGACCCGGCCGCCCTCGAGCGCACGTTCGGGGCCGAGCTGCCCACTCCGGTCCTCGAGCAGTGGGACATCAATCGCGAGATGACCTTCCGCATCGCGTGGCGGCCCTACATGTACAACCCCACGCTTGCCCCACCTCCTCGGTGGCGTGAAGACCCCGACCCTCGTCGTGTGGGGACGCGACGATCGGATCGTCCCGCTGGAGTGCGGTGAGCGCTACGCCAAGGCCCTGCCCCACGCGCGGCTGACCGTGATCGAGCACGCAGGACACTTCGTGGACATGGAGCGGCCGGCCGAGCTGGCCCGGCCCGTCATCGACTTCGCAACGCAGGCCTGAACGGGAGCGACCATGCACCTCATGTACTTCACCGAGCAACCGATGTCGGCATATCCGGTGGACGAGGGACGTGACTTCGGCGCCACCGCGCTGATGTTCTCCAACCGCCACTTCGACCCCGTGGCGGGCAGCCGCCTCTACAACGAGTACATCGAGCACTACCGCCTGGCCGAGGGCGTGGGCTTCGACGGCATCATGCTCAACGAGCACCACAACGCCCCGTTCTGCATGCAGGCCAAGACCAACGTCTTCGCGTCGATCCTGGCCGCCATCACGCAGCGGGTGAAGATCGTCCTGCTCGGCAACCCGCTGCCGCTCTCCCACGACCCGCTCCGGCTCGCCGAGGAGCTGGCCATGATCGACATGGTCTCGCGGGGCCGGCTGGTCTCGGGCTTCGTGCGCGGCGGCGGCCAGGAGCAGCTCGCCACCGGCGTCAACCCGGCCTTCAACCGCGAGCGCTTCGAGGAAGCCCACGACCTGATCGTCAAGACGTGGACGCAGCGCGGGCCCTTCCGCTGGGAGGGCGACCACTATCACCACCGCGTGGTGAACCCCTGGGCGCTGCCGCTGCAGACGCCGCATCCCGCGCGTGTGGATCCCCGGCGTGCTCAGCAAGGAGACGGTGATCTGGGCGGCCCAGCACCGCTACCCCTACATCGCCCTGTCCACGTCCATCCCCGCCACCAAGAAGATCTGGCAGCTCTACGACGAGACGGCCGCCGCGACCGGCTACACCTCGGGACCCGAGAACCGCGGCTATCTCCAGCGCATCCACGTGGCGGAGAGCGAGGAGAAGGCCCTGAAGAACGCCCGGCAATTCATGTGGATGCAGGGTGAGTTCACCGGCCTGGCCCATCCGGTGTGGTCCAGCCCGTCGGGCTACTTCTCGCCGTCCAATCGCACCGCGCTTGTCGAGTTCTCGGTGGGCCGGCGGCCCAATCCCCGCGGCGCCAGCTTCGAGGATCAGCTCGCGGATGGACAGATCGTGGCGGGGACGCCGAAGACCGTCATCCCGAGGCTCCGTCGCCTGCTCGAGGAGACGCGGCCGTCCATCGTCGGCTTCTGGGCCAGCGACGGCTTCGTGAGCGACGCCGACGCGCGCACCTGCATCCGCCTGCTGGGACAGGAAGTCCTGCCCGCGGTGCGCGAGATCGGCGACGAGCTGGGACTGTTCGACCCCTTCGAGGCCAAGGCGCCGGTCAGCCTCCAGCACCCCTCGCCCGCCGAGGTGCCGGCCGTGTGAAGCCGCGCACGCCACTCATGGGGGGCCTCGACGTAGCCGTGGCGCCCCTCGAGACCCCCCGACGCTCGGAGCACCGCGGCCAAGCCGCGGTGCTCCTCGATACTCCGGGCGCGCTCCTAGCCCTCGGCGCGCGGGTAGGCGGCGGCGACGTCCGCCCACCGAGCGTCGTCGAGCAGCCGCCCGAAGACGGCATCCAGCTCGGCGATCGGCACGCGGATCTGCTCCATGGAGTCGCGCTCGCGGATCGTCACGCGCTGGTCACCGGCCTCGCCCTTCTCGGCGTCGCCGACCGTCTTCACGTCCACCGTCACGCAGTACGGCGTCCCCACCTCGTCCTGCCGGCGGTAAAGCCGGCCGATGGCGGCGGTGTCGTCGTAGATGGTGGGCCAGCGCCGGGCCAGGCGCGCCCGAAGATCGTGGCCGGTGGTGACGATCTCGGCGCGCTTCTTGAGCAGCGGGAGCACCGCGATCTTGACCGGCGCCAGCTCCGGGTGAAAGCGCAGCACGACGCGCTTCTCGCCCCGCACCTCCTCCTCGCGGTAGGCGTCGAGCAGGAAGGCCAGCAGCGCGCGGTCCACGCCGGCCGAGGGCTCGATGACGAACGGGACGACGTGCTCCTTGCGCTCCTCGTCGAAGTACGTGAGCGACTTGCCGCTGAACTTCGCGTGCTGCTTGAGGTCGAAGTCCGTGCGGTTGGCGATGCCCATCAGCTCGCTCCAGCCCATGGGGAACTCGTACAGCAAGTCCACCGTCCGCTTGGCGTAGTGGGCGAGCTCGCTCCCTTCGTGCTCGTGCAGGCGCAGGTGGTCGGGCGCGAGCCCGTACCGGGTGAACCACGCCCGGCAGTCCTCGATCCACCGGTCGTGCCAGTGCTCGTCGGCGGGCCGGCCGTCGATCGAGTCGTTCGGGTTGACGAAGAACTCGATCTCCATCTGCTCGAACTCGCGCGTCCGGAAGATGAAATTGCCGGGCGTGATCTCGTTGCGGAACGCCTTGCCGATCTGGGCGATGCCGAACGGCAGCTTGCGCCGCGTCGACTGGAGCACGTTGTCGAAGTTGACGAAGATGCCCTGGGCCGTCTCCGGTCGCAGGTACGTGAGCGCGGCGTCCTCCTCCACCGGCCCCATGAACGTCTTGAACATGAGATTGAACTGGCGCGGCGCGGTGAGCGCACCCTTGCCGCACTCCGGGCACAGGGTGCGGCGGGCGCCGCAGTGCTTGCACGCCTCGTCGGCCGGGAGGGTGAACTTGTTGCCCTTGGTCGCCTCACAGTAGTGGATCCACGGCATCGCGTCGACCTGGTCCGCCCGGAAGCGGTGCTTGCACTCGCGGCAATCGACCATGGGATCGGTGAAGTGCTCGAGGTGGCCACTCGCCTTCCAGACCATGGCGTGCATGAGGATCGACGCGTCCAGCCCCACCATGTCGGCGCGCTGCTGGACGAAGTCGCGCCACCACACGCGCTTGATGTTGTTCCTGAGCTCGACGCCGAGCGGGCCGTAGTCCCAGCAGGAGCCGGTGCCGCCGTAGATCTCGCCCGACTGGAAGACGAAGCCGCGGCGCTTGCACAGCGAGACGAGAACGTCCATCGAAGTCATGCGCGCTCTCCCGAGGTTTCCCGTAGTCTACGCGGCTCGCCGATGACGCGCCCGCTGCGCGTGGGCGGCCGCTGCGTGACCGAACGCGTCGATGTTGTCGGACGTTCAGCTCGAGGGGCGAGTGCCGGCCAGATCGGCCATCAGCTCCATGGCCTCGACCTGCTGGGTGGCGATGGTCATCCCCGTGATGCCGCAGTCGGCCCAGGGGCGATAGCGCTCGCGGATGCGCGCGGGCGGGCCCACCAGCGCGCTCTCGTCGACGAACTCGTCGGGCACGGCGGCGACCGCGTCGTCCTTGCGGCCGGCGAGGAACAGCTCTTGAACGCGCTCGGCCGCCTCGCCGTATCCGCGCTCGATCATCGCGCGCTTGTGAAAGTTCACCGAGCGATGCCCCATGCCGCCGACGTAGAGAGCCACGCGCGGCTTCAGGGTCTGGAGGCCGGCGCGCACGTCGTCGGTGATCAGGACGGCCGCCGCAGGCTGGATCTCCAGATCGCGCAGGGACTTCCCACCGCCGGCGCGCCGTAGTCCCTCCTCCACCCACGGCATGAACTGCTTCATGCGGGCCGGGGTGAAGCCCAGCGGCAGCCAGCCGTCGGCCACCTCGGCGGTGAGCTTCACCGTCGCTTCCCCGCCCGTGCCGAGCCAGATCGGGATGTGTGGGTTCATGTGGAGGATGGACGTGAGCGGCTTGGCGAGACCGATCGAGCCGGGGCCGGTGTAGGGCAGCGAGATCTCCTGGCCGTCATGCTGCACGGGCGCCTTGCGCGCGAAGACCTTTCGCATGATGGCCACGTAGTCACGAAGCCTCCAGTAGGGGCGGCCCCACGGCTGGCCGTACCAGCCCTCGACGATCTGCGGCCCCGACACCCCAAGCCCCGCGATGACGCGCCCGCTGCCGGCGAGGGCGTCGAGCGTTCCCATGGCCATGGCGGCCGCGGCGGGCGTCCGCGCGGCGAGCTGCATGATCCCCGTGCCCGAGGCGAATGCGCGTGGTCATCGCCGCGAGGTACGCGAGCGGCGTGACGGCATCCGAGCCATACGCCTCCGCCGTCCACACGGAGTCGAAGCCCAGTCGTTCGGCGAGCTGCACGCGGTCGACGGGCAGGCGCAGCTGGGGGCCAGAGTAGCCGATACTCAGTCCGAGCTTCATCGCAGTCTCCTCGTCGAGAGCGGCCGGTCGGTCGAGCGGTCGATCGCTCGGCGGCTCTCGCAACGCGGGACGCCTCAGCATGCGGGCGCGGTCGTCGAGCCCACGGGCCGCGCGCTTGACGGCTCGCAGCGCCGATGGTCAGATCAGGCGTGACCTCCCATCGCTCCTCCGCGCCATACGGCGTCAAGGCCCGGCGCCGACGGGCGACCGGCCGCACCGCCCGCCCCCTTCCCAGCTACACGCGAGATGATCTGCTCGCCTCGGTGCGCTCGCTGGCGCCACGGCTGCGCGCCGCCTCGGACGAGATCGAGCGCGGCCGTTCGCTGACCGAGCCGCTCGTCCAGGCGATGGTCGAGGCCGGACTCTACCGGATGCTCCTCCCGCGCTCGCTGGGCGGCGGCGAGATCGATCCCCTGACCTACTTCGACGTGGTGGAAGAGCTGACGAAGGCCGAGAGCACTGCCGGGTGGAGCGTGCTGATCTCGACGAGCACCATGACGGGCACGGTGCGCGCGCTCACCGACGAGAAGCTCGTCGCGATGTTCACCCCGCCCCGTCGGGCCATCATGGCCGGCTCCGGGCCGCCGAAGGGACGCGCCGTTCCCGCCCCTGGCGGATATCGCCTCACCGGGCGCTGGTCGCAGGGCAGCAACGTCCTCATCGCCGCCTGGATGCACCTGGGCTGCCACGTATACGACGGGGAGAGCCCGCGCCTCGGCGCCGATGGGCGGCCCGTCTACCGCTACTGCGTGCTCCCCACCTCGCAGGTCGAGGTCCTGGACACCTGGACCACGACGGGCATGCGCGGTACGGGCAGCCACGACTACACGGTGACCGACGTCTTCGTCCCGGAAGAGTATGTCCATCCCGCCGTCGAGCGGTCGGAGTTTCGCCCGCAGCCGCTCTACCAGTTCCCCGCGTGGACCCACGTCGCTCACGCCGCCGTCGGTCTCGGCCATCGCGCGCGTGGCCATCGAGGAATTCGTCGGCCTCGCCGGCGGCAAGCAGGCCACGTGGCTTCCCGCCGAGGGCCGCCTCGCCGGGCGCACGACGGTGCAGGCCAAGGTGGCCGAGGCAGAGGCCCTCGTCGGCTCGGGGCGCGCCTACGTGCGCGAGGCGACGCGCGACACCTGGGAGACGGTGTGCCGGGGCGAGCGCCTCTCGCCGGAGCAGCGCGCGGTCTACCGGCTGTCGATCGCTCACGCGATGGACAACGCGCTCCAGGCGGTGGATCTCATGTACAGCCTGGGCGGCGCCACCGCGATCTACGCCACCAGCCGCCTCGACCGCTGCTTGCGCGACGCGCGCACCGCCGCCGCGCACGTGTGGGTCGCGCCGGACACCTACGAGCTGGCCGGGCGTCTCCTCCTTGGCCTCGACCCCGGCTCCCCTACGATCTGATTGAATGGGGCCCCGATATGGCCCCCATACCCCCCTACGCTCGGCGCGCCCCGGCGAAGCCGGGACGCTTCTCGGTCTCACGCCAGCGGGCGCCTCTGCGGCGCGCCGAGCGAGCCCGCGCATCGCTTCTCGGGGGCCCACGGCTGCCCCGGAGCTCCCGAATTCACCCGGCGAAGCGCGCGAGGTGGTGATCGGCGTCGCCGAACGCCTGCGCGATCATGGTCAATCGCCGGAAGGTGTGGCTGATCTTCAGCTCCTCGGTCATGCCCATGCCGCCGTGGAGCTGCACGGCCTCCTGGCTCACGTGGCGAGCCGCGTCGGCAATCTTGATCTTCGCCGCTGACACCACGCGCCGCCGCTCGGCGGCCTCCGCGGTGTCGATCTTCACGGCGGCCAGACAGGCGATGGAGCGCGCCTGCTCGTAGCTGATGAGAATGTCGACCATGCGGTGCTGCAGGGCCTGGAAGCTGCCGATGGGCACGCCGAACTGCCGTCGCGTCTTGAGGTACTCGAGGGTGGCGTCGTGCGCATACTTGATGGCGCCGACGGCCTCCGCGCAGAGGAGCACGGTCACGTAGTCCACCACCTCTTCGAGCAGGCCGAGCGCCGCCCCTTCCGTGCCGATCAGCGCGTCGCGGGGAACGGCCACGCCGGAGAGGCGGATGTCGGCCAGCCGGAGGTTGTCGATCGTCCGGGACTCGGTCACCGCGACACCGGGCGCCGTCCGCTCCACGAGAAAGAGGCTGATGCCGTCCGGATCGGTGTCGCGTCCCCGCCGTGCGGGCGGACACCACGAGCAGGTCGGCGGATCCGCCATGGAGCACGGCGCCCTTCTCGCCGTCGAGCACCCAGCCATCGCCGGATCGCCGCGCCCGCGTCGAGACCTGGCGGAGGTCGTAGCGCCCTCCCCGCTCGGTCTGGGCGAAGGCGAGCTTGGTCTTGCCCTGAGTCAGCTCGGGCAGGATACGCGCTGCGCTGCGCCTCGGTTCCTCCGCGCGCCACG
Organism: uncultured Candidatus Rokubacteria bacterium; assembly: GCA_963848005.1. GTDB lineage: Bacteria > Methylomirabilota > Methylomirabilia > Rokubacteriales > CSP1-6 > CAVWFS01. The sequence continues at coordinate 274,297 of CAWKCA010000034.1, forward strand.
AAGCGCCCGCCGAGCCCCACGGTGGCGAGGTACGGCTCGACCACCAGGGCCTCGCCCAGGGCCTCCATGACGATCATCATGTCGACGGTGCTCCCGCCGTAGCCTCCGTGCTCGGCGTCGAACGGCACGCCGAGGACGCCCATCTCGGCGAGGGCCGCCCACACGTCCTCGCTGTAGCCCGCCTGCGAGGCCATGATCTTGGCGCGCGCGTCGAAGCTGTAGCCGGTGGCCAGGAAGCGGCGCAGGGTCTCGGCGAGGAGCCGTTGCTCGTCGGTGTACTCGAAGTCCATGTCGTCTCCCCTTAGAGGCCGAGCGTCGCCTTGGCGATGATGTTGCGCTGGATCTCGTTCGAGCCCGCGTAGATGGTCGCCTTGCGGACGTTGCAGTACCGCGGCACCAGCGAGGCGGTGAGGCGGTCGAAGGCGCTGTTGGAATCGACCGGTCGGAAGGCCTGCGCGAAGGGCCCCGCCGTCTGCATCATCAGCTCGGTGATGGACTGCTGGATCTCGGTGCCCTTGATCTTGAGCAGCGACACCTCGGCGCCGGGCGGCCGGCCGCCGCGGAGCTGGTCCAGGAAGCGGAGGTTGGTGATCTCGAGCGCCATCAGCTCGACTTCCACGCGGGTGAGCCGGTCGCGGAAGCGCGGGTCGTCGAGGAGCGGCCGGCCGTCGACCGTCGCCCGCGCCGCCAGGTCCTTCACGCGGGTCAGCTCGCGCTTGGAGACGGCGATGTTGCCGGTGCCCATGCGCTCGTAGCCGAGCAGGTACTTGGCCACCGTCCAGCCCTTGTGCTCCTCGTGGACCAGGTTCTCCGCGGGCACCTTCACCTCGTCGAAGAAGACCTCGTTGACCTCGTGGCCGCCGTCCATGAGCACGATCGGCCGCACCGTGATGCCCGGCGAGCGCATGTCGATGAGCAGGAAGGAGATGCCCTCCTGGCGCTTCTCGCGGCTGGCGTCGGTGCGCACCAGGCAGAAGATCCAGTCGCCGTACTGCGCCAAGGTCGTCCAGATCTTCTGCCCGGTGACGACGAAGTGGTCGTCCTGGCGGACGGCGCGCGTCTTGAGCGAGGCGAGGTCCGAGCCCGAGCCCGGCTCGGAGTAGCCCTGGACCCAGAAATCGTCGCCGTTGTAGATGCGGGGCAGGAAGCGCTGCTTCTGGGCCGGCGTCCCGAAGCGGAGCAGCACGGGCGCGCACATCCGCACGCCGAAGGCCACGATGGGCGGGCAGCCGGCGGCCCCGCACTCTTCCTCGAAGATGTAGCGCTGCACCACCGTCCAGTCGGTGCCGCCCCACTCGACGGGCCAGTGCGGGGCGACCCAGCCCTTCTTGGCCAGCTTCCGGTGCCAGCCGAGGAGATCGTCCTTCGACAGCTCCCGATAGTGGAGGACCCTGTCGCGCACGTCGCCGTCGAGGTTCTCGCGGATCCAGGTCCGAACCTCGTCGCGAAACGCCGCTTCCTCGGGGGAGTAGTTCAGATCCATGTCACGGTCCTCTCTGGAGATGGGGGGCCTCGACACGGGCCCCCCATGCCCCCCTGACGCTCGGGGCTCCCCGGCGGAGCCGGGGCGCCCCTCGATTCCCCGCGCGGTCGCCGCGCCCCGCCTGAGCCGGGGTCGCGCCCTCGGACACGCGGGCACGTCGCTCCCCGCATCATAGCCCGTGCGCGTGAGACAGGTGGATGCTCGGGCGGCTCTGCTAGAATCCGTGCACCGCGCCCAGGGGAGAGCGCCGTGCCCAGACTCAACGAGCACTACCGGAAGCTCAACGCCAGCTACCTCTTCAGCGAGATCAAGCGGCGGAATCAGGCATTCCGCGAGGCCCATCCCGACATTCGCCTGATCGACCTGGGCATCGGCGACGTCACCCGCCCGCTGCCTCCCGCGGTGATCCGCGCCCTGCACGAGGCCACCGATGAGATGGCGCGGGCCGAGACGTTCCGGGGCTATGGGCCATACGTCGGCTACGAGTTCCTGCGCGCGGCCATCGCCGAGCACGACTTCGCGGCCCGCGGCGTGAAGGTCGCCCTCGACGAGGTCTTCATCAGCGACGGCGGCAAGAGCGACAGCGCCAACCTCCAGGAGATCTTCGCCCAGGACTGCGTGGTCGGCCTCATGGACCCGGTCTACCCGGTGTACGCGGACAGCAACGTGGTCGCCGGGCGATCGGGAAAGGCGGACGACAGCGGCCGCTATGCGGGCATCGTGTACCTGCCGTGCACGGCCGACAACGGGTTCCAGCCCGCCCTGCCGGACCGGCCCGTCGACATCATCTACCTCTGCTACCCGAACAACCCGACCGGCGCGGTGGCGTCGCGCGAGGCCCTCCAGCGCTGGGTCGACTACGCGCGCGGCCTACGAGGCGGTCATCCTGTACGACGCCGCCTACGAGGCCTACATCCGTGACGCGGACATCCCCCACTCGATCTACGAGATCGACGGCGCCCGCGAGGTGGCCATCGAGTGCCGCAGCTTCTCCAAGAACGCCGGCTTCACCGGCCTGCGGCTCGCCTACACCGTCGTGCCCAAGGAGGCGCAGGGACGGATGGCCGACGGCACGACCTCGAGCCTCAATGCGCTCTGGCAGCGGCGCGTGGCCATCAAGTCCAACGGCCCGCCCTACATCATCCAGAAGGCCGCCGCGGCCATTTACACGCCGGACGGGCGCGAGCAGGTGCGGGCCCTGATCGACGACTACATGGCGAACGCGCGGATCATCAGCGAGGGCCTGACCGCCGCGGGACTCACCGTCTACGGCGCGCGCCACGCGCCCTACATCTGGATCCGCACCCCCGCCAGCCTCTCGTCGTGGGAGTTCTTCGACAAGCTCCTGGGCGAGGCGCACGTGCTCGGCGTGCCCGGCTCCGGCTTCGGGCCGAGCGGCGAGGGCTACGTCCGTCTCACCGCCTTCGGCTCCCGCGACGACACTCGGGAAGCCGTCGAACGTATCAAGACCCACCTCTGAGCGCATCGACTGCCGACCCTCCGCCGGGTCGCCTTGACACCTGGCGTCGAGCGCTCCTAATCTCAGCTCGCCTTCCACGCCAGCGCCAGGGAGGGGGCAATGAAGCCGTCTCGCTTCGAGTACGTCGCTCCACGATCGGAGGAGGAAGCGCTCAATGCCCTTGCCGAGCACGGCGACCGCGCCAAGGTGCTCGCCGGCGGCCAGAGCCTCATCCCGCTCATGAACTTCCGCCTGGCTCAGCCGGAGGTCGTCGTCGACATCAACCGCCTGGCCGGCCTGGCGTACGTCCGGACGGCCGACAACGCGATGGCCATCGGAGCGCTCACACGCCAGCACGCGCTCGAGCGCGACGATACCGTGCGCGCTCGCTTCCCCATCCTCGCCGAGGCGTGCCACCTGATAGGCCACCTGCCCATACGGCATCGCGGGACGATCGGAGGGAACCTCGCGCACGCCGATCCCGCCTCCGAGCTTCCCGCGGTGATGGTCGCGCTCGGCGCCGAGATGGTCGCGGCCAGCCGGCGCGGGCGGCGCACGATCGCCGCCGAGCAATTCTTCACGGGCCCCCTGACCACGGCGCTCCAGCCCGACGAGCTGCTGACGGAAATCCGCATACCCGGACTGCCGTCCCGCACGGGCGGCGCCTTTGTGGAGATGTCGCGCCGCGCTGGCGACTATGCTCTGGTCGGCGTGGCGGCGCTGATCACGCTCGACCAGGCGGGTCACTGCGAGCGGGCCCGCCTCGCCCTGTGCGGCGTCGGCCACGCGCCGGTGCGCGCGACAGACGCCGAGCGGGCGCTCACCGGCGAGCGCCCGGAGGGACGTGCCCTCGATGAGGCAGCGCGGCGCGCTGCGGACGCCACGACTCCTCCGTCGGACATTCACGCGTCGTCCACCTTCCGGCGGAGGCTGGCCGGCCACTTCACACGCGAGGCCATCCTCCTCGCCGCACGCCGCGCGGAAGGAGCCTGATCATGCCCGGGCCGATGCCCATCACGCTCACGGTCAATGGCATTCGCCAGACGGTCGCCGCCGAGCCACGCTGGCTCCTCGTCGACGTCCTGCGCGACATGCTGGGTCTCACCGGTACCCACATCGGATGCGAGCACGGGGTGTGCGGCACCTGCACGGTGATGGTGAACGGCGAGACCGTCCGCTCGTGCCTCATGCTCGCGGTGAGCGCCGACGGTGCCGAGGTCATGACCGTGGAGGGACTCGGCCCGGGCGATGGCCTGCACCCGCTGCAGGAGGCCTTCCGCGAGGCGCAGGGCCTCCAGTGCGGCTTCTGCACGCCAGGCATGCTGATGATCGCCTACGAGCTGCTGCGCGAGAACCCGTCGCCGAGCCTGGCGGAGATCCGCGAGGCGATCTCCGCGAACCTCTGCCGCTGCACCGGCTACCAGGGCATCGTCGACGCCGTCGCTCTCGCCGCCGCGCGCAAGGCGGTGACTGCACCGCGCTGAGAAATCTGTCGGAGCATTGAGGGGCGCCACGGCCTTGCCGGGCGCGTGTCGCACCTCGCGCAAACGGGGAGGTTTGGAGGGGGTCCAGGCCCCCTCCAATTGGAGGAGGCGCCCATGGCACCGCCATCACATGTCTGGATCGGCAAGGACGTCCCGAGGCTCGAGGACCCCAAGCTGCTCGCCGGCCGCGCGACCTACACGGACGACGTCAGGCTCCCCGGGATGCTCCACGCCGCGGTCCTGCGCAGCCCGCACGCGCATGCGCGCATCGCCCGGATCGACACGAGCCGGGCCCGCGCGCTGCCCGGCGTGGTGGCCGTGGTCACGGGAGAAGACGCGCGCACGCTCACCAATCCCCTGCCCGCCTTCTGCGCGGAGCCGGTCGTCCAGTACGCGCTGGCCGTGGACAAGGTGCGCTTCGCCGGCGAGGCCGTGGCCGCCGTGGCCGCCGTCGATCGCTACACGGCGGAGGACGCCGCGGCGCTCATCGACGTGGAGTACGAGCTCCTGCCCGTCCTCACCGATCCCTACGAGGCAATGAAGCCCGAGGCACCAAAGATTCACGACACGCTGCCCAGCAACCTGGTGTTCGAGAAGACCATGTCGTTCGGCGACGTGGACGGCGAGTTCGCCCGCGCCCATCGCGTGATCCGGCGTCGGCTGCGTTGGCATCGCGCGAGCGCTCAGCCGCTAGAGACGGCAGGGGCGGTGTGCCGCTACGAACCCATCAGCCAGCGGATGGACGTGTGGTCGAACACGAACATGATCAACTTCGTGGGCTGGCTGATCGCCAACACGCTGAAGATTCCCGCGAGCAAGCTCAACCTCGTGCCGATGTACGTGGGCGGCAGCTTCGGCTCCAAGCACGTGCTCGGCAAGATCATCGGCATCGCGGGCATGCTGGCCAAGCGCGCGGGGCGGCCGGTGAAGTTCATGGAGGATCGCGCCGACAACCTGCTCGCCTCGGAAAACCTCGCCTGTGATCGCTTCTACGACGCCGAGCTGGCGCTGAACCGCGATGGCGAGTTCATCAGCCTCCGCGTGCAGGTGGTCGACGACTACGGCGCATATTTCCAGTTCGGCCACGGAACCCATGGCAACGCCCTCGCCCAGGTCACCGGGCCGTATCGGATCGGGAGCGTCTCGTACACCGTCCAATGCATCCTGACCAACAAGTGCCAGCAGGGCGTGTTCCGCGGCGCTGGCTCGGACGCCGGCAACTTCTGTCTCGAGCGCCTGGTGGACGCGGCGGCCCAGGAGCTTGGTGTCGATGGCGTAGAGCTGCGCCGGAGCAACTTCATCGGCGCCGACCGCTTCCCCTTCAAGACGCCCGTGGGCAACGTCTACGACAGCGGCGACTACCCGGCAGTCCTGGGCCGCGCCCTCGAGATGGCGAACCTCGCTGACCTCCGGCGCATGCAGCAGGAGGCCCGCGCCCAGGGCCGCTACGTGGGCATCGGGCTGGCCACCGCGCAGCAGCGCAGCGTCTACGGCCCGACCGAGTTCTGGTTCTGGTACGACACGCCGGGGCTCTCCAGCGCGCCGGAGAGCGTGGGATTGAGCCTCGGCCCCACCGGCGAGTTCGTGGCCACCATGTTCTCGCCCTTCTGGGGCAACAGCCCGGAGACGGTCGTGGCCCAGACCATCGCGGAGGAGTTCGGCATCGATCCCGCGCAGGTCACCGTCACCTACGAGGACTCGCAGCACGGCCTGCCCGGCGCCGGCCCCGGGGGGAGCCGGATGGCCGTGATGCTCACCGGGGCGACGGCGGGCGCGGCGCGCAAGCTGAAGGACAAGCTCGCCCGCATCGTGGCGCACCAGTTCGAGGCGGCACCCGAGGACGTCGTGTTCGCCGACGGCAAGGGCATGGTGCGCGGTGTGCCCGACAAGGCCATGACCTACGCCGATCTTGGCCTCAAGGCGTACTGGTTCAAGCTGGACCTGCCCAGCGGGATGGAATCAGGGCTCGAGGCGCGTTACACCTACGATCATCCGTACCTGACGTTGCCGTCGGCCGACCGCAAGGACCTGGGCGCCTTCTATCCGATCATGGCCCACGGCGCTCACATTCCCGTGGTCGAGGTGAATCCCGCCACCGGCCAGGTCAAGATCCTGCGCTACGTCGCCGTCCACGACGTCGGCACGGTCATCAATCCGAAGAGTCTGCGGGGCCAGATCACGGGCGGCATCACCCAGGGCATCGGCATGGCCCTCTACGAGCAGTGCAGCTACGACGCCCACGGGCAGCCACTCACGGCGAGCTTCATGGACTACCTCATGCCCACCGCCAGCGAGGTGCCGGTGTTCGAGATCGGCCACGTGGAGACGCCATCGCCGTTCACCCAGTACGGCGTGAAGGGCGGCGGCGAGGGCGGTCGCATGATCGCGCCGGCAGCGCTGGCCAGCGCCGTCGAGGATGCGCTGGCCCCGCTCGGCGTCCGCATCGACGAGCTGCCCATGACGCCCGAGCGCCTGGTCAACCTCGTGGAGGCCGCGCGCGCAGGACGCTGACCGGGCTGGTCTCGAAGCCTCGCCTCGCGGTGGCGTCAGCGACGCGAGGAGACGCCTGGCGCCGGCACCTGCTGCGGCGCGCGGGAGGCTCCCGGCAGGTTGGCGACGGCGATGCCGGCACACACGGTGGCGAGGCCGGCCCATGCACTCGGCAACGGCCATTCCCCCACGAGCGGAATCGCCAGCAGGGTGCCGAAGACCGGCACCGCGGCGGTGGCAACCGAAGCGGTGCCGGCGCCCAGACGTCGCACCGCGAATGCATACCCCGCGAACGCGACGCTCGTCTGGAGAACGCCCTGGTAGCCGAACTGTAGGACTGACGCGCTCACCGCCACCTCGAGCACGCGTGGCTCGAGCACCAGCGCGTAGACCGGGAGGTAGGTCAACGAGAGGACCGAGAGGGCGGAGACACCCGCGACCGCATCCAGCTGCCATCGGCGGATCAGCAGGGTGAACAGTCCCCACGCCACCCCGACTACTGTGAAGAGCGCGTCGCCGAACCACGTCGCCTGAGGGGCTGAGGCTCCGCCCGCGCCGAGCATGGCCAGTCCGGCGAGCACGACGCAGGCGCCGACGTAGCGCGCCGGCCGATGGCGCTCGCCGACCCAGGCGGCGCCGATCATGGTGGCGACGATCAAGCCGACCCCCGGGACCAGCATGGCGCCGTGGGCCGCCGGCGCGAACCGCAGCGCGGTATACATCAGCAGCGCATACGGACTCCCGGCGATCAGCATCAGCACCACGCCGCGCCCCCAGCCCACGCCGGCCAGGGACCACACCCCGCGCCGGAGCACCACGGGGAGCGCCACGACCGCGGCCCCCGCGAAGCGCAGGGCCACGATGTCATACGGAGTCAGTCCCGCCGCGAAGCCGAGCTTGCCGACGGCGAACTGCCCGCCCATCACCACCATCGCGGCGAGCAGGATCGCCCACGCGAGCGCGTCGCCTCGCTCGAACCGGACCTCGCTGGCCACGGCGGCCATCTTCGGCCTTGCTGCCGTTCCTGTAAATGAATGATCGAGAACCAATCCATCTCGAACGGAGAACGTGGCGAGTCACGACCTGGCTCGTGCGCCGGACGAACGACCGTTCACGCGCGTCCAGGCGCTGCGCGACTGGTGTCGCGAGCGCGCCTCCGAGCTCGATCGACCATCCAAGGCCACAAGGTCAGAAGGCGGCGGTCCGCTTGATGGCGCGGTAGAGCGCCATCCGCGCGCCGGGCCGGACGTCACGGAGGCCGCGGGGCGACGCGAAGGCGAACGGGAATGACGCCCTCCGGGACGGCTCCCAGCGCTCGCGCCGCCGCGTACGAGAGATCGAGGATGCGCCCGTCGACGGCGGGGCCACGATCGTTCACGCGCACCTCGACCGAACGGCCGTTCTGGAGGTTGGTGACACGCAGACGCGTCCCCATGGGGAGCGTGGGATGCGCGGCAGTGAGCTGGTTCATGTCGTAGACTTCGCCGCTCGTCGTCCGCTGACCGTGGTGGCGCTTGCCGTACCAGGACGCATAGCCGGTCTGGGCCGAGCCCGAGGGCTCGCGCGACGTGGGCGGCGGCTTGATCGAGCCCGGGAGCTCGCGCGACGCGGCAGGCGGTTTGGTCGAGCTCGGGAGCTCGCGCGACGTGGGGGCGGCTGACCGAGCCCCGCGACGTCGCACACCCGGCCACGGCAGCAGCCAGGATCAGCGCCGGAACCAGTCGCGCAATCGTTGCCACCAGTCCTCCAGATGGCGCGGAGCCTCGTCGTGCTCGTCGCACGGCGCCGGCTCTGTGCCGGCGAGGAACACCTCCCGCGCGACGAGCGGGCAGGAGCCGTTGGCGCGCTTTCCGTTGGTGCTGTCGATGTCGATGAAGCTCACGCCCTCGGGCGCGACGAAGTCGGGCGCGGGGTACGCCTCGTGCGCCTGCCGCATGAAGTCGGCCCAGATCGGCACCGCCGCCTGGGCGGCGCTCAGCGCAAGGGGGGAGCCGTCGTCGAACCCCACCCAGACCACGGTGAGCAGCCGAGACGAATAGCCGACGAACCAGGCGTCGCGGCCCTCGTTGGTGGTCCCCGTCTTGCCCGCGACGTCACCGGGGACGCCGAACGCCCGCGCCCCCATGCCCGTTCCGGAGCGAATCACTCCCCGGAGGAGCGCCGTGACGAGATACGCCTCGCGCCGGAGAGATGACCTGTGCGGCCTTCCCGCTCTCCGGCAACACGGTCCGGATCCCGTGGCCCTGGTCCACGACGCGCACGACGTTGACCGCACTCGGCCGGAGGCCCTGATTCGCGAACGGAAGATAGGCGCGGGCCAGCTCCAGCGGCGTGACCTCGAAGACGCCCAGCGCTACGGACGGCACCGGAGCCAGGTTCTGCCCGAAGCCGAGCGCGCGCGCGGTCTCGACCACCGCGGCCGGCCCCACCGCCTGCGCGATGCGCACGGTGGCGCTGTTGAGCGACTGCTCCAGGGCGCGCCGCACCGTCACCCGCCCCTCGTATCGGTCGTCGTAGTTGCGCGGCGTCCACGTCTTCCCCGCTGCCGACAGCGTGATCGGCGAGTCGTCGACGAGCGACGCCGCCGTGAGGGGCGGCCGCCCGTCGCGCGGGCGAAGCGCGGTGGCGTAGACGAAGGGCTTGAAGGCCGAGCCCGGCTGGCGCCGCGCCATGGTCGCGCGGTTGAACTGGCTGGCCGAGTAGTCGCGGCCGCCCACCATGGCCCGGACCTCGCTCGTGGCAGGGTCCAGCACGACGAGGGCGGCCTGGAGGCGCGCACCAGGGTCGCGGCGCCGGAGCCGAGGCACGGACGTCTCGAGGCGGTCGAGCCCCCGCGTCACGGCGTTCTCGGCGAAGCGCTGGAGGGTCAGGTCGAGCGTGGTGAAGATGCGCACGTCCTGCTGATCGCGTAGCCCGTCCTCGAAGTGCCGCTCGAGCTCCTGCCGCACGTGATCGGAGAAGTACGGCGCGGGCTGGCCGGAGGACGCCGGCCAGGCCACCGCGCGCACGGGCTCCCGGCGAGCCCGCTGCGTACTCGCCGTCGTTGAGCATCCGCAGCGCGTTCATCCGCGCGAGGATCGCCTGGCGTCGCTCGCGAGCCCGCGTGGGGCTCAGCGCCGGCGAGTACGTGTTCGGGGCCCGCAGCATGCCCGCGAGCAGGGCGGCCTCGCCGGTGCTGAGCTGGTGAACTTCCTTGCCGAAGTACGCGCCGGCCGCCGCGCTCAGGCCGCGAATCGCCAGCGGTCCGCGCTGACCGAGATAGACCTCGTTCAGGTAGGCCTCGAGGATCTGGTGCTTCGAGTAGCGCAATTCCACGAGCACCGCGAGCCACGCTTCCTGGACCTTGCGCAACAGCGTGCGCTCCGGGGTGAGGAGACGTGCCTTGATCAGCTGCTGCGTCAGGGTGCTGCCGCCCTGGACGACCCGTCCCTCGCGCAGGTTGGCCCACGCCGCGCGCAGCAGGCCGCGGATGTCGAGGGCGCCATGCTTGAAGAACCGATGATCCTCGGCGGCCAGGACCGCGTCGACGACGACGGGTGGCACCTCGGCGAGCCGCAGCGGACGATACTCCTCGCCCGGTCGGTCTCCGGCGCCCGTGAGCACCTCGCTCTCCAGGGCGACGGCGCCGACCTCTTGACCGTCACGAATGATGCGCGCGATCCGCTCGCCCGTCAGCTCGAGGTGAAGCGGGGTACCCCGCGGTATGCCTTCGCCCTCCTGACCTCGGCGGACGATGTCCCACGCGGTAGCGGTGCGGCGGAACTGGCCGGGGGCAGCGGGCTGGGCGCGAACTTCCGTGTATCCGAGCCGGGCAAGCGTGGCTGCCAGCACTCGCGCGCCCCACGTGCAGGCCGGGGAACAGCGGCTGCCCTGTCGCGTAGACCGCCGTCGTGCGGCTGGCCTCGGCGCGCTCGAACCTGAGCCAGCTCGACCGTCGAGTGTACGGCGAGGCCGACGCTGGCCAGGATGATCCCGGCCACGACCGCCGCGCCGACCAGGCCCCGTCTCGACCGGAGCGTTATGACCCAGGCGCGCACGCGCATACGGCACATTGCGCAAGCGGCATGCCAGTCACAGCCTGCAAAAAAGCACCTCCGGGGCTTCCGGTGGTCGAGCGAACAGGATATTTCTTCTCGGTCGTGTAACTCTTGCCATCGGTCGAGCGACAAAGCCCTCGATAGCAGCTGGCGCCTGAACCCGATCCTCAAGGGCGCATCGATGTCTTTTCGGACAATCGCACAATCGCCGTCGCGGTAGCGGAGTCACAGACCGGGATTCCTCTTCCGGGGGAGCGCTCGGGCCAGCCCGAGAATTCCCTAGCCATTCGGGCGATTCCCAGGCTGTCGAGCTTCGTGCATCGTGGACTCAACACCGGGAGCGTCAGGGCCGGCGCGGAAACGCCGCCGGCGCTCTCGAGAGGAGGACCCGATGCAGACCTTGCTCTCGCTCTCGAATGACCTCGCCTCGGCGGTCGAACGCGCCGGGCGTTCCGTCGTCGCCGTTCACGCCCGCCCGCGGCTGCCCTCGAGCGGCGTGCACTGGCGCCCGGGCATCGTCGTGACCGCAGCGCATACCGTGCGAGTCGAGGAGGAGATTCGCGTCGCCTGGCCCGACGGGCGCGCGGCCCCGGCGAGCCTCGTCGCGCGGGACCCCGGCACCGACCTCGCCGTCCTGCGCATCGGCGACACCGACTGGCCGGTGGCGGAGGTCGGCGACAGCGCCGAGCTCAAAGTCGGCAACCTGGTCCTGGCGGTCGGGTACGGGCCGCGCGCCAGCTGGGGCGTGGTGAGCGCCGTCGGCGGCGCGTGGCGCACGTGGCGGGGTGGCGAGGTGGACCGCTTCCTGCGCGTCGACCTGGTGCTCTACCCGGGCTTCTCGGGCGGACCGCTCGTGGACGCCTCCGGCAAGGTCGCCGGGCTCGTGACCTCGGGACTGTCGCGTCAGCTCGAGCTCGCGGTGCCGGCTTCGACGGTGACGCGCATCGTGGACGAGCTGCTGGCCACCGGGCGGATCAGCCGCAGCTATGTGGGGCTTGGTCTCCAGCCGGTGGCCCTCCCGGAGGCGTTGAGACGCCTGGCCCCCGGGTCGGATGCTCGCGGCCTGATCGTCGTGAGCATCGAGGCCGATGGCCCCGCGGCGCGAGCCGGCATGATGCTGGGTGACGTGCTCGTGGCCCTGGAGGGTACGCCGCTTCACGATCCCGGCGACGTCCAGGCTGTCCTCGCTGGGCGACGCGCGGGCACCGTGGTGACGGCCTCGCTGGTCCGCGCCGGCGCGCCTCTCGAAGTGGCCATCACCCTCGGCGAGCGCCCGTCACGGAGACGATAGGATGGCGGCCAGCGCGGCGCAGCACACGCTCATGAGCGACCTCGCCGCCGTGGTCGCTCGGCTCCGAGAGATCACCGTGGAGTTGCGGACCACGGGGCGGGCCGGTGGGTCAGGCGTGATCTGGCGAGCCGATGGGCTGGTCGTCACCAGTGCTCACGTCGTGGCGAGAGCCCACGGTGCGCGCAGCCACGCCCAGGTCGTGCTGGCTGACAGGCGCCCCCTCCCGGCAACCCTTGTCGGGTGCGACCGACAGTTGGACCTCGCCCTGCTCAGGGTTGAGGCGAGCGACCTTCCCGCGGCCACGGTGGGCGATTCGAATCATCTCCGCGCCGGCGAACTGGTCTTGGCCGTCGGCCATCCGTTCGGCTTGGCGGGGGCCGTGGTGACGGGAGTCCTGCACGCAGCGCCGGCCCGCGGGTGCCGCACCGGGCCCGGCTGGATTCAGGCCGACCTGCGGCTCGCGCCCGGCAACTCCGGCGGCCCCATGGCCGACGCGGGCGGGCGGGTGATCGGCATCAACGCAATGATCGCAGGCGGGCTCGCCCTGGCCGTGCCGAGCCACGTTGTCCAGGCCTTCGTGATGCGGTCCGCCGATCCGTGATCGGCGTCGCGGTACTCGCGTCGAGTCCGACGGCGCGGGCCCGGCTGGAGGCGCTCGTCGCCGCGCAGCCAGGACTGCGGCTGGCCTCCCCTCCGCGCCCGGCGGCCACCAGCGGGGACCACGCGACCGACGCCGTCCTCGAGGCCGACGTGCTCCTGATCGATCCGGGAGCGCGGCCCGCGGAGACTGTACTCCGAGCCCTGCCGCAGGCCCCGCGCCTGCCGCCTGTCGTGCTCCTGGCCGATGACCTGGCGCGGACGGCCTTCGTCCGTCTGCTGCGCGCCGGCGTGCGCGCCATACTGCCGCGGGACGCGTCTGCGCCGGAGATCGCTGCCGGCATCGAGGCAGTTGCGGCAGGCCTGGTCGTCCTCCACCCGTCGGCGGCGCCCGTCTCGGTCACCAAGGCGGCGGGCGCCCGCCGCGCGCGGGACGAGACCGGGACCGGCCCGCTCACGCCTCGCGAGCTCGAGATACTCACGATGATGGCCGAGGGCATGGGCAACCGCGCGATCGCCCAGCGCCTCGGTATCTCGACCCACACCGTGAAGTTCCACATCGCCTCGATCCTCGACAAGCTGAACGCGCGGAGCCGTACCGAGGCGGTCACCACCGGCCTGCGCCTGGGCTTGCTGATGGTGTGAGGCCATCCCCCGTCGAGTTCAGCCCTTGAGTCCGCTCATGACGACCGCGCGGACGACCCACTTCTGGCAGGCGAGGAAGACGACCAGGATGGGCAGGATGCTCAGGACCGCGGCCGCCGTCACCAGGTTGTACTCGATGAAGTACATGTTGGTGAAGCTCACCAGGCCGAGGGTCACCACCTTCATCGTCGGCGAGTTGATCACGACCAGAGGCCAGAAGAGCTCGTTCCACGTCCACATGAACTTGACGATCACCAGCGTGGCCAGCGCCGGTTTCACCGAGGGGAGGATCACTCGCCAGAAGATCCCGAACTCGCCGGCCCCGTCGATCCGGGCGGCGTCGATGTAGTCCGTCGGCACCACCTCGATGCTCTGGCGCATGAGGAAGACACCGAACACGCTCACCAGGTCGGGGGCCAGGATGCCGAGGTAGGTGTCCAGCAGGTCCAGACGGCTGACCCACAGGTACAGGGGGACGACGACCGACTGGAACGGCACCATCAGGATGCCCACGATGGCGAAGAAGAAGAGCCCGTGGCCGGGGAAGCGGAACTTGGCGAAGCCATAGCCGGCCAGCGAAGAGACGACGACGCTCGACAGCGCCGAGACGGACGCGACGAGCGCGCTGTTCAGCAAAAACCGCCCGAAGGGCTGGCGGTGGAACACCTCGCGGAAGTTGGCCAGGTTCGTCCAGTGGTCGGGGGCGATCTGGAGGGGGACGCGCTGGATCTCGGGCACGGTCTTGAGCGACGTGACCGCCATCCAGAAGAAGGGAAAGAAGACGCAGATCGCCCCCGCCGCCACCAGCGCGCCGACGAGCCAGTGGAACCGCCCGGGCTTCAGTACTCGACCTGCCGGCGGAACACCCGCCACTGCACCAAGGTGACGAGCAGGAGCGACACGAACACGAACAGGGCCATGACCGAGGCCTCACCGAGGCGGAAGTACTTGAAGGCGGTGTCGTAGAGCAGCATGATCACCGTCTGGCTCGCGCCCGCCGGCCCGCCTTGGGTCGTCGCGTAGACGGTGTCGAACACCTTGAAGTTGAAGATCAGCTCGAGGATCGTGACCATGACGATCTGGGGGTTGAGGAGCGGCAGGGTCACGCGGCGCAGGGCCTGCCACCAGCTCGCGCCGTCGATCGCGGCGGCTTCGTAGTACTCCCCGGGAATCGCCTGCAGCGCGGCCAGGAAGATGATCGTGTCGAAGCCCAGGCGCAGCCAGACGTTCACGATGGCCAGCGAGGGCCGTACCCCTTCCAAACTCTGGAGCCACTTGAGCGGCGGCAAGCCCACCCCGCGCAGGAGATGGTTCAGCAAGCCGTAGAGCGGGTCGTACATCCACTGCCAGATGAGAGCCGCGGCCACCAGGGACACGGAGAACGGCAGGAAGTACATCGCCGTCCAGGTGCTGCGCCAGCGCAGACTGCGCATGCGGTGGAGGCCGAGGGCCACCGTCAGCGCCAGCACGACCGTCGCGGGCACCGACATGAGCAGGAGGCTGACCGTGTTGCCCACCGCCTGCCAGAAGCTCGGGTCGGTCAGGACCCTCTCGTAGAGACGCAGCCCCACGAACTGGCTCGCCCCGCCCGGCACCGTCCGGTAGAAGGAGCCGATGACGGACTCGACCAGGGGGACGAGGAAGACGGCGCTGAAGTACGCGAGGGCGGGCAGGACGAAGAACAACCCCGCCCGCCGCTGGCGGTCCATGTACGAGCGCGGGGCGAACAGCGCGCGCGTATGTCGAGGAGCGCCCCGGCTAAGCCGGGGCGCTCCGAGCGAATGGGGGGTGTGGGGGGCCATGTCCGGGCCCCCCACCTCCCTAGTCCTTCAGGATTCTGTCCATCTTGGCCGCGGCCTCGTCGAGCAGCGGCTTGGGCTGGCCCTTGCCGTAGAGCGCGGCCACGACCGCCTCGCCGAACGCGGTGGCCAGCTCGTTCGATTTCGGGTGGTAGTACTCCGGCGGCACCGGCTGCTTGAGCATCTCCTGGGTCGACTGATAGTCCGGGCGTCCCTTCACGTACGCGGACTCGAGGTTCACCGTCCACACCGGAAGGATGCCCTGCGCCTGGTGCTGGTCGAGGTCGTCCTTGGCGTTGCTGATGAAGCGCACGAAATCCCACGCCACCTGCTTGTTCGGGCTGTTCTTGTACACCATGTTGGCCCACGGGAAGAGGTTGCCCGCGCCGGGACAGGTCTTCCCGCAGGGCAGCGCGTAGACCTTGAAGCTCACGTCGGGCGCATTCTTCTTCACCCAGCCGAAGAACCAGGACTCGCGGAAGATCGTCGCCGCCCGCTTCTGACCGAACGCGTCCTCGGGCGTGGGGAAGGCCAGGCTCGCCACCTTGTGCTTCTGGACGAGATCGACATAGAACTGCAGCGCCGCCACCATCTCCGGACTGTTGGCGAAGCCCGTCGCCTTGTCCAGGTTCGGCGACAGCATCCGCGCGCCGAAGGCATGGGCGAAGGGCAGGAACTTGTCGGTGATGCCGACCGGGTGCCCCTTGTGGCGGAGCGCGAACCCCGCCTGCGTCACCTCGCCGTTGGCGTCGACCACGGTCAGCTTTTTCATCGCGGCCAACCATTCATCGAGCGTCTTGGGCGGCTTGTCCGGGTCCAGGCCGGCCTTCTTGAAGAGGTCGGCGTTGATGTACATCTGCTGGAAGTTCCCGTGCTCGATCGGGGTGCCGTAGCGCACCCCCTTCCACTTGCCCACCGATCGCCATGTACTTCGGCAGGTTCTCGTCCCAGGTCTTGGCGAGGTCGGCGGGCATCCGGTCGCAGAAGTCGTACTGGCCGCACCAGTGGTGGGTCATGCCCATGAAAATGTCGGGCGCGCCGCTCTTGCCGATGAGCGCGGCCAGGTACTTGGCCTCGTAGCCCTGGTAGGGCACGGTGACCACCTGGACCTCGTACCCCGACTTCTGCGCGAAGTCCTTGCCGCGGGTCTCGTAGTACTTGTTGAACTCCGGGTTCTGCTCCCAGTGCGTCCACAACACCAGCTTCTTGGCCTGCGCCCCGACCGCCAACGGGGTCATGGCCAGCGCCAGGGCCGCAGCTACCGCCGCCGTCACCCGCACGATTCCGCCACGCATGCCCGGCTCCTTTCTCGTCGTCGAGGCTCTCGCCGTCGCGCGCTTCCGCCGCAGAGAATCGTCGAAGGCGCCCGAGGCGTCAAGCGGCGGCGGCCCGCGCGCCTACTTCACGCTGCCCGCGGTGAGCCCGCCGACGAGATGGCGCTCGATCAGCGCGAAGAGCACGACCACGGGGACGATGGCGATCACCGAGGCGGCGAAGAGCTGATTCCAGTGCTGCACGTAGGCGGTGACGTACGAGGTGACGCCGACCGTCAGCGGCTTCATGTCGGGATCGGTCATGAGGGTGAGGGCCACGATGTACTCGTTCCAGGCCGCGATGAAGGCGAAGATCACCGCGGTCACCAAACCGGGCAGCGACAGCGGCAGGATGACCTGGACCAGCGTGCGCAGCCGGCCGCAGCCGTCCACGGCCGCCGCCTCCTCGATCTCCCGCGGAATGGAGGCGAAGAACGCGCGCAGGATCCAGACGGCGAAGGCCAGGTTGAAGGCGGCGTTGGTGACGATGAGCGCGGTGTAGGTGTTGACGAGGTCCAGCTCGAAGAACTGGCGGTAGAGCCCGACCACCAGGGCGGTAGGCGAGAACATCTGCGTGACGAGCACGAGGACGAGGAACGCCGAGCGGCCCGGGAAGCGGTGGCGCGCCGTGTAGTACGCCGCCGGCGTGGCGGCGAGGACGACGATCGCGGTCGACGCCAGGGCCACCACGAGGGAGACCCGCAGCCAGGCCTGGAAGCTCGGGTCGGCGAGCACATCGAGAAAGTTGCCGAGCTGCCAGGAGCGCGGCATGAGCCGGGGCGGTGTGATGCGCAGCTCGCCCTCCGGCTTGGCCGCGGTGAGGAACATGACGAGGTAGGGCGAGAGCAAGACGACGCCGAGGAGAAGCCCTCCACCCGTCATGGCCGCCCGGCGGACGGCGCCCCACGTGGCCTTCACGCCTCCGCCTCCCGCCAGCGCACCGTCCGCAAGTAGACGGCCACCGCGAGCAAGATCACCAGCACGTTCACCACCCCGAGGGCGGCGGCGAGGCCGACGTCGCGCAGGGCGCTCTTGAAGGCGATCTTGTACATGTACGTGATCATCGTGTCGTGGCCGAACCCCGGGTTGCGGTCGTTGAGGGTCCACACGATGGGGAACGAGTTGAAGACGTAGACGACGTTCAGCACCGTCGCCACGAGCAGCGCCGGCCGCAGCAGGGGAAGCGTCACCGACCGGTAGGTACGCCAGGCGGAGGCGCCGTCCACCCGCGCCGCCTCGTACACCTCGCGGGGGATGGCCGAGAGGCCGGCCAGGACCACGTACGTCGTGAAGGGCAGCGACACGAAGATCCCCACCGCGATCATGGCGCCCATCACGGTGGTGTCCTCGCCCAGCCAGTCGATGGGCCGCGCGATGAGGTGCAGGGAGACGAGCAGGTGGTTGAGGATGCCGAAGTAGTAGTCGTAGATCCACACGAACAGCTTCGAGGTCATGATGAGCGAGGCCGCCCACGGCACGATGAGCGCCCAGCGGACCAGGCGCTGGCCCGGAAAGCTCGCGTTCAGGAACTGCCCGAGGCCCAGCGAGACGACGATGGTCACGGCCACGATGACCGCCACCCACACCGCGGTGTTTGCCGCCACGGTCGGCAGCGCCTCCTGCTCGAAGAGGCGCGCGTAGTTGCCCAGCCCCGCCGAGCCCTGGTAGAGCCCGGTGATCGAGTAGCGGCCGAACGAGGCGCGGACGAGGGCGAAGGCAGGATAGACGACGACGGCGGCGATGAGGGCGAGGCTGGGGCCGAGCCAGAGGAGCGCCTGCCACTGGCCGGCCTGGCGGCGCACACGCTGGGGCGGGCGGTGTCGGCGACTCAGCGGCCCCCGGCCGCGGCCATGGCGTTCTTCTGAAGCTGGTCGAGCACCTGCTTCGGGCTGCCCCCTGGCTGTACCGCCAGGCCGATGTTCTGCTGGACGTCGAGCTTGACCCGGTCCCACGCGGGATCGGTCGTCGGCACCAGCCGGGCGTTGGGCAGGGCGTCGAGGTACGGCTTCAGCTTCGCGTTGGAGGCCATCTGGGCGAGGCCGGAGGTCGTCACGGGCAGGAAGCCCTCGGCGGTGATCCACCGGGTGATGTTCTCCGGCTGGTAGTAGAGATCGAGGAACTGCTTCACCGCCTCCCGGTTGTCCTTCTTCTTGAAGGCCATGAGGTAGTCCTCGACACCGAGGGTCGCCGGTTTGCCGATCGCCGTCGGCATCTCGGCCACCCCGTAGTTGACCTTGCCCTCGGCGTCGAGCTGGGCGGCGAGCGGGCTGAAGCCCATCACCATGCCGACCTTGCCGTCCTTGAAGAGCTGGAAGGCGCCGTCGGTGCGGTTCGTCTTGCCCGGGTTGACCTGGGTGACCTTGTCGCGATTGGCGAGGTTGGCGAGGAACGAGAGCGTCCGCACGTTGGCGTCGCTGTTGATGGCCCACCCGTCAGCCGACTTCCAGTCGCCGCCGCCGTTCCACATCCAGATCGACCACTCGGCCTGGGCCTCCTCCGGCCCCAGGGGCAGCGCGTATCCGATCGTACCGCCCGCCGAGTGCCTGGATCTTTCGGGCCGCCTGGACGAACTCCTCCCACGCCTTGGGCGGCCCGGCCAGGCCCGCCTTTGCGAACAGATCCTTGTTGTAGAAGAACGCCCGTGCACTCGAGAGGATGGGAAAGCCATAGAGCTTGCCCTGGTACTCCCCGCCGCGGGCGAAGGGCGCGAGGAAATCGTCCTGGGTCTTGGGCGAGAGGACCTCGTCGGCCGAGTAGAGCAGCCCGTCCTTGGCATAGCTGGAGAAGGAGTTCAGGTTCAGCACGTCCGGGGGCTGGTTGTTCTGGATCATCGTGCTGACCTGCTGGTCGATGGAGTTCCAGTCGATGATCCGGAGGTCGACCTTGACCCCGGTCTGCTTCGTGTACTGCTCGGCCAGCGCCTGCCAGAAGGGCTTCGTGTGGTCCTTGCTGTACTCCGCGATCACCACGGTGATGGACTTGCCGCCGCCCTGCGCCCGCGGGCCCCGGGCCGCGGTCGCAGGCGCCGCCCAAGGGCCGGGGCGATTGCCGCCATCATGAGCAGGCTCATCAGACGCCGGGTCACCGCGCCGTCGTCCCCCTTCCCCGCGCCGTTCGCGCCGCCCCATCTTAGCCCGGTGCTTGCCTGGCAGCGAGGTTTCGCGTTACGGTCTGGCGGCAGCGGAAGCGCTCGGATGCCATGCCGTGCCCTGGATCCCCCACGCGTCGAAGCGGAGGAGTCATTCATGAGACGAAGGAGTCCGGTCATCGCGATATCCCTGCTGTTCCTTGCCCTGGTCGTCCTTGCGCCTGCCGGGTCAGGCTGGGCCCAGGCGAAGCCGGAGCTGACCGTCGCGCTCTCGAGCTTCTCGACCGAGACGCTCGATCCCGCCCTGGGCGGGCACATCGTCAAGTACTACCTGTCGCTCATGTTCGACTACCTGGTGGGCAGCACGCTCGACGGCCAGCCGTCGCCCGCCGGCGGAATCGCCACGAAGTGGGAGAACTCGCCCGACCACAAGCGCTGGACGTTCCACCTGCGCAAGGGCGTCAAGTTCCACAACGGCGACGAGCTGACGTCGGAGGACGTGAAGTTCAGCCTGCAGCGCGCCATCGGCAAGCGGTCGACCACGGGCTACGCGGGACCGCTGCGGACATTGATCCAGGACATCGAGACGCCGGCCCCCGACCGCGTGGTGATCGTCACCAAGGAGTCGACGCTCATCATCCCCACCTACCTGTCGCGCGCCCTGTCGACCGAGGGCATGGTCCTGCCCAAGAAGTACATCGAGGCCAACGGCGACGACGCCTTCGCCCGCAAGCCGATGGGCAGCGGGCCCTACAAGCTTCGTCGAGCAGGTCACCGGCTCGCACATCAAGCTGGCCGCGGTGGACAACCACTGGCGCATCGGCACGCCGAAGTACAAGACGATGCGCTTCGGCTCGTGCCCGGAGGAGACCACGCGCATCGCGCTGCTTCGGCGCGGCGAGGTCGACGTGGCCGACGTGAGCCGCGAGCGCGTCAAGGAGCTGGAGCGGGAGAGCTTCCCCGTCCAGGTCCGCCGCGAGGAGGCGATCCTGTCGATGTGGTGGGTGTTCGCGCCCGAGGGTTGGCCGCCGCCGGTGAAGGACAAGCGCGTGCGCGAGGCGATGAACATCGCCATCGACCGCGCCGAGATCGCGCAGGCCATCTTCGCCGGCCGCGCCGAGCCGGCCGCCATCCCGATGGGACTCTCGTGGTCGTTCAAGGACGTCGGCTTCAAGGTGACGCCGGAGATGGCCTACCCCTACGATCCGGCTCGGGCCAAGAAGCTGCTGGCCGACGCGGGCCATCCCAGCGGCTTCGCGCTCGACGTCTACGCCTTCCAGCTCCCCGGGCTGCCCGAGGGCAAGGCCATGGCGGAAGCGGTGGCCGGCTACTGGGAGAAGATCGGGATCAAGCCGAAGCTCATCCCGGTGGACTACCCGGCGTTCCGCAAGCTCTGGGTGGACCGCAAGGTGCCGGGCGCGATCGGCTACTACAACATCGCCAACCGCAACTGGATCGGCACCTACGCGCTGCTGGAGAAGATGGCCTACTCGCCGTCGAAGCCGAACGACACCGCCAACGACCCCGAGATCGACGGCATGATCGCGCAGGTGATGCGCCAGACCGACCGGGAGAAGATCAACGCGCTCATGCGCAACATCTACACGCGGCTACGCAGCGAGCACTATGGCGTGCCCGTGGTGTACCTGCACTCGCCGTACGCGACGTCGAAGACGCTCGGCAAGTGGAACCCCGGCTCGGTGATGTACGACCTCTTCCTCGACGAGCTGGCCTCGAGCAAGTAATGGGGGGGGTCGGGGGGAGCGGCGAGCGCTCCCCCCGACGCTGAATCATGCTTCGGTTCATCCTCGTCCGACTGCTCCAGTCGCTGGTGGCCCTGGCCATCCTCTCGGTCGTGGTCTTCGTCCTGGCCCGGGCCACCGGCGATCCGCTGCACATGATCCTGCCCATGTCGGCCACCGAGGAGGACTACGCCAACGCGCGCGCCTACCTCGGCCTCGACCGCCCGTACGTCGAGCAGTACCTCTCCTTCGTGGGCCGCGCGGTCATCGGCGACTTCGGCACGTCGATCCGCGCGCGGAGGCCGGTGGGCGAGCTGATCCAGGAGCGCCTGCCGAACTCGCTGCAAGCTCGCCGCCTTCGCCATGAGCGTGTCGCTCGCCATGGCGTTCCCGCTCGGGGTGATGGCGGCCGTGAAGAAGGGCAGCGGCGTGGATCGGGCGGCGCAGATCGTGGCGGTGCTCGGCCAGTCGCTGCCGACGTTCTGGGTGGCCATCGTGCTGGTCGAGTTCGTGGCCGGGCGGCTGCAGTGGCTGCCCGCCGGCGGCATCAGCGGGCTGTCGAGCTACATCCTGCCGGGCTTCACCCTCGGCTGGTTCGTGGTGGCGGGCATGATGCGCCTGCTTCGCTCCGGCATGCTCGAGGTGCTCGACTCCGAGTACGTCAAGCTCGCCCGCGTCAAGGGCGTGGTCGAGCGCCGCGTGGTGTGGGTGCACGCGCTGAAGAACGCGCTCATCCCGGTGGTGACGTTCGCCGGCATCTACTTCGCCATCCTGGTGACGACGGCGATCGTGGTGGAGACCGTCTTCGCCTGGCCGGGGCTCGGCCGCCTCGCGTACGAGGGCATCACCTCGCGCGACTTCCCCGTCATCCAGGCGGTCGTGCTCATCACGGCGGCCATCGTGGCCGCGGTGAACCTCTGCGTGGACTGCCTCTACGCCGTGATCGACCCGCGCATCCGGTACGCGCGATGAGCCGGCATCGCTCCGGACCGAGCGGCGCGCGCATGGCCGCTGAGCCCGCAGGCCGCACGCTGGCCCTGCCGGACGTCACCGCCGCCCCCGCCGCGCCGCGCGCGGCGCCGGCTCCCGTCTTCTCCATCGGGATCATCGCCGTCTTCGTCCTCGTGGCCATCCTGGCGCCGCTGCTGAGCCCGGCCGATCCGTACGAGCAGTCGCTGCGGATGCGCTTCCGGCCGCCGGTGTGGGAGGAGCGCGGCTCCTGGGCGCACCCGCTCGGCACCGATCGGCTCGGGCGCGACATGCTCGCGCGCATCATCTGGGGCTCGCGCGTGTCGCTGGCCGCCGGCGTGGTCACGGTGCTCCTGGCCAGCGCGTTCGGCGCCGCGGTGGGGCTGGTGGCCGGCTACTACGGCGGGCGCGTCGACGCCGTCGCTCATGCGCGTCACCGACGCCACGCTGTCGTTCCCCGTGATCCTCCTGGCCCTCATCCTGGCCGTGACCGTGGGCCCGAGCTTCCTGAACGTGGTGATCGCCATCGCGGTGATCCTCTGGGCGCGCTACGCGCGGGTCATCCGTGGCCAGGTGCTCACCCTCATGGAGCTAGACTTCATCGCGCAAGCGCGCATCGCCGGAGCCGGGGCCTGGCGCATCATCACGCGCCACCTGCTGCCGAACACGATGAATACGCTGGTGGTGCTGGTCACGCTCCAGATCGGCTACGTGATCATCGTGGAGGCCTCGCTGTCGTTCCTCGGCGCCGGCATCCCGCCGCCCACGCCGGCGTGGGGCTCGATGATCGCCGAGGGCCGCGAGTTCGTGACCAGCGCGTGGTGGGTGTCGTTCCTCCCGGGCCTCGCGATCCTCCTCGTCGTGCTGGCCTTCAACCTCCTCGGGGACTGGCTGCGCGACACGCTGGATCCCAAGCTCCGCCAGCTCTGAGCGCCGTCCTCGTGCCCGCGCCCGTCATAGAGGTTCGGGATCTTCAGACCCACATCGTCACGCGCTGGGGCACCGTAAAGGCGGTGGACGGCGTGTCCTTCACGTCCGCGAGGGCGAGACGCTGGGGCTCGTCGGCGAATCCGGCTCGGGCAAGAGCATGACGTGCCTCAGCATCGTCCGGCTGGTGCCGCGGCCGGCCGCACGCATCCTGGGTGGCCAGATCCTGCTGGACGGCGAGGATCTCCTCACCAAGTCCGAGCGCGAGATGCAGCGGATCCGCGGCCGCAAGGTGGCGATGATCCTGCAGGACCCGATGAGCTCGCTGAACCCCGTGTTCTCCATCGGCATGCAGATGCGCGAACCGGTCGCGCTCGTACCACGGGCTGCGCGGGCGGGCGCTCACCGAGCGGGCCGCGTCGCTGCTGGCGTCGGTGCGCATCCCCTCGCCCGTCGAGCGCCTGCGCGCGTTTCCTCACCAGCTCTCGGGCGGCATGCGCCAGCGCGTGGTGGGCGCCATGGCCATCGCCGGCCCGCCGCGCCTGCTCATCGCCGACGAGCCGACGACGAGCCTCGACCTGACGATCCAGGCGCAGTACCTCAATCTCCTGAAGGAACTTCAGGACAACACCGCCTGGCCATGATCTTCGTCACCCACAACCTCGGCATCGTGGCGCGCATGTGCGACCACGTCGCGGTCATGTACGCCGGGCGCATCGTGGAGCTGGGGCCGGTGCGGCAGATCTTCACGGCGCCGGCGCATCCCTACACGCGCGCGCTGCTCGAGTCCGTTCCGCGCCTGGGCGCGCGCGCCGACCGCCTCATCGCCATCGACGGCCAGCCGCCGGACCTCGTGAAGCTCCCGCCGGGGTGCGCGTTCGCGCCGCGCTGCGCGCACGCCATGGAGCGGTGCCGAATCGAGGCGCCGGCGGAGACGCCCCTGAGCGAGGGTCACACCACTCGCTGCTGGCTGCACGCGGCGCCCTGACGCGCATGCCGCTGCTGGACGTCGCCGGACTCACCAAGCACTTCCCGGTGCGGCGCGGCGCGCTCGGATGGTCGACGGCGCTGGTGCGGGCGGTCGACTCGATCTCCTTCACGCTCGACACCGGGCGCACGCTCGGAGTGGTCGGCGAGTCCGGCTGCGGCAAGACGACGACGTCGAAGCTCATCCTGGGGATCGAGCGGCCGACCGCGGGGGTCATCCGCTTCGATGGCCAGGACGTCGTCGCCCTGGACCGCGAGGGACGGCGGCAGTGGCGGCGCTCCGTCCAGGCCGTCTTCCAGGATCCGTACGCCTCGCTCGATCCGCGCATGCGGGTGGGCACCATCGTGGCCGAGCCCCTCGTCATCAACGCCGATCTCGAGGCCGCCGCGCGCCGCCGCCGCGTCGCCGAGCTGCTCGACCTGGTCGGCCTGCCCGAGCGCGCGGCCGTGCTCTACCCGCACGAGTTTTCGGGCGGCCAGCGCCAGCGCATCGCCATCGCGCGAGCCCTCGCGCTCTCGCCCAAGCTCGTCGTGCTCGACGAGCCGGTCTCCGCCCTCGACGTCTCCATCCGCGCCCAGATCCTGAACCTCCTCACCGATCTGCAGAAGCGACTGGACGTGTCGTATCTCTTCATCGCCCACGACCTCTCCGCGGTGGCCCACATGAGCCACGCCATCGCGGTGATGTACCTCGGCAAGATCGTGGAGTGGGGCGACGCGGACGCGGTGGCTGTGGAGCCGAAGCACCCCTACACGAAGGCGCTCTTCGCCGCCGCCCTGCCCGTGGATCTGGACGGCCCACGCGAGGAGGTCACGCTGTCGGGCGAGGTGCCGAGCCCCATCGATCCGCCGGGCGGTTGCCGCTTCCACCCGCGCTGCCCGTTCGCCATGCCCCATTGCACGACGGAGGAGCCGGTGCTCCGGGAGGCGGCGGGAAGGCTTGTCGCCTGCCACCTCTATCCGTGATCCACGCCGAGGGCCCGCGCCATCACGTTCGCCGAGCTCGTCATCGTGGCCGCTGACCGCGCATTCGTTGACCGCGGCTCTCAACTTGGCTAACATGGCCACATGCAGAGGGCCAAGATAGGAGAGCTCAAGAATCGTCTGTCCGCCTACCTCGGTCACGTGAAAGGCGGCGGCACCGTCGTGGTGCTGGACCGCGACCGGCCGATCGCGCACATCGTGCCGGCCGCCGGACGCGCCGAAGGCGCAAGAAGTGATGGACGCCTGGAGCGGCTGGAGCGTCGCGGGGTGATCCGTCGCGGATCGGGGAAACTGCCAGGGTGGTTGGGGAAGCGGCGCCCACCGCGCCTGCGTGGGAGCGTCCTAAAGGATCTGCAGCGGGAACGGGCGTCGGGCTGGTGAGGTTCTGGGACACCTCGGCGCTGGTGGCTCTCGTCGTGAACGAGCCAGGAACAGCGCACGCGGAGCGCTGGCTCAGAGACGATCCCGAGGTCGTGGTCTGGACGCTCACGCGCGTCGAGGTCATGTCCGCGCTGGCCCGCCGCCGACGGGCTGAGCCGCGGGCGGCGCGCCGGCTCCTGGCGGCACGCCGAGAGATCCTCGAGGCGTGGCCCAATTGGTCCGAAGTCACGTCCGTTGATGTCGTTCGCCGCCATGCCGAACGCGTGGTCGATGCGTACCCGCTGCGAGCTGCGGACGCCATCCAGATCGGCGCGGCCCTCGTGGCGGCCGAAGACGAGCCGGCAAGCCTCGACTTTGTCACGCTGGACGTGGCCCAGGCCGACGCCGCCGAGCGTGAGGGCTTTCGAATTCTGGGGCCGTCGGCCCTTCGACGGTAGCCCCGTGGGACCCCGGGCCGGCTTCGCCGACCGCGGCCTGGTGCGCGAGGGCTTCGCCGCCGACCTGATCGTCTTCGATCCCGCCACCATCGGCCCCGAGATGCCGGAGGTCGTCGACGATCTCCCCGCCGGCGCCCGCCGGCTCGTGCAGCGCGCCCGGGGGATCGCCGCGACGATCGTCAACGGCGAGATCCTGATGCGCGACGGCAAGCACACGGGCGCCTTGCCCGGTCAACTGCTGCGTGGCCCACTCGCCCGGAGGGCGTGAGGACCACCGGCGCGCCCCCGCTCCGGGCTTCGGTCCGCATCTGACCTCCGGCGATCTGGCTTGTGCGTACGCCGCGACGGCTCCGGAATAGAGCCGCGTGAACAGCCTCGAGCAGTTTCTCGAGCACTTCACGTATCTTGGCGTCTTTACGGCACTGCTGCTCGGGAGTCTCGGTGTGCCCATCCCGGAGGAGGTGCCGATCATCGCGGCCGCCGTCCTCACGTACGAGGGGGTCGTGCGCTGGTGGCTGGTGCTGCTCGTGTGCTTCGCAGGCGTGCTGTCGGGCGACGTCATCCTGTACTGGGCCGGGTGGCACTGGGGCGAGCACATCCTCCAGTGGCGCGTGGTGCGACTGGTGCTGACTCCGGAGCGCGAGCGGTGGCTCAAGGCCGCCTACCGACGCCACTGCATCACGACCGTCATCGCCGCGCGGCCCCTCACCGGCCTGCGGGCAGCCGCCTTCGTCACCGCCGGAATCGCCCGAGTGCCCTTCTGGAAGTTCCTTGCCGCTGACGTGGCCGCGGCGCTCGTGATCGTGCCCTTGTGGTTCACCGTCGCCTACTTCTTCACCGATGAGATCCAGGCGGTGGTGGCGGGCGCGCGCCGGGCCGAACGATGGCTTGGCCTCGCCGGGGTCGTCGTCATTGTCGTCACGCTGTTCGTGGCGTGGCGTCGGCTTCAGAAGGAGCGAGCCGACCCATCGTCTTGACCGGCTTCGGAGGGACCATGCCGGCCCGTCGTCTTGACCGGCTCCAGCATTCGGACGATGCTGAGCCGCCGCTGATGGTGGACACAACCTTCCACGAGCGTCTGGCATGAACTGGGAAGTACGGCCGTGCGCCTCCGCGGCCGAACTGCGCGCGGCGCTCGGCCCGATCTCGCACTACTTCGGTCGGTCCGCGCCGACCGATGAACAGTTCACGCAGGTCCAGCGTGTCCTGCCCGTCGAGCGGATGCACGCGGCCTGGGAAGGCGGCCGTGTCGTGGGAGGCGCCGGCGCGCTCCCGTTCGAGTTGACCGTGCCCGGCGGCCGCGTCCGCGCGGCGGGCGTCACGGCGGTCGGTGTGCTCCCCACCCATCGGCGGCGCGGACTCCTGAAGTCCATGATGCGGGCCCAGCTCGACGCCTGCCACGAGCGCGGCGAACCGGTCGCCTACCTGTGGGCCACGGAGGACCGCATCTACAGCCGCTTCGGCTACGGCATCGCCTCGTTCACCGGGGAAATCGACGTCCCCCGTGAGCGGTCGGGGTACTACGCACCGTTCGAGAGCTCGGGAACCACCTCGATCGTGCCGCTCGAGGCGGCCCATGACCTCGTCGCACCCGTCTACGAACGCGTGGCGGCGGTGACGCCCGGCATGTTCGCGCGCACACAAGAGTGGTGGCAGGCGCGCGTCCTGGCCGACCCGGAATGGCGTCGCCGCGGAGGGGCGATCTCCGGTGCGTGGTGCTCGAGCAGAATGGGCGGCCGGTGGCCTACGCGCTCTACCGGTTGAGCCTGGCCTCCGAGCGCGGCATCCAGAACGGGAGCCTCGACGTCGTCGAGGCTATGGGCGATTCGCCCGAAGCGACGGGCGTGATCTGGAGGTACGTGCTGGACGTCGACTGGATGGCCCGCGTCAAGGCGTGGCTGCTGCCGCTCGACCATCCCCTCCTGCTGCTGGTCGGCCGAACCGCGCCGGC
The DNA here is from genome assembly GCA_963848005.1 of uncultured Candidatus Rokubacteria bacterium. Taxonomy (GTDB): domain Bacteria; phylum Methylomirabilota; class Methylomirabilia; order Rokubacteriales; family CSP1-6; genus CAVWFS01. The sequence continues at coordinate 302,361 of CAWKCA010000034.1, forward strand.
TTCGCTTCAACCTTCGCGATGGACTCTGGCTTCGCCTGGTGGATGTCGAGGCGGCGCTGGCGGCGCGCGCGTACGCGGCGGAGGACTCGGTGGTGGTGGAACTGATCGACGGGTTTTGCCCCTGGAACGAGGGGCGATGGCGCGTGGGCGACGGTGGTGTCACGCAAACCCGGGACGCACCGGAATTGCGGTGCGATGTGACGGCGCTCGGCTCCGCATACCTCGGCGGCTTCAGCTGGACGCAGCTCGGTCGCGCGCTACGCGTGGAGGAGGTCCGCCCCGGCGCGCTGGCGCGCGCCGACGCGCTCTTCCGGACCGAACGCGCTCCCTGGTGCCCTGAGATCTTCTGACGCTCTCGTACCACGGCCGGCGCGTCGCCATTCACACGCTCGTGAAGTACGATAGCGTCACGCGCGGACGCGGTGTGCTTCGAACTCGTGCCTGGGCTTGCGCGCCGGCCGCTGGCAGGACTCGCAGTCAGGTGGCACGTCCACGAGGAGGATCGTCATGGGAGACATCCTGGGGCTCGGGGTCACGCACTCCCCGCCCATGCTCGGCGTCGCCGAAAACATGGGCTGGGCCTTTCGCCAAGCGCTGGCGGATCCGGGCTTACCGGAACGACTGCGCGATCCGGCGGGCTGGCCGGAGGCGCTTCGCCGCGAGTGGGGCGACGATGACGGGCTCGCCGCGGCTGTCGCCCATCGCGCCGAGGTGGCCGCGGGGTTCAGGCGGGCGCGGAAGGCGCTCGACGAGTTCCAGCCCGACGTGGTGCTCATCTGGGGCGACGATCAGTACGAGAACTTCAAGGAAGACATCGTGCCTGCATTCTGCGTTCAAGCGTACGGGGACGTGGAGTGCCATCCCTGGCAGCGCTCCCGGTTCGCGTCCAACACGTGGGACGAGGACCGGGACACGACCTTCGTCGTGCGGGGTCACCGCGAGGCCGCCAAGCACGTGGCCACGCGGCTCCTCGACGCGGGCTTCGACGTTGCCTACGCCTACCGACCGCTGCATCATCCGGACCTGGCCCATGCCTTCCTCAACACCGTCCTGCTCCTGGACATCGACCGCACCGGATTCTCCTATCCCTGTGTTCCCGTCTCGGTGAACTGCTACGGTCGGGCGCTGATCTCCCAGCGAGGGGGCCTCGGACGCCTCGACCTGCCGGCGGACGATCTCGATCCACCCTCGCCCTCGCCGCGGCGCTGTCTGGAGCTGGGAGCTGCCGTCGCTCGCGCCTGCACGGACAGCCCGTGGCGCGTGGCCCTCGTGGCCTCGTCGAGCTGGTCTCATTCGTTCCTCACACGCAAGCACGGGTACCTGTACCCGGACGTGGCGGCGGACCGCCGCCTCTTCGATGCGCTACGGCGCGGCGACTACGAGACCTGGCGAAGCACCTCGCTCGCCACGCTCGAGGACGCCGGGCAGCACGAAGTGCTCAACTGGTACTGCCTCGTCGGCGCCATGGAAGCCCTCGGCCGGAAACCCGACGAGTGCGACTACGCCGAGACCTGGGCCTTCGTGGCCGGCAAGTGCATCGCGGTGTGGAAGTCCTGAGATCGAGAGACGCGGCTTTCGACCTCGACGGGGCGCGCCGGCGTGGCCGGTTGCGGCCGGGAGGCGGGGGCCCTACGCTTGCGGTGCTGGAGGAGGGGAACGCGAAGGGCAGGACGGGCGGCGCGCACAAGGAGGGCGGCCATGCCGACGTACATCATCTTGGGAAACTTCACCGACCAAGGGATCCGCAACGTCAAAGACTCCCCCAAGCGTGAGGATGCGTTCCGCAACCTGTGCGCGAAAGTGGGAGCCCAGATCAAGGACCTCTATCGCACGATGGGGCGCTACGACCTCGCGGCCATCATCGAGGCCCCCGACGACGTAGCCATGAGCGCGATCGCCTACTCGCTGGGATCGGCCGGCAACGTCCGCACGGAAACGCTGCGAGCGTTCACGCGCCAGGAGACCGACACGGCCCTAAACAAGATGGCGTAACTCTTCAGCGGACAAGACCGGGACGCACGCCGCACGTCCTGCCCCAACTGCAGCGGGTCACCCGTCCGGGAGTATCTCAAACCGAAGATGGTGATCCCCATGCACGACGGAACCTCTCCCATGCTGAAGGGCACGCCGGAGGAGTGCGAAGCGCTCCTCTTCTGATCAATCGAGCGTCACGAGGCCGCGGGCGGAGCGGTTCAGGACCCGCGCGCCACCCGCGGTGACCAGCACGGTGTCCCGCGCGAGGACGCCCTGCTGACCGACGGCATGGTGCGCCAGCTCAATGCTCAGCACCTCGCCGGCTTCCAGTGGCGTGGCATCGTCGGGAACCAGCGACGGCAGCTCGCTCAGCTCGAGACCGATCCCGTGGCCCACTCCGGCGCAGCGGTAATCCGATAGACCGTGCTCGCGCACGGCCCGCAGCGCGGCCGCGTACACCTCGCCCGCGGGGCGGCCTGGCGCGGCGGTGTCCACCGCCGCCTCGAGACCTGCGTGCATGGCGCCGTGGGCGGTGTCGTGCTCCGACGTGGGCTCGCCGAGGACGGCGGTCCGCCCGACCCGGGCGACGTAGCCACGGTAGACGCAGCCGACGTCCAGCCGGACCAGTTCACCGGGCCGCAGGGCTCGCTCGCTCGGCCACACCAGGCCGAGGCCCGTCCGATCACCCATGGTTACGGTGGAGGCCGTGGGATCCCCGCCGCGCCTCACGACCTCAGTGAGGTAGACGGTAGTCGCCTCGCGCTCCGTCACCCCGCGCTTGAGCATCTGGATGACCTCGTTCAGCGCCTCCTCGGCGATCCGGAGGGCCCCGGCCAGACACTCGATCTCGAAGGGCGCCTTCACCCGTCGCGCCGCGCTCAGGTATGCCGAGCCCGGCACGACTCGGAGATGACGAAGTCGCTGCGTGATCTGTTGCCGGTCGCTTCCCGCCTCGTCGAGAGCGATCGCGCCCTCGCCCACGGCCAGCGCCTTCAGCACCGCGGCCAGGGCATCGGCCGCCGCCGGGACGCGCTGGCTCACGATCGCCTTCACGCGCCGTCCCAAAGGTCCCGACGTGTCCGCCGACGCGGCACATGGCTCCCCGAAGCACAGGACGTGGTCGACCTCCACATCGGCGTCGGCGACGGCGGCCGCCACGTCGGCGGCCGGTACCACCAGCGCCGTGCCCCGACGCGTGAAGACGCCGAACTGTGGGCTGTGGAGGAGGGCGTGGGTCAGACTGCGAAATCCGGCCACATAGGCCACGTTGGCCGCCGAGCTGGCCACCAGAGCCTCACCGCCCGCCGCGTCCAGCGCACTCGTCAATCGCTCGATCTGGTGTGGGTACATGGGCCTCATGATCCTCGAAAGGCACGTCCTTGACCAGCGCGGGCCCCGCGCCGACACTGCTCGCGCCGCCGGCCGGGCCCCCGACGTTGCGAGATTCAGCCTCGGGCCGCGTCGGGTTTCGGCGGGGGCACCACGCGATCGTCGTCGTCGAAGCGGGCGACCGTCACCGGGTGATCGAGCGTGGCCCCGTTGGCCGTGCGCCGGCCCCTCCACCAACGACGCTCCGGCATCAGACGCCAGCCTCGCCCCGCCGATCCCAGCCGCCCCAGCGCCCTCGCGAGATCCTCGAAGAGCGAGTAGGCCACCGGCGTCACCAGCAAGGTGAGCAGCAAGCAGAGGGACTGGCCGCCGATGACCACGACGGCGATGGCGCGACGCTCCTCGGCGCCAGGCCCCGTGCCCAGCCAGAGCGGCAGCATGCCCGCGACCAGGGCCAAGGTCGTCATGAGGATCGGGCGGAGCCGGTTGCGATTGCCCTCGATGATGGCGCTCGCGCGGTCGTGGCCCGCCTGGCGCAGCACGTTCATCTGGTCGATCTGCAAGATCGAGTTCTTCTTCACGATGCCGAAGAGCACGAGGATGCCGAGGGCGGAGTAGAGGTTCAGGGTGTTGCCCGTGTACCAGAGCGCGAAGAGCGCGAACGGCACGGAGAGGGGCAAGGCGAGCAGGATGGTGAGCGGATGGACGAGGCTCTCGAACTGCGAGGCCAGGATCATGTACATGAAGATCACGGCGAGCAGGAAGACCCACAGGAATTCCTTGAACGTCTTCTCGAACTCGCTGGCCCGGCCGGAGGCGCTCGAGGAGTAGCCGGGAGGCAGGTTCATGGCCACCACCGCTCCGCGGAGGGCCTCGATGCGATCCGCCAATCCGTAGCCGGGCGCCACGGACGCCCTCAGGCGAACCTCCCGCTGGCGATCGGAGCGGTCGACGCGCGCGGCCGTCTGGGCGGGAACGATCTTCACCAGACTGTCGAGCCGCACCAGGCCGCCTCCCGGGGCCAGGCCGATCTGAGGTGACGCCCCGAGGGCCTCGTTCGCCGCGGCCGACGCCCGCGACACGTAGAGGCGGGAGATCGTCCGCAGATCCCCGCGATCTGCATCGCGCAAGCGCAGCTGCACATCGTAGTCCTCGTTCACCGAGGGATCGCGGAAGCGCGAGACCTCCTGGTCGCCCCCCACCATCAGGCGCAGGGCGGTGGCGATCTGCTCGGTGTCGACGCGCAGGTCGGCCGCCCGCTCGCGGTCGATCTGGACGCGCAGCTCAGGCCGATCGAGTCTGAGCGTGGTGTTCAGATCGAGCATGCCGCCGAGGTCTTGCGCGCGGCGCCGCAGCTGCTCGCCGTAGCGGGCGAGGGCTTCGAGGTCGGGCCCCCGGAGGACGAAATCGATGTCGAAGTTCCCGCCGCCGATGTTGAAGCCCGGGATGTTGCGGATGGCGATGCGCATGTCGCTGAACTTGCGCATGCGCAATCTGAGATTTTGCATGACGTCGCGCTGCGTGTAGTTGCCCCGGAAGGCGGCCAGCGGATCTCCCCGGAGAAGTCCCGCCCACAGCCGCTGCGGGGTGACCGTGCGCTCGTCGTGCGGCGCGATGCGCACGTAGCCATTCCCCTGGTTCACCCGGCCCAGGCCCCCCGCCCCCGTCACCAGGAGCACGAGCTGGACCCCGGGCACGGCGCGGGCTTCGCGGTCGATGGCCTGCAGGGCCTCGTCCATGGCCGCCAGACTCATGCCCTCCGGGCCCTCCACGAGCATCTCGAACTCCGCCTCGTCCACGTCGGTGGGCACGTACTCCTTCTTGACCCACTGATAGAACGGGACGGTGGAGGCCAGGACGGCCAGGGCGAGGACCACGACCACCGGGCGCCCCCACCGCGTCATGGAGCGCCGGAGGAGCCACGTGTAGCCGCGATCGATGATCCCGTAGAACCCGGCCCGCGAGCGCGCCGCGCCGTGCGCGCCATGGCTTCCCGGTTCCATGCTGTCGCCCGGACGCAGCATGCGTGCGCTCATCATGGGCGTCAGCGTGAACGACACGAGGAGGCTCACCAGCACCGAGACGGCCGCGGTGAGGCCGAACTGGTAGAGGAAGCGGCCGGAGATGGACGACATGAACGACACGGGGACGAAGATCACGACCAGGGACAGGGTGGTGGCCATGACGGCCAGGCCGATGTCCGCGGTGCCCGCGCGGGCCGCCTCGAACGGCCCCATCTTCTTCTCTTCCACGAAGCGGAAGATATTTTCGAGCACGACGATGGCGTCGTCGATGACGATGCCGACCATCAGCACGAGGGCGAGCATGGTCACGCTGTTCAGGGTGAAGTTCAGCGCCCACATCATGCCGAAGGCCGAGATGACCGAGCACGGGATGGCCACGGCCGCGATGATGGTCGAGCGCCAGCTCCGCATGAAGGCCAGCACGACCAGCGAGGCCAGGATGCTGCCCAGCACCAGGTGCAGATTGATCTCGTGCAGGGCGTTGTAGATGTACCTCGACTGGTCGCGGATGATCTCGGTCTTGACGTCGGCGGGTAGCCGCGGCGCGAGGCGGGCCAGATTGGCCTTGACCGCCTCGATGACGGCCACCGTGTTCTCGCCGGACTGCCGCCGGACCTCCAGGACCACGCTGGGCACGCCGTTGATGCGCGCCGCCGTGCGCTGCTCCTTGGTGCCGTCCTCGGCCTCCCCGATGTCCCGGATGCGAATGGCCGCGCCCCGCACGGTGGCCACCACCAGGTCGTTGAACGACTTCGGATCGACGATGCGGCCCATGGTGCGCAGCGACTGCTCGCGGAGGCCCGCCGTCACATTGCCGCCGGGCAGGTCGGCGTTCTGCCGGGCCACGGCATCGCGCACGGCGGTGATGGGAATCTGGTACGCGGCCAGCCGGTCGGCGTCGATCCAGACGTTGACCGCGCGGGACAGCCCGCCGATCAGCCGCACGTCGCCCACGCCGCCCGCGCGCTCGATGTCGACCTTCACCGTCCGCTCGGCGATCTCCGTCAGCTCGCGCAGGGAGCGATTGCCGGACACGGCCACCGTGAGCACCGGCGCCTGATCGTTGTCGGTCTTGGCAATGACCGGCGGCCTGACGTCGCGCGGCAGGTTGCGGATGGCCGCGGCCACCTTGTCGCGGACGTCCTGGGCGGCCACGTCGATCTGGCGATTGAGGTTGAAGGTGATGATGATGATCGAGTTGCCCGGGCTGGTGATGGAGCGCAGCTCGAAAATGCCCTGGACGGCGTTGATCGCCTCCTCGAGCTTCTGCGAGACCTGCGTCTCCATCTCCTCGGTCGAGGCGCCGGGCAGCTCGGTGCGCACGACGACGGTGGGCAGTTCCACCGACGGGAAGCGGTCGACGCCTAACCGAAAGTAGCTGACCGCGCCGACGACCACGAGCGCCAGGATGATCATGCTGGCGAAGACCGGCCGGCGGATGCAGACCTCGGCGAGCTTCTGCATTCGGCTACTTCTCCACCGTCACGGGTTGGCCTCCGGCCAGGTTGCCCGGCTGGGCCACGACGGCGTCCCCGGCGCGGAGGCCGGAGGCGATCTCGACCCGGTCACCCTGGCGCCGTCCCGTCTGCACGCGGATCTCGAGGCTCTTGCCGTCCTTCACGCCGATGACCTTCTCCACGCCGGCAAAGACGACGATGGCCGACGCGGGAACGGTCACGATCTTCTGATCGGCCTGGGTGACCACCTCGGCCTTGGCGAAGGCGCCGGGCCGGAGAGTGCCGCGCTCGTTGGGAATCTCCGCCTCGATGAGCAAGGTGCGGTTTTGCTCGGCGATCTGCGGAGACAGTCGAGCCACCACGCCCTGATACGCATTCGGATCACCGTCGACGCTCACCCGGACGGTCTGGCCCGTCTTCACGCCGGCCGCTTCCCGTTCGGGGACGGACAGACGCATGCGGAGCGGATGCGTGCGGACCACCGTGACCACGCGAGCGCCCGCGATCAGGTACTCGCCGGCCGACGCTTGCTTCTGGCTGACGGCGCCGTCGATCGGCGACGCGATCGCGGTGTCCGCGAGCTGCTGGCGCGCCAGGGCGACTTCCGAGCGGCGCTGGACCAGGACGGCCTGCCGGTTGCGAACCTCTTCGATGGCGTCCTGGTAGCGCCCCTCGGCCACTTGCAGGCCGAACTCCGCCGAGTCGAGCTGGGCCCGCGCCACCAGATCCTGACTCGACAGCCGCGCCGTCCGGTCACGCGTCAGCCTGGCCTCCTCGAGCTGGGCCCGGGCCTGCCGAACGATGGCCGTTTCCGTAGGATCCACGCGGTCGTCCGTGCCGTCCGGCGTGAGTCCCAGTCGCGCGCGGGCCTGCTGCAACCCAGCCACCGCCTGGTCCAGGCGGAGCTGGTAGTCGTTCGGATCGACGCGACCGATCACCTGCCCTTTCCGAACCCGAGTCCCTAGATCGACCGCGATCTCGCTGAGCCGCCCCGGGACCTTGGTCCCGAGCACCACTTCGTCGTCCGCCGCCAGTGTCCCCGTCATCTGGACGGTCTGGGGTACGACTTGCTCGGCGGCGGGGACCAGGCGAACGGCCCGCGGCGCCGCGTCGGCCTTGGGGCGAGGTGCCGCCGTGGCTGGAGCGTCCCGATTGCAGCCGACGCCGATGATGACCGCGGCCGCCAGGGCGATGAATCCGGTCAGCCGGAGGCCCATGGTCAGATGCCCAGCATGATACCCATGTTCCGCCAGCCCTGCTGTCGGACTATCGAGTTGGAGGGGGCCTGGACCCCCTCCAAACCTCCCCGGTTGCGCGGGGTGCGACACGCGCCCGGGCGGAGCCGTGGCGCTCCTCGAGTCTGGGATACGTTTCTCGCGCCGGATGCGCGTCACGGTCGGGGGACGCCGAGGTAGGCGGTCATGATGGCGGGGTCGGTGGCGAGGTCCTGCGCGGCGGCACTGGCCACCACTCGGCCGCGATCGAGCACGTAGCCGCGGTCGGCGATCCCCAGGGCGGCGGCGGCAAGCTGCTCGACGAGCAAGACGGAGACGCCCTCATCGCGGATGCGCGCGATGGCGTCGAAGGTCTCGCGCACGAGGCGCGGGGCGAGACCAAGCGACGGCTCGTCAAGGAGCAAGAGACGGGGCCGGGCCATGAGACCGCGCGCGATGGCGAGCATCTGCTGCTGCCCACCCGAGAGCGCGCCGGCCTGGGCCCGCACGCGCTCGCGCAGCGGTGGAAAGCGATCCAGCACGCGCTCGAGATCGGCGGCGGCGTCCTCGCGGCGCGAGCGAGTGACGGCACCCAGCCACAGGTTGTCGTGCACGGTCTGGTCGGCAAAGATCCCCCGCCCCTCGGGGACAAGGACCAGCCCGCGTCGCACCAGGCGGTACGAGGGCCGGCCGTCGATCCGCTCACCCGCCAGTTGAATCCGGCCCGCGGCCGGCCGCAGCACGCCGGCAATGGTCTTCAAGAGCGTCGTCTTGCCCGCGCCGTTGGGGCCGATGACGGCGACGATCTCGCCGGCGCCCACGTCGACGGCGATGTCGTGCAGGGCCGGGAGCTCGCCGTAGCGAACGGTCAGGTCGCGCACGCGCAAGAGATTCACGCCGATCCCAGGTACGCCTCGATGACGGCGGCGTCGCGCTGGACATCCGCCGGAGCGCCGTCGGCAATGACGCGGCCCTCGTCGAGCACGGTGATGCGGTCGGAGACGCTCATCACCAGCTCCATGTGATGCTCGACGAGCAGCACGGTCAGACCCTCGCCGCGAAGCCGTTCGAGCAGGGCGTTCAGCTCCACCATCTCGGACGGGCCGAGGCCAGCCGCCGGCTCGTCGAGCAGGAGCATCGCCGGGCGGGCGCCGAGGGCGCGCGCGATCTCCAGCCGCCGTCGCCAGCCGAAGGGCAGCCGCCGCGCCGCTTCGTGCGTCCACTCCTCGAGACCGACCGTGGCCAGCAGGCGCTCGGACTCGGCCTGCCAGCCTGGCTCCCGGCGGGTCACTCCGGCGAGGGCTCCGGACAGCGAGCCAAGCTGGTGGCCGGCCACCCCCACCATGACGTTCTCGATCACCGAAAGATCGTCGAAGAGCTGGGGCGTCTGGAAGGTTCGGACGAGGCCACGCCGCGCGATCTCCACCGGCGCACGGCCTTCGACGCGCTCCCCACGGAAGACGATGGCCCCGCGATCTGGACGATAGAAGCCGGAGACCTGGTTCACGAGCGTGGTCTTGCCGGCGCCGTTCGGCCCGATGAGCGAGTGGATCGTCCCTCGTGTCACGACGAGTCGCACGCCGGTCAGTGCCTCGAGTCCTCCGAAGGCAACCGAGACGTCGGTGACCTCGAGGATGGGGCCTCGAGCGGTCGCCACCCGCTCTCTCGGAGTGGCGCTCCACGTCGAGGGCAATCTCGTGCCCTCGGACGCCGTCGGCGATGTCGGCGGCCGCAGTCCGATCGCTCGCGCTGAGCGGACGCGCTTCCGCCGGACTCCGCGGAACGCGCCGACCACACCGTTTGGCAGGTAGTAGACAGAGAAGAGCAGCAGCCCGCCGTAGATGATCAACCGGTACTCGAGGAGCTGGCGCAACAGCTCGGGAAGCAGCACCAGCACGATGCCGCCCACCACCGGGCCGGCGAGCGTGCCCAGCCCGCCAAAGAGCACGATGAGCAGGAAGAGGATGGAGGTCTGGAGCGTGAAGCTATCCGGGCTGAGATAACCCTGCAGGAAGGCGAAGAGGCACCCCGCCGCTCCCGCGAAGGCCGCGGAGAGGGTGAAGGCCGTGGTGCGCAGTGCATAGGTGCTGAGCCCGAGCGACTCGGCGGCGATGTCACTGTCCTTGACCGCGATGAAGGCGCGTCCCCACCCGGAGCGCATTGCGTTCCGCGTGGCGACCAGCGCGAGGGCCGCGGCGGTGACCACGACGAGATAGTAGCCGCGCAGGGGCAGCGCGCTCCCCGCCAGGCTGGCCTTCGGAATGTTGAAGATGCCGCCCGGCCCTCCCGTGAGCCCCACCCACTCTACGGCCACGCTCTCGACGATGATGCCGAACGCGATGGTCACCATGGCGAGGTAGGGCCCGGCCACGCGCAGCGCGGCCAGCGCCAGCAGGGCGCCCACCGCCGCGGTCAGGCCGACGGCAAGCGGCAGCGCCGACCACAGGCCGAGTCCAAGGCGCGTGGCGAGAAGCGCGCCCGTGTAGGCGCCGATGGCGTAGAGGCCGGCGTGGCCGAGCGAGATCTGGCCCGCGAGCCCCGCCAGGATGTTGAGGCCCGAGGTGACGATGACCATGATGGCGATGGTCATCACCAGATACAGGTAGTACGTGTTGGCCGTCGCGATCGGGACGGCCAGCGCGGCCGCCGCCACGAGGACCCAGAGCATCACACCCGGCGCGCTGGCCGCGCGCCCAGCAGGCCCCACGGGCGCAGCACCAGCATGGCGATGACCAGCGCGAAGCCGACGATCTCGCGCGCGCCCGTCGAAACGTAGCCGGCCACGAGGGACTCCACGAGCCCATAGAGGAGGCCGGCCACCACGATGCCTGCCGCCGAGTCCAGCCCGCCGATGATGGCGACCGCGAACGCCTTGAGCCCGATCAAGGTGCCCATGGTGGGGGCCACGTTCGTGAGCGGCGCGAGCATGACACCCGCCACGCCCGCGAGCAGCGCGGAGAGGCCGTAGGCGGTCATCACGGCGCGCGGGATCGAGATGCCCATCAGGCCCGCGGCCTCCGCGTTGAAGGCCACCGCCTTGAGCTGCTTACCGAAGAACGTCCGGTGATAAAAAAACTGGACGGCGCCCATGAGCGTCAGTCCCGCCACCGGCAGCAGAAGTTCCAGCGGATACACGCCCGCGCCGAGAACGAACACCGGGCGCGTGGCCAGGGCGGAGGGAAAGGCCCGCGCGTCCTTGCCGAAGGTGAGCATGGCCACGTTCTCCGCGATGATCCCGCAGGCGATCGTCGAGAGGAGCCACACGGGCGAGGCGGCGCGGAAGAACGGACGCACGGCCACGCGCTCGACGATGAGGCCAAAGAGCGCGCACGCGGCCAGCGTGAGCACGAGCGCGGGTGCGAGGGGCCAGCCGGCAGCCACGTGGAGACCGTAGGCAACCACCCCGCCCGCCATCACGGCGTGGCCCTGCGAGAAGTTCACGGTCCGGCTGGTGACCCAGGTGATGTGGTACCCGAGAGCCACCAGCCCGTACATGCTCCCGAGGGCCAGACCGCTGACGACGAGCTGGACGATCACTTACTGGACGGGAACGATCTTGCCGCCCCTCCAGGCGACCATGATGTAGTCCTGGTCGGTGAGCGCGTCGTGCTGGTCCGCCGTGAACGGCCGGCGGTACGTCTTGATGAGGCCCGCGTACTCGCCCTTCAGATCCTCGAGCGCGTCGCGCACCTTGGCGCCGTCGGTCGACTTCGCCTGCTCGATGGCCAGGGCCACCAGGTGCAGCGCGTCGTAGGCATTGGCGGTGCCCACCGGGGCGATGACCTCTTCCGGCCCCTTCACCCCGAACTTCTCGGCGAGCTGCTTGAGCACGTACTGGCCGCGCGCGCTCTGCTGGCCGAAGAAGGAGTAGGTCTGGATGAAGGTGACCCCGTCGGAGAGATCGCCGGTCAGCTCGGCGAAGCGCCCGCCCGAGATGCCCCAGTGCGAGAGGATGGGCACCGCCCATCCGACCTTGGCGCGCGACTTCACCACCTGGGCGCCCTCGGGAGCGTTGGCCACGAGGACCACGAGATCGGCGCCGCCGTTCTTGAGGCGCAGGAGCTGCGGGCTCATATCGGGGTCGTTCCAGTTGAACTTCTCGATACCGACGGCCTTGACGCCCTGGTCACCGAACCACTTGGTGAGCCCGACCTCGTTGGACTGTCCCCACGCGGTGTTCTCCAGGAGGAAGCCGGGCTTGCCTCTCTTGAGCCGCTCCGTCGCGTAGCGCGCCAGAAACTTGTCGACGTAGTCGTCGTTGGCGGAGACGCGGAAGGCGTAGTTCGGCTTCTGCCCGTTGCGCGTGATGTTGGTCCCCGCCGCCCACGTGCCCATGTAGGGGGTCTTCAGCTCGTGCCACACGGGGACCTGGGCCAGGGCCACCGTGGTGTGGAGTCCGCCGAAGACGGCGGCCACCTGCTCGCGCTCCACCAGCTCACGGGCAATGACGACGCCCTTCGCCGGGTTGCCCTCGTCGTCGCGCACGACCAGCTCGAGCTTGCGGCCACCCAGCACGCCGCCCTTGGCGTTGATCTCGTCGATGGCGATGAGCAGCCCACGCTTGATGGCCTCGCCGGAGGCGGCGGAGCCGCCGGAGACCGCCGCCGAGAGCCCCAGCTTGACCGGCGTCGACTGGGCATGGAGGCCCGGAGCGCTCGCGACGAGCGCGAGCGCGACAAGGGCGATTGACAGCATCCATCCTCGATAGATCATCCATTCCTCCTCGGAGCCGGGTCAGCGAGCCGACCAGCGGCACGTGAGATGCCGCGCTGTCGTCTAGCGACGTGGGGGGCCCAGACATGGCCCCCCACACCCCCCGACGCTCGGAGCACCCCGGCGAAGCCGGGGCGCTCCTCGAATTGCCGACATGCCCTACTCGCGGGGTTGCCGCCGAATATACGACAGATCAAATCTTTACACCCGTCGACCTGAAACTCGACTTGCATCCGGGAGGATCGCGTCGAGCCACGCGAGAATGTGCGCGAGGGGGCCCTCCCAGCCGTCCTCCAGCATCAGCATGTGGGCGTGGCCCGCGGCTTCCTGGTACGTGGAGCCGTACTTCCGCGCGATGCGTCGCTGGACCGACGGCTGGAGGATGCGATCGTCCGAGGCGCCCACCACCAGCGTGGGGCAGCGCACGCGGGACTCGTCCACGGCGATGCCGCCGAAGGCCAGCTCACGCGTGGCGCGTCCCGACTCCTCGACGAAACGCGGGAGGACCGCGGCGCGCTGCGCCGGCGTCAGCCGATTGAGGGTGAGCGCGATGCTGTCGGCGTCCCGGGAGGACACGGGACGGTCCCGCAGGATGGCGGGGAGATATCGCCACATGCGCGCCAGGACGGGCCAGCTCAGGGCCACGATGCCGCGCGGGGCCGCGCTCGTCAGGAAGACGGCGGCTCGGGCGTGGGGATGCGAGGCCGCGCATTGTGCGACGAGGCCTCCCATCGAGTGACCGACGATGCCGGCGGGACCAATCGCCTCCAGAGCATCGAGAGCGTCCTGCACGTATTCCGTCAGCGACACCCTGCCGAGCTCGGCCACCGGGCGGCTGCCGTGATGGCCTCGCAGGTTGATAGCCCAGCATTCCCAGCCCTCTGAGGACGCAGCCCGGAGATAGTTCTCGAAGTACCAGCTCCCACCGCTCATGCCGTGGATGAACAGGAGCGGGAACGGCCGCCGGCCACCTGGCGGCTGCCAATGCTCGACCCGCAGGTCGCCGATGCGCGCCCCATGGACTTCGCTCATCGCCTCACGTCAGCCCGAGGAGGCGTCACTGTCTACGACGCCAGCGTGCCACCGTCGACGGCGAGGACGTGGCCCGTGACCATGGCGGAGGCCTCGGAGGCCAGGTACACCACGGCGCCGACCAGTTCGTCGGGACGGCCCATGCGGCCCATCGGCACGCGGCGCATGGCGCGCTCGGCGTAGTCGGGCTCGCGCCGCATGAGCCCGCCCATGTCCGTGTCGAACCATGAGGGCGCGATGGCGTTGACGCGCACGCCCTGGGCCGCCCACTCCACGGCGAGGGCACGCGTCAGCATCACCACGCCGCCCTTGCTGGCCGCGTAGGCGATCGTTCCCGCGAGGCCGATCTCGCCGGCGATCGAGGCGATCTTGACGATGCGCCCGCGACGTCGCTCCAGCATGCGGCGCCCCGCCGCCTGGCAGGCGAGGAAGACACCCGTCAAGTTGACGGCAATCACGCGCTGCCAGTCGTCCTCGGCGAACTCCACGGCGGGCCGGCGGCGCGTGATGCCCGCGCTGTTCACGAGGACGTCGACGGGGCCCAGGCGCTGCTCCACCTCCTCCGGTCATGCGCTCGACGCTCGCCGCCGACGTCACGTCGACCTGGAGCGCGAGTGCCCGCCCTCCGGCCGCGGCGATCGCTCCTGCGACAGCCTCCGCCCGATCCTTCGCCGCATCCGCGACCGCCACCGCGGCGCCGGCCTCGGCCAGTCCCCGCGCCATCGCCCCGCCCAGACCACCTCCTCCGCCGACTACCACCGCCACGGACGCCTCCAGTCTGAACAGGTCTTCGACGCTCATGTTCGCCTCTCCCCCCGGATGGTTATGCCTCGGAGACGTGTAGTCCTCGACCCGCTCGAACTTCTGGGAGAGGCCGTGGCCGCGCGTGTCGGGACAGAGCACGCGCAGGCGATCGAAGAATGGCTCGAGGTCGGGCAGCATCACCGACGAGTCCTCGACGGAGCCGCCGTGGATCCACACGACAGGCAGTCCGCTCGCATTCCCGGCTTCCCGCCAGTGGAGATGCGCGCCGTTGTCGAGGGTCAGCTCAGGCACCGGGGCCGCGCTACGCCGTCTTCTTCTCCAGCCGGCGCGCCACCCGCGACATGGAGTAGGCGAACAGCCAGTAGATTACCGCGATGAAGAGGTAGAGCTGGAAGGGCTTGATCTCCCGGTTGTTGACGATCTGGGCGGCCTTGGTCAGGTCGACGTAGCCGATGATGGACGCCAGCGAGGTGTCCTTGAAGAGCACGATCATCTGCGTGACCAGCGAGGGCACCATGTTGCGCAGCGCCTGCGGGAGGACGACCAGGCGCATGGTCTGAGCGCCCGACAGCCCGACCGCGCGAGCCGCCTCCACCTGCCCCCGCGGCACCGACTGCACGCCGGCCCGCACGATCTCCCCGAAGTAGGCGGCCTCGAAGATCACGAAGGCCGAGAGGGCCACGCCGTACTCGGGAATGGGCAAGCCCAAGAGCTGGGGGATGACGAACCACATCCAGAAGATGACCATGACGAGCGGCACGCCGCGGAAGAACTCCACGTAGGCCGTGGCCGCGCCCCGCAGCCACGGCGCGTGAGCCAGGCGCGCCAGGCCGATGAAGATTCCCAGCAGGAAGCCCAGCGCGATGGCGGGGATGGCCAGCCTCAAGGTACCGCCCGCGAAGTTGCCGATCCCCAGCAGTCCCTGGAGGATCAGAAACTTCCAGTTCTGGGCGATGACGTCCATCAGCCGCCACCGACGCGGGCGATCATTCCCGGGATGGCGAAGCGCCGCTCGACGCGCGCCATGATCCACGCGATGGAGAGACACATCGCGAGATAGATCAGCGTGCCCGCGGTGAGGGCCTCGATGGCCCGCGCGGTGTAGGTCTCGATCTGGCGCGTCTGGAAGGTCAGCTCCGGCACGCTGATGGTCAGGGCCACCGACGAGTTCTTGAGGAGGTTCAGCGACTCGTTCGTCGCCGGCGGCACGACGAGCCGCACGGCGATGGGCAGGATGACCAATCGGTAGGCCTGCCAGGTGGTGAGGCCCATGGCCTGGGCCGCCTCGAACTGCGTGCGCGGAATGGACAGGATGCCGGAGCGGATCACCTCGGACATGCGGGCGCCGTGGTACACGCCGAGGGCGAACATCCCCGCCCAGAACTCCGCCCCGTGGCTGAAGAGCCAGTCCTGCACCACTCGCGGCAGCAGGGGCGGCACCCCGAAGTACCAGAAGAACATCCACACGATGAGCGGGACGTTGCGGAAGAACTCCACGTAGGCCGTGCCCACGGCCCGAAGCGGACGATAGCGAAGCGTGCGCAGGGCCCCCGCGGCGATCCCGAGAGCCGCCGCGAGGACCCAGGCCAGCGCCGAGAGGGCGAGCGTGGTGAGCACCCCCTGGAGCAGCCAGTATCCGGACTGGCCGGTCCAGAGGACGCTCCACTTGAAGGTGTAGCTCACACCCGCGCCGGCGCGGAGTCGTTACTTCTTCAGCTGGGACAACAGGGACGCCCGGACCTCGGCGGTCAGCGGATAGGGCAATTCGCTCTTGGGCCCGAACCACTTGTCGTACAGCTCGAAGTACTTGCCGGACTCGAAGAGATTGCGCAGGCCCGCGTCGACGACCTCCTTGAAGGCGAAGTCGCCCTTGCGCATGGCCATGCCGTAGGGCTCGGTGGAGTAAAAGGTGCCGACCACGTCGTACGCGCTCGGGTCCGGCGCCTTGGCCCGGAGGCCGTAGAGCTGGATGCCGTCGTTGGTGTAGGTATCCACTTGCCCCTGCACGAGGGCCTGGAAGGCGGCGGGCTGGTCGGGGAACTCGCGCAGGATGGCGCTGGGCACCTTCTCGCGGATGATCTTGGCGTTGGTCGAGCCCTGCTGGGCGGCCACGCGCTTGCCCGCGATGTCCTCGATGCCCTTGATGGGGCTGCCCTTCTTCACCATGAACTGCGCGCCCGTGAGGAAGAACGTCAGGCTGAATTCCACGCTCTCTCGTCGCTGGGGGGTGTCGGTCATGGTCCCCGCGATCAGATCCACGGCATTCGAGGTGAGGAGCGGGATGCGCGTGGGCGGGGTGGACTCCTTCTTCTCCAGCTTGACGGGCTTGCCGACCTTCTTGGAGACGGCCGGGAGCACCCCCTGTTCCACCAGGTCGATGGTGAAGCCCACCCACTGGTTTGCCTTGTCGACGTAGGCAAAGGGCGGCGATCCGGTCCGCGTGCCGATGGTGAGCGTCCCCGTCCGGGCGATCTTTTCCAGGGTCGTCTGGGCCAGGGCCGGGGCGGCGGCGCCGGCCACCAGGGCGAGGGCGAGCAAGAGGGCAACGTGACGTCTCATGGGTACCTCCATCAGTGAGTGAGGATCTTGGACAGGAAAACCTTTGCGCGCTCCGAGTGCGCCGAGGTGAAGAAGGCGTCGGGAGCATTCTGCTCCACGATCGCTCCACCATCCATGAAGATTACGCGATGCGCCACCCGGCGGGCAAAGCCCATCTCGTGGGTGACGACCATCATGGTCATGCCCTCGCGGGCGAGCGCCGTCATGACGTCGAGCACCTCGTTGATCATCTCGGGGTCCAGGGCCGAGGTCGGCTCGTCGAACAGCATGATCCTCGGCTGCATGGCGAGGGCCCGCGCGATGGCCACGCGCTGCTGCTGGCCGCCCGAGAGGTTGGCGGGGTGATGCTGCGCCTTCTCGGGAATGCCCACGCGCTCCAGGAGGGCGCGGGCCGTCTTCTCGGCCTCCGAGCGGGCCACGCCCCGGACCTTGATGGGCGCCAGCATGATGTTCTCGAGGGCCGTCATGTGGGGAAAGAGGTTGAAGGACTGGAAGACCATGCCCACGTGGGTACGGAGCTTCACCAGATCAACGCGCGGGCCGGTGACGGGTTCCCCGAGGACCACGATGTCGCCCATCCTGGACGCCCTCGAGCCCGTTCACGCAGCGGATGAGCGTGCTCTTGCCCGAGCCCGACGGCCCGCACACCACCACGACCTCGCCGGCCGACACTGTCAGGTCAATGTCGCGCAAGACGTGGAGCGGGCCGAAGTGCTTGTTGACGCGCGTGAAGCGGATGGCGACCTCGGCGGGGCTCATCTCAGTCGACCACCACGAGGACGTCGCCGGGGTTGACCGCCTGCCCGGCCTGCACCCGAACTTCGCGGACCGTGCCCGCCACGCTCGCCTTCAGCTCGTTCTCCATCTTCATGGCCTCGATGACGACCAGCGTGTCGCCGGGGGCCACCGCGTCGCCGGGCGCCACCGGCACGTGAGTGATCTTGCCGGGCATCGGAGCGCGCACCGTGTGCCCGTCCGCACCGGCCTTCGCCCCGGACCGAGTGCGGATGATGTGGCGCGTCTCCTCTTCGACATCGATGGTGTAGCTCTCGCCCGCCACCTCCACCACGCACGCCCCTTCCCGATCCGCCACGTCGGCGACGTAGGAGACGCCGCCGACCAGCAGCGAGCAGATGCCCTGGGCGCTCAGCCGTGCGTCCACCTGCCACTCCTGGTCGCCGATGACGACGCGATAGCGTCCGTCGCCGCCCGTCACCTCCACGATCTCGCGCTCGCCACCAGACTCGCGACAAACTTCATGAGATCGGACCCCGCGCGACCGGCGTGAATCGCCGGTGGCCTGCTCGAGGAGCGTGTTGGAGTATCGAGGAGTGCCCCGGGTTCCCCGGGGCACGACGAGCGCGGGGGCTTGGGGGCCCTTTCGAGGCCCCCCATCTGACGAGGCGCCCGCGGGTCACGCGCCTCTCCAGCCAGCGCGGGCGCCCAGGCGCCAGAGCGGCATCGCGCCGTTGGGCGTGGTGGACTCGGGCAGCGTGGCGCGGCCGAGCCGTTCGTACTCGGACAGCACCGCGGCGATGATGGCCACGGATCGGTGGCGTCCCTCCGCGGGATGTAGGCTCGGCAGCACGCGCTCCAGGAACGCCGTGGAGAGCCGCCCGGCCCGGAAGTCGTCGTGGGCGATGATCTGCTCGAGGACGGGGATCGTGGTCCTCACGCCGGCGACCTTGTACTCGGCGAGGGCGCGCGGCCATGCGGGCAATGGCCGCGGGACGATCGACGGCCCCACACGATCAGCTTGCTCATCAGCGTGTCGTAGTAGCGCGGCACCGTGAAGCCCTCGTACACGCCGGAGTCGTCGCGCACCCACGGCCCGGCCGGGGCCCGAAGCCCGGTGATGGTCCCCGGCGACGGCAGCCAGCCCGCGAACGGATCCTCGGCGTTGATGCGGCACTCGATGGCCGCCCCCCGCCAGCTCACGTCGGCCTGCGTGTAGCCCAGCGGCTCACCGGCGGCGATGCGAAGCTGCTCGCGCACGAGGTCGATCCCCGTCACCATCTCCGTCACCGGATGCTCGACCTGAAGCCGCGTGTTCATCTCCAGGAAATAGAAGGTGCGGTCCGCGTCGACCAGGAACTCGATCGTCCCCGCGTTCTGATACCCGGCGGCGCGCGTCACGCGGCAGGCCGCCTCGCCCATGCGCGCGCGCAACTCGGCGTCGACGAAGGGCGACGGACTCTCCTCGATGAGCTTCTGGTGCCGCCGCTGGATCGAGCACTCGCGCTCGCCGAGGTGGATCACCGTCCCGTGCCCGTCGGCCAGCACCTGCACCTCGATGTGACGAGCCTCTGTCACATAGCGCTCGAGGTAGACGGCGGCGTCCCCGAACGCGCCCTGGGCCTCGGTGCGAGCCAGCCGCAACGCGTCGGCCAGTTCGGTCTCGCGCTGCACGAGACGCATGCCCTTGCCGCCCCCGCCGAGGGCCGCCTTGAGCATCACGGGCCAGCCGATCTGGCGCGCCACGGCGAGGGCCTCCGCGTCGGACCTCACTGGCTCCAGCGTGCCCGGCACCATGGGCACGCCCAGCTCGCGGGCCAGCCGCCGGGCCGACGTCTTGTCGCCCATGGCGCGGATGGCCGCGGGCGGCGGGCCGACGAAGGTCAATCCGGCCGCCTGGCACGCCTCGGCGAAGTGGGCGTTCTCGGCCAGGAAGCCGTAGCCCGGGATGCACGGCGTCGGCGCCGGCGACGCGCGCCGTGTCCACCAGGCGGTCGATGCGCAGGTAGCTCTCGGCGGCCGGCGCCGGCCCGATCGCGTACGCCTCATCCGCCATGAGGACGTGCGGCGCCTCGCGGTCGGCCTCGGAGTAGACGGCCACCGTGGCGAGCCTCTGCTCCCGGCAGGCGCGGATGATGCGCACGGCGATCTCGCCGCGGTTGGCGATCAGGACCTTCCGCATGGACACGGATATGCTCGCATATGAAGGCCATGAAGCGGACCACGGTCCTGGTCGAGGAAGACGCGCTCGAGCTCATGACGCGGCACGAGGCGGCCCGTCTCGGGCGCCTTCCCTGACGCGCATCTCAGGACGTTGTCCGCAGGCGGAAGCGCTGGATCTTTCCCGTCGCCGTCTTGGGCAGGTCGGCGCACGATCTCGATCCATCGCGGAGCCTTGAATCCGGCCAGCCGCTCGCGCACCCAGCCGCGCAGATCCTCTCCGGTGGCGCTTTGCCCCGGCTTGAGCGCGACGTACGCGCAGAGCTTGGTGAGGCCGTCCGCGTCCTGGCGCCCGACCACGCCCGCTTCCAGGACGGCGGGGTGCTCCACGAGGCGCGCCTCGATCTCGCCCGGCGAGACCCACTGGCCGCCGATCTTCAGCATGTCGTCGGCGCGGCCGGCGACGTAGAAGTAGCCGTCGGCGTCGCGCGAGACCATGTCGCCGGTCGAGAGCCACTCGCCGAGCATGGCGCGGCGCGTGCGCTCGCGGCGCTTCCAGTAGTAGAGCGCCGTGGTCGGTCCTTTGATCAGCAGGTGCCCGATCTGCCCCGGCTCCACCGGCCGGCCCTCGTCGTCGACCACCCGCGCCTCGAAGCCCGGCACCACCTGGCCGATCGAGCCGCGGCGGATCGCGCCGGGCCGACTGGCGATGAAGTCGTGGAGCGCCTCCGTCGAGCCCATCACGTCGGCCAGCTCGCAGCCCGAAGCGAGCCTTCCAGGCGTCGAACACGGCGGGCGGGAGCAGCTCGCCCGAGGACACGCAGAGGCGCAGCGACGAGAGGTCGTACGACTTCTCCACCTGCGAGCATGCGCGCGTACAGGGTCGGGACCGCGAAGAACACGGTCGGCCGCTCGCGCTCGATGGTCTGCAGCAGGCCCTCCGCGTCCAGGCGCTCGGCGACGAGGAGCGCGGCGGCGCCCACGCGCGCGGGAAAGTAGAGCGTGTTGCCCGAGGCCGAAGGCGAAGTACGTCTTGGACGCGGAGAAGGTCAGATCGTCGGGGCCGAGGCCGAAGACCCCGACGCCCACGAGGTCGGCGGCGGCCACGAAGTCCCGTGGGTGTGCACGGCGGCCTTCGGCTTGCCCGGTGGAGCCCGAGGTGTAGCCCCAGTACATGACGTCCTCGGGCCCGGTCGGCGCGGGCTCAGCGTGGGGAGCCTCGCGCGCGAGCAGGTCGTCCCAGCCCAACGCGCCGTCGGTCGCTGGCCCGACCACGACCACGTGACGCAGCGAAGGGGACACCGCGCGGGCGGCCAGCACCCGCGGCAACACGCTCTCCTCCACCACGGCGACCCGCGCGCGGCTGTCGTCGAGGAGGAAGGCGTAGTCGTCGGCGGCCATCAACGTGTTGACGGGAACGGCCACGGCTCCCAGCTTCATCGCGCCCCAGAAGGCCGCGGCGAGCGCCGGACGAGTCGTTCAGGGCCAGGAGGACCCGGTGCTCTGGTTCGACACCGAGGCCGCCCAGGACGCGGGCGGCGCGATCGACGTCGCGCGCCGAGCTGCGCGTAGGTGATCGAGCGCCCCGCATGCCGGAAAGCCACGCGGGCCACCGCGTCCCTCGGCGAGCGTGGCGGTCCACGAAGAAGCTGGCGGCATTGAAGCGGGCCGGGAGATCCATGGCCGATACCTTAGTACACCGCGGGCCTCTCGATCCACTCCCTTGCGCGGGACGGCTGGGCTGACCGACCCGAGGTCTTCGACGAGCGTTGACAGTAACCCTGCCGCCCGCGCAGTATCGCGTCGCTGGCCCGGGCATCGTGAATCCCGAGAGTGGCCAGAAGCGAAAGAGACCAGAACGTCGCGGAGGGCATGAGGCTATGACGACCGTGGGGACCGGGAAATACCGATATCAGCTCATCGAGCACTGGGCGACGCTGCCCGCCGGGACAGACGTTCGGCAACGTCAGCGCAGTGGCCACTGATTCCCGCGATCGAGTCTACGTCTTCCAGCGCAAGGACCCGCCGGTGCTGGTGTTCGACCGCGGCGGCACCTACGTGCACGGCTGGGGGATCGGCGCCTTCGCCAATCCGCACGGCATCTACATCGCCAATGACGTGGTGTACCTGACCGACCGGGAAGACTCGGTGTGCCTCACCTATACCCTGGACGGCAAGCCGCTCCAGGTGCTGGGCAAGCGCGGTGAACATTCCGACACCGGGTGCGAGCGCCCCGGGGAGCTCGTGCCCCACGCGGCGGGTCCCTTCAACTACCCGACGGAGATGGTGCCGGCCCCCTCGGGCGACCTCTACGTCACCGATGGGTACCGCAACGCTCGGGTCCATCGCTTCACCGCCGCCGGTCAGCTGATTGCCTCCTGGGGCCAGGGGGGCAAGACGGAGCCGAACCACTTTCACTTGCCGCACAGCCTCGTGGCGGACCAGGACGGCAAGATCTACGTCTGCGACCGGGAAAACAATCGCATCCAGGTCTTCGCCGCGGACGGGCGGTTTCTCACCATGTGGAGCGATCTGCGCCGGCCCCTGGACATTTCCCTGGATCGCGAGGGCATCTTCTACATCAGCGAGGGCGGGGTGAACGGGCTGTCACCCCGGATCAGCCTGATGGACACACACGGCAAGGTGGTGGCGCGGTGGGACTCCCTGTCGGCCCACGGGAGCTGGGTTGATGCCCACGGCGACATCTACCTGGCCCTCGGGGCGCGCGAGCGGGTGGACAAGTACGTGCGGCAACATTGACGGAACGAGGAAGTCCTCGCCGGCCCGAAAGGAGATTCGGATGGGACGGACACGACCAAAGCGGCCGTCGCCGGGCTGGCCCGCGCGGTCGCCCTCGATCACGCCGCCGAGGGGATCCGCGTCAACGCCGTGTGCCCGGGGCCGATCTTCACGCGTTTCCACGAGCGCCGCGCCACGGCGGCGGGCAAGACATTCGAGGAGTTCACCGTGGAGTTCGGCCGCGGCACTGATGCTCAAGCGACCGGGGAAGCCACGGGAGAGTCGCGACCTGCATCCTCTTCCTCGCCTCGGACGACGCGTCCTACGTCACCGGCACCTGCCTCTTCGTGGACGGCGGCCAGACCGCTCTGTAGGACGCGCCGGGGCGCGCCTCGCTACACCCGCCGCTCGGCGTCGAGGGTCACTGTCCGCCGAAGAGGCGAGCGATGCGCGTCTCGAACTCCGCGGCGTCGGACGCTCGACCGCCCAGGATGGCCAGCTGGGCCGCGAGGGAGTCCACCCAGGCGGCTTGCCCCTCGGCATTGGGTTCTCGTCCGAGAAGGGCGCGGTACAGAACCCGGACGTGCTGGGCCAACGTCCGGGGGACGCCGACGAAGTCGTCCGAGTTGAGCAGGAAGGCCAGGCCCGGCGTGACGTCATCTGTTGTCGTCAGGTACTGGATGCCACGCTGGATCTCGGCCTCGGTGGGCAGCCGGCCCAGCGCCTGCCGGTAGATGCGAAAGAGCAATGTCTCGGGCGACGTCTGAGCGCGCACCGCGGCGAACTCCGCGGAGCGGGTGAACCCGGGAAGCACCGTGTTGAAGCGCGCCAGCACCTCGCCGGTGTAGAAGGCCAGTGCCTCGCTGTCCGGGTCGCGGCCGAGCGCGGCCCGATGAAGGGCGATGACATAGCCCGCGGGGGTCATGGGCTTCGCGCGAACCTCCTCCGATTCGAAGAAGGCGCGAATCGCCGACCACACGGCGAGCGGCGCCGGGGGCGAGCCGAGCGCAGCGAGCCACGACTGGACCTCGACATCCCCGGCCAGACGCCCCAGGGCGTCGTAATAGAGGCTCTTCACGAAGACGGGCGGGCACGAGGGCAGGGCGACCGCGCTCACCAGTTTCTGATCGAGCGCATCCCGGGGATGCACGCCCGCTTCGGCGACCACCCGGTGGGCGACCAGGCACGTGTCCTCGGTGGTGATCGGTCCCGCGGCGAAGGGACGGGCCTCGGTGCCGAACTCGTTGACGATGAAGCCCGGCGAATCCCCGCTGAAGTTCCCGCTCGCGTAGAGCCGTCCGGCGGTGGTGGCATTCGGCGGATCTTCCGGACAGCTCCCCGTGCACACTCTCAGGGCGGCCCGATGATCGTCTCCGGCCGCCCGGTGAGGCGTACAGGTTGTTGACGGCGTTCACCCAGGCCGCCGCCTGGACCCGGGTGCCGAACCCGCGGCCCCAGTTCCAGACGACGTTGTTCCGGATGTCCGCGGTGATGTCGGTGGCCACCGTACGGGCATCGTCGGTGGCCACCAGGGGATTGCGCATCACCGAGTCGGCGAACAGGGTGTGGTGCACGCTGACGCGTGTGGCGTTGTACTTGATCAGCATGTTCTCGCCGGAGACAGGGGCCGCGAGGATGCTCCACGAAACGGTCACGTCGTGCGCGCTCTCGGTGACGTCGAGATTGCCGTCGTGAGAGCCCCGGATGGACACGTGGTCGACGACCACGTTGTAGGCTCCGTACGCGATCTGGATTCCGTCCTCGGAGGCGTCGCGCACCTGGAGCCCGCGGATGATGATGTCATGAGCGCCCTCACGGCCGCGGACGACGAGGCCGTTGCCGAGCAGGGTGATGCCCGGCGGCGGCGCCGTGAAGCCGTCGATGGTGATGAACGCGCCCGTCACGAACACGGGACTACCCAGGGCGATGGTGCCGCCCACGTCGAAGACAACGGTGCGCTGCCCCTGGGCCACGGCGTTCCGGAGGCTCCCCGGCCCCACGTCGTTCAGGTTGGTGACTCGCACCACCTCGCCCTCCGAGCCACCGGGGGTGGACGCCCCGAACCCTTCGTAGGGCGACGCCTCGGCCCGGGCAGGTCCGGACGGCCAGACGCCGGCTCGGTCCGCGAACGGCGCCGGCACCAGAAGCAGGCTGAAGACGCCCAACGGCAGGAGCGCGAACACGGCACGGTGCAAGACCAGGGCGAGACGCGCGGCTAGGCTGCTCATGGTCACCGCCTCAATCCACCCCGCCGAGACGGGCCGTCACCGCCCACCGCGCGGAGCGCTCAGCGCTGTCGAAGAGAATTCGGCGTGGAGACCCTCGGAAAGTTACCGCGAGCAGAGCTCCAGCGCGCTGAAGAAGTACGGGATCTCGAAGGCCGCGGACTCGGGCGAGTCGGAGCCATGCACGGCGTTGGCCTCGATGGACGAGGCGAAGTCCTTGCGGATCGTCCCGGGGCGCGGCCTTGGCCGGGTCGGTGGCGCCCATCAGCTCGCGCCAGCGCGCGATGGCGTTGTCCCCTTCCAGAGCGATGACCATCACCGGTCCCTGCGTCATGAACGCGCAGAGGCTGCCGTAGAACGGGCGCTCCTTGTGGACGATGTAGAACCCGCCCGCCTGCTCGGACGACATGTGGATCATCTTGGCGCCCACGATGGTGAAACCCGCGCGTTCGATGCGCGTGGTGATCTCGCCGGCCCCGCCCTTCTCCACGGCGTCGGGTTTGATGATGGCCAGAGTTCGCTGCGCCATGCTCCCCCTCACCCTCCGATGACGGTGGCGACGGTGGCTCCCATGTCGGCGGGGCTCTTGACCAGCGTGGCCCCCGCCACCTCCAGGGCCTTCATCTTCTCGGCGGCCGTGCCCTTGCCCCCGGCGATGATGGCCCCGGCGTGTCCCATGCGCCGTCCAGGCGGGGCCGTCTGGCCGCAGATGAAGGCCACCACCGGCTTCTTGACGTGCGCCTCGAGGTAGGCGGCGGCCTCTTCCTCGGCCGTGCCGCCGATCTCGCCGATCATCATGATGGCCCGCGTGTCAGCGTCGTCGTTGAAGAGCTTCAGGATGTCGACAAAGCTCGTGCCGTTCACGGGGTCGCCGCCGATGCCCACACAGGTGGACTGCCCGATCCCACATCCCGTGAGCTGGCCCACGACTTCGTAGGTGAGCGTGCCGCTGCGCGACACCACGCCCACGGGTCCGGGCTTGTGGATGTGGCCGGGCATGATGCCGATCTTGGCCTGGCCCGGCGTGATCACCCCCGGGCAGTTCGGCCCGATGAGCCGGCTCGGGGTCCCGCGCACGAATCGCTTGGCGCGGACCATGTCCGCGACGGGGATGCCCTCGGTGATGCAGATGACCAGGGGCACGCCGGCCGCCGCCGCTTCCATGATGGCGTCGGCGGCCGCCGGAGGCGGCACGAAGATGAGGGCGCAGTCGGCGCCTTCCTTCTCGACCGCCTCCGCCACGGTGTTCCACACGGGAAAGTCGTCGTGCGTCGTGCCGCCTTTGCCGGGCGTGACGCCTCCGACCACGGTGGTGCCGTACTCTCGGCAGCGCGCGGCGTGGAAGGCGCCCTCGCGGCCGGTGATCCCCTGCACGACCACCCGCGTGTGGCGATCGACCAGGATGCTCACGCGGTGCCTCGCGCGAGGGCGACGGCCTTGCGGGCGCCGTCGCCCATGTCGTCGGCCGTGGTGAGCGCCAGCCCCGACTCTGCCAGCATCTTCTTGCCCAGCTCGACGTTGGTGCCCTCCATGCGCACCACCACGGGCAGGCGCAGCCCGAGCTTCTTGACGGCAGCGATGACGCCCTCGGCCAGGCGGTCGCAGCGCAGGATGCCGCCGAAGACGTTGATGAACACCGCCTTCACGCTGGGGTCCGAGGACAGGATGCGGAAGGCGTTCTCGATCTGCTCGGGCGACGCGCCGCCCCCCACGTCGAGGAAGTTGGCCGGCTCCCCGCCGGCCAGCTTGATGATGTCCATGGTGGCCATGGCCAGGCCGGCCCCGTTCACCATGCACCCCACGTTGCCGTCGAGCTTGATGTAGTTGAGGTTGTACTTCGAGGCCTCCACGTCCAGGGGATCTTCCTCGTGAATGTCGCGGAGCTTCACGATGTCCGGGTGCCGAGAGAGGGCGTTGTCGTCGAAGTTGAGCTTGGCGTCGAGCGCGAAGACGCGCCCGTCCTTCGTCACCACCAGCGGATTGATCTCGACCAGCGAGCAGTCCTTGGCCAGGTACAGGGTGAAGAGATTCTTGATCAAGGCCACGCCCTGCTTGAACTGATCACCCGCCAGACCCAGCCCGAAGGCCAGGTGCCGAGCCTGGAAGTCTTGCAACCCGAGCGCCGGATGCGCCCACTCGCGCAGGATCTTCTCCGGGCTGGCCGCGGCCACCTCCTCGATCTCCATGCCTCCGGCCGCAGACGCCATCACCGCGTGGGTGCTCCGCACGCGATCGAGGGTGATGGACAGGTACAGCTCCCGCGCGATGGCCGAGGCTTCCTCCACGAGGACCTTGCGCACCCGGATGCCCTCGGGCGGCGTCTGCGGCGTCGTCAGCATCATCCCGATGATCTGACTCGCCGCCCGCTCGGCTCCCGCCGGGTCCTCGGCGAGCATGATTCCGCCGCCTTTGCCGCGGCCACCCGCGTGGACCTGGGCCTTGACCACCACCCGCCCGCCCAGCCGCTCCGCCACCGCGCGGGCGCCGGCCGGCGTCTCGGCCACGTCGCCCCGGGGAACGGCCACGCCGAACTCGCGCAGCAGGGCCTTGGCCTGGTACTCGTGGATCTTCACGCGAAGGTCACGGGCCGGTCACCGGCCCGCGGGCTTCTTCTGGCCGCGGAACTTCCGGAGCAGCCACACCACCGGGTCGAAGAACTCGTCCGCCATGCGCTCCTTCAACGGGATGATGGCGTTGTCGGTGATGTGGATGTGCTCGGGGCAGACCTCCGTGCAGCACTTGGTGATGTTGCAGAGCCCCACGCCCGCCGCGTCCTTGATGAACGCGCTCCGGTCGCGGGTGTCGAGCGGATGCATGTCCAGCCCGGCCACCTTGATGAAGAACCGCGGCCCCGCGAAGGCGTTCTTGTTGTCCTCGTGGTCGCGGATGACGTGGCAGACGTCCTGGCACAGGAAGCACTCGATGCACTTGTGGAACTCCTGGATGCGATCGATGTCCTCCTGCATCATCCGGTAGGTCCCGTCGGGCTCCGGCGGCTTCAGGCGAAGCGGCGGGACCTGCCTGGCCTTCTCGTAGTTGTACGAGACGTCGGTGACCAGGTCGCGGATCAGCGGAAAGCCACGGATGGGCGCCACCGTGATGGGCTCGCTCGGGCTGGAAGAGATCCATCCGCGTCATGCACATGAGCCGCGGCTTGCCGTCGATCTCCGCGCTGCACGAGCCGCACTTGCCGGCCTTGCAGTTCCAGCGCACGGCGAGGTCATTGGCCTGGGTGGCCTGGATGCGGTGGATGAGGTCCAGGACCACCATCCCCTCCTCGGCCTCGACCCGATACTCCTTGAACCCACCCGCGCTGCCCTCGCCCCGGAACACCCGCAGCGTGAAGGTAGCCATTACTTCCGCTCCTGGAACAGCGCCTTCAGCTCGTCGGGCATCTGAGGAAGCGGCTCGCGCGTGAGCTGCAGTGCGTCGTTGCGCTGGCGGAGCACCACGTTGACCGTGCCCCACTGGTCGTCGGTGTACGGGTGGTCGTCGCGGGTGTGCCCGCCGCGGCTCTCCGTCCGCTCGAGGGCGGCCGTCGCGCAGCACTCGGCCACGGTCAGCAGCGACTCGAGGTCAACGGCGAGGTGCCAGCCCGGGTTGTACTGGCGATGGCCCTCCACGCGCACCTTGACCGCGCGCTCCTTGAGCTTGGCGATCCGCTGCAGGGCCACTTTGAGCTCGCTCTCGGTCCGGATGAGTCCGACCAGACTCTGCATGGTTTCTTGAAGCTCGGACTGGATCGCGTAGGGGTTCTCCTGGCCCACGCGCTCGAACGGCGCCAGCGCCGCGCGGACGATCGACTCCACCTGGCCCGAGTCCACGGTGAGCTGCCCGCCGAAGTCCTTCGCGTAAAGCGCGGCGTGGAGTCCAGCGCGTCGGCCGAAGACCAGAAGGTCAGAGAGCGAGTTGCCGCCGAGCCGGTTCGAGCCGTGCATCCCGCCGGCGACCTCGCCGGCCGCGAACAGACCGGGCACCGTGGCCTGGGTGGTGTCGGCGTCGACGCGCACGCCGCCCATCACGTAGTGACAGGTGGGCCCGACTTCCATGGGCTCCTTGGTGATGTCGACACCGGCCAGCTCCTTGAACTGGTGGTACATCGACGGCAGCCGTCTTCGGATGTAGTCGGCGGGGCGCCGCGTGCAGATGTCGAGGAAGACGCCGCCGTGGGGGCTGCCCCGCCCGGCCTTGATCTCGGAATTGATGGCGCGCGCCACCTCGTCGCGGGGCAGGAGGTCAGCCGTGCGCCGGTTGTTCTTCTTGTCTTCGTACCAGCGGTCGGCCTCCGCCTCGTTGTCGGCGGTCTCGCCCTTGAAGAACTCCGGGATGTAGTTGAACATGAAGCGCTCGCCCTTGTTGTTCCTGAGCGTGCCGCCATCGCCCCGCACACCCTCGGTGACGAGGATGCCGGACACCGACAGCGGCCACACCATCCCGGTGGGATGGAACTGGACGAACTCCATGTCGATCAGGTCCGCGCCCGCCCACAGGGCGAGCGACTGACCGTCGCCCGTGTACTCCCAGGAGTTCGACGTCACCTTCCAGGCCTTGCCGATGCCGCCGGTGGCCAGGACCACCGCCTTGGCCTTGAAGACCACGAAGCGGCCGCTCTCGCGCCAGTACCCGACGGCCCCGCACACGCGGTCGCCGTCCTTGAGGAGGCGGGTGATCGTGCACTCCATGTAGACGTCGATGCCCTGGTGGATCCCGTGGTACTGGAGCGTGCGGATCATCTCGAGGCCGGTGCGGTCGCCGACGTGGGCCAGCCGCGCGTAGCGATGGCCGCCGAAGTCCCGCTGGAGGATGCGCCCGTCCTTGGTGCGGTCGAACAGCGCGCCCCACCGCTCCAGCTCCAGCACGCGCTCGGGCGCCTCCTGGGCGTGGAGCTGGGCCATCCGCCAGTTGTTGACCATCTTGCCGCCGCGCATGGTGTCGCGGAAGTGCACCTGCCAGTTGTCCTCGGGCCACACGTTGCCCAGGGCCGCGGCGATGCCCCCTTCGGCCATGACCGTGTGGGCCTTGCCGAGGAGCGACTTGCAGATCAGGCCGACCGACACGCCCTGGGCTGCGGCCTCGATGGCCGCGCGCAGGCCGGCGCCGCCCGCGCCGATGACGATGACGTCGTGCTCGTGGGTCTCGTAGTCGAGCTGTGCCATCAGAAGATCCTCGCGTCGCGTGGCGGTGCCATCAGATGATCCTCAGGTCGCGTGGCGCTGTGCCATCAGATGATCCTCAGGTCGCGAATGACGCCCATGGAGACCAGCCGGATGTAGAGGTCGGTCAGGCCGACGCTGAAGAGGGAGAGCCACGCGTACATCGGGTGGCGCTCGTTGAGCCGCGAGATGAAGCGCCAGAGCTGGTAGCGGGTGGGCGCCTTGGAGAAGACGTCGACGTGTCCGCCGCACACGTGGCGGCAGGAGTGGCAGGAAAACGTGTAGCCGGCCAGCAGGACCACGTTGATCCACATGACGATGGTGCCGATGCCGATCCCGAACTGCGTGCCGCCCCCCGGGGCCGGGAAGCGGAAGGCCAGGAGGGCATCCCAGGCCAGGACCACGATGAAGAAGATCGCCACGTACCACGCATAGCGGTGGAAGTTCTGGATCACCAGGGGAAAGCGCGTCTCGCCGGTGTAGCCGGACTTCGCATCGCGCACCGCGCAGGCGGCGGGAGCCAGCCAGAACGAGCGGTAGTAGGCCTTGCGGTAGTAGTAGCAGGTCAACCGGAAGAGGCCGGGCCCTCCCAGGATCAGGAACGCCGGCGACACGATCCCGATGATGGGCAGCCAGACGTCGGGCAGCCCGCCGCCGAAGGTCGGGTGGACGCACGACTTGGTGAGACACGGCGAGTAGAAGGGCGAGAGATAGGGCGCCGCATAGTAGTGGGCGTTCTGAAAAGCCGCCCACGTGGAGTAGACGATGAAGCTGCCCAGCACGATCACCACGGTGACCGGCAGGGCCCACCACGCATCCTTGCGCAGGTGC
Source organism: uncultured Candidatus Rokubacteria bacterium (assembly GCA_963848005.1). Classification (GTDB taxonomy): domain Bacteria; phylum Methylomirabilota; class Methylomirabilia; order Rokubacteriales; family CSP1-6; genus CAVWFS01. The sequence goes on from CAWKCA010000034.1 coordinate 333,271, forward strand.
GCCGCCGCGATCGGCGGTCGCGCCCCACTCATCACTCGAGCCATGAATCCTCCAGGAACCCTAGGCGGGTTCGGGCCGGGCGAACTCCTTCTGCCCGGCCGAGTACAGGTCGCCGCCGTGACAGTCGTTGAGCACGATGGCCGGAAACCCCTCGACCTCCAGGCGCCGGATGGCCTCGGTGCCGAGATCCTCGTAGGCGACGATCTCGGCCTTCTTGACGAACTGCGAGAGCACCGCGCCGGCGCCGCCGATGCTGCCGAAGTACGCGGCCCGGTACTGCTTGAGCGCGTCCTTCACGGGCTGCCCACGATAGCCCTTGCCGATGGTGCCCTTCAAGCCGGCCTTCAGCAGGGCGGGCGTGAACTTGTCCATGCGGCTCGCCGTGGTGGGCCCGACGGAGCCGATCGCGTCACCCGGTCGCGGCGGCGTCGGTCCCGTGTAGTAGATGACCGCGCCCTTCACGTCGATGGGGAGCTTCTCGCCCTTCTCCAGCAAGGGGAACAGGCGGCCGTGCGCGGCGTCGCGCGCGGTGTAGACCACGCCGCTGATCCGCACGCGGTCCCCGGCCTTCAGCGACTCGACGTCGGCGTCGGTGAGCGGCGTGGTGATCTCCTTGATGCCGTCGGCCGCAGTGGTCACGCTCATGGGGAGATGGCGTCCACGATGGCGTTGAACGTGGGGCTGGGGCGCATCGCCTTCGACGCCAGGCCCGGGTCCGGCCGGTAGTACCCGCCGAGGTCGACCGGACGTCCCTGCGCGGCGTTCAGCTCGGCGACGATCTTGGCCTCGTTGTCCGCGAGCTGCTTCGCCACCTTGGCGAAGCGCGCCTGGAGCTCCGCGTCCTGCGTCTGGGCCGCCAGCGCCTCCGCCCAGTACAGGGCGAGATAGAAGTGGCTGCCGCGCGTGTCCAGCTCGCCCACCTTGCGGGACGGCGACTTGTCGCTGTCGAGGAACTTGGTGTTGGCCTCGTGGAGCGTTTCGGCGAACACCTTCGCCTTGGCGTTGCTCCGCACGCGCGCGCCATGTGATCAAGCGACTCCGCCAGGGCGAGGAACTCGCCGAGGGAATCCCACCGGAGATGTCCCTCTTCCACGAACTGCTCGACATGCTTGGGGGCCGAACCGCCGGCGCCGGTCTCGAAGAGGGCGCCGCCGTCCATGAGCGGCACGATGGAGAGCATCTTCGCGCTGGTGCCGAGCTCGAGGATCGGGAACAGGTCCGTGTTGTAGTCGCGCAGGACGTTGCCCGTCACCGAGATCGTGTCCTGGCCGGCCCGCATCCGCTCCAGCGAGAAGCGCGCGGCCTCGGCGACGGGCATGATGCGGATATCGAGTCCCTTGGTGTCGTGGTCTTGAAGGTATCGGGTCACCTTCTCGACGAGCTGGGCGTCGTGGGCCCGGTTCTTGTCGAGCCAGAACACCGCCGGCGCGCCGGTGATCCTCGCGCGGGTGACGGCGAGCTTCACCCAGTCGCGGATCGGGGCATCCTTCACCTGACACGCGCGCCAGATGTCGCCCGCTTCCACGGCGTGCTCGATCAGCGTCCGGCCCTGCTGGTCGACGACGCGCACCGTGCCGGCGGCCTGCATCTGGAAGGTCTTGTCGTGGGACCCGTACTCTTCGGCCTGCTGGGCCATCAACCCGACGTTCGGCACCGTGCCCATCGTCTTCGGGTCGAACGCGCCGTGCTGCTTACAGTGCTCGATGGCCTCGTGATAGAGCGGAGCGTAGCTGTGGTCGGGGATGACCGCCTTCGTTTCGCGGAGCTTGCCGTCCGGTCCCCACATCTGCCCGGAGTCGCGGATCATCGGGGGGATCGAGGCGTCGATGATCACGTCGCTCGGCACGTGCAGGTTGGTGATCCCCTTGTCGGAGTTGACCATGGCCAGGGCGGGCCGCCTGGCGTAGCACGCCTGGATGTCCGCCTCGATCTCCGCCTGCTTGGCCTGCGGCAGGCGCTTGATCTTCGCGTACAGGTCCCCCAGGCCGTTGTTCGGATCGACGCCGATCTCCTTGAAGACCGCCGCGTGCTTGTCGAAGACGTCCCGGAAGAACGTCCTCACGGCATAGCCGAAGATGATCGGATCGGAGATCTTCATCATCGTGGCCTTGAGGTGGATGGAGAAGAGCACGCCCTGCTTCTTGGCGTCCTCCATCTGTTCCTCGAGGAAGCTCACCAGCGCCGCGCTGCTCATGGACGTGCCGTCGATCACCTCGCCGGCCTTGAGCGCGATCGCGTCCTTCAGCACCGTGACCTGTCCGCTCTTGTCGACGAACTCGATCCGGACGGTGGTCGCCTCGGGCACGGTCACCGATTTCTCGTTGGCCGCGAAGTCGCCGCGGCCCATGGTGGCGACGTGCGCCTTCGAATCCGGCGTCCACGGGCCCAGCTTGTGCGGGTGCTTCCTCGCGTAGTCTTTCACCGCGGCCGCGGCCCGCCGGTCGGAGTTTCCTTCCCGCAGCACCGGGTTCACGGCGCTGCCCAGCACCTTCGCGTAGCGCGCCTTGATCGCCCCTTCCGCGGCGTTCGTGGGATTTTCGGGGTACTCGGGCACCTGGTAGCCCTGCCCCTGCAGCTCCTTGATCGCGGCCTTGAGCTGCGGGACCGACGCGCTGATATTCGGCAGCTTGACGATGTTGGCTTCGGGCCGCTTCGCCAGCTCGCCCAGCTGGGTCAGCCAGTCGGGCACGCGCTGGGCCGCGGTCAGGCCTTCGGGGAAGTTGGCGAGAATTCTCCCGGCCAGGGAGATGTCCGCCGTTTCGATGGCGATGCCGGTGCCCCCGGTGAATGTCCGGATGATCGGCAGCAGCGAGTAGGTGGCCAGGGCGGGCGCTTCGTCGATTTCCGTCCAGACGATCTTGCCGGGAGCGGTAGGCATGTTACAGCGTGGCCCTTTCCTCGGAGGGGGGCTTCGCCCCCCAACCGATCATCGGAAGGGGCCTCGACGGCCCCCTCCGAGCCTCCCCCAGAAACAGGATTGCGCTGGCAAAGCCAGCGCTCGAAAGCTGTTCATCACAGGGTGGCTTCCTTGTGGCGATGCGCGTGGCATTCGATCGTCACTGCGACGGGGAGTGATGTGATGTGACACGGGTACGTGATGATGTGGATCCCCAACGCTGTCGTGTCGCCGCCGTAGCCCTGGGGGCCGATGCCGAGGCGGTTCGCGCGGTCGAGCAGCTCGTGTCTCCAGCGCGTCGAGGAAGGGATCGGGGTTCGGCGAGCCGATCTCGCGGAAGAGCGCCTTCTTCGAGTTCAGGGCGGCCTTCTCGAACGTCCCGCCCACCCCGACCCCCAGGATCAGGGGCGGACAGGCGTCGGGGCCCGCCATCTTCACGCACTCGATGATGAAGTCCTTCACGCCCTCGATGCCCGCCGCCGGCGTGAGCATCGTGTACTTCGAGCGGTTCTCGCAGCCGCCGCCCTTGGCCATGATGGCGAGCTTCAGCTCGGCGCCCGGCACGACGTCCACGTGGATCACCGCCGGCGTGTTGTCGCCGGTGTTCACGCGGTCGAACGGCGACTTCACCATCGACGCGCGCAGGAAGCCTTCCGTGTAGCCCTGGCGCACGCCCTCGTTGATCGCGTCGTAGAGGCCGCCGCCCGTGACGTGGACGTCCTGGCCGAGCTCGACGAAGCAGACGGTGACGCCCGTGTCCTGGCAGTACGCGACGCGCTTGGTCCGGGCGATCTCGGCGTTCTCTTTCAGGATTTGGAGGACCTGCTTGCCGGCGGCCGAGCGCTCCGTGGTGAGCGCCTTGTCGAAGGCGCGCAGCATCTCGGGGCCGAGGTTCCAGTTCGCCTCCATGCAGAGCTTCTTGATGGTGTCGGTGATCGCGGAGACGTGGATGTCGCGCATCAGGCCTCGCCCTTCGCCATCTGGGCCATCGCGGCCTTGGCCCGCTCGGCCATCTGCTTGGGCGGCACGTCTTCCTTGTGCGTCGCCAGGCCCACTGGTTGCCGTAAGGATCCTCGAGCTTGCCGAAGCGATCGCCCCAGAACATGTCGGTCGGCGGCATGAGCGACGTGCACCCCGCGTCGACCGCGCGCTTGAAGGCGGCGTCGACGTTCGGCACGTACAGCATGAGCGAGCCGGTGGTCCCGCCCAGCGAGGTGGGGGCCTTTTGCGTGCTCATCCCCGGGAACTCGTCGCTCAGCATGACGATCGAATCGCCGATGCGGAACTCCGCGTGGCCCAGCTTCCCGCCGGGCGCCGGCATGCGCATGATCTCGCGCGCGCCGAACGCGCGGCACGTAGAAGGCCAGCGCGCCGGCGCCGTCGTTCACGGTGAGGTACGGCGTGACCGTGCGGTAGCCCTTCGGCACCGCGCTCACTTTTTTCGGTGCGGTCTTCGCGCGGGCGGGTGCTCGCTTCTTCGCTTTCGTCTTGGCCATGATCCGTCTCCGCCTAGAGCTTGAGCTTGTCCACCAGCTCGCGCACGGCGCCGGCCGACTTGTCGAACGCGGCCTGCTCGTCGGGCGTGAGCGCAATCTCGATGATCTGCTCCACGCCGCTGCGGCCGAGCTTCACCGGCACGCCCACGTAGAGGCCCTTCGTCTTGTACTGGCCGTCGAGATACGCGGCGCACGGCAGGATCTTCTTCTTGTCCTTGAGGATCGCTTCCACCATCTCCACCGCGGAGGCGGCCGGCGCATAGTACGCACTGCCCGACTTGAGAAACGCGACGATCTCCGCGCCGCCGTTGGCCGTCCGGGTGACGAGCGCGTCGATCTTCTCCTTGGGCAGGAGGTCGGTGATGGGGATGCCGGCCACCGTGGAATAGCGGGGCAGCGGCACCATCGTGTCGCCGTGGCCGCCGAGGACGAACGCGGTGACGTTCTCGACCGACACGTCCAGCTCCTGGGCGATGAACGTGCGGAAGCGCGCGGAGTCGAGCACGCCCGCCATCCCGACCACGCGCTGGGACGGGAAACCGGACTTCTTCCACGCCAGCTGCACCATCGCGTCGAGCGGGTTGGTGACCAGCACGAGGATGGCATTCTTCGAGCGCGCGCTGACCTGCTCGACGACCGAGCCGACGATCTCCGCGTTCTTGAACAGGAGGTCGTCGCGCGTCATGCCGGGCTTGCGCGCCAGCCCGGCGGTGATCACGACCACGTCGGAGTCGGCCGTCTCGTCGTAGCCGTTGGAGCCGACGATGCTGGCGTCGTAGCGGTGGATCGGCCCCGCCTGCGCGAGGTCGAGCGCCTTGCCCTGCGGGATGCCCTCCACGACGTCGACCAGCACGACGTCGCCGAGCTCCTTCTCCACCGCGTACTGCGCGACCGAGGCGCCGACGTTGCCCGCGCCCACTACGGTGATCTTCGGCCGAGCGGCCATCTAGATGTCCTTCCCTGGCTTCGCTGTCGTGTCCGGTGGCTCGAGCGCAACGTCCCTCATTGAAGCGCCGCGCCCGGCGCCGAGTCCGCCTGGGCGGCGTTCAGCGCCGACCCGGCCTTGAACCACGCGATCTGTTCGTGGGTCATCGTGTGCTTGACCGGGATCTCTTCCGTGCGGCCGTCCGGCTTGCGGATCCGCAAGGTCACGGGCTTGCCCGGCTCCAGCGCCGACAGCCCGACGATCGACACCCGGTCGTTCTGGGCGAAGCGGTCGTAGTCGGCGGGATCGATGAACGTCAGCGGGAGGATGCCCTGCTTCTTGAGGTTGGTCTCGTGGATGCGTGCGAAGCTCCGGACCAGCACCACCACGGCGTTCACGTAGCGGGGCGACATGGCCGCGTGCTCTCGGCTCGACCCCTCGCCGTAGTTCTCGTCGCCGATGGCCATCCAGCGGACGCCCCGCGCCTTGAGATCGCGCGCCGTTTTGGCGAAGGGCTGGCCGGCCTCGCCGGTGACCGGGTTCACGCCCTTGCCGGTCTCGCCCGTGAAGGCGTTCACCGCGCCCAGGAACATGTTGTCGCTGATCCGGTCGAGATGGCCGCGGTAGCGGAGCCAGGGGCCGGCCGGCGAGATGTGGTCGGTCGTGGTCTTGCCCTTGGTCTTCACCAGAATGGGCAGATCGACGTAGTCCTTGCCGTCCCACGGGGCGAACGGGGCCAGGAGCTGGAGTCGCTCGCTGTCCGGGCGGACGATGACCTGCACCGCGCCGCCATCGACCGGAGGCTCCTCGTAGCCCTCCACGCCTCGCGCGAACCCGTCGCGGGGAAGCTCCTCGCCCTCGGGTGCGGTGAGGCGCACCGCCTTGCCGTCTGGCCCGGGGAGAGTCCCGTGAACCGGATCGAACTCCAGGGTTCCCGCCAGCGCGAGCGCCGTCACCATGTCGGGACTGCTGATGAAGGAGAGGGTCGCGCTGTTCCCGTCGTTGCGGCCGGGGAAATTGCGGTTGAAGGACGACACGATGGTGTTGGTCTCGCCCGGCTTGATGTCGCCGCGCTTCCACTGCCCGATGCAGGGGCCGCAGGCGTTGGCCAGCACGGTGCCCCCGATTCGCTCGAACGTGTCGATGAGCCCATCGCGCTTGATGGTCTGGTACACCCGCTCCGAGCCCGGGGTGATGAGGAAGGGCACCTTCGCACGCAGCCCCGCCTTGATCGCCTGCATGGCGATGTGGGCGGCCCGCCGCATGTCCTCGTACGAGGAGTTGGTGCAGGAGCCGATGAGGGCGTTGGTGATCTTGGTGGGCCAGCCGTTCGCGCGTGCGTCGGCGGCGAGCCGGCTGATCGGACGCCCGAAATCCGGCGAGTGCGGCCCCACGACGTGGGGCTCCAGCGAGTCCAAATCGATCTCGACGACCTCGTCGTAGAGCGCTTTCGGGTTGGCTTCGACCGCGGCATCGGCGACGAGGTGCTCGCGATACTGCTCGGCCAGCGCGGCGATCTCGGTCCGGTCGGTGGCCCGCAGGTAGGCGGCCATGCGCGAATCGAACGGGAAAATCGAGGTCGTCGCCCCCAGCTCCGCCCCCATGTTGCAGATGGTGCCCTTGCCGGTGGCGCTGATCGACTCCGTCCCCGGGCCGAAGTACTCGATGATCTTGTTGGTGCCACCCTTCACGGTGAGCAGTGTGCACAGATAGGTGATGACGTCCTTGGGCGCCGTCCACCCGCTGAGCTTGCCGGTGAGGCACACGCCGACCATCCTGGGATGGAGCACTTCCCACGGCAGGCCCGCCATCACCTCGCCGCAGTCCACGCCGCCCACGCCGATGGCGAGCATGCCCAGGCCCCCGCCGTTCGGCGTGTGGGAATCGGCGCCGATCATGAGGCCGCCCGGGAACGCATAGGTCTCGAGCGTCACCTGGTGGATGATGCCCGCGCCCGGCTTCCAGAACTCGAGGCCGTGCTTCTGCGCCACGGAGTGCAGGAAGTCGTAGACCTCCTGGTTCTCCTGGATGGCCCGCGCGAGGTCGGCGGCGGCGCCCGACTCCGCGCGGATCAGATGGTCGCAGTGGATGGCGGACGGAACGGCCACGCGCGCGCGCCCCGACTGCATGAACTGGAGCAGGGCCATCTGGGCCGTAGCGTCCTGCAATCCCACGCGGTCCACGCGCAGCCGGAGAGTCGCCTTGCCTCGATCCCAGGGTTGTGTGGCGAAATTCTCGGAGTGCGCCACCAAAATCTTGTCGGACAGCGTGAGGGCCCGACCCAGCCGCTTCCGTGCCTGATCCAGACGCTCGCCCATCGACGCGTAGAGCGATCGGATCTGTTCGAGGGACATTTCTTCGGATCTCCTACCCGGTCTCCACGATCGACACGCGCTCTCCTGCCCGGCCGCCGCCCCGACGGCACAATGTCCGCGGACGCTCGTGACCAATGACGGAACCGCGCACCACGTCCTATGGTACATGGGCCGCACACGAGCCACCATGGCCTCGCGGGCGATCGGGGCGCGGACACACGATCGCCTCCCAGCAATGGGAGGCGATGTCGATGCCCGCACGACTCTAGCGTCCGCCTCACGCCGCGTCAAGCAACCGCATCGACTCGACACTGCGGTGACCGAAGGAGGCAACCGGGCGCCGAATCAGAGCGCGTGGGCCCGGACGGTGACGGCCCTCACGATCCGGACGGCGTTCGCAGGAAGTCCCACGAGAGGATGGACACCCGGTAGCGAGGCGCCTTCTCGGGCACGAAGACCTCGAAGTAGCCCCGCGAGGAGGGCGGGATCGGATAGTTCACGTAGCCGATGGTCTTGGCGGTGACCTTCCCGGCGGCGTCGAGACTCTCCACCATGAGCCGGACGCGCCTGGCCTCCAGGCCGTAGGTATTGGTCACATAGCCACCGATGGAAGACCGGCCGCCGTGCTCGACGGGCTCCCACACCAGATCGAAGAACTGGTCGGCCCCATAGACCTGGCCCTCCTGGGCCCGAGCCGGCACCCCGCCTGCGGTGAGAGCGATGACGAGGACGGCCAGGATTCCGCCGGTCCGCCGCTTCATCTCGGGAGGTCGCGGAGGAAACCGGCGATGGCGTGGCCGATCTCCGCGGGCGAATCCTCCTGGATGAAATGGCTTCCCTTCACCGCCACCTCGCGCTGGTTCGGCCAGCGCCGGCAGAACTCGCGCTGAGCGCCCACCAGGATGGACCCGGGCTCGGCATTCACGAAGAGCTTGGGCAGCGGGCTCTCGGACAGCCAGCGTGCGTAGTCGTCGACGATGGCCACCACCTCGGCGGGCTCGCCGCCGAGCGGGATCTGGCGGGGCCAGGTCAGCGTGGGCCGGCGAGAGTCACCCGCCTGGAGGTACGGCCTGCGATAGACCGCCATCTCTTCGGCGGTGAGACCGCGAAGGACGCTGGCGGGCAGGATCCGCTCCACGAAGACGTTCTTCTGAAGAACGACGTCCTCGCCCGCCGGTGAGCGCATGGCCCGGAAGATGCCGCGGGCTGCCTCCGGCCACTCCTCCCACGTGACGGGCCGCACGATGGCCTCCATGTAGGCGAGCGCCCGCATGCGCTCGGGGAAGCGTCGCGCCCAGTGGAAGCCCAGCGCCGAGCCCCAGTCGTGCCCCACCACGGTCACGCGGTCCTTGAGGTTCAGCGCGTCGAACCAGGCGTCGAGGTAGCGCGCATGGTCGACGAAGCGGTAGGAGCCGCCGGGAGCCGGGCCCGACTCGCCCATCCCCACGAGGTCGGGCGCCAGACAGCGTCCCACTGACTCCACGTGCGGGATCACGTTGCGCCAGAGATAGGACGACGTCGGATTGCCATGCAGGAAGACGACGGCATCTCCCGTACCCGTGTCGACGTAGGCCATCTCAGTGTCAAGGATCTTCGCGCGCCGGCGGGAGTAGCGGTCGGTCGCTGCGATCAATGAGTCGCTCATCGCTGCACTCCTCCAGGCCGTGCGCCGATCTCACCTGGAACGGCAGCAGGATACAACAGAGCTACCCCACGGGATGAGGGAGGCGTCCGCCCGCCCGACCTAATTGACCTGGACACGAACCACAGGATTGTTACCATGCCCGTCGGAGCGACTGCCGACCCAGTCAGGTGATCGCGGCATGAGCACGCGAGCGGCACGTCGTCGGGAGGAAGTATGGTGACGATCGAATCGACGCCTGAACTGGCCGCCAAGGTCTACGCGACGATGACGCGGACGCTCGAGCGCGTTCGCCGCCGACTGGGCCGGCCCCTCACCCTGGCGGACAAGGTCTTGCTCGGACATCTCGAGGACCCTGGGCATCAGGACATGGAGCCGGGAAAGAGCTATCTGCAACTCCGTCCCGATCGCGTCGTCCTGCAGGACGTGCTGGGGCAGACGGCCATGCTCCAGTTCATGCAAACCCGGCGGGACACCGTCGCTGTGCCCACCACGGTCCACTGCGACCATCTCATCCAGGCGCGAGTCGAGGGCGAGGGCGACCTCCGCGCGTCGCTCGAAGAGAACCAGGAGGTCTACGGCTTCCTGCGCTCAGCCGCCGCCAAGTATGGCGTGGGATTCTGGGGGCCGGGGGCCGGGATCATTCATCAAGTCGTGCTAGAGAATTACGCCTTCCCCGGCGAGTTGATCATCGGCACGGACTCGCACACCCCCAACGCGGGCGGCCTGGGCGCGTGCTCGGTCGGGGTGGGTGGCGCGGATGCCGTCGAGGTCATGGCGGGCCTGCCCTGGGAAGTGCTCTACCCGAGGCATATCGCGGTGTACCTGACCGGTGCGCTGAGCGGATGGACGGCGCCGAAGGACGTCATCCTCTACGTCGCCGGGCAGCTCACCGTGTCCGGGGGCACCAACGCCATCGTGGAGTACATCGGCCCGGGCGCGCGCACCATCAGCGCCACCGGCAAGGCCACCATCACCAACATGGGCGCCGAGCTGGGAGCGACGACATCCATGTTCCCCTACGACGCGCACATGGCAACCTACCTGCGCTCGACAGGCCGAGGTGACCTGGTGCCACTGGCCGAGCAGCATCAGCATCTGCTGGCCCCCGACGAGGAGGTCGAGGCTCACCCTGAGAAGTACTACGACCGGGTGGTGCACCTGGACCTGTCGACCCTGGAGCCGCACGTGGTCGGTCCGCATTCCCCCGATCGAGCGCGGCCCATCTCTCGGCTCGCCGCGGAGGTGGCCGATGCGACCAACGCATTTCCCGACGCGATCTCGACCGCGCTGATCGGCAGCTGCACCAACTCCTCCTACGAGGACATGAGCCGCGCCGCCGATGTGGCCGAGCAGGCCAAAGCGCACGGCCTCAAGGCCGCCGTGCCCTTGCTGGTCACGCCGGGATCCGAGCAGGTGCGCGCCACCATCGAGCGCGACGGCCAGATGCAGTCCCTCACGGACATCAACGGCGTCGTCCTGGCGAACGCCTGCGGGCCCTGCATCGGCCAGTGGCGGAGGGCCAAGGAGGCGGCGGAGGTGCCCAACACCATCGTGACCTCGTACAACCGCAACTTCCCGCGGCGCAACGATGGCCAGCCCACCACGATGAACTTCATCGGCAGTCCCGAACTGGTGACCGCATTCGCCCTGGCCGGACGGCTCTCCTTCAACCCGCTGACCGATACCCTCATGGGCGCCGACGGCAAGCCGTTCACCCTGACGCCTCCCCGGCCCGCGCCCGAGGTGCCCGCCAAACACTTCGCCCGCGGGCGCACCGTCTATACGGCGCCGCCTCAAGACGGCAGCGGCATCACCCTGAACGGTGGATCCTCGGAGCGAGAGACTCCAGTTGATGGAGCCGTGGCCCGCCTGGGATGGCCGGGACTTCCTCGAGATGCCGGTGCTCATCAAGACCAAGGGCAAGACCACGACCGACCACATTTCCCCGGCCGGCCCGTGGCTGCGCTATCGGGGACACCTCGACCGGTTCAGCGACAACATGTTCATGGGGGCGATCAACGCCTTCACCGGCGAGGCGGGGACGGGCAAGAACGTGCTGACGGGAGAGACCGGCCAGACCATCTCCAGCATCGCGAGAAGCTACAAGGCCAAGGGGATCAAGTGGGTCGTCATCGGCGACCACAACTACGGCGAAGGGAGCAGCCGCGAGCACGCCGCCCTCTCGCCGCGTCTGCTGGGTGGAGCGGCCGTGATCGCGCGAAGCTTCGCGCGCATCCATGAATCGAATCTCAAGAAGCAGGGGCTCCTGGCCCTGACGTTTCAGGACCCTGCCGACTATGACCGCATCCGCGAGGAGGACCGCATCAGCCTCCTCGGGCTGGCGGACCTTGCGCCCGGCAAGCCCGTGGAGTGCCGCGTCAAGCATGCCGACGGGACGCTCGAGAACCTGCAGCTCCGGCACTCCTTCGGGGCGTCCCAGCTCGAGTGGTTCCGGGCGGGGTCGGCCCTGAACCTGTTTCACAGCGCGTCGGCGAAATAGAAAAATTTTTTTTTTTTTTTTAAAAAAAAAAAAAAAAAAAAAAAAAAAAAAAAAAAAAAAAAAAAAAAAAAAAAAAAAAAAAAAAAAAAAAAAAAAAGGAGCGGTCAGGCCTCGCGGTAGAAGACGAGCAGCAACCCGAAGAGCGCCAGCGCCGGGCCCCAGAGGCGACCGTGCCTGGCGCCCTGGGCCGGCGGGAGGCGGAGCTCGAGCCAGCGCGCCCAGCCGGCAACCAGGATCACCAGACCGAGCGGCAGGTGCGTCAGCTCCATCAGGAAGGCCGACTTCGCGTCGCCCACCTCGTGGACGTGGGTCATGAGCAACGTTCCGCTGGCGATGCAGACGAGCGGGAAGACATATCGCCAGCGCGAGGTCGAGCCGCTGGTCGCGCGGACCCGCCACTCCGCGATCCCGAGGAGCGCGGGCATCGCGAGCATGATTCGATGCTGCACCACCTCTGGGCTCAGCAGATGCTCCCAGAACCCCACCCGCCCGGTTTGCCAGCCCTCCGGATCCAGGCTCCAGGCCACGAAGCCGGTCAGTCCCACGATGAGCAGGGGCCAGTGGCGGGCCCACGGCGCCCGTCCCGTTGGCTCCAGGGTCGCGAGCACTCCCATCGCGAAGATGAACAGCCCGGAAACGTGGTGGCCGAACTCGGACCACGCCGTCTGCTCGGGCGTCCGCGGTGCGGCAGAATCGCCCAGCGTCGAGGTCGCCTGGAGCTCTGCCAGGCTCGGGCCTTCCAGCCGAGGCCACCCCGGCGTGAACACGCGCTTGATCTCTTCCCAGGTGGCCTGCTGCGCGCCCGCGTCGGCAGCCGGCGGGGTCGAGCCGATGGACGCGGCGAGGACGAGCGCGACCACGGCGAGCCCGGCCTCCACTTCCAGACGCCGGCGCAACACAATGACGGCGGTCGGATCGAAGGCCCGGGCTCGGCCCGGCGCTCGCGCGGTGCGCACGCTTCCGAGAGCGAGGGGGCCATGCACCGCTCGATGGTTGAGCCACGCCATCGCCAGCAGCGCGGCGAAGAGCGCGATCTTCGCCAGCACCATCGCCCCGTAGGAGGTGCCGATCGCGGCGCCTGGCGAGGCGACGTACACGAGCAGACCGAGACCGGTCAGAGCCAGCGCCGCGGCCGATGCCGCGGCCACCGCGGAGAATCGGGAAGCGATGCCCCGGCGGTCCCCGCATCGGCCCTCGCGCCGACCACCATCGCGCATATGACTCCCCCCACCCAGGCGCTGGCGGAGGCCTGGTGGATGGCGGCGATGACCACGAGCCAGGCCTCCGTGTCCAGGCGCCCCATCGCGTGGCTGACCAGTGCACCAGTGACCGGAAGCACGGCGGTCGCGCCCAGGAGCAAGCGTCCGGTCTCCGCGCGACCCCGGAGCACGATGCAAGCGGTACGCGACCAACGCGACCACGAGGGCGGCCGCGAGACGAGTCAACCCCACGGTGCCGGTCATCGTTGCGAGCACGGCCCCGATCGGCCAGACCGTCCCATCGGCGAAGGCCGCCGTCAGCGCGACCATGGTTCCGACCTGCGCGGCGGCGACGAGCACGGCGCCGGCGCCGGCCAAGACCAGGGCGCGATGCCCGGCGCGGCCGATACTCGACTCGCCTCCGACGCGCAGCACGAAGAGCGCAAAGATCGCGCTGCCGAGCGCCAGCGCCTGGCCGACGAGCCCGGCGGCGCGAATCCATATCAGGATCAGGGCTGCCACGGCCTCGCCATGAGAGATAGCACGCAGCTGGAACAGCCTCCGCCGAGTAAACAGACTCTCACGACGGGGGGGGAGAAACCGCTTAGAGCTTGAGGCCAGAGCTGCGTCGCGCTCCTCGCTCTTCACCCCACCTCGCCACCGCCCGATTCCCACGTCCAACGAGATGGCGCGGAGCGCCGGCTCTTGCAAACCGGACCGAAAAACAATCTGGGAGGGGGGGGCGCCCTATTTGGCTCTTTTCGCCCGGCATGCCCCGAGCGCCGGGGCGTAATTTTTTTTTTTTTTTTTTATTATTATCCGGGTGATTTGGGCGGCTCATTTAGCCACATCTTCCTAATGGACCACGCGCACGCGCGGGCGGGGATCGATCTTGACGTGCTTGAGGCTGCGGAGGTGCGCGGCCACCACGTCCCACGCCGGCGGTCCGTCGGCCTCGCCCAGGCTGGCCCAGCCCGTGGCCTTGTAGCGGCGCGCCGCCTCGAGGGGACGGCCGGCCACGCGGATGTCCTGGATGCGTTTGCCCACGGTCCTGCGTGGGGTCGATCGCGTAGGTGAGCCGCCCACCCGGCTGACCATGTCGCCCCCCTGGCGGTAATAGGGGTCGGGATGAAACAGATTGTCGGCGACATCTTCCATGATGCGGTAGATCTCGCGCCCGTCATCTCGCGGCGCACCCAGGTGTTGGGATAGGTCAGCGCCGTGTGGGCGTACACGTCCTCCAGCGTGATCTCCTGCCCGGGGACGATCGTCATGCCCCAGCGGAAGCCCGGGAGAAGGCCACCTGGGCGTCCGCCTGCTTCAAGAGCGCGTCGAGGATCAGCTCGTCGAAGGTGCCGTTGAAGTTGCCGCGCCGGTACAGCAGCGACTCGGAGACGGCCAGCCGCTCGCCGAGTCTCGCCTCGTGCGGCGCGCGGACCTCGCGGATGAGGCGCGCCATGTCCGGATCCTCCGGGAGGAGCTTGGACAGCACCGGGATCAGCCGGTAGCGCCACGCGACGACGCGCCCGCCTCGCACGTCGAGGTCGAGGCGACTCAGGAATTTGCCGTGGGAGCCCGAGTTGACGACGAGGGTCCGGCCCACCTGGATCGGCGGCATCCTGGGCAGACCGTCATGCGTGTGGCCACCGAGGATGACGTCGAGACCGCTCACGCGCGCGGCGAGCTTGAGATCGACGGCGACGCCGTTGTGGCTCAGGAGCACCACGAGGTCGACCTTCTTGTCGTCGCGCAGCTCGTTGGCCAGCGCCT